>JAHFSX010000014.1 GCA_023269675.1 Verrucomicrobiota bacterium
GCGCTGCGTCAGCCCTCCCGGAAAGCCCTTCGGGCTCTCCGGGTCCCGGGGCTTCCTCGCCTCCTTCCCCGACTTTTCCATTTTTTTCGGAAGCGTGCGTTTCATTTTGCACTTCGCGCCGTCCCCGCCGCCCAAACTTCCGGTTTGTTTTCACCGCCGAATCAGGTAAACTAGCGGGCGATTTTGAAAGGGCCCTCTATGAAGATCTTAGTCACCGGCGGCGCGGGATTCATCGGCAGCCACACCGTCGTCGAGCTTCTGAACGCCGGCCACGCCGTGGCGGTCGTCGACAACCTCTGCAACAGCAGCGCGGAGAGCCTGCGCCGCGTCGCAAAGATCACCGGCAAGACGGCCTCGTTTCACAAGGTCGACATCCGCGACGCCGCCGCGCTGGACGCGGTCTTCAAGGCCGAGGGGCCGGTCGACGCCGTGATCCATTTCGCCGCGCTCAAGGCGGTCGGCGAATCCACCCGCATCCCGCTCGCCTATTACGGCAACAACATCAACGGGACCATCACGCTCTGCGAGGTCATGGCCGCGAACGGCTGCAAGAACATCGTCTTCAGCTCCTCCGCCACGGTCTACGGCGACCCCGCCTCGGTGCCCATCCGCGAGGACTCCCCCACGCCCGGCGCGACCAGCCCCTACGGCTGGACCAAGCTGATGATGGAGCAGATCTTCCGCGACGTTCAGAAAGCCGATCCCGCCTGGAACATCATCCTGCTGCGCTACTTCAACCCCATCGGCGCGCACGCGAGCGGACTGATCGGCGAAGACCCCGCCGGCATCCCCAGCAACCTCCTGCCTTTCGTGGCCCAGGTGGCCATCGGACGCCGCCCCAGCCTGGCGGTCTTCGGCAACGACTACCCCACGCCGGACGGCACCGGCGTGCGCGACTACATCCACGTCGTCGATTTGGCGACCGGCCACCTGAAGGCCCTCGACAAACTCGCCGACGCTCCCGGCCTGGCCGTCTACAACCTCGGCACCGGCAAGGGCTACAGCGTGCTCGACGTGGTCGCGGCTTTTGAAAAGGCCTCCGGGCACAAGGTGCCGTACACGATCCTGCCGCGCCGCCCTGGCGATGTGGCCGCATGCTGGGCCGACCCGTCCAAGGCCCTGAAGGAACTCGGCTGGCGTGCGGAGCGCGATCTGCGCGTCATGTGCGAGGACGCCTGGCGCTGGCAGTCCCAAAACCCCGACGGCTTCAAAGAAGGCCGCTAGACTGTAGCCTTATTAGGCTGACAGGCCGACACTCGAACCTCCTAACTGAAGCGCTGGCTTTTGACACGCAGTTGAGCTCATGTAACGCTTCATGGTCAGCCTAACCGTCTAACAGCCTAAAAACCTTCCGCCTCACTATGTCAGACTGGACCAACATCGTCGATGACCTGATCGACCACGTGAACCTGCTCAAAGAGTTGGGCGGCCGCAACGTGGAGCTCGATCTCGCCGTGCTGAGCGCGCTCGGCTCAACAGCCGCCGCGCCCCTGCCGCCCGGGCCGCCCGCCGGCGAAGCCGCCGCGCTCTCGCCCGAGGAGCGCCGCAAGGCACTGTCCGAGATCGCCGCCCGCGCGGACCTCTGCGAAGCCTGCCCGCTGCGGCCGACCCGCGCCAAATCCGTCCCCGGCCAGGGCAAGCCCGACAGCCCGGACGTCATGTTCATCGGCGAGACGCCCGAGGAGGGCGACGACCAGCAAGGGCTCGCGTTCGCCGGCGCGGCGGGGGCGTTCCTGACCAAGATGATCCAGGCGATGGGGTACACGCGCGACGACGTCTTCGTCGCCAACATCTGCAAATGCCGTCCGCCCGGCAACCGCGCCCCGCTGCCCGAGGAGCTGCGGACGTGCCTGCCTTTCCTGCGCGAACAGATCCGCATCGTCCGGCCCAAGGTCATCGTGCTGCTCGGCCCTGCGGCCATCACCGGCCTGCTCGACGCTCAGGCAGGCGCCTCCCGGCGCCTGGGCCAATGGACCAAGTACGACGGCATCCCCGTGATGCCCACCTTCCACCCTTCCTATATCCTGCGCTTCGAAGCGTTCGGAGACGTGAAAGGGCTGAAGGCGGCGAAGACCCAGCTCTGGGACGCCCTCAAGCTCGTGCTCGCGCAGCTCGGCCGAGCCGTCCCCGGCGCGCCCGCCAAGCAGTGAAGCCGGTGCGGCCGCTGAATCAAATTCGTTTCTTGCCGCAACGCGGCGCTTTCCAACGGTTCCTTTTTTTGATAAATTGACCGTCCATTTTTCATGTTGAACCCGAGGAAGCACACGCATGGACGCCGTACCCACCTACGCACAAACCGAAGCGCAGTTTCTTGGACTGCTTGAAAAGAAGCCCCTGCCCGTCGCCGAAATGCTGACGCTCATCCACACGGTCGCCGTCGTCGAAAGCAGCGACAAGGCAGAGGAGTGGACCACCCTGCTGATGCAGGAGCTCACCGAGAACGCCGATTTCGCCGGCATGTATCTGACGGTTAAAGACCGCTCCCCGCACCTCTCCGCCGTGCTCAAGCCCGTCGGCATCCGCGACGCGCTCAAGAAGGCCTGCAAGGACCGCCTCGTCACCGCGCTGATCGAAACCGCCGGCTTCGGCGACCTGCCGCTGGGCGACTCGTTCCGCCGCCTGGACCTGCTGCTCGCGCTCACCCCCGGCACGCTGGTCATCGACCCCGCCTGGGGCTTCGGCACCATCAAACGCCTCGACGATTTCTACAAGCGCGTCACCATCGACTTCATCAACAAGCCCAGCCACACCATGTCCTTCGCGGCCGCCTGCGACACGCTGGCGCGCGCCCCCCACGACCATTTGCTGACGCTGCGCCACACCGATCCCGCCGGGATCGCGCGCCTGGCCGCCGAGCAGCCGGGCGAGCTGGTGAAGCGCGCGTTGCGCAGTTTCGGCGACATGACCATCACCCGGCTCGAAGACCTGCTCACGAAACACGGCTTCGTGCCGGCTGCGGAGTGGAAGCGTTTCTGGGAGGCGGCCCGCAAGGCGCTCAAGAGCGACCCGCTGGTAATCATCCCGTCCAAGCGCGCCGACCCCCTCCAGCTGCTCGCGGAGGCCGAGTCCTACGGCGACAGTTGGTTCGACAAGCTCGCCGCGAACAAAGACCCGCTCAAGATTGTCGAAGCGATCGCGGAGCTCGAAGAGAGCGCCAAGCTCGCGGGCCTCGAGGACACCCAGCGCGGCGTGCTGGAAGACCGGCTGGCCTTCGCCATCAAAGGGACCCACAACACCGACGCCGCGCTTTACGCCCGGCTCGCCGCAACGGTCAGCCGCCTCGGTTTTCTCACGCCGCCGCTCGACCAGCTCCGTGCGCACCTGTGGGAGCACCGCCGCTTCGTCAAAGCCTCGGAGACCCTCGTCGTGCGCGACATCGCGGCGATGACCACGTTCCTGCTCGCCGAGGGCGGCCACGCCGCCACACGGATGCTCGACGCCCTGCCACACATGCCCTTCAGCCTGTTGAACGAAACGCTCTCCGCGCTGAAGACGTCGCCGGAAGCCGAGGAGGCCTGCCGCAGGCTCCTCTCGCTCCCCAAGGCGCCGCCCACGCTCATCAACTGGATCTTCCGTTTCCGCAAAGAGGTGACCTGGCAGCTGCCGCCGCTGATCGAGCTGGTCAACCACGCCATCTCGCTCGTGGAGGGCAAACTCTCCGGCGAGTCGCTGCGCATGCAGAACAACCTCAAGCTGCTCTTCGAACAGCCCAAATGGCTCGACGGAATCTTTGAGGAGCTCGACGCGCCCCAGCGCCAGCTCGTCTTCGAGCGCGTGCAGGCCTCGACCGCCTGGGACCCCTCCACCCACCGCTCCCTGCTCGGCCGCATGCTCAAGCTCGACCCCTCCTTGGCCGAACACAAGAAGGCCCTCGCCCCGCAGGCGCAGAGCGCCGCGCACTGGACCTCGTGGCACTCGCTCGCCGAGCGCCAGCTCCAGCACAAGAAACTGGTCGAGGTCGATTTGCCCAAGAACAGCAACGACATCGCCGTCGCCCGCAGTTACGGCGACCTGCGCGAAAACTTCGAGTATCAGGCCGCCAAGGACTACCAGCGCCAGCTCCTGCAGCGCCAGGCGGAGATGCAGCTCGAGCTCCAGCAGGTCAAAGGCACGGATTTCGCCAACATCCCGTGTGACAAAGCCGGCCCCGGCACCACCGTGGTGCTGCTGCTGCCGGACGGCTCCCGCCGCACCTATACCATCCTGGGCGAGTGGGACCGCGACGAGCACCTGAACATCATTTCAAACAAGACCCGCATGGCGCTCTGCCTCGACGGAAAAGCGGCCGGCGAGTCAGTCATGCTTCCGAGCGCCAACGGAGAGGACCCCGCGCAGATCGAAGCGGTCCTGCCGCTGGACGAAACCATCCGCGCGTGGATCAGAAGCCAGCCGGGAGAAACCGCGTAAACCCCGCTTTACGGACTTGTCTTTATTGTCTAATCGTGTACACTATCGGCCCATCAAGGCGTTTGAATCTTTCACTTTTAGGAAAGGGGCGACACTATGGCGGTACCAAATAAGAATAAGGCCGGCTCCCCCCAGAGCCCCAAGAAGACCGTAAAGAAAGCACCGGCCAAGGCGGCTTCCAAGCCGCTGCCGAAAAAGCCGGCCGCACAAAAGGCGCCCCCGCCTAAAACCGCCGCGCGCGCCCCCGCCAAAGCCGTGGCGAAAACGGCATTCAAAAAAAACCTGCCTGTCGCAAAACCTAAAGTCGCGCAAAAAACCGCGCTTCCCGCGAAGCCCGCCAAGAAGGCCGCCCCGGCCGCGGCGGCACCCAAAAAGGATCTGGTCAAAAAAACCGTGAGCAACGCATCCACCCCCTCTCCTAAAGCCGTGCAAAAGCCTGCGCCGAAACCGGCTCCGGCCGCCGAACCCAAAAAACCGCGTTTCCACAAGGGCGACCTCGACCAGTTCAGGGCCGAGCTTCTGGCCATGCGTGACCGCATCACCGGACAGTCCGGCTCCATGCGCAGCGCCGCGCTGCAGCGCACCGAAGACACCAATTCTGAAGAAGACGGCACCGACGCCTTCATGCGGTTGCAGACCCTCGAACAGGTCAGCAGCCAGCAGCAGATCATCGCCAATATAGACGAGTCGCTCCGCTCCATCGAAAAAGGCAGCTACGGCGTCTGCGACAATTGCGGCGAGCTGATCAACAAGCCTCGCCTGGCGGTTCTGCCTTTCGCCAAGAACTGCATCAAGTGCCAGTCCGAGATGGAACGCCCGAACCGTTTCGTCGGGCGCAGGTAAGGAAATCCCATGCGCGTCCCGTTGCTCGCGGCCCTCATTGTCGCCGCAGACCAACTCACCAAGTTTCTGGCAGTAACCCGCCTGAAAACCTTGGGCACACAGAGCGTGCTCCCAGGGTTTTTCAATTTGAGTTACGTCGAGAACAGGGGAGCCGCTTGGGGCATGCTTACCGGGCAGCAGATCTTTCTGATCGCCTTCTCCCTCACCACCCTCGGATTCCTGATCTGGAAGCGCAGGCAGCTCTTCGGAGGCCTCTGGGGCGGCAGCTACACCCTCGCCCTGATCATCGGCGGGGTCCTCGGCAATCTGATCGACCGCGTCCGCCTGACCTATGTGATCGACTTCCTCGATTTCCACTGGCGCGCCGCCCACTTCCCGGCCTTCAACGTCGCCGACGCCTCCATCTGCTGCGGCGTCTTCCTCTTCATCGCCACCCAGTGGCACCACGACCGGAAACGAGACGTTACAAGTTAGAAGTTACGCGTTACGCGTCGAGAGCCGGTGAACCGTGAACCTTTAACGAGCAACCTGTAACCGTGAACTCTCACTCACACGCCTGGATCCTGGCCGGCGCGACCGCCACCGGCAAAACCGCCGTCGCGCAGCTGCTCGCGGAGCAGCTCGGCTGCGCCATCCTCTCGGCCGACGCCATGCTGGTCTACCGCGGCATGGACATCGGCACCGCAAAACCCACCCCCGCCGAACGCGGCCAAGTCCCCTACTTCGGCATCGACCTGGCCACCCCGGCCGAGCCCTTCAGCACCGGCGCGTGGCTCGCCGCCGCCCGGCAGGCGCTGAACACCCCCGCGAGCGGCGGCCTCATCGTCGTCGGCGGGACCGGGCTCTACATCAAGGCCCTCACCGCCGGCTTCGACAGCGCGGAGTCCGACCCCGCCCGCCGCGCCCACTGGCAGTCGCTTTACGAGCGCGGCGGCCTGGCCGCGCTCCGGCAGGCGCTCACGGAACGCGCGCCGGACGCGCTCGAGGGCCTGGCCGACGCGGGGAACCCCCGCCGCCTCATCCGCGCCCTTGAGCACCTCGACGCGCGCGGCTGCCTCCCCGAAAGCTGGCAGCGCGACGCGCCACCCGCCCCCGTGCTCGCGCTGCGCCTGCCGCGCGCGCAGCTCCACCGCCGCATCGAGCGGCGCGTCACCACCATGTTCCAGGGCGGACTGGCCGACGAGGTGCGCGCCTTGCGCCACGCCTACCCCGTCTGGTCCGACACGGCCCGGAAGGCCATCGGCTACGCCGAGGTCTGCGACCTGCTGGACGGCGCGCTCACGGAAAAAGCCGCCTTCGAACAGATCGTGATCCGCACGCGACAGCTGGCCAAACGGCAGGAAACCTGGTTCCGGCACCAGACGCAGACGGTCTGGCTGGACATCGACGAAAACGACCCGCCCGCCCTCATCGCGCGGCGGGTCCTCGACCTCTGGAGGCAACATGGACCCGCACCCCTCGTATCCCCCTAAAAACGCGGTTTATCCCGACGCGCCCCTGACCGTCCAAGAGCTGCCGCTCGCCATGCAGCCGCGCGAGGAGTTCCTGCGCCGTGGCGCGGAGAACGTCCCGGACGAGATTCTCGTGGCGATTATCCTGCGCTCCGGCATGCACGGCAAGAACGTCTCCGAACTCGCGCGCGAACTGTTGCGCCACTACCAGGGCTTCGACGGCCTCGCCAAAGCCGACTTCGAGGAACTGAGCGGCCTGAAGATCAAGGGGCTCGGTCAGATCAAGTGCATGGAACTTGCGGCCGCACTGGAGCTGGGACGGCGCGCGGGCCGGCACGCGCAGATTCCCCACAAAGACGATCCGCCCATCCGCGACCCGGAGGCCGCCTTCCGCGTCCTCAGCCCGCTCGCCCGCACCTTGCAGCAGGAGATCTTCTGGGTGCTGCTGCTGGACACGAAGAGCAAGCTCATCGGCCAGCCCGTCGAAACCTCCCGCGGCCTGCTCGACTCCAGCCCCGTGCATCCGCGCGAAGTCTTCAGCAAAGCCGTGCGCTACAGCGCCGCCTCGGTCATCCTCGCGCACAACCATCCCTCCGGCGACCCCACCCCGTCAAAGGAGGACATCGACATCACGCGCCGCCTGATCGAGGCCGCGCGCATCCTCGGCATCCGCGTGGTGGACCACCTGGTCGTGGGCAAGCCCTCGCCCTCCAGCCCCGGCTTCGTGAGCCTGCGCGAAAAGAACCTCGTCGCCTTCGAGTGACGCGCGTTTTTGATTTCCGCCCGCGGGTTTTTTTCATAAACTGGCGGCTCATTTTTTAGCAAAACAATCCTGCGGACGTTTCGGGGAAACGTCCCTACCCAAACGGTCGGCGTTTCACACGGTAGGGACGGCTCCCCGAGCCGTCCGCAGCAAGGAGTCTTCATGAGCATCAAGATCGGCATCATCGGCGCGGGCGGCATGACCAACTACCACATCCCGGGCTTCATCGCCGGCGGCGCGGAGGTCGTGGCGATCGCCGACGTCAACCAGGTCGCGGCCCAGCGCGTGGCCGACAAATTCAACATTCCCGCCGTCTACGACAGCGTCGCCAAGATGATCAAATCCGCGAAACTGGACGCGGTGTCGGTCGTCACCCCCAACAAGTTCCACAAGCCCCTCGCCCTGCAGGCGCTGGCCGCCGGCCTGCACGTCTTCTGCGAGAAGCCGCCCGCGCTCACCGCCGCCGAGATCCGCGCCATGGCCGCCGCCGCGAAGAAGGCCAAGAAGACGCTGATGTTCAACTTCAACAACCGCGCGCGCCCCGAAGCCTACGCCATGCGGTCCTATCTCGAGGCGGGCGCGGCCGGCCGCATCAACTCCGCCCAGGCGCTCTGGATCCGGCGCACCGGCATCCCCGGCTTCGGCGGCTGGTTCACCACCAAGGCCCTCTCGGGCGGCGGCCCGGTCATCGACCTGCTGCACATGATCGACCTCGCGCTCTACTTCATGGATTACCCGGATCCGGAGTGGGTGCTGGCGCAGACCTTCAACGACTTCATCGCCGACAAGGGCTTCAAGGGCCCGTGGGGCATCCCCGACGTCGCCAACGGCGTGAACGACGTGGAGGCCTCGGCGCACGGCTTCGTGCGCTTCAAGAGCGGCCAGGTGCTCTTCCTGCGCAACGCGTGGGCCGAGATGAACAAGCGCGAAGAGGTCAGCGTCACCTTCCAGGGCCAGAAGGCCGGCGGCTGCGTCAAGCGCCTCTTCGGCCGCGACGGCCTCGACGAGACCAGCATCGACACCTGCGAGCTCTACACGCAGGAGAACGGCTGCTCCGTGAACCGCGACATCGTCACCGCCGCGGACCCGGCCATGGGCCGCGTCCGCTCCGCGCAGAACTTCGCGCTCGCGCTCGCGGGCAAGGAGAAGCCGCTCAACACGCCCGGCCAGGCGGTGAAGCTCATGCAGATCATCGACGCCCTCTACGCCTCCGCGAAGAGCGGCAAGCCGATCAAGGTGAAGTGATCGGAGGTTGTGCGGGCTTTAACACAAAGGCTCAAAGACGCAAAGAAGACACGCGTGCTGTGCTTTCGTTTTTCTTTGTGCCTTTGAGCCTTTGTGGTGAATGCATTTTTGATTGCGACAGAAAAGCTTGAGCATTTCTTAACAAAAGGAACAACATGCTGACGAAGATCCTGCCCGCCCTGCGCGGGCTCATGGCTGACCAACAGAACCTCCCGCGCCTGAGGCGCGTGGACCCCACCGGACGGGAGCCCGTGGTCTCGCTCACGCCCGGGTGCGCCGATGTGCTGGCCGAGTTGCGTCCCCAGGTGCCCGCCGGCGCGCGACGCGTCACGTTCGTGGCGCAGGGCACCTACGAGGCCGAGTTCTCCGCGGGCCAGGGACGCGCGGCCGGCAAGATCGCCGTGGTCACCGGCGCGGCGCAGGGCTTCGGCTTCGAGATCGCGGCCGCGCTGGCGAACCAGGGCGCGTGGGTCGCGCTGGCCGACATCAACGTAGACGGCGTGAACGCCGCCGCCGCCAAGATCAACGCGGCGTGCGGGCGCGAGGCCGCCGTCGGCGTGGCGGTGAACGTCGCGGACATCGACTCGCTCAAGGCCGCGCTGGAACAGGTGGTCGCGGCCTTCGGCGGCGTGGACCTCTTCGTGGCGAACGCGGGCGTGCTGCGCGCCGGCAGCGTCAAGGACTTGTCGGTCAAGGACCTCGACTTCGTGACCAACGTCAACTACAAGGGCTACTTCCTCTCGGTGCAGGCGGTCGCCCCGATCATGGCGCTGCAGCACCAGGCCCTGCCGGACGTGTGGTTCGACATCGTGCAGATCAACAGCAAGTCCGGCCTCGTCGGCTCGAACAAGAACGGCGCCTACGCGGGCTCGAAGTTCGGCGGCATCGGGCTCACCCAGAGCTTCGCGATGGAGCTGGTCGAGGACGGCATCAAGGTCAACTCCATCTGCCCCGGCAACTTCTACGACGGCCCGCTCTGGTCCGACCCGCAGCGGGGGCTCTTCCGGCAGTATCTCGACAGCGGCAAGGTGCCGGGCGCGAAGAGCTTCGAGGACGTGAAGCGCTTTTACGAATCCAAGGTGCCCATGCGCCGCGGCTGCACCACGCCCGACGTGATGAAGGCCATCTACTACCTGATGGAACAGTCCTACGAGACCGGCCAGGCCATCCCCGTGACCGGCGGGCAGGTGATGCTGTCGTAGAGGTTGATTGAACCGCAGAGTGCCGAATAGCGAACCGCAGATTTTTGAAGTCGAGACCGTTGTCGCGCCGTCGATGATGCGGTCCTTCATCATTCGAAGCTCGATATTCGGTAATCTGCGGTTCTTGTCGAGTTGGGCGCTTTCACCCGCCGCCGCCGGCTCACGGGGACGCCCGCCCTCCATCTGGCAACAAAGAAGCCGTGGAGGGCGAGACTCTGTCGAGCCGCATAAGGTAGGGACAGTTCCCCGAACCGTCCGCGGACGGTTCGGGGAACTGTCCCTACCGCAACACCCGCACAGGCTGGAACCCGCGGGTGTCGCGCCGCCGACTCAGATGTCGAGGTTGCGGACGTTGAGGGCGTTGTCCTCGATGAACTTGCGGCGCGGCTCGACCTCGTCACCCATCAGCAGGGTGAAGATGCCGTCGGCCTTGACCACGTCCTCCAGCTTGACGCTCAGGAGGCGGCGCTTGGCCGGATCCATGGTCGTGTCGTAGAGCTGGTCGGGGTTCATTTCGCCGAGACCTTTGTAGCGCTGGATGGCGAGGCCCTTGCGGCCGCGCTCGCGCACCGTGTTCAGAAGCGCGGGCAGCTCCGTGACCGGCAGCTCCTCGGCGTCCTCGAGGATATGCGCGACCGGGTCGGCGCCGCCCACGTACTGCGCGGCGGAGAAGCCCGCCACGGCCAGCGAATCGACCTGCTTTTTGAGCAGGCCCGCCCTGAAGAGCTCCAGCCAGCGGAAGGGCATCTGCTGCGTCGGGTGGTAGCCTTGCACCTGCGTCTCGGCGAGGTCGATGGAATAGCCCAGGGTGGCTTCGGCCTCGGCGCGCGCGCGCGCCAGCTCGGTGTCGTTGTACGAGTAGCGGAACTTGGCGTCATCGCCGGATCCGACGATGGTGACGAAGCGGGGGAACTCGCCAGTCTCGGGCTTGCGCAGGCCGAGCATCGTGTGCGGGCTCACGCCGCGGCGCGTGATGGAGTTGAGGGTGGTCTCGATCTGCGCCAGCAGCTCCAGCAGGCTGCGCAGCTCGGACGCGGCCAGCGTGCGGCCGTCGGCCGCGCGCACGGTCATGTCGTCCGCACCCAGGTAGAGCAGCTTGCGCGTGAGCTGGTCTTCGCTCTCGATGTACTCCTCGCGCTGTTTGCGCGTGATCTTGTAGAGCGGCGGCTGGGCGAGGTAGATGTAGCCGTTCTCGAGCAGCTTGGGCATCTGGCGGTAGAAGAAGGTCAGGAGCAGCGTGCGGATATGCGCGCCGTCCACGTCCGCATCGGTCATGATGATGATCTTGTGGTAGCGGACCTTGGCGATGTCGAACTCGTCCGTGCCGAAGCCCGCGCCGATGGCGGTGATCAGCGTGCGGATTTCGTTGTTGTTAAGGATCTTGTCGATGCGCGCCTTCTCCACGTTGAGCACCTTGCCGCGCAGCGGCAGGATGGCCTGGGTCTCGCGGTTGCGGCCCTGCTTGGCGGAGCCGCCGGCGGAGTCACCTTCGACGATGTAGAGCTCGCACTTGACCGGGTCGCGCTCGGAGCAGTCGGCCAGCTTGCCCGGCAGCGACAGGCCGTCGAGCACGCCCTTGCGGCGCGTCAGGTCGCGCGCCTTGCGGGCGGCGATGCGGGCGCGCGAGGCGAGCACCGCCTTCTCGACCACCTTGCGGGCCACCTGGGGCTTCTCCGCGAAGAAGGTGCCGAGCTGGTCGTTCACGATCTGCGCGACGATGCCTTCGACGTCGCCGTTGCCGAGCTTGGTCTTGGTCTGGCCCTCGAACTGCGGCTGCGGCACCTTGACGGAGATCACGGCGGTGATGCCCTCGCGGATGTCGTCGCCCGTGAGCGCGTCCTCGTTGGTCTTCTGCAGGCCGTTGTCGATGATGTACTTGTTGACGGTGCGGGTGAGGGCCGAGCGGAAGCCGGAAAGGTGCGTGCCGCCCTCGATGGTGTTGATGTTGTTGCAGTAGCTGTACTCGATCTCGTTGTACGCCTCGGTGTACTGCATCGCGATCTCGCACTCGATCATGTCGCGGACGCCCGTGAAGTAGATGACCTCCTGATGGACCGGGGTCTTGTTCTTGTTCAGGAAATGGATGTACTCCACGATGCCGCCGTTGAAGAGGAACGACTCGTCGCGCTCCTGCTCGTGCTCCAGGTCGCGGAAGCGGATCGAGACGCCGCGGTTCAGGAAGGCCAGCTCGCGCAGGCGGTTGGCGAGGATGTCCCACTTGAAGGCGTGGCAGGTGAAGAGCGAGTGGTCCGGGAAGAAGGTGACCTTGGTGCCGGTGCCGTGGGTGTCGCCGATGATTTCGAGCTGGGTCACCGGATGGCCCTTCTCGTAGCGCTGGCGGTAGATCTTGCTGTTGCGGCGGACCTCGACCTCCAGCCACTCGCTGAGGGCGTTGACGCACGAGACGCCCACGCCGTGCAGGCCGCCGGAAACTTTGTAGTTCGAGCCGTCGAACTTGCCGCCCGCGTGCAGCGTGGTCAGCACCACCTCGACGGCGGGACGGCCCTCGGTCGGATGCATGTCCACCGGGATGCCGCGGCCGTTGTCGACGACCGAGAGGGAGCCGTCCGGATTGATGGTGACGTCGATATGCGTGCAGTAGCCGCCGAGGGCCTCGTCGATCGAGTTGTCCACCACCTCGTAAACCAGATGATGATACCCGCGCTCACCCGTGTCGCCGATGTACATGGACGGTCGCTTGCGCACCGCCTCCATACCCTCCAGAACCATGATGTTGGCGGCCGTGTAATTGCCTGCCGGGGTCTCTGCCTGCATGGGGTCTTGGTCTGCGCTGAGCGTATCGTCTGACATACTTTTTTCCGTATTGGTTTGAATCAAAAAAGTATAGCTGAAAGATGGCCGGGAAACAAGCGAAAGAACCCCGCGGGCCACGGAGAAAGCCGCTCCGGAAAGGGCGCTCCCGGGCCGCCTCAACCCGGCGCCCTCCCCACGCGGCCCCCAGGCGCGACCCGGCCCGGATAAACCGAGCCGCCAGCCGCGCGGAGTTGAGTCAAGTTGTCACTTTATCCGCGGATTGTATGAGTCAATACAACTCAGTTTGTGCCTGTGTCGCAGTACGACATCAATTGATGTAAACTATTCATCTACAAATATTTAATAACACTTTTACGGCCTCCTAATCAGTTTGGCACAAGGCGTGCGATTAGAAAATTGCTTCTGCTGTTCAGAAGCGAGGCGAAGTGCACCCTTCGCGAGATGAAAGGAGAACCATCATGAGAGCCTATCTGAACACCATCAACAATCCGTGGCGCGTGCTTGACGAGTTGATGACGGAGTTCCCGTACGACCTCCTCAACAGCGCGTGGCGCACGCGGAGCGGACACTACCCGCGCGTCAATGTCTGGGAAAGCGAACAGGGGCTCGTTGTCGAGGCCGAAGTGGCGGGCGTCGATCCCGAAAAGCTGGAGGTGGCCGTGGACGCCAATGTCCTGACGCTCAAAGGCTCAAGGGCGCAGGCCGACGGGACGAAGAGCGAATTCCAGCGGAGCTTCAACCTGCCCTTCGAGCTGGACAACGAGAATGTCAAGGCGAAGGCGAAGAACGGCATGCTGACGGTCTCGATCCCGCGTAAAGCGGCGGCCGAGAAACGGAAAATCCTGATCGAGAACGCGTGATGCGCGCGCGGCTTGGCGTGAACCGACAGGCCGCGGCGAGCGGAAAGGAGACCATCATGAGCTTAGCGACAAAGAGTGAAAATGAAGTCCAGAAAGTCAACCGCCTGGAGGTCACCCCCGTGACCCGCGTGGACGAACAAGAGGCGGCCTTCACGCTGACGGTCGAACTGCCGGGCGTGAGCGAGAAGGATGTGGAGATCTCGCTGGAGAACCGGACGCTGTCCATCACCGCCGAAAACACGGTGCTGAGCTTCACGGACCGCGAACGGGTTCTCGCCGAGATCCCCGAGGTGCGCTACCGCGCGGCCTTTGAACTGCCCGAGCGCGTGGAGACGGCCGGCATCAAGGCGGCCCATAAAAACGGCCTCCTGATCCTGACGCTGCCCAAGCGCGAGGAGGTCAAGCCGCGGCGCATCTCCATCACCGCGGGCTAGCGTCACGGAACCCGAGCACGGCGGCGCGGAGCGCTCGCCCCACCAGGGGCGTCAAGGGTAGGGCGTGCGCTCCTGCGCCGCCGCGGCGTCGCGTCCAAAAAAACTTTCGATTCACTTGGCGCCGTTTGCTAAACTGCCGCGCATGACTGTGAACTTCATGAGGACTCACCCGTCCGCCGTGCTGCCCGCTTACGCGCGGCCCGGCGACGCGGGCATGGACGTGTGCGCGTGCGAAGCGGCGACCCTGCTGCCCGGGGAACGGAAGCTGGTGCGGACGGGCCTGGTGATGGAGCTGCCGCACGGCAGCGAGGCGCAAATGCGGCCGCGCAGCGGGCTGGCGCTGAAGCACGGCATTACGCTGCTTAACACGCCCGGAACCATCGACGAGGGTTACCGCGGCGAGGTGGGCGTGATCCTCATCAATCTCGGAGACGAGCCGTTCGTGGTCGAGCCGGGCATGCGTATCGCGCAGATGGTGATCGCGCCCGTGCTGCGCGTCGACACCGCCGAAGTGGCCGAGGTTTCCGGCAGCGCCCGCGGCGCGGGCGGGTTCGGCTCCACCGGCGCGTGAAGGGCTCCGCGCCGCCGTCCGACACGCTGCGCCCGCCCAATCCGCCTAATTCGACTCGGGCATGAAGGTCGGCAGGGCGATGCCGTTGACCTGCGGGCGGACTCCGCCCCGGGACTGCGCGAAATGGATCTCGCAGTTGCGTGCGCCCCAAGCATAGGCCTGCTTGATCATTCCGCCCTCCGCCACCGGCACCAGGAAAATCGGCGACCGGCCCGCATTGACGTTCAGCTCCGCCCGCAGCAGGGCCACCGCCGCCTCGCTGCCGCGCATTGCGCCGGGCCCGATCATGTTACACGCCGGATGCAGGCACGAGACCAGCACCCCGTCTAAGCGCCCCTTCTGCCCCTCGCCCTCGCAGACCGAGACGTGCCAGACGTTATCTGCGTTCTCGAGGAAGTGCCGGTAATCGCCCGGCCGTTCGATGCCGGACACGTCGCGCTCCAGCGCCACGATCGCGCCGAGATCCCCCGGCGTCGCGGGACGGACGTGCCCCGAGGCTGGCTGCGGCTCGCGGAAGCCATCCAGCGGCACGCGCAAGGTCATGTCCTGATACACCCCGAAGGTCACAAAACCCGCGCGGTTGTAAAGCGAATAGGAATCGAGGTTCATGGCGCTGGAAACCAGCCGCACCGGCTTGCCGTCGATCTCCGCCGCCTCGACGATCACGCGCAGCAAGGCCCCCGCAATGCCGCGTCGGACATGGTTCGGATGGACGTTCATGATGCCCAACGAAACATGCGTGGGGCGCACATGCTGGAAACAGGAGCCGATGATGTGCCCGGTCTCCGTGTCAACGGCAACGATCCCCGAGCTGCCTTCCAGCGCCGCGTAGGTGTCGAAATGGAAGACCGTGCTCTGGGGGCCGGCCGTGAAGATCGCGGGGAACCCGTGCGCCTGATACCAGCAGTTGGTGGACGTGCAGATCAGCTCGGCGATTTCCCAGCGGTCTTGGGGCCGCATCGACCGGATAGTGAAAAGGTTCATGGCGCCATCTCCTTGATTGATATTACGGAGAAATCTTACGCCTGAGTCCTTACAAACACAATCCGATTATCGCGTCATCACCGCGAAACCGCTGCCCCGCGGCACGTTCGGGCGACCCGTCCGCCGTTTACTTTCTGAAATCGCGCAGGTGCCCGGCCAACGACAAAAAGCCGCGCCAGTAGAACTTGAGGTCCGCCACCGGATCGCGCGTCGCCGCCAGCCGCCTCAGGATGGTCTCGGGATGCAGGAACGCCCGGTACACCTGACGCACCGCGCCCTTGATGACCTCTTCGGACACGCCCGATTTCATCACCTGCTGCCGCATGTCGTAATCGTCCCAGTTCCTGGTCAGCAGCAGCCCCGCCCGGTCCAGCTCGCTGAAGAGCGGCGTGCCGGGATACGGCACGACCATGGTCACCTGCAGCGTGTACGCGTAGCCCTTGCGCAACAGCTTCCGCGCCAGGCACACCGTGTTGGCGATCTCCCGCTCGCCCTCCCAAGGATACCCGAACATCACGGTCACATGGACATCCAGCCCCGCCTGCGAAGCCGCCTTGGCGCCCTCGAGGATCTCCTCCACCCGGACGGCCTTCACCAGCCGGTCGAGCGTGGCCTGGTTGGCGGACTCCATTCCGAACAGCACCAGCCGGAACCCCGCCTTCTTCATCAGCCGGAAGGCGGCCGCGTCCAGGCAGCCGAAACGCATGTTGCAGTCGATCGTCACGCGCTTGTTGTAGCCGCGCGCGATCATCTCCTCGCAGAAGGTCTTGAGCCACGCGCCCGCGGGCATGCACCCCGTGTCGTCCATGATCTCGCGCACGCCGTAGCGCGCGATCAGCTCCCCGATCTCGTCCACGACCTCCTTGGGCTCGCGCGCCCGGTAGGTCGGGTAAAGGGTGGTCCACGAGCAGAAGGTGCACTTGCCGTGCCAGCAGTCGCGGCCGGACATGATGTAAGTGCCGGGCGTGCGGCGGTAGTTGCCGTTCTTCTCCGAGTACAGCCGCCACTGCGTCAGGTCGCGGTCAATCCACGGCTGCTGCTTGAGGTCGTGGTCCAGCCTGAACGGGCCGCTGTTTTTGACGGCGTCCCCCTCGCGCCAGTAGATGCCCGGCTCCAGCCTGGCGGTGTCCAGCGGCTGTCCGGCCGCGTCCCGCAGGCACGCCAGCAGGTTCATCAGCAGAAAATCGTAATCGCCGCCCGTCAGCACGAAATCGACCGGGCACTGGCCGAAGCTCTCCGCCGGCAGGGCCGTCACATGGTCGCCCACCAGCACCACCCGCGCCTCAGGCAGGCGCGCCTTGAGCGCGCGGATGTAGGCCCAGTGCATGCTCACGACGGGGGTCTTGGTCTCCAGCATCACCACGTCGGGCCTGAACGCGGCCAGCTTCTCCTCGAACGCCGCCAGGCTCCATTCGGACGCGATGCCGTCCAGCCACGCCACCTCGTGCCCGGCCAGCTTCGCCTGCGTCGCGGCGACCGCGGGCACGACCGGATAAATGTAGGTGGGCCGCGTGAACCATTGGAACTGGCGGTTCTGCGACAACAGGGGCACGCCCTTTTCGGAAGGGATCGGCGGGTAAGCGATGGCAACGCGCAAGAGGACCTCCACACCTTGACGGGACGGGCCTCCCGGCCCGCTCCGAACTTCGCATATCATCTTCAAAGGAAAGCAACATTCAGCAGTCAGAACCCCGAATGGCCTGCGAAAAAACCTCCGACAACTTGCCGTCAGCATCCTGACTCCTGAATCCTGACTTCTGGCTGCCCGAGTTATCGCAGGTCATTTAACCAAAGACGCGGGCTCAGTGACACTGATTTTTTCGGCGGCATTGTTTTCCGCCCTGATTTTTGCCATCATACCCGCCGATGCAAACACGCCCCTCAGAAGAGCTCAACCAGCGCAACGCCTCGTTCGACAACCGCCTGCGCCCGACCCGCTTCGACGACTTCGTCGGCCAGCAGAAAGTCCGCGACCGGCTCCTGCTCGCGGTGGAGGCCGCCCTGCAGCGCAAAGAGGCGCTGGACCACGTCCTGCTCTCCGGCCCCCCCGGCCTCGGCAAGACCACGCTGGCCTTCATCCTGGGCGAGGCCATGGGCGTGCACGTCAAGACCACCTCGGGGCCGGTCATCGACAAGCCCGGCGACCTTGCGGGCCTGCTCACGAGCCTGGAGCCCGGCGACATCGTCTTCATCGACGAGATCCACCGCATGCAGCGCTCCGTGGAGGAGTACCTCTACTCCGCCATGGAGGACTTCGTGCTCGACATCATGATCGACCAGGGCCCCAACGCGCGCTCCGTGCGCCTGGAGCTGCCCCGCTTCACCCTCATCGGCGCGACGACCCGCAGCGGCCTGATCTCCTCGCCGCTGCGCTCGCGCTTCGGGCTCACCAACCGCCTCGACTACTACAGCACCGACGACCTCAGCACGATCGTCGTGAACTCCGCCGCCAAGCTGGAGATCAGCGTGGAGCCGGAGGGCGCCCGCGAGATCGCCGCCCGCTCGCGCGGCACGCCGCGCATCGCCAACCGCCTGCTGCGCCGCGTGCGCGACTACGCCCAGGTCCGCGCCGGCAACCACATCACGCGCGCCGTGGCCAGCGAGGCCCTCACGCTGCTCGAGATCGACCCGCGCGGGCTGGACGAGATGGACATCCGCATCCTCGAGACCCTCGTGCACAAGTTCAACGGCGGCCCCGTGGGGCTCAACACCATCGCGGTCTCGGTGGGCGAGGAGCCGGACACCATCGAAGAGGTCTACGAGCCCTTCCTGATCCAGGAGGGCTATCTGGAGCGCACGCCCAAAGGCCGCCTCGCGACCCCCGCCTGCTACAAGCGCCTGGGCCTCGTCTCCGCGGCGCGCCCGAACGAGCTGCCGCTGTGAAGAAGTGCGTTATTTCATTCGTTCATTAGTGCGCAAGTTGAAATACTTAATCCTCAAAACTGGAAACACAAGATTCCGGAATCGGGACAGTTTCACTAATGAACTAATGCATTAACGCACTAACGAACTTCTCATCCCCTCCGGAACAGCCCGCTGCGCCAGATCTCGATCAGCAGGCTCTCGACCTCCACGAGGCCCTGCGCCTCATAGGCCGCGCGCACCGCCGCATACTGCTCGTCGAGGATGCCGGAGACCACGAGTCGCGCCTGCGGCCCCGGCGCGACCGACCCGGCCACCTGCGGAGCGAACTGGATCAGGACCGGCGCCAGGATGTTCGCCACCACGACATCGGCCGGGGCGTACGGATGCGAAAGGTCGTCGAGCGTGAAGGGGATCGACACGCCGTTGATGGCCGCGTTCTCCTCTGAGACCCGGATGCAGTCCGGATCGTTGTCGAAGCCGCTCACCTCCGCAAAGCCCAGCAGCTTCGCGCCGATCGCGAGGATGCCCGAGCCGCACCCCATGTCGAGCACCGAGCGGCGCGGGTTCTCCGCCGCCAGCGCGTCCAGGAATTTGAGGCACGCCTGCGTGGTGGCGTGCTTGCCCGTGCCGAAGCTGAGGCCGGGGTCGAGCTGGATCACGCGCTCGCCGGGCCGGGCTTCGTAAGGCTCCCACGACGGCCGGACCACCACGCGGGCCGAGATCTTCTCGACGTGGAAGAAGCGCTTCCAGCTCTCCGCCCAATCGCTGCGCGCCAGCGTGCCGAGCGTCGGCACAAGCTTCAGTCCGAGCAGCGCCCCGGCCTGCGTCAGCGACTGCTTGACGGCAGCGGCCTGCGCCGCGTCTTCCAGAAAGACATCGACGCGGCACGCCTGGGTCTCGACATCGAACCACGCGGTCGGCGTGAAAAGTTCGGCGTCGATCAACTCAAAAAGCCCGTCCACCGCGGCCTCCGGCACCGCGCAGCTCACCACCGTCAAAGAATCGTTCATTAGTTCGTTAGCGCGTTAGTTCATCAGTCGTTAGTTCATTAATTTGGTGATGCGGACGTTCGCCCGCACCGGTTCCACACACTAACGCACTCATGCAATAATGAACTGCCGCACTTCTCCTTTACACCACCGTGCAGACCGCCGAATGCGCCGCGATGTCGGCCTTGATCACCTTGACCAGGTCGTCCGAGACCGGCTGGTTGAGCTTGATGATGGCCAGCGACCGCTGCGTCTTGGCGTTGTGCGGGTTGCGCATGTCCTCGATGTTGATGCCCGCGTCGGCCAGCTTGCGGCTGATGGAGGCGATCACGCCCGGACGGTCCTCGTACAGGCAGAAGAGCGTCGCGCCGCTCGGCTCGAAATAGAGGCGGTCGAACTCGTCGATGCGCGACACCGTCTGCACGCCCTCGGTGACCGTCCCGCGCACGCTGAAGCTCTTGAGGCTCTGGTTCGGCTGCTCGACGGTCAGGTCGATCGTCACCGCGTTGCCGTAGCCCTTCTCGGCGTCCGCCTCGCGGTTGACCAGCTCGATCCCCATCTCCTTCAGGAACTTGACCGCCGCCTTGTAGTCGTTGTAGCGGTCGAAATCGTGCCAGATGCCCGAGAGGATCGAGACCGTCAGCCATTTGCCGAAGGGCGCGAGGGCCCCGTAGAAACTGGTCTCCAGCATCTTGATCGGCGTCTGGGTGCCCGCGAGCTGGCGCACCAGGCTCGCCAGGTTGTAGGCCATCTCGCAGTAGGCGCGCTCCAGGCCTTCCGGGATGTCGCGGTTGACGATGCAGCTCATGTCAGCCTTCTCGTCCAGATCGATCAGCTCCTGCGCGGCGCGCTGCGCGGCCACGTAGTTGGCCTCGTGGGTGTTGGCGCCCAGATGCGGCAGCATGATGTCCGCGATGTCGGCCATGCTCTTGGGGCCGGCCTCGTCTTTCGGATAGACGTCGTTCAGGTAGCGCAGCTTTTTTTCGGCTTTGGCCGCGCGCAGGGCGTCCTCGTCGATGATGCCGAAGCGGGCGCAGTTGATGATGGTGGCGCCCTTCTTCATCAGCCCGATCAGCCGGGTGCCGACCAGCCCGCGCGTGCTGTCGCCGCCGGGGATGTGCAGCGTCACGTAGTCGCACTGGCTGAAGATCTCATCCAGGGTGGCGGACTCGATGCCGAGGTCGCGCACGCGGTCGCTGTTCACGAGCGGATCGTAGCCCAGCAGGCGGCACTCGAAGCCCTTGAGCCGCTTGGCGACCAGGCGCCCGATGTTGCCGAGTCCCACGATGCCCACGGTCTTGCCCGTGACCTCGCGGCCCATGTAGTCCTTCTTCTCCCAGCCCCCGGCGCGGGTGGTCTGGTCGGCCTTGACGATGTGGCGCGCGTCGGCGAGCATCAGGGCGACCACCTCCTCGGCCACGGCGTTGGCGTTCGCGCCGGGCGTGTTCATCACGTCCACGCCCTTTTTGCGCGCGTGCTTGATGTCGATCGTGTCGTACCCCGCGCCCGCGCGGACCACCACCTTGAGCTGAGGCAGGGCGTCGATCACGGCCGCAGGCACCGACTCGCTGCGCACGATCACCGCATAGGTGTCCGGATGGGCCTTGACCTGCTCGTCGAGCGGCGTCTTGGCGTCTTGAAGAACCTCATAACCGCCATGCGCCTTCAGAATGTCGGCCGCCACGGAGTCCAGCTTGGTCGGAATCAGAACTTTTTTCATGCTTCAACAGTTCCTCAGGGTTTGGTATTCTCAAAACACATCGCGAACAGACCGATGCGGCAACGGCACGTCCGTCGCCCGTCTGAAACAGGTTCATACTTTAATCCGGTTGAGGACGGGAATCAAGCACCGTTGAGCGATTCGCGTTTTTTTGAAGGCGCCCACCGGCAACGATTGGAACAGGAAACAATGAAGCAGACTGGCAAATTATGGCTCGCGGCGCTTGCGGTGACCGCCGCCCTTTTTTCGGCGCACGCGCAGGGCGGCTATTCGGGCTCGAACCAAGGCTACGCCACCGACAAATTCGAAGGGTTCGAGTCGGTTGACAAGGACACGCGGCTGCCTCAAAAAGAGAAGTCCTTCTGGTACTCGGTGAGCGAAAAAACCGCCGCCGCGCAGCTCGCCTATGCGGGGAAGCTGGCCGCCGAGGGCAAAAACAAGGCCGCGCGCAAAGCCAACGAGGCGCTGGTCCGCCAGTGGCCCACGGCCCCGGAAGCCGCACAGGCCCAGCTCGCGCTCGCGCAGCTCTTCGAACAGGCCGAGAAGTATGAGCGGGCGTTCGACGAGTACCAGTACCTGATGACCTATTTTGCCGGGCATTGCCCCTACAACGAGGTGCTGGACCGCCAGTTCCGCATCGCCAACCTTCTGCTCCACGGCAACAAGAGCATGTTCGGCTGGATCCTCAACGGGACCGACACGATCCGCGAGCGGTTTGAGAAGATTGTGCTCAACGCGCCGCGCTCGGCCCTGGCGCCCGAAGTCATGCTCATCATCGGCAGCATCCGCGTCTCAGCGGGTGAGAAACAGGAGGCCATCTCCGTTTACGACGGCATCCTCAACCGCTTCCCCGGCTCGCCGCAGGCGATCTCGGCCGCCTACCTCGCCGCCCAATGCCGTTATGAACTGGCGGTCAAGCACAACTACAACGAGCCGCGCTGCCGCGAGGCGATCGCCTTCTTCAAGGCCATTCTGAACCGCGCGCCCAACCACCCGCAGAAGGAGCAGATGACGGCGTGGCTGAACGAGCTGACCACCCTGCGACTCGAGCAGAACTACCAGCAGGCGCGCTTCTACGACACCACCCAGCGCAAGCCCGACGCCGCCAAAGCGGCCTACCGCCGTTTCCTGACTGAATTCGCCGACTCGAAATACGCCCCGCAAGTCCGTGCCCGTCTCGCTGAACTCGAGAAGGCGCCCGCACCTGCCAACACCCCCGCAAAATAGGAGCCTCCATGCGCGTGTACCGCCCTCTCGCCTTATCCCTCGCCGCGGCCCTGCTCTTTTCAGCCGGCTGCGCCAGCTACCGGTTCACCTCCCCGGTTCCCGCGGAGCTGCGCACCATTTCGGTGCCGGTTTTCGAGAACGCCTCCGGGTTCCCTGAGATCGACGCCGTCGTCACGCAGTATGTGCTGCGCGAGCTCCAGCGCGAGGGCACCTTCAAAATCAAAGACGTGAGCGACTCCTCGCTCAAACTCCTCGGCAAGCTCGTCAAGAGCGAGACCCACCCGCTCAACTACGAACGCGGCTCCAGCTCGCGCACATCGGAATACCGGTACGCGATCGTGGCCGAGATCACCCTCGTCGAACGCAGCACCGGCAAGCTGCTCATCGACGGCCAGCTGATCAAGGCGAACACGACCTTCCTCACGCACGGGGACATGCTCACCGGCCTGCAGGACGCCTACCCGCGCATCGCCAAAGAACTCTCGCGCGCCATCGTCGACGCGGTGCTGGCGAACTGGTAAAAAAGCTCATGACGCTTCACGACACACGCCACGTCGAGCGGGCCGTCCTGGCCCAAGTCGTCCACTCCCGGATGGACCCCGACGAGGCCGCCGACTCGCTGCTCGAACTGGGCCGCCTCGCCGACACCGCAGGCCTGGAGGTCAGCGGGCAGCTCACGCAGAACCGCGAAAAGCCCGACGGCGGCACCTTTTTCGGCACGGGCAAGGTCGAAGACCTGAAGGCGCTCGTCGCCGAGGCCGGCGCGAACACCGTCATCTTCGACAACGAGCTCAACGCCATCCAGGCCTACAACCTCGCGAAGGAGCTGGGCGTGCGCATCATGGACCGCAACGAGATCATCCTCGAGATCTTCGCGCGCCGCGCCCGCTCCTCCGAGGCCCAGAAACAGGTCGAGCTCGCGAAACTCGAATTCCAGCTCTCGCGCATCCCCGTCACCCAGGCGCAGCAGCGCTTCCGGGGCGGCATCGGCATGAAAGGCCCGGGCGAAAGCCACCTCCAGCTCCGCAACGAACCCCTGCGCCGCCGCATCGTGGAGCTCAAGAAAAAGCTCGCCGACATCCAGAAACAACAGTGCTCGCGCGGCAACGCCAAGCGCGAATGGCCCGTCGTCTCGCTCGTCGGCTACACCAACGCCGGCAAGTCCACCCTGCTGAACACGCTCTCGGACGCCGACGCCTATGTGGACGACCGCCTCTTCGCCACGCTCGACACCAAGACGCGCAAAGTCTGGCTGACCGAGAAGCGCCAAATCCTGCTGACCGACACCGTGGGCTTCATCCGCAACCTGCCCCACGGCCTGGTCGCCTCGTTCAAGTCCACCCTCAACGTCGCCGTGCAGGCCGACCTGCTGCTGATCGTCGTCGACGCGGCCTACCCGCGCGTGGACGACCACATCGCCGTCTGCTACCGCACCCTCGAGGAGATCGGCGCGAAAGACGTGCCGCACCTGCTCGTCCTGAACAAGTGCGACCGAGGCAGCGCGGACAACGCGATCCTGCACGTGACCGAAAAATACCCGCAGGCCATTCCGGTTTCGGCCAAGACCGGCTACGGGCTCGACCTTCTCAAACGGGCCATGATCGAGGAACTCCAAAAATGCTGCACGTTGTGGCAACTCCCATCGGCAACCTCGCGGATCTGAGCCCGCGCGCCCTGGAGGCGCTGAAGACCGCCGACCTGATCGCCTGCGAAGACACGCGCCGCACCTGGGGCCTGTTGACCGCGTTCAACATCCCGCGCCCGGAAATGATCTCCTACCGCCAGGGCAACGAGGAACGCACCGGCGACTACATCATCCAGGCGGTCAACGCCGGACGCTCGGTCGCGCTCTGCTCCGACGGCGGCTACCCCGGCATCAGCGACCCCGGCTACCGGCTCATCCGCCGCGCCGCGCAAGAGAAGGTCGCCTTCGACGTCATCCCCGGCGCCTCGGCCGTGGATCTCGCCCTGCTCTTCTCCGGGCTCTCCACCTCGAGCTTCACCTTCAAGGGCTTCCCGCCCCGCCGGCCGGGCGCGCTGCGCCGTTTCTTCGAGGAAGAGAAAGCTCTGCCGCACACGCTCATCTGCTTCGAGTCGCCCTTCCGCATCGCCCCGTCGCTCAAAGCCGCGCTCGAGGTCCTGGGCGACCGCGAGGCCGCGGTCTGCATCGAGCTCACCAAGGCGCACGAGCGCATCGTCCGCGGCTTCCTCTCCGAGATCATCCCGCAGTTCGACGGCAAGACCGTCAAGGGCGAGGTCGCCTTCGTCATCGCCGGCGCCAACCCCAAATTCGCCCGGGATACGGAAGAGGAAGAAGAGACCGACGTTTAACACAAAGGCACGAGGTTATCCCCGGTAGGGCGAGCGCTCCGCGCCGCCGTTTCCGCTGTTGGTCCAGCCGTCACTGAGCCCCGAACTTTAGCACTCTCGCATTTTAGAACTTCTCCATGCGCCTTCTCTTTATCCAGTTACCACGCCTCGACCCCGATCTCTCCTCGCCCGGCGAGAACCTGATGCCGGCCGCGGCCTGCCTGCGCGCCGCGCTGGAGCGCTCGCCCGAGGCGCAGCACTGGGAGGTCATCGAGACGCCCCCCTGCCAGAACGACGCGGCCGACCATGTGCTTGCGGACCACGTCGCCGCGCTGCGGCCTGACGCCCTCTCCGCCACCTGCTACCTCTGGAACATCGAGCGCACGCTGCACCTGCTCAAGCTCCTGAAAAAGCGCCTGCCCGCGCTGAAGGTCGTGATCGGCGGGCCCGACATCGCTGCCAACCACCCGCTTCTCTACGCGCCTCCGTCCTCCGCCCTCTGTCCTCCGTCCTCTGCCCTCCGTCCTCGCGTCACTCTCCCCGTCGACGCGCAGGTCATCGGCGAAGGCGAGACGGTCTTCCCCGCCGTGCTGCGCTTCTTCCGCACCGGACGCGCCCCCGCTTTCCGCGGCGTCCTGTGGCGCGCCGAGGACGGCACTTTTACAGAAGGCACTCGTCCGCGCCCGGTCAAGCCGCTCCAGGAGCTGCTGCCCGCGCCGGATCACCCGATCAACCGGCCGGACGCCTTCGGCATGGCGTATCTCGAGACCAACCGCGGCTGCCCCATGCGCTGCGCCTTCTGCTGCTACAACCTGCGCCGCAGCACCACCACCTGCCTGCCGCCGGAAGAGGTCGCCACCCGCATCCGCATCCTGCGCGAGCGCGGCGCGAAAGAGATCCGGCTGGTCGACCCCACCTTCAACGCGCACCCGCGCTTCGACGAGATTCTCGAGGTCATGACGCGCGCGAACCGCGACCGCGCGCTGGCTTTCTTCGTCGAGATCCGCGCGGACACGCTCACCGACGGGCAGGCCCGCCGCCTGGCCGAGGCCGGGGTCGCCGAGGCCGAGGTCGGCATTCAGAGCACCGACCCGAAGGTGCTGAAGATCATCCACCGCCCGCTCAACGCCGGCCTCGTGCTGCGCGGCATCGAGGCGCTGCTGCGCCACGGCATCAAGCCCACCCTGGACTTCATGTACGCGCTGCCCGCGCAGGACGAGCAAGACATCCAGCGCTCGCTCGACTGGCTGGCGCGTTTCGGCGACACGATCCACCCCCAGTTCCTGCCCACGCTGCTGCTCCCCGGCACGGAACTGCGCGACCGCGCCGGGGAGCTCGGCATCCGCGCGCAGCGCCTGCCGCCCTACCGCGTGCAATCCACGGACACCCTCTCCGCGCGTCAGCTCGCCAAGGTCGAAGCGTGGGCCAACGAGCGCCTCGGCGGCTTCGACTCTCCCACGCGGCGCTTTGTCGGCGTGCGCCTGCCCGACCTCTTCCCGCGCCGGATGCGTTGTTCCCTCGACTCCCGACTCCCGACGATCGACTCCCGAACTTTAGAACTCTCGAACTTTAGAACTTCTCCCGTCTCCAACCGCCAGTCGCTGCTGATCGCCGGCTCCGACCTCTTCTCGCAGCGCGAAGCCATCGCCGACCTCATCCGCAAGCAGGTGCTGGCCGAACCCCACATCCTCTGGCAGTTCGCGCTGGAGCCGACGCAAGAGGAGCCGCTCGACCTTTTCGATTTCCTGATCGCCGCTTTCGACAAGCTGCCCGGCCACTGGCTCGACCGCCTCATCTCGCCGCCCGGGCAGAAACGCCTGTGCGCCCGCCGCCTCTTCGTCAAGCTGCCGCGCGGCAACCGCTTCGATCCCGCCTGGACCGATGAGGTCGAAGAGTTGCTTGCGACCCGTTTTCATTGAGATTGTCGCTCTGATTCCACACTTCCAGAAGTGTGAAGCACAGAGCCGTGCGCCTGCACACCGCTGCCGGTCTTGTCGGCCTTTTCGTTCCGTCCGCGCCCGCAAGTTGCCGCGTCAGGCGCAAGCCCAGGCGCGAGGATGCGCATGGCACATCCGGATGTGGCGCGCCCAGCCTTGGCCGTGCAGAAGCGTCCGGACAGCCTGTCACGCGCCCGAAACGGCTCTCCGCCCGCTCCACCGAAATCCGGGATTGACTGATTCATAGCTGTCGCGCATGATTATGAACATTCCTATGTTTCGGATGTTCCGCGCTGGTGCCGAGTGGCGTGCGGCGCATGCCGGTTCACTTGATGAGATGCCGATGAACCCGAAAGGTGGGCGCATGAAAAACCGGATGGTTGTCTTGCTCGGGGTCCTCCTGTCTGGCCTGACGTCACGTGCGGACACGGCCGTCCAGAATACGCGGAGGTTCACGGATCAGAAACTCGACCTGACGGTGGTGGCCGGCACACTCGCGTTGCCCGCCGGCGGATATTGGTCTGTCTCCGAATCCGGCAACGCTTCAGGCCTCTCACAGATCCAGCTTGTGCTCTCGCCGGAGTCCCGCGAAATTGCTCAGGGGGACCGGGCGCGCAAAGGCGAGTTGCAGACAAAGCTCGAACAAGAGCGCAACCCTCTTCACACTCTTTACTGGGCGTGTGTCGAGTACGCGAGAACCAACAACAACGTCGGGCCGGCCTCATGGGATGACATCCGCACCAACAGCGCGCGTCATTTCGACAGGACCTTTTTCTCACAGGCGGCCACTAATTTCTTCCTCATTCCGGCTGTACCGATCCGGCAGCAGGGGGGGGCCTCGCAACCGGAACGCCGCCTGCTCGCCCTGCAACTGCACCCGCTGGCGGCTGACGGCAAGCACTGGGTCCTTTTCAATGACGGCCAGTCTGAACGTGTGGCGATCGACATGGCCATGTGTGAAAAATACGGCATGAAGGTCGAGCCGCAACGGGCGCCTGAATCAGAGCCGCCGAAACCGGCACCCGGCACATGGGCGTATAACGTGTCGGCGCGCGTTAACCCCGACGCGGGAAAGCCTTTGGCGCAACTGACCCTCACGAACCGTTTAACCGGCGCGCGGCTGGCCTGCGACTGGACCTATGGCGCGGCAACGGCGGGCGAGCGGAGCGTGATCGCGCAGTGGGCGATGGCCCGGGCGACAAACTGGGGGATGAATGACAGAGGGGGCGATTCGCCGGTCTTCAACTACTGGCTGTCGCGGTGCGCCGCGCTCTACGGCACGGGCGAGCTCGCTCCGGCGCGCGACCGCGTTCGGGAGCGGGGCGAAAGCTCCGACGCGTTCAGCGTGCTCGGCGGCCGGGCGGCGGTTCGGGAAACGCTCCAGATGCGGCCGCTCCAGCCAAACTCCGCCGCGCAAGAGGGCGACGCGATTGCCCTCGAAACGCTGGCCGGCGTAAACGTCAAATCGCACCCCTTCGGCGAGATGCTCAAAGGGGTAAAACCCGGCGCCCTTGGCATGGCGGAGAACGCGCCGGCTGACCGCGCTTTCGTCTATTTCCAGAAACCGGAAACGCTTCTGCCTCTTTTGAACGGCGGCGCCGATTTTATTTTCGAGGGCGGCTCCCTGGCCCTTGCCAATCCCGCGGCCTACGATCTCAAACAGCGTTATGTCGAAAGGCTGGCGCTCTCGGAGCAATGGGTGCGGGACCTGCTGATCAAGTCCGGCGCGGTCACGGAAATGGCCGTCCTCTTTCCCGACCTGTTTTTCATCGACGGCACCGAGGTCACGGTTCTGGCCCGCATCCCGAGTGCGCGTCTGCTCAAACCCACGCTCGGCCTGCTCGGCCTGTCAAACCTGTCGGAGACGGTGCGGGAGAAGGCTGGCCCGGCGGGGCCCTCGTTCTGGGTGATGGATGGCGACCTGCTTGTCATCAGCACATCCCGCAGCGAGGCCGAACGGATTCTCGCGCTGCGGCGAGCGAAGGGCGCGGGCAGCTTAGGCCTGAGCGCGGAGTTCCGCTATATGCTTTCACAGACGCCGGTGCGCCCCGAAACCCGTTGCTTCTGCTATCTCTCGGACCCCTTCATCCGACGGCTGGTCGGCCCCGAAGTCAAGATCGGCCAGCTCCGGCGGCTGCTGGCCAAAGGCGAAATGGAAAACCTCTCCTCGGCCGCCCTGCTCCACCGCCTGGACGGCCAAGCGGGCCGGCCTGATGTCCAGTCGCTGGTGGCCAGGGGCTATCTTGCGGCGGAGCCGTCCGCCGCCCGCGGCAGCGTGCTGGACGCGCATCTGGCCGCATCCTGCCCGCAATACGGGTCGCCCGCCCGGATGAAAACGCTCCTCGACAATCCCGTGACCACGATCACTCCCGCCGAAGCGGCGGCCTACAAAGTTTATGTGGACAACTATGCGCGGTTCTGGCGCCAGTACTTCGACCCCATCGCCTTCCGCCTGGATGACGGGCCGGCGGGCGAGCTGCAGCTCACGACCTTCATTCTCCCCCTGATCGACAACAGCATCTATAACAGCATTAAAGGCGTCATGCGCCACAAGGAGGACGGCATCCCGCTGCGGCTGCCCACTCTCACGCCGAAGCCGCTGATGCTGCTCTCCCTCAACCTTTCGGAAGATTCGTGGGTTACGGCCACCCGAGGGATCTTTTCAGAAATGTTGCGGCGCTACACCACGCTCGACCCCACGGCCTTCGACAAGATCGGGCCGGGGGTTCATCTCGCGATCCATGACGCCGACCCTATCATCACCTTCGGGGCCGGAGACACGCTGGGCATCTTCGGCGCGCAGACGCTGGGAGGCGGCCGCCAGCAGATGCTTCTCTTTCCCGCCATCGCCTCCATTCTCACGCGGCCCTGCCAGTTGATCGTGGAGCTCCAGGACCCCGCCGCCATTCGCCGCATGATGCTGGCGGCCGCCAGCTCAGCGGAAAACCAGTGGGGCCGCGGAGCGCCCGAGGTCAGCTTCTACAAATTGGAAGGCCGCGATGCATGGATCTGCTCCATTTCGATTGAGCACATCGTCAATATCCGGTTCGGCGTGGAGCTCCGGGACGACTTCTTGATCCTCAGCAATCTGCCATGGTCCCAGAAACCGGCTTTCGGCCCCGCCCGCGCAGCGGAACTGAACGCCATGGCGCTGGACATCCATCCCGAGTCGGGGGTTCTTCAGATGCCGGGCCTTTTCACCGCCGCGTGCGAACAGGAGCGGGATGCGGCCGTTCAGGGCGAGCGGTACCTCTATCCGTTCCTGACGTGCGGCGCGGGGTCAGTGGCGGAAGCCGTCAGCCAATGCCGCGCCCTGTTCGGCTTTGCCCCCGAGCATCCCGGCAAGGGCCATTGGGTCTGGGAGCACGGACAAATCCGGAGTACGGTGTACGGCGACTCCCGGCACCCCGTTCAGCCGGAGTACAAACCCGGAGACCGCCCCTTCGGCCTGCTTGCCGGACTCGACCTGTTGAACCTCAACCTGCAGTTCGAGGATGCCGGTCTTCGCGTCGTGACACGCTGGAAAATGAAAGAGTAACCAGCCTGAAACACAGGCCGCACAGCCGACCGCGAATCGCGCCCAGGGGCGCGAATGAACCGGTTTAATTCGTATGATTCGCGGTTTGAGCGATTGACTTCGTGCCGCGTCACTCCGGCCGCCAGCGCAGCATCACGCTCTTGGCCTTGTAGTCGTCCTCCAGAAAGACCAGATAGCTGCCGTCGCGCAGCGGCCGCACGCGGACCGCATCCTCGAGATCCAGCAGGCCCAGCTCGCCGGTCACGCGCTCCGGCACCAGATTTCCGATAAACGTCCCGTCCCTCAGCCCGAACACCTTCACGAAGGCATACTTGACGTTCTCCTCTTTCAGCCCGCGCGTATAGCAGACGAAGAGATAGTCCCCCGCGATCTCGAAGGACATCGGCTCCGACGACTCGTGCCCCTGGCTGCCTTTGCTGTAGGGCAGCACCGCTGACCAGAGCTTCACCGGAGAGCCCTTCAGCACATCGCGGTACACCGCCACGGCCGGCCCCATCGGCTTCCAGTGCTGATGCTTGTCCTCGCCCGCATCCCCGCCGAAGGCCGCGATGTCACGCGCCGCGTCAACTTTGAACCGCCGCAGTTCGCTCAGCTCTGCCGGACGCGCGGCCGCACGCGCCTCCTTCCAGGCCCACTGCGGCACGCCCTTCGCCGTGAAGCCTTTGAACGCCGCCCCGTGCGCCGCCTCGCTGAACACGCGCCAGAGCGTGCCCTGCGCGTCCACGAACATGCAGCCGCCGCCTTCTTTTTCAACCGGCTCGTACTCGCCGGCCTGCATCGCGCCGTCGCCGTTGACATCGCTCCAGCACCATGCGCCCGACGCGGGCTGGCCGCGCGGCCAGCCGTCCTCCTTGACCTTCGCCGGCCTCTTCGCGAACAGCGCCGCGGGGATCGCGGTCTCGCCGTCCGTCGCGGGACTGAAGCGGTAGGCCTGCACATAGTCCTGGCCCATGTTGGAGACGAAAAGCAGCGGCACCCCCTGCAGCTTCAGGAACCAGGCGTTGGCCGACCAGATGTGGAGGCGCGGATCGTCGGGATATTTCCACGGGTTCGCGGTGTAGGCCGCATACGCCGCCTGCTGTCCGGCGGGCTTCGCGAAGTCGACCGTGAAGCGCTCCTCCTTGGAATAAATAACGCGCTCCGATTCTGCATCGAGATCCGGCAGATCCACGAAGAACAGGCCGCAGCGCCGCCAGCGCAGCGCGCCGTCCGGCGCGTACGACTCCAGCACCGTGCTGCCACCGCCCGTGCCGCCGCTGTTCGCGACATAGAGGTTGCCGGCCGCGTCCGTGCCGATGCCGCGCGGGTGGTTGAACCGCCGTTCGCCCGCGCGGCCCGGCACCGGCCCGCCGAATATCCCGCGCGGCTCGCCGAAGGCGCCGCACGGTTTGGGGGCCGCCGTCTCAAGCCCGTCATAGAGCAGAATCTGCTGAGCACTCCCGGTGTCGCTCACCAGCAGTCGGCCTTTCGCATCGACCGCCAGATCCGCCGGCCGCACCGCGGCGTCAAACGTCAGCCGCGCCTTCTCTTTGCCTGCGGCGTCAAACCCCGCCAGCGCCCATGCTCCGGCCTTCTCGTCCTCGGGCGCGAGCAGCACCCACAGGGTCATGTGCGCGTCCATCGCCATGCGGTCCGGCCGCGTCACGCGCCACGACCGCTTCTCAGCCAGGGTCTCCGCGTCATAGACGCGCACCACGCCCGCGCGCTTCAGCGCCACATAGAGCTCCGTCTCGGCGGCCCACAGCCCGCGGATCGTCTCGGGCGCGCCCGCGGGCACTTCTTCCACGACCTTGAAACTCGCCTTGAGGGTGTCGCCCTTGCCGCCTTTGCCGCCCTCGAAGGGAGCACCCGTGCGGAAGTCGCTGCGTAGCCGGCGCGACACCCCCAGCCAGCCGGACCCCTTGGGAGGCCAGGTCGCCTCATCGGCCAGCCCGCCATGCTCGTTCTCGGCGCGCTGCGCGATGAACACATACCTGGCGTTGGCCGCGACCGCCTCGCCGCCGCCGTAGCCCCAGCCGTGCGTGTGCATGGCCGCGCCCTTCCACGCGCCGTCCGGCCCGAAGCGCATAACGTTGCCGCCGCCCTCTTCCCAGTCGACGTGCGTATAGACGTCGCCCTCGGGCGTCACATACAGGTCATCGATGTCCTGCAGCACCCAGTCGGGCTTGCCGCCCCAATCGTTGCCGACCCACGACACCTCGCACGGCAGTTCCACCGCCCCCGCGCACATCGCCAGCGCCAACCCAAGCCAACAGTGTCTCATCGCCAAGCCCCCCCTTCTTTTCGCGTCACCATACACCCGATCCCCGGGATGTTTCAAGCGCGTTTGGGGCCGCGTCCGCGGATGAGCGATTTCCGGATGACACCCAAAAACAACAACGTTATAATGCGGCCTGGCATTTCAGGGTGGCGCGGGCTCTCCGAGCACGCCGCCGCGACAGGGAGATCGCGGACTGCCCCTAGAAACCCACATCAACGTCTGGCCGTTCTGGAAAGGGGCTCACCTTATGAATCCGCTTAAATCCGCCGCGATCGCGGCCCTCACGCTGCTCGCCGCCTCCACGCAGGCCTTCGAGAGCAAGACCGTCCAGCCGCAATCGCTGGTCAGCACCGGCGACCTCAGCCGCGTGTGGCAGGTCATGGCCAAGGCTCAGCGCGGCGAGAAGGTGACCGTGGCGGTCATCGGCGGCTCGATTACCCAAGGCGCCAAAGCGAGCAAACCGGAGCTGCGGTATGGCAACCTCATGGCCGACTGGTGGCGCAAGGCCTTCCCGAAAGCGCAGATCGAGTTCGTCAATGCCGGCGTCGGCGCGACCGGCTCCAACTTCGGCGCGCTGCGTGCCCGCCGCGACCTCCTCGCGCACAATCCCGACTTCGTGGTGGTGGAGTACGGCGTCAACGACGGCAACACCCAGGCCGCCGCGGAGACGCTCGAGGGCCTGACCCGTCAGATTCTCAAGCAGCCGAACCAGCCTGCGGTCGTGCAGCTCTTCATGATGCACCAAGGCGGCGGCAACGCGCAGGAGTGGCACAGCAAAGTCGGCGTTCACTACAGCCTGCCGATCGTCAGCTACCGCGACGCGCTCTGGCCGGAGATCAAAGCGGGCCGCCTGGCGTGGGAGGCCGTCATGGCCGACGAGGTTCACCCCAACGACCTCGGCCACGCCTGCGCCGCCGAGTTCGTCGCTTATCTGCTGGAGATCGCCAAGCAAGGCATGGACAAACCCGCGGCGGCACAACCCCTGCCTGCGCCGCTCTTCAGCGACCTGTACGAGCACACCTCCCTCTTCGAGGCGCCGGAGCTGAAGCCGCTCAGCAACAGCGGCTGGACCCTCGACAAGACGTGGAAGAACTGGGTCAGCGACAAACCGGGCAGCGTCATCGAGTTCGAGATCAACGGCACGGCGATCTTCTCGATGCACTTCGTGATCAAGCGGCCGATGGGCAAGGCCAAGCTGCAGGTTGACGGCGGCGCGCCCGTGGTCTACGACGGCTGGTTCAACCAGACCTGGGGCGGCTACCGCTGCACCAACCTGCTCGCGAAGGACCTGAAGCCGGGGAAACACACGGTGCGCATCGAGCTGCTCGAAGAAAAGAACCCCGGCAGCGACGGCCACGAGTTCAAGCTCTTCGGACTCGGCGCAGCCGGCGTGCAGTAAAAGGCCGTTGAACGGTTAACGGTCGTACGTTCGGTCTTCCCGCATGCCGCGGCACCACCTATTTCATGCTTCGCGCGCGTGCGATCCAGGCACGGACCGCGGCTTCGTCCAAGGTCACGCTGTAGCGCAGGCTCTGATAGCTCTCTAGCCATTGACGCAGCTCGTCCAACCGTGCAGGAGGCAACTCAGGGCCGATCCGTCTCAGCCACGCATTCCAACTTTCAAAGCTGAGGCGGCGCAAATGCGCGGCAACGGACCGCCGCTCAAGCCCCCCCATCGCCTGGACCAGTTCAAATTGCAGCCGCTCCGCTGACGTGCGTTCCCGTTGGCTCGCGCGGCGGCGGAGCCACCAGACCGCGCAAAAGCCTGCCAGCACCACCGCGCCGGGAAGACTCACCGCCATATCCCATAAGAAAAGCAGGGCCGTTTCGCCGACATCGGCGATCACCTGTAAAAAATTGGTGCCTCTCAGATAGGCGAGAAAGCGCTGCCACCCTGCGACCAGCAGGTCAAAAGCCAACCGGACCTTGCCCGGCTTGTTCAAGGCGGCAGGCTGCCCGTCCGGCGGCGTGGGGTCAGCCACCAGCCATCGCCCCGAGGCCCGGTCCCAAACCTCGACCCACGCGTGACCGTCGCGCTCACGGACGACCCACCTGTGCAGCCACGGGTTCCAGCCGCTGCACCCGTACCCCTCGATCAGGCGCGAGGGGACGCCGCAGCTCCGGAACATCAGCGCCGCTGCGCTGGCGAACAACGTGCAGGCCCCTTCTTTGCGCGACATAAAATCCACAAGCGGGTCGGGTGCCGCCTGCATCCGCAGCCCCAGCCGGTAAGTGAAGGTCGTGGCGAAATGACGCTCGATGCGCAGGATGGCCGCCTCCAGCGTCGTCGCGTCCGCAAGTCCCGCGCACGCGGACACCCAATTCGAAACGGCGCCCGCCAACGGGGCGGGGATCTCGAGATATACGGGATCGGAAAGGCCGTCCGGCCACGGGTACGCGCTTGCTATCAGACGGCTGGGGCGGACAGTCAGGTCATATTTGTCCGGCATCACTTCTTTGGCCGCGACCGTCCCGCTTGTGTCCGCCAACGGAGGGGCTCCGTCACACGTCAGCGTAACGGCGTTGCCGGGCAGGCAGAATCCGGCCAAGAGTGCGGGAGCCATTACTTCGAAGCGCCAGACAAACGCGGGGGTTTGCGGCACGACCGGGGTCAGCGCATAAACGTTCCTTTTGCGGCCCGACGGATCACTCGAGGATTCTTTCAGCGGGATTTCCGGCTTGGCGTCCGTCCACCGCCCGTCGCGATAACGGGCGAAGACGCGTTCCCGCAGATAGGCGGGCAATCCTTCCGGGCCGGCCAGCAGGACCACGCGCATGCGCTGACCAAAGTCAGCCGGAGTCGGCCGGGTCAGCCAAAGATCTCCCGCCCGCCGCCTCGGTACATGTTCGGCATACATCACCCATCCGAACAGGCGTTTCTGCACGCTTTTGGCGGCCCATTCGACCGGCAGGCGCAAACCAAGCGCCAGGCAGGCAATCGCGGCCAGGATCACCAAGCGCCACCCCAACTCCCGCGCCCCCGGCGCAAGCCTCTCTGCGGTGCGTGGCTGCGCAAGCCGCTGCGCCAGATCAGCCGCCATCAACAGCGCGACCAGGCCCCACACGATCAGCATCTCCAGCCCTTTGGCGGCCCCGGATAGGCTCTCGCCCCGCGACAGGACGACCATCGCCATGGGCAATCCGCCAACCGCCGCCAGCGTCACCCCGTCGATCGTGGGACGGAAGAACAGCGCGGTGAGCCCCAGCGCGAAAGCCACCGTGACCACGCGGTCAACAGCCCGCGTGTCTCCCAACGCGTTCTCGGGTGGCACCAGGCGTGACACGTTTGCGGCAAGGCAGGCAACCGTCAGCAGCACCCCGCTCCAGATGACCCAACGTGCCGTGCCAGGGAACGCCCGCGGCCGGGCCACCGCCAGCGCGGCCAGGCCCGCGGCCAGGAGCAGCAGCCCCTGGCTTTCTTCCCTGCAATACCACCACGCGCACCACAGCAGGGCCAGCGCGCTAAAAAACACCGGCCACCGGCTGCGACGCGGCGCCGCCGCCGAGTGCGGGAAAAGGGAGAGGAGGGGCGCTTTCAGCCGCTTCTTCATAAGCTGAGCACCTCCCCTCTGAGCACATCCCTGGCCGAAAGGCAGATCACCTCCGGCGGCAGCCCTTCAACGGGATGCCCGTGCGCCACCAGCAGCACGACCTTCAGCCCGGTTTCCCAGGCGCTGACCTCCCGCACCAGCGCCTCGCGACGCGCGTCCCATCCCGTCAGAATCAGGCAGACGCTTTGAATCGTGCGGATCTCGTCAAACAGGAGCGGCTCCAACCGGTCAAGCGGGTCTTCCCGGCAGGGCTCGACCGCAGCCAGGATGTCCAGGACCTCTTCGAGATATCCCACGCGGCCCGCACTCACGAAGCGGTAGATCTGGGGGCCCGCCACCAGCAGCTCCAGAACGCGATCGGTGGCCGACAGGGCATCAATGATCGCGGCCGTCAACGAGAGCGCGGCCTCGACGGGGTCTTCGTGCGTGAAACCCGCGCGCAGACGCGTGACCAGCCCGCTCTCGCGCGTGTCCACCAGAATGGCCGTGCGGGATCGGCCCTCGGTCTGGAACTCTTTGATGACCGGCACGCCCAGACGCGCCGAGGAGCGCGGGTGCACATGCCGCAACTCGTCACCGTCGCGGAACTCGCGGCACCCATGAAATTCCAGGGCCTCGCGCGCCAACTCGCGGGCGGTGGAAAGATCCTGCCGGTGGCGGTTCCCCAGCGGGATATCGAACGACGCGAGGCGGCTGTACTGCGGATAGACGGACAGGAAGCGCTCATGGGGCTCGGTGCGGCCCCAGCGCCAGAAGCCGCAGGGGAAGGCCGAGTCATAACGCAGCGCGGGCAGTGCGTAGCTGCCGCGTGCCAAGGCATGACTGTAAGCGGAAAGCGTTTCCGTCGCTCCGGGGCGCAGAACGGCAAGCCGGGCCCGTTGACGCCGCAGGCTGAGCCAGTCGGAAAAAACCAGCGTGTCGACCGCCAGATCGTGCGCGCTCCTCCGCCCCCGGTTGCGGACGGTGTACCGCGTCTCGAAGCGGCTGCCACATTCGACCCTCAGCGGCATGTGAACCGCGACGTCCAGTCGCGGGCTCCAGACCAGGCCCGCGGCGATACTGGCGGCGATCCATGCCTGGACCGCATAACCCAGCAGCAGCACACGGCTCTCGAACCCCACCAGCATCAACAGCGCCGCCGGGCCGACACCGATCGCGACAAACACGAAAAGCCGGGGCGTCGTGTGCGCCGTCAGCCAGTAGTAAACCCAGCACACCATCGGAAAGTTGCGCGCGAAACGGGAGCGCCGGCCATGCGGGTAGCCGATGGGGGGATTCCGCAACCTCCGCCAAAGACTGCCGGCGCGTCTGGCGCTCGTGCTCATGCGGGCACGGGTTCCGAACGTAGGGCCTCGGCGACGACCGCCTCACCGGTCAGGCCGCCATGGCGCGCTTTGACCTCGACCACCAGCCGGTGAGCCAGCACCGGAACCGCCTGCCGCTGCACGTCTTCCGGGCGCACCGCGTCTCGGCCGGCCAAAAAGGCGGCGGCCTGCGCGCAGCGCCGCAGGTCGAGCGAACCGCGCGGACTGGCACCCAGCCGCAGCCTGACATCGTGGCGCGTCCGCGCAACGAGACGCACGATATAGTCCAAGACGGACGCTTCAACCCCGACCTCCCTCACCTCCGTCTGCAGCCGAGCCAAGGTGTCCGTGTCCATCACCGAATGAAGCGTCGCCAGCGGCGGCGAGAAAGCCTGATCGTTCAGCAGCTGAAGCTCATGTTCGCGGGCCGGATAGCCGAGCGAGAGCCGCAGGCAAAACCGGTCCAGCTGCGCTTCGGGAAGCGGATAGGTGCCGTTGTACTCGACAGGGTTCTGCGTGGCGAGCACAAGGAACGGACGCGGCAACAGGCGCGACGCGCCCTCGGTGGTTACCTGCCGCTCGCCCATGGCTTCCAGCAGGGCGGACTGCGTGCGCGGCGACGCCCGGTTGATCTCGTCCGCCAGTACGATGTTGGCGAAGACCGGTCCGGGCCGGAAAGTGAAACTGCCGTTGGCCGCGGAGTAGATCATGCCGCCCACAATATCGGTCGGCAAAAGGTCCGGCGTGAACTGGATGCGCGAAAAACGCGCCGTGAGGGACACCGCCAGCGCTTTGGCCAATGTCGTCTTGCCGGTGCCGGGCACATCCTCGATCAGCACATGGCCGTCCGCCAACAGGGCCACGAGCAGCTGGTCGATCGCCTCGCTTTTGCCGCGGATGACCGATGACAGATTCTCTTTCAGCCGCGCCAGCTCCGCGTTGGGCGCCCGCTTCGCTACCAGTCCCATATTCATACCGCCATATTAACTTTCAAGAGCAGGCACTGCAAGTGTCATATGCCGGAAAACGCGGGCCGCGGCCGGAGCCGTCGGGGGCGCAGTCTGTTTTCCGACCGGCCAGACGCCCTAGACACGCCCCGTTCGCACGGGCCTGTTATTCGCGAGACCCGCAAGGCCGTCCCCGTCAGATCCGGTTGTTCCGCGCGGCATCGAAAAAGGCTTCGACCGTTTCGAAACAATAGTCGGGGCTCATGGACTGAAGCTTGGCAAGGTCGGCGGTCGGCGCCCACGCGGCGGCCGCCACGCGGATGCCGCAGGCGCGGGAAGCCTTGATATCATACGGCGAGTCACCCACGTAGAGCACCTTTTCGCGCCGGAGCGGGCACGTCGCAAAAATCTCCTCGATACACGCCTCTTTGACCGGGCCTTCCGGCCGGCCGGTCTTGACCACGTCGAAGGCCCCCGCGAGCCCGTACTGCGCCAGCGAGAGCGCCAGGCTGCGCGGCCCCTTGCCCGTGACGAGTCCGACGAAAGCACCCGCCTGCTTCAAATAGGCCAAGCCCTCCCGGATGCCCGGGAAAGGCGCGGGCCACCGGGCGTGAAGACGCGCATAGCTCTCCAGGTAGCGTTCCAGCCCCTCGTCTAAATGATCCGGGATCAGGGCCGAGATCGTGCCCTCCTCGGAAGGGCCGAACGTGGCCATGATTTCATCATCGCTCAGGTGGCGCCGCGCGAGCGGCTCGATGGCTTCGCGAAAGGCGGCGACGCAGAGCGGCAACGTGTTGCCTAGCGTTCCGTCGAAATCAAAGAGGAAATGCTGCATGTTCTTCTTCCCTGAAAGGCCATCGCCCCGCCGCGCGCAACGTCTGTCCGCCTTTAAAAAGAGGGCTGAGCGAAAGGTAAAACCGTCGCACAAAACGGCGCGGCCATCAAGCGGTTTCTTGCCGCGGCCGTTGGATAGCGGGCGTTCATTCTCCCTTTGACCTGGCTGTTCGTGAAATGGTAACGTCTGGGCATGAACATGAATAAACGGGATTTTCTGATGGGGGCGGGGGTTCTGGGTTTGGCCGGTCTGGGCGTCTCAAATCCCGCGCCGGCTGGGGGACAAGCCGGCGCGCGGAGCGCTTCCGTTTTCAATGTCCTCGATTTCGGCGCGAAAGGCGACGGGCAGACACCGGATTCAGAGGCCGTCCAGAAAGCGCTGGACGCGGCCGGAGCCGTCGGAGGCACCGTCTATTTCCCGGCAGGCAAGTATCCCTGCCACGACCTCAAAGTCCGTCCCCACACGACCGTGATGGCTGAGCCGCAGTGGGGCTACCGCGGGGACGCGGGCGCGATGCTGCTTCTCGATTCCGATGAGGCCGAGTGCGTGCTCAACATCACGGGGGCCTTCGGCGTGCACCTCCGCGGACTTTTCCTGCAAGGGAAGAAGGGCGCCAAGAAAGCCATTCACGGCGTCTTCCTCAACAATGCCGAGAAGTACAGCCCGCAGGAGGACGCCATTGTCATCGACGACTGCAAGATCGAGAAGTTCTCGGGACACGGCGTGCATCTGCTGCGCATCTGGCTCTTCATCATCCGGCACAGCATCATGCAGGGCAACAAGGGCTGCGGCGTCCAGATCACCGGCTGGGACGGCTTCGTGACGGACAACCAGCTCTCCGGAAACGGGAGTCACGGCTTCGGCTGCGAAGAGGCCGGCGCGACGGTCATGTTCACCGCGAACCGCGTGGAGTGGAACAAGGGCTACGGGCTTTATCTCAGCGGGGGCGACGCGTGGAATGTGACCGGCAACTGCTTCGACCGGAACTGGGGGGCGGGCATCTGCGCGATGAAGATGCGCACGGCCACGATCACCGGCAACGTCTTCCGGCGGTGCGGCAAAGACAGCAACCTGCTGGCCGAAGGGGAGCGCTCGTGCCAGGTGCGGCTGGAGGAGTGCAGCGGTCTGACCTTCGTCTCCAACGTGTGCGCCGCGGGCCGCGACGACGGCGGCAAAGGCAAGTACACCCCGCAGGTCGGATTCATTCTGCGCAAGCTCAGCTACTCGGTCATATCCTCCAACACGCTTTTCCACGGCTACATGGAAGCGATGGCCGCGGATCTCGGCGAACACGGCGCGGACTACGTCTTCGTGAATAACGTCGGCTGCCCGATGGCCTAGCGGCGACCGCGATACGCGAACCGGATTACTTGAACCGCTTGCCCCGTTCCGGCGCGAGCGGGCACCGTCTCGCCAAGCCTGCGGGCCTACTCACTCCGGCTGCGCGGCGCGCGCCTTGATCACGCCGGCGGACGCCTTGGGCGCGCCGTTGAGGTCGTAGATGCCCTCCCACCCCTCGATGGCGTTCGCCTTCTGATAGTGGGCAAGGTCGTGGAGGGTCCAGAAGAACATCGGCCCCAGCTTGATCCCTTGTGCGGCCAGGCGGTCAAACGCCTCGTAGTAGTGCTGATAAATCATACCCGACTGCTCAGCTGTCACCGCCCCGAACGGCCCGCCGGTCGGCACGCCGTATTCGGTGAACCAGAACGCCTTGCCGCCCGCGCCGTGGCGGGCGAGGACCTTCTGCATCGCGACCGTCTGAAGGATGGGGTTCCACTGATACGGCGCGGTCAGCGGATCTTTGGCGGCGGGATCATTCGCGAACACGTACGGGTGGTGGCCGACCCCGTCGAATTTGCGGGCGAACGCCGGCACGCCCTCCAGCGCCGCCGCCAGAAAGTTCTCCGGCGAGTTCGGATTGAGCGCGCCGTCCGGCAGCGGGCAGACGCCGCCGCTGATCACCGGGACAGCGGGATTGACCGCCTTCACCGCGTCATACGACAAGGCCACCAGCGTGGCCCATGTCTTGGGGTCCGGCGCGGGCAGCCAGAACGCGGCGTTCGGCTCATTCCACACTTCGACGGCGTCCGCGCCGTGGCGCACGAGCTGGGACACGTAGTTCGAATACTGGCCGTAGAAGGGCGGCAGGGGCGGCGTATTCAGCCCGCTCTGGCGGTCATAAGGACCGTGACCGCCGTTGGCCCACGCCGGACTGCCTTGCGCCACAATCAGGACCTTGAGGTTCTTGGCCTTGGCCCGCTTCATCCAGTGGTCAAACTCGAACCAGACCATCTTCCCCTGCGACTGTTCCAGCCACGTCCAGTGGTACATGACGCGCACCCAACCCAGGCCCAGATCTTGAATCTCGCCGGCAGTTTTCTCGTCGCGCAGGTCCGTGAAAACGCCCATCTGCTCGCCCTTGGTGGCCGCGGAGGAAGTCACCGAGTGGAGCACGATCGCCAGCATGACGGCCAGCCGGAAGGTGTGTTTTATTTTCATGTGTGCTTGGGTTGGGCAAGGATCGCCGTTCACTGCTGTTCACACAGACAACGGAGGAGCACTTTTTCATAATTGGCTGGCCGCAGCAAGCCGATTCAGTGGCCGTTTCTTCAGATCCGACATTCCGCTCCGAGTCGGGCCTTCGGGTTTCAGGAAACGAAAAGGACGGACGCGTCCTGAGACACGTCCGTCCTTTCTGGCGGTCACCGCCGGGAGGCGCTTACTTGTCGCTCAGCGCCGCCACGCCGGGCAGCTCTTTGCCTTCGAGGAACTCGAGGGAGGCGCCGCCGCCGGTGGAGATGTGGGTCATCTTGTCGGCCAGGCCGCTCTTGTTGACCGCGCTCACGCTGTCGCCGCCGCCGATGATCGAGACCGAGCCGCTCTCGGCCACGGCCTTGCAGACGCCCGTGGTGCCGCCCGCGAACTTCGGCATCTCGAAGCAGCCCATGGGGCCGTTCCACACGACCGTCTTCGCGCCCTTGATGGCCGCCGCGTAGAGCGCCGTGGTCTTGGGCCCGATGTCGAGCGCCATCCAGCCCGCCGGGATGTCGTTGCCGACCACCTGCGTGTTGGCGTCGTTGGAGAAGGCGTCGGCCGCGACGTTGTCGACCGGCAGCAGGAGCTGCTTGCCGCTGGCCTTGGCCTTGGCGATCATCTGGTTCGCGTAATCGAGCTGGTCGAGCTCGCACAGCGACTTGCCGACGTCGTGGCCCATCGCCTTGAGGAAGGTGTAGGCCATGCCGCCGCCGATGATCAGCGTGTCGACCTTGTCGAGCAGGTTGTTCACCACCGCGAGCTTGTCGGAGACTTTGGCGCCGCCGAGGATCGCGACGAAGGGGCGCGTCGGCTTCTCGACCGCGGTGCCCAGATACTCGATCTCGCGCTCCATCAGCAGGCCCGCCACGTTGTCCTTCATGTACTTGCAAATCACGGCCGTGGAGGCGTGGGCGCGGTGCGCGGAGCCGAAGGCGTCGTTGCAGTAGATGTCGCCGTAGGAGGCGAGCTTCTGCGCGAGCACCTTCTGCTTGTCCTTGAGCGCGGCCTTCTTGGCCTTGTAATCCTCTTCGCTCATGTCGTCGGTCTTCTTGACCTTGCCCTCTTCCTCTTTGTAGAAGCGGGTGTTCTCGAGCATCACGATGCCGCCGGGCTTGAGCGCCGCGACCTCGGCGTCCGCGTTCGCGCAGTCGGCCGCGAAGGTCACCGGCTTGCCGGTCAGCTTGGCGAGGTATTCGGCCACCAGCTTCAGCGAGAAGTCGGCCTCGAAGCCCTTGCCCTTCGGCCGGCCGAGGTGGCTCATCAGCACCAGGCTGCCGCCCTTTTCCAGCACGTAGTTGATCGACGGCAGGGCGCCCTTGACGCGGGTGTCGTCGGTGATCACGCCGTCCTTGATCGGCACGTTGAAATCGACGCGCATCACGACGCGCTTGCCCTTCAGGTCCACATCACGCAGAGTCTTCTTGTTCATGGCTTGGCTCTTCCTCGTTTAGGGGTTAAAAAGAGGCACTCAATTTAGCACATCCGGGCCGGTAAAGTACACCGGACTTTTGGCGATTAGGTTTGTCCGAACCATTCAGAATGCGCGCCCGCCCGTGACGCCGACACGATCAATTCAGCCCCGTCAACCATATAAATCAGCAACCCGTCCGGCTCGATATGGCACGCCCTGTAGCCGGTGCAGTTGCCGGTCGGCGCGTGATCCCTAATTTTGCCGGAATCGCCTTTCCTGCCCCCCTTCAGGTAAGCAAATTAGTAGATCCGCAGAAGCGTACCCGCAGGAGGTAACGTCGTGAACACGGTCAGGCGCAGATCGTCGACAATGCCCGCCCCGGTCGTGATGGAAGGATCAGCCGTCGTGCCTGTATCGAAGATAATAACAACCTTGATGCCGGTTACATCAGCCGGAGCGATCGCTGAAACATAAATCGGTTTATGCTTGCCCTGCACATCCGTTGGAAGCAAGTTATGCAAGTCGGAGCTGTTGACCCATGTATTAGCCTGCGCGCCACCCAGCCAGAAAATCCGGAAACAGACCCTCTGAGCCGAATTGCTAACCATGGGGTTCGCCGAGTCATGATAGGCATAGCCGCTCAAAGTCACCCTGCGACCTGCAAAATCAGGAGAGCTGACATCCTGTGCGATGTACATGCTGCCATAGGTGCCTGTTGTTCCGTTCGCCGACATCTTGTACGCATGGGTACCACTCCGGCTGAAGGAACTGACGCGCTCTCCGTCGTGACCATTCTCGACCACGGTCCAGCTATCCGCCGCAGGGCCCGTTCCCGTTTCAAAGCTGCTGTTGCTAAGATAGTTCGTCGCCGCCTGAAGGACTCCGTACATCAATGGCCGATGATCAGGGGCGGTTCGATGCGAGCCACCCCAGCGCACCCCGGTATTCAGCCCGGCCTGACTTGCATCCGCATTAATCCGGATCACAGCAAAATCGCCGGGGTTGGCCCCCTGGTCATAAAGGCCGTTCAGGTAGTCCGCAATCACCAGGCGTTGCGCGTCCGTCGAGTATAAGATTGATCCGACCGCAACCGTCTGCCCTGCTGTCACAACATTATCAGCCAGTTTGACCGGACGATATCCGTTCAGGAACGTGCGTGTTTCTCCATTCGAGATGCAAAGCCAATTCTGATTCAATGCAGGCGAGGTCATATACCCCAGCCCCCAAACGTCCAGATTAGCGCCGACCAGCGCCCCCGAAAACGACTCGGCAACCAGCGCAAGCGTGGCCGAGGTCATCCGCTGTTCGGGCAGGGCAAAAAACGCAACTCCGCTGATGTCAAATGTCGGACTGCCACCCGTGCCGCTGAACAGATCCCAGGTGCTGTTTGCACCGGATCCGTATACGCCGCCATCATTTGACTGGCTGTAGTGCTGGAACAGTCCGTCTTGCCAAGACGCCCCGCTTACCGTGTAGGTCAACGCATTCCGGCGGTCAGGGCTGATGTCGGTAGAGCTTCCGAAATAGAGACTCACCCCGCCGGTTGCAATGGGGGTATCCGGATTAACGCGGACGACCGCATAGTCACCGGGCTGCGCCCCTTTTTCGAACAGGCCGTTGATAAAATCCACTAAGTTCGTGCTTTGTGCCCCATTCAGCGACCAGACCGAACCAACCGCAGGCGTGACACCGGCCGCCAACAAATTATCGGCAATTTTGGATGGCGCGCTACCGTTTAGCAGCGTCCGTGTGTCGGTGTTACCCATCAGCAGCCAGGATGCAACCAAGGTCGGCGTTCCTCGTATGAAGCCAAGGCCCCAGACATCAATGGCGGCCCCAGTGGCAGCCCATCCAGCGCTTGCGGAGTAAACCTTATAGGCCAGGTCGGCTGCCGAAACGCGTTGAGACGGCAACTGAAAGAAAGAGATGCCGTTCCATGGACGAGTATTAGGATTTCCCGCTGTTCCGCAGATAAGTTGCAGAGTTGAAAAATATCCCGGGGGGTCTCCATATACCGTTCCGTCATTTTCATGGCTGTAGATCGTCAGGGTGGTAGGCGGGATGACAGGTTCATCGGAAAGCCTCAGCGTCATCTGTGCCCGGCGGTCGGGACTCACCGCAGAAGAACTTCCAAAATAAAGACTCACGCCTCCGGCAGGAATTGCCGTGTCCGGGTTCATGCGGATGACCGCGTAGTCCCCGGGCTTCGCCCCGTTATCAAAGAGCCCGTTGATGTACGCGACAAGACCCGAGCGCTGTGCTGTGCTCAGTTTGTAAACGTCGCCAACACCGGGGGATGCCCCGGCAGCGACAAGGTTGTCGGCAAGCTTCGATGGCGGGGCGTCGTTCAGCAGCGTCCGCGTGTCTGTATTAGCCATCAGCAGCCATGAGGCATCCAATGTCGGCGTTCCGCTGATGAAGCCGAGTCCCCAGACATCAATGCCGGCGCCCGTACTGGACCATGATGCGGAAGCTTGATAGACCGTGAAGATCAGGTTTGCCGAAACGACCCGGTTGGAGGGCATCTGGAAGAAAGACACTCCGTTCCACGGAAGCGTGCTGGGGTTGCCCGCGGTACCGCAGATCATCTGCTGGGAGGGGAATATCCCGGTCTGGTAAACGGATCCGTCATTGTCATGACTGTAGAGGGTTACATCATCCGGCATCACAGGTTCATCAGTGAGCGTCATCGTCATGGTGGTCCGGTAGTCTTGATTTGTTCTGGTACTTCCGCCCCAGCGGACCTCCCGATTGACCGTGAACCCTGCATCCGGGTTGACACGGATGACCGCATAGTCACCGGGTTGGGCACCTTTGCCATAAAGGCTGTTCAGGAAATCCACGAGGTTGGTGCGATCTTGGGGCTCGAACTGATTGACCGAACCCACCGGCGTTGACTCGCTAACCGGCACAAAATCATCCGCTATCTTGGTAAAGGTGACATTGGTGTTGACCAGCGAGCGTGTATCGGTATCCGCCATCAGAAGCCATGTTTTGTTCATGGCCGGCGTTTTCATATAGCCCAGCCCCCACACGTCGATATTGGCATTGGTCAAAGGACCATTGTTCTGATAGACCGTAAAGCGAATGTTTGCGGTGTCAATGCGGTTTGACGGCAGTTGAAAGAACGCAATCCCGTTATAGGGGTGACCGCCCGTATAGCCGCAGATAAGATCATTATCCACAAAGGTCCCGGTGTCATAGACACAGCCGTCGGCGGGATGACTGATCAGGGTGACCGATTCATCCACAATGGGCACATCAGAAAGCGTCACCGTCAGTTTTGCCTGATTGTTTGTCGCTTGTTGCGAACCACCCCAGCGCAGACCTGCCGTTTTGGCCGCTGGCACGGCATCCGGATTGGTGCGGATTACGGCATAGTCGCCGGGCACAGCCCCCTGAGCAAAGAGACCGTTGATGAAGTTCTTTAGCGAAACCTGCTGCGTTCCATCCGTCTGCCAGACCGTATTGGCCGGCATCGGCTGTCCGTTCGTGACCATGTTGTCAGCGATCTTGACAGGTGCCGTGTTATTCAGAAGAAGCCGCGTATCGGTATTATCCAGCAGCAGCCACGCTTTGTTCATCGCCGGCGTGGTTACATAGCCCACCCCCCACAGGTCGATATTGGCATTGGTCATTGCGCCATGATCGGTGACAACCGTGAGGGAGAGGCTCGCAAAGTCCACAAGATTGGAAGGCAGTTTAAAGAGGGAAATCCCGTTGTAGGAGTTACTGTCGACGTTCCCGCAGATCTGATCGATTGCATCGAAAAAACCGCCGGCATAAACACAGCCATCGGCGGCGGCGCTGAAGATATCAACCGTATGAGGAGTGCCGAACGTAAGGCTATGCGTGGTGCTCATGGCGGCGGCCAGACGCAGCCGCTCGTCCGAGGTCAGATGCCAGGTGTCTGTCCGCGTGTAGCCGCGCGTATCCACATAGGCGCGATGGGCACCGGTACTCAGGGTCGTCTGAATGGCGCGGAAATACTCCATATCTGCACGGGTACGTCCGCCGGTGTTGGCGGGATCGTCATAGAGTGCAGCCGGGTTCATATCGATCACCGCCAGTGTAAAATCGATATCACTGGTCATGCCTAGATCCGACTTGAGCTGCGCCATCATACCCAGAAAACGGGATGAATAGACATCCATTGTCGCGGTGGACCCGGTATCACTTTCACCCTGGAACCAGAAAAAGCCTCTGAACGCGACCTGATCCCCGGCATTGGTGATCGCCTGTATCTGCGCTTGCAATGCACCCGTTCCCGCAGCGTTGAAAAAATCATTGCTGTAGTTGGCACGGGGCGACGTCGTAAACCATCGATCCATGGCTTCGCCCGAATGGTTGACCTGCACCATCACAAGGTCGGCCCCGAACTCCGCCTGCAGCCCGCTGGCCAAGGCGGCACCCCATGCGGCGGTCGCGTTGGATTGGCCGCCGGCAAAAAAGACGTTTCGCGTGGCCGCTCGCACGGTCAGAGAACAGGTGAGGAAAACAAAGATCAGAACCGCAGAATACTTCATACTACTCCTTTTCTTGCCAGCCATCCCGCCGTCAGCAAATTACAATTACATAATATCTTCTTTATCCTAGCACCTTGCCGCAAAGCTGACAAGCATCCGGACGAGTTCAACCGGGGCCAGTCCGTTACGAAAGGGCGGCAGGCAGACAGAACAATTCAAAACGAAAACGCCGCCCCCGCTGACGCGGGAACGGCGTTTCAGAAACAAGCGATTAGCAGCGCTTACTTCGCGATGACGCGGACCATCTCCAACACCTTGTTGGAATAGCCCCACTCGTTATCGTACCAGCTGACGATCTTGGCGAAGGTCGAGTCCAGCATGATGCCGGCTTCGGCGTCGAAGATCGAGGTCTTGGCTTCGCCGCGGAAGTCGGTCGAGACGACCTTCTCTTCGGTGTAGCCGAGGATGCCCTTGAGCTCGCCTTCGGAGGCCGCCTTCATCGCCGCCTTGATCTCTTCGTAGGTGGTCTCTTTCGCGAGCACCACGGTCAGGTCGACGACCGACACGTCGGAGGTCGGGACGCGGAACGCCATGCCCGTGAGCTTCTTGTTCAGAGCCGGGATCACCTTGCCGACGGCCTTGGCCGCGCCGGTGCTGGAGGGGATGATGTTCTCGAGGATGCCGCGGCCGCCGCGCCAATCCTTGCTCGAGGGACCGTCCACCGTCTTCTGCGTCGCCGTGGCGGCGTGCACGGTGGTCATCAGACCCTTGACGATGCCGAACTTGTCGTTCAGGACCTTGGCGATCGGCGCCAGGCAGTTCGTCGTGCAGGAGGCGTTCGAGATGATGGCCTCGCCGGCGTAGGTCTTGTCGTTCACGCCGTAGACGAACATCGGGGTGTCGTCCTTCGACGGGGCCGACAGGATCACCTTCTTGGCGCCCGCGGTGAGGTGCTTGGTGGCCGTCTCCTTGTCCAGGAACAGGCCGGTCGACTCGATCACGATGTCGGCGCCGACTTCGGACCACTTCAGCTCGGCCGGATCCTTCACAGCCGTGAGGCGGATCTTCTTGCCGTTGACGATCAGGTTGGTGCCTTCGACGGCGATCTCGCCCTTGAACTGGCCGTGGACCGAGTCGAACTTCAGCATGTAAGCCAGGTAATCCGGGCTCAGCAGATCGTTGATGCCGACGATCTCGATATCCTTCGAGAAGTTCTGGATCGCCGCGCGGAACACCATACGGCCGATGCGGCCGAAACCATTGATACCAACCTTGATAGCCATTTTCTTAACTCCTTCGCTGTTTTGAGGACATCCGTAAAGAAACCAACGCCCCTTGCATGAATGGTCAAAAATGATAGCCGTTCCCCTGACCCGCGTCAACCGCGAACACGGGGTTCAATCGATATTTTTGAATCGATTGAGCCCCGGCGGCGCGGGTGCCCGGCGGCCGACGCGCGTGTAGCGTCCCTCCCATAACTGGACCCGTGCTTTTTTGTTTGTGGGGGGGAGGGTGAACACGTTCGTAGTACCGCCTGTAGGCGGAATCTCAGGTCAATCCGGCCTCGCTGTCCACCTAAGGGCGGTACTACAAACCCCAACTCATGTTTTGCCATTAGGAGATAGCACACGAGTCATGCGGTTTGCATCGTTTGGACTGAGCGAGCGCTCCTGCGCCGCCGGCTGCGTAAAACACACCTCACATGGCGGCGGCGCGAAGCGCCCGCCCTGCCTGTAAGATCCGAAACAAAGGACCGCAAGGCCTACTCCAGCTTCACCCAGACGAAGTCGAGCGTCTCGGGCACATTGACCGTGAGCATGCCGTCCGCCACCTTCGCGGTGCCGCGGCCGCCGAGCACCGCCGCGCGGGTCGCGCCTGCCACGAGTCCGCCCAGGTCGAGCGCGTACTGCGCTTTCGCGTTCAGCTCGCGGAAGAGCAGCGCGTAGCCGCCCTTGTTGTCCGCCGCGGCCGACACGAAACCCGTCCACGCCACGCCGTCCGGCGCCGCGCCCACGGGGATGATCGCGCCGCCGTGCATGCGCGCGCGCTCGGCCTTCCACGTTGCCACCAGCGGCCGCATCTGCGCCGCGTACTCCTTCGGCAGGTTGGAGACCTCGAACCACCCCAGGGGGCTGGCCATCATCGCGACGGCGAAGAGCGTATCGGGCTTGTACAGCGCCGGCGCCAGCGGGTCGCCCTTGTACTTGTCGGCGTTGCGCGCGTTGTTGAGCACCTCGAAACGGAGCCGCAGCGGATCGACCACCTGCGACAGCATCCACAGGTTGCGCAGCGTCTGGTGCGGCCAATAGCGGTGGAAGTCGGTGTAGCGGTTTTCGACGAAGAGCGGGCCGATGTCCGGCAGGCCGAAATAACCCGGCCGGATCTCGGCGGTCACATCGAGATCGAACGTGATCGCGCCCTTCGAACCCTCCAGCATGCGGTCGAACATCGCCCGCTGGTTCAGCAGCGACGCGGCGTTGTGGGTCTTCATCGAGTCGATCTTGAAGTAGTTGATGCCCATCTCGCGGTGAAACTTGAGCAGGTGATCGGCATCCTTCTGCCAGTTGGCCGCATCGTTGCTGGAGTCCGGGCCGAACCAGAGGCCGAAGTTCATCCCCTTTTCGCGCGCGGCCTTCACCACCTTCTCCAGGCCGTTGGGGAAGCGCACGGGGTCGGCGTCCCAGAAGTTGGGGTCAGCCGCCCAGTAGCCGTTCCACACGCCCTTGCCGCGCGCGGACGCGGAGTTGGCCGAGCGCCCCTTCTGCCAGCCGTCGTCGATCTGCACCACGTCCACGCCGAGCGCCGCGCCCGCATCGACCTCCTTAAGCAGGAAGGCCTCGTTGATGCGCGCGTCGCGCGAGCGGTCGCCCCACGTGTTGCTGAGGAAGAGCCCGTCGCGTCCGGCCCGGTACTCGCGCAGGTCGCGCTGGAAGGCGTGCAGCGCGCGGCTGCGGCCGGCACGGCCGCCGCGGTAACCGAGCACCGCCACGGGATAGCCGTTGAAAAAAGAGGACACCGAGCGCGCGCCGGGATTGACGTTGAAATCGACGGCCGCCTTGTCCTGCCGCGCGTGCGGCAGCGGCGCGAGCTTGAGAAAGGCCAGCCCGCTGCCGTCGACCGCGTTCTCGGCGGTCAGCACGCACCCCTGCACGTCGAACTTCGCCTCGTTGAGCATCAGCAGCCACTCGCGCTCGGAAACCAGCTCGTTGTGGTTGTCGGTCTGGTCCATCAGCGTCACCTGGGTGACGCGCAGGTGCTGCGGCTCCAGCGCCAGCGTCTCCGCGCCGGCCACCACCGCGGCGGCGCCCTTCTGCTGCGGCTCCGCTTCGATGCCGCTCGCCTGCGACTCTTTGGCGCTGCTGCCGCCGGCCTCGTTGTCCAGCCGCTCCGCGAGCACGCCCGCCGCGTCCGGATAGAGCCACAGCACGATCCGCTGCGGCCGCTTGCCTTGCACCGAGACATCCAGCCGCACGCCTTCCGCGCCCACGGCGCTGCGGCGGCCGGTCGAGGATTTCACCTCCAGCGTGCCGGTCGTCTTGGCCTGGCGCGCCGGCACGGCGAGCCACTCGGTATCGGGGTTCTTGAGCATGAACGAGACCGGCATGAGGCCTGCATCACCCGCCACCCACGCGCGTTCGAAGAGCGCGTTGCCGACCGTCAGTCGGCCGTTCTCCCATGCCGCGTAACAGCCCTTAAACGCCATCTTTTCGGCACGTGCGGACAGAGAAAAAGCCAAAGCCAGCAGACAACCGACATAACGAATCTTCATTACTTCCACCTTTATCCAGAAACACGAATAAATCGGCGGCGTCCGCCCACGGGTAGGGACGCCTCCCCGAGGCGTCCGCCGGTCACAGCGCACATGGACCTGAGGAACGCGCCTCCGCGGACGGTTCGGGGAACCGTCCCTACCTTAGCACCTTTCAACCCCGGTCCTCTGTGCGCCATTACTTCAGCTGAAGGACCGTGCCGAACGTCGATTTCAAGGTCACGATCACCTCGCCGTTCAAGGCCTTCACCGACGTCGCGTAGCCGCGCCGGCCGAGGCCCGTCACGCTCCATCCCGTGAAGTTGGAACCGCCGGTGACCGACCCGTAGGTCATGACCGTCAGCGAGAACGAGCCGGAGAGCGGGTTCGCCTCGGTGCGCCCGAAATCGATCACGCCCGCGCCGTTCACCTGCAGGAGCCCCGGCACTTGGGCCAGGTCATTGACCACGCCGTTGAAGGAACAGGCATAAACCATGTTCGTGCCGAGCGTCAGGTTCGCGACTGTCAGCAGCGCGCCCGGCGCCTGCGCGGCCGTATCGCCGACCGCGAGCCGCCCCTGCACAGCCAGCGTGCCGTTGATGACCTGGCCGCACCCCGTAGCTTCCGAGACCACATTCGACGAGCCCATGAGATCCAGCGTGCCCAGCGCCGCCACGCGCACCGAAGCCGGCTGCACGGGGCTCTCGCTGTAGAGCTGCGCCACGTCGGCATCACTCAGAGCGCGGTCGAAAAGCATGAAGTCGTCCATCGCCCCCTTGAAGCTGGGACTTGTGCCCGTTGTGGGCCGTCCGATGACGAAGCCCCCCGTTTGTCCTGCGGACGCGAAGCGGAAGTCGCCCAAATAATAGTAGCCGCTCACGTAATCCCGCGAGTCGACGCCACTGGCGTTATAATGCTGCTTCAGCGGTTGGCGCACACCGTTCACATACATGGCCACGCCCTGGGGCGTCAGAACAGCCGCCACATGCGTCCACTGGCCGACCGGCAGCGCGTTGGTGGTCCGGAACTCCTGCCACCACGTCTGAGTATCGTAGCTATGTTGCAGCAACCGCAAGACGTTGCCCGTGTTCAGCTTCAAGTCGAGCGCCCGGTTTGCTCCGGGGCGCGTGCTGAGGATTGTCTCTGCGGTGGTGATCACGTTGGCGGTAAGCAAGATCCACGTCGAGACGGTAAAATTCGTCATATTCGCATAGTACGCGTTGTGCGGAGACGTAAAGTAACCCGTCCCGTTGAAGGTCAGCGCTTGGGAGGTCGCGTTGCGGTTTGTGGCCGTGAACCCGCTGCCGCCGGCTGTCAGAGGAATCCCGTTGCCCGAAAGATCCGGGTTGCCTGTCGAGTCCATCCCGAACCGGAAGACCGGCGTGCCGGGCAGATCGCGGTGAGTCAGGCGCGCACGCAGCGTGCCTTCCTGCACGTCGGTCAGGCCCCAGAGCACATTGGTGCCGGCCAACGTCAACGTGCCCGAGCCGACCTTGGCCACGCCGCCCGTATTGGAAAGCGCCAGCACGTTCTGACGCACGGTCACATTCTTGTCCAGCGTGTTGAAAGTGCCTCCGCCCGCTCCCAAAGCCACGCGCCGCACGCCCGCCAGATAATCGTCGGTGGCCGCGCTGTCGAGTGCCGCGCCGAGCGTCTCGAGCGTGCCGCCGTTCAGCGTCAAGCCCGTCCACCGGCTCACGTTCGTGCCGTAGGTCCGCGTCGCTGGCAGCGCCAGCGTGCCGCCGTTCACCCGGACGTCTGTCTGACGTGCATTGCTGTCGCTCATCCACGACCATGAACCCGTGGCTTCAAGGCGTCCCCCGTTGACCGTCACCTCGGCCGATCCGCCGGCGGTCGCGTTCGAATTCATCTGATAACCTGCGGCGAAGCGCCCGAGCGTCATGCTGCCGCCGTTGACCGTCAGCCGACCCGGGCCATAGTTTCCGACATTCGCCCACGCGGCCTGCGGCATGGTGAAGGTCCCGCCGTTCATCACGTAAGTGGCAGGCGCCGTGCCGTAGTCGCGCAGGAAAAGGGCGTCCCCGCCGTCGCCGCTGGTGTTGCGCAGCTCGAGGCTTCCGCCGTTCTGGGTGACGAGCACGTCGTTGTTGGTCGTGCTCGTCGCTTCAGCCGAGGCGAGAATGCCGCCGATCTTCACAGTCGCGCCCTCCTCCACCGTCAGGGCCGTTTTCATGTTCGCAGCGAGACCGAGTTTGACCGACTCGCGCGTGGAACCGGTCAGCGCGTAGTTTGCGCCGGAGGCGAACCGTAAACCGCCCTCACGCACAAACAGTTTGGGAGTGCCGCCCGCGCTGCCGCCCGTGCCGGCCAGAACAAGCTCGTTCGTGCCGTACTTATAGACGGTCGCGATACCGGTCTGCCAGTCGAGCGTGCCGCTCAGCGTCAAGGCCTGCTCCTCCGCACGGATAATCGGCGTATTGGCGGCCGCGCTCTTGAGCGTCACCGGATTGCTCAGCGTCGCGGGGGCCGTCCCCGTCACACGCATGCTGTATGCGCCGTTCAGCGTCAGCTCGCCGCTGCCCACGTGACCGCCGTTCCGAAGCGTCAGCGTGCCGGACTGGATTTGAGTGCCGCCCGTCCGGGTGCTCGGCTGACTCACCGTCAGCTCGCCCCCGCCGGCTTTGACCAGCGCTCCGGTGCCGCTCACGGCACCGCCCAGCGTCAGCCCCGTGCCCGTCGGCGCTTGGACCACGACCCCGGCATCCTGAACCGCCACCGGCGCCGCCACCGCGTGCGAGCCCGCCTCGACCGACACGACGGACTGCGTACCCGCGCCGTTATCGAGCGTCAATGTGGCGGTGCCGGCCAAGGTGTAGGCGTTGGTGTTCTTGAAATAGACCGCGCCGACCGTCGCCGCGCTGTCGAGCGTCACCGTAGCGGGCGCGCTGATCTTGTCGTCGAAGCGCACCTGCTGACCGATGCCGCCCGCGCCGGGCGCGACCGTCCAGTTGCCCGAATCGAACCAACTGCCGCCGCCGGCCACGTTCCAGACCGCTCCGCCGTTCGCTCCCGTGTAGTCGGTCTCGACCGTCATTGTCACGGAGCCTGAAGACGCGGCGAACGAATAGGTCTTGCCGTAGAGCGGATTGGCCACGCCGAGCCCGGCCACGCTCGGATCAGCCCCCGTATAGGTCATCAGCGTATAGGTGCCGTTCAGGCCGAACGCGTCGTTCAATCCCACGCGCACGAGCGTCAACGCGACCGTACCGAGCGTGACCGTGCCGCTTACGGTCAGCCGGTCGTTTGCCGTGCCGTCCGTCAAGAAGGCCATGGTCAATGAAACCGGCGCTGACGAGGCCGCGCCCAGCGTCAGCGCGGCGAGGCTCACGATCTGGGTGTTCGCCGTGTCAAGCACCAGCGCCGCGCCCGGCGAGACCGTGAGGGCGGTCGCATTCGACAGGCTGCCGGCCATCGGAATACGCAGCGAACCTGCCGGAATCAGCGTCGGCCCGGCATAGAGCTGCTTGCCGCTGACGACCAGCATGCCCGCGCCGCTCTTGACGAGACCGCCGTCGGCGCCGTCCGTCGTGAGCGTCTGCGCCAGCGTGTACATGTTCACCTGCGAAAGGTCGAACTTCGCGCCGCTCGTTCCCACTTTCGCGGAAGTCAGCCCCTGCAGCGCTTGCCCTTCCGCGCTCGGCCGGAACACGCCGCCATTGAAAAGCACGTGGCCCTGGCCGTTGACGCGCGCGATGCTCGGCGCAACGAGCGTGCCGCCGTTCAGCTTCAGCGTGGCCACCGAACCAGACTGCTCACCCACCGAAACCACATTGGTGGCGGTCAACAAGCCGCCCGTGATCTCCGCTTCAGGCGCGGAGTTGTGTCCGGCCGCAACGAGCGCGCGGCCGAGAATGAGCGAGCCCACGGACAGTTCGCCGCCGGCCAGCCGCAGTTTCGACACGCGCGCCACCGGCGCCGTATTGGTAAACCCGTTGCTGCGGCCGATGAGCAGGCTGTCGCTGACCGTCGTGAGCCCGTCCACGATCTCGAGCGTGCCCGCCGTTTCCGCGTTCGTGTTGGTTGTGGAGTTCAGACCCACGACAAGCAGGCCGTTAAAGCGGTTCGTCTGCCCCGGGGCGCCGACAACCACCTTGCCCTCCACGATGTTGAATCCGCTGAACCCGGTGGTCGGGCTGTCGCCGTTCACGCCGATATCCAGCACCGCGTGGCTCGCCCCCGCGCCGTTATCGGCGTTGAAAACGTTCTCGCCCGCAGCCGTGAAGGCCACGGTGCCCGGGCCGGTTTTGACCAGCGCACCGGAGAGGGCGGTAACGCTTCCTTGGAAGGTCACATCGCCGTCCGCCCTCAGCACGCCGGCGCGGGCGGCCGCATCCGTCTTCAGCGTATACCCGCTCGCCGTGGTGTCGGCCGCGCCGACAAAGTGCAGCGTGCCCTGGCCGAACTCGAAGCCGCCGTCCGGCAGCGTGTCGAGCCGCAGCGTGCCGGCCTTGACCGAGGTGGCCCCCGCGTAGGAGGCGTTGGCGTTGGTCAGCATCAGGAAACTCGAGCTCTCCTTGGTCAGGCTGCCCGAGCCGGTGACGGCCGACGCGACGGCCAAGGCCTGCCCCGCCACCGGCGCGAACACGCCCCCGCCCGTGCCGAGCGCGACGGGCGTGGTCAGGGTCGCGCTATTGGAGACCACCAAGATGCCCGCGCCCGAGAGCGCCAGACCGTCGATGGCCAAACCCGCCGTATCAGGCAGCGCCAGCGCGCCGGGGCCTTCGACCGTGAGCGTCGTGCTGCCGCTGACGCCGCCGTTGAGCGCCACAGCCGCTCCGGCCGCCGCGCGCAGCGTGGCGTTGCTGGTCAGATTCAGTGCGGCCGTCAGCGTGTGCACGCCGAACTCGGACGCCACGACCGCAGGCACCCCGCCGGTGTTGGCCAGCGTCAGCGCCGCACCCGCCAGCGTATAGGGTTTCGCGTTATTGAAGGTCAGCGAGCCGACCGTGGAGCCCGCAGCGCGCGTGACGGTGGCGGGCGCCGAGACCGCGTCGTCCAGCCGGACGACCGTCCCGTCCGCGTCCGCAGGCGCCACGCTCCAGTTGCCCGCGGTCTCCCACGCGCCCGAGCCGGAATTCGTCCAGACGGAGATGCCAGCCGCCGCGGCGATACGCAGCACCACCGTGCTCCCGACGACTTCGAACGACCAGGTCCGGCCCGCCGGCGGATTGCGCAGCGTCCATCCGCTCACCGTGGGCGCGCCGCCCGGGAAGGTGAAGAGGATGTAATCGCCGGGACGCGAGGCCGGCACCGACGTGCCGGACTGCACCACCGCAATCGAGAGATCGCCCAACGTGGCGTCGGCCGGAAGCGCGATCCGGTCACAGGCGCTGCCGTTGGCCAGGGCCTCGAACGTCACCTTGGCGCCGCTCGGCAAGATCACGACGCTGAACGCCTGCGTTTGGATCGACCCGTTGGCCAGACTCAGCTCAGCCGCGGCCGCGACCACAACGCCCGTGGAGGCGTAGACGGCGGGAAGGCAGAGCGCCCCTTGCTCCACGGCCGTCAGTCCCTGGAATCCGCCCGCGCCGGTCAGCGTCAGCGTGCCGTTGCCCCGTTTGGTCAGCCCTCCGTCCGCCGCTGCGCCCGACTGCAAAGGCTGCGTGATCGCGAGGGAGTTGCCCAGCGTGTCGATGACCGCGCCGCCCGCGCCCACATAAACCTGTTTGGCGCCGTAGAGGTAGTTGGTCAAGGTGGAACTGCCGAACGGCGCGAGCCCGGCCGTTTCGAGCGTGCCGCCGTTGAAGGTCAGGAGCGGCTGGTTGTTTGCGGTAAAGCAGGTGTTCGCCGTGGCAGGCAACCGCAGCACGCCGCTTCCCGGCGTGCCGTTGCCGAGCACGACGATGTTGGTACGTCCGGGTGCTGTGTCGCCCATCCAGTTGAACCCTTCGGTGACGTTCAGCCGCCCGCCGTTCACGTCCAGCCGGCCCCGGCCGTCAAACGTGCCGGAGTCCCACCGCACGCCCAGCGAGACGCGGCCGAGGGTCGTGGTGCCGCCATTGATGACCAGCGCGGCCGACGCGTTGGCACCGCCGCGGATGCCGATGCTGAAAAAGGCGGCGGGCGCACCGATGACCTCGCCTGATTCCACAATGAAGCGATCCGTGCCCGTGCCGTTCGCACGCATCAGGCACGCCTCGAGGTTACTGTTATAAAGACCGCCCCGCAGCGTCAGCTTGCCGCCCTGGACTACCACCGTGTTGCTGAGGCCGTACTCCATATAAATGCCGTCGACATTCACCTGGGCGCCGGCGTCAACGATCACCTGGCGCGCCACGCTGATGTCGCGCTGCATCTGGATCGTATCGCGAGAGCCGCAAGCCAGATTGTAGTCCGAGCCGCTCAAGAAACGCAGCGTGCCCGTTTCCACGGCGAGCCGCGCGCCCGTCGTCTCCGACGCCGTGCCGCCCAGGCGCAACTCGTTGGCACCGCTCTTGGTGACCACCTGCGCCGCCTGCCAATCCATCGTGCCGTTGAGCGTCATGTGGCTGTTCAGCGCGTTGATGCTCATTCCCGCCGTCACGACCAACGTATTGGTCAGCGTCACAGGCGTCGCGCCGACGATCCTGAAGCCGGATCCGCCCTCCGCGGTCACCGTTCCCGTGCCCAAAGCCGCGCTATCGGAAAGGAGAACCGTTCCCAGTTTCAGCCGGGTGCCGCCTCCATAGGTATTGGCCTCCGTCAGCCACAGCTCGCCCGCGTCGTCCTTGACCAGCGCGCGGGGGCCGCTGACCACGCCGCCCAACTTCACCTGCGTGTTCAACGCCGGCTTGACCTGCAGGTCTCCGGCCAGCGTCAGCGGCGCGCTGACCGTGTGTGTCCCCTGCGAGACCGTCAGGTAAGGCGCGGAAGCGCCGTTGTCGAACGTGAAGCCGCCGCCCGCCAGCGTGTAGGCGTTCGTGTTCGCGAGCGTGAGCCCCCCCAGCGTCACCGGCGCGGCGGCCGTCACGGTCGCCGGCGCGGTGATCGAGCTGTCCAAACGCGCCTTGGCTCCGGCGGCGTTCGAGGGCAGCGCGGACCAGTTGCCCGCGGTCTCCCAGTCACCCGACCCCGTGGCGGTCCAAATCGACTCGGCCGTGCCGTAGGCGATGCGCAGCGTCACGGTCTTCGCTTCCGTATCGAGAATGAAACTGTAGACGCGGCCCGCCGCCGGACCCGCAACCGTAAACCCGCCCACATCGGGGGCGGCACCCGCATAGGTCATGACCACATAGTCGCCCGCCCGCGACGCGCGCGCGGTCGTTCCCTGAACCACCGGCGCGAAAGCCACGCGCCCGACCGACGCGCCCGCGGGCAACGCCAGCACGTCGCATTCCGATCCGGCCGCCGCGAGCTCGAGTTCCAGAGAAGAGGCGCTGATCGCGTTGCCCAAGGCCAAGGCCTTAGGCCCGAAGGTCGCCAGCGCGCCGTCCCGCAGACTCAGGCCCGCACCCGACGCCACGAAAAGGTCGGGATGCGTCAGGGTCGTGGCGTCGCCGATCCGCAAGGTGCCGGCCAGCACGCGCGTCCTGCCCGTGTAGGTGTTCGTGCCCGTCAGTGTCAGCGTGCCGTTGCCGGATTTGGTCAGCCCGCCCGGCCCCGCCGCACGCAGCGGCTGCGTGATCGCCGTGTCGTTCGCGTCCGTGACGTTCACCGCCAGACCGTTGGTGCCCACGTTGAGATAGACGTTGGTCTGCAGCGCGCCGGGGCCGCCGAAGAGCGTGCCGCCCGCGACCACCTGCAGCGTGCCGCCGTTGAAATTGAAGACTTTGGCCACGCTGGCGGCGGTGTCGAGATAGAACTGGCGCACCGCGAAGAGGCCTCCGTTGAGGTTCACGGTCTGCGTGCCGGCCGAGCCGCTGTTGCCGCTGCCGAGCTTGACCAGGCCGTTGGTGACGGCCACGACGCCGCCGTTGACGGTGAGCGTGCCGGAGTGGGTGCAGGCCGACGTGCTGTTGTCATCATGGGTGGTGCCGAGCATCAGCGCATAGCCGTTGATACCCGTACCGCTCCCCGACGCCGACAAGCTCCCGTTATTCACCACAATTTCGCTGGGCAGACCGCTGGCCGGTCCGCCGTTGATCCCGATGCGCAGATAGACGGTGTTCAGGCTGCCGCCTTCCATGAAGAGCCGCCCGCGCCCGTACGCCGCGCCGACGAAGTTCGCCCGGTCTGCCGGACTCACGCCTTTCGTCTCGTGCACGCCGTTGCTGATGATCAGGACCGCGTCGCTTCCCGCATTCCGGCCGACGTACAACCGCCCGCCGCGGTCGCCGGTCGATGAGAAGTTCAGGTTGCCGTTTTTGCCCGTGAGCACCGTCGTGCCGTTGAAGAGCACCAGGGAATTGGAGGTCGTGCTGGAGACTGCGCCGTCAAAGACCAGCGTCCCCGTCCCCTGCCGGTTCCATTCGAACTCCGCAGGCACCGCCAGAGCCCCCGCGAAGGTCAGCGTGCGTCCGCTGGCGATATCGATCAGCGGCGAAGTGCCTCCCAGCGACACCGGCACCCCGAAGAGGAGATCCTGCGTGGCGGAGGCCATATTGATATCCGTCGCGGCCCCGCCGTCGAGCGTCAACACGTTTGTCCCGGTAATGGCCACGGCTCCGCCGGGGTTGACGATCTTGATCCCGTCCCAGGTCGCGGCGTTCGTCAGCGCGCTGCTGTTGGCCCCGGTGACGATGCTGTTCCACGTCCCCACGTCCGCCGCACTCGGCGCGGCACCGTTGGTCCACGACGATCCCGCGTTCAGGGGATCCGTGTTGTTCTGCTTCACGATATCGAGCGCGAAAAGCGGCAAAGCCAGCGACGCAACCAGACAACCGACACTCATTTTTTTCATGGGACCGACTCCTCAATTTGTTAAGCGATAGAGTTTACCCTTTTTGAACTGTTTTACTCCAGTTCCTTTTTGGGTCAGCGCAACCGGCCGGGGCCTGAAAGAGAGCTGCCCAAGACACGCGGAAGGCCTCCCTGAAAAGAGAGGCCTCCACACGAAACTGACCGTTGAATGAGATCCCTTAGCGCGGGCGCCGATGTTTGGACGGCGGACGTGCGCCTTTGTCGCCCTCCGGCTTACGCCCCTGGCCTTCCGGTCGTTTGCCGTGCGGCGCGCCGGCGGGCTTCGTCCCGCGGCCTCCCGCACTGTGGCCCCCGCCCGCCGGTCGCTGACCGCTGGCGTCCGGCCTCTGGCCCCCATCGGCCGGCCTCCGAACGTCGGGCTTCGGCCGCTGACCTTTGCCCGCCGCAGAAACGTGGCCGGGCCTGTTTGCCGGTTTCCGTCCGCCCGCCTCTGCCTGCCGATTGCCGGTTGCCGGCTGCCGGTTGCCCGATGCCGACTGCCGTCCTCCGGCCGCCGACTGCCGCCCGCCGGCTTCGGTCCTCCGGCCGCGGTCCCCCGTCTTCCGCCCCCCGCCTTCCGCCCGCCGGCCTCCGCCTTCAGACGACCGGGTCTCCTCCACGCCGGCCAGGACATAGTCGGCGCGCCGCAGGTTGAAGTCCACGGTCGCCACCTGAACCTTCAGCACCGAGCCGACGCGGTAAATCTCCGTGCCCGCGCTCAGCGACTCGTTGGCCGTATTGAAGCGCACGAACTGCTTGGAAAGGTTGGAGATATGGATCATGCCGCCCATCGCCAGGTCGGGGATGTCGATGAACACCCCGTAGTTGGTGCACTTGGCCACGACCGCCCGGTACTCGATCAGACGTTTCTCGTCGATCTGCTGCTGCAGGAAGCGGAACTTCTTGATCTCGATCAGCTGTCTCGAGGCGTCATCCGCCACCTGCTCGCGCTCGGTCGCCATAAAGGCGGTCTGCACCAGATAGCTCTGCGGCAGCTTCCCGCCCTTGCCGTCGAGATAGTCGGCGAGCTGGCGGTGCAGCACCAAGTCAGGATAACGCCGGATCGGCGAGGTGAAGTGCGCGTAAAAGTCCTTGGCCAGGCCGAAGTGGCCGATCTTCTCCGCCGAGTAGATCGCGCGCTTCATGCTGCGCAGCACCATGGTGTGCGCGTGATAGCGCAAGGGGTGATCCTGCGTATCCTTGAGGAACTTCGCGAGGTTCTTGGGATCGGCCAGGTTGCCGGGATGGAAGCCGAGGATCGCCAGATTGGCCTGCAGCTCCTCCAGCTTCTCCTCGTCCGGCGGCTCGTGCAGGCGCGCCAGTATCTTGATGCCGCGCGTCCACAGCTCCGTCGCCACCGCCTCATTGGCCGCCACCATGCACTCTTCGATGAGCTGGTGCGACTCGTCGTACGGCCGGACGAGCATGCCCGTCATGCGGGCCTGTTCATCCAGCACCACCTCGACCTCGGGAACCTCCAGGTCCAGCGCCGCCATGGAGAAGCGCCGCGCGCGCATCTGCGCCGCCAGCCGCCAGGTCTCCTTGAGCAGCTGGCGCGCCTCGGAGGGCACCACCGCCAGGCCTTCCGGCACCTTGTCCGTGATGATCGCCATGGCCTGCTCGTAGTTCAGCCGCAGCTTGGAACGGATGCGCGTTTTCGCGAACCGCCGGGCGATCATGTGGCCCGAGGCGTCAAAGGTCATGAAGGCCGAGAAGGTCATGCGGTCCTCGTCCGGCCGCAGGCTGCACACGCCGTTCGAGAGCTGCTCCGGCAGCATCGGGACCACCTTGTCGACGAGATACACGCTGGTGCCGCGCTGACGCGCCTCGATATCCAAAGGCGAGTCGGGCCGCACGAAGTGGCTCACATCCGCGATGTGCACGCCCAGCACGCGGTTGCCGTGCGCATCGCTCTCCAGCGAGACCGCGTCGTCGAAGTCGCGCGCCGTGGCCGGATCCACGGTGATGATGTACTTGGCGCGGATATCCTCGCGGTTACCGGGCCGCGACAGGCGCTGCGCGACCTTTTCCGCCTCGTCGATCACTTCCGCCGGGAAGGCCTCGGGAAGGTCGAACTGCTTCATCACCACCAGCGTGTCGAGCGAGGGCTGGTCGGACGGTCCGATCACGTCCACGATCTCGCCCTCGGGCGCGACGTAACGGTTCTCCCACCCCGTGAAACGCACCACCACCCGGTCGCCGGGCTTGGCGTTGTTGGCGGCGGGCACGTAGAAATCTTTGCGGTAGACCGGGTTCAGCGGCACGACATACAGGAACTTGCCCGTGGTCATGAGCGTGCCCACGATGTCGCGCGGCGAACGCTCGACGATCTTGATGACCTTGCCTTTGGATTCGCCGGCGCTGCGGTAGAGACGGAGCGTCACGATATCGCCCTGCAGCGCGGTTCCCAGATCTTCCGACTCGATCCAGATGGCCTTGCCCGTCTCGCGCTCGATCACGTGGCCCGCGCCGTTGCGCACCATGCGCAGGGGGCCGGTCACCAGGTCGGCCTGCTTGCCGAGCGTGTAAGCGCCGCCCTTGCGGATCTGGACGATCTCGCCGTCGTGCACCATCTGCTGCAACAGCTCGTGCAGGCTCGTGATCTGCTTGCCGCGGAGGCCCAGTGTCCGGCTGATTTCCGGCGCGGTCCACGCGTGGTCAGGTTCGGATTCAAACAGGTATTGAATCGCGATTTTCTCTTTATTGTCTGTCATAACGATCCTTAGTTTACCGCACCCCGCCCTCTGTTGTCTTCAATAAACTTAAGACTTCACGGCCGGGAGACTTCGCGCATTTTTCGCGCGGATTTATACTTCTATCGCCCAATTCCGGCCTTGGTTTGAGGTCCCCGCCTCTGGTATACTGCAGACCATCATGTTCAGCGTCTGACTGATACTTAAGGAGTATGTATGCGTACGATTGAGGCCTCCGACCGGCTCTCTTACCGCCGGATGACCACCGACGAACTGCGGAAAAACTTCGTGGTCGAGGAGCTGTTTCAGCCCGGCAAACTCGAGCTCATCTACACGAACGTGGACCGCGCCGTGATCGGCGGCATCGTGCCGCTCTCCGAGCCCCTCGAGCTCAAGGGCGGGCGCGAGATGGCCTGCACCTACTTCTGCGAACGCCGCGAGGCCGGCATCATCAACCTCGGCGGTCCCGGCGCCATCGTGGTCGACGGCACCACTTACGAGATGGCCCCGCGCGAGTGCCTTTACATCCGCCGCGGCAGCCGCGGCATCCTTTTCTCAAGCGCGAGCCCCGAACAGCCGGCCCAGTTCTATCTGGTCTCCTACCCCGCGCACGCCGACTATCCCACAACCAAAGCCGGCCTCAAAGACGCCAACCGGCTGGAGCTCGGCACGACCGCCGAGGCCAACCGCCGCACCATTTACCAGTACATCCGGCCCGGTTTCGTCAAGAGCTGCCAGCTCGTGATGGGCTTCACCGAACTGCACGAGGGCTGCGTCTGGAACTCCTTCCCGCCCCACACCCACAACCGCCGCACCGAGGTCTATTGCTATTTCGCATTGCCGCCCAACGGCACGGTCATGCACTTCCTCGGCGAGCCCGATGAGACGCGCCACGTCGCCCTGCGCGAGAAGCAGGCCGTGCTCTCCCCCGCGTGGTCGGTCCACTGCGGCGCCGGCACCGGCAACTACGCGTTCGTCTGGGCCATGGGCGGCGAGAACCAGGAGTTCGACGACATGGACAAGTGCGACCTCGCCAATTTCCGCTAGGGCCCACATGAAAACAGCCGCCGTCCTCTTGACCCTTTTCGCCGCGTCCGCGGTGCGCGCCGGTGAGTGCCACGTCTCGCCCGCGGGCGACGACGCCAACCCCGGCACGCGCCGCCAGCCGTTCGCCACGCTCGCCCGGGCCCGCGACGCCATCCGCGCCGCCAGGCAAGCCGGCGACGCGGAGGCGTGGACCGTGCGGGTGAAGAAAGGCGTCTACCCGCTGACCGCCCCGCTGGTCTTCGAGCCCGGCGACTCCGGCACGGCCGCGGCGCCCGTCCGCTATCTGGGGGAGGGCGCGGACACGCGCCTCTGCGGCGGCATTCCCGTCCGCGGCTGGCAGGAATTGCCCGACGGCGTCTGGTCCGCCGACCTTCCGAAAACAGGCGACGGCACCCCCGCCTACTTCGAGAGCCTCTTCGTCAACGGACGCCGCGCCGTGCGCGCGCGCCACCCCGACACCGGCTTTTTCACTCCGCTGGCGCTGAAGCAGACCGTCCTCACCAACCAGGCCCAGCGCGCCGAATATGCCCAGGCGCGCCTCACGGCGCGCCCCGGCGATCTCGCCCCGCTCGCTGGCACGCCCCAGGCTGAACTCCGTTACGCGCAGGTCGTGGTCCACCACAACTGGGACACCACGCGCCGCATGCTCCTCGGTTTCGACGAAGGCACCGGCACGCTGCTCGCGCAAGGCGCGAAGTGGAAGGTCTGGAACCCCTGGCGCACGAACTCCCTCTATTATGTCGAAAACGTGCGCGGCGCCTTCGACGCGCCCGGCGAGTGGTTTTACGACGGTTGCCGCGGCAAGCTCCTCTACCGCCCGCTCAAAGGCGAAAAACCGAGCCGCGCAGAGGTGTTCGCGCCGGCCCCCGGCCTCCAGACGCTCATCGTTTTCAAGGGCAGCCCCGAGAACGGCCGTTTCGTCCGGCACATCGCCTTTGAAAACCTCGCGTTCCTCTACACCGATTCGCCGCGCCGCGCCGACCAGGTGAGCAAGACCTTCATCGACCCTGCCGTCCTGGGCGACGCCACTCTCCCCGGCCCCACGCAGTTCGAGCCCATGCAGGCCGCCGCCCGCACCGAAGCCGCGATCATGGCCGACGGCGCGCACGCCATCACCTTCCGCGACTGCGAGGTCGCCCACACCGGCGAATACGGCATCTGGTTCCGCGCGGGCTGCGTCAGCAACCGCATCGAACACTGCGCCCTCACCGACCTCGGCGGCGGCGGCATCCGCATCGGCGATCCGGGCGGCAAAGGCGCCAGCGCCGGCAGCAACGCGGTCGTCACCGCCAACAACGCCCTCAGCACCGGCTTCAATGTCGTGGACAACTGCATCATCAAGGGCGGCGGGCGCTTCCACGCCAGCGCCACCGCGGTCTGGATCGGCCACAGCGCCGACAACCGGATTACCCACAACGAGATCAGCGACCACTACTACACCGGCGTTTCCGTGGGCTGGGTCTGGGGTTACAAGGGCAGCGTGGCGCAACGCAACACGGTCGCCTTCAATCGCATCCACAAGATCGGCCAGAAGGCGCTGGGCGACATGGGCGGCGTCTACACCCTCGGCACGTCCTTCGGCACGCGCGTGTGCGACAATGTGATCTTCGACGTGGACTCCTACACGTACGGGGGCTGGGGCCTCTATACCGACGAAGGCTCAGAGGGCATCCTCATGGAGAACAACCTCGTCTACGATACCAAGGACGGCTCTTTTCACCAGCACTACGGCCGCGACAACGTGATCCGCAACAACATCTTCTGCTTCAGCCAGCAGTATCAGGTCGCGGCCACGCGCGTGGAGCCGCACCGCTCGTTCACGATGGAGAGCAACATCATCTACTGGGACAAGGGGCCGACGCTCAAGCCCGCCACCGTCAAAATCAACATCGACTGGAAGAAGAACCTCTGGTGGAAAACCGGCGAGGCGCTCGACTTCAGCGGCATGACCTTTGAAGCTTGGCAGGCTTCCGGACGCGACACCGAAGGCCTCGCCGCCGACCCCCTTTTCAAGAACCCGGCCCGGCGCGACTTCCGCCTGAAGCGCGGCTCACCGGCAGCCAAGATCGGCTTCAAACCCTTTGATTTTTCACAGGCGGGCGTCTATGGCGACCGCGCCTGGCGCCGCCGCGCAACCGCCGATTGAGAGAGCGGGCCGGACTCCCGCAAGCCGGCAGCGCAGACAACCCGGAGCACGTATGGGCTACTTCAAAAAACACTTATTCCCGACTCCGTGGCACGTGATCCGGTTCTTTATTCCGTTCACGGCCATCGTGCCTTTCACCGTCTACTACCTGACGGTATTCACGCACGTGTATCCGGGGCTCTCGGCCCTCCTGACCGCCTCGGCGGCGGACCTCTGCCGGCCAGACGACCTCTCGCACCCGCTCTTCACGCTGGCCACGCGCGCGGTGGCCGCGCTCCCGTATGCCACCTTGCCGCTGCGGCTGAACCTCTTCTGCGCGGCATGCGGAGCGCTGGCCGTGGCGGGTTTCTACCTGTTCACCGCGCGCATGGTTTTTGTTCTCGCCTGTGAGGACTCGGGCGGCGCCATGGCCGCGCTGCCGCCGCGCACGCGCGAAATCACCGATGATACGCGCGACAAGGACGAAACGAGTTTCGCGCTCAACGCCGACGGCTCAGTCTCGATCCCCTTCCCCGTCCTGGCCCATAACCGGCGCGTTTCCCACGCGGCGGTGCTGGGCGGCTTGGGCGCGGCGGTGACGCTGGCGTTCTGCGCCCCGTTCTGGCTGGTGGCCACGCGGCTCTATCCGTTCACCTTTGACCTCATGCTCTTTTTCTTCATCCTCAACCTGCTCATCTCCTACGATCAGCGCGAACACCTGTTCTCGCTCTATCTCGGCGTCTTTCTTTTGGCGGCGTGCAGTGTCGAATCCGCCCTCTTCCTGCTGCTTCTGCCGATCGGCAGCCTTCTGCTGTTGCGGTCGATGCTCCTGAACCAGCAGGCCACCACCTACAAGGTCCTGTTCTCGCTGCTGGTGGGCTTGGCGGGCGCGCTGGTCGCGGGCACCCTCCTGTGGAAGGCCGCGGCCCTGTGCACCGCGATCCCGGTCCCCGCGCCGCGCCCAATCCTGCGCGTTTTTCAAGCCACCGTCATCAGCGAAGTGACCAGCTGGATCCCCAGCTTCGGCTGGAGTTACGTCTTCGTTCAGGTCCTCTTCCCGAGCGCCATCGCCCTCTTCGTCTTCTCCTTCTCGTTCCGCGTGCGCACCGCCGTGTTCTTCCTCTCGCAGCTCGCGCTGACGGCGTGCCTCGTGCCCAGTCTCCTCAACCTGCGCGTCTCGCCGTGGGGCGTCGCGCGGCTCACCTCCAACATCCCCGTCTTCAGCTACGTGATCATCGCCCTGCTGACGGGGCTGATGATCGCCGTCTGGTATCTCATGAAAGAGATGTTCAAGGAGAGGGTCGACGAGGACCTCGACTACTACGAATACCGTGACAACCCCTTCGTCTGCCGGATCGGCTCGCTGCTCTGCTGGCCGCTGCTGCTGCTCGCGTGCGTCGTCCCGGTCCGCAGCTTCACCGATGTCGACCCGCGCGACGGCACCTTCGCCGACGCGGTCACCGAGGAGATTTACCGGGAACTGGGGCCGCGCGACTGGGTCGTCAACAGCCGCCTGCTGCAGCACCACCTCATGATCCGCGCCCTTCAGGACGGACGCCACCTGCGCTTCATCTCCACGGACGACACGTCCGACAGCTACGACGCCGCCCAACTCATCACCTGTATCCAGCAAGACCCGTCCTTCGCCCCTTACCGTTACCGTCTGCTGAACGCCGCCGACCTGTCGCCCGCCTCGTTCCTGCGCGAGTGGCTGCAGCACGAAACCAACGCGTACGAGCGGGTCGTGCTCTTCAACGCGCCGGAGCTGTGGCGCGCCAACGGCTTCACGGCCCTGCCCACAGGACTCTTTCTGAGCGGCCTGCCGCAGGGCGCCCCCGTGGACGGCGTTGCGCTGCTCACCCGCCACCTGGCCTTTGTGGAGACCCTGCGCCCGCACCTTTACCCCGAGACGCCCGACAACATCCGCCTGTTCGCCAACATGCGCGCCCAGCTGCGCCGCCAGCTCGCATTCATGGCCAACGAGTTAGGGTTCCTCCTCGCGTCGCAAGGCCACGCCCGTGAAGCGGCCGACCTCTTCAAACAAACCGAAACGCTCGTACCCGACAACCTCTGCATCCTGCTGAACCGCTATCATCTGGCGGCCCACCTGAACATCCAGGCGGAAACGCTCCCGGAACTCGAAGCCCGCCTGCGCAACGTCCCGCTCAAGGTCAACACGTTCATGCTCACCCCCGCCGGTCTGCAAGCCGCGAGCGGAACCCTCATCAACCCCGACAGCCTGGAATACGTGCGCAAGACGTTCTGGACGAAGTCCGCCTCCTTCCGGCATCTGGCCATCGCCTCGCAGACGCTCCGCTCCGACCCCCTCACCGGCCTGCGCGACAAGAAGCGCGAGCTCTATCAGACCATTGCCCGGCATATCGACGCGAACGAGTTTGACGATGCCGAACGCCAGCTCAACCTGCTGCTCGACCTGGACGACAAAGACCGTTTCGCGCTCATCAACAAGGCGCGCATCGCCATTGAGCGGCACAACCTGCCCGATGCCGGTCTCTGGCTCGACCTCGCCAAAGAAAACGGCGTGAAACCGGCCGAACTCATCTGGCATGACGCCGCCATGCTGATCCTCAACGGAAAGCTGCCCGAGGCGCGCGCCATGCTCAACGCCGCCATCCCCGTCACCCCGTCCGACATTCAGCTGTGGGGCCTGCTGGCCGACATCCTGCTGCGGCTGAACGAGTATCCCGAACTCGAGAACCGCGTCTTCCCCGCGTTGCGCAGCGCCTCCTCCAAAAAAGAGCACTATCTCATGTACATGGTGCGCGGCTACATCCTCAAACACAACGGCCCCAAGGATTACCCCACGGCGCGCGCCGCCTTCCTGCGGGCGCTCAAGCTGAACAAGAACCTCACGGCCATCCGGGAGGAAGTCCTCCGCCTCGACGACGCGCTCGGCGTGCCGGCCTTCTGCGAACAGGATGCCAAGGCCGTCCTGCGCCAAAACCCCGAGCACGCCTTTGCCAACTACCTGCTCGGCACCGTGCGGCTCAGCCGCGGCGAACTCGACAAGGCCGAGGATCTCTTCAAACGCAGCCTGGAGAGCGAACGCATCGCCCCCGCCTACGCCGGCCTGGGCGCGGTGCTGCTCGAAAAGAGCGATCCGGTCTCCGCCGAAAAATTCCTGCGCCGCTCGCTCGAGCTGGACCCTTCGCGCCTTTCCACCTGGCACACCCTTGCCCGGCTCCTGCTCTCCACAGGCCGGGTCGACGAGGCCTCGCGCGCGCTGGACACCGTGGTCGCGGGCAAGCCGGAAGATCTCGACGTCCGCCTCACCCTCATCCGCCTCCGCATCAAACAGAAGAAGTTTGAAGAGGCCGCCGCGCTCGTCTCCGACCTCTTGGAAAAAGAGGACGCGCTGCCCCGGCCGATCGCCCTGCAACTCAAACCGCTCGCCTCGCAACTGTCCGCAGAACTCTCAAAATAGCTTTCACCGCATGAACCCTCTACGAACCTTCATCGCCTACAACGAGTACCTCGCGATCCGGCTGCTCGGCCTGCTCTACGCGCTCATCCCCGCGAACAAGGCCTATGCCTTTGGCGCCGCCTGCACCTCCCGCCTCTACCCGCTCTTCCGCAAGCGCCGGCGCATCGCCATCGACAACATCCTTCAGGCCCGCATCACAGATGACCCCGCCGAGGCCGACCGCATTGCGCGGCAGGCGTTCGGACACTTCGCGGGACACCTCTGCGAAGGCCTCAAGACCAGCGGCGTCATCGGGCCGTCCAACTGGCGCGAACACATCACTTTCGACGGCCCCGAAACGGCCTGGAAGCTTCTGATGGAGTCTCCCGGGGTCCCCATCATGATCCTGACCGGGCATCTCGGCGCGTGGGAGTCGGCCGTCTCCATCATCTCCTTCACCCGCCCCATGATCGCCGTGGCCCGCACGATGAACAACCCGTTCGTCCAGCGCTTCCTCAAAACGCACCACTTCCGCGGCGAAATCACCATCGTCCCCAAGAAGATGGGCTTCGCGCCCGGCGTGATGCGCGAATGGAAAGAGAAAGGCGCGGCAATGACGCTTCTCGTGGACCAGCATGCCGGACCCAAACACGGCATCCGCGTGGACTTCATGGGGCGCCCCGCCTCCACCCACACCTCACCCGCCCGCCTGCACCTCAAGACGGGAGCGCCCATCCTCGCCGGCGCTTTCGTGCGTGACGGGCTCTTCCAGTACCGCATGGTCACGGCAGAACCGATCCGCTTTACGCCGACAGGGAACAAGGATCGGGACATCGCCGACCTCACGTCCGAAATCAACCGGCGCCTCGAAGCCGTCATCCGCCGCTACCCCGAACAGTATCTCTGGGCGCACAAGCGCTGGCGGTAAAATAAGAACGGCGGATAAAAGCTTTCGCTTCTACCCGCCGCCAGGGAGGACATATATAATTTCATGTAACCGTACAGGGGGGAACCTGTATCCGCGATCGCGGGGGAGGCGTCGCGGTAGGTCACACGGTCCAAGAACCTGGGGGAGGTCGCTTGAACAATGTGTATAGTAGACTAAGCACCCCCGTTTGTCAATGGGGGGTGCAAAAATATTTTTTGCCCCATTAATCCCCTGTTAAAACGGCTTTTTTATCCGGGTGCGTCCTCCAAAACCTTCCACAGCCGGCCTGCATACTCCAGTACCCGATCCGGCGTCCGGTACGCACGGTATATGCTTGACGCAAACATGCCGCATCCTGATAATGAAGTGTTTTCAAGAACAAACAAGGATTGTACAGATGAAAATCAAAGCCAAAGCCAAAGAACAGGTCAAGAAAGTGGAAGCCGCCAAGCCTGCGCTTAAGGCCCCCGTCGCCAAACTCTTCACCAAGCCGGCCGCCAAAACCGCCGCCAAGCCCGCCGCCAAGCCCGTCGCCCAAAAAGCGGCCCCCAAGACCCAGCGTGTGCCGTTCAGCGTCCGCGCGGAGGTCGGCAGCAAGGTCTTCATCGCCGGCAGTTTCAACAACTGGGACCCGACCGACAAGGAAATGACCGACAAGAACGGCGACGGCAACTTTACCGCCACGCTCACCCTCGGCCCCGGCGCCCATCAGTATAAGTTCGTGATCGACGGCACCTGGTGCGCCGACCCCGAATGCGCCGACTGGATCCAGAACGCTCACGGCACGCTCAACAGCGTCAAGCACGTCGGCTAACCCCACACGGGCGCAGCACCCTCTGCGGCCCCCTCGGAGGCGCTATGCCCCCTGCCCGCCCGCGATTGGCCGTGACCCTCGGCGACTGCGCCGGGGTCGGCCCGGAACTGGTGCTCCACGCGCTCGTCTCCCCCGATCTCGAAGCGGTCGGCCAATTGCTCGTTTACGGCAACCTGGCGCTGCTCCGTCGCGTCGCGGACGCGACGGGACTGGCCCTCCCCGAGTCTCTCGCCGTCTTGCCGTACGGCGGCGTGACAGGCGCGCCGTTGCCGCGCGACCGCCACATCCTTTTCGATTGTCCCTTCGCCGAGGCCGCCACCCTGACGCCCGGCAGCGTTCAGGCCGCCTGCGGGGCCCGCGCCTACGCCTGGATCTGCGATGCCGTACGCGACATCCGGGCAGGCCTCGCCGACGCGCTCGTCACCGCCCCGATCCACAAGGAGGCGCTGCACCGCGCGGGCATCGGGTTTCCCGGCCATACGGAAATCCTCGCCCACCTCACCGGGACGCCCGACCCCTGCATGGCCTTCTACTCGCCCGGCCTCATCGTGAGCCTGGCGACCATCCACGAACCGCTGGCCAAGGTGCCCCGCCTGCTCTCCGTCGAGACGCTCCTGCGCACCATCCGGCTCACCCATGCGGCTTGCCTGGGACTGGGGTTCCCCGCCCCGCGGCTCGGCGTGCTCGCGCTGAACCCCCATGCCGGCGAAAACGGCCTCTTCGGCCACGAGGAGCTGACCTGCATCCGTCCGGCCATAGAAAAAGCAAAGGCCGAAGGCATCCGCGCCTCCGGCCCGCTCGTCCCCGACACCGCCTTCACCTGGCTGTCCGCCCGCCCGGCGACGGCCCCGTTCGACGCCTACGTCGCCATGTATCACGACCAGGGGCTGATCCCCTTCAAGATGGTCGCGTTCGACACCGGCGTCAACGTCACCCTCGGCCTGCCGCTCATCCGCACCTCGCCAGACCACGGCACCGCCTTTGATCTCGCCTGGCAGGGCCGGGCCTCCCCCACCAGTCTTTTCAGCGCGGTCGACCTCGCCGCCCGCATGGCCCGAACCCGCGGGCTGTAATCTCTCCCTCCTTCGCGCTTGCCGCTTCAGATGCTTTTGTTTATAGTTCGTTTCTGCTTGTAGAAGCGCGGGCGTCAGAAAATTCATCTTCATCGCATGCGAGGTCGCTTATGACAGAACAGAACAACCGGTTTGATGGTCCTGACGAGAACGGCTTTTTCGGGAAATACGGCGGCAAGTTCCTGCCGCCTCAACTGGAGAAGCCGTTCGCCGAGATCATCGAGGCCTACCACCGCATCGAGAACGACGCCGCTTTCATCGCCGAGCTGCGCTCGATCCGCAAGCACTTCCAAGGGCGCCCCACGCCGGTCTATCACGCCCGCACCCTCTCCCTCACGAACGGGGGCGCGCACATCTACCTCAAGCGTGAAGACCTCAACCACACCGGCGCACACAAGATCAACCACTGCATGGGCGAGGGGCTGCTGGCGAAGTTCATGGGCAAGAAGCGCCTGATCGCCGAGACCGGCGCGGGCCAGCACGGCGTGGCGCTGGCCACGGCCGCCGCCTATTTCGGCCTGCAGTGCGAAATCCACATGGGCGAGGTCGACATCGCCAAACAGGCGCCCAACGTCAGCCGCATGAAGCTCCTCGGCGCGAAAGTGGTGCCGGTCTCCCACGGCCTCAAGACGCTCAAGGAGGCCGTCGACTCGGCCTTCGAGGCCTATCTGGCCGATTACGAGAACTCGATCTACTGCATCGGTTCGGTGGTCGGGCCGCACCCTTTCCCGATGATGGTGCGCGACTTCCAAAAAGTCGTGGGCATCGAGGCCCGCGAGCAGTTCATGGAAATGACCGGCAACCTTCCGGACGCGGTGTGCGCCTGCGTCGGCGGCGGCTCAAACGCCATGGGCCTCTTTTCGGGCTTCCTCAATGACCCCTGCGCGATCTACGGCGTGGAACCGCTGGGCAAGGGCGGGAAACTCGGCGACCACGCCGCCACGATGACCTATGGCCGCGAAGGCATCATCCACGGCTTCAAGTGTTACCTGCTGCAGAACGAGGACGGTTCGCCGGCGCCGGTCTACTCCTGCGCCAGCGGGCTCGACTACCCGGGCGTCGGGCCCGAACACTGCCATCTCAAGGACATCGGCCGTGTCGAGTACGTGACCTGTTCGGATGACCAATGCCGCGAAGCCTTCTTCAAGCTCTGCCGCAGCGAGGGCATCATCCCGGCGATCGAGAGCGCGCACGCGGTCGCCTTCGCGCTGACCAAAGCCCGCGAGATGAAGCGCGGCACGATCCTCGTGAACCTCAGCGGCCGCGGCGACAAGGACCTGGACTACGTGATCGAGAACTGGGGCCTGGGCGACGCGGCGGCAACAGCCTGATCAAGGACTTGCCTCACACATAGAGGATCACCCACCCGGTCGAAAACAGCGCGAGCTTCACCACTTTGGCCTTGTCCGAGAGGCACCCGTCTGCCCAGAGCGGTTTTGTAAATTCTGCAGCCGGGCTTGCGTCCAGAAAACATCTCGCCGCCAAAACACGAATTGCACCAAGAACGCCCGTATTTATTCGGGTGAGCTCCGTGTTCTTGGCGCCTTGGTGGTTAAATGATTCGGACTCGCGCCAGCCCTTCATCGCGGGATACGCTAACTGTGAAAACGCTCTGGCGGCCGCGCGCCACTCACTTCAGCGGCTCCCCCGGCACATCCAGAAGCTGAATGCCGTGCCCCATCGAACTCTTGACCCGCGTCATGTCACACTGCCACACAATCTTCTTCGCCTTCGAGATCTCCGCGAACGCCACCTTCCCGCCCGCATTGCAGATGAACAGGTTGCCGTTGGGCAACACCTGCAGTCCGGCGAACCAGCGGATGCCCAGCTCGGGCACGTCCGTGTTCTTGAGCTCCCAGACCGGCAGTCCCGCGGCATCGAACTCGACAATTCCCGTCTTGCCGCAGGTCATCGTGTGGCCCGACGGCAGCCGGATGGCGGAGTAGGTCGGGAAGGGCGTCTTGAACTCCCGCAGCAGGTTGCCGTCCGCGTCGTACTCCCGGGCCGCTCGCGCGCTCTCCTCGGCCACGAGAAAGTGGCCGTCCGCCAAGGCGCGGACATTGCGCATGCTACCGTGCCCCGCCGCCGCGTTCTTGATCGCAAACGACTTGACCACCTGACCTGCGGGGCTGACGATCAACAGCCGGCCCTGCTGCGTCGCCCCCACCAGCGTGTTGCCGTCCGGCAGACGCTGGCACGAGTAGACCTGCCCGTGCGTCTTGAACTGCCAGACGACTTTCTTCTCCGGCGTCACTTCCTTGACCCCGGTCTCGGCGTTGTTGACGCCGTTGCTGACGCTGTACGGAAACAACACGTTCCCGTTGGGCAGCTGCCACACGTCCCGCGCCGTCTCCGCCGGATACTCCCAAGCCACACGGCCGCTGCCGTCAAAGCGCTGAATCTTCTGCGCCGCTTCCGACGTGAAAAGCAGAGCCGGAAAACGGCCAGCGTCCGGCTCCGGCGCGCGCGCCAGCCCGTCCGCCTCAACCGATACGCAGCTTGCGGCCAGAAGCGCGGACGTCAATAATCGGATTTTTAACATTGCCCCAGTACACACGACAGGCCCCGGTCTTCATTGAAGTTTTTCTGTGTCGCTCCGGATCGCATCACTTGTGCGGCGCACGGGTTCGCATTTCGTCCACGCGGAAATACAGCCAATAGGCCCAGTACCCCAAGTGCTCTTTGAGCATATCCGAGTTTTTCCCCAGAACGTCGGCATTCGGCAGGTAGTACGGCAGGGTTCGGGACGTCACCTCATCGCTCAGTGACAGCGCCTCGTAGTCCGTCCCTGCGGGAATGACCTCCACGCCCATCTTCCTGAAGGTCATCACGGAGCGCCGCATGTGCCACGCCGAAGTCACGAGAATCACCCGCTTGGCCTTCCTGGCCTTGAGCTGCTCGCGGGTGAACAGGCTGTTCTCGTAGGTATTCTTGCTCTCCGACTCCAAAATGATTTTCGCCGGAGGCACGCCGAGATCAACCAGAAACTGCTTCATGCCAGGCCCCTCGGACGCGCCCGAGAAAAGGATCACCGGCGCCTTGCCCGCCAGGTAGCAGCGCGCCGCATGCCAGCCGCGGTCCGCCCCCGGATAAAGTTCAGGGTACACCGTCTGCCGGGTCGGAGATCCGATGCCTCCGCCCAGCACCACGATCACATCCGCTACCGGCAGGGTTTTGACCGACACCGGCGGATACTGCCGCTCGAGCGCGCCTTCGAATATCAGAAGAAACCACGGCGAGGACAAGACCCACAGCCAAGCCAGCGACAGCCCAAACACCGTCGCCCCCATCCGCGTCCGGCCCCGGAACCCCCACCAGGCACCGGCCGCCATCCCGGACAACCCGATCATCAGCGGGCTCAACAACCATGTCACAAATTTCATCAACCCGAACAACATCGCTAAACATCCCTCCGTCAGGCGCCCGGCCGCTCCACCTTAAAACCGCAGCTCTCCGCGGCATTCCTCACGCCTCGTCCTCTTCAGCAGGAGGCAGTTGCGGGTCCGCAAGGAGCACTTCCTCGCACGCCCAAACCCAGACCTTGACCCCCAGCTCTCTCATCGTCTGGACCACCCGCGCCTGCTTCTCCGGCGGCAGCAGGCAGGTTATGACCAGCCCGTTGATGTGATGGACAACCACCCATTCGCCGATATCCTCAAACCCTCCGAAAACCGTATAGCCGGCGATGCTCCGCCCTTTGAGATTCAGGTCGTCATCCACGACACCTATGATCACGCGGTCGTTCGACCCCGAGCGTTCGGTCAATTCGCGCAGATAACTGCGGAAACGCAGACCGCCGCCATAGGCCAGGACGCGCATCGTCTCCGGCTTCTCGAGCAGGATGCGCCGCTCCAAGTGCTGCATGACGCCCCGGACACACTCGCGCCACAAGCGGATGCCTGCGATCGGAAAAACCGACAGCGCGCCGAAAAGGACGGCAAAGCGGATCAGGTGTGGCTCGCTCTCGTCAAACAGCCAAACCAATCCCAACCCCGTCAAGGTGCCCGCGATGATCCCCACCCCCAGCAACGCGAAATCGCGCACCTGCGCCCGCGACCAGACCTGCATATAGGTCTTGGACACCACCAGAATCACAAACACGGGCACAATGAACATGGGCAGGTTCGAGAGCAGCGCCGCGCGGCCAATCGGCATGCCCGCCAGCCAACGCGCGAGCATCCAGACCGAACAGAGGATAACCACATCCGCCACGATGTAGAGCGGAATCAGCAGCCCTTGACGGATTGTCTGACGCCTCCCCGAAAGCAGTCTCCCGGTATCCCACAGCTCCACCCGTGCCAGATGCCGCACCACCACGTAAACAGCCAGGATGAACGCGATCAGAAAGAGCCCCGGCGCACGTCCCCGGAGCAGCGTGCCCCCCAGCCCGACCAGCACCAGCGCCGCGCTGATCGAATACAGGATGATCGCCGCCGTGCGCTGGTTCAGCGTGTCCCTCAGGATGCGGTGATGAACATGGTCCTTGTCCGGCTGCATCAAACGCATGCGGCTGCCCATGGCCGTCACGCTCTGAGGCAACAAGGCCCGCACCGACCGGCGCCAGATCGCCAGCATCGTGTCGAAAACCGGGATACCCATCGCCAACAACGGCACACCGAGCGCGGTCACCAACTCTTTGCGCGAGCCGGTCATGAGCGGCAAGGTCGCCACGCAAAGCCCGAGAAACATGCTGCCCGTGTCACCCAGGAAAACCGATGCCGGGTGGAAGTTGTACCGCAGGAAGCCCAAACAAGCACCCGCGAGCACCAGATAAGGCAGCGTAGCCGCCGAGTTCCCCGTGAACAGCAGCGCGCCGGCCAGCCCCACGGAGGCGATCAGGGCAAGCCCCGCCGCCAAACCGTCCATCCCGTCAATCAGGTTAAAGGCGTTGATCGCGCCGACAATCCAGAACACCGTCGCGGCATAATCCAGCCACGGCGGAAACGCGACCACGATGCCGCCCACGTGCACGCCGGAGAAATAAAGGATGGTCGCGACCGCGATCTGCCCCGTCAACTTGATGATCGGCTTCATGCCGCGCTTGTCGTCGATCAAGCCGATAACCACCAGCAGCGAGGAGGCCAACAGAAAGCGCCCCTGCCAGAAATACGAGAACTGCTGGTTGAGCGGCCCGTGCAGCGCGAGCACCAGAACGCCCAGCACCAGCTGGAAAGCCACGAACACCGCCAGCCCGCCCCCCCGGGGAACCGGCACCGTGTGGATCCGCCGCTCGTCCGGCTGATCGACCATGCCGATCTTGCGGGCCGCCTCGCGGAGCAGCGGCGTCAACACCAACGAAACGGCCAGCGCCCCAAAAAACGCCGCCGTATACTTCACGCCATCCGTGGCCAGTCGCGTCAGGACGCCCCCGGAATAATCGACAAACTCTGTGACCCAGTTGACCGTCATAAGACTCCCTGCCCGCCCTGCGCCCCGTCCACCTTCGGTCTGATCCGGTAAAGTACCCCGCTGCGCTCGAACGCAAACGTCCCGTCGGCAAAACAATCAGCCAAATACCCGGGTATCGGTGAAACCGTGTACCAGGCGCGCTGCCGGTTCGTCCGATAATACTCCTTCAGCAAAGGCGCGTCAGGGCGAACCGAAATCCGGTCACGGTTCTCCAGAAACGTGCGCTGCCCGGCTGACCCCGGCCTCACCAAGTTCTGCAATTGTAACACGATCACCGATGTGCTGTCAGCCACCACCACCGCATCCGGCTCGGTTTGCTCGAGGACGGCCTGCACGAACCGATGCGCAGAATCCTCGTTATGCTTCCAGGGCAATACCCAATACCGGATCTCATCGCGGAACGGCAGCGCACGCCGGTTAGAGATCGTGAAACGCGACTGATGCAACACGCGGTTCACGCCGAGATACGCACAGACCGGTATCACTCCGGTAATCGCCAACAAAAGCAGACCCCGTCTGCCCGATAGCGGCCGTGCTCGAAAGATCCCGTCGGCGCCGATCCCCGCCATGACCGCCATCAGCGTGAGCGTCGGCAACGCGAACAAAGCCTGGTCCGCCACAAAATATCGCGCGAAAAAGACGCCGTGAAGCGCCAGGACCGCCAGCAGACACCCACGCCACGCATCGCGCTCCGTCACGGCGCACCGCCACACCCCCATAAAGAAAAACAGCCATGCCGGATTCAGGAAGTTGAGCGAGAACAACGCCGCGTTAATCTTGATCATCGAGAGCCAGCGCGGCGAGACGCTCAGCACCTCCTGCTGATACGAACCGAACAACGCGCTGCAGACAGCCTCTCCCCAACCTGTCGTTTCTGCCCTTTCGGCAATCAGCAGCAGATACGGAAGCGCACCCGCACAAAAACAGGCGACCGCCACAGCCACCGCCCAGCCCCTCAACCTCCGTCGCGCCACCAGCCACAGAATCACCCACCCGTAGACGGGAAGCGCCAACAGCGCGTAGTTGTGAAAACTCCAATGCAGTCCGGCCAGAAGCGTCAAGGCCCCCGCCCTCATCACCGACGGGCGCTCGATGAGCGCCAGCAGGCAAATCAGCTCCGTCGTCAGCATCGCCGCCACACAGGTGTAAACCTCGGCCGTCGTCGACAGCCACCAGACCACATGCGAAAACGCCAGCACCACGCCGGCCAGCACCGCCGGATACCGGCTGCGCCTCCCCGTGAGCCGGTAAGTCAAATACCCCACGTTGGCCGCCGCCACCGCCATGCCCAACGCGCTCACCCAGTTGACGCCCCACACCGGATTCCACGGGCAGACCCTCGCAAGAAGACGGATCAGCGCGATATAGGCCGGATGCGCCAGCGCCAATCCCAAATCGACCGTGAAATCCGCACTCACATACGGCTCGATCACCGCCCGCAACTGGAACCACCCGCTGTCCTGCCAGCCCTCGTGCCGCTGCATCGTCAAGGTGAACAACGCCAGCGCCGCGCCAAAAAGCGCCCACCAGGTTCCGGCAAACCGTTTTGCGTCATGCCCGCCCATGTCGATCATTCCGTCCGCGCTTTCTCCGCCAGGAAAACCTGCGGATACCATTCCGCCAGGAAATTCTCGAAACGCTCAACCGCCTCGGGTGTTTCCAGCGGGCTTGACACCTGCACCGCGACCATAAACCAGCGGGAGATCCGGTTATGCACCGACCGGTCCCAGCTATTCGACAGCACGCGCCGCGCGTGGATCGCCGTCTGGAACCTGCGGCTCGAAAACCAATACACCAGACTGAACGCCTGGCTCTGGTCCTTGCGGAGCGTGATCTGCCGCACCTCAATCGGCGCCAGCCCCTTCGGCGCCAGCCTCATGAGCACGGCCCGCTCCATCGAGAACCCCTGCGTCGGCAGACACAGCTCGGGGCGGTGGATCGCCGCGTGCGTGCGGCCGGTCATCACCACGTTCACCGAATACACCAGCCCGTCGTCCGACCGATACACGCGCTTCATCATCCGCGCCCCGCCCGCCGTGAGAATGGTCTCCCCCAAGGAGACCTCGTGCAGCGCGCCGCCACACCCGGGGCATCTGAAAGGTCCGCCCACAGGCTGCCCCAACTTTTTCAGTTCCGCTTCCATCGAAACCCGCAGACACTGTTCATCATGGCAATACCACGGCGTATCCCCGATAAAATCGCCCACCCGCACAGGCAAGGTCTTCGCCAAAAAATCACCCGGCTCAAAATCGGGTTGGCCCTCACGACACTTCAAAACCCAAACCAAGCCAAAAACGCAAACCGTCGCCACCGCCGGAGCCAGCCACCGACGTCCCCCGGCGGGATCCGTTTTCGGCACCGCTCCGTCACGCCGTTTCGGCCAGAGCCCCGCAGCCCGCTCAAGCGGCAGCCGCTCCAGAAAATGGCCCGTCTGCATCATCAGAAAAACGCCGACCAGAAACACCACATACCCCGAATAATCGTGATAGTACCCGCTCGCGGCCTCTTGCCCAAGCAGCCACGCCACCAGACAGATCGAGACGATCCGGCAAATGTTTCCGACCACAGCGATCGGCACCGCACACAAAAACAGAAGCCACCTGCCAACCCAGGTCCTTTGCGTATAAAACGCATAGGCTGTGGTCAGGGTCGTCATCGCGAACAGCGAACGCAGCCCGCTGCACGGCTCCGCCACATCGAGGCTGAACCCGTCCCCCACAGTCGAGTGTATGGCCGTGCCCACGTGCATCACGGTCAGGCCGACCCCGTTCAGTAAACCCGTCGCCACGCCCGCCGCCAACATGCGCAGTCGGATCGTGATGAAATCCAGAAACGCGAAGGGGATCGTGAACAGGAAGAACGCCGCAGGAAAGATCATCAACCCCGCGACACGCCGCCCCCACAGGGCATAGGGGACCGCCCACATCAGCAGGCTGAAGGCCAACTGACACACGCGGTACTGCTCGCCGTTGTTTCCGAACCAGTAAAGGCCGAGGCCCGCCACGACATAGGCGAATCCCGCCCAGGAAGGGGCCCCCTTCGACTCCCGGAGCTCTTTCCTTCTGGACCAGATGAAGAACAGACATGCCACGGGGATCAGCCAGCCGTGCGACATGTCCTCCCGCGGGTCACTGAACTTGATATGCATGGCAACCGCCATGTAGGTGAACAGCGGCACGCTGATCACACACACCACCGCGAACAGTCCCCAGCGGAACCGCTCCAGCCAGCCTGCGTTTTGTTCGAGCGCTTTCATCCGCACCATCCGCCCAGAACCTGCCGCACCTGATCTACCGTGGCCCCGGAGTCCGCACTGATTTTCGCACACGCCGCCAGAAGCTCTTGGACGTCCTTCGGTTCAGGCTCCCGAATGTTACTGATGAAAATGCGCGCGTGTCCGGTCTTATAGGCCGACCGCTCGCTGACATCCAACTCCTCGAACAACTTCTCGCCCGGACGGATGCCCGTGAACACGATCGGGATGTCCTCGTGCGGACGCAGCCCGGAGAGCGCGATCATCTCCTCCGCAAGCTCGACAATCTTCACCGGCTCACCCATGTCCAACACAAAGATCTCGCCGCCCTGAGCCAACGCCGCCGCCTGCAGCACCAGCGCCACCGCCTCGGAAATCGTCATGAAATAACGCGTCATGTCCGGATGCGTCACCGTCACCGCCTCGCCTTTCCGGATCTGCTCCCGGAAAAGGGGCACCACCGAACCCGACGAATCCAGCACATTGCCGAAACGCACCGCGGAAAACCGCGTGCGCTTGCGCCGGTTCAAGTCCTGCAACGCGACCTCCGCCAGCCGCTTTGAAATCCCCATCACCGAGACCGGCTTGACCGCCTTATCCGTCGAAATGAAGACGAACCGCTCCACCCCATGCTCGACCGCCAGCTCGCCCAACGCCCGCGTGGCCAACACGTTGTTCTTCACCGCCTCCGCAGGATTCAGCTCCATCAGCGGCACGTGCTTGTGCGCCGCGGCATGCACCACAATCTGCGGCTGATACTGTCCGAAGATCGCCGACATCCGGGGACGCTCGCCGATGTCGGCTAAGAGCGCCACCACCGGCGTCTCGAGTCCCAACCTGCGGATCTCGCGCTCAATCTCATACAGCGCGTTTTCGGAACGCTCCACCATGATCACCTGTTCCGGACCCGTGCGCAGGATCTGACGCACCAACTCGCTGCCGATCGTGCCGCCCGCGCCGGTCACCAACACCCTTTTCTGACCGAACAGTTCGACCACCGCCCGTCCGTCCAGGCTCATCTCCTCGCGCCCCAGCAGATCCGCCACATCGACATTCCGGATCTTCGAGGCGGTCAGGCTCCCCTCAATCAGCTCGTAATAGCCCGGCACAATCCGGGCCGGCACATGCGCCCGCTCGCAGAGCCGCACCACGCGGCGGATCACGTCACGCGGCACACGCGCCATCGATACGATCACCTCTTCCACCGCATACTTCCGGACCGCCACCGGCAAATCCTCGATCCGCCCCAGCACCGTGTGCCCCTGGATCGTCGCCTGCTGCTTGGCCGGGTCATCATCCAAGAAGCCGACCACCACCAGCCGCTTCGCGCTCTGCCGCCGCAGCTCCCGCGCCACCAGATTACCGGCCGAACCCGCCCCCACCAGCAGCACATGCCGGACTTTGCCGCGCCGGGCCGCATCCCACGCGAACTCCCCGTCCACCAAAAAGCGCCAGAGCAGCCGAACACCCAACAGCCCGCCGACAACCAGGATGCTGTTAAAAAGGATAATGCTGAAAGGCGGACGAATGCCATGCTGGTTAGGCAAAAGAACACGTAAAACAATCAGGCCAAACGTCGACGACCCTATCGCCCCGATAAACCGCGGCACATCCCCCACGCTGACATAGCGCCACAGCAGCCTGTTGCACCCGAAAAGCGCCAACGCCAACCCCTGCACGACCCAAACCGTCACAAAGGAGAGCGCCACGCGCCGCCACCCCCACCAGGGCTCTTGAAAATCGAAACGCAACAGAAACGCCGTCAAATAGGCCGCCGCCATGACGGCCGTGTCCACCAGATAGCATCCGAGCCGACTGGCCCAAACGCTTGCCCGCTCTTTCCATTCCTGTTTCATTAATGCCGTTTCATTTAACCACAACCCGTGCCTGTTTTACAGTTCAGATTACGCGAGCGCGCGCGTGACGAGCGCGCATACGCGACCCACCTCCGCCTCGGCCAATCCCGCACCCGACGGCAAGCAGAGCCCGTTCGCAAACAACCGCGCGCTCACGCCCCCCCCGTACACGCGTGCCCCCCGGAATACCGGCTGCAGGTGCATCGGCTTCCAGACCGGACGCGACTCGATCTCCTCCGCCTCCAGCGCCAGCCGCACACGTTCCACACGAGCCGAGGGCTGGTATTGTTCATTAGTTCTCGAGCTCATTAGTTCATTAGTGTTAAATTCGGCCTTTGCCCCATTGCCCGTTGCCGGTTGCCGATGGCCGATTGGATCTTCTTTCGCTCCCACTGATGAACTGTCGCAATAATGAACTAATGAACTTCCCCCTCCGCCCCCCGTCTCCCGTCCTCCGTCCCCACCGATTTCAATGACCGTCAGCCACCGCGTACACTGCCCGTAGGCCGCTTCCGGCATGAAGCCCACCCCACCCAAGATCGACAAGCGCTCGCGGTACCACTCGAAGATCTGCCGCTTTTTCTGAACGATCCGTTCCAGACACGCCAGCTGTCCCACCCCAATCGCCGCAACGATATTGCTCATGCGATAGTTATAGCCCAGCTCCTCGTGTTCGTACCACGCCACCGGTTCTCGCGACTGCTGCGCCCGCTTACGCGCCCTCGCGATCACCCCGCCGTCTCGCGACGCCACCATGCCGCCCCCCGAGGTCGTGATGATCTTGTTCCCGTTAAACGAATACACCGCCGCCCAACCCGCGTCGCCCGCTTGCCGGGATGCGGCAAGCAGTTCATTCGTTCGTGAGTTCATTAGTTCATTAGTCGAAATCTTATCATCCCCAGCGCTTGAGACTCGCCTTTTCTCCCCAACTAATGAACTATCGCAATAATGCACTAATGAACTTCTCCCGCAGTACCTCGCCCCCAGCGCCTCGGCTGCATCCACAATCAGCGGCACCTCATATTTCGCGCACGCAGCTTCAATCCGCTCGTAGGCGCAGCACTGCCCGTAAAGGTCAGCGGCCACCACCGCTTTGGGCAATCGACCCTGATTGGCCGCGTCGGATAAAGCCTCCTCAAGTAAATCCGGATCCATCGTCCACGTGGCCGCGTCGCAGTCGATAAATACCGGCACCGCGCCGCGATGCACCGCCGGCGCGATGGAGGCCACGAAGGTCAGTGAGGAACAGAACACCGTGTCGCCCGCCGCCACGTTCAGCTCATGGAACAGCAGATCGATCGCCGCCGTGCCGCTCGAAACTGCGCACGCGTTAGGCAGACCGACGGCCTCGGCGAACTCGCGTTCGAACCGGTCCACCATCGGCCCGCACGGCGCGATGTAGTTCGACGCGAACGCCTCACCGATCAGAGGCAACTCGCTGCCGCTCATCCACGGCGGCGACAAAAAAATCCGTTTGTTCATCCTCTCTCCATCCCCGCTTTCCGGCCGCAAAGCATGCGCGCATGAACTGCCCGCACTACCCGTGATACGCACCGTCCACCCCATGACCTTCTTCACTTCCCATAAACTCCGGCATGCTCACATGGCCTTCGGCGCTGATGCCTTCGCGGCGTAACACCCGCCCGACCGTCAGCCCCAGGATCTTTATGTCCAGCCACAGGCTCCGGTGATCCACATACCAGACATCCAGCGCAAAACGCTCCTCCCAGCCGAGCGTGTTTCTTCCGTTGATCTGCGCCCACCCCGTGATTCCGGGTCTCACCTCATGCCGACGCGCCTGCTCCGGCGAATACCGCGGCAAATACGCCATCAGCAAGGGGCGCGGCCCTACCAGCGACATCGCGCCCCGCAAGACCAGCAGCAGCTCAGGCAATTCGTCCAGACTGCTCGCCCTCAGAAAGCGCCCGAACCGGGTCAGCCGTTCCGCATCCGTCCCGGGCCCCTCCCGCATGGTCCGGAACTTGATCAAAACGAAGGGCTCGCCGCCCAGACCCGCCCGCGCCTGCCGAAAAAAAACGGGCCGCCCCATGATGGCGGCGACCCCTACCCCGAGCATGATCAGCAGCGGGCCCCATAAGGCCGCCGTCACCAGCACCACGGTGATGTCGAATACCCGTTTCATCGTCACACCAGCCTTACCACCGTCTCTTTTTCCGGAATATCCCTAAACGCCACGGTGCCCGCGCCCAACACCGACCACGCGCCCATCTTGCGCGTCTGGACGATCACCGCGTTCGATCCCAACAGCGCCCCTTCGCCGATCTCGCACCACCCCGACACCCGCACGCCGGGACAAGCCTGCACGTAGGCCCCCAGGACCGCATCGTGGCCGACCGTCACCTGGAAATTCAAAAGCGCATAAGCGCCAATCCGCACGTCGGCCGACACCACACATCCCGCGCCCAAATAGGCCCCCTCGGCCACGCGGGCCCCGGGCGCAACAAGCGCCGAGGGGTCGATCACCGACGCAGGCACCCACCCCGCCTGCAGCGCACGCGCGACAACCGCCTTCCGCTTGAAATTGTCCCCGACCGCACAATGGAAACACGGGCACACGCTTTCCGCCGCCAGGCGCGCCGCCGTCACCTCGACCGGCCCCGTCAACGGCGCCCCGGCCCACTCGCCCCGCTGCCGCTCCGCCGCGTCATCACAAATCCCCACAACCTTGAATGTCGGCGTCCGCATATTCATACGCCCGACCGTCCAAGCCACTTCTTTCGCGAAACCGCCCGCGCCGATGATGATTAAAGGCCGTTCGTTCATCATTCCCACTCCACCAGACAGGCTGCCCACGAGAGCCCGACGCCGAAACCCACCAGAACCACGCGCATGCCCGGTTTAAGCCGGCCCTCACGCTCCGCCGCCATCAGGGCCAGCGGGATCGAAGCGGAGACCGTATTTCCCGTCGCACCCATCGCATACACCATCTTCACGGCCGGGACCTTCATGATGCGAGCCAGCCCGTCCAGCATGTATTTGCTCGCCTGATGCAATACAAACAGATCCACGTCGCCGTAGCCGATACCCGCCTTAGCCAGAACCTCCGCCACGGCCGCCGGCACCGCCCGCAACGTAAACGAGTAAATGGCCGGGCCGTCCATCCGCAGGAACGCGTCGCCCTCCTCGCGGTGCCGCGCCCCGCCCCGCCGCACGATCAGATTCTCGGAGCCCGCCCCGTCCGTGCCGTAAACGAAAGGCCCGAGGCTGCCGCTGCCGCCCGACGCCGTCACCCACGTGGCCGCGGCGCCGTCGCCGAACAGCGTCCGCACGTTCTTGTCGCCCGCATCCATATACTTGCTGTAGGTCTCGGCCGTGACCAGCAACACCCGCGACGCCTGCCCCGACTCGATCAGACCCTTCGCCAATCCCAACCCATAGACATACCCCGAGCAGCCCAGGTTGAAATCCAACGCCCCGACCGTCGTCGGCAGCCCCAGACGGTCCTGCACCAGACACGCCGTCGTCGGCAGCAGAAAGTCCGGCGATTGCGTGCAAACCAGCAGGTAATCCACCGTCTCGCGCCCCACGCCGGTCGCTTCAAAAAGCGCCTCCGCCGCCTTCACCGCCAAATCGGAGGCGTATTCCTCCGCACCGGCGATCCGGCGCTCGCGAATTCCCAGCTTCTCCTCGATCCGCTCCGCCGGCCACTCCGGAAACAGCGCCGCCAGCGTCGGATTGTCCAAAACCCCCGCCGGCAAGTAGGCCGCGATGCCCCCAAGCCGGGCCTTATTCATGCCCCACCCCCGCCAACCGCGCGATATCGGCGACCGTATGCCAGCGCGCAGCCTCGCCCAGCTTCACCGCCGCGCCGTTCTTCTGCTCCAGCATGAATACCAGGTCGAGAATCCGCATGGAGTCCCAGTTGGGCAAATCACGCAGCACGTCCCGCATGCCCACTCGCCCGTGAGGAAGCTGCAACGTTTCTTCCATCGCCTGTAAAAACGCCTCTTCGGTCATATGCTCCTGCGCTTCCGACTGTGCGCACACGCGGCCACGTTCCGCAGATACGGCCCCGCATTCTCAGTCGTCCGTAAGATATCACATCCGTATGCCTCTAGCCAAGGTTCCAACTCAATTGCCCGGGGCTTCTGTCTCGCTCTTGAACGTCTCGTGCACCTGACTCGCGGCTCCTCTCGTCTCTGTGTGCTCTGTGCCGCCGCGATCGCCCACATCCGTGCCGAGTGTCGCTCATGTCCTTCCGGCACCCTCCAGCCCCGGCACCTTCACCTCCGGCAGATCCTTAAATACCCGATGGAGCAAGCGGCTTTGAGGGAATACGATCACCCAGGCGGTCAGAAAAATGATCAGGCAGTCCGTCCAAAACGAAAGGTGCCGCTGATACCATAACTCCAGCTCGCCTTTGGCCGGCGCGATGTGCTGCGCATAAAACTGGGCCAGGGGCATCCCCGACTCGGACAGGAGCCGCTCCTCGTCGCGGAACACGATCGAACCGATGCCCGTCAGTCCGGGGCGGACATTGTAGATCACCCGCTTCACGTGTTCGGGATAGGGGTCAAAGGTCTTGTCCACCAGCGGACGCGGTCCCACGATCGACATGTCACCGAGCAGGATATTGATCAACTGCGGCAGTTCATTGATCTTGGTCCTCCGCAAAAAGTGGCCGAGCGGCAACACGCGCGGATCACGCCGCGTCGTATGCAGCCCGCCGGCCAGATTCGGGCTGTTCTTGAGCATCGTGGCGAATTTCCAGATGCCGAACTTCTTGTTCCTCAAGCCGATGCGCTCCTGCAGGTAGAACACATGATGCTCCCCCGTCAGCAGCAGCCCGACGCAAACCGGAATCAGCAGCGGCGACAGCAGCAGCAGCGCCAATCCGGATAAAACAATATCCATCCCTCGCTTCACAAATGAATACATCTGATTCCTCTATTTGAACCGCGAATAATGCGAATTCAACTAATGTGACTTCTTAAGGTTGCGTTATTGCATTCATTCTTGTGCATATGATTCGTTCGTATTGGACACCTTTGGCATGTCCGAAATTGATCAAAAGTCCCAAGTTATAACCTGTGGCGGCCAGATAATTATGCACCTGTGTCCGGTGTTCATCCGTCAAAGCCGACACGGCCTTAATCTCCACAATGATTTTCCCGTAACAGACAAAGTCCGGAATGTACTTACGCTTGAGCGCATGTCCTCGATAATTCAACTGGAGCTCATTTTGCGGCGCAAAAGGTATCTTATTCAAGCCAAGCTCAATTTCTAAACACTCTTGGTACACGGGTTCAACAAATCCGTTTCCCATACGGTTATAGACTTCAAAGCAAGCCCCGAAAATGGCGTAGGCTTCGTCAGGGAAAATAAGGTTGTCCGTTTCCATCAAGCGGCCCTCCCAATAGCCCAAGTTACGGTTTGTCAGTTCGGTTCTCTCTCCCAATGTCAAAAGTAATTATCAATCATCCCCATTCGCCCAATTCGCATCATTCGCGGTAAAGTCTCCAACTCACATCTTCTGATCCAGCCCTTTGCCGGTTTCAATGTGCGCGAAATTCGGCAGATAGTCCCTCAGCACCTCCACCACCTTCGCCTTTGTGACGTCCTTCGATTCGAACAAGGCGCGCAGCGCCTCAAAGATCGCGTCGATCTCAGCCAAGCCCCGCCGCTTCGCGTTCTTCACCACCCCGAGATTCACAAACTTCTCATTGTCCAACGCCTCCCCTGGCGTATAGAACTCCTCGAACGTCTTCTCTCCGCTCGTGTCCGACTCGAAGAAATAAACCGGCCAGGAAGACCGTTCATTGGTTCGTGAGTTCATGAGTGCATAAGTTGAAAGAGTGGGAATGCCGGAAGATATTCCACTGCCGGTTGCCGGTTGCGTATTGCCGACGGTCTCCCCGCCCTCCGGCCTCCGTCCTCCGGCCTCAGTCTCATCAACTAATGCACTCCCGCAACGATGAACTAATGCACTTCTCCTGCACTTCTCCCGCGCCTCGGCCTCGCTCGCGCACACGTCCGGCTCCAGCCCCAAGGCGTGCAGCAGGTCCACGGCCACCTGCTCGAAGGGAATCATGTCCCGATCCTCGTCCAGTTTCGGGAAAACGATGTCGCCGCTCTCGCCCATGACCGATGCCATCAGGCACAATTCGCCCGACTCCTGGGGAGAAACGAAAAAGCGCCTGATTCCCAGCGGGCACGCCCACGGCTGCCGCTTGAACAGCCGTTCCAGGAAACCCAGCGGCAGGCTGCCGTTAGAAAAAGCCACATTCGCGAACCGCGCCGTCTTGATCGGTATCCGATCGGCGTAGGCCATGATCAGCTCTTCCATCAGCTTCTTGCTCGCGCCCATGATGTTCACGGGGTTGGCCGCTTTATCTGTGGACACGCAGAAGAAATGCTGCGGCGGGGCTTCCGTCAGCAGTTCCAGCAACCCTCGCGCGCGCAGCACGTTGTTCTCGAGCATGGCCTCGATGGAGAAGATGTCCTTCTCGCTGCGGACGTGCTTATGCGCCGCGAAATTGGCCACGATGTCGAACGGGCCGTGCGCCCTGAAGAGCTTGGCGAACACGCGGTCGCCGAAGTTCACCGGATAGGTGACGAACTCTTGCGGGATGCGGGCCTCACCCGCGCTGCGCAAGTCGCGCACCAGCTCCGTAAGTCCGTTCTCATTGATATCCACCACATACAGCGCGGCCACGTTAAAGCGCAAAATCGCCTTGATGTAATTCGAACCGATCGTGCCCGCGCCGCCGATCACCAGCACGCGCTTGCCGTCGATCCGCGCATGCAGTTCCGCATCATACCGCTCAAAGTCCGCGGCCAGCAGACTCCGCTCCCGCTTGGTGACCTTCTCCCGGATGAACCCGTCCAAATCAAAATCCAAAGTCATAATTCCCTTTCCAGTCAGCAATAAGCAATTGGCAATATGCTATCGAGTCTACTCAATCTTCACGCCAAACTCGGCAGGATGTGCCATCATGAAGCCAAGCATTCTACCAATTTCCTGACATTCACTTCGTAACTGCTCTGAGGCCTCCTCAGACAAGTACCCACAGTCTTTAGAAAAACTTAGCCACACCATGGTTTCGCTACATTCACCGTCCGCATCAGACATCTTCGAGACATAGTGTTTAAGATAGAGTCGTTTTCTGTATGCTTCGGCTAGATTAGCACAGACTGATCGTGATGACCGTCTGATTTGATCAATAAGCGCATATTTTTCCTCTTTGGGAAACTCTTTCGTGATTTTGAAAATTTGCAACGCCAACTGATAAGCCGACTGATACACCTTGAGATGTTCAAAGCCTTCATCTTTCATCGCGTACCCCCGTTGCCTATTGCCCATTGCCCGTTGCCGATTGCCCATTGCCCGTTGCCGATTGCCCGTTGCCGATTGCCCATTGCCTATTGCCGATTGCTTATTGCCGATTGCTTATTGCCCGTTGCCTACTTTCAAAAGCTCTCCAATGTCTTTCTCATCCCCTCCCGCGCGCCCGCCGGCATCTGGGCCCAACCCAGCGCCCCCTTGATTTTCGCATTCGACACCACATACGACTCCGTCAACTTCTTTAGACGCTCACTGTTCAGCGGCAGGTGCAAAACATCGCCGAGTCGCGCCGCCGCCCGGATCAGACCGGCGGGGATCGCCCAGACCCGCGCGCGGCGGCCCATCGCCTCCGCCATCAACCGCACCAGTTCGTTCGTCGACAACGGTTCGTCGTCCGCCACCTGATACACGCCCGACTCCGCAGACCCCGCCAGCAGTCCCTCCACCACCGCGCACACATTCCCGACCGAGGCGAACGAGCGGCGGTTCTCGAACGCGCCCAGCGGCCATGGCACGCCCTTGCCGACCATCCCGTACAGTAAGTTCAGGTTGCCTTTGTTTCCGGGCCCATGGATCATGCAGGGACGTAAGATATAATAGTTCAAACGGCCTGCGGCCTGGTTCAAAGGTTCCATCGCGCTTCGCGCTGGTTCCACGGTATCAGAGAACCTTGAACTTAACGCGCGACCCCGGCTTAACGCGCTTCTTACAACCTCTTCGGCGGCCAGCTTGCTCTGTCCGTAGGCTGTCTTAGGTTCGGGCGCCGTCTCTTCGGTCAGGACCCCCTCCACCCGGTCCGCAGCCGCCTTCACCGAGCTGAACAGGATGAACGTGGGAAGTTTCTTAGTCCGCGAGCTCATTCGTTCATTCGTTGACCCACGACTGTCCTCGGTCCTCGGTCCTCCATCCTCAGGCTTAGCAACGAACGCACTCTCGCAATGATGAACTAATGAACTTACAATCTTATGCGTCAGTCCGACATTCACATCGAAATAACTCTGCGGGTCACTCGCGTTTTTGGTGTCGTGAGCCTTGCCGGCCAAATGGATCACCGCATCGACCTCATTCCAGGGGATCTGCTCCAGTTGATCCCAATTGAATCTCCGCACATAAGCACTTCGTAGGGTCTTCTCGTCTTGGCTGGAAGTATTTTCGACTTTAGAAAGCCCGCATTTTAGAACTTTAGAACTTCCCCCGCACACATCCAAGGCCCACAGCTCATGCCCCTTCTCCGCTAAGAATGCCGACAAATTCGACCCGACAAAGCCGAACGCCCCTGTAATTAAAACTTTCATAATCGACCGATTCTTTCCCGCCAAGACGCTAAGCCGCCAAGCTTGACAATCACCCTTCCTCTACACCGCACCCATCATGTGATTCAGGTACACCTGTCGGACATATTCTTCATCTTTGCGACTTTGCGACGTTGCGGGAGACTGTTCCTCATGCGTGGAACCACAAATTCAAAGATCTTGAAAGCGTACTTCGGCACTAGCATCGGCAGACAGCAGAAATAGCCAGACTCCCGGTTTCCGCGCACAATCTCCCGGTTCAACAGCAGGTTGCTGCGCCAATTCTTGGTGCTCATGCCGCCCACACGCATGTCCACAAAGCACATCGGCAGATATCGGCAGCGCAACTCCGCCCTGCGCAGGTAACGGATCAAAAGCGCGTAGTCCGCCGCTATCCTGTAGTCCAGTGCATAGCCGCCCAGCTTCTCAAAGCACTCCCTCCGGATATAGACGGAGGGATGCGGCGGCATAAAGCCCCACTGCAACATCCACGGGTGCCAGTGCCGCGCCGAATAGTAGCGCACCGTTCGCTCCGCCCGCAGCCCCTCCAAGCCGACACCCTCGCGGTTCGCCACAAACCGGATGTCGCCGTAGATCGCGTCTGGGCACCCGGGGGGGCACTTTGCCTTATTGCCTGAATGCCCTATTGCCTTATTGTCGCATACCATACCGTCCCGGACGTCAGCACTAACGCAATTTCCAAACGCCTCCGCCACCCGCTCAATCACGTCGTCAGCCGACAGCACGTCGTCCGCGTTCAGGATGCCGACAACCTCGCCCGTCGCCATCCGGATACCTTTGTTGATCGCATCGTACATGCCCTCATCTGGCTCACTCAGCCAGACGAATTGCCTTAATGCCTTATTGCCATATTGCCTTGTTTGCTCATCCGCACAAGCATCTGCCTTTTCACTAACGCACTCACGCACGAATGAACTAACGAACTTCTTCTCATACTGCCGGATGATCCCCACCGTTCCGTCCGTCGAGCCGCCGTCGATCACAAGATACTCGATTTCAGGCCACGTCTGCGCCAAGACTGACTCCAATGCCGTCCGGATCGTTGTCGCGCTGTTAAAACAGGCTGTTATGATTGTGATCGTCATGCGAACAATGCCTTATGGCGAGGATGCGAAATGCGTTATTGCGTTATTGCCTGATTGCCTGATTGCCTTATTACCAGCGAAGCTCGCGCACCAAATAACGCATTAACGCAATCTGGCATTAACGCACTTCTCATATACGCCCGTCATCTTCCGCGCGATCTCGCCCCATTGATATTTCTTTGAAACCAGCTTTCGGCCATTCTCGCCCAGCGCGCGCCGCTCCTCATCCGTCATGCCCATCGCCTCTTTGAGCGCCTCCGCCAGCGGTTCGACGCCGATGTCGACCCACCAGCCGCAGCGACCATTGGCCGCACTAGCTGGTTTAGCAAGTTTAGCTGGTGTGGCCTGCGTATCTGCCGGATGGCCATCCGCCCTCGTCGCTACCCGGCTATCCTGCCACTCAGCTACACTTGCTGTGTCTCCAATCAATTCTGACCAAGGCGCCCCTTTTGTCGTGATCACCGGCACGCCGCATGCCAAAGCCTCCGCCACGACGATTCCAAAATTCTCACTGCGCGTCGGCAGCACGAACAGGTCGGCTGCGGACATGGCCTGTGCCTTCTCCTCTCCGTAAAGCGCTTCCGCAAAAGTCACGCTGTCATCCACCCCCAAGCGACAGGCCTGGGCCTTCAGGTTTTTCAACATCCCTTGTTCGTCGGGGCCAATGATCAACAGCCTCCACTCCGGGAAAGCAGGCGCGACACGCGTCCAGGCATCCGCCAGCAAATCCAGCCCCTTGAGCGGGTGCAGTCGGCCCAGGTACAGGACGGTCCTCGTCCGATTCGCGTTTTTCTTATCGTCGTTATTGCCGCTTGCATACTTGAGCTTTTGGCCGTTTTTCCCGGCCTCCGTCATCAGGCCTCTGTCATCCGTCGCTTCAACTAATGAACTCCCGCACTCCCGCACTAATACACTTCCCTTCATATCCACGCCATTGGGAATTACGACGATACGGGGACTCGCAAATTCAGCCGTTTGATCACTGCCCTTTTCCGGCTGCCGATTGCCGATCGTTGCGCCATCATCCAGTTTTTGACCTTCAGAGTTCCCGCACTTTAAAAACGCCTTAATCCACCCCGCTTCCGCGACGCAGGTCGCCTGCACCACGTCCGCACGACGCAGATAATGCCGGTCGAGGACGCCAGCCAGCCGTTTCTTCCACGCCGAGTGGCTTAACCGCACCGGGTCCAGGCACCCTTGCGGAGACATCACCAACGGTATCCCGTGTTTCCGGGCCAGATGACAGGCCCACCAGACGGGAAACGTCCAGTTAGAATGCACATGCACCACATCAGCTCCGGCCACCAAAAGCCGTAGCCCGCGCAGCATGGCACGTGAGAAATACAAAAAACGGGGAGGAGACGGATCAAACCGGACGACCCGGACACCGGACGCGACCGCCATCTCAGTCGCCTCCGAAAGCACATCCCCTTTCCTCGCCACGGTGGCCAGGGTGACATCATGACCCTGCTTAGCCGCCTCGCGCGCGAAGACCGGCACAAGTTCAGACAGCCCGCCTCCCGAGCGCGCCAATCCCGCTATCACATGTAAAATTTTCATGTAGCCATACCGTTCACAAAAACTCGGGTCCCTCACTCCGTGCCGCGGCGTCTCCGCGTTCATTCTTTCTCAACACGGGGTTACAAGGGCTCAGGTTTTTGGACGCGCCATTTCTTCCATCAGCCAACAGGCCATCTCCGGGTAAACCTTCTCCGCATCGAACTGTTCTTCAGCCATGCGCCGGGCGCCGTTCTGGTGTCTGGCGAGCAGCCCCCTGTCTTCCGCATAAACACGCACCGCTTGCTTGAAACTCTCAAGATTTCCGGCCTCATATCCGGTGCCGGCGTCATACCTTCGCAACAGTTCCCCTGTCTCGCCTGTCAGCCCGTTGATCATGGCCAACCCCGCCGCCGCGTAATCCGCCACCTTGTTGGGGACAGCCACCCACATCGCGCTGAACATCGGCACGACCCCGACATGGCAGGCCCGCAGGCAGGACTGTAGACGTGTGTCATCCACATAGCCGTGGAACTTCAGAGGCGACCCCGCCCTTGACGCGAGGGCGGACACCCACGCCCTCTGGGGGCCGTCTCCAGCGACATCCAGCGTCACCGGCCAGCCTTCTGCCGCCAGCGAGCAGACACCTTCCACCATGGTGCGGATGTCATAGGAAGTCCCAAGGTTGCCGATGTAACAGAGCCTCAGCGTCGTTCCCCTGCCGTCTGACCGTTCGGCCGCATCCGGCAGCGGACATCCCAAGCGGAATACCTTCGGCTCCGCCAGGCATCCCCGCGCCTGCGCAAGTTGGGCGTATCGTCCGCACACCGCGCTCACGCCGTCCGCGCCGCGGTAGGCCCGTGCCGCCCGCGCATGTAACCTGAAAAAAGCGGCCTGCCCAAGTCCTCTCAGCCAGTGCGGGAGGAGTTGGCCGAAGGTCTCTGGCCACGCGTCCTGGATATCCACGACCACCCGGCTTCCCCACGCATCGCGCAACCTTGAGGCCGCGTCATATAACCCGAGGGGGGGCATACTCACAACGATGCCGTCAGGAGGCGGCAGCTCGGCGCGGGCGACGGCCTCCCTCGCCAAACGCTCCCACTCTGAGGCATATCGCAGGTGACTCCGCCAACGCCGCCACCCCACATTTGAGCCATACGGCAATGTGGGCACCAGCCGCACCTGAAAACCCTCACTCGCAGACACCGGCTCCAGCGACCGGCAGGTTTTCCTCACATGATGAAAATCGCTCGACCACCAAACGACCTCGTGTCCCGCTGCCGCCAGGGCACGGCACAACAGCCAATAGCGCAGCGGGCGCCCGCCCTCGCCGGGCAACGGATCAAACGGATTGTTTATCCAAAAAATCAAACATAACCTCCGAACAACCTTTGCCGACTTCTCCCGCTAATCCACGCGAATCCGAGTTGCCCTGTATTATTGATACGCTAGCGCATTTTCACTTTTAGTGTAGCCACTTTGTACAGGCGGTTTAACCCTGTCATCCGTTGAATTTATCTTACCACCAAGACTCGAAGAACACAGAGTCCACCAAGATTTAACTTTGTGTGCTTAGTGTACTTTGTGTCTGGGTGGTTAGCTGGTTTTTGGCCACAAAACGGCTAAACAATTTAATAACACGCTCTAATGGCTAAAAATCCAGAGCAACAGCCATTACGGTTCTCAGATGTTGGCGGTCACGGTTCTCAATTGTTAGCGATTAGCGTTAAGACAATGGGGACCCGTTCCCCGTTCGCGGGGATTCGCAAGCCAGAACTTTCTTGCAGATCTCCATCCATCTCTCCGCCCACACATCCACCGAGTAGGGCGCCGTCAAGGCCATGCCCCGCGCCCCCATCATCGCCAGTTCGGCTTCACGGTCATGCACCCACGCCATCGCATCGGCGATCCCCTCGACATCGTTCGTGCCACAGACCCTGCCGTTGTAATAGGACCGCACAAAATCCACATGGCTCCCACAAGCCTCCGTGCAAACGACGGGCAATCCGGAAGCCACCGCCTCGGCGATAACCAAAGGCCACGGATCGTAGTCGCTGGTGACCACTAGCGCCCCGTGCCGGGCATAAATGTCCGGCATCGCTTTCGGCTGCACAAAACCTTGATCGCGGATACCCTCCTGACCCTTCAGCAAGGCCCCTTGCGCTCCCATGCCGCAGCAAGTCAGCCCCCACGGATCACGGACGCGGCTCCGGTATAGCCGGTACGCCTTCACCAAAACATCCACGCGCTTCTCGGGCGTATACCGGCCCACAAAAACAAACTGCCGCGGGTAACTGTGCAGCCGCGCGCGTGCTTCCCGCGCAACCGCGAACAGGACCGTATCGATGCCGATCAGGCCCCGCTCGATCTGCGACTCGGCGAACCCCAAATAGCGCGCATAGAACGCCGAGCGCTCACTCGGAACAACCGCTCCGGCAAACCTCCGTAAATACGGCCTCAACACGATTCGCGCCAGAAGCTTCCGCAGCGTGAACGCGAACGTCATGTCGAACGCGAAGAGTTTCGGCATCGCCGCAAACGCGCGATCCGTGGCGGCAAACCGGCACATCTTGCAGCGCCACCCCAAGACCACCAGCACGTCAGGTTTGAGTCCCAAAACCTCCTGGCGCAGGGTTGCGCAATCCAACGGCTCCCCTTCAAACCGGAGATCATAGTCCAAACCCTCCAGCACCTCGGCCTGGTGATAGTCGGTGGACGCGTTCCGCCTGACCTCGATGTAGAGCTTGAGCCTGACGCCGGGGGCCGCTGCCAGCGCGCGCCAGCAGGCCGCCATGTAGCCCGTCACGCCCGTCCAAAAGAAAATTATCGTCATATCCGAGTCCCCAACCTGACCGCACAGGGGCAGCCACAAAGATCACACAGTCCGCATGCCTTCAGCTCGTGTAGTGTCCCTTAAATGCCTATAACCGGTCCAGGGTTTGTAGTACCGCCTTCAGGCGGAACCCGGTGCCGGGATGCCTTGGGATTCCGCCTAAAGGCGGCACTACGAACGTGTTCAAACCACAAAGAAGAAAATACTGCCTAGTTACTTGCGGGGCACTTCGCTAGCGTTCCATCGCGGCGACTTTTGTATCCCTTTGTGTTCGATGTGCCCTCTGTGGTTACGTCCACTCTCAGCGCCGACTCTCTGTTCCGTATTTATTTGACCAGACCATGCCGCGAACCTGCACGCCTGCGGGGAACGCCTGCTCCACCGCCCGCGTCACGCCGAACCGCGGGTTCCCGTAATCGTGCCCGCAAATCAATGGCACACCCAGTCCCTGTGCCCATGCGATCTCATCCCGCACGGCCTCATACGAGTGGTCCGCATCCAGAAAGACCATCGCCGGAACGTCGCCCTTGTACTGAGCACGAAACGTCGCGCTGTCGCCGACATGCAGCGCCACCTGACCGGTGCACAGCTCTCCGCGCAAAATCCGGCGCGTGAACTCCTCATGCAGCGCGGGCGGCAGCCCGAACGGGTTCCAGCAGAAATTGTCTACGGTAATGACCGGCTGTCCGGCCCTTTTTTCCGCCGCGATCAGCCGCGTAGTGAGCCCGAAGAGCGTGCCGAATTCGACAATCGGACCCGGCCAGCCCGCGGCGGCGTGAACCAGCTCGGCGATCCGGAGATCCTCCTCGGCCGTCAACCCGCCCAAAGCAAAAATGCCCGGGTCCTCCAGCAGCGCCAAGTGCGTCGATACCGCCGCCCGGATCTGCCTCCGCCATTTCAAAACTTTTAACAATTGAATCAACTTGCGAATCATTTTGCCTTCCTATGCTAAACACAGGGGTTAACCACATAGGCCACACAGTCCACATAGAATCCAACCGGCCCTCTGTGCCTTTTGCGATTACAAATAGAGATGTCGTTTCAAAAGATGAACTTTCTGATTTGGAACATTTGTGAACCGAAGTTGATCAGAACTCCGTGTTGTAACTTCGTCGCCTTCAGATAATGAAGCACCTGTGCAACGTGTTCCGGGGCTAACGTTTTTGCTGTCTTCAGCTCAATAATCACGCGACTCTCGATGAGCAAATCGGCGATGTAGTCACCAATTAGAGTCCCGTCTTCGTCGTATACTTTAATAGGAGCCTGTTGCTCAACCTGATAGCCACTTTTCTTTAAACGGTGAGCCAGTGCATTTTCGTACACTTTTTCAAGAAAACCCGTACCCAGATAGACGTGAACCTCATATGCCGTCTGCCTGATATGATTGACGATGTCATCGATTGTTCGCATATCGCCCCCATGATTTCTTTAGCACTCTCCGACTTGAAACCATGCCGCATACACAGTCACACAGAACGCTGGTCTCATCTTTGAGTACTTTGTGCCCTCTGTGGTTGCATCAGGTCTCGCACCCATCGCAAGGCCTTTAGCAGGTAACACATGGCGGGGTGAACGGCAGGATGATCCGAGACCCACCCGCACACCCGGACGAGCATGCCCAACTTCAACTCGCCCAACCCCAGTTCCTGATAGAATCGCGCGAGCGCACCAAAGTTCCCCCAATACAGCCGCTGCAGCAGCGCCTTCTGAAACTCCTTCCGGCAGTATATGCGAAACGACGAAACGGCCAAAAGCTCATTTGTCAGCGCGTTCGCGTGTTCATGACTGCCCGTTTCGGCATTCACTAACTCCCGCACTTTAGAACTCCCGCACTTTAGAACTTCCCGCAGTTCTTCCGCCAGAAACCGGTGATACGGCAGCACCTCGAACGTCTTCTTGTACCCCTGATCCCAGTACTCGACCGCCTGGCCAGGCACGCCGACATCGTAGCGCGTCAGTGCCTGCGGCGCGAGGACCACCGGCCGCGCCAGCGCGATTTTAGCCCAGAACTCGTGATCCTCACATATCGCGACTCCGGCGGGGAACCCGCCGACCGCCTGCGCCACATGGCGCGGCACGACCATGCTTGAAGTATGGATCACATGGCCGCGCGCCCAGACGTAAAAAAAATCGACCGGACCAAAGGCCGGTCGCTCATTTGCGTCTTCCCTACACGGCCATCTCTCTTCGTTCCGGCAACCGGCCCTCGCACACCGCAGCAAGTCCCGGGGACGCACCCCATAACGCTGGAGTTCCCGCCCTCCGGCAACCGTCGCGAACCCGGTGCCGTACAGTCCGGCCCCGGGGAACCGCCCGATCATCTCCCGGATACGCTCGAAAAAACCGGGCAGCCACTCGTCATCCGCATCGAGGAAAGCGACGTACGGCTGGGTGGCGGCCGCGATCCCGACATTCCGCGCCACGCTCACACCTTGGTTGGGCTGGTCAATGACCCGCACGCGCGGGTCCCGCTGCTCCCGGGCGATCCGCTCGCCGCCGTCGGTCGAGCCGTCGTTGACGACGATGATCTCGTCCGCGGGCCAGCTCTGCGCCAACACCGAATCCAGCGCCCGCTGAATATAGGGCGCTTTGTTGAACAGGGGTATGATGACGGTGAACATGGGGAAGAAGTTCTAAAGTTCTAAAGTGCGGAAGTTCTAAAGTCCAACTGTGATCCAGCAGTAGGGGGGAAGAAGTTCTAAAGTGCGGGAGTGCGGAAATGAATGGGAAGTAGAGCGGAGAAAGCCTAAAGTGAGTGCGACATTGGCACAAGGACCTGCAGGTGAATATTTGCGGAGGAGAGACAGTCTAATAACTTTAGCACTGTAGAACCCCCGCACTTTAGAACTTCTTACAGCTTCGCTTTACGATTGATTGTGGAGAAAAGCGCAAGAAGTTCAGCGGCCTCGTTCAGCAACGTCTTTGTTTCGGGAAGCCATTCGGCATCGAGACAATCAATACGCGACAAAACGGTAAGCCAATAGACCGTCTCACTACTTTCCTTTTCAACGATCCCGAGCTTGTGAACAAAATCACCTGCGGATTCGGCCCGGTTGGCCTCCCTGTAATTCGCGCCGACCGATGCCCCGGACCGTCCCACTTGGTCAGTGATCAACCAAAAGATCTGCTTATTGGGCAACCTCGCCAAGAAGTTCAGCAGCCTCACCGTAAAAACCAGTGTTCTCTCCTCAAGTTGCTTCTTGAACTCACCGTTTGTCATGGCCGGCTCCCTCACAAATTGCGCATGTGATGCCTTCGCACTCATATTAAGCAGTTTAGAACTCCCCGAAGCTTTGCCCGAAGTCTCTCCAATACTTTAGCACTTTAGAAATCCCGCACTTTAGAACTCCCCGAAGCTTTGCCCGAGGTCTCTCCAAGACCTTCGCACTTTAGAACTTCCCATTTCACACCGGCAATCCCTTTTCCCGGCGGCGCAACTCCAAGACCTTCAGATCGATCATGTACTCGTAAATCGCCCGCATGCGGCAGTAGCGCCAGCCGGCCACGCCGTCCAGAAAACCCATGCGGAAGAAATAAAGATAACAGAACACCAGGCTCGCACGACACGGCAGATGCCAAGCCAAGGCCTTCAAAGCTTTCCGTTTTCTTGCAGGATCATGCAGCGCCACAAGCCCCCGCCAATCTATCCCGCTGCTTACTGTCACCTGCCGATTGCAGCCTGCCTCAAGTTCACCAACTTTAGAACTCTCGCACTCTCGCACTCTAGAACTTCCCAACACCTTCAGCGCCTCCCTGGCCTCCGCACTGGAATACCTGTTGTGCTTTTCGAACCACGCCGAAAACCCTTTATTGAAAGAGAAATGCAAAAAGTGCCTCTGAAGATATCCGGTCGCTCCGCTCACCCGATAGGTCAGATTGGTTTCCCGCTCTAACAGGAGAGCTTCGGGTCTGAACAGTCGCACGACCCATGTCGGGTAAAGGCTGCTGTGCCTGATCCAGCGACCCATGAACATGTTCTTGAAACGGACCCTGTATGCCACCTCCGCGCGAGCCGGATCGGACACGACCGCCAACATCTCGTCCCGAAGGTCCGGGGGGGTCACCTCATCGGCATCCGGATTATAGACCCACGGATATTTGAAAGGGATGTTCCGCAACGAATACTCGCGTTGCGGGCGCTCGCCGCCAGCGGAGTGATGGATGACGCGTGCGCCGAACCTTTCCGCGATCGCCACGGTTTGGTCATCCGAACCGTCATCGAGCACGACGATGTCATCCGACCACTTCACCGACTCCAGGCAGGCAGGAAGGTTGAGCTCTTCGTTGAGGGTCAGTATTAAGATAGAGATCATGTGAGAAGTTAATTAATGCATGAGTGCATTAGTTCATTATTAAGGTATTGCGTTCATGCGTGATCAGCTCGGTCAGCGTCAAGAGACTGCGCACCGGGAACTGCCATTCCAACGCCCGAATCATGACTCGCGGAGCACACGCTTCTTGACCGCTTTCGCCGGATTACCTGCCACCACCGTCCACGGTTCCACATCTTTCGTCACAACCGCCCGGGCACCGACGACGGCACCTTCTCCAATATGCACACCCATGCCGCCGACGAACGCCTCTGTCGCAATCCAGACCTGATCGCCGATCTGCATATCGGAACAGATCATGCGAAACTTCGGATCCGTGATATCGTGACTCCCGGGACACAGATACGCGCCTTGAGAAACGGTGGCGTGTCTTCCGATAACAATTCTGCCGGTGTTGTAGACATTCACGCGCGAAGCCAAGCAGGAGTACTCGCCCATCTCCAGGTTCCAAGGCGCCCAAATTTTGACGTCAGAATACACATGGCTCAAGCGGTGCACCTTCGCGCCAAACAACACCAGCACGAGGCGCCTCCAGGGCCACAGAAATGCAGGGAACGCGGGCCTGAACATGACATTGCAGGCAAGCACCCACAGCGCCCGTCCGAGCTTGTTGCGGGGGCTCAGCCAATTTTCAAATTTAGACAGGTCAACCCTGGCGCCCATACGTACCTCCGCGCATTGCTTTGCCTGTTATTACACAGTCCGGCGTCAGCCCACCATGCAGCGCCCACTCGTACGCCCGTTTCATGTCCGACGCAATCGCCGGCCACGTATACTTCATTTCCACCAAACGCCGCCCGTTCGCGCCCAGAACGCGCCGTTCTTCATCCGTCAAGCCCATCGCTTCCATCAACGCTTCCGCCAAAGGCTCCACGCCGATGTCGATCCACCAGCCGCAGCGACCGGAAGTCGCAAGTTCATTCGTTCGTTCGTTCATTAGTTCATTAGTTGGAGCAATGGACTGGGATGCCGGCTGATTAGCAGTTTGGCCGATTGGCTGAATAGCGGATCCTGCCCAAGCCGATTGCCGATTACCAACCGTTGTTTCTTTTCCGACCTCTGTTTTCAGTCTTTTGTTCTCCGATTTATCGACTAATGAACTCTTGCAATAATGAACTAATGAACTGTCCGAATTGCCCAGCAATTCGGACCACGGCGTCCCCTTGGTTGTGATCACGGGAATCCCATACGACAACGCGTCCGTGACCACTACCCCGAAATTCTCCGTGAAGGACGGCAACACAAAGAGGTCCGCCACCCTGTGCAGCGCGTCCTTGTCTTGTCCATAGACCGGGCCGGTAAAAAGAATGTCGGGAAGAGGTGCGTGATTGCCCGAATGCGTGATTGCCTTATTGTCATCAACCGCATGATTCAAAACCAGAGTACCAACGCAATCCCGCACGAGCGCGTTCACGCACTTATCCTCAACCCGCAGGCCCAGACGCTTCGCCTCCGCCACCAGCTCGGCCTTGTGCCCGGCCTGGTCCGGACCGGCGATGACCAATTGCCAGGGAAAAGTTCTAAAGTTCTGAAGTTCTGAAGTTCTAAAGTTACCTGAACTTGAACTATTTGCGTTATCCTTGTCACTAACTTTAGCACTCTCGTACTCTTGCAGGTTAGCACTTGCCCATCCTCTGCCGGTTGCCGATTGCGTATTGCCGCATGTTCTCCCCCCCCCCACTTTAGCACTCTCGCACTCTGGCACTTTAGCACTTCTTACACGCGCCCACGCCCGCACCAGATTCATCAGGCCCTTGACCGGATAAATCCGTCCCACAAAGAGCACCGTCTTGACCTCTTTGCGCCTTTGCGCCTTTGCGGGATCAATATCCGGCAGATCAGATCCGAGAGGCGCCAACACGCACGGCTGTTTGAAGCCCAGATCCCGCAGCCATCGGATCTCGCTCTCGGCCGTGACATGGAACATCGCGGCGCCCTCGAGATCCCGCTTCTGGTAGAGCCACCACGCGAGCCTCTTCTTCAGCCACTTGTGCTTCAGCGCCCACGGCGCCAGCATGCCGTGCGCGGAGACCACATACGGGATCTTGTGCCGCCGGGCATACCTTGCCCCGGCATGCGAAAACGGCGTCCATAACGAGTGCACATGTATAAGGTCAGGCTGTGCTGCCACGTCCTTCCAATTTGCCAACAGCCTGACGCGGGGATTGCTCGGCGCGCAAGTCATCGCGTCCATGCTCCCGCCACGCAGGATCGAAACTTCGGTCTGCTCATCTGCCATCTGGTCGCAGACCTTAATGCAGAAAGCAGTCGGCCCTGACGCCTGCGCCAAGCCTGGTATGACGTGAAGTATGTTCAATTGGGGGTGAGGGGGTTAGAGTTTAGCCGGCCGCCCGTCAGACAACACTCAAGGGGCCGCTTTCCCACTGTTGCGACGCCCTGCCCGCCAACAGATCCTGCGAAAATGAGATCAACCTCGCCGCGGCCACCGCCGGCGTCCACTCGTCCAACATCTTCGCCTGCCCCGCGGTCGCGAGCCTCAGCCGTAAGGCCTCATCCGCCTCCACCTGCCGTAAAGCTTGCGCAAGCGCGTTCACATCTCCGGAAGGGAACAGCAGTCCGTTCTCGCTAGACCTGATCAGCGTCGCCGCGGAACCGGCCTCGCGACTCGCCACGACACAGCAACCTTCCAGCATCGCCTCATTCACCACCACGCCCCAGCCCTCATATCCGTTGCTAGGCAACACATACACATCAGACTCTCGCATCAATCCACGCACCTCGGCGATAGGGACGGGGGGGGAGAAAGTGATGGGAAGTTCTAAAGTGCGAGAGTGCGGGGGTGCGTTAGTGCCTAATTCGACCTTGGTTCCATGACCCTCAGATGAGCAGGCTGCGCCAGACGTCCGCTCAGTTTGTGCACTCTTCCATTTCCGATTGCAGATTGCCAATTGCCGATTGTTGATGGTCTCGGCCAGTTTCTTTAGGCGCTGCTCTTCCGGGCCGTGGCCGACCAGTTTGAGACGGATGTCGCGCCCTTCATTGAGCAGGATGCCGACCGCCTTGATCAAAGTATCTACCCGCTTCTCACTGACCATACGACCAGCCCACAACACATTCATTGCGCCTTCTCTATGCTTAGGGCTTGGCACAGGCAGCGAGGGCTCAACCAGATAACCAAAGAGACGGATTCTTGTGGGAAAACAGGCAATGCATCCCATGTCTTTCGCAGCATAAACCCCTTGAGCTAAATAGTAGAAGGAAGTGTTTCGAGAGTAGCGCCAGTATTCCAAAATACGCCTCAAGTGCCTGAAATGTGCGATGCGTAACAGGCCAATCGGCGGTTTGAACCACCTTTCAGAACCGTAGAAGGTCAACTTGTTCCGTTTCACCCGCCAAGGAATGAGTGGATTATCTCGGTTACCGAACAGAGCAACGTCCGCGTTTTTTATCTTCTCGGATGCCTCCTCCGCGCTCTGTTGAGATGGATCAACCGTCACACACCATGGAAACGAATCGACTGACCACCCCAGTGCTTTACGGTTCTCTCCCGTTGTACCAGCTGCTATATAATGGAAATTCGCCGCACCCAACTGTTCAGCCAGTTGATGAGCCAATGGCATCTCATGCGGGCTGAATCCATCGGTAACCAAACAAAGAGTCATTTAAAGGGCCTCTCCAAGGGATCATGCACAGCTTATTCCTTTGACTGCCAGCACAGCGGCTTCGGCAGCACCCCCCATTCGTGTAAAGCGGAATACAAACAGGGAATAAGCTGTAGTGGATAATGTCAATAACGCAACTTTCGCCCGCTTTCACCGTGCCCTGTCAAAAAAAATCGCACATGTGACACTGGCCACTGAGCCTCAAAATGGTGGCGCGGGATCATAAATCGGTCCCCTTCTCCACCACGTACAGTCCCCCGAAACGCTCCAAAGCACGCCCGATACCCAGCAGTCTTCGTGGCACTGACGGAAACTTTATCCGCATCGCTCAGCTTTCCATATGGCCATGAGATAGTGGCACACTCTATGCCAAGGTGCTGTTCAACATCCGCCTTCGACCCAGCGACTTCGTCCAGCAGACGAACGGGATCGCGGGAAATGTCCGAGAACCGCGCGTGTGTCCGCGTGTGTGATCCGATGGTTATCCCCATATCCATTGCGGATTTAAGATCATCCCAAGAACACATCTCGATCGGATTCTTATACTGCGCAATGCGGATACAGTAATCAGACACCTTCGCATAGGAAGAGTCGATGAACGATGTCGGCACGAAGAAAAGCGCAGGCACATCATATTTTTTCAGAACCGGAGCGGCATTCTTAACAATATTCTTAAAACCGTCATCAAATGACAGATGAAAATACCTGCCATCAATCGGCCGCTTCCCCTCGATCATATCCAAGCATGTTGCCGTATCAACAAAAGAGCCTAGCCCTTTGAGATATCGGATCTTCCGCTCAAATAAAGCGATCTGGTCGTCAAAAACATAGTGACAGAAAATGCACCGCAAAAAAGGCTTCTGGCCTGAGCTAGCGAGGGATCCCAGTCCTGACAGCCACACGGACCGTAAACATGACCGCATAGACTTGTGGCGCTTCACGCCATCGCTATAATTTTGCACCTTGTCCATATCCGTTTAACCGCCTCGTGGAGTCAGAAATAACACTCGAAAACATGTCAATTGACGCACCTATCTCCATCCATCGGGCCCCAGAACCAACCCTTATCGGGTGTTTCCAGCAAAGCTTCACGCAATAAATCATCAAAGAGTTTATATGCGAAAGTGTTTCCGAGTGCTTTGCGGACAAAAGGGAAGCAGGAGCGGACAGTCGGCTGAATCCTCATCGGAAAACCGGTGATTTCCAAGCAAAACGCCCCGGTAATCGCCGCAAAGCGTCGTGCATCCAGTAACAAATCGTGCAAAACATCAGAATCGTTATTCAGTGCGATCCAATCCGCAACCATCCACCTGAATCCCGTTTCCGCTCTATGCTGCTTGAGAACCACGTACCCGACGATGTGCTCTTCTATCTTCCGCACCAATAGTACAAAACGCCCAGACAACAGACCTTCCTCAAATAACCACTTCAGTTCCGCAGATGTACGGGAGGTCGCAACCCCATCACTGCCGTGCAGATAGTCACGCCAAAACTGATCGAAGTCCTCAGCATCAAAATGAGTCCTTTTTTCAGCCTTAGTTTTCGATCTCAACCGCTGATAAAACCCCGCGTTTAACACGTATCCCACGATGTTCGCGGTTGCCCGTACCAGGGATGGCATCTCTACACCTTGCTTTTTCAAAAGAACTCGCAAAAAGTCTCCCCAGCGTAAAACAAAGAAACTGATTACTTCACAGGACCGGGGTCCAAGACTTCTCATGCCCGCAACTTTTAGCAGACGAACGGTCTGCGGAATACAGGTGTTTCCGTAATAAATTGATTCTCCGTACGGTTTCATTATATTTTCGATCAATTCGCCGACCGCGTAAGAATACGCCTTATCTATCGCCAAGACAGACCCCTCGCAGCCCCACACGGCCTTTTCTTTAAAGAAAAGTCTTCTAAAAACCAAACCTTGGAACGCGATACATTTATCTTCCTCATAGATGACAATACCTGCAGGGAATCTATCGGACACAGACAAACTCGGGTTCAACAGGAGATGCGTTCGCAAATATTCGGAACTCGTTGAAAGCCCGCATTTGTGCACTAAGGCAACAACGTCATCTATACACTCTTCGGAAAAGAATTGAGTGTCAATCATACAGGGCACCTACTGCGCAAGATAGCCGCCGTCGACAACCAGTTGCGTCCCTGTGATGAAACGCGACGCATCGCTCAGCAGAAAGGCCACTGCATTTGCCACATCCACAGGTTCGCCAAGCCCCAACGGCTGTTTGGACAGAATCTGCCGGACCGCGTCTTCTCCGCCCACGGAAATCATTTCGTCCAACATCGGTGTCCGTATGTTAGAAGGGACCACACTGTTGACCCGGATGTTTTTGGAGGCCAACTCAATGGCCAACGAACGCACCGAACTGTCCATGGCGCCTTTGGATCCGCCGTATAAAGACACCCCCTGCCAGCCGACCACTCCCGAAACCGAGGAAACTCCGACAACGCTTCCACCTGAGGAATACTTCTTCTTTGAGAACCACTTGATGAGCTCCATGAAGGCAAAGTAGTTGATGCTCATAACCTCCCGCATGAGCGCAAGCGAAACCGATTGAATCGGCACGGCTGGACCAATGCCAGCCGCGTGAACCATCCCATCCAGTTTCTTCTCAGATGCGCACCGCTTGAACAGGTCCTCACAACGCTCGATGTCACTCAGGTCAAAAGAAATCAGCGTATGTTCTCCCGCCGACATTAGGCTGAAACTTTCTTCAAGTCGTTTCACATCGCGCGCAACCAATACGACCGACGCACCTAAGCGGCTCGCTAAGATTGCACAAGCTCGTCCGATCCCGGAAGAGGCCCCCGTGACCAGAATCCGCTTGCCTGTCAGATCCATCGGATTAACCATGGCTCAACGCCCCCTCGGTGTAACACTCACTTGAATAGGCCACCGGCAGACAACAGTACGGAGCGACGTCGAGCGAGATCACCCCCCAGGAGAGTCCAACCCCGTATCCGGCCAGAACGACACGGCGGGGAACCTGATCTGGATTCGCCGCGAGAGCATCGCACAAGGTAAGCGGAATCGACGTAATGCTGGTGTTGCCGAAGCGGTCGATCGTGACGGGCACTTTCTCCATCGGAAACTTCGTCATCTTGGCGATCTGCTTGAGAATGAACAGGTTCGCCTGATGCAGGACCAGCATATCCGTGTTCTCAGGGCTACGTCCCGCCTGGCCCATCAACCGCTTAATCGCGGAAGGCACCTCCGAAATCGTGAAATTGAACACCTCGGTGCCGTCCATATACAGATCGTAGTCAGACCGCAGGACGCCTTCGCCAAACTCGCTGATCTCGCGACTACCCTGCTTGTTCCTCTGGGCGCCGCTGGGGATGATGATGCTCTTGGCTCCGGAACCATCAGTTCCGAATAGATAATGTAGCGGATTGTCATCCGTTTCCGAATAGGAAAGAAGAGTTGCGAAGCCCCCATCGCCGAAGAGCATTGCGGCTGATTTATCCGCGGGAGAAACGACCTTCGAAATCGTGTCTCCTCCGCAGAGCAACACATTCCGAATACCCTCCCTGCGGCAAAGCGATCCCGCCACAAATAGACCATAGACGAACCCAGAACAGCCCAAGTTGATGTCGAAGGCCAAACATTCTTTTTTCAGCCCCAGCCGCTGATGTAAAACACAGGCTGTAGCGGGCAGGATATAGTCCGGGGTCTGGGAAACGAAGATCAGTGCATCAATCTCCTGTGGGGCCGCTTTCCCTTCATCGAACAACCTTTTTGCGGCCACGTAACTCAGATCCGATGCTGTCTGCTCAGGGTTAGTCACGCAGCGCCGGGTCACGCCTGTCATCTTGGCGAACTTCTCGACGCCCTCGCCGAACCGTCCGACAAACGACTCGTTGCCGACAAGATTTGTTGGAACCGCGCAGGAAATCGCACGAATCACAACATTTCCAAGAATACCGGAAGCTGGATTCATGCTGGTTACTCCATGACGGCAAGAATGTCCTGAATCGTCTTTAACGCCTTTAATTGTTGCCCGTTGAGACGTTTTCCGAACTTCTCATTGACCAACGCGATCAGAGAAAGCATCGCCATGGAGTCCCACTGGAGGGTGTCCAAGGCTGTCTCGGGTGTGATGGTTCCGGCATCTGCCTCGAAAAGTTCCTCAAGAGCTTGGATCTTATCCTGTATTGTCATTTGTATACCCTTTCGCTTGTTCACTTAAATACGCAGTTATGAATCACCATGTGATGATTGTCGCACCCCAAGAGAGTCCGACGCCAAAACCCACCAACATCACCTTCATGCCCGGCTTCAGCGTGCCGTCCTTGGCCGCTCGCGCCAGAGCGATCGGAATCGAAGAAGAGACCGTGTTGCCGCAGTCGGCAAAATTCATATAGAACTTTTCAGGCGCGATCTTGCATTTCTTGCACAGAAAATCCAGCATGTACTTGTTCGCCTGATGAAAGACGAAAAGGTCAATATTCTCCATCTTCAACCCGTTCTTCTCCAGGGTCTCCTTTACCGTCCGGGGCACCGTGGTGATCGTGAAACTGAAGATCTCCGTCCCGTCCATGAAAAGATGGTCTTGCGAACGCGTGTTACCGGAGTCATCTGTGATTTCAAGTGCCGTTTTCGACGACCGCTCCAATCGCATCCCCCCTGCGGGCACAATCAGTTTGTCAAACCCGCTACCGTCCGTGCCCAGTTGAAACTGCCAAATTCTCTCCGTTTCCGCCACTGAAATCAACGTTGCCGATGCCGCATCCCCAAAAATTGTCCGAGCGCTTTTATCCATGGGGTGAATATGCTTCGTGTAGGTTTCGGCCGTCAGCAATAATACGTTCGCGGCGATTCCGCCGGCGATCAACCCCTTCGCCAAGGACAGTCCGTAGACATACGCCGAGCACCCCAAGTTGAAATCAAGCGCACCGGCAGTTGTCGCGATTCCCAAGCGGTGTTGAAGCATACACGCCGTCGTAGGGAGGAAATAGTCCGGAGACTGCGTGGCCAACAGAATAAAATCGATTGTTTGTGGATCAATCTGATGTTCATCAAATAACTTTATCGCGGCACGTTCCGCGAGATCGCCGGCAGTTTCGGTATCGGTGACGACATGCCTCTGGGAAATACCGGTTTTCTCCAATATTTTCGCTTCCGTCCATCCCGGATATAATGAGGCCAAGTCGGCATTTGTCAAGATTTTGTCCGGCAGCGAGTAACTAATGTGTCTGATCGATGAGCAATGCATTTCTCACTTCCTTTTCCAAGCCGTGCTGGTACCGTTTACAACTTATTTTTCTGACCGGATTAACAGGCGTTTCAGGATCAACCCCAAAGAAAGTTCCTGTCATCCTGTCGAAGGTGCTGAAGTGCCTGAGGACTAGAACCTATGCATCAGCATCATAACTCGCTTTTTTTGAAGGCCGGGATTGGCGAAACCGTTGGAGATTTGCGAGATCATATTTACGTTTGCTGAACAAGCGCTCCTCCTAATCACCGTTTGCATGTGGTTGTTATATAAGTATCCAAAACGCCAATGCTTCACTTGGAACACGTCCCCTTGCCCGGTTTCATTGTTGGCACTTTTTTCGCTTACACGTATTACGTCAAACACACCTCCGGAAAGAGGCGGTCACTTGTTGCGTCTGCTTATCCGACAATAGACGGCGGTGACGATGCACATCCATGAGCAATCCGCAAAAACAGATCATCCAAAGAATCCCGCCCCCGCCGCTAGTCGAAAAAAAGGCCGCCTCGCCCGAGTTCAACCCGAGATAAACGGTGAAGGTGGAGAGAAAGCAGGTAAAACGCAACCGGCTGTATTTCTCATACACGGCAATTACAAAAGCTATCATCAGTATCGCCCCAAAAATCCCCCCTTCTTCCAGCACCATCACCGGCAACACCCCCTTCTCAATCGGAGCGGTCAGGATCATGCCTGACTCAGAGAAACTATACTCCTTCATCTCCTCCGAAACCTGAAACCCGTTGCCGATCATCGGACTTGCCCGGAAGTTCGCCATTCCCTGTTCAACCAGGCCCATGCGCGACTTCATGATACTTTCGGTCAACGAATCGGAGCGATCGATCTGCCCGGTCTCCTGCGTCTTACGCAGGAATCCCTCCACGCTTGCGAAACCGCCCGGCCTCATTGCAAGAATAAGCACAGCCGCCAGCGCGAAAAAAATGAGATTCATCAGCACCTTGCTTTTCTTTGCCGCTGACACCTGACGTTCCCTCATGAAAAAAAACACGCTCGCAAAGACGGAAATCAAATAGGCGAACAGCGCCGTGCGACTGGAGGTCATATACACCAGCACCGGAACCGAAAGCAGCAATAGCCAATACAAGCGGCTGCGGTTTTTAAAGTTACAGAGATAATCCGAGAGCACGAAGGCATTCAGCGTCGCCACCGTCGGTCCCAGCGCCTGCGAATGCCAGGTGACACCGTTGAAAAGGCCGTTCATCTCCGACGAGATTAGGGATTGGCCCCAACCCTCGGCCTGCATCAACACCATGGAACGCCCGATCGAAGGAAAAGGAATGCTCAAGACTGAACCCAGGATATAAAAACAGGAGACCACCAACATCGCCGCCCGGACGGCTCGATTATCAAACCCCGAGAGCACCACCGCCGACACACTTTGGGTCAGCGCCAGCATGAATATAAGAAAGAGTACGGCTTTCAGCTCGCTGATCACCGGAGCCCACCCCGCCAACGAAGCCACCATGATGTACCCCATATAGGCGTACAGCCACACAAAAGGCGACAAAAACCAAGCGCTGCGCAAAAACCCCGCCTTGGCGGTCATCATAATGGCCAAGACCAGCAACGAGACGCGCGTGACCAGATAAAAACTGAACCCCTTAGTAAAGAAGACCGGATTCATGATCGCCAGCGAGACCAGCAACATCAGGGCGAAGAAAGTAAACTCCACTCGCTTTTGCGAGATCGCGTAAAGCACCAAGCCGGCGACCAGATAGATCGCGTACTGCGACACGTGCAAGGCGAGAATGATCCCCAAAAAGATGAACATCAGCCTGGCGACCAGTTTGACCTGAATCTCGGAATGTTTTATTTCAAAAACCATGACGTTCCGCGCACGACATTTTGCTGTTACCTGACAGAAAACGAGCCGGCAACCTTGTTAAGTCGCCTTCCTAATGGGAATTTAGCATACCAGGAGGGGTGGTTCAAGCACGTCCTAACTCAAAGACCGCGTCAACCGCAGCACGCACCCATCCCAAGTAAACTGTTTCGCCCTTTCGCGGCCAGACACACACAACGCACGACTAGCCGTCTGGTCCTTGATCAGTGAGTGAACAGCATGAAGAACTTCAGTGCTGCGATCCGCATCGACATACAGTCCGCAGTTTCCGACGATTTCTGGAACGGCCGTGCAGCGGCTCGTCACGACCGGACACCCGGCGGCCATGGCCTCGGCGGCCGCCATGCCGAAAGTCTCGTAGCGGGTCGGGAAATAGAAGACCGCCGCGTCCGCCATCCAACCGGCCAGCTGCGCGTGCGGCACGTAGCCCAGCAGGTCGATCACGCCGGTCTCGGCCGCCAGACGCTCCGTTCCCGGCTCATGCTGGCATCCCGCCACCTTGATCCGTATCTGTTTTCCGCTTCTTCTGATCTCGTGTCCCAGGGCAATGATCCGGTCCCCGCCGTCGATGTGGTTGAGCCCCCCGACGCAAAGGATATAGGGAATTTCATCAGTTCGGGAGTTCATGAGTTCATTAGTTGGAAGGCTGTAGTGTGGGGATGGCGGAGTAGCAGGTTGGCTGATTAGCAGGTTAGTGGATCCTGCGGACTGCGGGTTGCCTAGGGCTCCCTTGCCTCCAACTAATGCATTCCCGCAATAATGAACTAATGAACTTCTTCCATCCTCCGACTTCGGCACTCTAGGACTCTCGAACTTTAGAACTTTCTTTCTACCCGCCTCATAAAACGCGGGATCCACGCCGTTCCCGACCACGACGATTTTATTTGGGTCGGCGTGGAACTGCTCGACGACAAAATTCTTCAGCCATTCAGAGACTGTGAACACCACATCCGCACGTTCGCACATTTTAAGGTATTGTGACCGGGTACGCGCGCACACGTAACGACTCCTAAATCCACCTGTCTTTCTGAAAGAGGGGTCCAGTTCATGCGCCCCGTGAATGGTGACGGCGTATTTAACTTTACGGAGTGGAATCCAGTCGTTTTTGGGGCAATAGACCCAATCGGCATCCCCGGTCCACCTGTCGGCCGCGGGATGGTCAGTCCACGTCCACAACTCGCGCGCGACCTTCCAAGGCAACGGCAACCGGTCGGCCGTCAGGAAATCCAGACACCCTTGCCGGCCGATCTGATCCGCTGCCACCAAAGCCGACACCTGATGCCGCGCATCCGCCATCAGCCCCTTTGCCATGAAATAGGCGTGCTTGGTCACCCCGGTCGCGGCCTGACCGGTCACGAAACGGAAGTCTGTAAAGAGACAAATCTTCATGCTGAGCCTTAAGTCAGAGGTTAATACGCGGGAAACGCATCATGCTATCATATCGGCTGCTGCTGGACTTGGCGTTTACCCGTTGCCGATCTCAGTTCGTGAAAAGTCGCCGGAACTCTCCTTTGTCATCACTATTTTCTGCCGCAACGCCTCTATATCCACCGTACCCCATTTTCCAGTACCTTCCACGCTCCACACAAAGTCATAGCTTAAATGCAGTTGACACGCCAAATGGGTAAAACAGTCGTTAAAATGGTTCTGCTGAATGATTTCGACGACCCTCGTTCCAGGCTCGCACCAAACGAGATTGGCCAACCCTCCGCCGTGGGATGCCGCGATGAAGTCAGCGGAACGGAACATTTCAACCTGTTTGACCCAGGGCACCTGCTCGAGATAAACAATTCCGAAACCAAGTTCGCGCATCAGGTCTTCCACCTCTTGCTCATTATCCAAGGCCCGAGGGGAATACCTCCGCGACACGTAAACCGGTTTTTGGCCGGTTTTCTTTTGAATTCGAGGCAGAACCGTTTTGCGCAGAAGATCGATGTCCTCTTTGCGGATGAACCGGTCATGGTAGGCCGCGCTGAAGGCATAGGAGCCAGCATGAACGACACCCTCCCGGCACGGCAATGCCGCCTTTCGCATGACGTTTTCATTCAAAAGAAAATCCAAAACCTCGCGCATATAAGCCGGCGCTTTTTCATAAAAAACAGGTTGCGTGTCAGGGTAGCGTTTAAGGACCCGCAGGAAGCGCGCCATCTCGTCCAGCATGAAATGGTAGTAAATATTCGTGTGCACCACCGTCATGCATCCGCTTATCTGCAGATCACCCACGTTGCGCCGCGCCATAACATCCAGCGGTGTGCGCTGAAGGCCTTCCCACGCGTTGGAAAGAGCCGATTCGCCGAAGAGTTGCCCGTCGTCCGTAAAGCAGAATCCGCTCTGGACCCCGACCCAGACATCCCGCATGAGATAGGTGTAAACCGCCTGAAAAGCGTATTCCCGGTGAAAAGCAGGCGGATATTCCCGAGGAAGCAGAAACGTCTCAGTGGAAGCCGGATATTCCTGGTGATATTCCATCAGGTGGGGAAACGACGCTTTGTTTATAAGCGCCCCGATGATCGAGCGGACCAACCGCGGCTGAATGCGGCTATACATCGGTAACAGCCATTGCACCAACGCGTTCAGCAACTTGATCCGCCAGCGCACATTGAAGTGCCCCACGGCGAAAGACGCCCGGAGTCTTTTCACATTTTTACCGATTAAAAAACGCATCATGAAGATCACATGGTCTCTCTAATGAGCACTTTGATTAAATTTAGCGCATATTCATTAAAATTTGCCCTAAGGGGAACCATGGAACACCTGACTTTAATGGCTGAACAAACTGCAAAACCGCCCGTCAAACATTAGCCGGGGCGTAGGGATCTTGCAATCAGTTCCGCCCAATCCGTAACGAAACGATCCAAGGAAAGATACGACTTCATAACCTGTTGCTGTTTCCGTGCCGTTTCACGATCAAACGCTGAAAACGCGGCATATTCCTCATTCCTCAGGAGATCGGTCGTCGGTGTTGTGATTCCAATGCTTTGCACTAAATCATGATTAAAACCGTCTGCCATCAGATATACCTTTCGCCCAAAAGAGAGCATGGTATAAAGCTGAAACAGGGCTTGCTGTTCCTGCATGTCTAGAATGGCAATATGACAGGAATCCAGCAGCGCAAGGTAATCAGGCCTCGAAAGCATTTCCGTTATCGGCACAAATTTTGTTCCGAATAGCTGCCGCCCCAAGGCGATCACCTCGTCGCGGTATGCGTTCTCGAACCGATATGACAGAGGACAATAAATCAGCAGATCTTCTTTAGAGAATTTTGCAAGCGCACGCAGAACGTGAAGATGCCGGTTCGACTCTGTCCCGCAGTTGCCGACGATCACTTTCAAGGGGCGCTGGGAATAATCTAACTCTTCTCCTTGTAATGTTTCACTGAAGTAAGACAAAACAAGCCCGTTCTTTATCCCGAATTGGCTTTCCTGCAAGAGTTTATCTTTCCGGACAAGAAACACATTAAACACCGCCTGCCGCATGACGGCACCAAACACCTTGTCCGCCAGACTTCCCCGCAACCCCTTTCTACGGTAATAGGTGACCCAATGAATGAAAACGATCCTTCGCCGCAGAAACGTCCCCGTCAAGTACAGGCGATTGACAGGAAACAATGTTGAATGGAATAGAATCACGTCTTGAGAAGCTATGCGGCGTATTGTTGTTCGCATCGCAGCCAACGCGACTACCGAATAAGCAATATCCGGTTTGCCGGCAAAATAATCCTCGTACTCCTTTTCCCTTTCGCCATGGTTGGTGTCCCCCACATAGAGAACGTATTTAAAATTCACGTTTTCGCCACAGAGTTCCCGTTTATATTTTTCAAATACGTCAATCATTCCAATCACGTGGTGGCGTGACTCTCCAGGGAAAAAATGCCATATGCTTCTCATGTTCACGGGTCCGCTCATTAACGTCAAATTCCTAGATAAAACGGATGCCTCTTGACTGAAGAACTTGTCCCGCGGTCCGCCAAAGGTATGCGGCACATTCGAATTTGAACAGGGCGGCGCCGGCAAAATACACGGTCGCGCCCAGCACAATCTGCACCCCCAAGAGGACATAACTGTCCGCGACGAGCCAACTTAAGCCCCAAACCAAGACCCCCGCCCCGGCCGCAAGCCAGAGGGCGGGAAGAACATCTCCAGTTTGCTGCAGAAGGGAATAGTCGAGCAATCGGTGGTTGGGCCAGGCATTGACAGCCACGCACACCAAACTTCCGGCGGCCTGTCCAACCACCATCGCCATGATCCCGAACTTGAACGTGCCCAGAATGATGATAATCACTACTGTTTTTTTGATGAACTCCAAAACCAGAAAGATGTCGCTGCGGCCCAAGGCCATGATGGCCTGCAGATTGGCAATATGCAAGGGGTAGAAGGCAAAGGTGATGCAGGAGAGTTGCAGGTAAGGGACACAGGGCAGCCATTTGTCGGTGAGCAGAATCAGGACCAGGGGCTTGGCGACCGCCGCCAGACCGAACATCATGGGGAAAACGAGGAAACAGGTGGTCTTGATCATCCGGCGCACGATTTCTTTCACCCGGACTTTGTCATGCTGGCAGGAGGACAACGCGGGGAAAATCACGCCGGAGATGGTGCCCTGGACGCTGGACATGACCAGATTGGGGATGCTCTGCCCGCGCGAATAATACCCCAGAACGGTCGGGTTGAAGAGCTTGCCTATGATCAGGTTATAAAGATTGGTGAACAGCGTGTCCAACAGGCTGGATGCCAGCATTTTGGAGCTGAACCCGAACATGTGACGGACAGCGGCCCGTGAAAACATGAGCCGCGGCCGCCAATCGACAATGACCCACAGGACAACCGTGCTGGCAACCTGCGCAGCCAAGGCCGCGCCGACCAAGGCCCACACGCCACAGTTGTTATAGGCCATACCGATACCGACAAGGCCCGACGCCAAAGTCGCGATCATGCTGACCTTGAACGACAACTTGAATTTCATCTCCCGGTTCAGGACGGCATTCTGAATCGAGTTTACCGCACCTACAATCAAGGACAACGAGAGCAACCGCAAGACCCAAACCAAGACCGGTTCGTTGTAGAAGTCGGCGATCCAGGGTGCGCAGACAAACAAAACCCCGTACAGCACGACGGCGACCGCCAAACTCAGATAGAAGACCGAATTATAATCCTGTTCATTGACCTCCTTCTTCTGGATGAGGGCGACTCCAAATCCTCCATTGACGAAACAACCGGCCAACGCAATGAAGACCGTGATCAGCGTGACGGTGCCGAAATCTTTGGGCTCCAACAGCCGCGCCAAGATAATCGAGACCACAAACCCCATGCCCTGCGTCCCAAACCGCTCCATACTCCGCCACATGAGCCCCGATAAGACTTTTTGTTTAATTTGGTCAACCATTCCTAAACACCCATTCAAAAAACTGACGCGTTAGCTCTCACAATTCTCGCAGGGACACCCACAATCAAAACCCCCGCCGGCATATTCGAAACCACTACGGCACCGCCCCCGACAAAACAACCGTCACCAATCGTAATTTTGTCTATAATGGTTGTCCCGATTCCCAGCCACGTCTTATCACCAACACATGTTCTTCCGCCGATCTTTACGCCCGGACACACGGCGACAGCCTCACCTATCACACATTCATGACATATATCCGCACCACAATTGACGATGGTCCCCTCACCGATCGAACACATCGCCTCGATCACTGCGCCCGGTCCCACATAGACCCCCGTAAAAAGTTGAGCCGAGGGCGAAACAGTCGCACGGGGGTGAATTACCGTGCGTAAGGCAATATTATGCTGTTTCATTTTTTGTACGAATGAATAGCGGGCCGCGCACTGTCCAAAACCGATCGCGACTTCAACTTCATCGGCATTATCAAGTTCCATTAAGTCGTCAAACCCGCCGATAATCATTCCGCCGGCAAACATTTGCCCTTTTCTTTCTGGAGCGACCGTGTCCACAAACCCAAAAATTTCTTCGCCACCCGCCCGTATCGCGTCTGCGACAACAAGCGCGTGTCCACCTGCCCCAAAAACTATTATTTTTCTGGACCTCATCTGACCATTTCCGAGTGCATTAACTCAACGATCTTTTGCATGTCACAGGCCGTGAGGCCAGCGAAGATCGGCAGGCAAAGCACCTCCTGCGCGGTTTTCTCCGCGATGGGCAGATTGCCGGGCAGGGCTGAGGGCAAACCGCGGTAAGTCGGGAACTCGCTGCACAGGGGATAGAAGTAACGTCGGGCAAAGATGCCGTTGGCCTTGAACTTCTCGTACAGATCGTCGCGCGTCATGCCGTAGGCCTCGGCATCCACCAGAACAGGGAAATAACCATAATTGTGGCGGACGCCGGGCAGATCGTAAAGAATGCTAATACCTGGCACGTTCTGGAGGTGTTCGCGGTAAAATTCGGCCACCATTTGGCGTTTGGCGATCTCGGCGTCCACATATTTGAGCTGGATCAAACCATACGCCGAGCGCACCTCGTCAACCTTGCCGTTGGAACCAGGCGCGATGACCGTCACCTCATCCTGAAACCCGAAATTCCGCAGGAAATCGATGCGCTTCTTCAGGATGGCGTCGTTGGTGACCAGCGCCCCGCCCTCGAGGGTGTTGAACACTTTGGTGGCGTGGAAGCTGAGCATTGAAAGATCGCCCCAGTTGGCCACCGACACGCCATCCTGCTTCACGCCAAAGACGTGGGCCGCATCGTAAAAGAGTTTAAGCCCGTAGGTGTCCGCGATCTTTTTCAGCTTTTCATGCTGACAGGGATTCCCGTAGACATGCACCGGCATGATCGCCGTGGTGCGCGGCGTGATCAGGGACTCGACTTTATCGGGATCGAGCGTGAAGGTGTCGGGCTCGATATCGCCGAATACCGGCGTGCAGCCGTTGAGGTGGATCGCGTGCGTGGTCGCCACGAAGGTGAAGGGCGTGGTGATGACCTCGCCCGTGATGCGCAGCGCCTGCATGCCCGTCTGCAGCGCGATCATGCCGTTGGTGAAGAAGCTCAGGTACTTGACGCCCAGATAGTCGGCCAAAGCCGCTTCAAACTGCTGATGAAACTGGCCGTTGTTGGTCAGCCATTTCGACTCCCATATCTTTTCGAGGTAAGGGATGAACTCCGCCAAGGGCGGGAGCGAGGGGGATGTGACGTAGATGGGTTTCATGGCAAATAGCTCATTAGTTCATGATTGCGTTAGTTCATTAGAGCAATGAAAAGATTCAACGTCATGCCAGCCGGGTCACGGTTTTTTAGTGGCTTTGCGAGACGTGTCGTTCTTCTAAGTCCTCTGCCGTTGCGCTCGGCGCAACCGTTGACCCCAAGCCACCAATCCGACGGACGCCAATCCCATATAAGTCAGCAGCTGCCAGCCGGGAAAAACATGCTTGCGCCAACAGTAAACGATCACACGACCCAGCTCCACCCAACTACGGGAGGCCGAGGCCAGGGCTAAGCGGGCCTTCAGCACGCCGGCCCGATTCTCAAGCGCGAGCGCCGCATCCTGCGTCAGCGCCGCAAAATAACAGAGAATCATGCAGCCGTCGCGCGTGACGTACTCCCGCCCGATCCCGTCCGTGGCCGACCCCGCGTGCACCACTTGGGTGACCCAGTCCTCGTCGATATAATACGCGTCTTTTTCCCTGAGGATCTCGAGCCACGTGAGCGTGTCCCCCAGCGCCAACTTCACCATGAATAAAGGGTTTTGCCGGTACCCCGAGTCCAAGCTTTGCCGCCGGGCCATACACGAACAGGTCAGCGGATGCCACTCGCGTCGGAGCAGCGCCAGCCTGACTTGTCCGGCCTGGATGACACCCTCCTTCAAAAGGGCGCTCGCCCGCCCCCACCCCTTCACTATCCTGACGCTGTTCCCCTCTGCCAGCCTGCCGCCGCTGAACACGAGCCCGACTTTCGGGTGCGCATCCAGAATCTCAACTTGCCGCTGCAGTTTATCCGGCGAATGCCAAAAATCGTCGCCCTCGCAATAGGCGACATACTCGCCTCGACAGTGCCGGAGCGCGCGATACGAATTGGCAGACGCGCCGATGTTGACTGCTGAGTAAAGGACCCGGATCACTCCGGGGTACAGACGTTGATATTCGAGCGCGATGGCGCGCGTATCGTCCGACGAACAGTCCTCCGCTATGATCAGCTCAAAGGCGAATTCCGTTTTTTGCAGCAGGACGCCTTCAATCGCCTGACGCAGAAAATCCGCGTGCTCATACGCAAGCATCACGACACTCACCAAAGGGGCTGGAAGGGCATCTTCCTCCCCCCCCACTTTGGTGCATACGCGACAGGAATCTTCAATACCTTCGAGTGGAACACCCCGCAAGTCTTCAAGCGCCTTCAGGATGGAACCCGTATCCAGCAATGTCTTTCCCCGTTTTCAGATCGCCGGAATCATTTAGTCTGCCCCGCCGCCGCACTCTTGATGGTCAAATTCTGTCTGGCCAGGTGCTCATAAAAGAAAGAACTTTCAATCCGGCCTTTAAAATTCACCGTTCCTGATAATGGCAGTTCTTCCAAGGACGGGACTGACTTGGCCAGACCGTAGCTTGATTTTTCCGCCAGTCTCAGTTGTGTGCCAAGATATTTTAGTCCCTGATTGGACTGGGCAGAAAGCCCAGTGGCCAGATCACGCCCGAAGTCCGTCTTTCCCAATACGCTAAACGAAACAACAACGCCTGATTTCGTGATCTGTTTCACGCCATAAAAGGAAGCAACCAGCAAACATAGGGTCAGCATTTTATCTCTTTTCCGCTTTTTATGCGCGTGCAGTTGCTGCATAACGAGCAACATCATCATAAAGCATGCCGGGATAGAGACGCGCGCACAAAAATCAAGGCTGTAACCGAGTTGCACAAAAGGTAACGGCAACAAAATGCCAATGCTGATGAGAAACAGAGGGTCTTTCTTGTTGTCGCGCCACAAGAGCATGGCCACACATCCAAAAGAAAGCAAAATGAACACCAAGTACGTCACTACTGAGCGAGGAACAATGGCAAAGTGAGCAATGGCGCTGTTTGACGAGAAATACAAAGCGGTGACTGACAACACCAAGCAGCACAAGGCGTTCTGATACGAAATGAAAGCGCTGATCTCATTAAACAAGCTCGTCCAGGGGTAAGATCGCCGAGGAAGAGGAAGAAACCGCATGCTTTCGTACACAACATAGGGGAACAATCCGAGAAAGGCAAAAGGACCCTGAAAAAAAGCAAGCGAGTACACAAATAACAAGTTTGCCCGCGGCATTCTGTTCAGCAGTAAAGCCATGACCAGCCAAGGAGCAATGGTCTGATTGAACACCCAGTACAACAAACCCGTGTTACAATCGCCATACAACATCGTTCCGGCCCACAGCGTGATATCGTCGATCACGAGCCTAACCAGAGGAGCGACCGAATGCAATTTTAAGGCCCAGGCCAATTTATACAAAAAAGAGCCGCAGTAATATAGACTACCCCAAAAAATGAAAATCATGGCTGTCGTCCATGTCAAACGGCCGAGTCGCCTAGCGATAAAGTAAAAAACCAACGAGATCCCGCCCAGTGTCCAAACGTACAAGGCCAGATTGCCGGCTACCGGCCCAAAGATCTTGCCGACCATGGCCGCAGGCAACCAATAACCGATATAGTAAACCAACATGTAGGGCTCTTGCGGCAACAACGAAGAACCCGCCTCTACGTGGTAAATTACCGGATATCGATTGCTTATGAGGTCAGAAAAAATCGCGTTTCTAATTTCAAAATCACTAGTCTGATAGGCGAAACTCCCTATGCCGGATAAAAAAACCCACGCCGCCAACATTAAGACACAACCGCAGACGCCCCAGCGGGAACCGAGACGCGGAGACATACCGTTTTCGTGTGTTGCAAAACAGGCACAGATCAAACCAAATAACACTGCCCCTGTCACTGGAATGGCGTAACGTGCCCGCAGCCATGAAGCGGTAAACAGGATAAACGGCAATGCCAAATAGGCATATGCCAAGCGGAACATAAATCTGTCAATTTGATCATTCATGAGAGTCGCCGATCGAGACCACGCCTATTTCATCGCCGCTCAAGAGGAGTTGAGAATCCCCTTCACCTTATAACCACCGGGAAGAGGGTCTGGCCATACCGCTTCGCGCCAAATGCCTTAAACCTGACGCATCATTCTTTCCCGTCCCCCGCAGGAGGTGCGGGAAACCCTAAATCGGACATCAGAATGCGTGTGAATTTTTGCCTTCCTGTGTTTGAAAGATGGTCCCCGTCTCTGAAATCCACATCTTCCAGCGGCAACTTCCAATAATCAAGAAAACGGATCCGATGCTTCTTAATCAGATAATCAACAACAGTTTTTAGCTTTTTAACATGCTTTTCAGGTACCATTGCACGGTATTTCGCATGATAAGGCGCCAATATCATGACCACTTCCATCTTGTTTTTTTCAGCAGTGTCGATAATGGCACTCAATGTTTCCGAATAAATCTCTTCCGAATTATGGAAACTCGGTCGCTGATTATTAAAGTGCAGGTTGAACTGCTTTTTCAGGAATTCGTTCCCCCTGTCTTTTATAAACAACGACTCCATATTTTCGGGCGCGTGCTCAATATAATTGTCGAATTTTACTTTCACCGCTTTTTGAATCAGCGTGCAAATGACGTCGTCCACCTTTAGCGATGATCGGCCATATGGCCACAAAGAAACATGTTGCAGCGACATGGGAAGATAGATGGAAAAGTAATCCCGCTCCAGTTCTTCTCTTCCACCCAGATTCATATCCTGCACGCTACAGGCTATGAGCACGATTTTGGGAAGTTTTCCAGGGTTCCGCTTCGTAATCTCTTGCAGTTTCATCAGCCAAAACCAGGGAGGAGAACCCGGAGTGCAGAAATCCTGATACTCAGGCCAGATAGCCGGATCAATCGCGCATTCCAAATGCGAGTGCGATATTGAAATGACGGTGGTCTTGGCCCTCAGTCGAAATTCGCTTGAAAGATAATTTTCGGAGCGAAGGACTAGAGATACAAGCAGGCATCCGAACACAATCACTGCGAACAGGATGAACAAAATCAACGATTTTATAAAGTATTTCATTTATCAAAACTGAAAATAAATAAAGGCCTGACGTGAAGCCTTAAATATTAACACAATAAAGAATAGCAACAAATAGATGCTCCAGCGCAACACTTTCTGTTGCGGCATATTCGCCAAGCCATGTAGCCCTCGCCGATTGACCCATTCGCATGCGACCATGCCTGCCACCCAGAAAAGAATCAATCGAAGCCCCGTTAAGCGAAGCGTGCCGTCGAATAATGGGGCGAGCCCCCCCTTAAAGGTCGCCATTGAGGCAAGCCATGAGAACGCATGCGCCATGTCTGGGGCTCTGAAAAACGTCCATGCGAGAAGCACCAGACCAAACGTTACGGACATTTGAACAAATTCCGTCCACGTGGGGAGATTTTGATTTTCCGCCACGACACCTGTATATTTTCGGTTTCGATTCAGCATGAGTAACGGTAAAAAATAACAGGCGTGAAGCAGCCCCCAAGCAATAAAAGTCCAGTTGGCGCCATGCCAAAAACCGCTCACCAGAAATATGACGAAAATATTCCTTACCTGCTTAGGCACAGAACAATAACTGCCCCCGAGCGGTATATACAGGTAGTCGCGGAACCAAGTGGTCAAAGAGATATGCCATTTTCTCCAGAATTCGGCGATGTCTCTTGAAAAATAAGGGTAGGCGAAGTTCCGCATGATTTTAACGCCGAAGAGCTTGGAACAGCCGATGGCAATGTCAGAATACCCGGAGAAGTCGCCGTAAATTTGGATTGAGAAACAGAACATGCCAACCCATAAAGCGATGCCTGAAAGATTTCCGCTGCCATTCAGTAGTTTGTCTGCCGCAACTGCGCAATTGTCAGCAACCACCATTTTTTTGAAGAATCCCCATAACATCTGCCGGCACCCGTCGACTGCCTCCGGATAACTGAAGCTCCGAGGTGACTGAAACTGCGGCAACAGATTAGTCGCCCGCTCGATCGGTCCCGCTACCAACTGAGGAAAATAACTGACATAGGCGAAAAAAATGACAGGATCACGTGTGGGCTTGATATGCCCCCGATAGACATCGATCGAATAACTGAGAGCCTGGAAGGTGTAAAAACTGATCCCGACCGGCAGGATGATTTTAAGGGCCTGCGGATGGACGGTCATGCCGATGCTATGAAAGGCATGGACAAAGCTTTCTACGAAGAAATTGTAATATTTGAAATATCCGAGAATTGCAAAATTCAGCACAATATTTGCAACCATGACAAATAGGCGGTGTCCTCGTAATCCTCTGATACTAGAAGGGCAACCGTCTCTGTCCCCCATCCAGACACCACTTAACCAACTACAAAAAGACGTAAGAGCAATCAACAACAAGAAATTCCAATCCCACCAACCGTAGAAGATATAGCTGACAAAGACAACAAAGAAGTTCTGCCACTTCAGACTCCGGTTAAAGACAAACCAGTAAAGCAAAAAGACTGCTGGAAGGAAAATGAGGAACTCTATTGAATTGAAAAGCATCTAACGGTCTCGCAAGTTATGAAAGGCGCTTGAACGACGTCGCGTCAAAAAGGAGAGACGTAGGCGACAAAGGACCGGAGGAAATCAGCAGAAAGTTCGGTCGGTTAATGTGAGAGGCGTGTCTCTGAGAAAAGAAGAGGTATTATGAATTGTGCGACCTGTCGTGCGCCGTAAGGCGAAAGATGGTTTTCGTCTCTATACAAAGGAAACACCTGGTTATTTTGTTCAACATACGCAGGATAACCGGCACCCTCCAGTAGTCCCAAATGAAGGGGGATGAGTGTTGATCCAGTCTTTTGGCAAACTTCCGCGAGTTGTCTATTCACCTTTCCCTGCTTAACATCGTACTCTGTTTTACTTTGTCTGCCATCCCATTTAGGCTCGATTCTCCGGGGAGAGATTATTTTCAACTTCGCGGCAATGTCGCCCGGAGAGAAATCGCGAACAGGATTGTCAGTGACAATATACATTTTTATATTCATGGCTTTGATTTGCAGCGCAAACTTCTCCAACTTCTCGCATACCGATTCAGCAATCCCAGCCGCCCTTACGGACTCAGAATAACTCCAATATTGGGACAAGACAACTATTCCTATTGTCGGATTGGCTTTCACCGTCATAAGCGCTTTTTGCACTTCAGGATTACTGAGATCAAACATCCTTGTCGCACTGCGACTAATCACGTATCCACTGTGCCCAGAGTCTCTTAACGCTACATCTAATCCATACTGCAGGGCACCAGCATGGCTGTCGCCGATAAGCAACAGTTCAGGCGATCCAGGCAATCCAATACTGGTAGTCGCATTATCTCCCCAAAAAAACCGCACTGCCGTCTTGTTGGGTATATATTGGCGCCCTAATCGTGACAACAAACGACGCGTGATTGCAGTCATTCTTGCCGCCAAAAAAGGGTCTCGTCCAGAGGCAATTGCCAAAGTGTTTGCCGTAGGGTGCAGGGTGGTCGACCAACCCTTGCAGTAAACACAGGCCGTCCCGAGAGTTACCAAAACAACCATACCCATAACGGCGAACGCGAACGAACGGCGTAACGTCCAGAAAGTTGAAGTCCGCACGGGAGTCTCGACATATTTCCAAGAGAGATATCCGAGCAAGACGGAAAACAGGAACATGCCAACGTAGTCGTACGCGCACAGCTGGTCGTACACCGCGTATTTCCAGAAGACGGTGACCGGCCAGTGCCAAAGGTAAAGGGAGTAGGATATCTTGCCGGTCGCGACGAGCGGCCGACTGGCGAGCAGCCGCGATACCCAACCCCATTGGCCATAGCGGATGAGGAGCGCGGTGCCAATGACCGATGGCAGGGCGGCCAGTCCGGGAAACGGGGTTTTGGAGGAAATGCCCACGTAGGGGATCAGCACCAGCAGAAGACCGAGAGGCGCAAGAAGAAATTGTTTGAAGGTTTGAGTTTGACTGAAGACCGGGTTTGAAGTCGTTTGAGAGTGTTGAGAAATGTTTTCAGCGACTGTGTACGTTGTTGCCGGGAGCATCGCCAAAAGCGAACCAGCCAGCAGTTCCCAGGCGCGGAAATGCAGAAAATAAAAGGCGTTGTTTTGTTTGCCGTGCAGCACCGCATAGATGGCGCCGGCCAGCGACAAGAACGCCAGCAGAGCCAGCACGGGCGCGACCATACTGCGGCGGAACTTCCAGATGATGGCGCAGAGCAAGGGGATGAAGAGGTAGAACTGCTCCTCGACACTCAGCGACCAGAGATGCAGCAGGGCTTGTGAGTGCAAGTTTGGCGCAAAATAGTCGCCGCCCAGCATCCAGAAATGGAGGTTGGCCAAGAAGAGCGTGCCGGCTGTGACCGCATCGCCCAGCAAAATCAACGGGGCAGCATAATAGAGCGCGCACCCCACGGCAAACACGCCTGCGATCATCGCAAAGTAGGCGGGCATGATGCGGCGGATGCGCCGGTAGTAGAAGTTCCGGATGGTAAAGCGGTCATTCGCGAGATCCCGCAGGATGCCGCCAGTGATGAGGTAGCCGGAGATGACGAAGAAAACGTCCACGCCGGCAAAGCCGCCGGGGCAGAGGGCCGCTAAGACATGGAACAATACGACGGGGATCACGGCGAGGGCGCGGATACCGTCGATGTGCGGATAGTATCCACAAAGTTGTACCTGTGATAAGTTTTTTTGTGTGCATGACATAGGAGTATAAGAATAAGTCAGGAAATCAAATTTGCTGCCAAAACAGGGTGTTATGGCTAAAACGAAAACTTTGCCGCGCACAATAGATATAGGACAGCGTAATCAGCCATGTCAAAACGGTGTTCCAGCAGCCTCCTAGAAGATAACGGACAAGCGGACGGTTCCATGTCGCCATAAGGTTGTCGATTACCGGTGGGGACACCCGCACCCCTTTTTTGGCTGCCGATCACCTCATACTAGAAATTGATGCGCTCATCCTCGATGACCAGCGGCTTGTTCTTAACCTGCGTCCAGATGGCGCCGATATACTCGCCGATGACGCCGATGAAGATCAACTGGACGGACGAGAAGAAAAACAGGCCGATCACGATGGGGGCAAGGCCCAGGTTGAAGGTCTTCCAGAATATGAGTTTCCCGATGAAATAGCCGACCGCCACAAGCAGACTCAAGAAGGCCAGGAGAAATCCGGCGAAAGCGGCCATTCGCAGCGGCAATTTCGTGTGGTTCACAAAGCCCAGCATGGCGACGTCGTAGAGTGAGAAGAAGTTGTTGTTGGTCTTGCCGTGCTTACGTACGGCGTGGACAAACGGCACCTCTATCCGCCTGAAGCCGATCTCGCTGACCAACCCTCGGAAATAAGGATAGGGTTCGTTGAAGCGCTTGACGGCATCGATGACCTTGCGGTCATAGAGACCAAAGCCCGTAAAGTTGCGGACCTGCGGGGTGTCCGAACAACTTGAAAGCAGCCAATAGTAGAAACGACGCACTTGAAACATGAGCGGATTCTCGCGGCTCGTAGGCTTAACCCCGCAAACCACCTGGTAGCCGGATTCCCACTGCTTGACGAACTCGAGAATCATTTCGGGCGGTTCCTGCAGGTCGGAGAACAACACGACAACGGCGTCGCCCGTGGCCTGCAACAGCGCGTTGTAGGGCGAGCGGATCGGACCGAAATTGTTCGCGTTCATGATGACCTTGAACTGCGGGTCTTTTGCCGCGATTTCACGCAGGATTTCCCGACTGCGGTCCGTCGAACAGTTATCCGCCAGAATGATTTCATAGGTGTAGCCCGGCAACTGGCGGAAAACCGCGACGATGCGGTCGTAGAACTCTCTCAGATTGCCTTCTTCATTGTAGCAGCCCGAAATCACGCTAACTTTTTTCATTTGCCTGAGTCTTTCGTTTTCGAATTCTTGTGCCCGGAGGTGCTCCTGCGGATGACATTGGACACGTCGCGCTGATAAGAGGCCAATTCCTCTTCCGACGACACTATCCCGTTCGCGCTCATGGTTACCCGTTGAACTCCAGAGCGGGCTCCATTTCCGAAAGCGCGCGGCCGAATTTCACCTTGGGATACAGGTCGGTCGTTGGCGCCACCATGACCTGCAGAAGGCAAGGGCCGTCCTGTCGCCGCATCCACTCGAAAGCCGCATGACACGCCCCTGTTTCAGAAATGGTTATCGCGGGCACGCCGTAGGCGAGCGCGACCTTCGTGAAATCCGGTGCGGAGTATCCCCAAACCGTGGACTGATGGCGGCTGCCGAAGTAGGCGTCTTGAAACTGCCGCACCATTCCCAACGACTGATTGTTCAGCACCACCATGCGCAGGGGCAGCGCATGGTGTGCTACGCTCTGCAGTTCCTGGATATTCATCTGGAACCCGCCATCGCCCGCGATCATGATCGTTTCGCCGGACGTCATGGCCGCTGAAATCGCTGCCGGCAAAGCAAACCCCATGGCCCCCAAACCTCCGGGCGAAAGAAAACGCTGTCTGTCTCCGATGCAGGCCGACTGCGCCGCCCAAAGCTGATTCTGCCCGACATCCGTCACGATCACCCGCGCCGCGGGAAATGCGCCTGTCAACTCGTGTATGAACAGGTTGGGGTTCAGCGGGAGATCCTTGCCCAGTTCCTCACAGTCCGTACGCTGCCGCCGCCATTGACCGATGCGTCCGATCCACGCGCTCCTCTCCGGCCAGTCAATCGCAGAGGTCGCCTCGTCGGCGATCTCCACGAACTCGCTGATATCCGCCAGAATCGGGACACATCCGTCTAAGCGGTTGTTGATCTGGGCCTCAACGCAATCGACATGAAAGATCCGTTGTCTCGCAAATCCGTTCAAGACCGACCCCGTCTGCCGGATGTCCAGTCTGCTGCCTAGCACCAGAATGACGTCAGCGTCTGACAGGGCCTTGTTCGCCCAGCGGTTCCCGTTGGTCCCCACCAGCCCCACCCGCAACGGACTGGCGGACGGTAGCACGTCAACCCCCATGAGGGAGTGAACCACCGGAATCCCGATACGCGGGGACCAGCACCTGAACGGTTCGGCAGCCCGGGCGGCTTGGACACCGCCACCGACCAGAATGAGCGGACGCTGGGCCCCTGCCAGCGCAGACAGTGCCTCTCTGATCGCGGGAACCAACCCGTCTCTCCCGCATGCATCACACTCGCTCAGCGTTTCCTTGTCCCGCGTGCCACCCATTTCGGAACATTGCACATCCATGGGGATATCCAACAGCACGGGGCCGGGGCGTCCCTCCACGGCCAACCGAAAGGCCGCTTCCAACATCGCAGGCAGCGCCGCGGCATCCTCGACGAGCCAGGCTCCCTTGGTGACGGTACGCGCCATGGCCACGATATCGGTCTCCTGAAAGCCCTGCTGACGAATGGCCTTTGCCCCGCGCTGCTCATTGCGGTTGACCTGACCCGTGATAAACACCGCCGGGCTCGAATCGAAAAAAGCGCCGGCCATGCCTGTCAGCAGATTGACCGCGCCGGGACCGCTTGTCGCCAGCGCGACTCCCGGTTTTCCGGTCAGCCTTCCGTAGGCGTCCGCCGCCATCGCCGCAGCCTGCTCGTGCCGAAGCGATACGATCTGGACCCGTCCGTCACGATGCAACGCATCGAGCAGATAGGTGATCATACCGCCCGTGACCTCGAACACACGTTCGATCCCGCGCCGATAAAGTTCACCCGCAATATATTCGGCAACCGTCATCTTTTGAAACGCCTTATTCTTTGTGAGACCCGTCACAATCTGACTCCGAGACATGTCTTGATCGTCCTCACCACATGCTCCAGCCGAGCCTGTCCACTCCCAACCGTTGCCCGACCTATAGGCTCCGACACATCCGTTTTCGGCCTCATCTACGGCAGAGGGTGTCGCCTGGAATTTCACGCTTAGCCGGCCGTATGCCATCGTGCGGTCCACGGGGCCGCGCCGCTTTTCCACAAGTCGTTGAGCAGTTGATACTCGCGTTGCGTGTCCATGCACTGCCAGAAACCCTCATGGAGGAAAGCGGTCATCTGATCTTCCGCCATGGCGCGGAGCATGGGCGCTTGCTCAAACATGACATCGGGGTTGTCCGCGAGGTATCGGCTGACCAACGCCTTCTCGACCACCATGAAGCCGCCGTTGATATAGTTTTCGACATGGGCGGGCTTCTCCTGAAACCCTTTCACGCACCCTTCATGCAAATGCATTTCGCCAAAGCGTCCCTCGGGATGGACCGCCGCGACAGTGATCAATTTTCCGCTCCGGCGGTGCACCGCAAGGGAGGCCGCGACATCGATATCCGAAACCGCATCGCCATAGGTCAGGAAGAAGGTCTGGTCGGTGTCCTTCAGATGCTTCGATGCGGTCGAGATACGTCCGGCGGTCAGGGTGTCGATACCGGTATTGGCCAGCGTCACTTCCCAGTCGGCCTCGACCGCCTGATCATGGTAGGTGATGGCCCCGTGTTTGCCGAGCCGCACGGTGACGTCGGACGCGTAAGCGTGGAAGTTCAGGAAGTAGTCCACAAAACATTCGCGCTTGTAGCCGAGACACAGGATGAACCTTTTGACCCCGAACGCGGCGTAGCTGCGCATGATGTGCCACACGATCGGCTGCTCGCCGATCGGCACCATGGGCTTGGGCAGCAGTTCGGTCACATCGCGCAGGCGTGTCCCTTTGCCGCCGCACAGAATCATCAGGGGCGGCATTTCTTTACGATTATTCATCAAAGAGCACCAAAGATTTGGATTTCAAACGTTGAACATTCAACGCTCAACGGCGACCGGGGAACGAGGATGGCTCTCACAGAGTGCACGGAGAGCAAAGGAGGGGGTTTGAGGGTTGGATAAGTGCTAAAGTTCTAAAGTGCGAGAGTTAGAGACAGCGGGTTAAGCGCGATAGGACAGAGGCGAGGGAAGAGGAGGGTTCAGGGTTTCAAAATACCAGTGTGCTGGCTTGAAGGTTTGAAGGGAATAGAAAAGGTTAAGGCTCAACGAAAACGGGGGAGAAGAGGAGAAGTGGCAATCGTATGGAGGCAGTCCGCTAAAACGCGGAGTGCTCTCACGGCTTCACTTGGAACTTGCGGGCGGAGATTGATTCGGAGAGGAGAGCTCAGGGAAAAGATAAGACATGATGAATTGCGCCGCGCGGAGGGATCCCTCCATGGAAAGATGGTTCGTGTCTCTGTACAACGCCACAAAATGCCCGTCTTGCACATCGCAGGAAACGTAACGGTCGTCTTGTTTCAGCGCCAGATGCAAGGGAAGCAGTATTGCGCCGGTCTTTCTGCAGACCTCTTCCAGGTTCCGGTTGATTTCTCCCTGCCTGCGGTCATAGTCCGCCCCAGACTGCTGTCGGCTGGTTTGCACAATTCCGATCCGCCTCGGAGCACCGACGATCCGGCTTTGAGCCTCGACATCTTGAGCCAAGTGAGGAAAGTCAGCGATATCCGTAGCAATGAAAAGCGTTTTGTTCATCGCTTTGACCCGCAATGCGAATTCCGCGAGTCGGGTATAAACGTGGTCATGCGGTCGATCTTGTCTAGCCAGTGAACGAGTCCACATCTCCGCAAGAACGACCCGTGTCGCCTGCGGCCATTCGGCCAGCTTTTTCAAAGCGGCTTGAGATTCAGGGAGACTCAGATTAAACATGTCGATACTGGAACAGCTGACGGCATAGCCGGTCAGCTTTTTTTCCTGCAGGATATAATCCAGTCCGTAGCGAAGTGATCCCGCATGGCTGTCGCCGAGCAGAAATACCTGGGGTTGCCCGGAAGATCCGATCATGGAACTGCCATCCCCCCCGCCTTCCATCACGGTACGTGAACATCGTGTGACGAACTTAAAGTCATACCCGATGGCGAGCCCTATACGGCGAACAACGCCGAAGGTTCTGGCGGCCAAAAAGGGGTCGCGAATCTCTGACGTGCAGGCAACCTCATTGGCCTTGGGATGCAAGACGGTTGGCCAGCCTTTGCCACACACGCAGGCCGTGCCGAGGGCAACCAGAAGGACAATGCCACTTGCGGCGAACGCGAACGAGCGGCGCAGGGTCCAGAACGTCGAGGTCCGCACGGGAAGCTCGACGAATTTCCAGGAAAGGTAACCGAGCAGCAGCGAGAGCAGGAACATGCCGAGGCAGTCGTACGCGTACAACTGGTCGTACACCGCGTATTTCCAGAACACGGTGACCGGCCAGTGCCAGAGATACAGGGAGTAGGAGATCTTGCCGGCCGCGACGAACGGGCGGCAGGCGAGCAGCCTCGAAACCCATCCGCTCCGGCCGTAGCGGATGAGCAGTGCGGTTCCGACCACCGGCGGCAGGGCGGCCAGCCCGGGAAACGGGGTCTTGGCGGAGATGCATACGTATGTCAGGGCCACGAGCAGCAACCCAAGGGGAGCAAGAAGAAATTGTTTGAAGGTTTGAGTTTGACTGAAGACCGGGTTTGAAGTCGTTTGAGGGTGTTGAGAAACGTTTTCAGCGACGGTGGACGTTGTTGCGGGGAGCATGGCCAGCAGGGAACCGGCAAGCAGTTCCCAAGCGCGGAAATGCAGAAAATAAAAGGCGTTGTTTTGTTTGCCGTGCAGCACCGCATAGATGGCGCCGGCCAGCGAGAGGAGCGCCAGCAGAGCCAGCACGGGCGCGACCATACTGCGGCGGAACTTCCAGATGATGGCGCAGAGCAAGGGGATGAAGAGGTAGAACTGCTCCTCGACGCTCAGAGACCAGAGATGCAGCAGGGCTTGGGAGTGCAGGTTGGGCGCGAAATAGTCGCCGTCCAGCATCCAGAAATGGAGGTTGGCCACGAAGAGCGTGCCCGCGGTGACCGCATCGCCCAGCATGACCAACGGGGCGGCGTAATAGAGCGCGCATCCGACGGCAAACACGCCGGCGATCATCGCGAAATAGGCGGGCATGATGCGGCGGATGCGGCGGTAGTAGAAGTTCCGGATGGTGAAGCGCTCTTTTTCAAGGTCGCGCAGGATGCCGCCGGTGATGAGGTAGCCGGAGATGACGAAGAAGACGTCCACGCCGGCGAAGCCGCCGGGACAGAGGGAGGCCAGCACATGGTACAGCACGACAGGGATCACGGCGAGGGCGCGGATGCCGTCGATGTGCGGGAAGTACTCGCCGTGGATGACCCGGGCGGAGTAGGTGGCTGGAGAAGTGCGGAAGTTCATGAGTGCGTTAATGCGTTATTGGGAAACGCCCAGGGGAAGAGAAAAGAGGCAGTCGGCAATCAGCAGTCGGCAGTCGGCAATCGGCAACGAGATGAAAGGCGAACATCGAACAGTCAACACTCAACGTCGAAGGGGGAGGTGCGAGAAGTTCTAAAGTGTGGGAGTTGGAAACAGCGGGGTAAGCGAGTTAAGCCAAAGAGGTTCCAAGGGTGACGGGAATAATGAACTAATGCACTAACGCACTAACGAACTTCCCCAACGAACTTCCCCACCGTCTCGGCGTAGATCGCGGGGATGCCGGTGTCGAAGTGGGCGCCGCACACCACGAGCCCCTTCACGCCCTCCTCCTGGCGCAGGGCTTCGAGCGCGGGGGTCAGCTGGATCTCCTCGTTCCCGGCGGACGCGGCCTGCTGCCGCAGCAGGCCGAAGAGCGCGGGCCGCAGGGCGTAGACCCCGTTCACGCAGAAGAACAGGGACCGGCCATGGCGCGCCACCGCCAGATAGGTCTGCGCCTCGTCCTCCGTGGGCTTCTCGAAAAAGCGGTGCAGCTGGAGCGTGTCGTCCTCCACCCACTCGCCCGTCACCGTGCCGTAGTGCTTGACCCGCGCCAGGGTCTCCTCGTAGATGCCGACCACGCTCTGGCTGTCGCCGAAGGCCTGGAAGCGGTCGACCACCTGACGCGCGACGCTGCGGGTTTCGGCTGAGCGGAACAGGTGGTCGCCCAGCAGCAGCAGGAAGGCCTCGTTGCCGACCCACTTCTCGGCCAGCAGCACCGCATGTCCGAAGCCCTTGGCCTCGTGCTGCGGGATGAAGGTCAAGCGTTTGCCGATGGCCGACAGGCGCTCGGCCTCGAGCTTCAGCGCGGGCGGCAGCTTGGCCAGCGTTTCGGCCCGCACCTCGGTCTGGAAATAGGCGCGGAAGCGCGGCTCGTCCTCGGGCTGAATCACCAGCGCGACCTCCTCCACGCCCGCGGAGAGCGCCTCCTCGATGATCACCTGGATCACCGGCTTGGCCACGCCGTCGGGCGTGACGACCGGCAGGAAGGTCTTGGGCACGGCCTTGGTGTAGGGGAACATGCGCGTGCCGAGCCCCGCCACGGGGATAACCGCCTTGCGGATGGAGGCGGGACGCTTGATGTCGAGTTCGAAACAGGGCATGCCGTAACGGCCCTGGAGGTAGGCCTCCAGCTCGCCGCGCGCCGCTGCGGACTTGCAGATGAACTGCACGCAGCCGTCGCCCTGCGAGCCCACGCCCTTGCCGCCGTAGACCCACGCCGCCACCTGCGGGTCGGCCAGCACGGCATGCAGCCGCGGGCTTTTGAGCTCCTCGCACACCGGCATGAGGTGCCGGTCGAAGACGGCCTGCGCCTCGGTCATGAGCGTGCCGAGGCCGGCCGCGTCGCCCGACTCCACAGCGGCGCGGGCCTGCACGAGGATGCGCTGGTTCTCCTCCCCGAGGCAGCGGTGCACCTCGGCGTCGCGGGGGCTCTTGGCGAAAGGGAAGGCGGCGTTCAGGTCGGACAGGATACGGACCGTGTCCTTTTTGCCGCAGAGGTCGGCGACCAGCAGATGGAAGTCGCCGCCGGGGCGCAGCGGGGTCACGCTGATGCGGTCGCCGTCGAAGGCCATCATCACCGGGATCTGGCCGTAGGCGCAGCCCTGGTCCATGCGCCCGCAGCGCGAGGGCGTGGCGATCTCGCCCTGATAGGCGGCCTCGATCTCGGCGCGCGTGGTGAGTCCGAGCTGATAGGCCTGGTTGAAGGCGCGGGCCACGAGCACGCAGAAGGCCGCGGAGGAGCTGAGCCCCTTCTTGACCGGCAGGGTGGTCTTGTAGTTGTCGATCTCCAGCCCGTCCACGCCGAAAAAGTCGAGCATGTAGGCCGCCACGCCCGCGGCGTAGCTGAAGAAGCCGCCGGCCTCCGCCTCCCGCTGCAGCCGGTCCAGCGTCATCGGCACGCGGAAGGTCTCGGTGACCGTGCCGTCAGGCAGCGTGGAGCGCACCACCAGCTCGCCCGGATGCTTGCGGCAGCGGGCGTACATCCCCTGGTTGGTGCCGGAGATGATGACCACGCCGGGCACGACCGCCGAGTTGGTGCGGCGGTGGCCGCCCGCCCAGTCGGAGTGCTCGCCGAAGAGGCAGACGCGGCCGGGGACGAAGAGTTCGAAGGTATTCATAAGATTGAGGACGGAGGACCGAGGACGGAGGACGGTTAGTCGTGGTGACAAAAGGACTCGGCACTCTGAATCATGCGACCAAGCTTGGCACCAAGAAGCACTTCATCTGCTTTTAGACTCTCATTCACATCGGGATTGAGGTACGCGCAAGCAAAAGCCGTCTCACGCCAGTGCATGGATTCCTGAAACTCGCCATCCGCGTCGGTGAGCTTACTTGTGAAATGTGCGAGGTAAGCGCGTTTTGCCCATGCCTCAGCCGAATTCGCACCCACCGACCGTGACGACCGTCGCCACTGGTCGGTAAGCGCATAGCGTTCTTCGGGCGGAAAACGCTTCGACAACCCGAAGACCTTTTGCTGATAGGCGAACGCCAACTGATATGTCTCCAAATCCCTGAAACTGGAGATTTTCATTTTCTGACCGTCCTCTGGCCTCTGGCTTCCGGCCTCAACGAACCTTCGCTAGGCTTTAGCATAGCGAGGCGAGCCGGCGAGCTCGGGCATCGCGTTGCGGGTGTCGACAATCAGTTGCGCCCAGTCGGCCAGCTGGCGGTAATCGACACAGGCGTGCGCGGTGGCGATCAGCACACAGTCGTACGAGGCGACGTTCGAGCGGCTCCACTCGATCGAACGCGTCCCGGTCCACTGCGGATGTTCGCGCGTCGGGCGGATGACCGGCACGAAGGGATCGTAATAGGCGACTTCCGCGCCGCGGCACTTGAGCAGCTCCAGCAGCACGTAACTGGGCGACTCGCGGTCGTCATCCACGTTGGCCTTGTAAGCGAGTCCGAGGACCAGCACCCGGCTCCCGTTGACGGGCTTCTTGAATTCGTTCAGAGCCTCGGCCACGCAGTTGACCACATGCTCCGGCATCTTGGTGTTGATCTCGCCGGCCAGCTCGATGAAGCGCGTGGCCTGCCCGTATTCCCGCGCTTTCCAAGTAAGGTAGAACGGGTCGATCGGAATGCAGTGTCCGCCCAGCCCGGGACCGGGGTAGAACGGCATGAACCCGAACGGCTTGGTCTTGGCCGCGGCGATCACCTCCCAGATGTCGATGCCCATCGCGCCGTATACGACCTTGAGTTCGTTGACCAGCGCGATGTTCACGCAGCGGAAGATGTTCTCCATCAGCTTGGTGGCCTCGGCGGCGCGGCAGGAGGAAACCGGCACGAGCGTGTGGATCGCGATGCCGTAAATCTCCTCGGCCGCCTTGAGACACGCGGGCGTGAGTCCGCCGACCACCTTGGGAATGGTCGCCACCACGCTCTGCGGGTTGCCGGGGTCCTCGCGCTCGGGCGAGAAGGCCAGATGGAAATCCACTCCCGCAATCAGGCCGGACCCCGCCTCCAGCACCTGGCGCAGATCCTCGTCGGTGGTGCCCGGATAGGTCGAGGACTCCAACGCCACCAGCACGCCTTTGCGCAGGTGGGGGGCGAGCTTTTTCCCCGTGTCGACAATGAAGGAGATGTCCGGTTCGCGGTTTTTGTTGAGCGGCGTGGGCACGCAGATGATGACCGCATCGACGCCGGCGGCGACCGCGAAGTCGGTCGTCGCGTCGAGCCGTCCGGAGGCCATCTGTTCGCCGATCGACTCCGCCGAGATGTGCTTGATGTACGACTTTCCCGCCTTGAGCGCCGCGACCTTGGAGGCGTCGATATCGATGCCGACCACCTTGGCGCCGGACCGGCAGAACTGCAGCGCCAGCGGCAAGCCGACGTAACCCAGACCTACAATCGCAATGTTTTTCATAAGAGGAGGCTCCTGCGCGCCGAAGGCGCTCGCTTCACGGTTTCATCGGCCTGACGGCCTTGTTTCAAGGTTTCAGGGTTTCATCGGCCTGGAGGCCTGGTGTCAGGGGTTCATCGTACAGAGGGCCTCGTTCCACCGTGGAGGTCCCGCTAGAAGATGGGACTTTATAACGGGTGCCCTTATAAGGCGAGTCCCGGAGGGTTGCGATGAATGCTTGGAGCATGGCCGAAATCCGCACACATGCTTGGGTCAATGCCTCGAACTGTTGTGTATCGATATACTCTTGGTCCAACGCCACATAAAGCTGCGACCTGACTTCACCGCATGAACCTTTCGAGATGCTCAGGAAATTGGCGAACTCCTTGTTTCCATCTCGTTCAAACCCTTCCGCAATGTTGCTCATGATGGAAACCGCCGCACGACGGATCTGGCCCTGCAATCCAAAATCCCTTGAAAACGATCCCTCGCGGCTGACTTTATAAACGTTACGAACCAACTCACGCGACAATTGCCACGCCTGAATATCCTCAAACCGCTTAATCATGGTCTGTTCCCGTGAAACCCGCGCAGTTGGTTCATTGCCATCGTGGAACCCTGAAACTCTGGAACCTTTTACCCAGCTGTTTTCCGCACGGCGGGGAAAAAGCCCGAGGCGCACGCCAGAGCCAAGACCCAGACGATCAGGATCGCGGGATCGCGGAAGGGCAGGTCGCCCAACGAGTGGCAGACCGTGGCGCCGGTGCCGACGAGCACGCCGATCAAAGGGGCGGGCAAACGATACAGCCAAGCGGGCTGGGGAGGCGGGGTGGCCTCCGCAGCCGCCTCCGCGCCATCCCGGCACAGCCGCATCGCCCGCCCAAACAGCGGAACAACCAGCAGGGACACGCACACCAGCATCAACCCATATCCGGCGACCCCCTGCTCGGCGAGAAACTGCAGCGCGTCGTTATGCACGTTGGCGCCGCCATCAATCTGCATGACTTTGCGGTCTTCGGGGGTCAGATACTGCATCAGGTGGTGCGGATACCCCCATCCGCCCACACCGAAGAGGCGGTGGTCATGAAAGATCGCCCGGGCCACACGCGCGTGGTAGTAGCCGCGGCCCGTGACACGGTCCATCACGGCGGACGGCGTAATGCTCTTGACCTCGACGCCCAGCCCCTTCGGCGCAAACACCGTGAACATGAGCCCGGCCATCAGGAGCGCCACGCCGATAGCGGTCAACAGTTTGACCCGCCCGCCGGCCTCGGTTTTCTGCCAGACACCGACCGCCATGTAGCCGCCCAGCACCACGACGACCACCGCGCAAAGCAAGATGGCGGCACGGCTCAAGGACGCGATGGCCGCCCCCATGTTCAGCAGGACGGCAACCAACAGGTAGTGGCTCCTGATCACCGATGTTTCCTCGAACCGGGTGCCGCTCCCGGCATGGATGCCGATGACACCGTCACTCGACCGATCGAACCAGAGCCCGGCCGACAGGGCAAAGAGCAGGGTGAAAAAAGCGCCCGCGAAATTCGGATAGCCGAAGGTGGAGAAAAACTGCGAAAAGACCTCCTTACCCCAGAAAATGCTCGTCGCACCGGTCACCAGCTGGGCAAACCCCAAGAGCGCCAAGGCCGCCCCGTTCCAGCACAGGATCTCGAGCAGCAGCCGCTTGCCCTTCTTCAGGACCCCGTGCTTGGTTGCCAATGCCGCGACCAGGACCGGCGGAAACCAGAGCAGCAGCACCGCATGCTCGTCCGCATTCACGCAGGAAGGAAGCCACGCGAAGGGCGGACGGGGGTTGTGCCACTGCTTCAGCGCCTCATCGAAAATCGGCGCGCCGGCCACGTTAAAGAGCGGGATCACCAGCAGGACCGTCAAGGCCAGCGCCGCATAGAGCAAGGGGTCACGCGCCAGCGCGCGCCACACGCGGCTGCGCGCCTCCGACAGCGTCTCGGTGCTTTTCGCCTGCGGAAAGATCAACAGGAACTCCAACGCGAACGCGGCGAGCCAGGGGATCACCGGCAGCAGGAGTTCGGCGCGCGTGCCGCCGTGGATCCAACTGAAAGCCAGCACCAGCGCGGCAATGTGGATGAGGACAACGTTTCGTATGAAGAAGTTCATTAGTTCGTTAGTGCATTAGTTTATTAGTGCGGGAAATAGAGAGACAATCAGCAATAGGCAACCGGCGAAGGAGAGGTCGCTCACCGAGGCATAGAGCGCGCGGGAAGTGCATGAGTTCGTTAGTTCATTAGTGCGGGGGCGGAAAAGGGAGAGAGTTAACCGCGAGGCGGGCGAATGAAGCGAATAAGGGCAATCGGCACACACGTTGTTTCAACTAATGAACTTCTCCAAGGCCACCTGCCAGTGCGGCATGGGAGGAAAGCCCGCCAGGCGCAACATGCGCTTCTCCAGGCGCGAATTGGCGGGCCTTGGCGCGGGGCGGGGAAACTCGGCCGTCGCACACGGCACCAGTTCACGCCGCAGTCCGGCACGCTCGAAGATCGCCCGGGCGAACTCGAACCAGGTCGCCTCGCCCTCGCAGGAGCCGTGGACGACGCCCGGCAACGGACGCTCCAGCAGCTGTCCGATCAGCTCCGCTACGGCATCGGTCGAGGTGGGGTTGCCGGTCTGATCATGGACGACCTTCAGCGGCGCGCCGGCCTGCGCGCCCAGCTTCAGCATCGTGTGCAGAAAACTCGGCCCATCCTCGCCATAGAGCCAGGCGATGCGGATGATCGTGTGATCCGGGCAGTGACGGCGGACCGCCTCTTCTCCCGCCCATTTGCTGGCGCCGTAAACCGTGCGGGGCGCGGGCGCGTCGAACTCGTGATACGGACGCGCGGCCGAACCGTCGAACACGTAGTCCGTTGAAACGGCGATCAGGCGGGCGCCGTGCCGCGCGGCGGCCCGCGCCACCTGGGCGCTGCCGAGCGCGTTGATGCGGTAGGCCTTGTCCGGCTCGGCTTCGCAGGCGTCCACCTGCGTCATGGCCGCGCAATGGATGACCACGTCGGGCCTGAACGCCGCAACGGCCTGATCGACGCAACGGCCATCGGCGACGTCCACCTCGGGCCGGCCGGCGATGCACAGCTCGTGCTGCCGGAAGTGGCGCTGCAGCGTCCTCCCGAGCATCCCTTTTCCGCCTGTGAGGAGAAGTTTCATGTTTCACCGCGCCTGGAGGCGCTGGTTCCAAGGTTCCAGAGTGACACGCGAACGTGGTCAATTGAACCGTATGGAACCAGGCCGGAGGCCGATGGAACCAGCGCGTAGCGCGTTGGAACCTTTAGTACCGATAGTGGTCGGTCTTGTAGGGGCCGTTGACCGGCACGCCGATATAGTCGGCCTGCTGTTTCGTCAGGACGGTGAGCTTGGCGCCGAGCTGTTCCAGGTGCAGGCGCGCGACCTCTTCGTCCAGTTCCTTCGGCAAACGGTAGACGCCGATCTCCAACGTCTCGTTCCACAGCTTGATCTGAGCCAGGGTCTGGTTCGTGAAGCTGTTGGACATGACGAAGCTGGGGTGTCCCGTCGCGCAGCCGAGGTTGACCAGGCGGCCTTCGGCCAGCAGGTAGATGCAGTGCCCGTCCGGGAAGATGTACTTGTCGACCTGCGGCTTGATGTTCACGTGCTTGACGCCGGGGTACGCCTTGAGAAGCGCCACCTGGATCTCGTTGTCGAAGTGGCCGATGTTGCAGACGATCGCCTGATCGCGCATCCGGCTCATCTGGTCGGCCGTGATGATGTCGCAGTTGCCGGTCGTGGTGACGTAGATGTTGGCGTACGGCAGCGCGTCCTCGACCGTCGTCACCTTGTAGCCGGCCATGCAAGCCTGCAGCGCACAGATGGGGTCGATTTCGGAGACCCACACCTGGGCCTTGTGCTCCTTGAGCGCCTCGGCGGAACCCTTGCCGACATCGCCGTAGCCGCAGACGAAGGCGACTTTGCCCGCGATCATCACATCCATAGCGCGCTTGATGCCGTCCACCAGTGACTCGCGGCACCCGTAGATGTTGTCGAACTTGGACTTGGTCACGGAGTCGTTGACGTTGATGGCCGGGACCAGCAGCTTCTTTTCGGCTTCCAGCTGATACAGGCGGTGGACGCCCGTGGTGGTCTCCTCCGAGACGCCCTTCCAGCCTTTGACGGCGCGGGCGAACCAGCCCGGCACCTCGGCGAGCATCGTCTTGATCAGCGCGTTGATGATCTGCAGCTCCTCGACGTCCGTGGGCTGCGCGATGACCGAAGCGTCCTTCTCGGCGTCCAGGCCGCGGTGCAGGAGCAGCGTCGCGTCGCCGCCGTCGTCGACGATCAGCTGAGGACCCGATCCGTCCGGCCAGGTCAGCGCCTGGCGGGTGCACCACCAGTACTCCTCCAGCGTCTCGCCCTTCCAGGCGAAGACCGGGACGCCGGCCGCGGCGATGGCGGCGGCGGCGTGGTCCTGCGTGGAGAAGATGTTGCAGGAGCACCAGCGCACGTCCGCGCCGAGCTCGACCAGCGTCTCGATCAGCACGGCGGTCTCGACGGTCATGTGCAGGCTGCCCATGATGCGGGCGCCCTTGAGGGTCTTCTGCGGGCCGTACTTGGCGCGTGTGGCCATCAGGCCGGGCATCTCTTTTTCGGCGATCTCGATCGCCCGCCGGCCCCAGGCCGCCAACCCGATATCTTTGACAGAATAGTTCATGAGTTCGTCAGTTCATTCGTTCGTTAGTGGAAGAAGTTGGCAGAAGAGGCTCGTTCGCTTTTGCGTCAGTACGTTAGTTGACAACGGATGAAACTTACAACTAATGAACTCCCGCACAAATGAACGAACCGGCTTCTCATTTCAGCCCGGCGGCCGCGCGGAGGGCGGAGACACGGTCGGTCTTCTCCCACGGGAAGCCTTCGCGGCCGAAATGGCCGTAGTTCGAGGTCTTGCGGTAGGACCAGCCGCGAGGCTTGGTCAAACCGAGGTCCTTGATCAACATGCCCGGGCGGAAGTCGAAGATCTCGTCCGACATGAGGATCTTTTCGATCTTGGCGTCGGGCACCTTGCCGGTGCCGTAGGTGCTGACGTTGATGCTGAGCGGCTTGGCGACGCCGATCGCGTAGGCCACCTGGATCTCGCACTTGTCGGCCAGACCCGCGGCGACGATGTTCTTGGCGGCATAGCGGCAGTAGTAAGCCGCCGAACGGTCCACCTTGGAGGGGTCCTTGCCGGAAAAGGCGCCGCCGCCGTGCGAACCGACACCGCCGTAGCTGTCGACGATGATCTTGCGACCGGTCAAGCCGGAGTCGCCGCAGGGGCCGCCGATCACAAAGCGTCCGGTCGGATTGATGTAGAACTTGGTTTTGTTGGTCAACATCCCGGTATCCAGGAGAAGGCTGCGGGCCGCCTCTTCCATCTCCTTGCGGATACGCTTGATCGGCACCTCACGGGTCTGGTGCGAGATCACGACGGTCGTGATCTCCGTAGCGACGCCGCCCTCGTGCAGCACGCTGACCTGCGCCTTGGAGTCGGGACGCAGATAGGCGATCTCGCCGTTCTTGCGCAACGCGGTGAAAAACTGCAGCAGCGCGTGCGCGTAGACGATCGGGGCGGGCATGAGCTGCGGGGTGGCGTTCGAGGCGTACCCGAACATCATCCCCTGATCGCCGGCGCCCTGATCCTCCAGGGTCACCTTGTTGACGCCCTGAGCGATATCGACCGACTGGCCGTGCAGCGCGCTGACGTAGTTGAAGGTGTCGTAGCTGAATCCCTCGCTCGGCGTGTCGTAACCGATGTCCTTGACCACCTCGCGGGCGATCGCCTGGGGATTGATCTTCTCCCAGTTCTTGCAGGTGATCTCACCGACATTGACCACCAGATTGGTTCCGGCCGCGGTCTCGCAACCGACATGGGCGGCAGGGTCATTGGCGATACAGGCATCCAAAATCGCGTCCGAGATCTGGTCGCAGACTTTGTCCGGATGTCCTTCCGAAACCGATTCGGAAGTGTAGACATGGCGCGTCGTCAGTTTACTCATGGGTGTGTTCCTTAAGGTGCCCCGCCAGCGTGTCCGCCTGCATTCAGGCGAAACCGGAAAGAGCGAAAGCGTTGAAAAAAAGGCTCGTGGCAGACCCCGTCCCCGCAAAGTATGCGGAATATTTATTCCGAACACTCCGTAACTCTTTATTCACAAACGAATTATGCATTCACAAGCCGATCACTTCCGGACCCGCCCGTGCATGGTCCGGTTTGATGAGTAAAAAGTATCACAGGGCGTTAGGAGTTGCAAGTGGCAACCCCTCCAAAGGTGCGTCTAAAGGTTCGGTTCACTTTCTTTAAAAGCGCGCCGTACCCGGCAGGATTCGGTCGTTTAGCAGCGGGACTTACGGTGTCAGGGACCTGGGTTCTGCAGCATCGTGCGCGAGCAAACGTGCCAGATACTCGCCATATGTTGATTTTTTGAGAGAACCGGCCAAAACCGCCAGTTCCGCGCGGTCAATAAACCCCATGCGCCAGGCGATCTCCTCGATGCAGGCGATCTTAAGCCCCTGCCGGTCCTGGATGGCTTTGACAAACGCCGTGGCGTCGGCCAGAGAGTCGTGCGTGCCGGTGTCCAGCCAGGCGAACCCGCGCCCCATCAGCTTGACCTTCAGGCGGCCGCGCTGCAGGTAGTCGCGGTTGAGGTCGGTGATCTCGTATTCGCCGCGGGCCGAGGGTTTCAGGCCCGCCGCGACGTCGACCACGTCATTGTCATAGAAATAGAGTCCCACTACGGCGTAGCTGGATTTCGGTTGGGCGGGCTTCTCTTCAATCGCCTCCGCCCGACCCTCCCGGTCGAAGCTGACCACGCCGTAACGTTCCGGGTCCGTGACATAGTATCCGAACACGGTCGCCCCGTCCGTGGCGTCAGCTTCCGCCAACATCCGGCGCAGGCCGTCCCCGTAAAAGATATTATCCCCCAGCACGAGACAGACCGGATCGTCGCCGATGAATTCGCGCCCCAGCACAAACGCTTGCGCCAACCCGTTCGGCACCTCCTGAACCTGATAGGCAAACCGCATGCCGAGCTGCGAACCATCCCCAAGCAGATGACGGAACACCGGCGTCGCCTCAGGTGTGGAGATGATCAGGACCTCGCGGATACCCGCCAGCATCAGCGTCGAGAGCGGATAGTAGATCATGGGTTTGTCGTAAACCGGCAAGAGCTGCTTGCACATGACCTGTGTGACCGGGTAGAGCCGCGTGCCGGCCCCGCCCGCAAGAATGATGCCCTTACGCGCCATGAGATGCTCCTTTTAGCAGGGTTAGCAGGTCAGCCGGCTTAGCCGGTTTAGCAGGTTAACAAGTTCAGCAGGTAGCACATGGCGCTATTCTGCCACACTGCTACTCCGCCATTCTGCCACACTGCTATCCTGCTATTCCGCCATTCTGCTACCCGGCTATCCTGCTATTCCGCTATTTTGCTACTCCCGCGCCCAGACGCTGCCCCGCGTATTTGCTCTCGCGGATCGGCTGCCACCACCAGGCGTTGTCGAGATACCACTGCACGGTCTTGCGGATGCCGGTGTCGAACGTTTCCTCAGGCACCCAGCCCAACTCCGTCCGCAGTTTCGTCGCGTCGATCGCATACCGCTGGTCATGCCCGGGACGGTCGGGGACAAACGTGATCAGCTCCCGGTAACTCGAAACCTTTGCCCCAGAGGCCGGAGGCACAAGCTCATCGAGAACCGAACAGATCACCTCGACCACCTGCAGGTTCGTGCGCTCGTTGTTCCCGCCCACATTGTACGTTTCGCCCGGCACGCCTTTTTCCAGAACGATGCGCAAGGCCTTGGCGTGATCCTCCACGTACAACCAGTCGCGCACATTGTCGCCCTTGCCATAAACGGGCAAAGGCTGACCGCCCAACGCGTTCAAGATGACCAGAGGGACCAGCTTCTCGGGAAAATGAAAAGGGCCGTAGTTGTTCGAGCAGTTGGTCACGAGCACCGGCAAGCCATACGTGTGGTGCCACGCCATCACGAGATGATCGGAGGCGGCTTTGCTGGCCGAGTAGGGCGACCTCGGATCGTAAGGCGTACGCTCGGTGAAGAGCCCCTGCGCGCCGAGCGAGCCGTAGACCTCGTCCGTGGAAATGTGTTGGAAACGGAACGCCTGCCGCTCGGGGGCGCCTTGGGGCAGCGCAAGCCAGAAGGCGGTGGCGACCTCCAACAGGGTGGCCGTCCCGACGATGTTGGTCTGGACGAACGCCGACGGTCCGTCGATCGAGCGGTCGACATGGGACTCGGCGGCGAGATGCATGACGGCGTGGGGGCGGAACTCCGCGAAGACTTGCTCGACCGCCGCACGGTCACAGATGTCGGCCCGCACGAAGCGATAATGCGGACTATCCGCCACAGCCTTCAGCGACGCCAGATTCCCCGCATAGGTCAGCTTGTCCAGGTTCAGGACGCTAAACCCGTCCGCCTGGAGCAGGTGGCGGATCACCGCGGAACCGATGAACCCCGCCCCTCCCGTCACGATCACACGTTTCATGGCGTACCGTCCTATTCGTCATCCGTCATGGACGCGTCGACGACATCCTGACGGGCCACCCCTGTCGAGGGGGTGAGATCGTCGCCGCCATAAATCGGCCGGCTGGCGGCCCCGGCGGACTTCTGCTCGGCGGCGCTCAGCTTCTTGCCTTGTCCGTAGGCCCCGTAGCGCGACGTGTAGCGATAGGCGTAGCGGTAGTGATAATCGTACTGGCTGAACTGATTGCGGCGGCCAAAGTCCACGTCGTTCACAATGACGCCGATCACGCGGGCGCCGGCCTCGGTGAGGTGACGAGCCGCATGTTTGATCGGCTGGAAACGCGTCCGGTCCGGACAGCACATGATCATGACGGAATCGGCCAGGGACGCCAACACCATCACGTCGCCGACGATACCGAACGGCGGCGAATCGATGATGACCCGGTCATAATGCTCACGCGCCCAGGTGAAGAATTCGACGATCACGCCGCTGCCCATGAGGTTGGCGGGGCTGAGCTCAGAAGAGGCCTTCGAGAAGACCACGTCGAGATTCTCGAGCCCCGAAGGCGTCGGCAGGGTGTCGAAGAGGGAAGCGTCCGCCTTGGCCAAAACGTGCGGCAGGCTGTTGAAATCGGCGGGCTTCTTGTCAAAGATCCGGGCCAAGCGCGGGCGGCGCATGTCGAAGTCGATCAGCAGCGTCTTCTGCCCGCTCTGCGCGCACGAGGAGGCCAGGCCGCACGAGGTGATGGTCTTGCCCTCGCCGGGCTGCGTGCTCATGCACAGCAACACTTTAGCCATCTCCTGATAGCGCGGCGAATCGAGCAGGTTTCGCAGGCCGGCGATCGCCTCGGCAAACTGGGAGAACTTGTCATCGATCACCAGCTTCGCCAGCTGCTCGCGCTTTTTACGGCGCACGTGCGGCAGAACCGCCAAGGTCTTGAGGCGCAACCGCTGCTCGATATCCGAGATGCCGACGATCTTGTCCTCCAAGTGGTCCAGGATCAGCACGAAAAGAATGCCCAGCAGTAAGCCGATCATCGGGCCCGCGGGAAAGATGATCATCGGGTTCGGCAGCACCGGCTTGGTCGGGCGATAAGCCGGCTCCACCTGCTTGATGATGGCCGTGTTCTCGTCAGAGGCCAACTGCGCCTCGCGCGTGCGCTGCAACAATGATTTGTAGCTGCTGTCAGCCACTTCGCGCTCGCGCGCCAGCTGTTCCAGCTTCATCTTCGCGGAGACAATCTTCAATTCCAGATCCGAGAGCTTCTTGGTGAGCTCATCGCGCTTGGGCGTGAGTTGCGACAACTGCCGCTGCAGCAGATCCAGATTCGCCTTGCAGGTTTCCAGCGCCCGGAACACCACATCCGCGAACTGTTGAGTATAGACCTCGACCTCTTTTTCCTTAACCTTGACCTCGGGGTGGTTCGCCGTGTAGCGCGCCAGCAGAGAGTTTTTTTCCGCCAGCGTCTTCTGCAGCATCTGGTAGGCCACACCGATCTCGCTCGAGCGCGGCACAGACTCGGGCAAGGAGCCGAATTTTTCCGGCTCGCTCTGAATGGCCTCCAGCGTCTTGCGCAGCTCCGTCGACTTGGTGATCTCGCTTTCGAGGCCCAGGATGTCGCCATTGATCTTGACCAACGCCTGCTGCGAGGTCTCGCTCTCACTCGCCATGAAGTCGAGCTGGTTCGCCACGCGGAAATCCAGCATCTCTTTGTCCGCGCGCTCCAGATTACGCTTCTGCTGTTCGGTGGTCGACGAGAGCCAGGAAACCGCCACCTCGGACTCGTTGCGGTTCTGGTCCGACGTAAACAGTTCCGACGCCTTGGCGTAGGCGTTCGCCAAATCACACGCCAGCTGTGCATCCGTAGAACGGACCGTCACGCGAATCAGACGGGAACGGCGCTGCAAGGCCATGGTCGAACCGACCAGCGTCGACACCAACTGCTCATCCGTCACCGTGGAACTGGGATAATCGCTGCGGTATTGGCTGACGATCTGGTCGATCACCGCGCGGCTGCGCAACCGCGCCAACCGGGTGTTGAAGACCTCGTCCAGCGTTGATCCCATATCGACATCGATGATCGCCTTGCGCAT
>JAHFSX010000055.1 GCA_023269675.1 Verrucomicrobiota bacterium
AGAAGAGCGTCTCGTCCTTGTAGTTGAGGAAGTCGGGCTGCCACTGGTTGTCGGTCTCGACGGGGTTTTCGCAGCCGCCCTCCTTTTAGAAAAGCCGCACCGGGGCGGACCACTGCTCGAAGTCGTCGCTGACGCTGAGGTAGTTGTACTGTCCCGGCACGCCTTCGGCGGGCGTGGCGTTGGCGTTCCAGGCGGCGAAGAAGCGGCCCTTGAACTTCACGATGTCCACGTCGTGGTTGTACTTCAGGATCGGCTGCTTGCCGGGGTGCGGGAAGTAGATGTCCGCGAATTTCACCGAGGGCGCGTAGACCGCCAGCCGCTCGGGTCCGGTCTGGCAGGGCACGCCCGCGCAGCCGGAGATCAGCGCCAGCAGCACGAGCGCGGCGGCGGCCGGCTTCAGCCGCGCGGCGGGCGACAGGAGCAGCATGCACACGCCCGCGCCGGCGAGGGAGGCGGCGAGGAAGAGGAAGCTCGCGCCCGGCCCGCCCGTGACGCTGTTGAGCCAGCCGACGATGAAGGTGCCCACGAAGCCGCCCAGCGCGCCCAGGCTGTTGACCAGCGCCATGGCCTCGCCCGCGGCCTGGCGCGGGATCATCTCCGGCACGATCGCGAAGAACGGCCCGTAGCCCGCGAAGATGCAGCCGCCCGCCACCACCAGGCAGGCGAAGGCCAGCCAGAAGTTCGTCGGCCCGATCAGGTAGCTGGCGTAGAAGGCCGCCGCGCCGATGAACAGGAAGGGCCAGACGAAGAGCCTGCGGTTCTGCAGCTTGTCCGAGAAGTGGGAGGCGCCGAGCATCAGGATCACGCCGACCAGATAGGGCAGCGCGGTGAGCAGGCCGGTCGCGCCGATACCCTGGTTCAGCCCCTCCTTCACGATCTTGGGCAGCCACAGCACAAAGCCGTAGAGCCCCAGGCTCCAGCAGAAGAGCTGCAGGCCGAGCAGCCACACGCGGCCGTCGCGCAGCGCGGCCCAGTAGTTCTTGACCGGCGGCAGCCCCTGCTGTTCCTGATCCAAAGCCCGCTCGATGCCGGCGGCGGTTTCCGGGGTGATCCACCCGGCCGCGGCCGGCCGGTCGTCCGCCAGATGCCACCAGACGAAGGCCCAGATGATCGAGGGGATGCCCTCCAGCACGAACATCATCTGCCAGCCCACGGCCTGGATGAGGTAGCCCGTCACGATCGAGGCCCACAGCAGCGTCACCGGGTTGCCGAGGATCAGCAGCGTGTTGGCGCGCGAGCGCTCGCGCTTGGTGAACCAGTGCGTGAGCCACACCAGCATCGCGGGCATCACCACGCCCTCGACCGCGCCCAGCAGGAACCGGTCGAGCAGCAGCAGCGGAATCGAGGTGATGACGCCGGTGAGCGCCGAAAAAATGCCCCAGAGGATCAGCGCCCAGAAGACCAGCCGCTTGGCGCTGCGCCGCGACGCGTAGGAGGCCCCGGGGATCTGGAACAGGAAATAGCCGGCGAAAAACACCGCGCTGATCAGCGCCGAGGTGGCCTCGGTGATGCCCAGCGTCGTGGCCAGGCCGGCGGCCGCGCCGAACCCGTAGTTGACGCGGTCGAGGTAGGCGAGGCTGTAGGTGATGAAAGCCACCGGCACGATGCGGGTGAACCGCAGGCGGGAGGCCGGCGGCTCCGCGGCGGCGCCGGGTCGGGGTGCGGAAGAGGTGTTCACGTGCGCGTCTCCTAAAGGGCAGGTTCCTGCAACAATATGCATCGGAAGTATGATATATCGATTTTGGGACGTCAACGGCAATTGACGGACTATTGACGCTAAAATGCCGTTTTTGATATATTAACGGGCAAAAGGATTTTTATGGCAAATTACTCCTCCAAAAAGGAACCCGACGCCGCCGAGGCGGAGAACACGCTGTCGCGGCGCGTCTACGCCATCTTGCGCGACGACGTCCTGGCGGGGCGGCTGAAACCGGGCGAGCGGCTGGTGCGCAAGGCGATCGCGGAACGGCTCGGGGTCAGCACGATCCCGGTGATCGAGGCGCTCTACATGCTGGAGATCGACGGGTACGTGGAAAACCGCCCGCTCAACGGCTGCCGCGTGCGCACGCTGACGATCGAGGAGATCGACGACGACCTGATGCTGCGCGAGGCGCTGGAGTGCCAGGCGGCGCGGCTGTGCGCGGAGCGGATCACGCCGGACGAGGCCGAGCGGCTGATGAAGCGCGCCGCGCAGGTGGACCGCTTCATCCGCGCGGACACGCCCGACCCGACCCTGGGCGGCCAGATCCACCTCGAATTCCATCTGGAGCTGGGTCGGCTGAGCGGGTACACCGTTTTCGGCGGACAGCTGAAGAAGGTGTGGTTCCAGCGCTACATGGGCCTCAACAGCCTCAAGGCGATCCGGTTCCTGCCCATCCCCGACGGCTGGCACCAGACGCTCGTGCTCCAGCTGAAGAAAGGCGACCCGGACGCGGCGGAGCGGGCGATGCGCGAGCATGTGCGCTACGGCCGCAAGGACGACCGCGACGCGCTGGCGGTGTATCTCAAAGAGCAGGCGAAGTGAGTCAAAACGTCACATTCCGCCTGTATGGGTCATAATGACTCTTTATCAAGCCCCCGGTTTAGTTACATAAATCGTTTATAATAAGATATTTGTTGATTTATAGACGTCTGGCACACCCAGTGCTCATGATGACGCGCATGCGTTTGGCGCCGACCGGCTGAACCCCGGCCTGATCGCGCCGCGGAGCCCGTGCGTGCCGAAGGCGCGCGCAGTCTGCGTTTGCGGCTCTCCGCGATTAAGATTATCATACGCCTTACTGAAGGAGCGTCATCATGACCGACTTGAACAAATGGACCCAGAAGGCCCAAGAGGTTTTACAGAAGGCCCGCGAGACCGCGGTGCGCTTCTCGCACCAGCAGCTCGACAGCGAGCATCTGCTCGCCGCCCTGCTGGACGTGCCGGACGGCTTGGCCGCCTCGCTGCTGCAGCGGCTGGGCGTGGCCGTTCCCCAGCTGCGCGCCCGCGTGGAGGAGGAGCTGGAGCGCAAGCCCCATGTCTCCGGCGATGTCGAGGAGGGCAAAATCTATGTGACCCAGGCGCTCAACGAGCTGCTGGTCAAGGCGGGTGATTACGCCAAACGCCTCAAGGACGAGTACCTCTCGGTCGAGCACCTGCTGCTGGCCATGGCCGATTCGGGCCGCCGCGCCGCCTGCGGACGGCTGCTGGCCGAAGCCGGCGTGGACACCAAGAAGCTGCTGGAGGCGCTGAAGGAGGTGCGCGGCAACCAGCGCGTGACCACCGACAACCCCGAGGGCCAGTACGAGGCGCTCAAGAAGTACGGCAGCGACCTGGTCGAGCTCGCCAAGGAAGGCAAGCTCGACCCCGTGATCGGCCGCGACGAGGAGATCCGCCACGTGGTCCGCATCCTCTCGCGCAAGACCAAGAACAACCCCGTGCTGATCGGCGAGCCCGGCGTGGGCAAGACCGCCATCGTCGAGGGCCTCGCCCAGCGCATCGTGCGCGGCGACGTGCCCGAGGGGCTCAAGGACCGCACCATCTTCTCGCTCGACATGACCGCCCTGATGGCCGGCGCCAAGTACCGCGGCGAGTTCGAGGAGCGCCTCAAGGCCGTGCTCAACGAGATCAAGGCCGCCGAGGGCCGCATCCTGCTTTTCATCGACGAGATCCACACCATCGTGGGCGCGGGCAAGACCGAGGGCTCCTCCGACGCGGGCAACATGCTCAAGCCCATGCTCGCGCGCGGCGAGCTGCACTGCATCGGCGCGACCACGCTCGACGAGTACCGCAAGAACATGGAGAAGGACGCCGCCCTGGAGCGCCGCTTCCAGCCCGTGCAGGTGGACCCGCCCTCCGTCGAGGACACGATCTCCATCCTGCGCGGCCTGAAGGAGCGCTTCGAGCGCCACCACAACGTCCGCATCCAGGACGCCGCCCTGGTCTCCGCCGCCGTGCTCTCCGACCGCTACGTGCAGGAGCGCTTCCTGCCGGACAAGGCCATCGACCTGCTCGACGAGGCCTGCGCCTCGATCCGCACCGAGATGGACTCCATGCCCGCCGAGCTGGACCAGATCACCCGCCGCGTGACGCGCCTGGAGATCGAGGAGACGGCGCTCAGGAAAGAGAAGGACAACGCCTCCAAGGCGCGCCTCGACGAGCTGCGCAAGGAGCTCGCCGACTTCAAGGCGCATGCGGACGCCATGACCGCCCGCTGGCAGTCGGAGAAGAAGGTCCTCGACGAGACGCGCGTGCTGCGCGAACAGCTCGAGGCCGCCCGCACCGCCTACGAGCAGGCCGAGCGCGCCTATGACAACGACAAGGCCGCGGAGCTCAAGTACGGCAAGATCCCCGAGCTGGAGAAGAAGCTCAAGGACGCGCAGACCCGGCTCCAGTCCAAGGACGGCTCGGTCATGCTACGCGAGGAGGTCACCTCCGAGGAGATCGCCGAAGCGGTTTCGCGCTGGGCCGGCATCCCGGTCACCAAGCTGCTCGAAGGCGACCGCGAGAAGCTCCTGCACCTGCCGGACGTGCTGCACCGCCGCGTGGTCGGCCAGGATGAGGCGGTCGAAGCCGTGTCGGACGCGGTGCTGCGTTCGCGCGCGGGCATCAAAAACCGCCAGCGTCCGGTGGGCGCCTTCCTCTTTCTCGGCCCCACGGGCGTGGGCAAGACCGAGCTGGCCAAGGCCCTCGCCGCGGAGCTGTTCGACACCGAGAGCGCGATGGTGCGCCTCGACATGTCCGAGTACATGGAGAAGCACAACGTCTCGCGCCTGGTCGGCGCGCCTCCCGGCTACGTCGGCTACGAAGAGGGCGGCCAGCTCACCGAGGCCGTGCGTCGCAAGCCCTACAGCGTGGTGCTGCTCGACGAGATCGAGAAGGCGCACCCGGATGTCTTCAACGTCCTGCTGCAGGTGCTCGACGACGGCCGCCTCACGGACAGCCACGGCCGCACCGTGAGCTTCCGCAACGCGGTGGTCATCATGACCAGCAACATCGGCTCGGAGTACCTCTCGGAAGCCCAGACCGAAACCGGCAAGGGCAAGAAGAAAGCGGGAGCCGACCCCGAGATCTCCGAGGCGACCCGCAAACAGGTGCTCGACCTGCTCAAGACCCACTTCCGTCCGGAGTTTCTCAACCGGCTGGACGAGGTGGTGCTCTTCAAGCCGCTGGGCCACGCGCAGATCGCGGCCATCGTGCGGCTGCAGCTCGAGGACCTGCGCGGACGCCTGAAGGAACAGGAGCTCGCGCTCGACGTGGACGACGAGGCCGTCGCGTGGCTGGCGGACAAGGGGTTCGACCCCGTGTTCGGCGCGCGGCCGGTCAAACGCGCGCTGCAGCGCGAGCTGGAAACGCCCATCGCGCGCAAGATCGTGGGCAACGCTTACCTCCCCGGCGCGACGGTGCGCGTGACCGTCGCCGACGGCGCGCTCAAGCTGACGTAAACAATCGCGGACGAGAAATTCATAATGCGAACGTCGAACATTCAACATCGAACGCCCAACGTCCAACCGAGTCTCTGCGCCTGATTCGATGTTCGGCGTTGAATGTTCGATGTTCGCGTTCTAAGTTCGGCAGCCATGGCTCCCCGAGCCGTCCGCAGAGTGAAGCGAAAAAGGAGCAACAATGAAACCGAAAACCTACATCCTGATCACAGCCTCTCTGTTGACGGTCGTGATGCTTCTGCATGCGGCCAGAATCGTGCAGCATTGGCCGGTCCGGATCAACACGTGGGAACTCCCGATGTGGATGTCGGTCGTCGGCATGCTCGTCACCGGCGCCCTCGCGTCCATCGGATTCTCTCTCGGCCGGAAAGGGTGAGGGGCACGAGACCGCCGACTCCCCATGCGCAAGGATGCGCATGGCACATTCGGATTGTGGCACGCCCATCCTTGGGCGTGCGCAGGCTCAGCGCAGCGGGAAAAGCTGACGGGCACGAGACCACCGGCCTCCATGCGCAAGGATGCGCATGGCACATTCGGATTGTGGCACGCCCATCCTTGGGCGTGCGCAGGCTCAGCGCAGCGGGAAAAGCTGACGGGCACGAGACCGCCGGCCTCCATGCGCAAGGATGCGCATGGCACATTCGGATTGTGGCACGCCCATCCTTGGGCGTGCGCAGGTTCAGCGCAGCGTGAGCGGGTCGGTGACCGTCACCGCGCCGGGCGGCAGGGTGCGCAGCAGATCAGGCAGATCGTAGACGCGCAGCGCGCCGTGCACCACGTTGATGAGCTGGTTCTCCGCCAGCGGCACCTCCAACACCTCGGACCACGCGGCCAGTCCGTTCCGCAAGGTGACCTGCGCGAACAGCCCCGGCTCCAGCGCCGCGGCATGCAGCGCCGCAGGCACGGTCTGTCCCTCCGCCTCCAGCTTGACCGGACGCGGCGCGCCGGCGCCATACGCGGCCGCCGCCCGTGCGCAGACCAGGATATCCTCGGTCCGCTTCGCCAGATAAGAGGTGCCGAGCAGATAGGCCACAAACGCGTCTTTCCACTCCAGGCCTAATTTGTCGTCGCGGTCGCCGATCACGCCGCCTTGCGTCTCGCCCAGCCCGCGCAGGTCCACCGCCATCACGGTCTCGCCTTGCTTCACGCGGTCCGCGACCGCGGCTTCGGCGTCCGCCGCCTTTCCTGTTCCGTTCACGTACAGCGTCACAGCCTTGGCCGGTTGGTCCGGCACGAACACCCGCGCCGGCAACACGATGCCCGCTTCGGGACGCAGAATGCAGGTGTCGATGGCGTAGCCGTCGCGCCGCAGCGTGCCGGTCTTCTCGACCGCGCAGGGCGGCAGCTCGCTCAAGCGACGGATGCCCGTCACCCGCCGCACCTTTTCCAGCGCCCCGTCCGGCTCCCGCCACAGCGCCGCGCGCTTCTTCGCCAGGACCGCGTTGCATTCGCGGTTGAGGTCATAGACGCTGCTCGCGCCGGGCAGGAGCATCACCTGCCCCTTGGGCGTGCACCACGCCTCGGGGCCATGGATCAGCGGTTCGGCGCTCACATCCGGAACCGGCGTCACGTCATTGCAGAGCCAGCGCTTCAGCCACCCCACCGCGCCCGCCCGCAGCGGCACGCTGAAGCCGTGCTTCTCGTCGGCCTCGCACTGCGCCAACCGGTCCGCCGCGCCCAAAACCTCGTAGACGTGCCGCGCCTTGGAGACCGAAGCGCGCGCCCCCTCGATGGCGAAGAAATCCTGCACCGCGCTGCACACGAGCGTAGGCGCCGGCGCGCGTAGCGTGAGGTACTCCGCGTGATCCATGCCGAAGGCGAGCTGGCCGAAGATGTTCTGCTCCGCGTCCTGCGGGCCGATCTTTTCGATCACGTGCCGCAGGTCGGTGATGTAGCAGCTCGGCGCCGCCACCTTGACGCGCGGGTCGAGGGCCATCAGGTAACTGGTGAGCGTGCCGCCGCCGGAGTTGCCCGTACAGCCGATGCGGCTGGCATCGACCTCCGGCCGGCTGGCCAGGTAGTCGAGCGCGCGCATGCCGTCCCAGATGCGGAAGGTGGCGGTGCCGCGTCCCAACAGGATGCTGCCCACGCCCGCGCGCGAGTGCGCGGCCGTGCCGCTCACCCGCGGCTTGCCCGTAACGGGGTCGAGCAGCTGCATGCGCTCGCCCTGGTCGATGGGATCATAAATCAGCGCGGCCATGCCGCTCTTGACCAATTGGATACAGACCCATTCATAGGCGTCGTTGTCCTTGCCGCCCGCGCTGTGGCCGCACGGCACCAGCACGCCCGGAACCGGCGCCGTCATTTGCTGCGGCAGATAAAGCCAGGCGGTCACGAAATGTTGCGGCTGACTCTCGAACAGGATCTTCTCGATGCGGTAGCCGTCGCGGGCGACGGTCCCGGTCACCCGCGCGCTGAGCGGCGTGCGCTCGGGAAACCCGCCCAACGCCTCGATGAAACTCGCGCGTATCCGGTTCTGATAAGCGACGGCCTGTTCTTTCGTCGCGATCGCCGCCCGCGCGGCGTCGGCCTTGTCCGTGGCCGCGAGCGCCTGCTTCAGCCAATAGTGCCTCATCATCTCCTTGGGCGCTACGCCTTCCACGCTTTGCGGCAGCACCGTCACGGTCTCCGCCCCCGCGCCGCACGCCAGCGCGCACGCCAGCGCCGCCATCCCCTTGGTATTCATTCGCATCGCTCTTCCTCCAGACTTGTGTGTCAGCATAGTCCAAAAAGCCCGTAGACCGCAAGAACATCGAACATTGAACATCGAACGCCGAACTTCGAACGCCGTTGGACGTTGGACGTTGGAAGTTCGATGTTGAATGTTCGACGTTCGCATTTATTGCCCTTGCCTTCTGTTACGCATTTTGAAAATCTTGGCGCATGAAACTCTTTCAAGCGTTGCTTGGCTTTGCGCTCTCCGTTTGTGTCGCCCGCGCCGACCTGTTGCCGCTGGCCGACGAGGCGGCTCTCAAACCGTGGGGCAAGAAGAGCAATGTCACGCTCGCTCGCGGCAAGGAAGGCGCGCTCGTGGTGGAGGTGCGGACCGGCGCGTTCGCTTACGGCTGGGTGCAGCGGCCGCTCCCCGCCCAGGCTGTGACGCCCCAGACCGCGGGCCTGTACGGACGCTTCCGGGCCGCGCCCGAGAACCGCGCGCAACTGACCGTCACCCTGATCGTGAACGACGGCAAGGAGCACCGCTATTACTCCTGTTCACAGGGCAACGTGGCAGACAGCCGCGGCGAGTGGATCGAGTTCTACGCGCCCCTCGCGGAGTTCCGTCCCGAACGGGACGCCAAGCCGCAAAGCCTGAAGACCTCTGACCTCCGCGCCGGCGACGCGCTTCAGCTCAGCCTGAACAGCGTCAGCGGAGCCCGCGCCACAGTGGCGTTCGACCGTCTGCGCTTCCTGGACAGGTCCGAGGCCGCGACCGTGGGTCAGGCGATCAAGCGCGCGGGCCTCGGCCGCAGCCTGCTGCCGGAAGCCCGCTGCGCCGGCGCGCCGCACCCGCGCCTGCTGCTCAACCCCGAGCGCCTGGCCCGCGTGCGCGCCAAGGCCACGGCCGGCGGCGACGCGCAGGCCGCCTACGCCGCTCTGCTGGCCTACGCCGACAAGTATCTGGCCGGCTACGACGCCGAGAACCCGTTCGCGCAGGTGCTGGGCTTCCAGCCGACGGGCGAGGTCAACGGCCACCAGCGCAGCGCGCAGCTGGAGGGCCGCTTCACCGCGGCCGTCATCCCGATCGAGATCCTGGCCGCCGCCTATCAGATCACGGGCGACGCGCGTTACGGCCGGCACGCCTCCAAAGCCCTGGTGAACGCGGCCCGCTCCCTGGACGCCGACAACGCGGTGCTCAACAGCGGCTTCTACTACACCCGCACCTTCTACGTGCGCGCCCTGGCCTTCGGCTACGACTGGCTCTGGCCGCTGCTCTCTCCGGCGGAGCGCGCCGAGGTGCGGACCACGCTGCTCGGCTTCGTGCTCCAGATCCACGCCGACAGCTGGACCGCCACCTGGGGCCGCCGTCCGCTCCACCGCGTCTGGAACTGGGACCCCGGCCTGGTGAGCTGCGCCGGCCTGGGCATGCTGGCCTTGGAGGGCGAGACCACGACGGCCGAGAAGGCGATCCTCTTCGACCTGCGGCGCCACCTGCGCGACTACCTCACGCTGGGCATCGACCGGGACGGCGCGGGCCACGAGGGGCCCGGCTACCTCGCCTACGGCATCGGCGCGGGACCGGAGTTCGCCGAGTGCCTGCGCGAGCAGGGGCGCGGCGACCTCTTCACCGAAACCAACTGGCAGCTCATCCCCTCATGGCTCGTGGCGGAAACCTTGCCGGACCTCACCCGCTGGAACAACCTCTCCGACTGCGGCCACGGCCAGAGCGCGGCTTCGGTCTACAGCTACACCTGCGGCCGGTTGGCCGGGCTGGCGCGCGGCGCCGCAACCGTTCCCGGCGAGCGGTTGCCCTCGCCGGAAACGTTACTGACCCCCAAGGATTACCTGTGGCAGTTCGCGGAAGCGCCCGGGCCGCGCCGCCTCAGCTATCCAGCCTTAGCCTCCCTCATGGGCTGGGAGTGGCAGGCCGGGCTCTCCCGCCAGATCGCCAAGGGCAGCGCGCCCGCCGTGCTGGCCTACCTGCTTTTCCACGAGCCGTGCCCGGTGGCGCCGGACCCGGCCGCGCTGCTGCCCGGCGCCCAGCACTTCCGCGGGCGCGGTCTCGCGGTCTCGCGCACCGGCTACGACACCAACGCCGTGTATTTCGCCGTCGAGGCGGGCCCGCACGCGGCGGGCCACGACCAGGCCGACAAAGGCTCCTTCACCCTCTACGGCTACGGCGCGGACCTCGCCATCGACAGCGGCTACGGCAACGACGGCGAGCCGCTGAAGAGCGGCGGCAGCCACGCCCACAACATGGTGCTCATCAACGGCCAGGGCGAGCCTCTGAACTGGCACAACCAGAGCAGCGGCCACATCAGCGGCTACCACCACTCCGGCCTGCTCGACTGGGTCCGCGTCGACGCCCGCGAGGCGTGGAACTTCCGCTACGACAGCGAGTGGCGTCCCCAACCCGCGGCGGAGCCGGTGGAGAAAGCCCTGCGCCACTTCCTCTTCGTGCGCGGCAGCAGCAACACCCCGCCCTACCTGGTGGTCATGGACGACCTGCGCAAGGACGGCCAGCCCGCGGACTACACGTGGCTGTGGCACATCCCCAAAAGCCTGCGCTTCGAGTGCGCCGCCGACCGCTGGACCACGGTTCCCATGCGGCTGACGGGCCCGGTGCTCACCACCGCGCCCGGGCAGACGCGCGGCGGCGCGCGCTTCACCTTCACCGCGCCCGCCGCCGGCGTCTACGCGCTGGCAGGGCTGGTCCGCGCCAACGGCGCCGACGCCGGCAAGTCAGACAGCTTCTGGCTCAGCGTCAACGGCGGCAAGCGGCTGCTGTGGGATCTGAGCGGCCGGCGCGAGTTCGGCTGGGAGAGCTTCGTGGCGCACGAGGCCGGCAGCACCAACGCCTTCACCCTGAAAACCGGAGAGACGCTGAAGGTGGAGCTCGCGGCGCGGGAGCCCGAGGCGCAGCTCTGCAAGCTGGCGCTGCTGCCCTCAGGCACGGAGTTGCCCCCCGCGCCGGACGCGGATCCCGTCGGCGGCGTGACCCTCACGGCTGACGACGCCCAGCTCCTGAACCCGCCGCTGCTGCGGCAGCCGCTCCCCGCCGGCGCGCCCGCCGGCGCGGGGCTGGCGGTCTTCCCGGTCACCACCGACGCGCGGCAGGTGACCAACGGCTGGTTCGCGACCTCGCGGGAGGGGAGCCACCCGCGCCTGGAGCACACCGTGCGCGCGGTCGAGCCGCGCTTCCTGATGGTGCTGGTGCCCGGCACGGCCGGGACGCCGCTGCCGCAGGTGCGCCGTCTCGCGCTGGAGAACGGGGCCGGCGCGGAGGTCGTCTGGAACGGCGTCACCGACCAGATCGTGTTCGGCGCGGGCGCGGTGAAGACCGCCGGGATCGAGACCGACGGGCGCGCCGCCTTCCTCCGCCGCGAGGCGGGCCGTGTGACCGGCTGGGCGCTGCTGGACGGAACCTGGCTGACTGCGGACGGCAAAGAGCTCGTCCAAAAAACCGCAAACCGCGTCGCGACGGACTCGGCGGCCACGCCTTGAACCCGGTTTCCCCCGTTTCCTGTCACAAATGTCCTTGAAACCGGACCGCGCCTTCCCGTATCTTATCGCGCATGAACATTCTTATCGTCGGCGGGGGCGGACGGGAGCACGCCATCGCCTGGAGACTCGCCCAGGACTCCTGCGGCCCCACCCTCTTCTGCGCGCCCGGCAACGCCGGCACCGCGGCCCTGGCCCAAAACCTGCCCATCTCCGCGGAGGACGTTCCGGAGCTGCTCGCGTGGGCCAAGGAGCATCGCCCCGACCTGACCGTCGTGGGGCCTGAGGTGGCCCTCTGCCTCGGGCTCACCGACGCCTTCAACGCCGCCGGGCTGCGCGTCTTCGGACCCTGCCTAGCCGCCGCCCGCATGGAGGGCAGCAAGCTTTTCTCGAAGGAGATCATGGCCGCCGCCGGCGTGCCGACCGCGCGCTCCGCGTCGTTCGACGACGCCGCCGCTGCCGTGGCCGCGCTTGACGGCTTCGCCCTGCCGGTGGTGATCAAGGCCGACGGCCTCGCGGCCGGCAAAGGCGTGATCATCGCCCAGACGCGCGCGGAGGCGGCCGACGCCGTCCGCTCCATGCTGGTGGACGCGGTCTTCGGCGCGGCCGGCGCGCAGGTGCTGATCGAAGAGTTTCTCGAAGGCGAGGAGGCCTCGATCCTCGCGCTGGTGGACGGCGAGCGCGCTGTGATCCTGCCCTCGTCTCAGGACCACAAGCGCATCTTCGACGGCGACCAGGGCCCGAACACCGGCGGCATGGGCGCCTACTCGCCCGCGCCGGTCGTCACGCCCGCCCTGCTGCCGGTCATCATGGACACCGTGATCCTGCCCGTCGTGCGCGAGCTGAAGCGCCGCGGCATCGTCTACAAGGGCGTGCTCTACGCGGGGCTGATGATCGGCCCGCGCGGACTCAACGTGCTGGAGTTCAACGCGCGCTTCGGCGACCCCGAGACCGAGGCCGTGCTGCCGCGCATCGCGGGCGACCTGATCCCGGCCCTGCAGGCCTGCATCGACGGCACGCTGCGCGACGATCTGATCCAGGTCCGCCCCGGAGCCGCCGCCACGGTGATCATGGCCGCGGGCGGCTATCCCGGCGCCTATACCAAAGGCACGCCCATCTATGGCCTCGACGAGGCCGCGAAGGTTCCTGACAGCATGGTTTTCCACGCGGGCACCGCGCTGAAGGACGGCCAGGTGGTGACCGCCGGCGGCCGCGTGCTGGCCGTGACCGCGCTGGGCGCCGACCTGAAAACCGCGGTGGGCCGCGCCTACGAGGCGGTCGCGAAGATCCGTTTCGAGGGCGCGCAGCACCGCACCGACATCGCCTCGCGCGCGTTCAACCGTTAAGGTTTTTTGCGGCTGGTATTCCGTACGTTGTACCGCCTTCAGGCGGCGGTTTGGCAGGGTAGCGTTGCCGACTGAAGTCGGTACAACAAACAATGAGCCGACCCTTCAGGCTGCATAATCAAGGAAAACTGTTATGTCCACACCACTGATCGGTATCGTGATGGGAAGCGACTCGGACTGGCCGCTCGTGCAGCAGGCCGCCGCGACGCTGAAGTCGTTCGGCGTCGCCTTTGAGGTGCGCGTGATCTCCGCGCACCGCACGCCCGACCTCGCGTTCGAATACGCGGGCGGCGCCGAGGCGCGCGGGCTGAAGGTGATCATCGCGGCGGCGGGCGGCGCGGCCCATCTCGGCGGCGTGCTGGCGGCGCACACGGTGCTGCCGGTGATCGGCATCCCGGTGGCGGGCGGCGCGCTGAACGGGCTCGACGCGCTCTACGCCACGGTGCAGATGCCCGCCGGCATCCCCGTGGCCACGGTCACGCTCGGCAGCGCGGGCCCGGTCAACGCCGCGCTGCTCGCGGTGCAGATCCTCGGCACGGCCGACGCGGCCCTGCGCGCGAAGTTCCACGCCCACAAAGACGAGCTGAAGCGCAAGGTCGCGGAGGCCGACGCCAAGGTCAACGCGACGCTGTAGCGCGTGGGGACGGGGGACGGAGATCAGAGGACGGAATAGGGAACACCCTGCCTTTTTCTGCCCTCCGGCCTCCGTCCTCTGTCTTCTGTCCCCTCACAGCCCGGCCAGCAGGTCGCGGATCGGGCGTTCGCGCGCCTCGATCGATTCGCACAGGCGGAACTGCACGCGCGCGCGGTTGAGGTTCTGCTCGGGGTGGCGGATCTTGAAGTAGACGCTGCCCGCGAGATAGTCCTGGAAGAAGCGCAGGCCGAGCTCGAAGGTGATCAGCCGGATCGCGTCGTACAGGTATTTGCGGTCGGCGGCGGTCAGGAAGCCGCGGGCGTGGGTCATGTAGCCTTTGCAGAAGGCCGCGCAGAGGTCGAGGTCGAAGACCACCTTGCTGAGGTTCTGCTCGTCCTCGCCCGCGTGGTTACAGATCGAGCGCAGGGCGTCGCCGAAGTCGTAGTGGATCAGCCCCGGGCTGACGGTGTCCAGATCGATCATGGCGGTGCCCTTGCCGGTGAAGTCGTCGATCATGATGTTGTTGACCTTGGGGTCGCCGTGCATCATGCGCAGCTTGAGTTCGCCGGCGTCCAGCGCCTGCTGCAGCGTGGCGGCGAAGCCGCGGCGCTCCTCGATGAACATCGCCATGCGCCGCGCCTCCATCGAGGCGTTCAGGCGCTCGCCGGCGAGCGGCACCTGCTTGAGCGTCTCGTCGTACTTGGCCAGATAGGCCGGCGTGATGTGGAAGCCCGGCAGCGGGTCGATCATCGTGTGGGGGTCGAGGTCCGAGACCAGCCAGTGGAAATGGCCCAGGACCGCGCCGCACTCGGCCGCGTGCTCCGCGCCCTGCGCCTCCTCGAAGGCCGTGGCCGAGGCGATCTTGGTGATGACGCGCCAGAGGTCGCCCGCCTCGTCCACGAAGAAGTCCTTGCCGTCGCGCGTCTGCACGATGCGCGGCATCTGCCACACGCGGTCGGCGGTGTCGCCCTCGGCCTCCGCCTCCAGCTTGGGGTGGACGTGCGCCGTGAGCTGGCGCAGGTTGTGCATGATCGCCTCGGGCTTGGGGAAGACGTTGCTGTTCACCCGCTGCAGGATCACCTGCTCCTCGGCGAACGTGTTGCGGAAGATCGCCAGGAACGTGTCGTTCACATTGCCGTTGCCCGTGGGGTTGATGGTGACCAACCTCCCGGACACGTTGAACGCCTTCATCAGCAGTGACAACTCCATAAAAAGCCTCTCCCTTGAAACAACCCAGACTGTTGGCCCTGATTGTCATTTTTCCCTCCGCAAAGCGCAACCATAAAATGGGCGGAACGATGCTATTGCCGCGGGCCGCCGTTTTTTGATAGATTAAAAGGGTTCTAAATCGCTTTTTTGGAGGTGTTCCATGAGCTCTGTCCAGCGCCGTTCCTTTCTGAAAACGACCGCGTCCGTCGCCGCGGTTTCCGCCTTGCCGGCGGCCCGCCTCGACGCCCAAGAGGCCGCGCCCGCCGCCACCGTCGTCGTGGTGCACGGCAAGGACATCCCCAAAATGCTCGCGGCCGGCATCGCCAAGCTGGGCGGCTGGGAGGCCTTCATCAAGCCGGGCAACAAAGTGGTGCTTAAGCCCAACGTCGCCTGGAACTCGCAGCCCGAGCAGGGCGGCAACACCCACCCGGACCTCATCAAGGCCTGCGTGCTCGCCGCCGAAGCCCAGGGCGCCGCCGCCATCAACATCCCGGAGAACACCTGCCACCCCGAGAAGGCCACCTTCAAGGCCAGCGGCGTGGAGGAGGCGCTGAAAGGCACCAAGGCCCGCCTCTACCGTCCCGCCAAGGAGGACTACCAGAAGGTCGAGATCCCCCGCGGCAAGATCGTCAAGAGCGCCGACGTCCCCAAGGACGTCCTCGCGTGCGACTGCCTGATCAACATGCCGGTGGCCAAGAGCCACAGCGCCACGACGCTCACCCTCTCGATGAAGAACTGGATGGGCTCGGTCTCCAATGAGACCCGCCGGAGCTGGCACCGCGACGGCCTGCACCAGTGCATCGCCGACTTCAGCACCTTCATCAAGCCCAAGCTGATCATCATCGACGCCACGCGCATCATGCTGACCAAAGGCCCGCAGGGCCCCGGCGACATGGCCGTCCCGAACGAGCTCATCCTCAGCACCGACCCCGTGGCCGCGGACGCCTATGCCGCCACGCTCTTCAAGAAAGAGCCGTTCGACATCGGCTACATCAAGATCGCCCAGGAGATGGGCGTCGGCTGCGGCGACCTGAAGCGGATCAAAATCGAGCGCGTGGAGGTGTAGGACTTGATAAGGGGGTCAGGCTGACGGCTGTTAGACTATTAGACGTGCCTAAAGGCCCCAAAACGACAATAAATAACAAGTTGTTTAAGAACCGAAGCGAACCGCAGATTGACGAATGATGAGTTTCGAATCATGAAGGAAAGAATCTCAACTGCGCATGGGCGGAATTTCCTTCGACATTCTGCGGTTCAGTATTCGGCAATCTGCGGTTCAGTTGGATTGTGGGCGGAGCCCGCGGTAGTTCTTAAAACGCCCCGGCAGCCTTCGGCCTATCGACCTTTTTGGGAAGCTTGAATGTTCACACGCCGCAACCTCATCCGTCTCCTCCTCCTCGTCGCCTGCGCGCTGCTCGCGCTCGGCTACGTGCCGGAAGCGTGGCGGCCGCAGAGCGTGCTCCTGCCCAGCCTGAGCCCGCTGCTGAACCTGGGCGGCGCGGCCGCCCGGCACGCGGCCGGCGCGGGGGTGCTGCTGGCCCTGCCGCTGCTGATCCTGCCGCTTTTCAAGGGCCGCGCCTTCTGCTGGCGGCTCTGCCCCATGGGGTTCGCGGCGGAGAGCGTCAGCCGGCTCAACAGGCGCAACGCGGGGCTGGTGCGCAAGGTGCCCTTCATCGGCAAAGGGCTCGCGCTCGTCATGCTCGGCAGCGCGGCCGCGGGGTATCCGGTCCTGCTCTGGACCGACCCGCTCTGCCTCTTCAACGGCTTCTTCGCGGCGTGGCGCGCGCCGCTCGCCTGGGCCTCGGGCGCGACGGCCCTCGGCTTCGTGCTCATCCTGCTGACCAGCCTGCTGGCGCCGAACCTCTGGTGCCACCGGCTCTGCCCGCTCGGCGGCCTGGAGGAGTGGCTGACCCAGCTCGGGAACCGGTTCCGGCCGGCGCGGACACCGGCGCGGCCGGACGCCGGCATCGCCGGGAACGTGAAGGTCGGCCGCCGCGTGTTTCTCGGCTTCGCGGCCGGCGGCGCCGCCGGACTCGCCTACGGCAAGCTCAAGCCCGGCTCCGCCAGGGCCGCCGCGTTCATCCGCCCGCCCGGCGCGGCGGACCAGGCCTTCAACGCGCTCTGCTCCCGCTGCGGCAACTGCATGACGGCCTGCCCCTACGATCTGATCGTGCCGGATCTCGGCGCGAGCGGCATCGACGGACTCTTCACCCCGGTGCTCAAGTTCCGCAACCAGAACAGCGCCCAGGAGCAGTTCTGCTTCCAGGACTGCACCGCCTGCACACACGTCTGCCCCTCCCACGCGCTCCGTCCCCTGAAGGTCGCGGAGAAGCAGCAGACCGCCATCGGCCTCGCGCGCATCGACAAGAAGGCGTGCATCGCCTGGGAGAAGGGCGAATACTGCGTGGTCTGCCAGGAGTTCTGCCCCTACCAGGCCATCATCGAGAGCGACCACAAGAAAGTCAAGTGCCCCACCGTCGACGAGGACAAGTGCCGCGGCTGCGGCGCCTGCGAGAGCCAGTGCCCGGCCCAGCCCATCGCCATCGTGGTCGCGGGCCGCAACCCCCAGCCGCGCCTCGCCCATCCCTCGCCCGCGCTCTTGAAAGAATAGACCCTCTCCCGCATGTTGTACCGGCTTCAGCCGGCAACGCTACACGGCCGAACCGCCGCCTGAAGGCGGTACAACATACCTGACGCTCGAACGGACTTAAACACGCATGCGCTATTACGCCGACCTGCACATCCACTCGCACTACTCCCGCGCGACCAGCCCGGCCTGCACGCCCGAGGGGCTTTTCCGCTGGGCGCAGCTCAAGGGGGTCGGCGTCTGCGGCACCGGCGACTGCACGCACCCCGGCTGGCTCGCGGAGCTCAAGGAGAAGCTGGCCGAGGACGCGCCCGGCCTCTACGCGCTCAAGCCCGGCCTGCGCGAAGCCGCGGGTGGCGACGTTCCCGACGCCTGCCGCGCGCCCGTGCGCTTCGCCGTCACCGGCGAGGTCAGCAGCATCTACAAGCGCGGCGGCAAGGTGCGCAAGGTCCACAGCCTCATCCTCCTGCCCTCGCTCGACGCCGCCGCCCGTCTCAACGCGCGCCTCTCGCAGATCGGCAACATCCTCTCGGACGGCCGCCCGATCCTCGGCCTCGACCCGCGCGACCTGCTGGAGCTGCTGCTGGAGACCGACCCGCGCGCCGCCCTGATCCCCGCGCACATCTGGACCCCGTGGTTCTCCATGCTGGGCGCGAAGTCCGGCTTCGATTCGCTCGAGGAGTGCTTCGGCGACCTCGCGGCGCACGTCTTCGCGGTGGAGACGGGCCTCTCCTCCGACGCGCCGATGAACCGCCGCATCCGCTGCCTCGACCGGGTGGCGCTGGTCTCCAACTCCGACCTGCACTCGCCCGCCAACCTCGGCCGCAACGCCAACCTCTTTTTCGGCGAGCCCGCGTACGACGCGATGCTGAGCGGCCTGCGCACGCAGGACCCGGCGGTCTGCGGCGGCACGGTCGACCTCTTCCCAGAAGAGGGCAAGTACCACCTCGACGGCCACCGCGCCTGCCGCGTGCGCCTGGACCCCGCGGAAAGCCTGGCGCGCGGCAACCTCTGCCCCGCCTGCGGCAGGGAGGTCACCATCGGCGTGCTCCACCGCGTGGTGGAGCTGGAGCGGCAGCAGGCGGGTTCCGTTCCACCACCAAGACACCAAGGTCACCAAGAAACACCAAGTCCTTCAATGCTTGGTGAAGCTCCGTGTTCTCCGTGCCTGGGTGGTGAGCTCCCGAAACCCAAACCCTCTGCCGGCCTGCCCTACCGCTATATCGTGCCGCTGCCGGAACTGCTCGCGCAGCAGCTCGGCGTGGCCCCGTCAGCGAAGAAGGTGACCGCCGCCTACGCCGGCCTGCTCGCCGCGGCCGGCCCGGAGTTGCCGCTCTTGTTGGATGCCGATTCCCAAACCGTCGCCAAACTTGGTATGATCGGCGAGGCCATCCTCAAGGTGCGCGAAGGCCGCGTGGTCCGCGAGGGCGGTTACGACGGAGAATACGGCTCGATCCGTGTGGTGTGAGGCACGTTTCGACCAGAGAGCAGCAACAAAAAACAAGTTGTTTTCCCGCCAAGACGCCAAGGCGCAAAGGGATTCAGGATGACTTTGCGTCTTTGCGGGAGAAAATATACGGTTGTGGTGTCACGTTAGAGGAGAACAAGCGATGGAACCTTTTGTGTGGTCCGAAAAAATCAGCGTGGGTGTTCCCGCGATGGACGCCCAGCACCAGCAGCTGATGCGGTTGCTGAATGCGTTCGCAACCCATTCCGATCCGGGCGTGGCCTTCGACACCATCATGAGCATGTTCGACTACGCCGCCGTCCACTTCGGCGAGGAGGAGGCGCTCTTGAGCCGTATCGGGTACCCGGGGCTTGAGCAGCAGAAACGCGAACACCAGGCGTTTCTCGCGAGAACCACCGAGTTCTCGGCCCAGAGCCTCAGCGACCCCGCCGTCTACGTGAGAATCGCCACCTACCTGACCTCGTGGCTGCTCCACCACATCATGGAGGAGGACATGAAGTACAAGGCCTTCGTCCTGAAACAAGGGGATTAGCCTTTTAGCCTACCGCCCGTTCAGCGGGAACAAACGGAAGGGTCACTTTGTTGAACGATTAAGATTAGGATTAGGAATAAGAGTACGATTACGAGGGGATTCGGTTTTCTCCTAATCTTAATCATGCTCGTAATCTTAATCCTCTTGAGGTGCGGTCGATACTCTCCCCCTGACAACCTAACAGTCTAACAGCCTATCAACCTTTCCCATGAACCTCCTCCTCCATACCTGCTGCGCGCCGTGCGCGAGCCACTGCGTTCTGGCCCTGAGAGAGCTCGGCCACTGCGTCACCCTCTTCTTTTCGAACGCGAACATCGCGCCGCGCGCCGAATACCTCAAGCGTCTCGACGCGGTCCAGCTGCTCGCGCGGCGCCTGGAGGTCCCGCTCCTGACGGACGAGCCTGACCACGCCGACTGGCTCGACAAAGCCGCCCGCGGTTTCGAGGCCGAGCGGGAGAAGGGGGCGCGCTGCGAGCGCTGTTTCCGCTACAGCCTCGGCCGGACGCAGGCGGCGATGGTGCGGGAGGGCTTCGACGGGTTCACCACGACCCTCACGGTCAGCCCGCACAAACACACGCCGACCCTTTTTGAGGTGGGCCGCAGCCTCGACGCCGAGCGCTTCCTGGCCGTCGACTTCAAGAAGAACAACGGCTTCCAGCGCAGCCTGCAGCTGTCGGCGGAGTTCGGCCTCTACCGCCAGAGCGCGTGCGGCTGCGAATTCAGCGCGCGGGGATGATCCATGCCGCGAAAAAGGACCGGCGTGCTCGGAGAGCCCGCGCCACCTGGTGGCCCGCGACCTCCGAGCGCGGCGGACGGCTCGGGGAGCCGTCCCTACCACAAAGCCTCGCATGTCTCGGTAGGGACGCCTCCCCGAGGCGTCCGCAGGTCACCGAGCCGTCACGGCCAGAACAGCCTATTGCACCCGCAGCAGCGTGCCGGGATTATAGACCAGATAGACGCGCTTCGCGGCCGTGTCGTATTTGATGTTCCAGCGCAGCGGCAGATTGGCCGAGGTGAACGCGCCGCTCAACGCGCCCGTATACGTGGCGACCGTGTAGGTCCAGAATTTGCTCAGCAGACCCGTGTCGGCCACGTTCAGCGACAGGCCCGACAAGTCCAGGTCGCCCCGCACGTGCAGACGGTCGCAGGCCCCGTTGGCCGCCACGTCCACCGTGAGCGCGCCGCTCAGAGCAGCGGGCGACGCCGCCAGCGTCAGCGTGCCGATCACGTTGGTGTCGCCGGGCATGACCGCGCCCGCCACCGCCAACGCGCCGCCGTTGGTCACCGTGCCGCCGCCGCCCAGGCCCGCGAGCGACTGGACTTTGCCGTTGATGTCCAGAACCGCGTTGGAGGAGACAAAGGCCGAACCGCTGCTCAGAAGGGTGTTCGTGGCAACGCCCAGCCTGAGGGTGCCGGCCTGGACCGCGGTGGCGCCGTTGTAGGTGTTGGTGTTCAGGAGGGTCAGCGTCCCGTTGCCCCGCTTTGTCAGGCCGCCGTCGGCCGCCGCGCCCGTGTACAGGGGCTGCTTGACCGAGATGCTCTTCCCGGCCGTGTTGAAAATCGCGCCGCCCTCGCGCACATGCACGAAAATGTTGGTCAGCCAGCGGTCATTGGCGGCCCCCGTCAACGCCGTTGCGGTGCCCAAGAAATCAGCCGTGTCGACACGCGGCTCAACCGTGCCGCCGTTGAGGAAGATCATGCCCTTTTGCCCGGAAAAGTTCGTATCGATATAGAAGTTGTTCAGCCGCATGACACCGCCGGTGTTCACGCTCACAACCGTGTTGGACGGATTGCCGGTATTCTGCGAGACGCGCACCACATTGGCGATGATCACGCCGCTGCCGCTGACGGTCGTGTAGCCGTAGGTCGAACCGATCCCGTTGAGGATCTCGTTGCAACTGGTCACATCGGCCACCCCGTTGGTCACCAGCAGGTGGCCGCCATCGACGTTCACGAAAAGGCCGGTCATCGTTTTCAGAACGCCGCCGGCCAACAGCAGCGTGCCGCCGGAAACGTGGAGACCCGGCGCGTTCTGCCCTTTGTTGGGGCAAGTCACCACGTTCGTGCCGCTGGCGATGACGAGTGTCCCGGCCGTGGGCTGAAGGGTCCCGAACGTGTTCACGGACGCCGCGCCCGGATCGAGAATCAGCATGCCGGCGCCGTTCTTCACGACGACCGAATTTGTGCCTTCACCCGCAACGACACCGTAGACTGTCTGGGTGGAGGTCTGCGTGTCGAACGTGACCGTCACGTTGGTCGGAATGCGGATGATCCGGTTGGCGGCGAGCGCGTTGTTCGCGCTGCTTTGCAACGCACCGCTTACGCCGAACGTAAGATTGGTGGCAGGCGCGGGCGGCACCGCACCGAGGTTGTTGTCGTCGGTGATGTTCAGCGAGCCGCCGAGGACGACCGTGCCGCCGTTATACGTGCTCGCGCCGCGCAGATACATGAGGCCCGCCCCTTTTTTCGTCAGCCCGCCATCGCCGGGGGAGCCGGTCAGCGGACGCCGGACCGTCAGGTTGACGCCGTTGTTGTCGATGACCGCGCCGCCCGCCAGCACATTGACGACGATGCCGGTCCAGCTCGTGCTGGTGGTGCCCAGAAAATCGACCTGGTTGGTGGTGAACCTGGCCACGAGCGTGCCGCCGTTGAAGTTAATCGTGCCGTTCCGGAGCGAGGAGGTGTCGAGGTAGAAATTGCTGAGCCGGATCGTGCCGCCCGTGTTCACATTGACCGCGTTCTGCGCCGCCGCCGCGGGGGATTGGGCGACTCTGAGTTGGGTGACGTCCAGCAAGCCGCTTCCGCTGACGGTTGTCGTGCCGGCCCCGTTGAACGCGTTGAGGAACTCCCGGCAGGAACTCAGATCCACGATGCCGTTGGTTATCAGCAGGGACCCCCTCACCGCCGAGTACCCGGGGCCGGTCGTCCTGACCTTGCCGCCGCTCACGAGCATCGCGCCGACATTGACATCGAAACCCAGGTTGATGTTATTCAGATCGTTCGTGGCGATCTCATGAGTGCCGCCCGTGATATGGACCAGCCCCTCCGAAACCCGCAGTGTGGAAAAATAATTCGTGCTGCCGGCCCCCGGATCCAACACCAGCGTGCCCGTGCCTTTCTTTTCCCAGAACCCGACATTGTTCGTGAGCGAGGCGGTTAACACGGCACTCAAACCAGCCCCGACGGTGGGGCCGCCGTACATCAGGAGCGGACCGCCGCCGATCGCATAACCGTCCGCGCTGATTGTCAGATTCTTCAGCGTGACAGCCTCGGCCGTCACGCTCTTGGTGTCAGACGCGCCGAAGAGCGCGTTGTTCGTCGGGGCGCTGGCCCACACCGTCGTCACGCCGGCCGTCCAGTTGGTGTCCACGGTGTTCCAGTTCCCGCTCGCGGGCGTGCCCAGCCAGGTGAAGTCAGCCGCAGCGGCGGCAACCGCAATCAACACTCCGCCGCTGATGACGGCCTTGCCCATCCACTGAATCGACGTCGACTTTGACTTCATGCCTCCACCTCCCTTAACCTGTCCATCCCTTATTCGCGGGCCCCTATTGCCCGCAGATCCCGCTGATTTCACCGCCCAGGCGCGAAAGACACCAAGAATCGAAAGCCTTGGTGTTTCTTGGCGATCTTGGAGTCTTGGTGGTTGCCTTTCCCCATCTGCCCCTACTGCAACCAGATCAGGGTGCCGGAGTTGTAGGCCAGATAGACCCGCCGGTTGGCCGTGTCGTATTTGATGTTCCAGCGCAGCGGCAGATTGGCCGATGAGAACGCGCCACTCAGCGAGCCCGTATACGTGGCGACCGTGTAGGTCCAGGATTTGCTCAGCAGGGACGTGTCAGCCACGTTCAGCGCCAGGCCCGACAGGTTCAAGTCGCCCCGCACATGCAGACGGTCGCTGGCGCCGTTGCTTGCGACGTCCACCGTGAGCACACCGCCCAGCGCCGCGGGCGCCGCCGCCAGCGTCAGCGTGCCGATCACGTTGGTGTCGCCGGGCATGACCGCGCCCGTCACCGTCAGCAGGCTGTTGTTGGTCACCGTGCCGCCGCCGCCCAGGCCCGCGAGCGCCTGCACCTTGCCGGCCACATCGAAGAGCGCGTTGGAGGCGACCAGCACCGCATTGCCGGCCGGCAGCGTGTTGGTGACGCTCAGCTTGAGCGTGCCGGCCTGGACCGACGTCACGCCGTTGTAGGTGTTGGTGGTGGAGAGCGTAAACGTGCCCGCGCCCTTTTTGGTGAACCCGCCGTCAGCCGCCGCGCCGCTGTAGAGGGGCATCTTGCTGTCGATGTCGAACCCGTTGCTGTCGATCACCGCTCCGCCTTCGCGCACATTGAAGAAGATGCCGGAAAACCAGTTGGTGTTGACGATCCCCATGAAGTCGCCGCGGGTGCTCTTGGCCACGAGCGTGCCGCCGTTGAAGTTGACCACGCTCTTCGATTGCGTCTTCTCATCGATGTACAGCCGCTGCAGCCGGATCACCCCGCCCGTGTTGACGTTCACGACGTTCGCGTCCGGCGACCCGCCGCTCTGCGAGATGCGCAGCGTCTGCAGGTCCAGCACGCCGCTGCCGCTCACGGTGGTGTTGCCTGTTCCGGAGTAGGCGTTGAGCAGCTCGCTCACGCTGTTGAGGTTGACGACACCGTTGGTGATGATCAACGTTCCGCCTGAAGTGGTCGCATATCCGGCACCGGTAGTTTTGATCTCACCTCCACCAACCAGCAGGGTGCCGCCGTTAACCCAAAATCCCGATGCGTTGACCCCGCCGGAAGCGATGTTGATCACGTTCGATCCGCTCCGCACATAGACCGTGCCTGCCGCAGGCTTCAGCGTCTTAAGCGTGAATCCGGCCGTTGCGCCCGGGTCCAGCGTGAGCATGCCGGATCCCAATTTGATCAGGCTGTTGGTTGTGCCTTCGCCGTAGATCACGCCGCTGACCGTCTGCGTCCTGCTCTGCGTATCAAAGGTGGCCGTCACGTTGTGCGGAATCCGGATCGTGCGGGTGGCGGCCAGCGTGTGGTTGTCGCTCGACATCAGCGTGCTGTTGCCGACAAAGGTGAAGTTGGTCGCGGGCGACGCGGGCACCGCGCCGAGATTGCTGTCATCCACGATATTGATGGAGCCCGCCAGCATGAAGGTGCCGCCGACATAGGTGTTGGTGCCGCGCAGGTTCAGGTTTCCAGAGCTCTTTTTCGTCAGGCCGCCGTCGTTGGCACTGCCGCTCTGCAAGGCCTGCCGGATCGTGATGTTCTTGCCGTTGTTGTCGATGATCGCGCCGCCCTCGAGCACATAGGCGACGATCCCCACCCAGTTGGAATTTCCGGTGTTAAAGAACTCCGCCCCTTCGGACTTGGCCACGGAAGTGCCGCCGTTGAAGTTGACGGTGCCGTATTTTTTCGACGCGGCGTCGATCGTGTAATTGTTGAGCCGGATGACGCCGCCCGTGTTGACGTTCACGACATTCAACGCCGCTGAACCGGCTGCGGTGTTTTGCGAGATGCGCAGCCCCTGCAAATCCAGCACGCCGCTACCGCTCACCGTGGTGTTGCCCGGCGAGTTGTGCGCGTTCAGCAGTTCGCCGTTGCCCGTCAGATCGACAAGGCCGTTGGTGATCAGCAGCGTGCCGTTCTCGCTGACGCGCGCGAACGCGCCACCTGTGGTCTTGATCAGGCCGCCGCCCATCACCAGCGTGCCCCCGCTCACCCAAAAGGCGGGTCCGTTTTCGGGATCGCCGTTCAAGAGCGTCACGACATTCGTGCCCCCGGCGATGTGCAACGTGCCCGCGGCGGCCTTAAGCGAAGACACGCGGTTCGAGTAGCCCCCGCCGGTCGGGTTCAGCACCAGCGTGCCGGCTCCGAGTTTCGACAGGACTTTGGTCGCGTTCGTGTGCGCGATGGGCGTCAAGACCGTCGCAACCTGCGAGACCCCCACGGTCATGCTGCCGAACATGTCGAGCGCGCCTCCGCTCAGCGTGTAGCCGTCGGCGCTGAAGGCGATGTCTTTCACCGAGATCGCGTCAACCGTGAGGGACTTCGTGTCCGACGCGCCGAAGACGGCGCTGTTGGTCGGATCGTTGACCCACGCCGACGCGCCGGCCGCATTGGTCCAGTTCAGGTCCGTCGTGTTCCAGGCCGCGCTCGCGGGCGTCCCCAGCCAGGTGAAGTCCGCCGCAACGGCCACTCCGGCCGCCAGGCAGATGGCCGTCAGTCCGATGAACCCCGTCGTCTTTTTCTGTCTCGTTTTCATGTGTGCTCCTAACGTGGGCTCTGCCCACAACCCGAACGTCTCACCACCAAGTCACCAAGATCACAAAGAAACACCAAGGAGATTCATTTGTTTAAGGTTGCGCGGCTTCCAGCTTGTAGAAACGGGTGTCACGCGCGGGCGTCGCGGCGGGCAGCCGGACCTCGTAGAACCAGGTGGAGGCGTCCAGCGTGTTGGTGACCGCGACCGCGTCGAGGTCCACGCCGGTCACCGCGTTGCTCCAGACGACCGGCGCGTTCAGGGCGGAGGTGATCTTGAGGGTGTAGCGCACGTCGGTGAACCCGCTGTTGAGCCGGCTGTAGCCCACCCAGAGCGCGTTGCCGCGGCTGTTGATCGAGAGCGAGGCGCGCGCCCGCCGCTGCGCGTCGGTCAGCCCGTCGGCGCGGTGCATGCCGAAGGCGTACAGCTCGAAGTTGCTCATGCCCGCGCAGCCGGAGGCCGCGTCCGGCCCGCTGACGGCGGGGTCGAGGTTCTCCTGCTCGCTGTAGTTGGCCAGGCACCACGCCTCGTAGCCGGCCGCCGCATAGGGCGGCGCGCCGGTCAGACGGAAGCGCGCCACTAAGGTCTGGGGCGCGGCGTCCACGAAGACCGTGCGCGCGGCGTTCGTGAGGGCCGTGCCCGCCCAGCCGTCGAACACATAGCCCGCGTCCGGGACGGCCACCACCGGCACCCCCAGGCTGCGGAAGAAGGAGCCGGTCCACGCCGCGCGGTTGGTCACGCCCTCGGTCGCCGTGTCGATGGCCACGCCGTTGACCGAGAAGCGCCCGCCCGTGCCGTTCATGGCGCTGTTGCGCACGGTCAGCGCGCCCACGCCGCCCAAGCTGAAGTATGCGTCCAGATGCCCCCATGAGGCCGCATGCCGCGCGGACGTGTACCGCACCAGCGTGTTGCTCACGGCCTGCTGCCACTGCGCCTGGGAGAAGGTGCGGCCCCAGCGCCGGAAGTGCGTCTCCACCTCGGGCGCGATCGCCGTGGCGGCCTGCGTGATGACGCCGGCCATGCGCTCGGGCCGGAAGGTGGTGTTCAGCAGGTTCGCGTAGCGCGTGACAAACTGGTTGCGGAAATCCATGTTCGCCCACAGCTGGTTGATCAGGAAACCCGGCTCGGTGCGCCCGGTCATGTCGCTGTCCGACAGGTAGCTGAACATGTTGTAGTTCGTGCCTTTTTCGCCCGACACGTCGAGATCGTAAAGCATCCAGCGCCAGCGCGTGTCGCCGTACGCGCCGCAGGCCGCCACCTGGTTGGTGTGGGCCCGCCAGAAATCGCAGTTGTTGATCGGCCAGTCGGTGTTCGCGAAGAAGGTCTCGGCGACGATGTAGTCGGTGTAGTTGGTCACGTCGATCTGGGCCTGGAGCTGCTGGTAGTTGGCGGCCACCGTGAGCGCGTTCGTGCTGACCCAGTCGATCAGCGCCTCGTAATCCTCGTCCGCGCCCTTGTCGCCGTCGATGCGCGTGATCTTGACCTTGTCGCTGTTCAGCGGGTCCTCCTCGTGCATCAGCAGATCGCAGTTGTCGGCCTCGAGGCCGTAGCGCGTGGCGAGGTAGTGCTTGTCGAAGCTCTCGCGCAGGTTGTGGAGGCCCCAGTACTCGCCGTTGACGTACGCGACCGACGGCCGGTACGCCATCACGGAAATGTTGAGCCCCTTCACCAGCCGGTGGAAGACCGCGTCTTTCATCATGGTGGCCACGCCCGCGGTGTCCGGCCCGTACCAGTCGTTGCCGCTGTTGCGCAGCAGGAAGCGCTTGTAGACGGTCGCGGCCTCGCCGGGGAAGAGCGCGTAGTCCACGCGCCCGGTGCCGTACTCGGCCTCGCGCGCCTGCAGGTAGAGGGTCTTCTGCGGGATCGCGCGCGTGCCGCCGCCGTGCATGGTCACGCCCATCAGCAGCGACACGGCTGCGGCGGTCTGGTTGGTCTCGAACAGCTCGAGATGGACCGGCCGCTCCCAGGCCTGGACGTCGCTGTCCAGATGGTAGTTCGCGTGCGGCTTGCCCCACTTGTTTAAGCCATAGCCTTCGGCCGAGTCGGCGTAGGCCTTGCCCGGCACATAGAGGCCGGAGGTGAAGCCGAAGAGGTTGTTCGTGTCGGTGATCAGCGAGAACACCGGCAGGGTGCGGTTCGTGAAGGCCGGCCCGACGAAATAGGTGCCGCGCGTCTCGGGCGAGCAGTATTTGTTGTCGGCCGAGACCGCGATGGCCCGCAGCACCATGGCTTTGGCCACGCTGCCGGCGGGCGGAAGCCAAGCCGCGGCCGGCACGCTGTTGCTGATCTCCACGGGATTGGTGCGGCGCCAGGCGAGACCGGAGGTCGCCGCCGGCAGGTTGCTGACCGTCACGGAATTGCCGCTGTAGAAGTAGACCGAGGTGTCGCGCGGGTCCGAGCCGTCGAGCGTGTAGTAAATCTTATAGCCCGCCGTGGGCGTGGTCAGCGTCACGGCCTGGTTGGCCGCGTAAACGCCCGGCGCCACCGAGAAACGCGGGATCTGCGCGTTCAGCGTCTCGATGTACTTGGTGAGATACGTCGCGTTGGGCAGGCCGGGCGTGGGCTTTTCGTAGACCGTGAAGACCGTTGTGCTGCCGTCCGGAGACGCGCCGTACGACTTGTTCTCGCCGGGCTCGGCCGCCGGCATATCGAACTTCTGGATGCGCGTGAGCGCGGCGTCGAAGAGATGCACGTTCTCGCCGGTCTTGGTGAGGCCGAACTGGCCGTGCACAATCGGCACCTGCGCGCTGACCAGCGCCGTCAGGGTCAGGTCCATGATGAGGTCCGGGCTCGCGGCCGAAGCCTGGTGCACCTCCACCGCCACCACGTTGGTGCCCGTAAGCAGGCCGTTCGTGGCCAGCAGGGCCGAGGTCCACAGCGCGGAAGGCACGCTCATCGAAGCCAAGGTCGAATAGGCGACCGTGCCGGCTGGCAGGTTATACCTCCATATCTCCCGGCCGTTCAGATAGACCACCATGCCGTCATTGGCGCGCGCGTTCACCACGAGCCCGGTCACCACCGAGGGGTTGATCAGATTGAAGGCTTTGCGGAAATAGGCCGCGGGATAGCGGCTGGACGGGTTGCCGCCGTAGCCCATCACGGTCGCGCAGTCCATGTTCAGCGTCGCGTCATTGTAGCCCAGCGGCGACAACCCCACCGCCCACGACGCGTCATCGAAGGTGTTGGTCTTCCACGCCGCGTCCGGCGTGTTGGCGGGCGCGAGGACGCGCCACGACGAATTGGCCGGGATCACGGCGATGTCCGGCGCGTTGGTCCACGCCGTATACTCAGACCGCGTGCTGCTCACGAACACCGTCAGAAAGCCGCCTGCCGGCAGCGTGTAGTTGGGCAGCCGGACCCCGTCCGCCTCGACATAGGGGTTGCCGTCGGCCAAGCCGTACCCGCCCAGGTTCTGCGCCGAAGGCCCCGCGTTGTACAGCTCGATCCAGTCAGACGACTTATCGCCGGTCTCGTCCGCCACCCTCGAGTTGTCGTAGCAGACCTCATTGATGACCACTGCGGCCTGCGCCCACGCGCAAGCTAGCGCGACCGCGCCCGCGACGATATATTTTTTACCTGTCATATCACATCTCCTCACCGTCAGTCCTCGTGTCGTGTCCCGTAAATGGCTAGACACCCTCGTAATCGTAATCTTAATCCTAATCCTACTTCTAATCCTAATCGATTAAGATTAAGAGTAGGATTACTATGAAGTTTGGTAGCTGAGTGTGTAGCCATTTGAGGGGCACTATCCTACCGCTCCTGCGTCAGGGTTCCGCCGCTCACGGTCTCAAGATATTGTTCCAGCATCAGACACTCGTGCTCCGCCTTCATGCAGATCCGCTGATACCCGGTCAGCTCCTCGCGCGCCGCCAGCACGTCCTCACGCCTGACCGCCGCCTCGTTCGCCAGCGTGTCGATCCGCGCCGTCATCGTCGCCTGCAGCCGCTTGTACTCGTTCGCCAGCCGGTCCCGTTCGGCGCGCGCCGCCTGATAGTCTTCCAAAACGCCTCCGACCTCCGAACGGATGGTCTCGTACAGCCCGTCGGCGCGCGCCGTGGCCGCCGCGAGCTGCGTCCGCGAGAGCCTGACCTCGTCGCCCAGCCAGTTGAAGACCGGCAGGGTCACGGCCACGCGCGCCTCCCACTCGGTCCGGTCCTCATGCGACGTGTCGTGCCCCGAGACATACTGCTCGTAGGAGTCCGACTCGCCTTGCTCGTCCTGATAGGTGCCCTCGACATACTCGAACCACGGGATGTTCCCCGCCTGGGCCGCCTTGACCCTGTGCTCCGCCGCCTCTTGCTCGTGCCGCACCCGCGTCAGGTCGGGCCGCCGCAGATACGCCAGATCCGTCAAGGCCGCGCCGTCGAGATATTCGGGGCGCACCCGCCTTTCAAAGTCGGGCGGCCGCAGCCGGAGCTGCCCCGCCGGCACCCCCGTGAGCACCGCGATGCGCCGCAGCACCTGCTGCCGCGCGGTCTGCTTTTCGCGGATCTCGGAACGGAGCACCGCCAGGCGCGTCTCGGCCCGGATCAGCTCCAGCGCATCCGCCACCCCGGCGGCCGACTGCTCCTTGCGTAAATCGCGGGCCTGCTCGCGCAACGCGGCCATCTGCTCCAACAGCCCGATCTCGGCGCGCGCCACCTCCGCCTCCAGGCAGAGCGACCGCACCTCGCAGAAGACCGCGTAGGCCGTCTCTTCCGACCGGGACTCGAGCGCCCGCGCCGAAGCCGCCCCGCGCTTGCGCAGCCACCGGTTCACGAACGGGTTGGCGGTGTAGATGCGCAGCCCCGCCGTGTACCCGTCGAACGAGCTCTCGTCCCGCTCGCGGGCACTGGTGAACGGCCGGCTCGGCGAGCCGGTTTCAGCGGGAAAGGTGCGCATGCCGGTCCGGCCGGCCGTCGTCTGGTCCTCGTCGCCCCAGTGGTCGCCCATGCGCAGCTGCGGGTTGCGCCAGCCCGTGTCCACGGCCGTCTGATGCCGCTCGGCCGCCGCATCCAGCAGCAGCGCCCGGGCCTCGCTGCAGTTCGCCGCGGCCAGCCGCGCCAGCGTCTCCCACGGGTATCCGCCGGCGGGCGGCGCGTTCGTGGTTGCGGCCGCACAGGCCGCTGCGGGCGGCGCGTTCGTGGCGGCGGGAGCCGCGGCGGCGGACGCCGGCGGCATCTCGCGCGTCACGCTGGCGCAGCCCGCCGCCAGGCACACCGCCACTCCGCCCGCGGCCAGCCACTGCTTCTGAACCTGTCTCTTCATGTCATTCATGGTTCCTGCCCGCCGCCGGTCCGTCTAGAGCGGCGCGGGTCTGCACCCGGAAAAAAAACAGGTGCGCCGCACGCTGTCCAGCCAGCTCCCCTGCCGCGTCGAGTGCAACGCCACCGTCTCGCCCGGAACCAAGGTGTTGTTCGCCTCCAGGATCCGCAGGCGCACGCGCCGCCCGCGCGCCGGGAAGCGCGGGGCCGGGTTGAAGGGGTCGAGCAGGTCCATCACTTCGGGATCGATCGTCTCCACCTGGGCCGTCAGCACGCGGCCGGTGTCACCCGCCATGCGGACCACCGTCAGCTTGTCGCCGACCGACAGCCCCGCGAGCTGGCTCTGCCTGAGCAGGCCGGTGATGTAAAGCGAGCTCGCCGAGGCCACCCGCACGATCGGCTCGCCCGCCACCACCACGTCGCCCGCCTGCCGCTGGATGCGCGAGACGACGCCCGCCCGCGACGCCCGCAGCACGGATGGCTCGCTCCTGGCGACCTGCTGGAACGTCTGCGTCATGCGCTGCAGCGACGCCGTGCACGACTCCGCCTGCGGCGCGTTCCCTGCCGCCGCCAGCAGCGTGCGGACCTCTTCCAAATCCTTGACCGCCTGGTCGTGGCGCTGACGCAGCGCGCCGATCAGCGGCGCGTACCGCGAGACCGTCTGCTCCAGCGCCTGCGCTTTGGGCCGCAGCGCGGAGAGCTCGATCTCGCTCACCAGCCGCTTGTCGATCAGCGGCTGCAGGCGCGTGATCTCCGCCTTCAGGCCCGCCAGCTCCGCCTCGTCGCGGGCGCTGTTCATCTTCTCGGTCTCCAGGCGACCGCCGCCTCCTGCACCATCTGGCGGCTGCGCCGCTCCGACTCCTGCAGCGTCTGCCGGTAGCGCTGCAGGCCCTGCTCATACTGTAGCTGGTTCTGCTGATAATCCAGCAGCCGCGTCTCCTGCATCGCCAGCTCCAGCGCCCGGTCGGCGGGATCCAGCCGCACCAGCACGTCGCCCGCGTAGACCCGCTGCCCGGGCTGCACATCGACCGACAGGATGCGCGCCGTCGCCACCGGCCCGACCGTCTCCGATTCCGCCTCGACCATGCCGTTGAAACGGGTGGCGTCGGAGTCCCGCATCATGAACGCGAGGAAGAACGGGATCAGCCCGAGGATGAGCAGCAGGAAGCCGAAGCGCATCGTGCGGCGCAAACGCGCCCGGAACGGCACCCGCATCGTTTTGCGTTTGAAATGGCTCGTCATAGTCCGCTTCCGTCCTTAAAGTTCAACCGTCGTGCGCTGCATCAGCAGCGCCGGGTCCGTAAATTTGCCGGCCTTTTTGAATGCGGCCACCAGGTCCTGGTGGTAGGCCGGGTCCAGCAGCCGCACCTGGTACGAAAACTCAAGCCGGTCGCCCTGCTCGGCGTCGCGCATCCCGAGCAGGTAGAACGAGGAGCAGAAGCGCATCAGGAGCGTCTCCACCTCCTGCTCGGCCGCGGGGTCGTTGGGGGGCATGCCGAAACGCAGCAGCCCCTCGTATTCGCGCCGCGAGGCGAACGGCGCCCAGTGCAGCAGCAGCGCGGCGGCGTTGATGATCAGCGTGCCCAGCGCCGCCACCAGCGGCATCCCCGCGCCGCAGGCGATGCCGATGCCGAGGCAGGCGAACAGGAACATCGCGTCGCGCGGGTCGCGCACCGGCGTGCGGAACCGGATGATGGCCAGCGTGCCGAGGATGCCCATGCCGCGCGCCAGATTGTTGCCGACCGCCATGATCAGCATGCAGGTCACCATGCTGCCCAGCACCATGGTGTGGATGTACGACCGCGAATAGGTGAACCCCCGGAACGTGAACTGGTAAACCGAAGCGAAAACCATGGCCAGCAGGAAGCTCAGCACCAGCGCCCCCGCCACCAGCGACGGCGTCAGCGTCTCCTGCGCTCCGAAAAACATCGTCAGGTAATCGTTCACGTTCACAGTCTCACACACTCACTTTCAAATCAGCGCCAACGACTCGGCCGCCTCCTCGTTCGTCTCCGGGTACCCCCGGAACAGTCCTTCGCGCCACAGCGCCGTCGAGTATTTGCAGTTGCCGCTTTTGCGCAACTGGAACCGCTCGACCATGTCCATCACCCACACCGGCGTGTGCGACAGGGTCTTCACCTCCAGCACCACCCCGGAATAGGTCAGCCCGAAGCCCTGCGCCTCGGCCGAATCCATGCCGCGCCACAGGCCGCTCCGCCCGAAATCGGTCCACGAGTCCGTCATCTGGTACTGCAGCTTGCGGTCGAAGGTCACGCGCGCGTAGCGGTCCACCGTCCCCACATACGACTCGCGCACATACCGCACCAGCAGCACCGGCGCGGCTCCCAGCTCCCACACCAGCCGCTTGAACTGCAAAAAATCAACCTCCTGGCGCTCGTTCTTGAAAACGTCCGGCAAGCGGACGCCGAACACCAGCTCCCGGCTCCACATCCTGAAGGGGATCGCCACACGGGTCTTGACGATCGTGTCCTCCAGCTTCGCCTTCACCTCCACAAACAGCGGCGCCGACCCGATCTCGCCGTAGGTCCGCACCCTCAGCTTGAACCGCCGGATCGCCTCGCGCTCCTTGGCGTAATGCAGCGCGTAATCAGGCGTGTCCAGCTGCAGCGTCGTGATCGTATACTCCGGCGGCGTGCCGAAGGCGTGAGGGTCAGCCACACAGAAGGGCCGGATGAACGCCCGCACCTCCGCCACCAGCGCCCGCGGAATGATGTACTTCGCCTCGTACCGCGTCACCAGATCGCGTGACACCTGTTTGCGCTTACCGAACACACACACTCCTCAATGTAGGATATCAATCATTAAATATACCACGTTTGACATCTGCGCCGTTAGCGAAAAATCGGGCATCCTCACACGATTCTAACACGCGGGGAATCCGCAGGTTAAGGCTAGGGGCCGGCGGACGGTTCGGGGAACCGTCCCTACCCCTCTGCGGCACCGCAGGACGCCTCTCCGGTAGGGACGCCTCCCCGAGGCGTCCGCAGGACTTTACAGCTGCCCGCAGTCCGTCAAATAGAAAAGACACCGTAGGTTTTTCTTGGGGACGGTCGATCCGTCAAATGCTGGACACTGAGAGAGGCTGGCGGAGATGGGGTGTGCCCGTTGGTGTGGAGGTCTG
>JAHFSX010000056.1 GCA_023269675.1 Verrucomicrobiota bacterium
ACGCGACCACCGTCCCGTCATCCTTCAAAGCCATCGTAAACGCATACCCCGCCGCCACATCTACCACGCGGTTCGAAAGCCCGGCGGGGAGCTGGCATTGACCGCTCCAGTCGCTCCCCCAGACGACAACCGTACCCGGCCGAGCCCCTCCGGCGCCATATCTGGCTTGAGCCGTCCAGCTGCCCTCCAGCCCGGCCTTGAAAGCCCGCGCCGTCACGACGGTTGCCGTCGTCAACATGAGCGGCGCCGCATACCGCGCGCTTTCCGCCGTCGGAACTGAGCCGTCGAGCGTGTATCGGATCTCCGCGCCCTCTGTAGCGCTGGAGATCGTCACCTCCAGCGAGCCTCCGTTGGGAACACGCGTGCCCGACGCGGGAGAGAAGGTTGGGCGGGCCACGGCGGCGCTCAGTATGGCCGCGGAATGATACGCCCCCCCAGCCACCGCCACAGCCGGACCGTCGCAAACGGGAACATCGCATTGCCCTTCCTTGTTGCTTCCCCAGGCAAACAGCGTGCCGTTCTCAAGCAGAAGAAGGGTGTGCCTGCCGCCCGCCGCAACAGCACTCGCCGCCGAGACCCCGGAAGGAACAGTGATGACGTCGGGGTCGTCGCTTCCCCAAGCGAGCACGTTCCCGTTTGCCTGCAGCACCACCGTGCGCGAGCCGCCTGCCGCCAGGCCGACCGCATTGGCTATAACCGTCCCCTCCGGGATGGGAGCCACACCCCAACTCGCTCCCCACGCGGTCAGCGCGCCGTCATTCCCAAGCGCCACCGTGAAGTCATCGCCCGCCGCCACCGCGACCAAACCCGTGACGCCTTCCGGCACGGTACACTGCCCGTATCCGTTGTACCCCCAGGCCGCAACCGTGCCGTCCGCCTTCAAAACGACGGAGTGTCCCCCTCCAGCCGCTATCGCGACAACGCCCGACAGCCCCTCCGGCACCTGGCACTCCCCCTGCCAATTGCTGCCCCATGCCACGACCGTGCCGTCCGCCTTCAGCGCCAAATTATGGCTCCCGCCCGCGGCAATGGCGATCACGCCCGAAAGCCCGGCAGGCACTGCGCACGCGCCATCCTTACCCCCCCAAGTGACCACCGTGCCGTCCGCCTTCAGCGCGGCGGTATGATACCAGCCCGCGGCCACCGCGACCGCGTTCGTCAACCCTTCGGGCACGTCGCATTGCCCGAGCCCGTTATAGCCCCACGCGATCACCGAGCCGGCTTCTCCTACCTTCCACACCGTGTAGCGCGCCGAAGCGACCACACTCGGCAAGCCGTCGCGGCTGCACGCGCGAGCCTTCATCGTCACCGTGTTCGTCACGAGCACAGGAGCGACGTAAAGCGCACTCGCTTCTGTGGGCATCGTCCCGTCCAGCGTGTAGCGGATCTCCGCGCCCTCCGTGGCGCAGGCGAGGGTCACCTCCAAAGAGCCTCCGGCGGGAATCACCGCTCCGGAAGCCGGCGCGAACACCGGCACGGCCATGGCATCCGAAACAACGGCCACCGAATGGATCGCGCCACCGCCGAACGCCACCACAGGCGGCAGTCCGGGGGGCACGGCGCACTGCCCTTCCCTCGTTTCACCCCACGCGACCAGGCTCCCGTCCGTCTTCAGCGCCAAGAAGTGCGCCATACCCGCCGACACCGCCACCACGTCCGACAGTCCGACAGGCATGTCCGTGCCGCTGACATGATTGACCCACGCCGATACGGTCCCGTCGCGTTTCAGCGCCACAACCCCGTCGGAAGCGGCAGCAAGGCCCGAGACGTCCGAGAGCGTAGCCAGATAGTCCGCCATCTCCGAATGCACGTCATAGCCCCACGCGGTCACCGTGCCGTCCGCGCGCAGCGCGACTGCAAAATAGGTTCCTGCCGACAGGGCCGTCACATTCGTGAGCCCGGCCGGAGGCCCGCTCATGTCGCCCCACATCGTTACCCTGCCATCCGCCTTCAGCGCAAACGTGCTGTACGCGCCTGTGGCCACGGCCACGACGTTCGACAGGTCCGGCGGCACATCGCACTGGCCTCGCCAGTTGTTCCCCCAAGCCGTCACCGTGCCGTCGGCCTTCAGCGCCACGCTGTGTAAATCGCCAGCCGACACCGCGACCACATTCGCCAGTCCTTCGGGAACGTCGTCCTGACCCATGCCATCGTAACCCCACGCGACAACCCGCCCCCGCGACGTCAGCGCCAGCGTGTGATATGAGCCCGCCGCCACCGCGACCGCGTTCGTAAGCCCCTCGGGCACCGCGCACTGGCCGTGCGAATCCATCCCCCATGCGACCACCTGCCCCGCCATCCCGTCTGCGGCCTGTTTCCAATAACCCGCCGTGGCCACCGCGCTGCCGTCCATGCCGCTCTTAAAGGCCCTGGCCTTGACGATCGCCGTGGCGTTGAGCACGAGCGACGTGCTGTAAAGCGACGAAGCCTGCGTGGGCTCGGAGCCGTCCAGGGTGTAGCGGATCTCTGCGCCCTCCGTGACGTTGGTGAGCGTGACCGCCAAACGGTCCGCGAACAGCCGCCCCGGCGCAGGCGTGAACACGGGCGACGCGGCTTGCGACACGCCGAGCGCCAGCGCGTTCATCGGTCCCGCGTCGAGGGCGACGATTCGGACGCCGGGGTGTTCAGACGCCGGAATGGCACCATCGAACGCAATGGCCAGAGTCCCGTCCGGCATGAGCGCGTAAACGCGGTTATCATCTCCGACTGAAACCGCAACGGCGCCCTGCAGGTCTTCTAAGTTCTGTATGCCATTGAGACAGACCGTTCCGTCCGCTTTCACGGCCACGGTGGCGCTGCCGCCCGCAGCCACAGCGGTCACGCCCGAAAGCGTCCCGATCTGCTCCCGCATCCACGCCGGCACGCCGTCGCCCCAGACGGCGAGCGTTCCATCCGCACGCAGCGCCACGCTGTGCAGATCGCCCGCAGCAACCGCCATGACCTCTGAGAGCCCGGCAGGCACATCGCACTGGCCGAGCCAATTGTCGCCCCACGCAACGACCGTACCGTCCGCCTTCAACGCCAGCGCGTGATGCGCACCGGCCGCGACCGCGATCCCGTTCGTCAAGACGTCGGGCGCGGGCACATCGCTGTTCCCCATCCCTCCCCAGACGGCCACTGTGCCATCGGCCTTCAGCGCCATGCTGTAGAAATCCCCGGCCGCCACCGCCGCCACGGCCGAGAGCCCCGGCGGTACGACACACTGACCGAGCGAATTATCGCCCCATGCCACCACGCTGCCGTCCGGCTTCAGCGCCACCGTATGGAATCCCCCCGCCGCAGCGGCCGTCACAGGGGAACCCCCTTCCGGCAGAGCGCACGGCTCGAAAAACCCTTGGCCCCACCGATACAGAACGGACTGCGCCTCGTCAGCCTTCGCGGTCAGCGCCCCCGCAAGGAATACGGCTGAAAGCACGGCCAGAGCTGCGAAAGTCTTTCTCTTGGCCATCCGTGAAAAAGAAGCCCCCATGCAATTTTGTTTCATAACCCCCTCTGTCGTCCGAAACGGAACATGGCATATTTATATTTAATCAGAACGGGGAATCCTTCGTCAACCTCCGCGGTCACTCTTTCTTCGCGGCGCGCGGATTCGCGCGCTCCTTGAAAAAGCGGACGACGGAGGGAGCGGCCTCGGGCGGGAGTTCATGGCCGCCGGGATGGATGAGGGCGATGACGGGCGCGCCCGCGCTGGAGGCGTAGAGCGTGGCGTTCGTGCCCCACGGCTGGCCCGCGCCGCAGCGGTTGATCCGCCGCAAGGACTCCAGCGTCTGCTGCTGCCACACGAATTTGACGAGCGGGTCCCTCTCGCCCGCCAGGTGCAGAACCGGCTTGGGAGTGAGCCGCGCGAGCTGCGTGGTCACCGCCGCGCAAGGCGCGAAGGCGTCGAAGCAGTACGCGCGCGTCGCCCACAGCAGGTAGGTGAAGCCGCCGCCGTTGGAGTGGCCCGTGGCATAGACGCGCCGGCCGTCGATCTTGCAAGTCGTGCGGAGCGACTCCATCACGGCGTCGAAAAACTTCAGGTCGCGGTCGCCCTGGTCGCCGGGGGCATTCTGCCAGCCGGATTTCTTGCCCTCGGGGTCGGTGAGCCGCCCCGGCGTGGGAACCCCCTGCATGTAGACGACCAGCGCCTCGGGCCAGAGCGCATGGCAGGGGAAAGCGCGGGCCATGTGGCGCATGTTGCCGCCGTGCCCGTGAAAAACGAAGACCACGGGGACCGCGTTGGAGAGCGCCTGCGGCGGCACATAGACCAGCGCCTCGCGGGTCACGCCATCCACCGTCCACTCGCGGCGCTCGGGCGCGGCGGCAAGCGAAGAAATGGCCAGCCCGAAGCCCAGCGCAAGCGCACCCGAAAACGCCGAACTGACTGTCAGCATACGCCGCTCCCATTTCAGATCAGGACTAGTCAGCCCACAGGGTAGGGACGGTTCCCCGACCGTCCGCCGGTCACTGCCCTGGCCCTGCGGACGCCTCGGGGAGGCGTCCCTGCCGGTCGGATCGAAGCCTGCTAGAGGCTGCCTTCGCGCAGCCTCCGCGCCACGTCGCGCAGACGCGCGCAGACCTTGTCGCGGCCGAGCAGCACCAGCACCTCGAAGAGCCCCGGGCCTTCGGTGAGGCCCGAGACCGCCACGCGCACCGGATGCACCATCGAGCCCAGGCCCGTGCCGCTGGCCTCGCCCATCGCGGCCAGCACGTCGTGCGTGGTCTGCAGGTCAAAGGAGGGCAGCGCCGCATACTGCTCCGCCACCCCGTCCAGCAGCGCGGGCACACCCTCGAGCTTCAGGCGCTTCTCGACCGCTTTCTGATCGAAGGCGTAGGCGTCCGTGAAAAAGAAGGCACACGAAGCGGGAAGTTCGGAGTAGAAGCGGGTGCGGATCTGCATCTGCTCCATGACCCCCGCGAGATCCACGCCCTCGGTGGAGAGCCCCTCCGCCTGCACGCGCGCCAGGAACTCGGCCGCGAACACCTCGCGCGGCTGGCGCCGGATGTACTCGCCGTTCATCCACACCAGCTTCTTGATGTCGAAGCGCGCCGCGCTGGACTTGCAGCGGTCCAGCGTGAAGAGCGCGATCATCTCCTCGCGCGTCAACACCTCGCGGTCGTCGCCCGGCGCCCAGCCGAGCAGCAGCAGGAAGTTGAAGAGCGCGTCGGGCAGATAGCCCTGCTCCTTGAACTCGCCCACGAAGGCCGCGCCGTCGCGCTTGGAGTAGGGCTTGCCCTGGTTGTTCACGATCATCGGCAGGTGCGCGTACTGCGGCACCGCCGCGCCGATGGCCTTGAACAGCTCGATGTGCTTGAAGGTGTTCTCCACGTGGTCGTCGCCGCGGATCACGTGCGTGATCGCCATGTCGATGTCGTCCACCACATTGGAGAGATGGAAAACCGGCGTGCCGTCCGAGCGCACGATCACAAAATCCTGGGTGTCCTCGGCCTTCTTCTTGATCGTGCCCTTGACGAGGTCGGTGAACTCCAGCCGCCCCTCTTTGGGCATGCGGAAGATCACGCACTCGCCGCCGCCGCCCTTGGCCTCGCGGTAGGCCAGCCCCCGGCTGAGCAGATCCTCGGCCACCGCCAGATGACGGTCCATCTGCTTGCTCTGATAAACCGTCGGCTCGTCGAAGTCAAGGCCGAGCCACGCCATGCAACCCAACAGGGTATCGATCGCTTCCTGCGTGGAGCGCTCACGGTCCGTGTCCTCCACGCGCAGCAGGAACTTGCCGCCCGCGTGGCGCGCGAAAAGCCAGTTGAAGATCGCCGCACGGATATTGCCGATGTGGACGTTGCCGGTGGGGCTGGGCGCGAAACGGACTCTGACAGACATCGCTACTCACTCCTTCATTAAATGCAAAACAACTTCCCTGTACCTTCAAATGAATTACGATGACGAGCACGATTAGGATTATGAGGAACCTGCGGCCTTCCGTAATCTTCATCCTAATCGTAATCTTAATCGTTCAGAAAAGAATGGTTTAGTTTACCCCGACTCCCCCCGATAAACAAGTCCGGCGTCCGCTCAAAACGCCTGCATCTGCTTGTACATGGTCTCGATGTTCTGGGCGAGGCGCATCGTGCTCACGACCGCCAGCCACGTGATGACCAGCGTGGCAACGGTGAGAACGGCCTTCCAAACAGGACTCAGCTTCGGATGCCACCAGATGAGCGGCAGGGCGAGAGGCCCCACGCTGGCCAGCGCGATGACGATGAAAGTCGTGCGGTAGTACCACCTGAGAGCCTCCGCGGGCGGAGGCGGCGGCACGCGCACGGCGCCATTGAGGAACTCGCCGCAGTGCTTGCACTTGATGGCGGCGTCCTGGATCTCTTCGGCACAATAGGGACATTTTTTCATTTGCTTACCACCGGTTTCAAATCGCCGCTAGTTTACCCCATCGCGCCCCCCGCCGCACCCTCAAACTTCGAAGCCGTACGCCGTGCGGGCGGCCTCGCGGAAATCCTGCGGCACGCGGCCGTGGAGCTCGAGCTTCGCGCCGGAGGGCACGTGCAGCGCCACGCCGGTCGCGGTCAGCATCAGGCGCGGATGGCCGTGCCGCTGGGCGGGATCGCCGTAGCGGTCATCGCCTGCGAGCGGGTGCCCGATGCTGTAGAGGTGCACGCGCAGCTGGTGCCGCCGGCCCGTGAGGGGATGGAGCTGCACCAGCGAATAGTTCCCGGCCCGCGCCAAGACCTCGTAGCGCGTCTCGGAGGGCTTGCCCTTGGCGTCGTCCACGCCCATGCGGCCCGAGCCGAATTCGCGGAGAGGCCGCTTGATGAAGCCGCGGTCGGCCGCCACGAGGCCGTGAACCACCGCCAGATAGGTTTTGTGGACCTCGCGCCGCTCGAAGGCCGTGTTGAGAAAACGGTGCGCCGCCGCCGTGAGGGCGTAAAGGATCACGCCGCTGACGTCCTTGTCGAGACGGTGGACCGGAAAGATGCGGCGTCCCAGCTGGCTTTCCAGCAGCGCGCTGAGGCAGGCGTCGTCGCCGGCTTTCTCGGGGATGGCCGCCACGCCCGCGGGCTTCATCACCGCCACGCAGTCGTCGTCCTGATAGAGGATCGTGATCATTGAATTGGGTAGGGCGCGTTCCCCGAACGCGCCGCCGGTCCAGAGCATTCCGCAGGGCGGACGGCTCGGGGAGCCGTCCCTACCAGAGGCAGACCACACTACGCCCGGAACGACGCCAGCGCGCCGAAGTCCAGCGTCGCAAAGTAATCCGCGGGCGTCTCCGCGCGGCGGATCTGCACCACGCTGCCGTCCTCGCGCAGCAGCAGTTCGGCCGAGCGCAGCTTGCCGTTGTACTGGAAGCCCATGGCGTGCCCGTGCGCGCCCGCGTCGTGGATCACCACCAGGTCGCCCGGCGCCAGCTCCGGCAGCGGCCGGTCGATCGCGAACTTGTCGTTGTTCTCGCAGAGCGAGCCGGTCACGTCATAGACCGTCGAGCAAGGCTGGCCCGCCTTGGCCGGCACCGAGATGTGGTGGTACGCGCCGTAGAGCGCGGGCCGCATCAGGTTGGCCATGCAGGCGTCGAGCCCCGCGTAGGTCTTGTAGGTCTTCTTGATGTGGCGCACGCGCGCGACCAGGAAGCCGAAGGGGCCGGTGACCATGCGCCCGCACTCCATGTAGAGCTTGAGCGCGGGGTGGCCCTTGGCCAGCAGGCGCGACTCATACGCCGCGCGCACGCCCGCGCCCACGCACTCGAGATCCACCGCCGCCTGTTCGGGCCGGTACGGGATGCCGATGCCGCCGCCGATGTTGACGAATTCGAAGGTGATGCCCACCTCGCGGGAGAGTTCGACCGCGAGGTCGAAGAGGATCTCGGCCGTGTCGATGAAGTACTGGGGGTTCAGCTCGTTCGAAGCCACCATCGTGTGCAGGCCGAAGCGCTTCACGCCCTTCTGTTTCAGCACGCGGTAGCCCTCGAAGAGCTGCTCGCGCGTGAAGCCGTACTTGGCCTGCTCCGGGTTGCCGATGATCGCGTTGCCGCCCTTGAGCGGGCCGGGGTTATAGCGGAAGCAGACCAGTTCGGGCAGCCCCGCGCACGCCTCGAGGAAAGGGAGGTGCGAGAGGTCGTCGAGATTGATGACCGCGCCCAGCGCCTGGGCCTTGACGAACTCGTTCGCGGGCGTGTCGTTCGAGGTGAACATGATCCCCTCGCCGGTCACGCCGATCTCCTGCGACAGCAGCAGCTCCGGCAGCGAGCTGCAGTCCATGCCGAAACCCTCTTCCTTCAGGATCTTCATGAGGAAGGGGTTGGGACACGCCTTGACCGCGAAATACTCTTTGAAACCGGGATTCCAGGCGAACGCGGCTTTCAAGCGGCGGGCATTCGCCCGGATCCCTTTTTCATCGTATAGATGAAAAGGGGTCGGGCAGCTTTTTTCGATCTGTTCGATCTGGGCAAGCGTAAAAGGCAGGGTCTTTTGCGGCATGTCGGAAAACTCCAAGGTATAAAAAAGTGCCTCAGTATACCTTCATCCTCATTTTCGGCGCAATCGGTTTCTCAAAAAACGCGCTTACTCCTCCACCACCACCGGCACGCCGGGCCGCACCATCTTGACCAGCTTCACGGCGTTCCAGTTCGAGAGACGGAAACAGCCATGCGATTCGGCCCGCCCGATATTCTCGGGGAGCGGCGTGCCGTGCACGCCGTACCCCTGCAGCGAGAGGCCGACCCAGGCCAGACCGACCGGATTGTTCGGCCCCGGAGGGATCACCAGCTTCGAGGTTTTGGGCCCGCCCGGCACGAACAGCTGCGGGTCGTAGAGATACGTGGGGTTAGGCGCGACGTTCTTGACGCACAGCTCGCCGGCCGGCCGGCGGCTCTTGTCGCGTGCGATCGAGCACGGGAAGAGCGCGACCAGCCTGCCGTCCGCATCAAACACCGTGATCTCCATGCGCGCCAGCGCGATCCGGACCGAACCCGCCTTGGCCGGGACCGAAGCCGAACACTCCGGCAAAACCACCTCGGTACCCGCCGGGGGGTTGGGCCAGGCCACGCCAGGATTGAGCCGCTCAATCGCCCGCTGCGAGGTGTGTCCCTTCTCCGCCAACATCTCCTGGACCGTCTCATACTTCAGCGCCGGAAGCCGCGCGCGCTCGTCCCACTCCGCGGGCACGGCCGCGATGCCGTTGGTCAGGTCGGCCTCCGTCACCGTATAGCGGGTGAAAATGTTCGTCGTGCCGCCCAGCGCCTGCAGGACGGCCGCGTCCGGAACGCCGGTCACGGGCTGGCCGTTGAGCGTCTGCCAGGTCACCAGCGCGATCTCGGTCCGCGCTCCCCACATTCCGTCCACGCAGTTGCACGACAGGTTCTGCCGGTCAAGCAACACCTGCAGCGCCATGTTGTCCCGGTGGAAGCCGGACCGGTAGTGGTCAAACAGGCCTTCCGCGCCCGCCTGTGCCTGCGCACAGGCGGCCGCCGCAATCATGGCCCCGCATAAAACGGCTTGTCGTTTCAACCTGCCCACGTCTCCACCCTCCCCTTTGTGACCTTTGCGCGCTCGTGCGGCCACTCTTTCGCTGATTCAGCGGGCCGCAAAAGCACGCGCAGAACACATAGAGTAGCAGAATTACCTGCCCAACGTCTCTTTCACAATCGGCTGGATCGACTGGGCCCAGATCGCGTAGCCCTTGGCCTGCGGATGCAGGAAGTCGGGCATCATCTCCTTCGAGAGCGTGCCGTCAGGCTCCAGCAGCTCTTTGTTGAAGTCCAGGAAGATCACGCGCTTGCCGTCGGCGTAGCCCTTGATCAGCGCGTTGACCCTGTCGTTGCGCACGCGCATCGGCTCGTCCGGCTTGGCGCCGCGCGGGAAAACCGCGAGCAGCAGCACCTTCGTCGCGGGCGATTTTTGTCCGATTTTCTCGAGGATCGCCTTGATGCCCGCCGCCGTGTCTTCTGGGCTCTCCTGCGCCAGGGGCCGGTGGCCGGTGTTGTTCGTGCCGATCATCAGCACCAGCAGCTTGGGCTGGTAGCCGTCCAGCTCGCCGTTGTCCAGGCGCCACAGCACGTGCTCGGTGCGGTCGCCGCCGTAGCCGAGGTTCAGCGCCTTGTAAGCACCGAAGTTCAGCGCCCACACCTCTTTGCCGCCGCCCTCCCAGCCGTGGGTGATGGAGTCGCCCATGAAGACCAGCTCCCAGCCGCCCTGCTTGACCAGCGCCTGCTTCTCCTCGAAGCGCTTCTTCCACCACGCCTGGTCGTTGCGGTGATCCGGCGTGACCGAGGCCTTCACGGTCTTGGCCACGAACGGCGCGATCGCTTCGGCCCAGATCGCGTAGCCCTTGGCGTTCGGGTGCAGCAGGTCGGGCATGATCTCCTTGGAGAGCGTGCCGTCGGGCTGCAGCAGCTTGTCGTTGATGTTCATCCAGAAAACGCGCTTGTTGTCCGCGAACTTCTGGATCTCGGCGTTGACCGCCTCGTTGCGGACCCGGCAGGCGTCCTGCGGCGTGGCGCCGCGCGGGAAGATTGCGAGCAGCAGCACCTTCGACTGCGGCGCCTTCTGGCCGAGCCGGTCGAGGATCGCCTTGATGCCCGCGACGGTGTCGGCCGTGCTCTCCTGCTCAGGCTTGCGGTGGCCGTTGTTGTTCGTGCCGATCATCACCACGAACAGCTTGGGCGGATTACCCTCCAGCTCGCCGTTGTCCAGGCGCCACAGCACGTGCTCCGTGCGGTCCGCGCTGATGCCCAGGTTCAGCGCCTTGTACTGCGCGAAGTTCTTGTCCCAGACCTCCTTGCCCCGGTTCTGCCAGAAATCGGTGATGGAGTCGCCGATAAAGACCAGCTCCCAACCGCCCTGCTTGACCTTGGCCGCGTCGCGCTCGACCCGCTGCTGCCACTTCTCGTCGCGCGGCACCGGCGTGGTCGAAAGCTGCTGCGCGAAAACCGATCCGGCCACCCAGGCCGCCAACAGAAACGAACCCATCACTCTCTTCACGTGTCACTCCCCCTTTGTTTGGTTTTTAAACACAAAGACACGAAGGCGCAAAGAAGAACAAAATGATACAAGCAGGTCATCTTCTTCGAGTCTTTGTGTCTTCGAGTTAATAACAACTATCTCCACACCGTGCGGGCGGTCGCCAGGACCGCATGGTCCGAGGCGCGGCGGATGCGGTGCAGCAGCACCTCGCCGCTCTCGCGCACCGCCTCCGAAATCACCGTGTCGCCCCACATTGCCGACGCCCGGTACGAGATGTCCAGCTCGCACACCCGGCGCGACGCGCACCAGTCGCCGGGCAGGCACTCCAGCGCCCACTCCACATAATGCGCATTGTTCACGTGGTTGTTGAAATCGTGATCGCTGTGGCGGACGGTCACCGTTGCCGACCAATCCGCCCCATTGAACTCCGGCACCCTGCCCGCGGTTTCCGGAACATCGACACGCGGCGTCCCCTCGGGGGCGAGCGCGCCGAAGGCCTGCGGAAGCCGCACGACCTTGCGCGTGTCCAGCTCCACATAGAGCCATTCGCTCACGCCTTGCAGCAACACCGCCCCGGAATCGCCCCGCACAATAAAATCACGCGTCGCGGTCAAGCGTCCGCGCACGCCCGAGGGCCATGTGCGGACCGTCACGCTCTCGCGCCAGGCGGCGTAGGTGCTGATGACGAGGTGCAGCCTCGAAAGCATCCAGGTGTACCCCGTGCTCTGCAGCTCATGGATGCCGAGACCCAGCGCCCGCGCGTGATTGCCCGCTATTTCCTGCAGGTAGTTGCAGTACGCCGGCAGCGTCACCTGGTTGTTCACGCCCGATTCGTAAGCGCGCACACAGAAGGTCTCGTCGCGGAAGTTTAACGGTTGCGTCTCGTCCATCGGCCGTGCGCCTCACTGTGGATAATGCTTGTCGTGCAGCTGGTCGCCGGCCGCCACGCCTGCAGCCCCGCCGATCACACCGCCGATCAGGGCGCCCGTGCCGCGGTTGCCGTGCCCCGCCACGGCCGAGCCGACCAACGCGCCGCCCGCCGCGCCCGCCGCACCGCCGAGCACCGCGCCCTCGTGCCCGCTCACCGTCCCGCAGCCGGCGAACAGCGCCGACACCCCCATGGACACTCCTGCCACCCACCAAACGCTCGCTCTTTTCATACGCCCTTCCTCAACGGAAATATCAGGATGTCCTCAGCGTATCACAAAATACGGCGCGTGACAGCCCCGAGTTGCGGGGCAGCCTTGGCTGTGTCGCGCGCCGCGCGGCGCTACTTCGCCGGCCGCAGCAGCGCCACCGCGCACCAGATCACGGGGGCCTGGCCGTGCAGGTCGCCGGTGACGCGCTTCCGGTCGAGGTAGTACTGGCGGTCCGCCTTCTTGTTCGTGCCTTCGCACACCTCGCGGACGTCGCTGTTCTCGTCAATGTAGGTGACCAGCGCCAGCCAGGCCTTGCGCGCGGCCGGCCCGTAGGTCCGGGCGTCGAGCCAGCCGTTCCTCACGCCGGTGATCAGCGCGAACGTGAACATGGCCGTCCCCGAGGTTTCGGGCCACGAGCCCTCGTCGTCCACCAGCTGCCGCCACATGCCGTCCGGAGCCTGATACTTGAGCAGCGCGGCCATCATCTGGCGGTACCCCGCGAGAATGCGCGGCCGGTCAGGGTTGTCCTCGGGCAGCGAACGGAGCAGCTCCGCCGTGCCGGCCGCCATCCAGCCGTTGCCGCGCCCCCAGAAGAAGGGCACGTCCGGCGCATGGCAAAACAGGCCGTTGGGGCGCTGGAGCGCATCGAGGTAGACCACCATCTCCTTGGCCGCGCGGTCGATGTACGCGCGGTCGCCGGTGGCGCGGAAGGCCTGCGCCTGGACCATCGTGATCATGAACATGTCGTCGATCCAGAAGCGCGTCTGCCACGTCAGCCCCCGGGCCGTGAACGCCCGCGCCTCGGGGGTGTCGTCCTTGCCCTGGGCGGGAGCCCACTGCGCGTCCGCGAAAGCTTTGCCCATCGCCAGATAGCGCGGCTCGCGGGTCTGCTGGTAAAGCTCCAGCGGCACCGCGCCGAACACGCTGTTGTCCACATGGTTCGGCAGCGGCACCAGCCGCGCGTCCGCGCCGAACAGCGGCTCGAACCGCTGCGCCAGACGGGTGGCCAGAGCGCTGTTCGTCGTCTCCTTGGCGAAGCTGAGCGCGCCGTACCACGTGCAGACGTCCGGATAGGTGATCTGCTTGGGCGTCTTTCCCATCCGCCCGTACTGGCTGTGCGGCTGCGCCAGGAACCGCTCCGCGATCCGCGCGCCCACCTCCTCGGGCGACGAGCCCTTGGGCCAGGCGCCGAACACCGCTTGCTTCGTATTTGTCTGCAGGCCCACGCAGCCCGCCAACGCCAACACGCCAACCCACATCCAACGCTTCTTCATGCTGTTTCTCCTTTACTTACGATTCTTCCGGTAATCCTTCAAGTTCTTCTCGCGGCTCGCGTGCCCGGAGATCACGCGCCACCGGTGGCCCGCTACCTCCGAGCGCGGACAGCCCTACTTGACGCGCTCAGGCGTCGCGAAATCGCCCGTCATGGTCTGCGGTAGACGGAACACGTCCCCCTTCTGGTTGCAGAAGTAGAGGCGCGACTCGGAAGGCTTGCGCCCGTTGCCGTCCGCCCAGAAGCCGTAAAAATCCGGCTGGACATTGACCGGCCGCCGCACGTACGTGTGGTTCATCTCGCTGTCCTTCGTCATCTGACGCGTCATCGTCCACGTCGCGCCCGCATCTCCGGAGAGCCACATCGCGATCTCGCCGCCCGGATTATAGGCCTGCGGCCCCGTTTGCGTCGGCCCGATGATCCGCCACGCGCTGTCGCTCTCGATGTAGACCGAACCCATGTCGTAATTGCTGTCCGACACGATGCCGGTGGCCTGCTCCTTCCACTCCGTTCCCGTCCAGCGCGCGATGCGCCACTCGCGCGGGCCGTTCTCAGGCCCGGACTCGAACCCCTTGCTCAGCACGAACAGGATCACCGGATGTCCGGCGGCGTCAAACTGGATGTCGGAGAGGTAGACGTTGCGGTGCCGGCTCTCGTACTCCAGCACCCGCGCGGGGTTGACGGATTCGCTCAGCGGCGTCGCCAGCGTCTCGCCCTGCGCGTTTTTCCAGGTGGCGCCGAAGTCGTCCGACTCCATGTAGTAGAGGTTCGTGCGGTAGTTGAGCCCCTTGCCCTTCGGATGCATGTTGAAGGCCACGCCAGTCTTTTTGTTTTTCCAGGCGGCGCTGATCTCGTAGTGCCCGTCTTCGATGTACGAGGTCTGCTTGCGCTCGCTCCACACGGTGCCTTCGGGGTTGCTGGTCATGATGTAGTTGCCGCGCCCCGCGACGTACCAGGTGTGGACGAACAGGAACCCTTTGCCTGGATAGTACATCGGCTGCGGATACGAGAAGTTACCGGTCCACATCAGCTGGAACTGGTCGATATCGTATGGCTTGACGCTGCGCGAAATGTAGGAGGGCCGGCCGCGGCCGTGACTGCTGGAGAAGATCCAGATGTAGCCCTTGTCGTCCAGATTGATGACCGGATTATCGTGCGCGTCGGTGGTCTTCTTGTCCAGCAGCAGCGTCGGGCGGGCGACCTTTCCCGTCGCGTGGTCGTAGTACGAAACCATGTGCAGCAGCGTGCTGTTCTGCTCATCGGTGCCGCCGTAACAGAAGTAGGTCTTGTTCACCTCGGGCGCATACCATGCGAACGGGGAGTGGCTCGAACAGTAGGTGCCCAGCCCGCCGCTGTATTTGTAGACGTACTCGTTTTTCAGCGGCTGATTGAAATACCAGATGCCGCGGAACCCGTTCACTTTGGCGTTCTGAATCGTCGACACGGTCGGCTGTATCTTGATCAGGCCGGGAGCGCCGCTGACCTTGTTTTCGATGGCCGAGTCGGTGGGCTGCGTGTTCCAGTGGCTGATCAGACCGTCGCCGAGGCCTTGCCTCGCCTCGTCGCCGAACACGGCTTTGACCTCGCCGGCGTCCAGCACGCGATTCCACACGCGGAGGTCCGTGAGGTTGCCCTTCAGAATGCGGTCATTGTCATTCATGACCACGCCCACCGTCAGCGGGTGCGCGAACGCGGCGCGCTGCAGCGGCAGGGCTTTCTGTCCTTCGAGCACCCCGTTTCTGTAGACTTTAGCGGTCTTGCCGTCATACGTGCCGGTGTAGTGCGCCCACACATTGCTTTGCGGCGCCTTGGCCGCCGCGTAACCGTACTTGCCCTCCGCGTTTTCCACCAGCATCCGCACCCCGCCGTTGTAGAGGTAGAGCGAAAAGTCCTGATTCGGGCTGCCCATGGTCAGAAACATCTGGGAGCGCTGCACATCCTGCAGCCGCACCCAGGCCGCCACCGAGAAGTTGCCGGCGCTGAGCTTTTCCGTCATGTTGCTCACAACGAACCCCGTGAACCCGTCGAACGGATACCCCGCACTCTTCGGCTCTGCCCACACGCACGTCGCCGCCATGACCCCCACGATCGCCATCCGTCTCACGTTCATCACTTCCCCTTTGTTATTCCGTTATCATCAAGACCGTGCCGCCCGGAACGGGCACCCGTTCCGGCGCCGCGAAATCGCCGCTCATCGTGGCGGGCAGACGGAACACCGTCCCCTGCTTGTCACAGAAGTAGAGGCTGGACTCGGAAAGTTTCCTGCCGTTCCCGTCCGCCCAGAAGCCGTAGAAGCCGGGGTGCACGTTGACCGGACGCCGCACATATGAATGGTTCAGCGCGCTGTTCGCCGTCATCGAGCGTGTCTTGTGCCATGTGTTGCCCGCATCCCAGCTCTGCCACAGCATGATCTCGCCGCCCGGATTATAGGCCTGCGGACCGTTCTGCGTGGGGCCGATCAGCCGCCAATGCGTGTCGCTCTCGATGTAAAGCGAGCCGGTGTCATAGTTGCTGTCGGAGATGATGCCCGTGAACTTGTTCGTCCACGACGTACCCGTCCACTGCGCGATGCGCCACTCGCGCGGGTCGTTCGCGGGTCCGGACGCGTAGCCCCTGCTGAGCACAAAGAGGACGACGGGGCGCCCCTGCGAGTCGAAGCGCGTGTCCTTGATGTACACGTTGCGCGGCCAGCTCTCGTACTCGAAAACCAGCGCGGGGTTGACCTTGTTCGTGAGCGGCGTGACGAGCGCATCCCCCTGCACCGTCTTCCACGTCGCGCCGAAATCGCCGGACTCCATGTAGTAGAGGTTGGTGCGGTAATTGAGGCCTTTGCCTTTGGGATGCATGTTGAAGGCGATGCCGGTCTTATTCGTGCCCCACACCCCGCTGACCTGGTAGTGGCCGTCCTCGAAATAGGCGAGTTCCCTGCGGGCCGTCCAGACCGTGCCCTCGGGATTGCTGGTCATCATGAAGTTGCCGCGTCCGGCCACGTACCAGGTGTGGATGAAGAGGAACCCGTGGCCGGGATAGTAGAACGGCTGGGGGTAGGAGAAGTTGCCCGACCAGATCAGCTGGAACTGGTCGATGTCATAGGGGCGCACGCTGCGCGAAATGTAAGAGGGACGCGTCGTGCCGTGGCTGCCGGAGAAGATCCAAATGTAGCCCTTGTCGTCGAGGTTGATCACCGGATTGTCGTGCGCGTCGTCGGTCTTCTTGTCCAGCACCAGCGTGGGCCGCGCGACCTTGCCGGTCGCGTGGTCGAAATACGAAACCATGTGCAGCAGCGTGCTGTTGTTCGCATCGGTGCCGCCGTAGCAGAAATAGGTCCGGTTCGTCTCCGGCGCGTACCAGGCGAAGGGGATGTTCTTGGCGCTGTAGGTGGCCATGCCACCGCTGTACTTGTAGACGTACTCGTCGCCTGAAGGCTCGTTGTAGTACCAGATGCCGCGGAACCCGTCGGCCTTGGTGTTCAGCACCAGCAGCGCGGCCTGGTCACGCCGCAGAGCATCCGGCCCGCCCGCGAACGCGCTCGTCAGGCTCGCGTCGCCGACGCCCTCGCTGGTCCAGCGCGCGACGAGCCCGTTGGTCACCGAGCCGACGGTCACCTGCCGGCAGACGTTGCTGACTTCGCCGGCCGAAAGCGTGCGGTTCCAGATCCGGATATCCTCCATCGCGCCATGCATCATGCGGTCCGGAAAGTTCGGCACCGCGCCGATCTGCAGCGCGTACGGCAACGTCGTCCGGTTGACCGCCGCGGCTGCCGACTGGCAGAGCGCGCCGTTGGTGTAGATGCGGATGGTACTGCCGTTATAGGTGCCCGCGTAGTGGACCCAGACGTTGGTCGGCGTCGGGGGTGCCTTGGCGGACGTGTACACTTTATTCACCGGATCCGTCTCGACGAGCATGCGCGTCGCGGGGTCAGGCCGGTACAGGTACAGCGTAATCCCTGTCCCCGCATCCCCCATATTGACGAAGATCTGCGAATTGGTGGCCACCGTCTGGATCCAGCACGCGACGGAGAAATTGCTCGGGTTGAGGCTGATCGAGTTCTGCGGCACTTCGTAATAGGTGCGGCCGTCAAAAAAAAGGCCCTCCCCTTCGGGAACCGCCTGCGCGCAACAGGCAAGCCCCAGACAAAGTCCGCTTATGGCTCTCGACTTTTTCAATCAACGTTCTCTCTTACTCGATCCGAAAGGGCGTCGGGCATCCGTCCGGAGGGCTCTCCGAGCACGCTTTCCCCGATGGGGCCATCGCGAGCTCCCCGTTCATTATTTCACGGTGAGCAGGGTTCCCGAGGCTGCGTAGCTGACAAAAAGCATGCCCGGTGCCTCGCGCACCTTCCAGCCGGTCGGCAACGCGGTTGCCGTCGTGACCGAACCGCTCTTGCCGCCCGTCCAGGTCAGCACCGGGATCTGCTCGCCGCGCCGCGCGTGCCAGACCGCCTCATCCGTCACCGTCACCGTGACCGAGGCCGCCGGCCCCATGGCTACGTCGCCGATCACGGCCACGCGGTCGCAGGCCGATGCGCCCAGATCCACCGCCAACGTCCCGTTCAATGCCAGCGCCGTAGGCTGCTCCTCGCTTCCGAGCCTCAGTGTACCACAGCGGCCCGCGCCCTCGCCAGAGGCGAGCGTGCCGTCGACCGCGACGGATGCGCCCGCCTTCGGCGCGATCAGTCCGCTGCCGCCCAGCACGGCCCCGCCCGACACCGTGAACGAGCCGCCGCCCGTGTTCGTGCCGTTCACAAACAGCGCGCCCGCGTAGACGCGCGTGGCGTTCGCGTACGTGTTTGAACCGGACAGCAGCGTCACCCCGTCGCCGTACTTATTAAGCCACATGCCGCTGCCGCCCATATCGCACGCCAGGGTCTGCCGGTTGGTGACCTGCAGTTCGACCGCGTTGTTGGCCGTGAACGCGAGCAGGCCGAAGTCCGCGCCGTCGGCCAGCACCAGCTTGCCGGTCCCCCCTTTTTCAAACGCGCCGCCGCCCGCCCCGGACGAGCTCGTCACCGCGCCGCGCCACACCACGGTCTTCTCCGTTGTGCTATAAGCGACCTGCACGCGCAAGGTTCCGTTCGTCACGTCCACCGGATTCTCCCAGGTCAGCACATCCGTCGCGTAGTCGTCCTGCAGCCGCAACCTTTGCGGCGCGAACCCGTTCGTCGTGCCCAGCGTCAAGGTCCGGCGGTCGCCGCCCAGATTCACCGTCAGCGGCCCGCCGCAGGCCGAGAAGCCGCCGCCGTAAGCGCCGGTGTTGTTGGCCACATACCCGGCGGCCACGTCATCCACCTGACCCCAGCACACCTGGCCAGCCCCGTTCCCCGGCGCTCGCACGACCGTTCCAAACGTCTCCACAACACCACCGCCCGTCGTGACGTCGCCCCTGTCGCACAAAAGCAGATTGGCCTTAGGCGGCAGGCTGTTCGGCCCCGTCAAACGCAGCATGCCGTGCACGGCCACCACGCCTTCGAACACGCGGTTGTCGCCGCCCAGCGCCACCACGCTGCGCACGCCCGCGCCGGTCCAGTGGTTCATGACCAGCACGCCCTCGCCGCTGATGTCGCCCGCGACATTGAACAGAACCCGCCCGGCCTGCGACCCGGTGTCGCCGAAGAAGGTGAGTCCCCCACCGCACACGCGGACGCGGCGGTTGGCGTGCAGATTCACGGTCGTGTTGTCGGCGGGCGCGCGCAGCATGGCCATGCCGGAGGCGAAGATGTTGTTGGTGGGCTGCGCGGGCACCGCGCCCAGCGAGCCGTCACCCGCGACCGCCAGCGCCGCATCGAGAATGTAGGTGCCGCCCGAGTAGGTGTTGGTCGTCCGCGGCACCCCCACCGCCGGTCCCGTGGCGATCGACTGCGAGGCCGGATCCCAAACCCGGCCGAGCGCGAAGAGCGCGACCGGTACGGCGCCGTTGTCGGTGATGAGCGAATCCGCGATCAGCCCGGTCTTGCCACCCGTGACGTTGCGCCGCTCGATCGCGTTGTGGAAATCGAACAGAATCAGGTCAGCCCCGTTGCCGCTGGTCAGCGAGCCGCCCGAGACGCGCGTGCCGGCGGCCGTTCCGGCACGCGCCGCCACCATGCCGCTGCCGACGACCGTCGCGCCGTCCTCCTGAAGCGTCAGGGTCTTCGCATCGTCAAGCCGCAGGCTGTTCACGGCGGCGCCCTCGGCGGCGGCGGAAACCTGCACCCAGTAGTTGCTGCCTTCGCCGAACCCTCCATCGTCCTGGTTCAGCAAGACCAGACGCCCGCTGTCGAGCGTGGTCAGAGTCGTCACGTCACCGATGGACACGCCCGGCAGCACGGGCCGCACGCTGCCGACCGCGCCTCCGCCCGTGAGCCAGACCGTGAGATTGGTCGTTTCGGTCACCCGCAGCGCCGAGCCCGGAGCGCGTGTGAGCGAACCCAGGATCAGGGCGGCGCCGTTGGTCGCGTTCTGACTGGCCGTGGTCAGCTGGCTGCGGCCGAAACCCAGTTTCAGCGCGCCGTAGTGCTGCTGAAACACCGTATCCGCCGCGCCGCACGGCAGCATCAGCTCGCCTCCGCCGAAGTCGCCGCCCAGATACAGCGTGGCGGCCGGGTTGATGAGGTCCCACTTGTCCGAAGTATTGTTGACGACCGTGCCGCTGCCGTTCTGGAAGCGCGCGCCGTCGCCGCTCACGCGCACCGCCGCCAGATGCGGGGCGCCCGCGTCGCTGCTGGACTGCAGAAACAGCCCCTCGCGCGCCACATACTCGCCCGCGAAATTCGGCTGCCCGTAGACCACCAGCCGGGGCGTGCCGCTTTTCACCAGCGGGCCCGCCCTGTTTTCCGCAAGCACGGCAGACGCCGCGCCGCCGCTGCCGCCGCCGCCGCTGAAGCTGGCCGAAACCGTGTCGCCGGATCCGTACCCCTCGCCGCGGCAGGTGACCACCACCCCGGTCACCGAACCCGTGGCGTAATCGATGAACGCCACCGCCGAGGCATTGCTGCCTCCGCCGCCCGCAAACGCCACGCGCGGCGGCGCGACAAAGCCGCTGCCGCCGTTGCCCACGGCCACGCCCGCCACGCCCCAGCCGCCGGGGCTGCTCAGCAGGCCCGTGATCTGCGTCTCTCCCGCGCCCGCATGGCGCAGGCACAGGCCGCCCTCGTAGACCTTGACCGCGCCGACCGAAGAGAGAAAGGTTGATAACGCCCCGGAGTTGGCCATCTCCAGCACGCCGCCGTCGCCGTTCAGGCAGGAGGGGCCCCCGCTCTTTCCCCGCGCAATGTTCAGGGCGCGCAAGGTGCCGCCCCGGTTGAGGTTCACCACCGCCGTGCCGGCCGACGTGTTCGCTGTGGAGCGCAGGTACACGGTGCCGTCCGCCTGCACCACCCCCGCCTTGTCCACGGTCAATTCGCCGTACGACGCGCTCGCCGACGTGGACACTTCCGAAAGCAGCCGGATGTGCATGCCGATATGCGCCACGCCGCCGTCCGCGTAATAGACGGCGGCCGCATTGTTGTTGCCGCTGCCGACATCGAAAAAGAAGACGTCAAAGACGCCGTTGGAAGCCGCCCACAGCTCGCCGCCGCGCTGATAGAACAGCCCCGTCGACCCCACCTGCACAGCCAGGCGGTAGCGGCTGTTGCTTAAACCGTATGGCAGGTTCAGCACCCCTCCCAGCAACTCGTACGCGCCGTAGCCGTAGTAACCGGGCATGAAGCGCCCGACGGATTCCACTGTCCCTCCCTCCTGGACGAAGGAGCCCACCGACCCGGCCGCGCGCCCCAGCGAGATGCCCATATCGGTGTCGGCCGAGCTCAGCGTCAGCCGCGCGTTGTCCCTGACCGTCACCCGCCCGAGCGCGTTGTTCGCGTTGCCTACATACAGCGCATGCTGGTTGGTGGCGGACAAGACGGCGCCGCCCGAGAACGTCAGCCAGGCGGTCTGCCCGGAGGCCTGGCCCACACTGGCGCTCCCCTTGTAGTTCGAGAGCCACGTGCCGCGCAGTTCAGTCCGGCCTTTGACGAACTCGTTGCTCCTGACCGCCTGGGAGCCGGCGAAGACGCGTGTGACGAGGTTGTCCGGATTGTCCACCTTGATTTTGGCGACCAGCGAGGTGCCGCCGTCCATCGTGACCACCGACCCCGATGCGAACGTGTTGTTAAAGAGCGCCGTGTCGCTCGAGCCCGGCAGCACCCCGCCGCTCCAGTTCGCGGTATTGGACCACGACCCGTCGCCTGCCGCCAACCAGCTCCGGTCTGCGGCGCGCACCGCCAGCGCCGCGCACAGTGTCAGTAAAAAGAAACCTTGCCGCACGCTCATCTGTCACTCCTCCCGCCGCAGCGTTGCCGCCGCGGCTCAAATGTTCATATATGAACACGCACCCTCAATGCAGAACAGCGTTATTGTTAGCACGCCGTTCGCGGACGCTCAAGCCTTTTTTGTGATTTCGAAAAAGCCGCGCATCTTTCCGCTTGAAAGAAACCGGAAAGCCTTTAAACTGATTTTCATCTGACCGGGAAGGACTGTTCATATTTGAACATCTCGGTTTAAGGGGAGAACGCATGACCATGACACGCTCGCTTTCCTTTCTGACTGCCGCCCTGCTGGCGACGGCCGCTGCCGCCCAGGACGGCCGCAAGGTATCCGACGCCTGGACGCTGGAGGCGATCTCGTATAACGCCCGCCTCACCGCCGACTGGATGACCGCCCACCCGAAGCGTCACAACCAGCTCGACTGGACCTACGGCGCCTTCTACGCCGGCGTCGCCGCCCTCGGGCTCTCCGACCCGACCCTGCCCTACCTTGACCAGATCCGCGCGCTCGGCAAGACGAACAACTGGACAAACCTCACGCGCACGTATCACGCCGACGACCACTGCATCGGCCAGAGCTGGCTCGAGCTCGCAGCGTTCGACAACAAGCCCGCCTACGCGGAAGGTTTGCGCCGGACCTACGAGACCATTTTCGCCAATCCGCACACCGGTCCGCTGGATTTCACCAAGAAAGACAACCAGAAGCGCTGGAGCTGGTGCGACGCGCTCTTTATGTCGCCCACTGTCCTGGTCAAAATGTACGGTTTCACCGGCGACACCAAATACCTGACCTTCATGGACCAGGAGTACAAGGCCACGGCCGACTACCTCTACAGCAAAGAGGACCACTTCTTCTTCCGCGACTCGCGTTACTTCGAACGGCAGACCAAGAACGGCAAGCACGTCTACTGGTGCCGCGGCAACGGCTGGGTCTTCGGCTCCCTGCCGATCATCCTGCGCGATCTGCCCGCCGACTGGCCCACGCGCGGCTTCTACCTGAACCTCTTCAAGGAAATGGCCGCGGCGCTCAAGCAGGCGCAGCACGCCGACGGCGCCTGGCGGCCGAGCCTGCGCGACCTCGAAGATCCGGACATGCCCGAGATGAGCGGCACCTCATTCTTCACCTACGGCCTGCTGTGGGGCATCAACAACGGCGTGCTCGACCGCGCCGAGTACCTGCCCTGCGTGGAGAAGTCCTGGAAGGCCATCACCAAGAACATCAACGCGGAGGGCCGCCTCGGCTGGGTGCAGCCCATCGGCGACCGGCCGGTCGCCTCCTACACGGCCGACGATTACGAGGTCTACGCCGTCGGCGCCTACCTCTGCGCCGCCATGGAGCTGCGCAAGCTGGTTGTCGCGGACGCCAACCCGACCCGCAAGACCGTGGAGGTCGTGAACCCCCTCGGCGCCTACCGCAGCGCCGAGACCGTCACGCTGGACTGGGCCAAGCTCGGCCTCAAGGCTGACAAAGTGCGCGTTTTCGACGTGCGCAACAGCGCCGTGCTGCCGCACCAGCTCATTGACGCCGACGGCGACGGCACGCCCGACGGGCTGATCTTCAAGACCTACACGCTCGCCAAGCAAAGCCGCACGTTCTGGGTCTTCGAGAGTGATAGCGTGCCCGCGGCCCCGACCGCCACGGTCTGCTTCAGCCGCTATGCGCCCGAGCGCATGGACGATTACCTGTGGGAGAACGACCGCACCGCCTGCCGCATCTACGGGCCCGTCATCATGCAGCCCGCGCCCGCCGGACAGAAGCTCGTCTCCAGCGGTGTCGACATTTGGAACAAGAGCGTGCCCTATCCCGTCATCGACAAATGGCTCAAGCGCAAAAACTATCACCATGATGAGGGTGAAGGCATGGACAACTACAAGGTCGGCCCCAGCCGCGGCTGCGGCGGCTTCGGCGTCTTCAACGCCGACACCTGCTACGTCAGCCAGAACTGGGCCACGCAGAAACACCTCGCCAGCGGCCCGGTGCGTACCGCCTTCGAGGTGACCTATGCGCCGTGGGAGTGCGGCAACGGCGTGAAGATCGCCGAGACGCGCCGCATGAGCCTCGACGCGGGCTCGCACCTCACGCGCTTCGAGAGCCGCTTCACCCTCACCGGCGCGGAGAGCATCCAGGGCGGACCGGGACTTGACACCGCCGCCGAGCGCCTGCACAACGGCGTCGTGACCGCCAAACCCGAGCTCGGCTGGGTCGCCAACTATGAGGCCGAGCAGCCGAAGATGGGAACGATCGCCACCGCGATCGTTCTGCCGACAGGCGGCATCCTTTCCACGGACAAGCTGGAGAACGTCTACCTGCTCACCAAGGTCACGGCCGGCAAGCCCCTGGTCTGGTACGCGGGCGCGGGCTGGAGCGGCGCGGGCGACTTCGTGAAGCCGGAGTACTGGAACGGCTACGTCTCCGCGTTCGCCGCCGGCCTCAAAGCCCCGCTGAGCGTCACGGTCAAGTGACGACGGCCGTGCGGCCGGCGACTCTCGATCCGCGAAATACCGACTCCTGACTCCCTGCCGACAACTTCAACCGGATTAAGATTAAGAACACGACCAGGATCAGGAGGGCTCAGGGACCCTTCTTACTCGTAATCTTAATCCTAGTCTTAATCTTAATCGTTCAAAAAAGTTACCCCGCCGTTGGTTCCCGCTCCGCGGGCGGTGGGCTAAATTCCAACTCCTAACTCCCGAAGGGTTCCCATGATTCTCGATCAGTTCAAGCTCAACGGCAAAGTCGCCATCGTCACCGGCGCCGCGCGCGGCATCGGACAAAGTTACGCCATCGCGCTGGCGGAAGCGGGCGCGGACATCGCGCTGGTCGACGTCATCCCCATGGACGAGACCGCCGCGCAGGTCACGGCGCTGGGACGCAGAGTCTGCGTCCTCACCGCCGACCTCAGCAAGGGCGACGAGATCGCGCCGGGCCTCATCGCGGAGGTCGTCAAGCAGCTCGGCGGCGTGGACATTCTGGTCAACAACGCCGGCATCATCCGCCGCGAGCCGTTTGTCGATCACAGCGCCAAGAACTGGAACGACGTGCTCGGCATCAACCTGAGCACGCCCTTCTTCCTCAGCCAGGCGGCCGCCAAACAGATGATCGCCCAAGGCCGCGGCGGCAAGATCATCAACATCGCCTCGATGCTCTCGTTCCAGGGCGGCATCCTCGTCCCCGGCTATGCGGCCTCCAAGGGCGGCATCAAGAGCCTCACCATGCTGATGGCGAACGAACTCGCCCAGCACAAGATCTGCACCAACGCGATCGCCCCCGGCTATATCGCGACCGAGAACACCCGGCCCATCCGCGAGAACCCGGTCCGCAACCAGGCGATCCTCGACCGCATCCCAGCCGGACGCTGGGGCCAGCCCGAGGACCTGATGTCCGCCGTCGTCTTCCTGGCCTCCCCGGCCTCCGACTACATGAACGGCCACGTGCTGGTGGTCGATGGCGGCTGGCTCTCGCGCTAAAGCGTGTTATTTAATTGCGTAGCTGTTTTTGTGGCCAAAAAAGCTACCCGCCAAGACTCAAAGCACACCAAGAACACAAAGTTAAATCTTGGTGGGCTTCGTGTTCTTCGCGCCTGGGTGGTAAGATAAATCAAGCGGATGACAGGTTTAAACCGCCTGCACAAAGCGGCTACACTAAAAGTGAAAATGCTCGAGTGTCATGTCCCGCAAACAGCCAGGCGGTTACGTGATTGCTTTATGGTTTGAACGCGTTCGCAGGACCGCCTGCAGGCGGTATCCCAAGGCATCCCCGCACAGGTTCCCGCCTGCATGACGGCATGACAAACCCTAGACCGTGCATGGTCATTTAAGGGGCACAACGCCAGACGGTCTGTGGACGCGCATCGGGAGGCACGCGGGCGGCCGCATCACGCGTGGTAACCGAGCGCCGCGGAGAGCTTGGCCGCGGCCTCTTTGAGCTGAGCCACGCAGCCGGGGATGCGGCTGCGCGTGAGGCGTCCGGTGACACCGGTGATGCCGAGCGCCATGTGGACGTGGCCGCGGCTGTTGAACACCGGCACGGCCACACAGCGGATGCCGTCGTAAAACTCCTCCTCGTCCACGGCGTAGCCGCGCTTGAGGATCAGGCCGATTTCTTTGGCCATCCGCTCCGGGGTCGTGATGGTGCGGGCCGTGTGGGATGAAGGTTTGACCCGGTCAAAAAAAGCGCCCAGGGAGTCGGCCAAGTTCCAGGCCAAAAAGATTTTGCCGGTGGCGGAGCAGTGCAGATCCGCGATGGTCCCCGCCGGGGCGCCGGCGCGGATCGGCAGCGGACTCTGACAGACCTCGAGCAGCAGCGACGTGTCGTCCGACAGCATGGCGAGGTGGGCGGTCTCCCCGCTCGCGTGGGCGAGCTGCTTGAGGAGCGGTTTGGCGAGGCCGGTCAGGTCCACGCCGTCCATCGCGCGGATGCCGAGATAGATGAGGGCCGGCCCGAGCGTATAGGCATGCTGCTCGTCGGCTTCGAGCAGGCCCTCCCGGACCAGCGAGGTGGCGATGCGCAGCACGGTGGTGCGCGGCACATGGAGGGCCCGGCTGATCTGCAACGCGGTCAGCGCCGGTTCCGAGGCCAGCAATTTGAGCACGCGGCCGGCGTTGAGAAGGTTCGGAATGAGGTAGTCGGGCATGGCATGCACCTAAGTTCGGGGTCTGCTTTATCGGCTGAGTTTTTCAGAATACCATAATCCGATTGATCCCGGCTCGCAAAAAGGGCGGCGCATTTCATCTTTGCGGTTGCCGATGGGTCTGTTTTTTTGTTATAAGTATAACTTCACTTTTGCCATCCTCTGTCGGCTGGCGAGCAACGGAGTAGCACAATGCAGATTCTGGTCTATTTTTTATACACTTTGGAAGTCATCGTCTGTTTTCTTTTGGGCGGCGTGATCATGCTGCAGAAGCCTAAAGACGGCGGCCTGGGCGTCAGCTTCGGCGGCGGCATGGGCGAAGCGCTCTTCGGCGCGCAGATGGGCAACGTCCTCACCAAGACGACCATCATCCTGGGCGCGGTCTTTCTGATCAACACCCTGGTGCTTTCCCGTCTGACCTCGCATGCGGGCTCGTCCGTAATGGAGGGTGTCAAATCTTCGGCTCCCAAGTCCGAGCAGGCGCTGCCTTTCTCGCAGCAACAGGCGCCGGCCGCTCCGGCCGCTCCGGCCGTCCCTGCCGCGCAGTAACGCGCGACCGAATGCCGGATTTTCGCTGAAAGAACCCCCGCTCGCCAGCGGGGGTTCTTTTTTATCCCTTGCGCCACCAGGCCAGGAACTCGATGTTGCCCTCGGGTCCGACCAGGGGCGACGGCACGCAGCCGAGCCACGCGAGCTTGAGCGTCTCGGTCCCGAACACGCGGATCTCCTCCACCACCGCCGCGTGCACCGCCGGGTCGCGCACCACGCCGCCGGGCACGTTCTCGCGGCCCGCCTCGAACTGAGGCTTGATGAGCGAGACAATCTCGCCCCCCGGCTCCAAGACGTCGGCCATGGGCGGCAGGATCAGTTTGAGCGAGATGAAGGAGACGTCCGTCACCCCGATCTGCGGCTGCTCAGGCAGGTCGGTCAGCCGCAGATAACGCGCGTTGAACTCCTCCATGACATGCACGCGCGGATGCTTGCGCATTTTCCAGTGCAGCTGACCCTTGCCCACGTCCACCGCGATCACGCGCTTCGCGCCGTGCTGCAGCAGGCAATCGGTGAACCCGCCGGTGGACGAGCCCACGTCGAGGCACACCTTGCCGGCGACATCGAACGCCGGGAACGCGGCGAACGCGCCTTCGAGCTTGTCGCCTCCACGGCTCACGAAGCGCGGACGGGCGGCCACCGTCAACAGCGCGTCGTCGGGGTACTTGTGGCCGGCCTTGGTCGCCACCTGCCCCGCCACGCGGACCTCGCCCGCCATGATCAGCCGCTGGGCCAGCTCCTTGCTCTCCACCAGCCCCGCCTTCACCAACAGTGTGTCTAACCGGTCTTTCATCTGCTACACATTCCGTTTCGTTTTCAACAGCCCGAGCCTTTTGGCCACCCAGACGGCAACCCCGAAAAGCGCCAGCAGCAGCCAGCCCTCCGGCGCGGGTGACTCAACCAAATCCAACGCCGCGTCGCCTGCCAGGGTCTGGCGCTGCTTCACCTCCAGCATCTTCCACTGCATGCTGTTCTCCACCACGATGTAGGAGCCCGCCGGCGTCAGCACCCCGCTCCCGCGGCTCGCCTTCAGGATGGCGCGGCGCAGAGGATCGCGCGCGGGATGCTCGTCCAGCTCCCGCTGCAGGCGCCACGCAGCCGCGCCTTTAGCCCAGCGCGACTCCGGCGGCATCTCGACCAGCCCCGCTATCGGCCGCGGCCCCTCCGTTTGAGCATCCGCATAAACCGGCCGTTCCGGCGTTCCCTCAAAGGCCACCAGGGCCGAACGCGCGCCCGCATCGCGTCGCCGGTCTGCGCCCATCGACAGCACCGTCGCAGGGCCCGCCCCCGCCACACCTCCCGGCACCGGGAACTCGGACAGCCGCCCGGCTGAACCGATCAGCCGCACCGAACCCACCTCCGGCAACTCATTGCGGAAGGCCTGCCACGTTTCGGCCTTCACGCCTCTCAAAGCCGCGAGAACCGTGTCGCCGGCGAACACGATCTCCGGCGCGCACCCCGCGGAGAGGCGCCCCCGACGCGCCAATCGGCGCAACACGCCGTCCGCATCCAGCGCGCCGCGCGGTGACAACAGGCCCGCTCCCAACGCCCCCGCCGCAAGCGACCGGTTTCCCAGCGGCACCCTCGCCTCCGGCGTCGTCTCGTAATGGGCACTGACCACACGTAAATCCACGTCGTTCCCCCGCACCCTCCGCACGCCCTCCACGACATTGGCCAGGGCATTCGTGTTCCAGCGCGCGCCAGCCGAGCAGTCGAGCACCAGATAGACGAGGGGCGAAGTCGCGCCGACAACCGCCTGCGTCGGCCACGTCCAGGCGGCATTCCTGGCCAGGACACCGCCGGACCATACGCACCGGGGCTTTACCGTGCCGTCTCCCAAAGTCACGCGGCGCTCCCCGACCGTCACCGCGTCGGCGAAACCCTCCGGACACACAAAGTCGACCTCCACCTCGCGCGTCTCACCGGGCGCGACAGGAAACACGCGCAGGGTCAGGCTCTCCTCGCTGTCGTACCGCAGAATCGCCGGATCGCGCCGCGACACGTCGCGGATCTGCCGGTACACCCACTCGGCCGCCTTGCGCTCGATCACGCGCCCGTCTTCCCATTTACCGCCGATCTTCAATCTGAAGCCGCTGACCCAGACGCCCGGCGGCACCGTGAGCGTGGTCAGATACTCGGCCTGCCCGGCCGCGTCACGGGAGGTCACCTTCAGCGTCACCCGCGTCTCGGTCTCGCCGTTGGTCGTGCTATAAGCGGCCTGCACGTCAGCAAGCGCGACGTTCCGCGGAACGGGCCGCTGAGTTCCGCCCCCCCTGCGGCCCGGACTGCGGGTCTTGCCGCCGAAGAGCGAGGCGAACGCGTTGCGCATCACATCCTCCCGGGCCGGGGCTGGCGGCGCGCCGCCCACGATCAGGCGCCATAATTCAGCGGCCTTCTCGTCCTGCAAGAGCAGGTTGTCGAACACGCGCCAATTGTACCAGTTGGTGATGTAAGGCAACTCCGCTCCATCCTTGAAGCGCCGCACGTTGAGCAGGACGCGCCGCACCTGCGCGGGCGCGACCGACAATTTGGCGTCCGCGCCATAGTCGGGCGCATACCGGAACGCGAGCGCGCGGTGCAGCGTGACCCGGTCAAACTCCGTCCGGACAGCAAAGCCGAGCGGCAGCGCCAGCAGACACGCAGCCGTGCGCGCCCGGAGCGCGAACCGGCCGGCTCCGGACGCGAGGGACTGTTCATAGTCGCGCTTGAGGAGCTGCCCGTGCACCATGAAAAGCAGCGTCGGCGCGAGAACCAGGAAGCCCGTACCCATCGCCAGGATCGCCACAATGGACAGCGGCAGGAACGGCAGGAAGACCACGAAGAAATAGCAGGTGAACGGGAACAGCACGAGCCGCATCAGGCGCACCGCCGCGTCGATCCGTCGCTGGCCGGTCGCGGGCAGCATCAGGAACACGGCGTTCAAAACCGTCAGCACATACGGCCACGGGTTCTGGAAATCAGCGGGAAAAGGAATCTGCTTGTTCAGCAGCAGCCCCGCGACAGGCAGGACCAAAGCCACACAGCCCACATAGCCCATGTGGAACGCGCGGCTCTTCTCGCCCTTCTGCACAAAGAAACGCCGGGCCAGCATCAGGCACCTGAGCAGCCCCAAGAAAAAGAGAATCGGCCCGGCCACCAGGCCCGCAACGAACAGCGGGCGTGCCCAGGCGTCCACCCGCGACCAGGTGAATATCCGTCCGACCACGAAAAGCAGGAAGTACAGCAGCGCGGGCGGCAGAAAAGTGGCCGCCACGGAGAGCCCGAAGTCCTCCAGGGGTCTGACCTTCAGCCTCATGCCGGCGATGCGCCAGACGCCGGCGAACAGGCCAGGCATCATGCACGCGAACTGGAGCAGAAAAAAGGAAGGCCCGACCACCCACTCGGGCGTGTCCCGCGGCAAGGCGTTGCCGATGAGCGAGCAAAAGGCCACCAGGTGCGCGAGACAAAGCACGCCGAGCAAGACCTGCACGCAGGCTGAAAGCCCTTCGGCTTTGCGCAGGCCGTACGGAATCGCGAAGAGCCCGGCGAGCGCAGGCAGGAGCGAGGAAACCAGCAAGACCGCCGCATAACCGTGCTGCGAGGCTTCCTTCATCTCGCCCCACACCAGCCAGAAGCCGAACCCGTTCACCAGCGCCAACAGCAGGGAGGGCAAAACGACCATCCACGTCAACGCGGCGGGCCGCCGCAAGACGGCGGGAAAAAGCTCGGCATTCGCTTGATTTTGCATGAAGTCGCTCCTCTGTCCGCCGCGCTCGGAGCGCGCAGACGCCGGCGGCGCGGGCTCTCCGCGCACGCATGGGGCACGCCCCGGGGCGGCGCCCCGGCCACGCCACGCTCCGGGCGGATTGATCACAGAAACACTGTTTCTCAATCACAGCTTGAATCATGCCGCAGGCAGACCCACCAAAGCAAGACCAATGCCGGGAAGAAAACGAGCACGCCGCTGACCAGATGCACGGCGCCGCAGAAGCGTTCCGGGAGCCAAGGCTCGGCCAGGGCGCGTGTCCAGACCGTCACGATCAGACGCATGCCGTTCACCAGCAGCGTAAAGGCCCAGGCGCAGAACCATCCGAGCGGGAGCCGCGCCGCGACTTTCTGGCGCGCGGCGTGCCAAGTCAGCACGGCGCAAGCCAGCGCGAAGAAGTCCGAGCCCCCGCACGCGCGCGTCACGGCGACGACGCGTCCCGAACCGAGCGTGAGCGCCGTACCGTCAAGCCCCGCATGAAAGTAAGCCGCCGCCAGCCAAGCCGGCGCGCGGCAGAACAGCGCGTTATACCACGTATCGGGAAGCGCGGCGGCGAGCGCGGTCAGGACGACAAAGACGGAACCTGCGGCCAGAAGCGCGGGCGGAAAACGCCGCATAGACACACCTCACCGTTAGACCCTGAGCAGGCGCTCAGACATGCGCGTGGGGCCGATGGGTCAGGCGCTGCTGATCCGCGTGATGACGGACATCCAGGCCCTCGACCACGAAAATCGTGACCTCGGCGATGTTCGTGGCGTGATCGCCGATGCGCTCGAGAAAACGCGAGATCAGCAACAGGTCAAGCGCGCACGGCACCGCCGCCGGATCCTGGGTCATGTACGCGGTCAAAACCTCGGACATCTTGGCTTTCAGATCGTCCAGCCGGTCGTCGCGCAGCAGGACCTCGCGGGCCAGATCCACATTCCGGTTCACGAAGGCGCGCAGGCTGTCGCGGACCATGCCCCGCGCGATGGTCGCCATCTCGGGTATGACCTCGAAGGGCTTCAGCTGGGGAACCTTCAGCAAATGCTCGGCCTTCTGCACGATGTTCACGGCCTCGTCCGCGAGGCGCTCCAAGTCGGAGTTGGTCTTGACCGCGCCCATGATGAACCGCAGGTCGCTGGCCGCCGGCTGGTGCAGCGCGATCAGGGTCAGGCAGATCTCGTCGATCTCGATCTGCATGTGGTTCACGAGCTCTTCGCGCTCGTAGACCGGCGCGACCGCGGCCGCGTCGCGCTCCACCACGCTCTTGACCGCGTCGGCGATCATGACCTCGGCCAACGCGCTCATTTTCATGAGGTGGCTCTTCAAACCCTGCAGCTGCTCGTCAAAATGCCGTTCCATATGCACCCGCCTTATCCGTATCGCCCGCTGATGTAATCCTGGGTCCGCTTGTCCTTCGGCGTCGTGAAAATCCCCGCCGTCTCGCCGAATTCTATCATTTCGCCCAGCAGCATGTAACCCGAATAATCGGAAATGCGGGCGGCCTGCTGCATGTTGTGGGTCACGATCACAATGGTGTACTTGGCCTTGAGGTCGAGCATCAGCTCCTCGATGCGGGCCGTGGCGATCGGGTCCAGCGCCGAGCAGGGCTCGTCCATCAGGATCACCTCCGGCTCCACGGCGAGCAGGCGGGCCACGCACAGGCGCTGCTGCTGATCCAGAGGGAGCGACAGCGCCGAGTCGTTCAGCTTGTCCTTGAGCTGATCCCACAGCCACGCCGACGTGAGGCTGCGCTCCACGATCTCCTCCACGCGGCGGCGGTTCGTGAGGCCCGCGACGCGTAAACCGAACGCGACGTTGTCGTAGATCGAGAGCGGGAACGGGTTGGGCCGCTGAAAGACCATGCCGACGCGCTTGCGCAGCGCGCAGACATCGGTCCCCGCCGCATAAATATCCTGCCCTTCGAGCAGGATCGAGCCCGTGACCCGCACGCCCGGGATCAGGTCGTTCATGCGGTTGATGGTCCGCAGCAGCGTGGACTTGCCGCAGCCGGACGGCCCGATCAGCGCCGTGATGTAGCGCGCCCGGACCGCCATGGGCACGCGCTTCAGGGCGTGGAAATCGCCGTAAAACAAATCCAGATCCCGCACGCTGATGACTGTGTCTATTCCGCTCATCCGAACCTGCCCGTCACGTATTCGTTCGTCCGTTTGTCGTCCGGCACGGTGAAGATCTTCTCGGTCAAGCCGTACTCCACCAGCTCGCCCATCAGGAAGAAAGCCGTATCGTCCGCCACGCGCGCCGCCTGCTTGGTGTTGTTGGTCACGAGGATGATCGTGTACTTGGCTTTCAAGACCACCAGCGCGTCCTCGATCTTGGCGGTGGAGATGGGGTCCAGGCCCGAGCACGGCTCGTCGAGCAGGATCACCTCCAGCTCCTCCATCGCCAGCACGCGCGCCAGGCAGAGCCGCTGCTGCTGTCCGCCGGAAAGCCGGAGCCCGGACATCTGGAGCCGGTCCTTCACCTCGTCCCACAGAAAGGCCGCCTTCAGGCTGTGTTCGACGATCTCGTCCAGCCGCGCGCGCTTGCGGATGCCCGACAGCCTCGGCCCGTAAACCACGTTCTCGTAGATGCTCATCGGCAAGGCCACCGGCAGCGCGAACAGCATCCCCACCCGCCGGCGCAGCGAGACCACATCGAAGGAGGGGTGATAGATGTCCTGCCCGTCCAAAAGCACCTGACCCTCGACATGCGTGTCGGGGGCGAGGTCATTCAAGCGGTTCAAGCCTCGCAGAAACGTGGTCTTGCCGGAACCGGAAGGGCCGATGATCCCGAGGATCCGATGGGAGGGGATGTCCAGCGTGATGCCCCGCAGCGACTCGTCCTTGCCCTGGAAGACCCGGAAATCCCGGGTCGCGATCTTGATGTTGGCCGGCGCGCTCATTTGGACCTCTTTGCGATAAAGCGGTGCATCGTGGTGTAGGCCGCCAGGTTCACCAGCAGGACCGAGATGATCAGCACCGCGGCCGTGGCATAGGCGTTCTCGTTCGAAATTCCCTCGCGCGCCAAGATGTAAAAGTGAACCGACATCGTCCGCACCGAATCGAAGGCCGTCATCGGCATGCGCAGC
>JAHFSX010000071.1 GCA_023269675.1 Verrucomicrobiota bacterium
TTCTCGAGGTGGATGGCCGGATGGATGACCTTAACGATCTCGTTGTCGTCGTCGCAGACCGTCGTGCCCAGCATATCCCTGCCGCAGACGGTAGCGACGTTGGTCACGGTGTTCTGCGGGGTGGCGGTAGCCCTGTAGATCCAGAGCTCGGTCAGGTCCAGCAGTCCGTTATTGTTGAGGTCGCCGCTGATGTACATAGGCATGACGCCCGGAACGTTATCGTCCAGGGTGACCGCGTGCAGCGGCACGTTGCCCGTGTTGGTGACGGCGTAGGTGTAGGTGACCAGGTCGCCCGCGTGGATCAAGGTCGGAACCGCGGTCTTGATGACCAGGATCGACGGGTTGATGACCTGCACGACGGCGTCGTCCGTGTCGCAGACGGTCATGCCGAGCATGTCCTTGCCGCAGGCGGTGCCGATGTTGGTCACGCTGGCCTGCGGATGGGCGGTGGCCGTGTAGGTCCAGGTCTCGGTCGGATCCAGCTTGCCGTTCGAGTTCACGTCGCCGCTGACGTAGGCCGGCGTGACGCCCTGGTTATCGGTCACGGTGACATTGCCCAGCGGCACATCGCCCGGGTTGGTCACGAGGTAGGTGTACGTGACCAGGTTGCCCGCGTGAATCAGGGTTGGGTCAGCGGTCTTCTCGATATGGATGACCGGCTTGATGATGAGCGACTTCTTCTCCACGAAGGCTCTCACGCTATCGCAATTGCCGTCAAACCCCGATATGTCGAGTTTGTTTACAGCAACCTTGTTATTCTCGCAGCCCGCCGTCTGGACGTCGTTGGACGTGACGACATAGGGATACGTGTAAACCTTCGACGCCCCCGGTACCAGGACAACGGCGCCGGCGTTCAGCTGCACGGTGCTGCCGTTGGGCAGGGTGTCAACAATGTTGGTCATGGTGTTGGTGACCGTATTGTTGGCCGGGTTTACGATCGTCAAGGTGTAGGTGATGGTGTCACCCACGTGGTACGTGTTGGGCGTCGGAGGATCGACCTCTTTTTGCGCCCTGATCATGGAGGCCGAAGCCGGCATGACCACCAGCAGCGCGATCGCCGCGCTCAGCCAGCGCGGTAACGGCATTGAGATGAACGTCTTCATGATGGACCCGCCTTTCTGGACTTTGTGTTGGCCGCCTGAGGGAACAGCCCACCCGCCGCCAACACGAATTACTGCACTCCTGAGAAATACACTCTTACGGGAAGTATTAGACACCCTTGCCGAATAAATGACAATCAGGCGAAATCATCATTATTTTATAATTTTAGAGCGCAATAACCATGTCTACAAACCCGTAGCAGACTATAAGAGCAACGCTGAATTATAGAAACAGTTGCTTTGAAACATGATTAAAACCGCATTTTTAACGATTTAATGGATAAGCGCTGACGGGTAGCGTCAGCGCTCGCCAGAGGATGGGTGTGCCACATTCGGGGAGATTGCCCCGCGCCCTTGCCCAAAGGTGTGCGGTCGTTTGCCCGCCAAAGGAGCGCCTTAGCCCAAGATATTCAATCGGGCGCTCACTGAGCGTATTCGGCGCGGATGCGCGCCATGCGCGCAAGGCTGTCGCCGAGGCCGCCCTCGCGGTTGCGCAGGCGCCAGACCTGCGCGTGCGAAACCATCAGCGCATCCATCTCGCCAGCCAGCGCCTGCCGCGTCGCGGTCCGGTCGAGACCGCCGTCCAACAGCGCCAGGCCGCGGTGACACGCCGCGCGCAACAGACGGATCACCTGCGCGGTCTCCAGCGCGTCGACCGACTGCGTCTGAGGCAGGTCCGCGGCCAAGCCGTCGACTTGCGCCAGCACGGCCCGCAGCGTCTCGCAGGTCACCCCGGCCAGGAGCGGGCGCGTGCTCGGCTGGGAGAGGATGTGGAACAGCTCCGTGCCGTTGCCCCGCAGCGCGCCGCACGCCAGATAGACGTCACCGAGCGCCAGCAGCGTAGTCCCCAAACCTGCGGCCACGTGGGCGTTCAAGGCCGCGCCCACATCCATCTCGCCGTTGCGCAGGAGCCCCCATGACACGCACGCGCCATACACGAGCCCCGCGTAGCTCACGGCCAAGGGTTGCCAGTGGCCCCCGTCGCCCCAGTCGGTGATCAGGTAGCCACACGCGCCGTGCTTGAGCCCGTTTACCGCCGCCGAGCGCAGGTTGTCACGCATATTGCGCGTGCGTCCCGCGAGGCTGTTCCAGGACGAGGTGCCGGGGCAGACGTAAAAGGGCACGCCCGCCGCGGCGAATTGTGCGCCGTGCGCGTCGAAGGGGTGGTCGGCCTCGTACCCCCACTCGAGCGCCAGCGCGTCGGCGGGCAGCTCGGAAACCAGTTCGGGATGACGGATGATGATGTCGCCCCAGAACGCCATAGCCCGTCCCCGCGCGGTGACCAGCGCGTGGATCTGTTTCAGGAAGTCGAGATAGACGCGGCCCTCGCCCAGTTGCCGCACAAGCCCGGCTGAGCGGCCTTGGCCGCGCAGGTCGAAGGTCTCGTCGCACCCGACATTGAAGAGGCGCGAGCCGAAGTTCGGCAGCAGCTCGTCGTAGAGGCCGGCCAGGAACGCGAGGCTGCGCGGGTCGGATGGACAGAGCGACGTCGGCTTTTCATGTGTGCCGCCCCACGGCAGCGGCGCGCCGCCCTGCGGCAGCTCGGCGAGCACGTTGTAGCGCGGCCGGGTGAGCCAGCGCTCCAGATGGCCGAACGAGTTCTGGTTGGGCACCAGTTCGATGCAGTGCGCCTGACAGCAGGCGTCCAGGGCGCGGATCTCTTGAGCCGTCATGGGGCTGGCGTCCTGCCACACCTCGGCGTGGTCGCGGTAGGCGAAAGTGTGTTCCGTGTAGAGCTGGAGCTGGTTGAGCTTGAAGCCTGACAAGGTGTCGACGAGCCCGAAAAGCGTCTCCATCGTCGGCACCTTGTCGCGGCTGATGTCGAGCATCACGCCGCGCGCGGGGAAGTCGGGCGCGTCTTCGATCAGGCACGCGGGCAAGCGTCCCGCAGACAGGCGCGCGAGCTGCGCCAGGGACGTCGCCGCGTAGAAGAGCCCCGCGCGGTCCTGCGCCTCGGCGCGGATGCCCCCGGGGGTGATCTCGAGCCGGTAGGACTGCTGACCGGCGACCTGCGGCACGATCCGGAAACGGATGGACGCCGGTTCCGAAGGCCCGGCGGCAAGGCGCCAGCCCGGACCGAGCGCCGCCCGCACGCGGTCGATGCACGGCCGGAGGTCAGAGGGCGCGCCTTCAAAACCAGCCGTGCCCGTTTGTCCGAGAATAAAGACGCCATCGCCGCGCGTGAGTGCCCGCGGCTGAGGAACCAGTCTGTCAAACGCGCCCTTCATATCCGTTGGCACCTTTCGCCCGGCGAGGGGACCTTCCCCGCTGACTAGCCGCGCTGACGGACGATCTCATAGAGCGCGATCGCGCCGGCCACTCCGGCGTTGAGCGAATCGACGCGCCCTTTCATCGGCAGGCAGGCGACGAAATCGCAGGTCTCGCGGACCAGGCGCGAAAGCCCCTTGCCTTCGCTTCCGATCACCAGCACCACGCGCCCCTTGAAATCGAGTGACGTGTAGGTCTTGGCGTCCGCGCCCATGTCCAGTCCCGTGATCCAGACGCCGCACTCCTTCAGCTCCTGCATCGCGCGGACCAGGTTCACGACCTTGGCCACACGCATGTGTTCTGCCGCGCCGGCCGATGCGCGCACGGCTGCTGGCGTGACGCCCGCCGCGCGGTCCTCCGGCAGCAGCACGGCGGTAACGCCCGCCGCATCGGCGGTGCGCAGGATGGAACCGACATTCTGGGGGTCCTCGATATGGTCGAGGATCAGCACCAGCGCGTTCGGGTCCTCCTTCACGTCGTGGATGACCTGATCGAGGGAGATGTACGGGAACCCGCCGGTGCGGACCGCGACGCCCTGATGGTTGCCGCCGTCGCACAGCGCGTCGAGTTCATCGCGGCCGAGCGTCCTGAACGGCACGCCGCGGGCGAGCAACAGTCCGCGCAGTTCGGCCACTTCGGGAGCGTCGTGGCCCTCCAGCGGCAATACCGCCTCGTAGAGGTGGCGTTTGCTCGACTTGACCACCTCCAGCACCGGACGGCGGCCATAGATCCAATCGCCCTTGTCGGCGGCTTCGCGCCGCGGCTCGGCGCGGTCGGTTCGGAAATCTTTGAACTGTTTGTTTCTGGGACTCATAAAACTCCTTGGGGAAGGTCATCCGTGTGTTCGTGCAAGCGTGTGTTAATGGAAAAATGCGGGCTCACTCATGGATCCATGCGCATCCCGTATTCCAGCACGGAAATCAGCGCGATGCAGGCGGTGTCGGTGCGCAGCGTACGTTCGCCCAGCGAGAAAAGCCGGAAGCCTCGGGCGGCCAGCATCTTCATCTCGTAGTCTGTCCAGCCGCCCTCCGGCCCCACGGCCAGCAGCGGCCGCAGCGCCCCGCCGGCCGCCTGCGGCAGCTCGCCGCGGGGTCCGGGATGCGCCAGCAGCCGCAGCGTCCCGGGGAAAAGGGTATCCAGTTCGTCCTCGACGAACGGCTTGAAGCGGGCACGCACCAGCACCTCCGGCAAACGGGTCAGCCCCGCCTGCGTCAGCCCCTCGACGAGCAAGGGCCGGTAGTGCGCGGGGTCAAGCCACTGGCTGCTGAAATAGCATTTTTCCACCTTGCCGGCGTTCAGCAGCACGACGCGGCCGACACCAAGCGCGGCCAGCTGGGACCAGAGGCGTTTCAGCACTTTCGGACGCGGCATGGCCAGCAGCAGGTCAAACCACGGCGCGGAGGTCTCCTGCGTGTGGTCAGGCAACAGCCGCACCCGGGCTTCGGAGACCTCGAGCAGGCGCGACGTGCCCGCGCGGCCGTTGATCCAGCCGGTGCGGATCGTCTGGCCCGCTTCGGCGCGCAGGACCTGACGAATGTGCGCGGCGCGGTCGCCGCTCAGCGTCACCGTGCCGTCCGTCTCAAGCTCCTCTGTTTCAAACAAAATCCGGTTCATGCGTTCAGTCGATCTCGCCGCCGAGGTCGAGACTGTCCAAGTCGATCTCGCCGGTGAACACGAACTTGACCGGCCCCTGCAGCGTCAGTCCGGTACACTTGTGGTGGCGCCAGTCGCCGTCGATGGTCAGGTCGTAGCCCGAGGGGGTTTTGACTTTGGCGGGCAGGGTGAACTGCTGGGTTTCAACCGCCACCACCGCGCAGGCGACCGCGCCGGTGCCGCACGCGCCGGACTCGGCTTCGACGCCGCGCTCATAGGTGCGCATGGTCATCCGGTTGGGCGCGCGGAAAGTAACGAAATCGACATTGGTGCCTTCGGGCGCGAACGCGGGATGCAGGCGCAGCGCGCGTCCCAGCCCCTGCACATCGACGGCGCTGATGTTGGGAACCGGCACCACGAAATGCGGCACGCCGGTATTGATGAAATCGCCGCGGATGGTCTCGTTGCCGACTTTGAGTTCGATGCCGTAGTTCTTTTTGGTCGGCTCGGGCATCCAGACACAGACGCTGGTGTCGGAGAGCTGCACGTCGATGAGTCCGCACATGGTCTCCATCGTCAGCGCCGTGCCGCTGGCGCCGATGGCGTGAGCGAAAGCCGCGGCGCAGCGCGACCCGTTGCCGCACATCTCCACTTCCGTGCCGTCGGGATTCAGGAAGCGCATGCGGAAATCGGCCTTGTCGGAGTGCTGCACCAGAATCACGCCTTCGCACCCGATGCCGGTGCGGCGGCTCGCCAGCGAGGCCATCAGGAAGTGGTCTTCCCACGGGACCGTGCCGGCGCGGTCATCGATCAAGACGAAGTCATTGCCCGCGCCATGCATTTTCGTAAATTTGATTTTCATCGGCTCCGTCCTCCCGCAGTCGCCTGCGCCTTAAGGCATGTCCCGTCCGAAGATCCGCATCATGCGCGTGCGCAAATCCCCCTCGGTCTCCATCGGGATGTCGGCACCGCCAGAAAGGTCGACCAGGTCAGACAGGATGTTGAGCGCCTCATCGAGCACCACGTCTTCTTCGGCGTTGCCCTTTTGCGCGGACTCCATTTCTTCGTCCTCGATCTTCCGCATCTCGTTCTCCGCCATCATGATCTTGCGCCGGCCATTAATCTCCAACGTCACCTCGGTTTGCTCGTTCACCTCCTGCACGTGACGCACGAGCGTGCAGTAGCGCGCATAGCGGGCGTTCGCTGACAGACGTTTGGCAGACTTCTCTTTCAGCTGCGGCACGAACTTGACCACGTCCGAGACCGGAATGTAGAGCGCCGCTTCCACCTGCGTCCACGGCAGCGCGCCGGGCAGTTTGTCCTCCCCGATATCCAGACCGTCCAACGTGGACGGAATCACGATGTCCGACGCGACGCCCTTGAGCTGGGTGGAGGCGCCGTTGATGCGGTAGAAGCTGGCGGTGGTCACCTTCATGGAGCCGAGTTTCTCGGGACCCAGCGGCATCACGGTCTGCACGGTGCCCTTGCCGTGCGAGTGCGAATCGCCGACAAGCACGGCGCGCCCGTAGTCCTGCAGCGCGCCGGCGACAATCTCCGACGCCGAAGCGGAGGTGCGGTTGATCAGCACCACCATCGGCTTGCGGAACGCCATGGCGGGGTCCATGTTGGGAACCGGCAGCACCACGATCTGACGGGGCTCGCGCACCTGCACGACCGGCCCGCTGCGGACGAACAGCCCGACCAGGCTCACCGCCTCACGCAGCGAGCCGCCGCCGTCATTCCGGAGATCCAAAATCATTCCGGACACGTTCTCGCTGTTGAAGGCCGCGATCTGTTTGGCCACATCCACCGTGGCGCTGCGGAAGCCCTCCTGGTTGGGGCGCTTGTCCATCGTGCCGTAGAACGTGGGCAAACGGACCACGCCGATTTTCCGCGTTTCACCGTCTTTCATGGTAACGCGCGCGACCCGCCCGGTGGCCGCCTGCTCTTCCAGTTTCACCTCGTCGCGGATGAGGTCGACCTTCTTGGTGGTGGTGCCGGTGGGATCGGAAGCGGGGATCACGTTCAGGACCACCTTGGTCCCCTTCTCGCCACGGATCTTGCGCACGGCCTTGTTGAGCGGCAGGTGGACGATGTCGTCGATCACCCCGTCGCCCTGTCCCACGCCGATGATCTTGTCACCCGACATCAGGCGGATGTCGCGTTTATCGCGGGCCGCCGGGCCACCGGGAATGACCTCGGTAATGCGGGCCATCCCGTCTTCGGAGCGCAGCTGCGCGCCGATGCCGCACAGCGAGAGGTTCATGTCGATGTCGAAATCCTCTTTGCGCATCGGCGACATGTAATCCGAGTGCGGGTCGTACGCCATGGCGACGGCGCTGAGGTAGCGCTGCAGGATCGCCTCCTCGTCCATGTCCTGGATCACGATCATGAACTGCTTGTAGCGTTTGGCGATGTTCACTTGCGGCGTTTCCACCGGCGCGTTCGTGACCGCGGCCACCGCGTTGGTGAGGGGCGCGACGGCAGCCGCAGGCTTGTTGGTGGCCGCCGCCAGATCGATTTCGCGGCCGATAACCTGCGTCAGATACTCGTTCTTGACGCGCTTGCGCCACAGCTCGTCCTGCTCCTGCTGCGTCTGCGGCCACGGCACGTCCTTGCGCTTCCACGTGTACGTCTCATTTTCAGTGAACGTGACCCCGCGCGCGAGCAGGTTGGTCACATACACGTAGCGCTCTTCGACGCGGCCGCAAAACACGCGGTAGACCTCGTACGGGAAAGAGACGTCGCCCGCCTTGACAGCATCGTCGATACCGCACACCATGTTGGTGAAGGCGTCAATGTCGCTCTGCAGAAAATAGCTGTGGTCGAAATCGAGCGACGTCAGCAGATTGGTCCACGCCTTCTGCGAGATCTCGTCATTCAGCGCATGCTGCAAAAGGTGGGCGGCCGGCAACACCCGCGCCACCTTTTGGGCGACATCGCCGTAATGCGGCTGAGGCACAGGCTGCGTCTTCTCACCCGACGCGGCCCGCAGTGTCAGCCCCGTAGCCAGAACACCGAATCCGATTATCACGCGAACATTCATCATGAGTCTCTTGGCTCCATCACTTTTACGATCCGCTCAATCTCATCCGTGGAGAGGTGGCTGGCATAGGTCACGATCAGCGTCTGCAAGGCCGTCGCATTGCAGATCACCGTGTCGTTACATGTCAGCAGCTCCGACTTAAAGGTGTTGCTCGCGAAACAGACCACCGGCACGCAGGCCGGCGCGCTTTCCAGCTTCAGCCGATCCTGCAGAAACAGCGAGAGGGCCTGGGCGGACGCCCGCGCCTGCCCAATCGGGGGGCGGCTCGGCGCCGCGCCGTCGGCGAGGATCGCGCCCGCCTCGAACGTCACCGCGCCGGCCCAGCATTTGGTCTCGATCGCAAACATGCCGTTGGGGCCGACCACCACATGGTCGATCCCGCCGGCGGTGCCGCACAGGACATCGTGGAAAACATGAAAGCCGCGCGGCAACGCGGCCAGCAAGACGGCCACGCTCTCCTCGCCGCGCGCGCCTTTGAAAAAGGAGTCGATGTTTCTGAAGCCGTCACGCAGCGACCAAAAGAGGAAAATCGCAGCGACCAGAAAACCCGCCCCCGAAACGCCGAAGGTGATGCGCGGGAGCACACAGCCCAGAAAAATCCCGCAAAGGAAAATCGCGGACAACAGGGGCCAGATCGCCCGCATGACCCCCGTCGCACGCGCCCGCTCGCCCGGCACACCGTGTACGCTCGCTCTGTTCGCATCGTTCATATCATAAAAGAGGGATCGACCGCCGCGGGGATCAGGTCATGTCACACGCCGGCGCAGGTATCACAAATTAGAACAGCCATTTTCGCCGATTTGACCATCCGATGCAATCACGATGTTTCAGACGGGTGTGATTCGTGAAGTGCAAAATGAAACGCACGCTTCCGAAAAAAATGGAAAAGTCGGGGAAGGAGGCGAGGAAGCCCCGGGACCCGGAGAGCCCGAAGGGCTTTCCGGGAGGGCTGACGCAGCGCCCCTAG
>JAHFSX010000015.1 GCA_023269675.1 Verrucomicrobiota bacterium
CCGGCTTTTCCGCGGCGGCGTCGCCGCGGCGCGCCAGGGCGTCGAGCAGGCCCGCCTGCTCGCGTCCGGTGGTGGCGAGGAGGGCGGCGCGCAGGGCGGCGTCGGCCGCGGGGAGGCGCAGCGCCTCCAGCAGGAAGCAGGCGTTGTCGAAGGTCTCGGGCGCGGCGAGCTGGGCGGCGAGCGGCGGGACGGCGGCGGGCGTGGCGGTGGCGAGCAGCGTCTGGCGGGCCGCGTCCTTCTCGGCCGCCGAACCGGCGGCGAGGGCCCGGATGAGCGCGGTCTCATCGGCGAGGAGGGTGGACCCGAGGGCGGAGGCCAGAAGACAGAGGGCGGCGAGGAGTCGGCAATCGGCAATCGGCAATCGGCAAGGATGCATGAATAGCGAAGAGGACATGTGCGGATCCTTTTTTAACAAAGTGACTTTAAAGGCGCCAGGGCGCGCGGCTAGAGCGGCTGATGAGCCGGTTGGCCTCGGCGTCCTTGGCAAAGGCCAGGGCGGCGGGGTCGAAGGTCAGTTCGCGCCCGAGGTGGAAGGCGATGGTGGCCGCGTGGCAGCAGACGTGCGAGAAGTGGAGCGAGTCCGGCGGCGCGGAGGTCGTCTGGCGCGATTTGACGCAGGCGATGAACTCCGCGGGATGGGCGACGGGCCGCATCCAGTCTTCCGTCTGGACCTTGCGCGTTTCGAGCAGGGTGGGGGCGGAGGCGTAGACGGCGCCGGAGTCGTCGGTCTCGACCCAGCCCTCGTCGCCCTCGAAGCGGACCGCGCAGGAGTTGCGGAAGCCTTTTTGGCGCATGACGATTTTCACGCCGTCGGCGTAACGGGCGGTGAGCGTTCCGTCGGCTTCGGGCGTGTAGCGCACGGGAGCGGTATGCTCGCGCCCGAGGGTGAGCTGGCAGAGGTCGACGGTGTGGCTGCCCCACTCGGTGAGGTCGCCGTGGAAGTCGTATTCGCCGTGCCAGGCGCGCAGGTAGGCGGCGTTGAACGGGCGCCACGGCGCGGGGCCGAGCCAGGTGTCCCAGTCCAGCACGGCGGGGTCGGGCGCCGCTTCTTCGGGCAGGAAATGGTTGGCGGCGGAGTGGCCCATGGCGGCCATGCCCGCGTGGAGCGTGTGGAGGCGCCCGAGGCGCCCGCTCTTGGCGAGGGCCATGGCGGAGACGAAGTTGCCCACGTTGCGGCGCTGCACGCCGCCCTGATAGATGCGCTGGTAGCGGTGGGCGGCTTCCGTGACCGCCTCGCCTTCGCGCATGGAGAGGGAGATGGGCTTTTCGCAGTAGACGTCTTTGCCGGCCTGCATGGCGAGGATGGCGAGCCGGGCATGCCAGCGGTCGCCGGCGGCGATGTAGAGCGCGTCGATGTCGGGGCGGGCGAGGAGCTCGCGGACGTCCCGGAAGGCGGCGCAGTCGGCGTTGCCGTAAAAGGCGTCCACCGTGGCCTTGGCGCGCTCGCGGCGCTCGCGGTTGACGTCGCACACGGCGAGCAGGCGCACCTCGTTGAGGTGCAGGAAGACCGGGAGCAGCTGCGTGGCGCGGTTGCCCGCGCCGACGAAGGCCAGCGCGACGGCATTCGAAGGGCGGGCCGCTTCCGCGCGCGCGCGGCTGGCCAGCGGGAAAGCGGAAAAGGCGGCGGCGCGGAGCAGAAACCCGCGGCGCCCGACGGAACAGGTTGGCATCATAATCCCCCTTTATTGAGGCCAGAGTATACGCCATGTTATTTTCCGTGTCTTGTAAATCCGCAGGAAAATCAGGTACGAAATCCGCACGCCGCATCGGCGGGCGGCAGCGCCGGCCCGCCGCCAGGCCATGGGTGACAATTTTGTCGTGCACCTGCCGCTGCTGGCATGTGACAAAAATGAAGGCTTGCTCCGTTCCGGCTTCATAGGTATGTTGTTTCAGCGTGAAACGGAGTGTTTTTATGTGCGGGCGCCTGTCGTCCGGGCATTTTGGCGGGTTGGCACACCGCGTGCTTATTAGAAAACACCTGCCGCATAAGTAGGCAGTTAACGCAAAGGAGAAGAAAGTGAAAAAACTGTTATTGTTGGCTGTGATGATGGTGGCTGTCGCCTCGGTTGTGTCGGCTCAGGGGACGGCGGGGACGGCTGCGCCTGCGGCCGCTCCGGCCGAGGCCGTTAAAGCAGAGACGCCCTCGGCTTTCTCGCTCGCCGCGACGATGGATGTGTATTCGGCGTATGTCTGGCGCGGCACGGTGCCGGTCGACCGCCCCGTCTATCAGCCGGGCGGAACGGTCTCGTACAAAACGGACGGATACGGGACCTTGTCGGGGAACGTGTGGGCCAACTTTGACATGACGGACCACAACAACCACACGAAGTTCGGCGGCATCAACGAGGTCGACTACACCGCGAGCTACGCGATCGATGTCGGGCCGGTGTCGCTGTCGGCCGGTCACATCTGGTACACCTTCCCGAGCGTGACCGACTCGGCCTATGGCGAGAGCACACGTGAGGTGTACGTCACCGCGCAGTACAACAACGACATCGTGAACCCGTTCGTGAAGGTGTACTACGATTACGCCGTCATGGACGGCGCGTACGCCAACTTCGGGCTCAACAAGATCGTTAAGGTTTCGGACCAGGTCTCGGTTGGCTCTGAGGTCTCCCTCGGCGCGGGCAGCGACGGATACATGAACTACGTGGGCACGGACTCGGCCGGGCTGATGGATTTCAACGCGGCGCTCTTCGCCTCGTATGCGATCACGGACCATATTTCCGTGGGCCCTCGCCTGGCGTGGATGTCGGTGGTCGACGGTGACGCCCGCGACAACGTGGATCACCAGGACCTGCTGTGGGGCGGCGTGAACCTCTCCGCCTCCTTCTGAAAAGTGTAGGCGCGGCCGATGCCGCGTGTTTACAAAAAGAGCCCGCGCGACGACGGTCGCGCGGGCTCTTCTTTTTCAGATCGCAGGATGGCCGCGCCTAGCGCGTGGCGTCCATGACGCCGCGGAAATAGCCGATCGATTCGGCGATGCCCAGCAGCGGATCGGCCATGTCCTTCTCGTACTCCAGGCTGCACATGCCGCTGTACTTGACCTTGCGGAGCGCGCGCACGACGGCCGGGAAGTCGATGGCGCCGCGCGGCAGCTCGATGCCGTGGCCCTTCTTGGTGGCTTCCGTCACGTTCTTGATGTGCATGTCGTGGATGCGGTCGGCGAAATCGAGGATGGCCTTGACCGGGTCCTTGCCGTCGCGGAACTGGTGGCCGATGTCCAGGCAGAGGCCGACCCGCTTGTCCAGGTCCTTGATCATCTCGATGGCGCTCTCGGCGTTCGGGAAAAGCTCCGGCATGTCCGGACCGTGATTGTGGATGGCGTACTTGATGTCGTACTCCTGCACCTTGGCGTTGATCAGCTTGAGCAGCTCAGGCGCGGCCGTGCGCTTCTTCTCGACCATCTTGAACGGCACGCCGACCAGGACCTTGACGCCGACGCGCTTGGCGTAGGCGAAGGCGTCGCTGACCTCTTGCTCGCTGCCCATGTAGATGGGGCCGACGCCGTAGCCGGTGACGCCGAAACTTTTGCACTTCTCATGGAACGCGGCGATCTCCTCGTCCGTGCTCTTGAGCGGCAGGTGGAAATCCTTGATGCACAGGTAGTGGACATCGACCTTCTTGAGCATCTCGAGCGACGGGTCGAGCTTGAACTTGTTGAAGGAGTAACCCGCGACCGCGACGTGGAAAGTGTCCTGCGCGTTGCCGGTTACCGCTTCGGCCTGCTGCGCGCGGGCCGTCACGGCAAGGAGGGCGGGAGCGCCGGCGGCCGCGGCCAGCCCGAGGCCGGCCTGCTTGAAAAACGAGCGTCTTGAAGTCATAGAAATCTCCAGTGTTAGAATGTGCCTTTTTTAAACCGGACAGGGCTCAAAGTCAAGTGCAATATGGCCGCGGGTGTGATTCAACTGGGCTGAATCCACACCCGAGGGGAGGCGTTAGGATTTAGGAGTTAGGAGCTGCAATGCCCTGAAAGTGAACGCGTTCGCGCGATGCACGCGAGCCCGTGTTCGTGTCTTCAAAATGAAGGCACGCGCATGGCTCCAAGCAACGGTTCTTCGCGGAAGGTTTCCTCCTTGCCTAACGCCCTGTTCTCAAGGTTTTGTCCGCTTCCAGCTCCTCAATCCCAACTCCTAAATTCTCCTTGGTGCGACTCAGTTTCAACGAAACTGAATCGCACCCTGTGGCCGTCAGGGCAGCCCCAGCGCGCGGATCAGGTCAATCGTCGCGGTTTGGCTGCGCGCCTGTAAGATGATCAACGTCCGCTGCGCGGCCAGCAGCGAACGGTCGCTTTCCACAACCTCGAGGTAGGTGACGAAACCTTTTTCATAACGTTCGCGCGACAGGGCGAGGGCCCGCTGTGAGGCGTCGCGCACGCGTTCGGCGGCCCCCTGCTGATCGGCGACAGCACGCAGCGTGTTGAGGGCGTCCGCCACCTCGCGGTAGGCGGTGAGCACCGCGGCCTCGTACGCGGCGGCGGCCTCGCGCAGGTGAGCACGCTCGAGGGCCAGAGCGCCCTTCAGGCGGCCTCCGTCAAAGACAGGGGCCGTCACTCCCGCGACCAGCGACCACAGCCGGCTCTGCCAGTCCAGCAGGTCGCGGGTCCGGTCCGCCTCGTAGCCGATCGTGCCGCTCAGGCGGAGCGCGGGATAGAAGTCCGCGCGCGCGGCCTGCACGCGCTGGAAGGAGGCCTCCCAGCCGGCCCGCTTCGCCGCCACGTCGGGCCGGCCCTCGAGCAGGGCCAGCGAGAGCGTGGCGGGAACCTCCGGCGTGACCGCCTCGCCGGGGACGGGATTCGTGGCCGCGGATTCCGGGCCGTGTCCGCAGAGCTGCGCGAGGGAGTTCGCCAGCAGCTGTTCACGCTCACGCAGCTGCGAGAGCTCAAACTCGCGCGTCCCCTTCTCGATGCGTACGCGCTGCAGATCCAATTCCGTGGCAAAGCCCGCATCTGTCCTGACGGCCTGGATCGCCTCGGTCTCGGCGAAGCGGGCGATCTGTTTTTCAAGATCGGCGGCCTCGCGCCGGATCGCGAGTCGGCCCAGGTGCTGTTTGGAGACTTCGGCGATCAGGGTGATCTCGGCCGCCGCGCGCTCCGCTGCGGTCAGCTCGACTTCCTGGCGCGCGGCCTCGCGAGAGGCCCGGATGCGCCCCCACAGGTCCACCTCATAGGCGAAGCGCAGGCCGGCGCTGAACTGGCTCTGCGGGTTCTTGAACACCGGCACGCCTGTGTTCTCCGAGCTCCGTTGTCGGCCGGCGCCGCCAGATCCGGTGACCTGGAGGGCCGCGTCCGCTCCGGCGATTTTGGCCCGCGCCTGCGCCGCGTCAAGACGGGCCGCGGCCTGCCACAGGTCCCGGTTGTCCGCGCGCGCCTGCGCGACCAGGCGGTCCAGCTCCGGGTCGCGGAAGGCGGTCCACCAGGCCGCGGGCAGGGGCCGCGCGACAGTTTCGGCGGCGTTCGTTTCGGCTGTCGGCAGCGGCGTGCGCAGCGGCTCCGGCGGCGGGGTGGAGCAGCCGGCCAGCAGCAGGGGGAGCGTGAGTAAGGAAAGGGTGCGGCGCATGGGTCACTCCTCCAGATACAGGTCAAGCTGTTGACCGACGTAGATCGGATTCGTTTCCGAGCGCGGGAAGCGGTAGATGATCTGCAGGACGCGCGTGTCCACACGTTCCACACTGCTTCCGGTCAGCGAGGTCTTGGGGATCACGAACGGCTCGATGCGCACGAACTCCAGTTTGATGGGGCGCTTCGTGTCGCCTTTCAAGTAGCCGATGGCCGTCATGCCCGGCTTGACGCGGGGAGCGACCTGTTCGTCGACGTCCGCGCGGATTTGGAGATAAGTCAAGTCGCCCAGGACCATCGGCGCGCGGGCTGCTCCCGGGATCACGAATTCGCCGGCGCGGGTGTTCACCTGCAGGACCGTGGCGGCGCGCGGGGCGCGCACGGTCAGCCGCGCCACCAGCGCCTCGGTCTGCGCGACCGCCGCGCGCGCGGCGTCAAGCTGCGCCTCGGCGATCTGCACGTCGCTGCGCCGCGTGTCCAGCTCCTCGCGCGTGATGGCCCGGCTGTCGGCCACCTTTTCCAGACGCGCGAGCTGGCCGCGCAGACGCTCCGCCGTGACCTCCGCGACTTTCACGGCCGCGCGCTGGCCGATGAGGGACGCCTGAAGCTCGCGGTCGTCAAGCTGCAGCAGCGGCTGGCCCTGCACCACGATGTCCCAGACCCGGGCATAGACCGCGGTGACCAGGCCGGCGACCGGCACGCCCAAGGCGATGTTTTCGCCTTGCGCTTCGACCAGGCCCGCCGCGGCCACCGCGTGCGCGTAGGGATTGAGAGGAGGAGCGTACGGCGGTTGCGGCACCGGGTCTTGCGCGGAGAGGCGCAGGACCAGGCTTCCCGCGAACAGCAGGCCCGCGAGGGCGATGTAAAAGCTCAAGCGTGTGAAGAGGATGCTCATGGTGATTCTCCTGGTGAAGTCTGTTGCGGCGATTCGCGGTCGCGTATGCCGCCTCTGGACGGGCGCGCCACATGCAGGTGACCCCTGCGCAGCCTGGCGCAGGGGTGGCGGGATGCGGTCACTCGCCCAAGGGGTGGTGGGCGCGGATCTCCTCCTGGGTTTCTAGTACGCGTAAAATGCGGCCGTCTTCCATCTCGGCCATCCGGTCGGCAAACCCGTAGGTGCGGCTGTCGTGAGTCACCACCAGCACCAGACGGTCCCGTTGCTCGGCGGCTTTGCGCAGCAGCGCCATCACCTGCAGGCCGTTCTCGCTGTCGAGCGAGGAGGTCGGCTCATCGCAGAGGATCACCCGCGGGTCATGCACCAAGGCCCGCGCGATGGCGACGCGCTGCATTTGGCCGCCGGACATCTTGGTGGGACGGAACTGCGCGTGGTCCGCGAGGTCAACCCAGTCCAAGGCTTCGCGCGCCTTGGTTTCGGCGTAATGGTGGGGGTGCCCCTGGATGACGAGCGGGACGCTGACGTTTTCGAGCGCGGTCAGGGTCGGGATCAGGTTGAACTGCTGGAAGATGAAGCCGAGGTTCCTCGCGCGGAACTTTGCGACCGCGTTGCTCTTCATCCGGTCCAGGCGCTCGCCGAGCACTTCGATCTCGCCGCCGTCCGCGAGCAGGGTCCCCGCAATGATGCTGAGCAGCGTCGTTTTGCCGCAGCCCGAGGGCCCGACCAGCATGGTCAGGCGCCCGGTCGCGGCCGAAAAGGTGGTCTGCTTGAGCACGACGGTCCGGGCTTCACCCCGTCCGAAGCTCTTGTCCACGGCCTGTATGCGTATGCCCTCGTTTGACATGGTGTGATCCTCTTACCGAAAGACGATAGCCGGCTCCAGGCGTACGATGCGGGCGATGCCGAGCGCCGCCGAGATGCCGACGATCACCATGACGGCCAGCCCCACGATCGCGGTGGTCTGCCACAGAAGCAGGAAGGGCACTTTGCCCAGTTTCAGCAGGCCGCTGCCGAGGAGGGACACCAGGCCGAGCCCCGTGCCATAGCCGATGAAGCCGACCATGACCGCCTGCGCCAACAGCATGGCGCAAAGCTCCCCGCTGCTGGCGCCCATGGCGCGCAGCGCCGCAAAATGGCGCGTGTTCTCCAGTACGAAGGAGTAAAAGGTCTGGCCGGATACGGCCGCGCCGATGATGAAGCCGATGATGACGATCGTGCCGACATTGATCGGAATGCCGGTGTTGCGCATGTACCACATGATCGTCGACCACGCGAAGGCGTTGTGCGTGAACGCCGCCAGTCCGGTCTGGGCTTTGATGCGTGCCACGAGCTCTTCAGCGGACACGCCCGCCTGCGGTGAAACTAAAACGAAACTCAGCATCTTGCGCTGGTTGGGCGCGTACTGGATCGCGCGGTCATAGGTGGTGAAGACGTACGGCCCGCCGGTGAAGGAGCGGTGCGTCTCGCAGATCGCCACGATGCGCGCCTCGTGGTCGTTGATCTCGAACACATCGCCCACGCCGATGGGGTGCTTGCGGTCCGCGCTGAGCCGCTGAACGCCGAAGTCGTCGAGGATGACGGTGTTGGGCATGCGCAGGTCCTCGAGGCGGCCCGCGATGATTTTGTCAGGAGCGCCTATCAGGGTGTTGTTGTCCAGGCCGATGAGCGTGATCATTTTCGAGGTGCCGTCCGGCAGGCTGGCCATCGATAAATTCTGGAAGAGAGGGACGGCCCAGGCCACGCCGTCAACCGAGCGCACGCGGGTCGTGTCGGTGTCGCGCATCGGCTTGTTGTCGTTGCACTGTTCGACTTCCGGGTCAGCGACCCAGATCGGCACGCGCACGTTGCGCACGGTTGAAAACGTCCACGTCATCAGGCCGCAGAAAAGCGACATGCCCTGTGTCATCAGCAGCGTGGAGAAGGTGATGCCGCTGATCAGCATCAGGTACTTGGCGCGGTCGCCGAAGAGCATTTTGAGCGCGATGCGGATCATGGCGCGCGTCCTTTCGACTTCCGCTTCTCTTCAGAGGCGAGCCGCTTGAAGCCCGCCGTGCCGAAAGCGACCAGCGAGCTCATCAGCGTCCCGACGTCAGGCTGGACATCGCCCCGCAACTCGGGAAAGGGCGGGCTGACGGCCCAGCGCAGCGTGTGGATCACGCAGCCGGCGTAGAGGGCGAGCCCCATGCCCGCCAGCGGGACGGGCAGCGTGGGGCAGGCGCGGCGGATGGCCGCGAGGAAATCCATGGCGGCGGGCAGCATCTCCTTGCGGAAAACCGCATGGGCGATCTCATCCGACTCGGCGAAAATCCGGCTGAGCGCGCGGTGGAGCCTGCGGCCCGATTCCTGGTCGTTCACGGCCTGCTCGATCATCACGCGCGCGAAGGTGTCCAGGATCTCCGCGAGCGCCGGGGCACGCTTCCGGGTTTCGAGTTCGGCCAGCGCCGCCAGCCGGCGCTGGTTCAGCGGCCGCAGCTGGCGCATCAGCGATTCGGTGAAAAGATTCTCTTTGGAGCCGAAGTGGTAGCCGGCGGCCGCCAGGTTGACCTTGGCGTGCTTGGCGATGTCGCGCATGGAAACCGCGTTGTAGCCGTTGTCCGCGAAGAGCCCTTCGGCGGCGTCGAGCAACCGCTCGCGCGTCGCGGCCGAGCCCTTGACCGGCCGTCTGTGTGTTTTCTCATTCATACGTATGTTTTATTTATACCACAGCACCTCACGGCGGTCAAGGGGAGGCGTGCCGGTGTGTGTCTGCGGTCTTGGAGTGCGTGCGGAAAGCGGTATCCCGCGCGACGCCGCTTTTGAGTAAGCCTCCGAAAAGCGGTGCCGCCCGTTGGTTGTCACCGCACTCCCAAAATGACACCGCTTCGCAGTTGCGCCCCTATTGCGTGCGCCCGACTCCGGGCGCTTTCCATAGACGCGGCCTGACCGTCTCGCTGTGCGGCAGGGCCAGGTCCCTGCCATGCATAGCGCGGTCTGGCCCGCGCAGTCAATAAGGGCATCATCTCAGCGTCTGAGAAACGCCTCACGACGTCACTGCAAACGTTGCCGCCCTATGCAATATGCCCTGCGATTCTGCACTCTTGCTCAGTCATCATTAGTATGGCTGGCTCTTGCTACGCTGCCTGTCATACGGCATACTGGTTCCAGTCACTTACGAAGGGCATGCAGATATGTGTACGCGCTCCCGATTCGGCTTCAACGTGATCGGCCTGGCGGCGATGACCGTGGCCGTGATGCTGCTGGTGCTGGCGCTCATACCGGCCATGTCGTGCGGCGTGTGGAGCGCGAACGTGTGTGCGGTGGGCTGCCGCGGGCGCGACATTTACGTGTCCATCATGGGAGCCAACATGGAGCGCGAGCCTTTGGGACTGCCGTCCGTCTGGCCGTCGGAGGGCATCCCGCCAACAAACGCGGTTGACGACATCGCCTCCGTTATTTTCAGCAACAGCACCGACTATTTCAATGCTCTGCTCGACGGGAAGAACCTGGGCACGGAACGGTGGAACCCGTTCGTGGCCGGGTTCGGCTACTCTAAGCTGGCGGGTGCAGGGGTGGCGGCGTGCTCAAACGGGAGACTGACGCCGGAAAATAACATGTGGACCGTCGCGATGAATGTCCGCGATGAGATGGAGGACGTTGTTCCGGTGCTCGTTACGCGGAATGTCGACGCCTCATCGCTGGCGGAAAAAATCACGGGGCCCGACTGGAACAAGTCGCTGCGTTTTGATCCGGAATGGGAGACGCCATTTGGCAACAAGGGTTTTGTGATGATCCGCAAGGGCGGCGCAATTTTCAAAGCCCGAGCCAAGTACATGTCCTACGGCATTGTTTATTGCAAGCAGACCTTCGATGCCACGGTCGACAAGGACGGTAAGCCGGCCGCCAGGCCGCTGACGTATCTGACGCCCACGCGTGCGGTCGTGCCCGGAGGGCGGGCGTACGCCGATGGCGCAGCGCGGGTGGCCCGGCTGTCCGGCGACCGCCTGAAACGTTTGAGGCGCGCTCTGGCCGCCGTGGCGAGCATGGCCTTGCCCGTGGGAGCCTGCGTCGCGGTCGTTTATCTCTTAATCGCCGGGTTGTGCGGCGCGCGCAGGTATCGCCAGCGCGTGAAGCCCTGCCTCTCAGCCTATGCTGTCGGTCTCGGCCTGTTTCACTGTGCGGCGGTGACCCTCTGGCTTTGCGCGATAATGGGAAGCGCCTTTTGGGAGGGGACTGAATATCGAGGGATGCTGTTGGCGCTGGCCGTGCTGGCGCAGCTGGCGGGCATCGCCTTTGTCTGTGTGTGCCGGCGCGGCGACGGCGCGGCGCGCGAGCGCGGGATCAAGTGGATGGTGGCCGCACCGCTGACCATCCTGGGACTGCTTGCTCTCGTCATTGTGGCAGGCCTGGTCGCGTCACTGTATGGGTAACAACGAGCACATTCATTTCTCGGTATTTGAATGACGCTGGCGCACGCCCAAGGATGGGCGTGCCACTTCACCTGCGTCACTTCGGCTGCAGGGTGAGACGCAGCTGGTCGAGCTTGGCGCCGGCCTCGCGCGGCCGCAGGGTGAGGGTCACTCGCCCCTGCGGCAAGGCGAGGGCGGCGGGGCCGTGCTTGCCGGGCAGGGTGAGGTCGCACCAGGCCCAGTTGGTGTGCACGCCGGGCGACCAAGCCGTTTCCGGCAGCCGTTCTTTTCCGTCCTCGGAGCGGATGGAGAGAAAGAAGGAGTCGTCGTCGGGCGTGGCGGTCAGCACGCGTCCGGAGAGCGTGTAGTTCCCAGCGAACGCCACGTTGAGCGAGTAGGTCGCGCGGCCGCTGCCGCCGCTGTTCTGCCCGTCGATTTCCGGCACCCAGAGGTACGCGCCCCCGGCGGCCGTCACGTCGTTGGTGGCGGCCTCGTACGGCACGGTGAAGCTCGCCTGCTCCGCCTCCCACACGGTCGGCCGGCCGAGGCTCACCGCGACGGGGAGGGCCTGCCGGCGGGTTTTCAGGTAGGTCTGGATCACGGGGCTGGTCTCGAGCACGGTGCGGCCGAGATCCTGGCCGTCGAGGCCGAGCACGGTGCGTGGCGGGGCGGGCGTGGTGACGGGGTTTCCGGTGAAGGGGGCCAGGGCGGTGACCGAGAGGGGGCGGGTCAGTCCCGCGACCTGAATGCGGAGGCTGTCCGGCGTGACGGCGACTTCGGAAGGTGCGGCGTCGAACGCCTTTCGGAAGGCGGCGAACGCGTCGTCGCTCGCGATGCCGCTGCCGACGCGCAGCCAGAAGGCTGCGCCCGCCTGGACGCGCGCGGTGTGATTCGACGGGTCGTTCCAGGCGTGCGCGACGGTCAGCCGCGCCGCGCCGAACGCGTTGTTGTCGTCCACGATGCTGACCGGGCAGACCTTGCCGTCCTGACCGCGCGTCCACGGCACGCGGATGCCGATCACGGCTGTGCCTTGGCGCAGAAAAACGGACGCGCCGGCCGGCACGGAGTTTGTGGAAGCTTGCCCGTCCTTGAAGGCGATCCGCTTTTCGTTGATCCAGAGGGCGTCGAGCTTCCTGCGGAAGAGCAGGTGCGAGTCGAGCGTGCCGGTGGCGTCCTTGAAGTCGGAGTCGCGGTAGACGGCGACGCCCAGCGCGTCCGCCCGGTCCTGCACGCCCGCCCACCAGGGGTCGAGGTGGAAGGCCTTGGCGTGGGTCTTGCCGTCGAACACGGCCTTTTTGCCGTAGGGATCGCGGCGCCCGTCCGGTATGAACGAGAGGCGCGGCAGGCGCTCTTCGCGCGTGCCCGGCAGGTCCGCGGAGAGGGTGATGTCCATGCGTCCGCCGGAATAGGACTTCCACGCGGTGCTGAGCGTCACGTCTTGGCAAACATAGTGGGTGCGGCTGCGGAGGGGCTCCGCGCCCCAGGTCTGCTCGACCAGGCGGGGATAGCGCGAGGTGCAGAGCTGCCACAGCTCGCGGGGCGGCTGCCAGCGGGCGTAGAGCGGGGTGAAGGAGGTGAAGGTGTGCTTGTCAGGTGTCGGCAGCCAGCCGCAGGCGGTCATGGCCTGGTCGAGTTCGCCACAGCCGTACACGTAGTCGTACGTGCGGCTGTGCGCGCCGGCGAGGCGCTGGCCGGGCGCGAACCAGTTGAAAGCGATGTCGTGCCAGAAGAAGGTGAGGAGCGTGCGCGCCACGGCGCGGGTCTCCTCTTTCTGGGCGAGCGCCTCCAGCAGCATCATGGACTCGACGTCCACGCCGTAGTAGGTGGGGCTGACATACTCGTGCGTGCCTTCCTCCCAGAGTGTCTTGAGGAAGAGGTCGAGGCGGCGCTCGCCCTCGGATACGGCGCGCGCGTCGCCGAGCGTTTCGCCCAGCAGGATCAGGTCGGAGGCGTTGAGCAGCGCGATGTTGGTGTAGGTGGTGCGCGGCCGGTGGTTGACGAGGCCTTGGAGTCCGAGGGTGAGCAGCCTGAGCAGGCGGTCGCGCGTGGCGGCGTCGAGCGCCTCGCGGTGGAAGCGCCAGAGGAGCGCGCCGTGCTGCATGCAGAAGTCCGCGGCGTTGTAGTCCATGACTTCGGTGTCGCGCGAGTACCAGCGGAAGTTGCCGTAGCCGCGGTGGCTGGGGTCACGGTCCTGCATCTTCTCTGCGAAAGTCAGGAGTTCCGCGATGCGCGTGACATTGGTGCGCACCTCGCCGTAGGCCAGCATGGAGGTGAAGAGTTCGCGGCAGCCGTACGCGGCTTTGGGCTTGGCAAGCTTGCGGCAGGTGTCGTCCGCGCGTTTGACGAGATCCGGCAGGCAGCGCTCGCGCGGGACCGGGGCGGGCTCCTGCGCGAAGACGGCGATGGCAAAGGCGGCGAGGACGAGCGCAGCCAGTCTGAAGCGGAAGATCATGCCGGAAGAGTAGCATTTCCGGCGGCGGACTGACAAACACGGAGTTGCTCTTCGGATGTTGTATAGCAGAGGAGTGCATGGCAAAGAGGCTCACGCGAAGGCGAGGGGAGGTGCACGTGTCGAGAGCATTGACCGGGGCCGGCTGAAGCCGGTACAACATACGGACGCCGAAGGCCGGTTCGGCCAAGGTACGTTGTCCCGGCTTCAGCCGGCAACGCTGCAATGTCGAACCGCCGGCTGAAGCCGGTACAACATACTGGAGCCCATGGCCTGTCCATTCTAAGTATGTTGTCCCGGCTTCAGCCGGCCCAGAGCACACGCGCTAGGCGTCCAGGCAACAGGTGCTCCTTGCAACGAAGCCTTCCGTGCCGCCGGCATTGAGCGGTCAGCGGCGGCGCGGAGCGCACGCCCTACCTGACCCTTGCCGCGCGGAGCGCTCTCGGAGAGCCCGCGCCACCTGTTGAGCCTTGCGAATACGCGTGACAGGAGTTCCGCGGCCGGACGGGACAGAACATCGAACGCTGAACATCGAACATCGAACGCTGAACATCGAACATCGAACGCTCAACGTTACGGGATCGCATAGGGGCAGCGGGCGAGGCGGTCGCCGAAGGGAAGCAGGGCGGGCGGGTTCAGGGCGCAGTCGGGGCGGGCGACGGGGCAGCGGTCGTGGAAGCGGCAGCCGGACGGAAAGTTGCCGGCGGAGGGCACCTGCCCGGGGATGGCCTTGAGCCGCTGGCCGCGCGTGGCGGCGGAGGGCATGGCTTCGAGCAGGGCGATCGAGTAGGGGTGGAGCGGCTTGGCGAAGAAGGCGGCGGCCTCGGCCTGCTCGACGATCTGGCCCGCGTACATCACGGCGATGCGAGTGGCCATCTGCGAGACCACGGCCATGTCGTGCGTGATCAGCAGCATCCCGGAGTTCTGGCGGTGGAGCTTGCGCATGAGGCAGAGCACCTGCGCCTGGATGGTGACGTCCAGCGCGGTGGTGGGCTCGTCGGCGATGATCAGGTCGGGCTCGAGGATGAGCGCCATGGCGATCATGACGCGCTGCTGCATGCCGCCGGAGAGCTCGTGCGGGTAGGCCCTGGCGCGCTGGGCGGGGTCGGGGATGCCGACGCGGCCGAGCCATTCCCGGGCGGTCGCGCGGGCGGCGGACGCGGAGACTTTGCCGTGGAGGCGGATCACCTCCTCGAGCTGGGGCCCGATGCGGTGCAGCGGCGAGAGCGAGGTCATGGCGTCCTGGAAGACCACGCCGATCTTTGCGCCGCGGAGCTTGCGCAGCTCGGGCAGGGGCATGTCGAGCAGGTTCTGCCCGTCGAAGAGCACGCGGCCCCGCGTGATGCGGGCGGGCGGCATGGGCAGCAGGCGCGGGATGCTCATGGCGGTAACGGTTTTGCCGCTGCCCGACTCGCCCACGAGCCCGAGCACCTGGCCGCGGTCCAGCGTGAGCGAGACGCCGTCCACGGCCGGGACGGTCGCGCCGTCCGTCTCGAACCGGATGTGGAGATCTGTGATTTCTAAGAGCATGGGAGGGGAAAGTTCGTTAGTTCATTAGTGCGTTAGTTCATTAGTGCGTTCGTGCACGAGTGGAGAGGGAAAACGCTCAACGCGCACGGGGCTGCGAAGTTTCTTTGAACGTTGAGCGTTCAATGTTGGATGTTGAACGTTCTTTCTGGCTGTTCCTGTCTTCACGGTTACTCCATCTTGGTCTGCTGGCGCGGGTCGAAGGCGTCGCGCAGCCCTTCGCCGATCAGGACGGACAGGAGCATCACCGCGAAAAGCGCGAGCGAGGGGAAGAGGATGAGCCACCAGGCCCAGCGGAACATCTGCGCCTGCTGGAGGAGCTCGCCCCAGCTCGGGGTGAGCGGCGGCAGGCCGAAGCCGAGGAAGTCCAGCGCGGCCAGCGAGCCGATGGCGCCGATGAAGCTGAAGGGGAAGAGGGTGATGAGCGGGGTGAGGGCGTTGGGCAGGATGTGGCTGAAGATGATGCGCGCGGCGGAGAGCCCTTGGCAGCGCGCGGCCTCCACGAAGGTGTGTTGGCGCAGGCGCAGGAACTCGGCGCGCATGTAGTAGGAGATGCCGATCCAGTTGAAGAGGCTGTAGCAGATGAGCAGCAGCAGGAAGCTGCGGCCGAGCACCGAGCCGATCAGGATCATGACGTAGAGGAACGGCAAGGCGCTCCAGACCTCCGTGATGCGCTGGCCGGTGATGTCCACCCAGCCGCCGAAGTAGCCCTGCACCGCGCCGATCACCAGGCCGAAGGCCATGGCCCACACCACCAGCAGCAGGCCGAAGACCATGGCGATGCGCATGCCGTAGAGCACGCGGGCGAGCACGTCGCGGCCGGCGGCGTCGATGCCCATCCAGTGGCCTCTGACGGGCGGGTAGGGCCAGGCGATCTCGCTGAGGGCGCAGGCGACCGCGGCGTGGCGCTCTTTCCATGCGATCGCCGCTGCGGGTGCGGTGCCGGAGAAACCTTCGGCCGCCAGCTTCAGGATGTCAGGCTGGTGCGCGGCCGGGATTTTGCCCCACGCGCGACCGGTGACCGGATAGACCTGGCCGTCCGCGGCGCGGCGGAAACTCAGCTGGACCGGCAGGTCGGGCGGTTCGGTCTGGCGGAACATCAGGCGCACCGAGGCGGGCGGGGCGGGGCGCGCCGGCGTTTCGGGCAGGCTGACGCGCGCGTCCGCGCCGGCTGGGGAGCGGCGCGTGAGGGTGAAGCTCTGCGCGGGCGCGGCGCGGCCCGCGAAGCGCTCGGCGAGCGCGGCTTTCAGCTCCTCGGGCAGCCGCCAGTGCGCGTCGAGACGCTGGCCCGCGATCCGCGCGGCGCCGGGGAAGAAGGGCTCGCAGCTCACGGGCAGGGCGACCGTCTGGTCGGGCAGCAGGTTGAGGCGGCCCGCGTGGGTTTCAGGAATGACCGAGACTTTGACGGTGCGGTACGCGCGCAGGTCGGCGGCGTCGACCACGTCGCCGGGACTGTAGGGCACGGGGGCCCAGAGCACGCGGTTGCGCGGGTCCGCGGCGAAGGCGGCGGACGCGGCGAAGGCGTGGTAGTTTACGCGCGTGGCGTCCGCGCCGGGGCCGAGCAGGCTCTGCTGCGTGAGGTTCTGCACAAAGGGGAAATAGTGCCGGCCGGCCACGCGCAGGTAGAGCGGGCGGCTGTTGCAGAGAAGTTCGGAGATGAGGCTGACGGCGAAGAGCGCGGTCAGGAGGACAAGCGCTCCGCGCGCGCGGCGGATGCGCAGGAAGTTCTGCACGCGTTTCCGCGTCAGCGGCGAGAGGCGTATGGCGGGCCGGATTTTCATGACTTGCCGAAATGGATGCGCGGGTCGATGAGCAGGTAGCAGAAGTCCGAGAGCAGGTTGCCGATGAGCTGCATGACCGAGGTGAGGGCGAGCAGGGCGAGAAACACGGAGTAGTCGCGGCCGGTGAGGGCGTCCCAGCTCAGGCGCCCCATGCCGGGGATCTCGAAGATGCTCTCGATGATGATGGAGCCCGCGAAGAGCACGCCGAGGATCGAGCCGAAGCCGGTGGCGATGGGGATGAGCGCGTTGCGGAAGGCGTGGCCCCAGATGGCGCGTTTGCGGGTGGCGCCCTTGGCGAGCACGGTGCGCACGTAGTCGCTGGCGATCTGGTCGAGCAGGGAGTTCTTCATGATGAGCGTGAGCACGGCGAAGTTGCCCGCCACGTAGCAGGCGACCGGCAGGGCCATGTGCCAGGCGCGGTCGGCGACGCGCGCGCCCAGGGAGACCGAGCCCGCGAAATCCGATTCGAAGCCGCCGAGCGGGAAAAGGTCGCCGAGCCCCTCCACCGTGCCGCAGAAAAGCATCTTGAGCACCATGCCGAGCGCGAAGGCGGGAATGGCGTAGCCGGCGAAAACCACGACGCTGGAGACGGCGTCGAAGGTCTGGCGGTGGCGCAGGGCTTTGGCGATGCCGAGCGGGATGCAGATGAGGTAGCTCAGCACGAAGCTGGTGATGCCGAACCAGAGCGAGACCGGGATGCGCGAGGAGATGAGCTGCCACGCGGTGCGGTTGGGGTAGTCGTACGAGGGGATGCGCATGCCCATGCGCTTGTTGACCAGCCAGTCGAGATACTGCACGTGGATGGGCCGGTCGAAGCCGAACTGCTTGTTCAGCTCCTGGCGGTACTCTTCGGTCACCTGGACCACGCCCGCCGAGGCGCGGCTGTCCGCGCCCCCGATGCCGCGCATCTTCATGAGCTGGATGTCGACCGGGCCGCCCGGCAGCAGGCGCGTGAGCGCGAAGCAGACGACCGTGATGCCCAGGAAGGTGGGGATGACGAGCAGAAGGCGCCGGATGAGGTAGGAGAGACGGTCCATGGGAGAGAGAGAGGAGTTAGGAGTTAGGAGTTAGGAGTTGAGCGAACACAAGGGAGGATTTCATGGGTGGAGTGTAGTAAAAAAGTGAGGTGCGGACAATGCGCGAGTTGCTTCTAACGCGGGCCAGGCCAGCAACCTGAATTCATCTCTCACAGAGTCACGGAGAGCACAGAGGGTATTCAAAATCTCTGTGAGCTCTGTGCCTCTGTGAGAAACAAGCAGCGTGGTATTAATTGGTCATGTCGGCCGGTAGGGCACGAAAAGGGGCCGGGGCGCGACCGGTCAGTCGAACATCCCGGCCACCCCGTCGTCCGTCAGCACGCGTTTGGAGCTGCCCCGTCCCCGCCGCGCGCGTCTGCTGGGATTGCGGATCTCCTCCAGCTGCGCCTCCAGCTCCAGAATCTTATGCTTCACCAGGGTCACGTCCGCCCTGAGCAGGGCCGCGGTCTTGCGGAGCGCCCGGTTCTGCTCTTTTTCCGGCAGGGAGGAGAACCCCCAGGCGGGATCGGCGAGGGCCTTGCGCATCTGGCGCTTCAGGTCGCGCAGGGACTTGTTGAACAGGGCGGTGATCGACATGATGCGCGACACGGGCGTGGTCGCGGAGGTCAGGTCCGTCACCAGCCCGCTCTTCGAATGCAGGACCTCCAGCCGCGCGAGGTCGCCCTTGCGGTAGGCCTCCTGAACCTCATGCCACAGGCGCATCCGTCCGGGGGTCATGTGGCCGCCCTGGTCCGGATGCAACATGCGCACCAGTTCGCGGTACAGCGCTTTCAGCCGCGAGGTGCGCTTGTTTTCCGGCCGGGGCTTGGAGCCCTGGGGCGCTTGGCCGGCCATCCGGCGCAGCAGCTCTTCATAATCATCGCCCGAGGCGCCGTCATCGTCCTGCCCGTCGGAGCCGCCCTTCCCGTGCGCATCCCCGTCGTCCGGCTCGGCGTCCGGCGCCGCCTCCGAGTCAAGAACGTCCGGCTCCTCTGCGCGCGCCTCGATCCGGGCGAGGCACTCGTCCGGGTCATCGCCCGTGAGCATGACCTCGCGCGCGACCTCGTCGAGCAGGCAGGCCAGCTTCTGGTATTGCGGCAGCATGGCGCTCAGCTCCTCGCGCAGGGGGCCCGCGCAGCGCGTGAGCGCGCGGGAGAACTCCGGGGCGTCCCGCGTCCGGTAGCGCTCCCATTCCGCGGTGGCGGACGTGTATTGCGCGCGCGCCTGCTCGCAGTCACGGCACGCTTTCCTGCGGATGGGCGAAGAGTCGATCAGCACCAGCCCGTGCGTTTGCGGGTAAGGGGTGCGTTTCGGGCTCCAGGCCAGATCGTCCGCCGCGAATCCGGATTTATTATGTTTCAGTCGGGACATACAGGTCATCCGTTAGCGCGCGCGATGGGGGGGCGGTTCAGAAAAGGCGTTCACCGTGCAACATCATGCATCAACCGGCGGCCAGAAGCAATTCCGCACTCGCAGCCAAACGGTCGCTTGTGAAAAGCCGAGCGCAACATTGGACAGGCAGCCCGCAACGGCAGGCGGTGGTTTGCCCTGTCGCCTAACATTTATGCCCGTGGAGTGTCCCTAAAGGGCAATACCTGAGGTAAGGTTTGTAGTACCGCCTTTAGGCGGAAAGCCAGGCCGCATGGATTGACCTGAAATTCCGCCTGAAGGCGGTACTACGAACGTACTCACCCCAACAAACAAAGCGAACATGTCCCGCTATTTAAGGGACACTGTGCCGGGCTGGCGCCTTTTGGCCAATAGCGTATCGGAGCCGTGCGCACTCAAAAGAAAAGGCGACAGGCGGGGAAGCCTGTCGCCTTTTGTCGTCTGCGGCGCGGGTTAGGCGCTGAGGATCAGCTTCTTGAACTGGCTGAAGAGGTAGCGCGAGTCGTGCGGGCCGGGCGCGGCCTCGGGGTGGTACTGCACCGAGAAGACCGGTTCGCGGCGGTGGCGCATGCCTTCGACCGTGTTGTCGTTGAGGTTGATGTGGGTGATCTCGACGAGCGACGCGTCAAGCGACTCCATGTCCACCATGAAGTTGTGGTTCTGCGAGGTGATCTCGACCTTGCCGGAGGCCAGCTCCTTGACCGGCTGGTTGCAGCCGTGGTGGCCGAACTTGAGGCGGCGCGTGCGTCCGCCCAGGGCCCAGCCGAGGAGCTGGTGGCCGAGGCAGATGCCCATCATGGGGGCCTTGCCGACGAGGGCGCGGATGTTCTCGATCGCGTAGCCGAGCGCGGCCGGGTCGGCCGGTCCGTTGGAGAGGAAGATGCCGGCGGGCTTCAGCGCGAGCACCTCGGCCGCGGGGGTCTGGGCGGGCACCACCGTGACCCGCATGCCCTGCTGGCGCAGGCGGCGCAGGATGTTGACCTTGATGCCGAAGTCGTAAGCCACGATCGGGATCTCGGCCGCGGGCAGCGGCTCGTCCAGAATGCCCCAGGTTGAAGAAACCGTGTCGTTGGGGTCGAAGACGTAGGTCTCCTTGGTGGAGACTTTCTGCGCGTAGTCCTGGCCGTCGAGGCCGACCCACGCGCGGGCGCGCTGGACGCCCTCTTCGGCGGTGATGGCGCCGGTGGCGCAGAGGTAGCCTTTGGGCGTGCCGGCGTTGCGCAGGCGGATGGTGAGGGCGCGCGTGTCGATGCCCGCGAGCGCGGGGACGCCGGCGACCTGCAGGGCGTCGGCCAGCGAGGCCTCGGAGCGCCAGCTGCTCGGCTCGTTGTAGCGGTGGACGATCAGCCCTTCGGCGTGGATGAGCGCGGACTCGTAGTCGGCCGCGTTGAAGCCGGTGTTGCCGATCTCGGGGGCGGTGAGGGTGACGATCTGGCCCGCGTACGAGGGGTCGGTCAGGATCTCCTGGTAGCCCGGCGTGCCGGTGTTGAACACCACTTCGCCGAGGCGGTCGACGGGCGCGCCGAACGACCAGGCGGGATAGACCGTGCCGTCCGCGAGGGCGAGGAAGGCGTTTTTTTCGCGCTGCTGTTTCCAGTTGTACATAACAAAGGAGGAGTTAGGAGTTAGGAATGAGGAGTGGGGGCTTACGCGTGGGAGTGGCTGGCTTTGCGGTTGTACTCCTGGAGGGAGAGCACCTCGCAGCGCTTGAGCGTGCGCAGGCGCTTGATGCCGTCCACGGCGGACTGGAGCCCGCGCACGGTGGTGGTGATCGGCAGGCCGCGGCGGATGGCCTCGGTCCGCATGATCACCTCGTCCTTGGCGGGCTTCGCGCCGGCGGGGACGTTGACGATCCACTGCACCTCGTTGTCCAGGATCAGGTCGAGGGCGTTGGGCCGCCCCTCGGAGATGCGGAAGACCGCGCGCGCCTTGATGCCCGCGTCGCGCAGGGCCGAGGCCGTGCCGCGCGTGGCGTAGATGATGTAGCCGAGGGCGGTCAGCTCGCGGGCCATGGCGACCGTCTCGGCCTTGTCGTGGTCGGCGACGCTGAGGAAGACGCTGCCGGACTCGGGCAGCGGGTTGCCGGCGGCGAGCTGGCTCTTGACGTAGGCCATGCCGGGGTCGGGGTCGATGCCCATGACCTCGCCGGTGGAGTGCATCTCCGGGGTGAGCAGGGCGTCGCAGCCGGGGAAGCGGTTGAAGGGCAGCACCGCCTCCTTGAAGGCGTAGTGGCGGATGGTGACCTCTTGGGTGAAGCCGAGCTCCTTGAGCGTGCTGCCGGCCATGACCAGCGCGGCCAGGCGCGCGAGCGGCACGCCGATGGCCTTGCTGACGAAGGGCACGGTGCGCGAGGCGCGCGGGTTGACCTCGAGGATGTAGACCACGTTGTTCTGGACCGCGTACTGCACGTTCATCAGGCCGATGACGTTCAGCTCCTTGGCGAGCGCGTGCGTGTAGGCGCGGATCTCGTCGCAGACCGCCGGGGAGAGGGTGCGGGGCGGGATGCTGCAGGCGCTGTCGCCGGAGTGGATGCCGGCCTTCTCGACGTGCTCCATGATGGCGCCGAGCACCTGGATCTGGCCGTCGGAGATGCAGTCCACGTCGACCTCGATGGCGTCCTCGAGGAACTTGTCGATCAGGACGGGATGCCCCTCGGAGGCCAGGAAGGCCTCCCGCACGAAATCGGCGAGCGACTCCTCGTCGTAGACGATGGCCATGGCGCGGCCGCCGAGCACGAAGGAGGGGCGCACCAGCACGGGGAAGCCGATGCGGCGGGCCACGGCCAGCGCACCCGCGTAGTCGAGGGCCGTGCCGTTGTCGGGCTGGCGCACGCCGACCTTGTCCGCGAGCTGCTTGAAGAACTCGCGGTCCTCGGCCTTCTCGATGCTCTCGGGCGAGGTGCCGATGATGGTGACGCCGTTGGCGGCGAGGGCTTTGGCGAGGTTGAGCGGGGTCTGCCCGCCGAACTGGACGATCACGCCGTCGCAGGCTTCGCGGCGGTAGATGGCCAGCACGTCCTCGAGGGTCACCGGTTCGAAGTAGAGCTTGTCCGAGGTGTCGTAGTCGGTGGAGACGGTCTCGGGGTTGCTGTTGACCATGATGGTCTCGAAGCCCGCCTCGCGCAGGGCGTAGCAGGCGTGGACGCAGCAGTAGTCGAACTCGATGCCCTGGCCGATGCGGTTGGGGCCGCCGCCGAGGATCATGATCTTCTTCTTGGTGTTGGCGGGGGCGGGCAGGTCGGCGAGGTCGGCCGTCGTGGACCAGGTCGAGTAGAAGTAGGGGGTGAAGGCCTTGAACTCGGCGGCGCAGGTGTCGACCAGGCCGTAGACCGGGGCGAGGCCCACCGACGCGCGTGCGTCGCGGACCTCCGTCTCGGTCGAGCGCGTGAGGTGGGCGATCTGGCGGTCGGAGTAGCCGAACTCCTTGGTCTGGCGGAAGAGGGGCAGGTCGGCGGCCAGCGCGGCGAGCGGGCCGGAGGTGCGGATCTCGTCCTCGAAGGCGACCAGCTCGTGGAGCTGGTTGAGGAACCAGGGGTCGACCTTGGTGATGCCGCGGATGCGCTCGACGCTCCAGCCGCGGACCAGGGCCTCGTGGATGTGGAAGATGCGGATCGGGCCCGCGTGGCGCAGGGCGTTCTCGAGCGACTCGTCGGTGAAGTGGCGGCTGACCTCGATGTCCTTGCCGTCCGCGCCGAACCCGCCGCGTCCGATCTCGAGCGAGCGCAGGGCTTTCTGGAGCGCCTGCTGGAAGGTCTTGCCGATGGCCATGGTTTCGCCGACCGACTTCATCGAGGTGGTGAGCGAGGTGTTGGCGCCGGGGAACTTCTCGAAGGCGAAGCGCGGCACCTTGACGACCACGTAGTCGAGCGCGGGCTCGAAGCAGGCGGGGGTCTCGCGGGTGATGTCGTTGCGCAGCTCGTCGAGGGTGTAGCCGATGGCGAGCTTGGCGGCGATGCGCGCGATGGGGAAGCCCGTGGCCTTGGAGGCGAGGGCCGAGGAGCGGCTGACGCGCGGGTTCATCTCGATGACCACGAGGCGCCCGTTCTCGGGATTGATGGCGAACTGCACGTTCGAGCCGCCGGTCTCGACGCCGATGACGCGCATGACGGCGATGGAGGCGTCGCGCAGGAGCTGGTATTCGCGGTCGGTCAGGGTCATGGCCGGCGCGACGGTGATGCTGTCGCCGGTGTGGATGCCCATGGGGTCGAAGTTTTCGATCGAGCAGATGATCGAGACGTTGTCCTTGCGGTCGCGCATGACCTCCATCTCGAACTCTTTCCAGCCGAGCACCGACTCCTCGACGAGGATCTCGCTGACCGGGCTGAGGCTGATGCCGTTCGAGCAGATGGCCTCGAACTGTTCCGCGTCGTAGGCGATGCCGCCGCCGCTGCCGCCGAGGGTGAAGGCGGGGCGGACCACGATGGGGAAGTCGCCGATCCGCTCCTTGATCTCCCACGCCTCTTTGAGCGTGTGGGCCGTGCCGCTCTGCGGGACGTCGAGGCCGATCTGGATCATCGCGTCTTTGAACAGCTGGCGGTCCTCGGCGCGGCGGATCACCTCGGCGTTCGCGCCGATCATCTCGACCTGGTAGCGGTCGAGGATGCCCTGGTCGGACAGGTTGATGGCGAGGTTGAGGGCGGTCTGGCCGCCGAGGGTGGGCAGGAGGGCGTCCGGGCGCTCGCGGCGGATGATCTCGTGGAGGATGTCGACCGTGAGCGGCTCGATGTAGGTGCGGTCGGCGAACTCCGGGTCCGTCATGATGGTGGCGGGGTTGCTGTTGACCAGCACCACCTCGTAGCCCTCCTCGCGCAGGGCTTTGCAGGCCTGTGCCCCGGAATAGTCGAATTCGCAGGCCTGGCCGATAACAATCGGGCCCGCGCCGATAATCATGATTTTCGAGAGATCGTTTCTTTTGGGCATCGTTTGGGCTCCGGTCGGGCTTTTGCCATCCACAGATTTTTCAGCAGGGGGTGTGCCAAGGTGCGAGGGTCGGGGGTCGCAAGGGGCTACCAAGTCAGAACGGGGACACATGATACAAAATCGACGTGCGAAGCGCTATGAGATTGTGATACGCTTTTTCCCGACGTCGCAAAAGAGGCGGGCAGTCCTGCCGCCGGGGGCATTACAGAAATGTCGCGCCAAACCCTTTTGACGCCGCGTGGCGACAAAAATGTCGTCACGGGCGGGGGCTTTGGCCGGTTTTCGGCGCGATTCCGCGTGGCTCGTTTGAGCCGTTCGACAATTGTGTCGCGTGGAAAGGCGCGGAAAGCGGTGTGCCGGCGGGGCGCTGCGGCGGTCCGGTTCTTTGGGCGGTTTCTTGGCATGAGGAGTGCTGGTTGATATGACTATGACTTTAGCAGACGACAATTGTGACGACACCCAGGCGCAGGACGAGCCGCGTGAGCATTGCGGCGTGTTTGCGGTGTACGGCGTTGAAAACGCCGCGATGACGATCTATAACGGCCTTTTCGCCCTGCAGCATCGCGGGCAGGAGGGGGCCGGCATGGTGGTCAGCGACGGCAAGATCATGCGGTTGTACAAGGGGATGGGGCTGGTGAGCGAGGTGTTCACGGGGGACTTCACGGAGCACCTGCCGGGGAAGACCGGCATCGGCCACGTGCGGTATTCCACCACGGGGGCTTCGCGCTCGGTGAACGTTCAGCCGTTTCTGGGCGAGTGCCGCGACGGCATGTGGGCGGTCGCGCACAACGGCAACCTCGTCAACGCCGGAGAGCTGCGCGACCGCTATCAGAAGCAGGGCGCGATTTTCCAGACCACGACGGACAGCGAGATCCTGCTGCACCAGTTGGCGGACCCCGCCTTCTTCGGCCAGCGGGACCGCATCCGCAACGCGCTGGCCGAACTGTGCGGCTCGTTCGCTTTTGTGATCGCGCGGCCCGGCTGCATTTACGCGGCGCGTGACCCCTGGGGCATCCGTCCGCTTTCCATCGGCAAGATCGGCAAGGGGTATGTGGTGGCCAGCGAGACCTGCGCGATGCGGCAGACCGGCGCGGAGTACCTGCGGGACGTGAACCCGGGCGAGCTGGTGAAAATCGACGAGAACGGCATCAAGAGCCTGCGTTTCGGGGATGTGCCGGCGGGCGGGTACGGGCAGTGCGTGTTCGAACACATCTATTTCGCGCGGCCGGACAGCCACGTGTTCGGGCAGAGCGTATACGAGGTCCGCTCGTGCATCGGGCGCAAGCTGGCGCAGGAGCATCCGGTCGAGGCGGATGTGGTGGTGCCGATCCCGGACAGCGGGGTCCTGGCGGCGCTGGGCTATTCGCACGAGAGCGGCATTCCGTTCGAGATGGGTTTCATCCGCAACCATTACGTGGGGCGCACCTTCATCATGCCGACCCAGCGGTCGCGCAAAAACAGCGCGGACCTGAAGCTGTCGGTGGTGCCGGAGGTGGTCAGAGGGAAGCGCGTGGTGCTGGTGGACGACTCGATCATCCGCGGCAACACGATCCAGAAGCGCATCGACGTCCTGCGGCGCGCGGGCGCCAAGGAGGTGCACGTGCGCATCTCGTGTCCGCCGACGCGGTATCCCTGCTACTTCGGCATCGATTTTCCCGAGCCGGGCGAGCTGGTGGCCTCGGGGCGCTCCGTGGAGCAGATCTGCCAGCTGTGCGGTGCGGATTCGGTCGGGTATCTGAGCATTGACGGGTTGCGCTCGGTGTTGAATACCCCGGAGCACTTTTGTTTTGGTTGTTTCGAGGGGCATTATGTTTGCGACACCGAACACGTGGTCTGCAAGCACGCGCTGGAGCGCAACGGCCCCGAGGACCTGGAAGAACGCCATCACCGTTATGGCGTGATGATGCAGTAGCAGGAACGGCGAAAAGGATGTTTTGAGGAAATGAGCATGATAAAGAACGACGCGAGTTATTACCCGAAGCAGCAAGGTTTGTACGACCCCACTTTCGAAAAGGATGCGTGCGGTGTCGGCATGGTGTGCAGCCTGAAGGGGGAGAAGACCCACGACATCGTGGACAAGGCGCTGCGGGTGCTGGCGAACCTCGAGCATCGCGGTGCGACGGGGTATGACCCCGAGACCGGCGACGGCGCCGGCATCCTGATCCAGGTGCCGCATGCTTTCTTCAAAACGGTTGTGAGCGGCTTGCCCGAGGCCGGCCAGTACGGCGTGGGCATGGTTTTCCTGCCGCAGAACGCGGCGAGCCGGGCGGCGTGCGAAGGGGTGCTGGAAAAGCACCTGAAGGCGGAGGGGCTGTCGGTCCTCGCCTGGCGCGACGTGCCGGTTCAGCCTGAGGCGATCGGCGAATTGGGGCGCAGCACCATGCCCTTTATCCGCCAGGTGTTCGTGACGTGCGGCAAGGTTCCGGCCGAGCATCTGGACCGTCAGCTCTTTATCGCGCGCAAGCTGGCCGAGAACGAGATCCGCATCGGGACGCTCGAGGGCCGCGAGCAGTTCTATCTGCCGAGCATGTCGTCGAAGCTGATCGTGTACAAGGGGCTGATGCGCTCGTTCCGCGTGTCGGAGTTCTACGCGGATTTGCGCGACTCCCGGGTCGTTTCCGCCTTGGCGCTGGTGCATCAGCGCTACAGCACCAACACCTTCCCGGCCTGGCCGCTGGCCCAGCCGTTCCGCTTCATCAGCCACAACGGCGAGATCAACACGCTGCGCGGCAACCTGAACTGGATGAAGGCGCGGCAAGGCCTGTTCGCCTCCGAGCTGCTCGGCACGGGGCTGGAAAGGCTCTTCCCGATCCTGACCGAAGGCGCGAGCGATTCGGCGATCCTCGACAACGCGATCGAGCTGCTTTACCACGCGGGGCGCAGCCTGCCGCATGCGGTGATGATGCTGATCCCGGAGGCTTGGAACCACCACGCCGAGATGAGCCCGGAAAAGAAGGCCTTCTACGAATATCACGCCTGCCTCATGGAGCCGTGGGACGGCCCGGCCTCGATCCCGTTCACGGACGGCCAGGTCATCGGCGCGGTGCTGGACCGTAACGGCCTGCGTCCGTCACGCTACACGGTGACCAAGGACGGGCTGGTGATCTTAGGTTCCGAAACCGGCGTGCTGGAGATCGACCCGTCGAACGTGGTGCGCAAGGGGCGTCTTCAGCCCGGCCGCATGTTCCTTGTGGACACGCAGCAGGGCCGCATCATCGACGATGACGAGATCAAGGCGCAACTCAGCAACCGCAAGCCGTACGGCGCGTGGCTCAGCGACAATCTGATGAGTCTCGACGCGCTGCCCGCGGCGGAGGGCGATGCGCGGCTGGCGCTGGCGGATGACGCGCTCGCGGCGCGGCAGCGGCTGTTCGGCTACAGCGTGGAGGACCTCAAAATCACGCTGGCGCCGATGGGCCGCTCGGGCATTGAGCCCACGGGCTCGATGGGCAACGACGCGCCGCTCGCGGTGCTTTCCAGCCGGCCGCGCCTGTTCTTCGACTATTTCCATCAGCTGTTCGCGCAGGTCACCAATCCGCCGCTCGACGCGATGCGCGAGGAGCTGGTCACGTCGCTGGCGTCGTACATCGGCAAACAGGGGAACCTGCTTTCCGAGACGCCCGGGCTCTGCCACCTGTTGCGGGTCAAGCAGCCTCTGATCACCGAGGCGGAGCTGCTCACTCTCCAGACGACGGAAAACAGCGTGATCCGCAGCATGACGCTGCCGATCCTGTTCGCGGCCCAAGGCGACGGCGAGTCGCTGAAAGCGGCGCTGGCGGCGCTGTGCGCGCAGGCTGAGGCCGCGGTGACGAAGGGCAAAACCTTCCTGATTCTTTCAGACCGCGACGCCAATCAGGATCTGGCGCCGATCCCTTCGCTGCTGGCGGTCTCGGCCGTGCATCAGCATCTGGTCAAGCGGCAGATGCGCGCGCAGGTGGCGCTGGTCCTCGACACGGGCGAGCCGCGCGAAGTCCATCATTTCGCCACGCTGCTCGGCTTCGGCGCGGACGTGGTTTGTCCTTACATGGCCTATGCGACGCTGCGCGACCTGTGCGTGCGGAAGCTCTACCTCGAGGATGAGCCGGAAGAGGCTTGCGCCCACTACCTGAAGGCCGTGAACAAGGGCATTCTCAAAGTGATGTCGAAGATGGGCATCTCCACCTTGCAGAGTTACCGCGGGGCGCAGATTTTTGAGATCGTCGGCCTCAACAGCAGCGTGACCGGGCACTATTTCACGGGCACGGTCTCGCGCGTGGAGGGGATCGGGTTCGAGCAGATCGCGGAAGAGGCGCTGCGCAGCCACGCGTCGTGCTTCGACGCGCAGGTGGCGGGCACGCCCGACCTGCCGGCCGGCGGCCTTTACCAGTGGCGGCGCGACGGCGAGGCGCACCTCTACAATCCGGCCACGATCGCGCTGCTGCAGCAGGCGGTGCAGAAGGACGACCCCGAGGCGTTCAAGCAGTATGTGGAACGCCTCAACGGCGAACAGGCCGACCTGTTCACGCTGCGCGGGCTCTTCAAGTTCCAGAAGGCCGCCCAGCCGGTGCCGCTGGAAGAGGTCGAGCCGTGGACCTCGATTGTGAAGCGCTTCAAAACCGGCGCGATGTCGTACGGGTCCATCAGCCGTCAGGCGCATGAGACGCTGGCGATCGCGATGAACCGCATCGGCGGCAGCAGCAACAGCGGCGAGGGCGGCGAGGCGGCGGAGCGTTTCCGCCCCGACCCCGAGGGCAACTGGCGCATCAGCATGATCAAGCAGGTGGCCTCGGGCCGCTTCGGCGTGACGAGCCACTACCTGGTCAACGCCCGCGAGCTGCAGATCAAGATGGCGCAGGGCGCGAAGCCCGGCGAGGGCGGGCAGCTGCCGGCCGAGAAGGTGTACCCGTGGATCGCGGCGACGCGCATGTCCACGCCGTACGTGCAGCTCATCTCGCCGCCGCCGCACCACGACATTTACTCGATCGAGGACCTGGCGCAGCTGATCCACGACCTCAAGAACGCCAACCCCGACGCGCGCATCAGCGTCAAGCTCGTCTCCGAGGCGGGCGTCGGCACGGTGGCGGCGGGCGTGGCCAAGGGCAAGGCGGACCTGATCCTGATCAGCGGCTGGGACGGCGGCACGGGCGCGTCGCCGATGACGGCGGTGAAGCACGCGGGCCTGCCGTGGGAGCTGGGCCTGGCCGAGGCGCACCAGACGCTGCTCATCAACAAGCTGCGCAGCCGGGTGCGGCTCGAGTGCGACGGCAAGCTCATGAGCGGCCGCGACGTCGCCGTCGCCTGCCTGCTCGGCGCGGAGGAGTTCGGTTTCGCCACGGCGCCGCTCGTGACCATGGGTTGCGTGATGATGCGCGTGTGCCACCTCAACACCTGCCCGCAGGGCATCGCCACGCAGGACCCGCGCCTCAGCAAGAAGTTCAAGGGCAAGCCCGAGTACGTCGTGAACTTCATGCGGTTCATCGCCGAGGATTTCCGCCGCGTGATGGCGGAGATGGGCTTCCGGACGGTCGACGAGATGGTGGGCCGCACGGACCTGCTCGAGATGAAGGACGCGCTGACGCACTGGAAGGCCAAGGGTTTGGACTACTCGTCCATCCTGCGCACCGTCCCGTCCGAGCCGTCCGAGCGCCGCTGCACGCAGAAGCAGGACCACGGCATCAGCGACACGCTGGACCGCACCCTCATCAAGCTGGCCGAGGCGGCTCTGGAGGGCGGGCAGCCGGTGAAGCTGGCTGTCGCTATCCGCAACGTCAACCGCACGATCGGCACGATGCTGAGCAGCGTCATCTCCAAGAAATACGGGGCGGTGGGCCTGCCCGAGGACACGATCCACATCACCTGTAAAGGCACGTGCGGGCAGAGCTTCGGCGCCTTTTGCGCGCGCGGCCTGACGCTCGCGGTGGAGGGTGACGCGAACGATTATTTCGGCAAGGGGCTTTCGGGCGGCAAGCTGATTCTCTATCCGCCGGCGAACGCGTCTTACGTGGCCGAGGAGAACATCATCGCCGGCAACGTGGCCCTGTACGGGGCCACGCAGGGCGAGGCGTACATCCGCGGTTTGGCGGGCGAGCGCTTCTGCGTGCGCAACAGCGGCGTGACGGCGGTGGTCGAAGGCGTGGGCGACCACGGCTGCGAATACATGACCGGCGGGCGCGTGGTCGTGCTGGGCCCCACGGGCCGCAACTTCGCGGCGGGCATGAGCGGCGGCATCGCCTACGTGCTCGACGAGTCCGGCGTGTTCGCCGAGAAGCGCTGCAACCGCGAGCTGGTTGATCTCGAAGAGCTGTATGACCATGTCGAGATCGAAGATGTGTTGAGCCTGATCACCCGGCACTACAACTACACGGGCAGCCCGGTAGCCAAGCGCGTGATCAGCCAGTGGTATCACTTGCGCCCGAAGTTCGTCAAAGTGATGCCGCGCGACTACAAGCGCGCGTTGGCGCGTCTGCAACGTGAAGAGATGGGCACGGTCACCGAATAGGGAAGGGGCGGGCCCGCGCGTCCGCCCGAAGGAGACAGATTTTATGGGTAAGATCACAGGGTTCATGGAGTATCAGCGGGAGACCGCGGAGCAGCGTCCGGTGGCGGAGCGGCTTCACGATTTCAAAGAAGTGTACCGCTCGGTGGACGAGCAGAAGATCATGCGCCAGGCTGCGCGCTGCATGGATTGCGGCGTGCCGTTCTGCCACAGCGGCTGCCCGCTGGGCAATCTCTGCCCGGAGTGGAACGATCTGGTCTACAGGGGCCAGTGGGAGAAGGCGTGGGAGCGGCTTTCCGGCACCAACAACTTCCCCGAGTTCACGGGCCGGCTCTGTCCGGCCCTGTGCGAAGAGGCGTGCGTGCTGGGCATTCACGAAGGGCCGATGACGATTCAGCTCGTCGAGAAGACCATCATCGAATACGCCTTCACGCACGGCTTCGTGAAGCCGGTGCTGCCCACCCGGCGCACGGGCAAGAGCGTCGCGGTGGTCGGGTCGGGCCCGGCCGGCCTGGCGGTCGCGCAGCAGCTCTGCCGCGCGGGGCACGAAGTGATGGTGTTCGAGAAGAACGAGAAGCCCGGCGGCCTGCTGCGGTACGGCATCCCGGACTTCAAGCTCGAGAAGTGGGTCATCGACCGCCGCCTGGAGATCATGACGGCCGAAGGCGTGAAGTTCGTCACCAACACCGATCCCTCGGCCGAGACCCTCAAGGAGTTCGACGCGGTGGTGCTGACCACCGGGTCGGGGCGTCCGCGCGACTTGCCGATTCCCGGGCGCGAGCTGAGCGGCGTCCATTTCGCCTTGGAGTACCTCTCGCAGCAGAACCGCCTGCTGGGCGCAAAGCCGGACGGCACGCAGGACTGGGGCAGGATCAATGCCAAGGGCAAGAGCGTGATCGTGATCGGCGGCGGCGACACGGGCAGCGACTGCCTGGGCACGGCGCTGCGCCAGGGCGCGACGGCGGTCCACAGTTTCGAGCTGATGCCCATGCCGCCGGAGGCGCGCACCGAAGACCAGCCGTGGCCGTTCTGGCCGATGAAGCTGCGCACGAGCTCCTCGCACAAGGAGGGCGGCGACCGCTTCTGGAGCATCCTCACCAAGGAGTTCAAGGGCTACAACGGCCATGTGCGGTCGCTCGTCACGGTCAACGTGGAGTGGACCCAGCCGACCAAGAAGGGCGAGCGGCCCCAGTTGCGCGAGAACCCGAACACGCTGCAGGAGTGGCATGCGGACCTCGTGCTGCTGGCGCTGGGTTTCCTGGGGCCGGAGACGGACGACGTGCTTTCGCGTCTGGGCGTGGCGGTCGACGAGCGCAGCAACATCAAGACCGGTCCGGATTATCAGACCAACGTGCCGGGCGTGTTCGCGGCGGGCGATTCGCGGCGCGGCCAGTCGCTGATCGTCTGGGCGATTTCGGAGGGCCGCGAGTGCGCGGTCGCGGTGGACACCTGGCTGACGGGCGCGAGCAGCCTGCCCAAACGGGCGGGCGTGGATTTGACGGCGATCAAACGGTAAAACAGCAGGGGGCGCGGCCTGCCGTGCCCGTACAGGAGTTCGTATGAGTTGCAAGCATATCTTTGTGACCGGCGGCGTGGTATCGTCGCTCGGCAAGGGGTTGACGGCGGCGTCGATCGGTTTGCTGTTGAAGCGGCGCGGTTATCGCATCCGCATGCAGAAGTTGGATCCCTATCTGAACGTCGATCCGGGAACCATGTCGCCGTATCAGCACGGCGAGGTGTATGTGACCGAGGACGGGCGCGAGACCGACCTGGACCTCGGCCATTACGAGCGTTTCACGGGGATCGCCTGTGACCAGCACAGCAACTACACGACCGGACGCATTTACAGCAACGTGATCGCGCGCGAGCGGGCCGGCGGCTATCTGGGCAAGACCGTGCAGGTGATCCCGCACGTCACGGACGAGATCAAGCGGGCGATCCGCGAGATTGAGGACGACCAGACGGACATCGCCATCACCGAGATCGGCGGCACGGCGGGCGACATCGAGTCGCAGCCGTACCTGGAGGCCATCCGCCAGTATCACCACGAATCGGGGCCGGGCAACTGCCTGTTCATCCACCTGACGCTGGTGCCGTATATCCGTGCGGCGGGCGAGATGAAGACCAAGCCGTCGCAGCAGTCGGTCGGCATCCTGCGCTCGATCGGCATTGTGCCGGAAATGCTGATCTGCCGCTGCGAGCGTCCGTTCGCCGCCGAGCACCGCGCCAAGCTGGCGCTCTTCTGCGGCGTGCGTCCCGAGCTCGTCATCGAGGAGTGCGACGTGGCGAACTCGATTTACGAGGTTCCGATCGACCTGTCGAAGCAGCAGGTGGACGAGAAGATCCTGAAACTGCTGGAGCTGCAGGTCCGCGTTTTGGACATGACGGAGTGGAACGCGATGCTGGAGCGGTTGATCCGCCCGCCGAACGGCGAGCTGGAGATCGCGGTGGTGGGCAAGTACATCAGCCTGCGCGACTCGTACAAGAGCGTCTATGAGGCGCTCACGCACGGGGCCATCGCCTCCGGCGTGAAGCTCAACATCCGCATGCTGGAGTCGGAAGAGATCGAAGCGGAGGGCGCGGAGGCCAAGCTCAAGGGCGTGCACGGCATTCTGGTGCCCGGCGGCTTCGGCATCCGCGGCGTGGAGGGCAAGATCGAAGCCATCCGCTATGCCCGCGAGAACAAGATCCCGTTCTTCGGCATCTGCCTGGGGATGCAGTGTGCGGTCATCGAGTTTGCGCGCCACGTCTGCGGCCTCGAGGAGGCCAACAGCACCGAGCTGGCGCCGGGCACGCCGCATCCGGTGATTTCGCTGCTGGACAATCAGCGCGGCGTGACGGACATGGGCGGCACGATGCGCCTCGGCGCGTATCCGTGCCGGCTGAGCCCCGGGACGCGGGCCGAGCAGTCCTACGGGGTGGAGCAGATCGCGGAACGTCACCGCCACCGTTACGAGTTCAATCTCGCGTATCGCGGGGCGCTGGAAAAGGCCGGGATGACCGTGGCGGGCGAGTCGCCGGACGGCAAACTGGTCGAGGTGATTGAGTTGCGGGACCATCCGTGGTTCGTGGCCTGCCAGTATCATCCGGAATTCAAGTCGAACCCGGTGGCGCCGCATCCGCTGTTTGCGGCTTTCGTGAAGGCCGCCGCGGAAAACCGCTGAGAATTCCCCCCGAAGGCGCACTGTTTTTGCCGGGGGAGCCGGCAGAGTAGGCTCGGAACAACCCGCGAGGATGTATGAAATACGACAAAAACCATGCTTTGATCGAGAGTGCGATCCCGGGCCTGCCGACGCCGCGTCGCGGCAAGGTGCGGGATCTGTATGATTTGGGTGACAGTCTGCTGCTGGTCGCCACCGACCGCATCAGCGCCTTCGATGTGGTGATGCCCAACGGCGTCCCGGACAAGGGCCGCATCCTGAACAGCCTCAGCGTGTTCTGGTTCGGCCTGCTGGAGGGGATGCCCAACCACCTGATCTCGGCGGACGTGGACGCGTATCCGGCGGCGCTGCAGGGCGTCAAAGAGGACCTGCGCGGCCGCTCGATGCTGGTCAAAAAAGTTTCGATCATTCCCTTCGAGTGCATCGTGCGCGGCTATCTGACCGGCTCGGGCTGGCAGGAATACCAGCGCAGCCGCTCGGTCAATTCGCAGCCGCTGCGCGAAGGCTACCAGAACGGCTCGAAGCTCGACCGCGTGCTCTTCACCCCCAGCACGAAGGCCGAGCTGGGCGAACATGACCTGCCGGTGACGGCGGCGGAGCTGGAATCCGCGCTGGGCCCGGAGCAGGCGCAGCGGCTGGAGGACGCCTCTGTGCGCTGTTACGCGACCGCGGCCGATTACGCGGCGACGTGCGGCATCATCATCGCGGACACCAAGTTCGAGTTCGGCACCGACGCCGCCGGACGGCTGGTGCTGGCGGACGAGGTGCTGACGCCGGACTCCAGCCGCTTCTGGCCCCGGGCGAGTTACGCGGTGGGCAGCAACCCGCCGAGCCTCGACAAGCAGTTTGTGCGCGACTGGCTGGACAGCATCAAGTTCAACCGCCAGCCGCCCGCCCCGGTGCTGCCCGACGACGTGGTCGCTAAGACGCGCGCGAAGTATGTCGAGGCTTACGAGCGGCTCACCAAGAAACGATTTGTTTAGGAGCGAGCATATGGACCCGAGCCGGCACACCCAGGAACTCAAGCTGCTTCACAGCATCAGCACGATCGTGGACCAGAGCATCGACATGCGTTCGGTTGTGCACCCGATCCTGGAGGCGCTGGCGGAGTGCCTGAACTTCCGGCTGGCGACCATCACGCTGCTGCGCAAGGGCGGCGACGACATCCTGATCGAGGCGGCGCACGGCCTGACGCGCGCGCAGGCCGAGATGGGGCGCTACAAGCTGGGCGAAGGGGTGACGGGCAAGGTTGTGCTCTCGGGCGAGCCGATGATCATTCCGCGCACGAGCGAGTCGCCGATTTTTCTGAACCGCACGCAGCAGGGCCGCGATCCCGACACGGCGTTCATCTGCGTGCCGGTCAAGGAGAAGCAGGAGGTGGTGGGCGCTTTGAGCGTGTACCGGCCTTTCGCGGATGACGAGCAGCTGAAGGAGGACGCCACCATTCTCGGGATCGTCGCCTCCATGGTGGCCCGCGCGGTCCTGCTGCGGCGCGACGTGCTGGAACAGCAGGAGCACCTCAAGGAGGAGAACCGCCAACTCCGCGCCGAGCTGACGCGCCGGTATCACCCCGATAACATCGTGGGCAACTCGCGCGAAATGCAGGGGGTTTACGACCAGATCTTTCAGGTGGCCAAGAGTCAGGCCACGGTGCTGATCAACGGCGAGACCGGCACCGGCAAGGAGCTGGTCGCCCACGCCCTCCACTACGCCAGCACCCGGGCCAGCGAGCCGTTCGTGCGCGTGCACTGCGCGGCCTTGCCGGAGAGCCTGATCGAGAGCGAGCTGTTCGGTCACGTGAAGGGCGCGTTCACCGGGGCGGTCTCGGACCGCAAGGGGCGTTTCGAGCTGGCGGACGGGGGCACGATTTTTCTCGACGAGATCGGCGAGATCCCGCTCTCGATTCAGGCCAAGCTGCTGCGCGTGCTGCAGGAGCGCGAGTTCGAGCGTGTCGGCGGCATCAAGACCATCAAGGTCAACGTGCGCATCATCGCGGCGACGCACCGCGACCTGCCGGCGATGGTCGAGAAAGGGCTGTTCCGCGAGGACTTGTACTACCGCCTCAGCGTGTTTCCGATCTTCGTGCCGCCGCTGGTCAAGCGCAAGGCGGACATCATTCTGCTGGCGGACCACTTCATGGCCAAGTATGCGCAGGAGAACGGCAAGAAGGTGAACCGGCTTTCCAACGAGGCGCTGGACCTGCTGATGCGCCACCGCTGGCCGGGCAACGTGCGCGAGTTGGAAAATTGCGTCGAGCGGGCGGTGCTGCTGGCCGACGGCGAGGTGATCCGTCCCGAAGTCCTGCCCTCGTCGATCCAGCTGAGCGATGACCCCGAAAAGCCCGACGCCGGCGCGGTTCCCCTGCTGGTGGAGGGGGCCTCCCTGGGCGAAATGGTGGAGCGCTATGAGAAGGCGATCCTCACCGAGTCGCTCAAGCTCACGCACGGCAACATCGCCGCCGCCGCGCGGCAGTTGCTCTCCACGCCGCGTATCGTGAGCTACAAGGTCAAGCAGTACGGCCTGGCCGCCTCGTAGCCGAGCTAGCGTGGTGTCCCGCAAAAAACCAGAGAGGTTCTTTTTTGCTTCGTGGTTTGAACACGTTCGTAGTACCGCCTTTAGGCGGAATACCGAGGCATGCCTGCACCGCTATCCGCCTGAAGGCGGTACTACAAACCCTAGACCGCGTATAGCCGTTTCAGGGACGCGACACTAGCTCGTACAGGTTGCCAGGTTACGAGACCGCCGTGAACTGGTCTTTGCCCACCCCGCATTCGGGGCAGCACCAATCGTCCGGGAGCTCCTCGAAAGACGTTCCCGGCGCGATGCCTGTGGAAGGGTCGCCCGCTGCCGGGTCATAGATGTAGCCGCACACGTTGCACACGAACTTCTGCATAGCCATTCTCCTTGTTGACACTTTGAGCATGTAGTAAACCCGCTTTCCGCGGATTGGTCAATCGTTTTCAGCATCCTCGTCCGGTCCGGCGCCAACGCCCTCTTCCGCGTCGCCGCTCCGCGGCTCCATGTCCGGCCCGATTTCCAGCGGCGGGAAGGTTTTCTCCCCGGCCGGAAGGGTCTCGAAGGCGCACTGGCCGATCGCCAGGCCCTGGCCGCGGAAGATGTGCTCAAACTCGGTCTGCTCATCCTCGGCGCGCTCCATGGCGGGGATCTCGCGGAAGCGCGGGTCCGCCTTGAGGCGCGCATGGATTTCGGCGAAATAGTCGGGATGGTCGGTGGCGACCTGAATCACGCCGCCGAGCTCCAGCCGCGCCCACAACAGATCGAGGAAGAGCGGCGAGAAGAGGCGGCGGTCCTGATGCCGGCGCTTGGGCCAGGGGTCGGGAAAGAAGACGTACACGGTGCGCAGCCGGTGGGGCGGCAACAGGTAATAGAAGGTGTAGAACGCCTCCAGGCGCAGGATGCGGAGGTTGTCCAGCTTCAGGCGGCAGGCCTTCTTGTCGAGCTTGCGGACGCGCGCCAGCATGCGCTCGATGCCGAGGTACTGCGTGTCCGGATGCTTGGCGGCGAAGGCGGAGAGGAAGCGGCCCTTGCCGCAGCCGATCTCGATCTCCAAGGGGCGCGCGGGGTCGAACAGCGTGTCCAGCGGCAACGGGACCGTCGGGTCCGTGACCGGGATCAGATGGACGATCGGCGCGGGCTTTTTTCCGGGGGAGAGGGGCGTGGGTGTCATGGTGGGCCTGAAGATAAAAAAGCGCCCCGGCATGAGCCGGGGCGCCGTTTCTGGATGGGGGGAGCCGCTTACGCCTGCGGCGCTTGCGGCATGTTGGCCAGCGACTGCAGCATGTTGAAGTTCTCCCTGAAGCCCTTCTCGGCCTGCTTGAGCATGGCGTCGGCGTTCGGGTTGAGCTTGAGCAGCTGCTTGAAGCGGTTCTCCGTCAGGGCCGTCTCCGCGAACGACTGCGTGGGCGCCTTGCTGTCGAGCTGCAACGCGTTCTTGCCCTGGGCGGGCAGCTCCGGGTTGAAGCGGTACAGCGGGAAGTGGCCGGTCTCGACCGCCACCTTCTGGTGCTCCATGCCGTCGATCAGGTCAAACCCCTGCGCGATGCAGTGCGAGTAGGCGATGATGATCGCCGGCCCGTCGTACGCTTCGGCTTCGGAGAAGGCCTTCACCGTTGCGGCGGCGTTGGCGCCCATGCTGACCTGCGCGACGTAGATGTTCTTGTAGACCATGGAGATCATGCCCAGGTTCTTCTTCATCTGCGCTTTGCCGGAGGACGCGAACTTCGCGATCGCGCCGAGCGGCGTGGACTTCGAGGCCTGTCCGCCGGTGTTGGAGTAGACCTCGGTGTCGAGCACCAGGATCTTGACGTTCCGGCCCGTGGCGAGCACGTGGTCGAGGCCGCCGTAACCGATGTCGTACGCCCAGCCGTCGCCGCCGATGACCCACACGGACTTGCGGACCAGATAATCCGCGACGCTGAGCAGGCTCTTGCAGGTGGCGCAGCCGCAGCCGTCGCCGATGAGCTTCTTCAGCTCGGCGACCAGGCCGCGCATGGCTTCGACGCCTTCGCCGCTCTTCTGCTCCGTTTCCTTGATCTTCTGGGCCACGGACTTGAGGGCTGCGGGCGCTTCGGCCGATGCGATGAGCACGTCCAGCAGCTCCAGCGCGTACACGTTGAGCTTGTCGGCGGTGAGCCGCATGCCCAGGCCGAACTCGGCGTTGTCCTCGAAGAGCGAGTTCGCCCAGGCCGGGCCTCGTCCGTCCGCGCGCTTGCAGTAGGGCGTGGTGGGCAGGTTGCCGCCGTAGATCGACGTGCAGCCGGTCGCGTTCGCGATCAGCAGGCGGTCGCCCACGAGCTGCGTGAGCAGCTTGATGTAGGGCGTTTCGCCGCAGCCCGCGCAGGCGCCGGAGAACTCGAAGAGCGGGCGCTTGAGCTGGCTGCCCTGAATGGTGGACGTGTTCAGCTTGCTCGCGTCGGCTTCAGGCAGACTGAGGAAGAACTCCCAGTTGGCCGCTTCGCTGGCGCGCAGCGGGATCTGGTCAGCCAGGTTGATGGCCTTCTTCGTGGGGTCGGCCTTGTTCTTGGCCGGGCAGCGCTGCACGCAGAGGCCGCAGCCCGTGCAGTCTTCCGGGGCCACCTGGATCGTGAACTTCGAGCCGGGGAAGGACTTGGCGATGAGGCCCTTGGCGTCAGCCGACTTGAAGGTCGCGGGCGCGTCTTTGACGCAATCCGGCGCGTACACCTTGCCGCGGATCGTGGCGTGCGGGCAGACCAGCGAGCACTGCGTGCACTGGATGCAGGTCTCGGGGTCCCACACCGGGATCTCGGTGGCGATGTTGCGCTTCTCCCACTGCGTGGTCGCGGTGGGCCAGGTGCCGTCGTTCGGGATCTTGGAGACCGGCAGGTCGTCGCCGCGCTGGGCCATGATCTCGGCGGTCACGCTCTTGACAAAGTCGGGAGCCTGGTCGGACACGACCGAGGGTTTCTTGACCTTGCCGGAGGGCTTGGCCGGATAGTCGACCTTCTTCACGGCGTCGGAGGCGGCGTCAATGGCGTCCCAGTTCATCTTGACGACGGCGTCGCCCTTCTTGCCGTAGGTCTTCTTCGCGGCCTTCTTGAGCGCGTCGATGGCTTCGGCCTCGGGCAGGATGCCGGAGATCTTGAAGAAAGCGGTCTGCATGATGGTGTTGATGCGCCCGCCGAGGTGCAGCTCGTGGTCGAGCTTGAGGGCGTTCACCACGTAGAACTTCAGCTTCTTGTCGATGATCTGCTGGGCGACCTCGTCGGGAATCTTCTCCCAGACTTCCGCGACCTCGAAAGGCGAGGCCAGCAGGAAGGTGCCGCCGGGCTTGACGGTGGCGAGCATGTCATACTTCTCGAGGAAGGAGAAGTTGTGGCAGGCCACGAAGTCGGGCTTGGTGCACAGGTACGGGCTGCGGATGATCTGCGGCCCGAAGCGCAGGTGCGAGACGGTGATCGCGCCGGCTTTCTTCGAGTCGTACACGAAGTAGCCCTGCGCGAAATTGTCGGTGTCGTCGCCGATGATCTTGATCGAGTTCTTGTTCGCGCCGACCGTGCCGTCCGAGCCGAGGCCGTAGAACATGCACTCTTTGCGGCCTTCGTCCGCGAGCGTGAAGTCCGTCGGGATCGTGAGGCTGAGGCCGGAGACGTCGTCGTTGATGCCGATGGCGAAGTGGTTCATCGGCTTGTCGCTCTTGGCGTTGTCGAAGACCGCCTTGACCATCGCGGGGGTGAACTCCTTCGAGCCCAGACCGTAACGCCCGCCATAGGTGGGGATCCAGTTCTTGAAGGTGGCGACCTTCTCCTGCATGGCTTCGCCGATCGCGGTGCGGACATCGCCGTAGAGCGGCTCGCCGACGGAGCCGGCTTCCTTGGTGCGGTCCAGGACCGTGATGGTCTTGACGGTGGAGGGGATCGCCTGCGCGAAGGCCTTGATGTCAAAGGGGCGGTAGAGGCGGACCTTGACGCAGCCCAGCTTCTCGCCCTTCTTGGCCAGCTCGTCGGCGGTCTCGTGGACGGTCTCCGCGCCGGAGCCCATGATCACGATGACGTGCTCGGCGTCCGGTGCGCCCTCGTAGTCGAAGAGCTTGTACTGGCGGCCGGTGAGCTTGGCGAACTTGTCCATGCACTTCTGCACGATCGCCGGCGTGGCGCTGTAGAACGGGTTGACCGTCTCGCGGCCTTGGAAGTTCACGTCCGGGTTCTGCGCGGTGCCGCGGATCATAGGCCGCTCGGGGTCGAGCGCGCGGGCGCGGTGGGCGGCCACCAGGTCATCGTCGATCATGGCGCGGATCGTGGCGGTCTCGACCTGCTCGATCTTCTGCACCTCATGCGAGGTGCGGAAGCCGTCGAAGAAGTGCAGGAAGGGGATGCGGGACTCGAGCGTCGCCGCGTGGGCGATGGTGGCCATGTCCATCACTTCTTGGACGCTGTTCGAGGCGAGCATCGCGAAGCCGGTCTGGCGGCAGGCCATGACGTCGCCCTGGTCGCCGAAGATCGAGAGGCCCTGGCAGGCGAGGGCGCGGGCCGTGACGTGGAAGACGGTCGGCGTGAGTTCGCCGGCGATCTTGTACATGTTCGGGATCATCAGCAGCAGGCCCTGCGAGGCCGTGAAGGTGGTGGTGAGCGCGCCGGTGGTGAGCGCGCCGTGCACCGCGCCGGCGGCGCCGCCTTCGGACTGCAGCTCCATCACGTGGGGCACGGTGCCCCACAGGTTCTTGACGCCCTTGGCGGCCCACTCGTCAGACCACTCGCCCATGGGGGAAGACGGGGTGATCGGATAGATTGCTGCGACTTCGCTGCAAGCGAAGGCGACTTCGGCGGCGGCCTGATTGCCGTCGACCACGATTTTCTTAGCCATAGTGTTCATACTCCTTGAAACGGGAAGCGCGTCCGGTAAGACCGGACGCGCTGGATCGCTTACTTTGCCAGGGAGGCGCGGACAGCATCGAGCTGGCCCGCCGAGCCGAGAAGGACGTTCTTCGCGGCGATGAACTTCGCGTACTCCGGGATGAAGACCTTGCCGGGATCGCGCAGGTCGAACTTCTCGGGGTGGTCGCGGAAGAATTCTCTGTGCACGCGGCACCACACGAGGCGGCCGTCGGTGTCGATGTTGATCTTGGTCACGCCCAGCTTGGCCGCGCCCAGGAACTGGGAGGCGTCCACGCCGCTGGCGCCCTTGATGTTGCCGCCGGCCGCGTTGATGCGGGCGACTTCGTCCTGCGGGACCGAGGAGGAGCCGTGCATCACCAGCGGGAAGCCGGGCAGCAGCGCCTGGATCTTCTCGAGGATGTCGAAGCGCAGCTTCTGGTCGCCGTGGAACTTGAACGCGCCGTGCGAGGTGCCGATGGCGCAGGCGAGGGAGTCGCAGCCGGTCTGCTTGACGAAGTACTCGGCCTCTTCGGGCTTCGTGTAGACGTGGTCGTCGGCGTGCACGTCCTCTTCGATGCCCTTGAGCTGGCCCAGCTCGGCCTCGACCACGAGGCCCTTGGCGTGGGCGGCGTCGACGACGCGCTTGGTGATCTCGATGTTCTTTTCGATCGGGAAGTGCGAGGCGTCGATCATGACCGAGCTGTAGACGCCCGAGTTGATGCAGTCCATGCAGGTCTCCTCGTCGCCGTGGTCCAGATGCACCGCGAAGACGGCGTCGGGGAAGATCTTGTCGGCCGTCGTCATCATCGTCTCAAGCATGAGCTTGTGGGTGTAGGTGCGCGCGCCCTTGGAGAGCTGCACGATGAAGGGCGCCTTGCTGTCGACGTTGCCCTTGAAGAGCCCCATCGTCTGCTCGAGGTTGTTGATGTTGTACGCGCCGATGGCGTACTTGCCGTAAGCCTGTTGGAAGAGTTCCTTGGTGGTGACGATCATGGCAGTCTCCAGTGGTTGTATCCGGCCGGACCGGCCTGTTACGTACAGACGCGCCGAAACCGCGAAAGATGGGTGAATAATTTACTCAAAAGGGGGGTGGTCGGCAAGTCTAAAGCGACCGCGCCGGCTGCGGCCGAAAAAAAGCGGCGGACAGGAGCGGTGATTTCATCTGTTACGGCGTGACGATGAGCTTTTTTTTTGGCATATTGGCCTTTTCACCAGAGCAGATCAAAAGAGGTGTAGTATGGAGCAGAAGCCAACAAGCAGGAGAGGCCGCGACCGCCGTGTCGAAATGACGGTGGAGGGCTTGGAAGAGGATTATGCCTGGCATCTCCGCTATACGCAGTCGAAAGATGTCGATGACGCCACGCCGCGCGACCAATACACGGCGTTTGCCTACTGCGTGCGCGACCGCCTGGTCGAGCGCTGGATCGAAACCCAGGCGACCTACCGCAAGCAGAACGTCAAGCGCGTCTACTACCTGTCGCTCGAGTTTCTGATCGGCCGACTGCTCGGCAACAACGTGATCAACCTGAAGATGGACCCCATCTGCCGGGCGGCGCTGGCGGATCACGGGATCGAGTGGAACTCCCTGCGCGATTTCGAGGTGGATGCCGGGCTGGGCAACGGCGGCCTCGGCCGTTTGGCGGCCTGCTTCATGGACTCGCTGTCCACCCTGAATTTGGCGGGCATGGGCTATGGGCTGCGCTACGACTACGGCATTTTCAAGCAGCGGATTGTGGACGGCCAGCAGGTCGAGGAGCCCGACCACTGGCTCAAGGACGGCTACCCGTGGGAGTTGGCCCGGCCCGAGCACACGCAGGTCGTGCATTTCGGCGGACACGTGGACTGCATCACCAACGGGCGCATCGAGTGGCGCTGGGTCGACACCGAGCAGGTGAACGGCGTGCCGTATGACCTGCCGATCGTGGGTTACAGCGACTCGGTGAACACCTTGCGGCTGTGGTCGGCTAAAGCCGACGACGAGTTCCACCTGGACGACTTCAACAAAGGCTCGTACGTCGAGGCGGTCGAAAACAAGGTGCTGGCCGAGAACCTCACCAAGGTGCTCTACCCGAACGACAACGTGCTGGCGGGCAAGGAGCTGCGCCTGCGGCAGCAGTATTTTTTCATCTCGTGCTCACTGCAGGATATCCTGCGCCGGTTCCGCCTGACGAATAACGACTGGACGCGGCTGCCCGAGAAGATCTTCATCCAGCTCAACGAGACGCATCCGGCGCTGATCATTCCCGAACTGATGCGCCTGCTGGTGGACCGCGAGGGGGTGGACTGGAACACCGCCTGGTCGATCACGCGCGCCTGCACGGCTTACACCAACCACACCATCCTGCCCGAGGCGTTGGAGCGGTGGAGCGTCGCGCTGATGGAGCGGCTGCTGCCGCGCCACATGCAGATCATCTACGAGATCAACGGCCGCTTCCTCAAGCAGGTGGCCGCGATGTGGCCGGGCGACGTGCACCGCCTGTCGCGCATGAGCATCATCGACGAGCACGGTGACCGCGCGGTCCGCATGTCGAACCTGGCGATCGTCGGCACGAGCGCGGTCAACGGCGTGGCGTATCTGCACACGGAAATCCTGAAGCAGTCGCTGTTCAAGGATTTCTACGAGCTCTATCCCACGCACTTCAGCAACAAGACCAACGGCATCACCCAGCGCCGCTGGCTGCTCAAGGCCAATCCCAAACTGGCCACCCTTGTCACGGACGCCATCGGCCCGCGCTGGATCACGGAGCTGGACGAGCTGCGGTCGCTCGAGAAATTCCTGGACGACAAGTCTTTCCTCGACGCGTTCCGCAAGGTGAAGCAGGCGAACAAGGAGGCGTTGGCCACATATATCCGCGCCACCGTCGGCGTGACGGTTTCGCCGGACTCGATTTTCGACGTGCAGGTCAAACGGCTGCACGAGTATAAGCGGCAGCTGCTGCTGGCGCTCTACATCATCGTGCAGTACAACCGGCTGATCGACGACCCGAAGTATGACCCGCAGCCGCGCACCTTCATCTTCGCGGCCAAGGCCGCGCCGGGCTACGTCATGGCGAAGCTGATCATCCGCCTGATTCACGGCATCGCCGACGTGGTGAACTTCAATCCGCGCGTCAAGGACAAGCTGTGCGTGGTCTTCCTGCCCGATTACCGCGTGTCGCTGGCGGAGAAGATCATCCCCGCGGCGAATGTCAGCGAGCAGATCTCGCTGGCGGGCACCGAGGCCTCGGGCACCGGCAACATGAAGCTGATGCTCAACGGCGCGCTGACCGTCGGCACACTGGACGGCGCGAATGTGGAGATCCACGAGGAGGTCGGCGACGACAACATCTTCATTTTCGGCCTGCGCGCCGATCAGGTGGAGCAGTTGCGGCCGGTCTATTCCTCGCGTGCGATCTATCATGCCGACCCCGAGATCCGCCGCGCGATCGACATGATCCGCCGCAACGTGTTCAGCCTGCTGAACCCGGGGCTGTTCGATCCGGTCATCCGCTCGCTGCTCGACTACAACGACCACTACATGCTGCTGGCCGACCTGCGCGAGTATCTCGAGACGCAGGACAAGGTCGACGCGCTTTACTGTCAGCCGCGCAAGTGGGACCGCAAGGCGCTCATCAACGTGGCGCGCGCCGGCAAGTTCTCGTCCGACCGCACCATCCGCGAATACGCCCGCGACATTTGGCATATCGAGCCGGTCAAGGTATCGCACGACTGATAAGGGAGCGTTCCTCCGATGAAACGAGTGGCACTGGTGACAGGCGGCACGCGCGGCATCGGCCTCGGCGTGGCGCGCGCGCTGGCCCTGGAAGGCTTCAGCCTGGCGGTGGGAGGCACGCGCGCGGAAGAGGATGTCGTCTCCGCCCTGGGCGCCCTGCGCGCGACGGGCGCGGATGTGCTTTACTGCCGCGCGGACGTCTCCCGCGCCGAGGACCGGCAGGCGTTGCTCGAACGGGTCCGCATCCGCTTCGGGGCGCTGCATGTGCTGGTGAACAACGCCGGCGTGGCCCCGCTGGCGCGCACGGACCTGCTGGAGGCTTCGGAAGAGAGCTTCGAGCGCGTCATGCGCATCAACCTGCAGGGGCCCTATTTCCTGACGCAGGCCGTGGCCCGCTGGCTCGTCGAACAGCGGCAGTCGAACGCGGCCTTTGCGGGCTGCATCGTGAACATCGGCTCGGTGTCGGCCGAGGTCGCGTCCGTCAACCGCGGCGAGTACTGCGTGTCCAAGGCGGGCGTGGGGATGATGACGCGGCTTTTCGCGAGCCGCCTGGGCGCGTTCGGCCTCCCGGTCTACGAGGTCAGGCCCGGCATCGTCCACTCGGACATGACCGAGGGTGTCACCGCCAAATACGACGCCAAGATCGCCGGGACGGACCTGCTGATCCAGAAGCGCTGGGGCGAGCCGGAGGACGTCGGACGCGCCGTCGCCATGCTGGCGCGCGGCGACCTGCCGTACTCGACCGGACAGGTCATCCACGTCGACGGCGGCCTGACGGTGCAGCGGCTGTAGGGGCTCCACGTAAGCCTTCCGCCAGCAGAGCGGGATCAAACGGGGGTAACTCTGCTGCACGATTAAGATTACGAAAGGCCCCCGGTTCCTCATAATCCTAATCGTGCGCTTAATCGTAATCGACTTGAAGTTATGGACGGGAGCGTGCAAACGGCAGCGGGGCAGCACGTCTCGGACATCGCGGGTAACCGGGTGGCGCGGGCTCTCCGAGCACGCCAAGTGTCCACCTGCGGGGAGGCGTCCCTAAAGTACGTTGGAGTTTAAGCGATGCGAACATCCATTCCCATTACGCGCGTCCACACGCTGGTGGTCGGCTCCGGCGCGGCAGGCCTCAACGCGGCCGTGCAGTTGCGCCGGCGTGGCATCGATGTGCTGATCGTCACCGAGGGGCTCGACAAAGGCACGTCGATCAATACCGGCAGCGACAAGCAGACCTACTATAAGCTCGGGCTCTGCGGCGCGACGCCGGACTCGGTGGCGGACATGGCCGCCGCGCTGTTCGCGGCGGGCGGCATGCATGGCGATCTCGCTTTGGCCGAGGCGGCCGGGTCCGCGCGCTCCTTCTGCAATCTGGTCAATCTGGGCGTGCCGTTTCCGCAGGATGCCTACGGCCAGTTTCCGGGCTACAAGACCGATCACGACCCCGCGCGGCGGGCGACGTCGACCGGCCCCTACACCTCGCGCGACATGTGTCTGGCTCTCATCCGCGAGGTCCGCCGGTTGGGCGTGCCGGTGCGTGAGCGGCTCTCCGTGACCGACCTGCTGGTCTGCGGCAGGGGCGCGGCGCGGCGCGTGTGCGGGGCCGTGGCGCTGGACGCCGCTGGCGCGTGGCGGGCGTTCCGCGCCGAGAACGTGGTGTTCGCGCCCGGCGGCTTCGGAGGTCTTTACGCCGCCAGCGTCTACCCGGCGGTCCACGCCGGCGCGATCGGGGTGGCCCTGCGGGCCGGCGCCTGCGCGCAGAGCCTCCCCGAGTCGCAGTTCGGGCTGGACTCGCTCTGGCACCGCTGGAACGTCTCGGGCTCCTATATGCAGGTCGTGCCGCGCGTCATTTCCACGGCGGCCGACGGCGTCTCGGACGTGCGCGAGTTTCTGCTGGACGCTTTCGGCGCACCTGCCGAAGCGCACAGTACGCTTTTTCTCAAGGGCTACCAGTGGCCGTTCGATGCGCGCAAGGCCGAGTCCGGCTCGTCGCGCATCGACCTGCTGGTGCATGAGGAGTGCGTCGCCAAGGGACGCCGCGTGTTCCTCGATTATCGGCGGAACGGCAGGGGTTTCGAAGTCGGGGCCTTGTCGGAAGAGGCGCGCGGCTATCTGGAGCAGTCCGGCGCGACGCAGCACACGCCGCTCGCGCGGCTCAAGCGCATGAACCCCGGCGCGGTCTCGCTGTATCGCGACCACGGCATCGAGCTCGCGAAGGAACCTCTTGAGATCGCCGTGTGCGCGCAGCACAACAACGGCGGCCTCGCGGCGAACCGCTGGTGGGAGTCGGTCAACATCAAGCACCTTTTCCCGGTGGGCGAGGTCAACGGCTCGCACGGCGTCGGGCGGCCCGGCGGCGCGGCGCTCAACGCCGGACAGGTCGGCGGCGTGCGGGCGGCGGAGTACATCGCCGCGGCGTATCGGGGCGAGGGCGTGCGCGACGCGGAGTTCGAGGCCGCCCTGACGGGCGTGCTGAACCTGAACCTCGCATTTGCCGCGGCGTGCGCGCGCGCGCCGCTGACGTGGCGCGCGTGCCGCTCCGAATTCCAAAGGCGAATGAGCCAGGCGGGCGCGTTTCTGCGTTCGGAGGCGGCGCTGACGCGGGCTTTGGCGGAAGCGCGTGCGCAGGGCGCGCGACTGGCGGCGGAGGGCTGCCGCGCGCGGCGCGCTTCGGAATTGATCCGGGCCTTTGAGAACCGGCATCTCGGTTTCGCCCACGAGGTGTATCTCGCGGCCCAGGCGTTCGCGGTGCGCTCGGGCGTGGGCAGCCGCGGCTCGGCGCGGGTGATTGACGGGGAGGGCCAGCCGCTTCCTGAGAACCCGGCGTTCCGTGAACAGGTGCAGGAGACACGGGTGGGCGCGGACGGCCGCATCCGTCATGGCTGGGTGGCGCGGCGGCCGCTGCCCGAGGCCGACCTCTGGTTCGAGACCGCGTGGGCCGACTTCACGAGCGGCGCGATCTACAAACGCCCTTGATGCGGGCAGCGTGCCCTGTTGCATGAATCGATTTGAAAGGGTAGGGCGAGCACTTCGTGCCGCCGTCCACCCATGTGGGTATGCGCGGTTCGCGGCGGCGCAGGAGCGCTCGCCCTACCTTTGGCCTAATTGTCTATCGTCGCCGGTGCGATCCGGTAGCGTCCCCCTTGGGCCACGAAGAAAAGCGTATTCTTCCCCTCCGCCGCCGCGGCGGTCAAGACCGGTTCGCCGTCCGCGCGCGTCACGCGCCACGCGCCTGCCCGCAGGCCTGCCAGCAGCACCTGATACGTAGTCCCGTCACCCGGAACAGTCAGCTCGAAAGGCGTGCCGATCAGCTCCGTGCCGGCTGCCAGGCTGACGATCCTGTCGGCGATCTGCAGGACCACTCCCACGTCAGTCTCGGACGTTTTGACAGGCAGTGGCGGGGTCGCGGCATCGCAGGCTTGCAGGAGGATCAGGAAGCGGTCCCGTTGTCGCGCCTGCTTGGGGGAGAACAGCACGCGGTGGCCGCGGGCTTCGGGGGCTGCCGGCACGGGCGGGGTGAAGGCCTGGCCGAAGACGTTGTGCGTCTCGTCGCCGCTCTCGATCTCCACGGTCCGCTCGCCGGCCTTGGGCCACAGCATGCAGACGTCGAGCCGCCCAGTGACGCCAAAGGCGGCGTTGTGCAGCAGCGCGCCGTCCGGCGTGAGCTGGGGCGCGTTGAGGGTGTTGATCTGCCAGTATTTTTTGAAAGCGGGGTCGGCGGTGCGGATGTCATCGAGCAGGATGATCGCGGCCGGGTTGGTCGGGTTGTCGAGATTGAGGAAGCAGAAACTGCGCACGAACGCGGTGACCTTCGCCGAGTAGGCCTGCCGCAGGTCGGCCGAAAAGTAGCTGAAGGCGGGATGTGCGGCCGAAGGGCCGAAGCTGCATGAGACCGGCCGGCCGTAGTTGAAGAGCGGGTCGGCCTGCGCCTGCTCCGGCGTGGTCGGGTTGGATTGGAGAAAGCGCGAGCCGCCGTCGTTCGCGGGCGTGGCGAGAAACTTCTCCTGCGGGTCCAGCACCAGCAGCATGCTGTGGGCGACGGAGCGTTTGCAGAAGTTCATGTCGTAGGGCGTGCCGTAGAACTTGTACTGGCCGAGATCGGCGGCCTGCAGCCCGCGGTAGTAGATCTGGAACGCGCCGGCGTCGGCGTGCTGGTGGTTGCCGAAGTGATAGCCGCCTCCCTTGATTTCGGCCACCACGTCGTTCGCGTTGCTGCCGATGTTCCAGCCGGTGCGGGCGATCATGCCGCCGAGCACCGGCCCGAAGTTGATCGTGAGCGGCAGGCTGTCGAGGCGGGGCTCGGCCTTGAGGTCAGGGTCGTTAAGCAGCAGATAGAGCAGGGAGTCGGAGGAGGGGCCGCCCTGGCGCAGGAACTCGCCCTTGAGGATGGGGTCGCCGCTGTAGGCGTAGCAGAGCAGGGCGGTCTGGGAGTAGCCCCAGTATTTGCCGGAGGAGACGCCGTCGCCGTCGCGCAGCAGCTCCCCGTTCGGCAGGCGCATGTAGAGCCAGTAGGCGGGGACGGTTTTGATGTTCGGATCGAAGACCTCTTGTCCGGTCATGCGGCGGAAGAGCCAGGCCGCGTGCATCTCCCAGCCGAAGCGGTAGGCCGCATAGCTGACGCCCTGGTTGTGGCGCGGCGACTGGTATTCGAAGCGTCGCATCGGCACAAGGCATTCGAGCACCTGATAGGCGCAGTACCGATACGGCAGGGGGTCCTCGTTGTAGAGGGCGATGGCCATCGAGAGCAGGTCGCGGTTGGTCTGCGCCTCGTTGCCGTGGCCGTTGACGACGCTCTGCTTAAAAGGCGGCCACCCGCACTCCATCGCGTCCGCGAGGCGCAGCATGTGGAGGCGGAGCGTCTCCCGCTCGGCCGGGGTGCAGAGCGCGTAACACCAGTCGTAGACGCAGGCGGCGGCATAGATCGCAGCGCCGACCTCGCGGGTGATGTCCAGCAGGTTGCCGAACTCCACGCGGGGCAGATAGTCCAGCATGAGCTGCACGGCCTCGCGTCCGGGTTTGGCGTCGCCCCGCATCAGGTAGACGAACGCCTTGGCCGCGGCCGCGTGCTCAAGGGGCGTGTTGTAGGCGACCTCGCGGTCAGGATCGAACGTGAACGCAAAGGGCCGCGCGGCCTGTTGCTGGACGCGCTGCCACTGCGGCAGGTTCTCGGGTTTGGTCAGGTTGGCGCGGACTTGCGCCAGCGAGTTGCTGTTGACCCACAGGCGCGGGTGGCCGGGCGGCGGGAGCACGGGCGGACGGTAGGCGACGGCCGCCTTGGGGACCGCCGGAGGCCGGTAGGCCTGGATTTCCAGCCGGTCAAGCTGCACCCCGGCGGGCAGCCAGAACCGGATCTCCTGCGCCGTGTTGGTCAGGGTGAAAATGCCGGCTGTCTGGTAACAGGATTCGGGTTTGGCCCAGGGCACGAAGAGCACCCGGCGGGTCGGCCGCTGGTCGCCGAGCTGTATCCGGGCGTAGAGTGAGTCGAATTTGCTGGAGGCCTTGCGCATCAGCGCTACGCCGCCTTCATCGGCCGCGGCGTGGGTGACGAGCGCATAACGCCCGGCAAGAGGCACGCGGACGCGGAAGACGAGGTCGGGTTCGGCGCTGCCGGTTTCGGCCAGGCTCTTCTGTCCGGCTTTGAGCGCGACGCCCTGTTTCCCCAGAAACGACGCCTGCGCGACGATTTCGGCGCGAGCGGGGTTAAGCCTGGCCTCCTCCGCCTGAAGCACGATCTTCGGATCGGCGGCAAACGCGATGCGGGACAGAGCGAGGGCGAGGCAGAGGACTGTGGCGTGTGTCAGAATAGTCACCGCGTGATATGAACAAAAACACGCAGGGAAGTCAATAGCACAAGGCGTTTTCACGTGTTCCAGGCTGCGGCACGCCCGGCAGTCGAGCCCTGCCTAAAGGTGCCTAAACCGGTCACGTTATTCGTCTCAAAGGTAGGGGGGCGGACCGCTGGGCCGACCGTTTGTATGTGACGTGCGGCGCCGCTCCTTGCCTCGTCCAAAAGCAGCGGGGGCGGTCGGGCGCGCGCGGCGAAAACCGATCCCGCTGGAATAGCGGTTGACTATTTTCGTCACCCCTCCGCATAATACCCACTCATTAACCATTGAGGATCGTTTAGCGGGGACGCCGATGGGGCGCGGGAGACCGCGGCATCGGGGCACACGGAATCACTGTACGAGGGGGACCGGAATGAATAAGACCGCGCTCATCATCACTGCGGGGCTTGGCTTGGGTTTTGCGGCGCAGGCCACGCAGACGCTCACCTACGTCGATCTCGTCGGCCGACTGACCGATCTCGAGCATCTGGCCACGTTGCCGGAGCCGGGCGAGACGTGCGCGCTGTGGTCGAGTTACGACCGCGCCAGCACCTACGACGCGGCGTCCGGCAAGTACGTGAAGTGGGACGCCAACGGCGACGGCTCCGGGATCATACGCAAGGAGGGGGAGCAGTCGGTGATCGCCGAGATGGCCGGCCCGGGCTGCATCTGGCGCACCTGGTCCGCCACGGCGGGCAAGGGACACGTGAAGATCTTCCTCGATGGCGCGGCCGAGCCCGCGTTGGACCTGGCCTTCGACGACTACTTCAGCCGCACGTCCGAGCCGTTCACGTTTCCGGCCCTCGTGTACAAGACCGCGGCGAACGGCTTCGACAACTATGTCCCCATCCCGTATCAGAAGTCGTGCAAGATCGTGGCCGAGAAGGCGTGGGGCAATTACTACCAGTTCACGTATTCCACCTTCCCTAAAGACACGGCGGTGCCCACGTTCACCCGCGCGCTGGCGCCCCAGGACGTGGCGGCGCTGCGGGCGGCCGACGCGAAGCTGAGCCAGGGGCTGGGCAGCGACCCGGCGGTGCCGCGCGCGGGGGCGGAAACGCTCCGCGTTCCCGTGACCTTGGCTGCCGGACAAACGGCGACGGTCGCTCAACTGACCGGCGGACGCGCCATCACCGCGTTGAGCGTGAAGCTGGACCCCGCCGGCACGGCGGACCTGGAGACCGCGTTGCGCGCGACCACGCTGAGCATCCGCTGGGACGGCGAGGAGGCGCCGAGCGTGTGGACCCCGTTGGGCGATTTCTTCGGCACGGCTCCGGGCGTGAATCCCTACCGGTCGCTGCCGCTGGGCATGACAGAGAAGAGCTTCTATTCCTATTGGTACATGCCTTTCGCCACGGAAGCTCGGGTTGAGCTGAAGAACGACGGCACGGCCCCGCTGCGCCTGGAGCTGAGCATCACCCACGCGCCGCTGACGCGCCCGGTGGAGTCGCTGGGCCGCTTCCACGCCAAGTGGCACCGCGACGCGTTCCTTCCCGCTGAGCCCGAGCGGGCGATCGACTGGACCATGCTCAAGACCACGGGGCGCGGCCGCTTCTGCGGCGTGATGCTGAACGTGTGGAACCCCTGCGGCGGCTGGTGGGGCGAGGGCGACGAGAAGTTCTTCGTGGACGGCGAGAAGTTCCCCTCGACCATCGGCACGGGTTCGGAAGATTATTTCGGGTACGCGTGGAGCAGCGGAAAGCTCTTTTTCCAGGCGCTGCACAATCAGCCCCGCAACAACGGGCACAACGTCGGCCACCTTTCGGTGAACCGCTGGCACATCGCGGACAGCGTGCCCTTCCAGGCCGGCTTCGAGGGGGCCATCGAAAAGTATTTTTCCAACAAGCGGCCGACCCAGTATGCGTGCGTCGTCTACTGGTATCAGGCGCCGGGCGGCAGGGATCCCTATCAGCCGCTGCCGGTCGCCGAGCGCGTCGGGTATGAGATCCAGCCGCACGTCATCGAAGGCGCGCTGGAGGCCGAGGCGCTGAAAGTGCTCCAGAAACCGGAAGGCAGCAGGGTCGGCATGCAGGACATGGGCGGGTTCAGCGGCCTGTGGGGAAGTGCCGGGCAGCTTTTCTGGCAGGGCGGAAAGGACGGGGAGCGGCTGGCTCTGGCCGTGCCCGTCAAGAGCGCGGGACGCTTCGACCTCATCGCCCAGTTCACGAAGGCCCCGGATTACGCCACAGTCCAGGTGTACTGGGACGGGAAGAAGCTCGGGGCGGCGTTCGACGCCTACGATCCCGCCGTGAGCCTGTCCGGCGAGATTAAGCTCGGCACGCTGGAGCTGCCCGCCGGCGAGAGCAAACTCGAAATCGAGATCACGGGGATCAACGCCAAATCCAGAGGCCGCTTTGTGGGACTCGACTACATCCGTCTCGCGCCTGCGAGCGGCAGCGGCCGCTAGAGGGGAGAGGCCCTCTGACGCCCCCCGTCCTACAGGAAAGGACGCCTTCTCGACGCGGCCCTTCCTCAGATTAAATACACGCAACAGAGCGTCTGTCCCGTTGGCGGATGTTTGGAGCGCAGCGAGCTAAACTCTGATGAACGCTATGGCTAAGTTGTCCGGTGGTATCTTCCGCGCCGTCTGCCTGCTGGCGACAGCGGGTGTCGCCGTGGCCGCCGGCGCCGCGGCTCCGCTCGCGAACGTCGTCTTCAGCGACGACTTCGAGGCGGTCTCCAAGGCGATGCCGCCGCCAGGCTGGTCCATGTGGGGTGAGGAGCAGTACAAGACCTCCGCCAACTACACGCGCGACACGGCGAACCCGCACGGCGGCCAGGCCTGCTTCCGCATCCATCATCCGGGCCAGACCGGCGGCTACATCGTGTCGTCCCCCGCCAGGGCCATCCGTCCCAAGCAGGCGATGACCTACACGGTGTCGTTCTGGGCGCGGGCGGAAAAGCGCGGCCCGTCGAAGTTTCTATGGACCGCGTACCGGAGCGTGGGTCCCTTTGTTGGGGCGCCCCCGCCGGGGTCGCTGACGTTCGATGCCGACGGCGAGTGGAGGGAGTTCTCGTTCACCGTGCGCGAGGGGCTCGACCTGTTTGCCGGCCAAAGCGGGTATTTGATGCTGACCTTCATGGCGTCCGCCGATCCGAAGGAGGAGCGGACGCTGTGGGTTGACGACGTGCGCGTCGTTGAGAGCCCCGATCCGGAGCCTGCGGGATTGCTCAACGACGGGGTCATCCCGTACGACGCGCTTCAGCACCGGCTGCTGCCGGGTGACCGGCTCGAGTTTGCCGTGGACGCGACGAACCGGCTGCGCCGCGCGACGCGGGACGCCGGAGGCGTGTCGTTCCACCGCGTTTGCGGATGGACCGGACAACCTTACAATAAGCGCGGGGACTATACGCTCGCTCCGCAGCTGGAGGCGGCCATCCGCGACATGCGGCTGCCCATGACGCGCTTCTACGCCTTGGGCGACGAGCCGTTCGGCATCGAAGCGGCGATCGACAAAGCCGCCGACGTGGTGCGGCGCGTGGGTGTGGCGGAGGGGTGCTGCGTGCTGGAATTCGAACGGCAGGGCGCGGAGACGATGCTGCCGCCGGAGACCTGGGCGCGCGGCGTCGCGCATTCGCTGCGGCAGGGCTATGCGTTTCATCGGTGGGAGATCGCCAATGAGCCTTACGCCTCCATGTGGGGCCACGGCCAGGCGTTTCCGACAGCGGAGGCGTTCGCCGGACATTTCAAGTCTGTCAGCCGCGCCATCCGCGCCGTGGACCCGCGCGCGCAACTGGGAGTGGATATCCACAGGGACGATGTCCGGTGGGGCAACTACCTGCTGAAGCGGCTCGCGGGCGACTACGATTTCGTGGCGCCTCACTATTATTGCGGCGCGGACGTGCGGAAGCTGCCGTTTGAAGAGATCGCGCTCACGGAGAACTACCGGATGCTTGACCGGGCGCTGCGCACGCAGGCGCTGCTGCGCGCCTACAACCCCGGCCGCGACGTCTACCAGTATGACACTGAATGGGGCATGATCTGCGAGGCTCCCGGCGGCAAGGACGCCGACTACGAGCGCCGCAACGCGAACATCATCGGCACGCTGCATCGCGCGGTGCGGCTCATTTACTACACCCGCGAGGACATTTTGCGCGGCGCCAGCGGCTGGCAGATGCTCAACCGGCTCGGCCAGCCCGGGTTCGGCATCCTCGCGCAGGAGGCGCCGGAGAAGCGGTTCATGCTCTACTGGCTCTACTATTATTTCAACCGCCACGTGGGCGAGTGGGCGCTGGCGATGGACGGTGTCGCGCCCTATCACGTGCCGGCGCGGGAGTCCGACCGCGTGCCGTTCAGCGGCCCGCTGACGCCGGTGCTCACGACGCTGAGCCGGGACGGACGCGAAATCCATCTGGTCATCGCCAACGGCTCGTGGGCGGGCGCCGTTCCGTGCCGCGTGCACCTGAGGAATTTTGTGGCGGGTCGCGCGACGGGCGTCGTCTTGACAAATGACAATCTGGACGGCAGCCCGCTGCTTGACCGGAAAGAAGACGCCGTTAGGGACTTCCCCGTCACCTGCGACGGCAGCGGCATGACGTGCCTGCTTCCGCCCCACTCGGTGGTGTTCTTGACGATGGAGCGATGCCCGTAGCCGCGCCGCCGGTCATGGTCTCAGCGGCTGATCCTTTAATTCACCCCCCAAATGAAAGAATGCAGAATGAGATCCGAGAACGGCCACACCATTTTTCGCTGTCCCGCCGCGATTTTCGCCGTGTTGGCGATCCCTGTTTTGTCCGCGTGTGGCGCGCCCGGCGCGTTGGAATGCCGGGTGACCGTCTATCCCGCACCCGCCGGAGAGCCGCTCAGCGCGGATTACCGGGTCTCGGCCGCGGGCCAGGACGTCCCCGTCTATCTGGCCAAGGTGGCTCCGGCCGACGCGGCGCGGCGCTGGAAGGCCATGGACGACAAGAAGAATTCCGCGGACTTCTTCGACACGGCGGCTTTCGCCTCCTTCGACATGCAGGGTGCCGTGACGGTTACCGTGACCGTGCCCCAGGCGGTGTCCGCGGCCAAGATCCTGCCGGCCTCCGCCGGGATCAGCCCTGTCATCCGGGGCCGCTCGGTTTCCTTCACGGTGACCTCGCCCCGGAACCTGACGGTCGAGATCAACGGCGAATGGGTGAAGTCCCTGCACCTTTTCGCCAATCCGCCCGAGCCCGACGTGCCCCGGCATGACGACCCCAACGTCATTTACTTCGGGCCGGGCATCCATGAGGTCAGCCGGCTGGTGGTGGGCGACAACAAGACGGTCTACGTAGCGGGCGGCGCCGTGGTGCGGGCCGTGATCGCGCCCGACGAGAAGTTCAGCGTCAGCGGCTACAGCGGCCAGCGGACCTACGCGCCGTCCATCGAACTGCGGGGGCGGAACATCACCCTCCGCGGGCGCGGCATCATCGATGCGGGCGGCTGCACGACCCACGCCCGGAACCTGGTCTCCGTCCGCGGGTCGGACATCGCCCTGGAGGGCGTGATCCTGCGCGACGCGAGCACCTGGACCATTCCTGTGCGCCAATGCGACCGCGTCAGCATCAGGAACGTCAAGCTGCTCGGCTACCGGGCGAACTCCGACGGCATCGACATCTGCAACAGCCGCGATGTGACGGTGGAGGGCTGCTTCATCCGCACGCTTGACGACCTGATCGTGGTCAAATCCGACAAGGGGCAAGGCGAGGTGAAGCGCATCGTCGCCAAGGGGTGCGTGCTGTGGAACCAGGTCGCGCACGCGCTGAGCGTCGGCGCGGAGCTGCGGGAGAACGTGGACGACGTGCTGTTCTCCGATTGCGACGTGATCCACGATCAGGGGCGGGAGTGGTCGCTGCGGGTTTTTCACTGCGATGCGGCCCGGGTGAGCAATGTCCGCTTCGAGAACATCCGCATCGAGGAGGCGCGCAAGTGCATCTCCATGTGGATCGGCCACGCGGTCTGGTCCCGCGACCCGGAGCCCGGACACATCCAAGGCGTGACGTTCAAGGATATCCGCGCCACGGGGAGCCCGCTCAACGTGGAGCTGACCGGTGCCGACACGCAGCACGCGGTCGCGGACGTGGTCTTCCAGGACGTGACGCTCAACGGCATGCCCTTGGCGCGCGAAAACGTGCGGGCCAACGCCTTCGTGACGAACCTGGTCATACGTCCCCAGCGGTAAGGCGGGGGTGCGCCTCAGTTTCGGTGAAACTGAGGCGCACCAAGGAGAATTTAGGAGTTAGGATTTAGGAGTTGAACGCGTAAGAACCCGCGAAAACAAAACGTTCTTTTGAGTTGGGCACCTTCACGAGCTTGGGCTTGGCGCGGGAAAACGTGTGTCCTCCACATGAAGACACGAAAACAGCCACTTATCGGATCGCATAAGCTTTTCGTTTTCAAGGCATTGAAACTCCTAACTCCTAAATTCAAACTCCTCAATCGGGTGCGGTTTCAACAACGTTGAATCGCACCCGGGTGAATGCGGTTGACGGAGGGGATGGGGAACGGTACGATACCGCCTAATGCTGTGGCAGAACCTTTGCGGAGGGATTTCGGTATGGCGACAAAAGCGGGAAAAGGCGCGTCGCGGCGCGCGTGCCTCAAGATCTTGGCGGCCGCCGCGGGCGGCGTGGCGGCCGGCGTGGGCGGCGCGATGACGGTCGGAAAGCTGGGACGCGCGCCGGAGGGCCCCTGGCGGGTGCTGACCCCGGAAGAGGCGCGGCTGGTCGAGGCGGTGTCCGAGCAGATCATCCCGTCCGACCGCGATCCCGGCGCGAAAGAGGCGGGCGTGGTCCATTACATCGACCGCCAGCTCGACGGCCCCTTCAAGCGCTTCGCGGAAAAATACCGCACGGGGCTGGCCTGTCTGGCGAAAACGAGCCAGGCGATGTTCGGCAAGGCTTTCGAGGAATTGGGGTGGAGCGATCAGACCCGCGTCCTGCAGGCGCTGGAGTCGAACAAGGCCCCGAAGGACATCTGGACCCGGCCGTCGGCTTCGGAGTTCTTCGGCCTGATCCGCGACCACTCCATGCAGGGCTTTTACGGCAGCCCGCGGCACGGCGGCAACCGCAACTACGCGAGCTACAAGATGTTGGGGCTGGAGTATCCGCGGGTCATCGGGCAGAACCGGTATCCGGACAAAAAGGGATGACGCGTGCGGTTTAAGGTGGTGCGGGCTCTGCGGGCACGCAGGCGCGATGGGGACATCGCGGGCTACCTGAAGTGCCTGACAGGTTGGGAGAGGGGAATCAAGTGGCGAACAAACATGTGAACGCGGTGATTGTCGGGGCGGGCGCGGGCGGCGGCGTGGTGGCGAAGGTGCTGGCCGAGGCCGGCCTCTCGGTGGTGCTGCTGGAGCGGGGCAAGTGGCACTCGTTCGACGACCACACCGACGACGAGCTGTTCAACCAGCGCACCACGGTGCTGGGCAACGCCTACGGCCCGGATGACGCGCGCTATTGCCGGGTGGTCGAAAACCCGGACGGCTCAACGCGGACCGTGCTGCCCAGCGAGGGCGGCTACAACAACAACGCCGCCTGCGTGGGCAGCGGCACGCTCAGCTACGGCGCGATGGGCTGGCGCTTCATGCCCCAGGATTTTCAGCTGAAAACGCTCTACGGACGCCCGGAGGGCTCGACGCTTGACGACTGGCCGATCACCTATGACGAGCTGGACCACTGCTACGAGAGGGCCGAATGGGAGATCGGCGTGGCGGGCGACGACGAGGGGAACCCCTTTGCGCCGCCGCGCAAAAAGCCGCGGCCGATGCCGGCCTTCCCGTACAACAAGGAGGCCAACATTCTCATCGCCGCGGGCAAGCGCTTGGGGTGGCATCCCTTCGCGGTTCCGATGCTGCGCAACTCCATCCCGTACGGCGGCAGGCCCAAGTGCATCCACATGCGCTCGTGCTGCGGCTTCGCCTGCCCGATCAACGCCAAGTGCGGCACGCAGAACACCGTGATCCCGGCGGCCATGGCCACCGGCAACTGCGAGGTCCGCACGGACGCGGTGGTCAGCGAGATCATGCTGGACGGCCGCGGCAAGGCGCGCGGCGTCAAGTATTTCGACATCGACGACCGCCTGCAGGAGCAGACGGCCGACCTCGTGGTCGTCTCGGCCTCGGCCACGGAGACGCCCCGGCTGCTGCTCAACTCCAAGTCCAAGCTCTTTCCCAACGGCGCGGGCAACAACAACGACTGGGTCGGCCGCAACCTGCAGGGCCACTGCTACTGCGGCGCGAACGGCCTGATGGATGAGGACATCTACGAGGAGGCCGGCCCGGGCGCGTGCGTGGCCTTCAGCGATTTCAGCCACGGCAACAAGGGCCTGTGCGGCGGGGCGATGGTGGCCAACGAGTTCATCTCGTTGCCGTACGCCTTCACCAACACCCGGCCGCCGGGCTCGGCCCGTTGGGGCCTGGCGCACAAAGAGCATCAGCGCAAGTACTACAAGCGCACGATCCGCGTGATGGGGCCGGTGCAGGAGATGCCGGTCTTCGATTCGCGCGTGCGGGTCGATCCCGCGGTCAAAGACCACTGGGGCATCCCCGTCACCCGGCTTTCGGGCCGGCGCCATCCGCACGATGTGGAGATCGCGAAATTCGTCGTCGGAAAGGTCGAGGCCCTGTTGCGCGAGGCGGGTGCCAAGAGCATCTGGTCGTGGGTTCCGGGGCTCGGCGGCCCCAGCGGCGGCCAGCATCAGGCCGGCACCTGCCGCATGGGCAACGACCCCCAGACCTCCGTCGCCAACCGCTACGGGCAGGTGCACGAGATCGACAACCTGTTCATCGCCGACGGCAGCCTGAACGTCACCAACGGCGGCTTCAATCCGGCGCTGACGATCATGGCCTTGGGTTACTGGGTCGGCGAATACATCGTCAAAGAGTGGAAAGGCGGGACGCGTTTCCGCGCGTGAACCTATGAAACCGACTTCTAAAAAAGGCAAAAGGGACGGCGCGTGGTACACGTTGCCGGCGGTGACGGCGGGCGTGTTCCTGCTGTTTACGGTGGCGGGCGGGCTCGGCTATTTCGAGTTCTCCCCTCCGGAAAAGACCTGCATCAACTGTCACGAGATCCGCGCGTCCCATGCGCACTGGACCAACTCCGTCCACCGCAGCGTGTCGTGCAAGCAGTGCCACGGCGGCTCGGCCGATTCGGTCCACGCCTTGCGCGAGAACGCCAAGCGGGTCTTCTACCATCTCACCGAGACGCGCCACGACAACATCCGGCTCAGCGAGGAGCAGACGGTCAGGATGCTGGGGGCCTGCCAGGGCTGCCACGCGCGGGAGTTCGCCTACTGGCAGAAGGGCGGCCACGGCACGAACTACGCCGGCATCTTCATGGACGCGAAGCACAACAAGACCGAGCAGATGGCGGACGAGTGCCTGCGCTGCCACGGCATGTTCTTCGAGGGCAAGATGTCCAGCCTGGTCACGCCGCTGGACACGCAGGGCCCGTGGCGCTTCAGGAACCCGGGCATGGCCGAGCGTCCGGTGATCCCCTGCCTCGCGTGCCACCAGCTGCACGCGCCCGGGGAGCCGTTCAAGCGTCCGGCAGCGCAGATGGCGGCCGCGGCCACCAACGGCCCCGCGTTCCGCCGCGACATCCTCGCGTTCTACGTGCGGCAGGAGGGGACCCATTTCGCGATCGATGACCTGGCCGTGCCCAAGATCTTCGACCAGGGCCGCCCCGTGAAGGTGTCGTCCGACCCGCGGCAGCGGCTCTGCACGCAGTGCCACGCGCCCAACGCGTTCGGGCAGGCGGGCACCGGCGACGACCGCACCCCGACGGGCGTGCACGAGGGGCTCAGCTGCATGGCCTGCCACGCGCCGCACTCCAACGACACGCGCGCCTCCTGCGCGCTGTGCCACCCCGCGCGCTCCTCCTGCGGCCTGGACGTGACCAAGATGGACACGTCTTTCCGTTCGGGCATGAGCAAGCACAACATCCACACGGTGCGCTGCCTCGACTGTCATCCCGCCGGTGTGCCTAAAAAACGCGAAGGGTCTGCGCCGGTCTCCGGTCCGGCGGCGATGTGAGGCCGTTGCGGCGGCAGGGGGTTGCCGCTGTTGAAAACGGTTGGACGGGAAGGGCCGATTGGTGGTTGCCGACGCTTTAGGCAGCCGTGATGTGGAGTGCGGCGGCAAGCGGTAACCCGCGCGACGCCGCTTTGCTTGGACGGGCCAGAAAGCGGTGCCGCGCTACCGCTTGTCACCGCACTCCATAAAAAACACGATCTCCATCCTCTTTCGTACCCCTTAACCTTCAACACGTTTCAAACACGTTGCGTTAGGGGGGGGGGGCCGCGCGTCTTTTCGCTTGTTTTCCGGACGGGGGGTGCCTATACTCTGCGGCTCATGTTTACCTTGGCTAACAATGGTCTGCGAGGTGTCACCGAATGAGCGAAGGGCTGACAGTCGCGCTGGTGGGGAACCCCAACACCGGCAAGACGACGCTGTTCAATCTGTTGACCGGCGCGCGCGAGCGCACGGGCAACTGGACCGGTGTCACGGTCGACAGCGCCCATGCCCGGTTTAAGGTCGATGGCCGCACGCTGCGCGTGGCCGACCTGCCGGGCATCTACTCCTTTTCTCCGAACACCGAAGACGAGCGCGTGGCGCGAAACTACCTGATCCGCCACAGGCCCGCGGTGGTCATCAACATCGTGGACGCGTCGAATCTCGAGCGCAGCCTCTACCTCACCGCGCAGCTGCTCGACCTGCGGGTGCCGCTGGTGGTGGCGCTCAACCAGATGGACACCGCGGAGCGTCACGGCATGCGCGTGGACCCCGTGCATCTGGCCAAGCACCTCGGCTGCCCCGTGATTCCGATGGTCGCCTGCCGCGGCGAGGGGCTCGAAGAGCTGAAGGCGGCGGCGCTGCAGGTCGCGGAGTCCGGGCGGGTGCCCACCGCGCGGGTGCTGTACGGCGACGCGGAGCGGTCGGTGCGGCGGCTGCAGGTGTGCCTGGTCGTGGCTGCGGACGATGCGGGCGTGGATTCGCGCTGGCTGGCGATCAAGCTTCTGGAGCGCGATCCGTTCGCGCGCGAGCTGACCCAGGGGCTGTTTGACGACGTCGTGGCCGAGGAGAACGAGCGCATCGCGCGGCACACGGGACAGAAACCCGAGGTGGCGGTGATGGACGCGCGCCTGGGCTTCATCCGCGGCCTGGCGCACGACGTGGTGAAGCGGCGGCTGGAGATTCGGCGGCGCTTGTCGGATGTGGTGGACCGCTTCCTGCTGAGCCGCCCCGTGGGCATCCCGGCGTTTCTGTGCGTGATGTACGGGGTGTTCTGGCTGACGGTGCGGCTGACCCAGCCGCTGGTGGACTTCATCGACGGGACGCTCAGCGCCCTGCTGGTCCACGGCCCCCGCGCCTGGCTGCAGGCCGCGGGCTTGCCTGAGCTGGCGGTGTCGGTGCTGTCTGACGGGCTGGGGTCGGGTCTCACGACCGTGGCGACCTTCATGCCTCCGATCTTCATGATCTTCTTCTGCCTGAGCCTGCTGGAGGAGTCGGGGTACATGGCGCGCGCGGCCTTCATCATGGACCGGTTCCTCAACAAGATCGGGCTGCCGGGCAAGGCCTTCATCCCGTTGCTGGTGGGGTTCGGCTGCACCGTGCCGGCGCTGATGGCGACGCGCACGCTGGAGCAGCGGCGCGACCGGGTGCTGACCATGCTGATCGCGCCGTTCATGTCGTGCGGGGCGCGCATGCCGGTGTACGCGGTTTTCGCCATGGCCTTCTTCCCGCGGCACGGCAACGCCGTGATCTTCGCGCTGTATGTCATCGGCGCGGTGCTGGCGATCCTCTCCGGGCTGGTGCTGCACAAGACGCTTTTCAAGGGCGAGGTGTCGGCCTTTGTGATGGAGTTGCCGCCGTACCACATGCCCGCGCTGTGGGGCTGTCTGGATCACGTGTGGTACAACCTGATGAGCTTCCTGGTGCGGGCCGGCAAGGTGATCGTTGCGATCGCGGTGCTGCTGAGCCTGGCGAACGGGATCAATGACGCGGTCAGCGCGGGTCACGGGCAGGCGGACGCGCGGCGTTCGGCCGCGGGCCGGGCGCTGACGGTGGTGCTGCGGCCGATGGGGGTGGGGCCGGACAACTGGCCCGCGGCGGCGGGACTCCTGACCGGGCTGATGGCGAAAGAGGCGATCGTGGGCACGCTGGAGGTCCTGTACGCGCAGGCGGGTCAGCCGGGCGCGTCTCTGCCGGCGGCAGGGGCGTTCGATCTCGCCGCGGAGCTGCGGGTCGCGGCCGGGGAGCTAGCGGCCGGTTACGGGCTCACGGCAGGCGCCACGCACGGGCAGGCCGGGGGCAAAGGGCTGCTGGAGGCGATGCGGCGCAACTTCGGCAGTCAGACGGCGGCGTTCGCCTACTTGCTTTTCGTGCTGATTTACTCGCCCTGCTTTGCGGCGCTGATCGTGTTGGGACGCGAGGCGGGCTGGCGCTGGATGGGCTTTTCAGTCGTGTACCAGACGCTGCTGGCCTGGATGGCGGCGACAGCGTATTATCAGGCGGCCACCTTTCTGGACGCGCCCCTGCGGGCCGCGGTGTGGCTGGGCATGGTGGCGGCGATGGCGGCTGGCGGCCTCGGCCTGCTGCATCTGGCCGGGAAGAGGATGCCGCTATGAGTGCAAGTGAGCAGAAGGCGCAGGTCCCGCCGGCGCGGTATCTCATGGACCTGAAAGACGGGGAGCAGGCGGTGATCCGCGCGAACGGCGACCGCAAGTCGACCGAGATGGGGCTTTTCCCGGGGGCGCGCGTGGTGATGTTCCGCAACCGCAAGTCCGAGCAGGCGCTGGTGATCGGCGCGGGGGACGCGCGGTTCCTCGTATCGCGCGCGATCGCCAAGATGGTGGAGCTCGAAGGGTAGGGCCGGGCCGCTGGCCCGGCCGCATGGCGGCCCAATCGAGTAAGTCGCGCCTCTGCCCGCATGGGCGCAACGGCGATTCGGTGCTCATTTGCGATAGATACCGTTTTCTGGTGCTTGGGGCCGGCTGAAGCCGGTACAACGTGCGGACTCGCTGGCATGTTGTACCGGCTTCAGCCGGCTCAGGGCAGGGCTGTCACGGCTCGACATCGAGGGCAGGCACCGAATCGCCGGTGCCCTGCCCACATCTGCCGCCGATTAAGTGTTTCCCTTCAGCCGGAATCGTATTAGACTAGGCACCCTTAAAACTGGAGGTGTGTGATGCGTAAGATGTTGTTGTGCCTGTTGGTCCCGGCGCTCGCCGGCATGTGTCAGGAAGTTCCCAAACCTGCTCCGGCGCAGGACGTGAAAAGTTACGTGTGGGTGAAAGATAACGCCGCCAAACAGGACATGTTCCTGCAGGACGTGGCGGCGTTTCTGGAGAAAGAGGGGTACTTCTACCTCGCGACGGTCGAGAACGACGGGGCCCGCGTGCGGCCGCTCAAGTACGTGATGGTGGCGGACAACAAGCTGCTGTTCGTGACGTCGTCCAAGAAGGAGATGTACCCTCAGCTCGTTAAGAATCCGAACGTCGAGCTGTCGCGGACCGCGACGGACGGCAGCGCCTACCTCCGCTATAAGGGCAAAGCCGTGCTCTGCGCCGATGCGGACGTGAAGGCCAAGCTGCTGGAGCTGCAGCCCTCGTTCGGCAAGAAATTCGGCGAGGACACGGCCCTGTTCTTTGTCGAGCCCGAGATGGTCGGCATCTTTCCGATGAAAGGCGGCCAGGCCAAGACGAAGATCTTCACGAAGTGAGGGCGGGCGTTCTTTGTCCGTAACACAATCGAACCGCAGATTGACGAATGATGAACCGCAGAATTTTGAAGGTCCTTCCGCGCCTTCGCATTCGTATAGGCGTTCCATCTTTCATGATTCGAAGCTCGACATTCGTCAATCTGCGGTTATTGTCGCCGTGGTTACGGTTACGCGTAATGATGAGTTAAGCATCATGAATGAGAAGACATTCGATCTTGAGGCGCGGCTGATCAGGTTCGCGGTGAGTGTCATCCGTTTGTCCGAGTCTCTACCTCCGACGCCCACCGGCAATCATATCCGTAATCAGTTGCTCCGCAGCGGCACTTCGCCGGCGCCAAACTACGGCGAGGCACAGAGCGCGGAGTCACGTTCTGATTTTGTGCATAAGCTCAAAATCGCACTGAAGGAGTTACGAGAGTCACGGGTCTGGCTGCTTATGATTCAGCAGGCTACCCTCGTGAAACCGGAAGATGCGCTTGATGCGCTGTTGCGGGAGGCGAACGAATTGATTGCCATTTTCGTTGCCAGTCTCAAGACGGCGGAAAGAGGACAGATTTAATTCGTATTTCTGCGGTTCGATATTCGGCAATCTGCGGTTTTATTGGTTATAAAACCGTTCCTTGGCCGGGGTTCCTGAGCGTTTTTTGCATTTTAACAGGGGGGGCCGATGAGGGGTTTATTTCTGGGGTTTATGCTGGGCGCCTGCGCACTGGGCGGGCCCGCCGCGACGCTTGAGAATCTGCGGTGCGAGTACCGGGTGGATCCGCTGGGCATCGGCGAGCGCGAGCCGCGGCTTTCCTGGGTGATGAAGGATGACACGGGGCAGCGGGGCGCGGCCCAGACCGCCTATCAGATCCTCGTGGCGGCCACGCCGGAGGCCCTGGCGAACGGCGAGGGCGACCTGTGGGATTCGGGACGCGTCCGCTCGTCGGCGAGCATCCAGATCGTCTACAAGGGCCATCCGCTGGAAGCGCGCGAACGCTGTTATTGGAAAGTCCGCGTGTGGGACCAGAATGGGCGGGAGGTGCCCTGGAGCGCGCCGGCGTCTTGGAGCATGGGGCTGTTGCATGTGGCTGATTGGAAAGCCGAATGGCTGCGGGTCGAGGAGGTGAGGCCGGAGGATGCGGCGGAGAAACCGGCTCCTCCCCGGCTGACTGTCGTCAGCGCGGTCTACGGCTCGATTGAGAACCGCAGAGTCAGCACGGTGACCGACAAGGTGCGGCAGCAGGTCGCCGACAAAGGCGGCGTGCTTTTGGTGCAGGCCAGCAACGACCATTTCGGCGATCCGTCGCCCGGCGGCGGGAAACGGCTGGAGGTCGTTTACGAGATCGCGGGCAAGCGCTACACGGCCAGCGCGCCGGAGGGCGCGTTCGTCAGCGCGCCCGAGCAGGACGAAGCGCCGGCGGCGGCGCGCGTCAAGCGCATCCAGACGCCGCGCTACCTGCGCCGCGACTTTAAGGTGACGGCCCGGCCGGTGCGCGCCACGCTCTACGCCACGGCGCTGGGGCTCTACGAGCTGCGGCTCAACGGCCAGCGCGTGGGCGACGCCTTGCTGACACCCGAATGGACCGCCTACGACAAGCGCGTGCAGGTGCAGGCCTATGACGTGACCGCGCTGGTGCGTCAGGGCGCGAACGCGCTGGGCGCGCTGCTCGGCAACGGCTGGTACTGCGGCCGCGTGCAGTGCTGGCCGCCCGACATCTGCCTGTACGGCGGCGAGCCGCGGCTCAAGGCTCAGCTGGAGATCGAGTTCGCGGACGGCCGCCGCCAGACCGTGGCGACCGACGAGGCGTGGCAGGGCACGGTCGAGGGTCCGCTGCGCTTCTCCGGGATCTACGAGGGCGAGACGTATGACGCGCGCAAGGAGATGCCGGGCTGGGACACGCCGGACTTCAGGCCCGATGCGCGCTGGCAGCCCGCGCTGATCGACCGCGCTGTGCGGGCGGGCGCGCTCGTGTGGCAGCGCAGCGAGCCGATCCGCGTGACGCAGGAGCTGAAGCCGGTGGCGGTGACCGAACCCAAGCCCGGCGTGTATGTCTTCGACTTCGGCCAGAACATGGTGGGCTGGACGCGGCTGACTGTGCAGGGCGCGGCCGGCGACACGGTGGAGCTGTTCTTCAACGAGATGCTGAACGCCGACGGCACGGTCTACCGCGAGAACCTGCACGCGGGCAAGCTGGGCCGGGAGCACAGCCAGACCGTGCGCTACACGCTGCGCGGCGGCGGGGCCGAGACCTACGAGCCGCACTTCACCTACATGGGCTTCCGCTATGCCGAAGTGACGGGGCTGAAGAGCAAGCCGGACGCGTCGCTGCTGACGGGACGCGTGTTCCACACGTCATTCCGGCAGGCGGGCTCCTTTACCTGTTCCGATCCTTTGCTGACGCGGCTGGCGCAGAACATTCAATGGTCGCAGCGCGGCAACATGATGGGGATCCCCACCGACTGCCCGCAGCGCGACGAGCGTGCGGGGTGGACCGGCGACGCGCAGTTCTTCATGCCCACGGCGGTCTATAACTTCGACGTGGCGGCGTTCTTCAGCAAATGGCTGGACGACCTCTGCGAGGACTCCTATGTCGACGGTCAAGGATTCGCCGACCTTGCGCCTTACTACGGCAAGATGCAGGCGGGCAACACGGGCTGGGGCGACGCGGGCGTCGTGTGTCCCTACGTGCTCTACAGGACGTACGGCGACACGCGCGTGATCGCGACGCACTACGCGCAGATGCGGAAACACGTCATGACGCTTTCGGCGACCTGCACGAACCACATCCGCGGGGCGGGCCGTTACGGCGACTGGCTCAACGTGGGCGGCGGCGCCAAAAGCGAGGTGTGCGGCACGGCGTATCAGGCGTACCTTTGCGACCTCATGGCCGAAATGGCAACGGCGATCGGCAAGGGTGACGACGCGGCGCGCTTCGGAGGGATGGCGCGCGAGGCGCGCGAGGCGTTCACGGCGGCGTTCTTCAGGGAGGACGGCTCGCTCCTGGAGAGCAGCCAGACCGGCTACGCGCTGGCGTTCACCATGGGGCTGGTGCCGGAAGCGTTGCGCGATAAGGCCGCGGCGCGCTTCGCGGCCGAGGTCGAGCGCTTCAAGGATTGCGTGGCCACCGGCTTCATCGGCACGCCGCGGCTCCTGACCGGACTGCATGCGGCCGGGCTGGACGCCGCGGCGTACCGCATGCTGCTGCGGCGCGCGTACCCCTCGTGGCTCTATCCGGTGACGCTGGGCGCGACCACGATCTGGGAGCGGTGGGACGGCTGGCGGCCTGACAAAGGGTTCCAGGACCCGAACATGAACTCCTTTAACCACTACGCGTTCGGCTCGTGTGGGCAGTACCTGTTCGCGTGTGTCGGCGGAATCGCGCCGACGGAGCCGGGATACCGGCAGTTCATGGTCGCGCCGGTGATCGGCGAGGGGCTGATGTGGGCCTCGACGTCCTACGCGTCGATATACGGCGAGATCGTTTCCGAGTGGAAAAAGCAGGAGGGGCAGTGCCGTCTCAAGGTGACCGTGCCGCCGAACACGCACGCGGTCATCCGTTTGCCGGTGGCGTCGTCGGAGCACGTGCGCGAGGGCGGGGAGCCGCTGGCCAAAGCGGCCGGGCTGGACCTGCTGCTGGAGGGGAAGGACTGCGTGCTGGTGCGGGCCGTGTCGGGGACGTACGAATTCGAGTTCTAATGAGAGGGGCTGCGAACCGCAGAGTGTCGAATGATGATTTTCGAATCACGAAGGGGGAAGCAGCGTGCTCACTTCGGAATTCTGCGGTCCGATGTTCGACAATCTGCGGGTCAAACGGATGGGATGCTGTGCCCGCGGCCTCAGGCGCGGTCAAGCGGACCGAGCAGGTGATGGAGGGCGAGTGTCCTCACAAGCCGCGCGGCCTGATCTGCCGGGGAGAAGGTGAACCGCAGAGTGTCGAATGATGATTTTCGAATCACGAAGGGGAAAGCAGCGTGCTCACTTCGGAATTCTGCGGTTCGATGTTCGACAAGCTGCGGTTTTTTGTCGCCCCGATGAATCAGACCACCGGGCGCCACGCGCGGCCGTCGCGGGCGATGAGGTCGCTGGCGGCGGAAGGGCCTTCCGAGCCTGCGGCATAGGTGTGCAGCGGACACGCGCCGGGCGTGTCGCGCCATGCGTCGAGCACGGGCGTGAAGAGCTGCCACGAGGCGGCGATGGTGTCGTTGCGCACGAAGAGCGTGTGGTCGTGGAGCATCACGTCGAGCAGCAGCCGCGCGTAGGCGTCGGGCGCGTCCCACGCGCCGAGGTCCGCATAGGCGAAGTGCAGCGGCAGGTCGCCGATGCACAGTTTCGGGCCGGGCAGCTTGGCCTGGAGCAGCAGGTTGACGTTCTCCTGCGGCTGGACCCGCAGCGCGAGGGTGTTGGGCGTGAGCTCGCTCGGCGAGTCCGGGCTGAACATGGAGTGGGGGACGGGCTTGAAGGCGAGGACGATCTCGCTCTCCCGCGCGGCCAGCCGCTTGCCCGCGCGCAGGTAGAACGGCACGCCGCGCCAGCGCCAGTTGTCGATGAAGAGCTTGGCCGCCACAAAGGTCTCGGTCTGCGAGTCGGGGCGTATGCCGGGCTCGTCCAGATAGCCCGGCAGGCCTTTTCCAGCGGCGTACTGGCCGCGCACGATGCAGGTCTCGGGCGCGTCGCAGGGGAAGGGGCGGATCGCCTGGATGAGCTTCTTCTTCTCGGCGTGGATGGCGTCGGCGGAGAATGTGGCGGGCGGCTCCATGGCGACCAGCGCGAGCATTTCGAGCAGGTGGTTCTGGAACATGTCGCGCAGGAGTCCGGCCTGTTCAAAATAGCCGGCGCGCCCCTCGAGGCCGACGCTCTCGGCCACGGTGATCTGCACGTGGTCGATGTAGTGGGCGTTCCAGACGGGCTCGAAGAGGATGTTCGCGAAGCGCAGCATCAGGATATTCTGGACGGTGTCCTTGGCGAGATAGTGGTCGACGCGGAAGATCTGGTCCTCGCGCAGGTGGCTGTGCAGGAAGGCGTCGAGCGCGGCGGCCGACGCGCTGTCCGAGCCGAACGGCTTCTCGAGGGCCAGGTGGCGCCAGGCCGCGCCGCCGGGCGTCTCGGTCAGCAGGCCCGCCTCGGCGAGGCGGGTGACGAGCGGCTGGCACGAGACGGGCGGGGTGGCGAGAAAGTAGAGGCGGTTGAACGGGGCGGGCGTGTCGAGCAGGTCGAGGGTGTCGAGATGCGCGGCCAGGTTCGCGAAGGTGGCTGGCTCGGCGTCGTCGGTGCGCACGTAGGAGATCCGGCCGAGGAACGCGTCGCGCGCGGCCGGGGCGGCGTTGGGCAGGGCCTCGGCGATCAGGGCGCGGAACGAGGCGTCGGTGTGCGGTGTCCGGCCGCAGCCCACGATGCGCGAGCAGGCGTGCAGCAGCCCGCGCGTCTCCAGCTGGTAGAGCGAGGGGACGAGCTTGCGTCGGGCGAGGTCGCCCGTGGCCCCGAAGAAGACCAGCACGCAGGGTGCCGGTGCGACTTCGAGGCAGAAGCGTGCGGACAGGTTGGCCGGAGCGTTCATGGCGATGATTCCTCCATGTGCGGGTTCTTCCCGCAATCCTAGAAAACCGCAGATTGTCGAATCAAAAACCGCAGAATCCCGAAGGCTCATCCCTTCGCGACTCGGAAATCATCATTCGCCGATCTGCGGTTTCACCCGCCTCCAAAAGCCCCGGCGGCCTGGCCGCTAGACGGGGAGTTGCAGCTCTTGGCCGCGGATCTTGATGTGCAGCTCGCGCAGCTGTTTCTCGGAGACGTCCGAGGGCGCGTTCATCATCAGGTCCTGGGCCTTCTGGTTCATCGGGAAGGCGATCACCTCACGGATGTTGTCCTCGCCCGCGAGCAGCATGACCATGCGGTCGACGCCGGGGGCGATGCCGCCATGGGGCGGCGCGCCGTACTTGAAGGCGTTCAGCAGGCAGGAGAACTTCTCCTCCACCACTTCCGGGCCATATCCGGCGAGCTCGAACGCCTTGTACATAATCTCGGGGAGGTGGTTGCGGATCGCGCCGCTGGAGAGCTCGATGCCGTTGCAGACCACGTCGTACTGGAAGGCCAGGATGTCGAGCGGGTCTTTGTTGAGCAGCGCGTCCATGCCGCCCTGCGGCATGGAGAAGGGGTTGTGCGAGAAGGCGGTCGCGCCGGTCTCGGGATCCTTCTCGAACATCGGGAAGTCCACGATCCAGCAGAACCGGAAGACGCTCTTGTCGATCAGCTCGAGGTCGCGGCCGAGCTTGACGCGGATGTCGCCGCCCATCTTGGCGGCCTTCTCGGCCTCGTCGCAGAGGAAGAAGATCACGTCGCCGTCCGTGGCGCCGCCCATGCGCGCGAGCTCGGCCAGCTCGTCCGGCGTGAGGAACTTCTGGATCGGCCCCTTGACCGCGTCGCCGTCCCACACGAGGTAGGCGAGGCCTTTGGAGCCGAGCGATTTGGCGTGGTCGCCCAGCTTGTCGAAGAAGCTGCGCGGCTTGTCCTTGATGCCCTTGACCGGGATGGCGCGCACGACCGAGCCGGCTTTGACGGCGGCGGCGAAGGCGTTGAAGCCGGAGCTCTTGAAGAGCTCGGAGCAGTCGAACATCTCGATCGGGATGCGCAGGTCGGGCTTGTCGCTGCCGTACTTGAGCATCGACTCGCGGTAGGGGATGCGGACCCACGGCGTGGCGTCGACCTGCTTCTTCGAGAAGGTCTTGAAGGTTTTGGAGATCACCTCTTCGACCACGGCGAAGACGTCCTCCTGCGTGACGAACGACATCTCCATGTCGAGCTGGTAGAACTCGCCCGGGGAGCGGTCGGCGCGCGCGTCCTCGTCGCGGAAGCAGGGCGCGATCTGGAAGTAGCGGTCGAAGCCCGCGACCATCAGGAGCTGCTTGAAGAGCTGCGGGGCCTGCGGCAGCGCGTAGAACTTGCCGTGGTGCACGCGGCTGGGCACGAGGTAGTCGCGCGCGCCCTCCGGCGAGCTGCACGTGAGGATCGGCGTCTGGTACTCGTTGAAGCCCTGGGCCTCCATGGCCTTGCGCAGGTAGGAGATGATCTTGGAGCGCAGCACGATGTTCTTGTGGATGCGGTCGCGGCGCAGGTCGAGGAAGCGGTACTTCAGGCGCAGGTCCTCGGCGCCGTCCTCGTCGCCCGGCAGGTAGAGCGGGGTCTGTTCGGAGGCGGCCTCGATGATGCACTCGTTGGCGACGAGCTCGACCTCGCCGGTGGGCAGCTCGGGGTTGACCGTGGAGGGCTCGCGCCGCGTGACCTCGCCGACGACCGTGATGACGGTCTCCAGCTTGGCTTTGCTCAGCGCCTCGAAGAAGGAGCGGCTGGGGTGGACCACCACCTGGGTCATGCCGTAGTGGTCGCGCAGGTCGATGAAGAGGATGCCGCCGTGGTCGCGCACGCGGAAAATCCAGCCGGAGAGTTTGGCGGTCGCGCCCGCGTCGCTGGCGCGGAGTTGGTTACACGTATGGGTGCGGTAAAGATGCATGGGTTATTCCTTAAGATGATCCCGAGTTTAGCAGAAAACAGAGGGAGGCGTCACGGCGAAATAGAAAAGACGGGGATTTCCCGCCTTTTAAAGAGCTTTAATCAACGCCCGACACCCAACGTCCGACTTCCAACTCTGAAGGCATAGCACTTGAAAGTTGGAAGTTGAGCGTTCAGCGTTGGGCGTTTGATCAACTCATGACTAGCCGTTGCGCTTCTCGAAGGCCTTCATGAAGTCGACCAGCGTCTGGACGCCGGCGACCGGGAAGGCGTTGTAGATCGAGGCGCGGATGCCGCCCACGGAGCGGTGGCCCTTGAGCTGCTTCATGCCGGCCTCGGAGGCCTGCTTGATGAAGAGCGTCTCGAGTTCCTCGGTGGGCAGGCGGAAGGTGACGTTCATGTCCGAACGGAACTCCTTCTTGGCTGTGCCGCGGTAGAAGCTGGAGGCGTCGACGGCGTCATAGATGAGCTGCGCCTTGTCGCGGTTGATCTTGAACATGTTCTCCACGCCGATCTTCTTGAGCCAGCGCGTCGTGAGGCAGAGCATGTAGATGCTGAAGCAGGGCGGCGTGTTGTAGAGCGAGTTTTCGTCGATGTGCGTCTGGTAGCGCAGCATGGTGGGCAGGGAGATGCTGCCCTTGGCGGCGAAGTCCTTGCGCATGGCGACGAGCGCGACGCCCGACGGGCCGAGGTTCTTCTGCGCGCCGGCGTAGACCATGGCGAACCGGCTGTAGTCCATCGGGCGGGAGAGGATGTCCGAGGACATGTCGCCGATGAGCGGCGAGCCGGTCTCGGGCATCACCTTCAGCTGCGCGCCGGAGATGGTCTCGTTGGTGGTGATGTGGCTGTAGGCCGCGCCGGGGGTCCATTTCATCTCGCCGGCCTCGGGCATGCGGGTGGGGATGTCTTTCTGGCAGTCGGCGGCGACGTTGACGTTGCCGATGAGGCGCGCCTGCTTGATGGCCGCCGAGCCCCAGGAGCCGGCGTTCACGTAATCGGCGGTCTGGCCTTCGCCCAGGAAGTTCATCGGGATCATGGCGAACTGGAGGCTCGCGCCGCCGTGGAGAAAGAGGATCGCGTAATCGTCGCTCAGGCCCATGAGCTCCTTGACGTTGGCGATGGCTTCGTTGTGGAGGGCGTCATACTCCTTGCCGCGGTGCGACATCTCCATGACGGACATGCCGGAGCCTTTGTAGTCGACCAGGTCGGCTTGGGCTTCCTGAAGGGCTTCCAAAGGCAGGACCGCGGGTCCCGCACTGAAATTGTAGACTCGTGCCATTGCTGTGCTCCTTGGTGTTTAGGCCGTCGGTGGGCTCGCGCAAACGCCTCCGGCTATGAATGAGGCATAATAATGCCCGTGTGACTGAGTATTGTCAATGCGCGAGCGGCGTCTTTTTCGGCGGGAAAGCCGGACGCGTTCCGGGGCCGCTCCCGCCGCCGGAAAAATGTTGTCGGGCACGGGTTGACCATTCACGGGCGGTGTGATACTGTAACTCACTCTTTTTTCAATCAGGACAAGTAGGAGAAGACGACTATGAAGATGATGTATCAGCCTTCGAAAATCAAGCGCGTCCGTAAGCTCGGCTTCCGCGCCCGTATGGCGACCAAGGGCGGACGCGCGTTGCTCAACGCCCGCCGCCGCAAAGGCCGCCTCAGCCTGACCGCGGTGTAACGGTGGTGCCTAAGGGCGTCATGAACGACCCGGAACAGAACAGGGATGGCGCTCTGCCGCTCCCTGGACCCTTCCGACTCGACTCATCAAAATACAAGCGTGTTTTTGCTGAAAAGAGATCGTTTTACGGTCGTTCTTTGGTGATTTGGGTAATGTGTGCTTCGGACGCCGGCCGTAGGGCCGGCGTTGTCGTTTCCAAGCGGAACTTCCGGCGGGCGGTGGACCGTAACCGGGCCAAGCGGCTGATGCGCGAGGCGTTCCGGTTGAGCCGGCACCACCTGCTGCCGCAGGTGGACATGATCCTGATCGCGCGGGGCGGCATGGCGGGCAAGCGCTGTCAGGACGTGATGCAGGATCTCGAGCAGGTCTGCCGGCGGGCGCGCGTCTGGCAGGCGGGCGCGCCGGCGGTCGACGCGCGTGCGTGACGGCGGAGGTGCGGGCGATGAAAATCCTGACCCTCATCGGCCGGGGGGTGAGCGGCGCGCTCATCCTGCTCGTGCGGGCCTATCAGGTGACGCTTTCGCCGCACCTCGGCAACTGCTGCCGGTTCACGCCCTCGTGCTCGGCGTACTGCATCGAGGCGTTGCGCGCGCACGGGGCGTTCAAGGGCTCTTGGCTGGCCTTGCGGCGGATCCTGCGGTGCCGTCCGTTCGGGCCGTCGGGGTACGATCCTGTGCCCCCGCGGAAAAGTGTTTAGGCTGAAGGCTGTTAGGCTGCTGGGCAACCGTTGAACCTGGGGAAGCGTGAACCTGTCAATCCCTGACCTGTAAATCGAGTAACGAGTAACCTTTTCTATGAACAAACAAGAGCGAATCATTGCCATCCTGATGGGCGTCATGCTGGCCGGCTGGATGTTCTACAGCAGCAAGCAGACTGCCCGGCAGGCGAAGGAGACGCCTCCGCATCAGCCGCCGGCGGCGGTCGCGGCTTCCACGAACGGCCTGGCCCAGACCTCCCTGGCGGCGACTCTGCCCGCCGTGGAAGAGGCCGCGCCGGTCCAGCCCTCCGTTCCCGAAGAGTTCGCGACGTTGAAGGGCGCGGACATGACGCTGGAGGTCTCCTCGTACGGGGCCGTGCTCAAACAGGTGACGCTGAGCAAGTTCAACACCTTGCCCGGCAAGGCGAGCGAGAAGAACCCGCCGGTGAGCTTGGATTTCGCGACGGCGCCGGGGTTGGAGCTGGCGGGCGTGCCGGGCCTGGCCGGCAATGCGGTCTACCGCATGGAGCGCGATGCCGCAGGCGCGGCGGTGACGTTGACGGCGGCCACCGAGAAGGGGCTGACCGTCACGCGCCGGATCGCCCTGCTGAAGGATTATCAGGTCACGGTCACGGACACGATCCGCAATGCGGGTGAGAACGTCGTGACGCTGGGCACGAACAGCGTCGGGATGGGCGTGATGCGCAAGGGCGAGTCGAAAAACGAAATGCTCTCGCTTGACTCGCTGCCCGCCGGGGCGGCGGCCAAGGCCCGCCACTGGGGCTCGGAAAAGGCCACCAAGCAGTATCTCGTCGGCGGCACGGCCGGCGGCGGTTTCGGCTGCGGCGGCGCGCCGTCGGCGGCGGGCATGGCTGACCAGGTCACGGTGCCGGTGCTCGAGCCCCAGGCGTGGGTCGCGCTGAAGTCGCGTTTCTTTGTGGCCGTCTTCTCGTCGTCCGAGACCAACTGCGGCTTCGCCGCCCGGATGGAGCGCGACATCTCCAAGCCGAACTATGTCCTGAGTCATCTCTCGGGCCGCGTGCTTTTCCAGGGACGGGTGCTGGGGCAGGGCGAGACGCTGACGCGCAACTACACGCTCTACATCGGCCCGAAGGAGCTCTCGCGGCTGCAGGCGCTGGGCGACGGCAAGGACGCGGTGATGGAGTTCGGCTTCTTCACCTGGTTCTGCAAGCTGCTGGTGCCGACGCTCAACTTCTTCCACCGCATCATCCCGAACTACGGCGTCGCGATTATCCTGCTGACCTTCCTGGTGCGCATCATCTTCTGGCCGCTCACGCACAAGAGCACGGTGAGCATGCGGAAGATGCAGGAGATCCAGCCGCAGCTGAAGGAGGTCCAGAAGCAGTTCAAGGACAATCCGCAGAAGATGCAGCAGGAGACGTGGGCGCTCTACCGCGCCAACAAGGTGAACCCGCTGTCGAGCTGCCTGCCGATGCTGATCCAGATCCCGGTGTTCATCGCGCTCTTCACGGTGTTGCGCAGCGCGGTGGAGCTGCGCTACGCGCCCTTCCTCTGGATCGGGGATCTGAGCGAGCCCGAGAATCTGCTGGCCGGCGTGCTGCCGATGCCGCTGAACATCCTGCCGTTCCTGATGTCCGGCACCATGGCGCTGCAGAGCTACCTCACGCCGTCGATGGGCGACCCGCAGCAGCAGAAGATGATGATGATCATGATGCCGATCATGATGCTCTTCATGTTCTACAGTTTCCCGGCCGCGCTCTCGCTCTACTGGACCGTGAGCCAGGTGCTCTCCATCCTGCAGATGCTGATGCTGCGGCGCCAGGCCACGCACAAGCACGGCCCGGACGGCGGCGTGACCGTCGAGGCGCCGCAGACGCGCCAGCAGCGCCGCCATGCGGCGAAATAGGCGCCGCCGGACATCGTCCTGAACGCACCCCCGGATGGGCCGCGAGGCTCAAGCCGGGGGTGTTTTTTTGCGTGCGGTCCGCGCTGGACGGGGAGGTTCTGCCGGTGGGCCCGCCCCTGGCAACGTGTTCCAAAAAAGCGCGGGCGTCCGCCGGCGTTTTTTTGTTATACTGCAGCGCATGGCACAGGAATGGAATATCCGCCCGCGAGGGCATGTCTGCAGCATTTGCGCCCAGCCGTTCGTGGACAAGAAGCCGTGCGTGTCGGTTTTGCGCGAGACCGAGAGCGCGTACGAGCGCCTGGACTGTCATCTGGATTGCTGGAAAGGGCTGGCGCGCGACTGGGAGCCCTTCAGCCTGTGGGAAGGCGACTACGAGGCGCCCTCGCCCGCGTCGCTCAAAAACGAGCCGGTCAAGAAAGACACCGCCGAGGGTTTGCTGCGCCGCCTGATCACGCTCGAGGACCCGGCGATGCAGAACGTGGTGTATGTGCTGGCGGTGATGCTGGAACGCGGCAAACAGCTGGTCGAGCGCGACGCCAAGCCGCACGAGAGCGGCGGCATCCTGAGGATTTACGAGGACAGGAAGAGCGGGGACACCTTCGTGGTGCTGGACCCGCGCCTGCGCCTGGACCAGCTTGGCCAAGTGCAGCAGCAGGTGATCGCGCTGCTCAGCGGCACGCACGCGCTGGGAGAGCCCGCCGCAGGCGCAGCCGCCCCCGCATGACCCCCGTGCGCAAGGATGCGCGCGCGGCACAATCTTGGGACGTGGCGCGCCCCTCCTTGGGCGCGCAGAGGATTAAGGACGCATGACCTTCGACCTGATCATCCGTAACGGCCGCATCGTGGACGGCACCGGCGCTCCGGAACGCGTCGCGGACGTGGGCGTCGCGGCCGACCGCATCGCGGCCCTCGGCGACCTCTCCGGCGCTGCGGGCGCGCGCGAGATCGATGCGGCCGGCCGCGTGGTCGCGCCGGGCTTCATCGACGCGCACGCCCACTCCGACGCCTATCTGCTGCTCGAACCCGACGCGCCCAGCAAACTCGCGCAAGGCATCACCACCGAAGTGAACGGCCAGTGCGGCGGATCGGCGGTGCCGCGCTTGGGCCAGGCGCGGCTCTCCTCCGACTGGGCCTCGCAGACGTACCCCTTCCTCACTTCCAGAGGTGTGGAAACGAGCCCGCGCCCCGGGCCGACATGGACCACCGTGGCGGATTACCGCGAGCTGTTCGACGCGGTGCGCCCGGCGGTCAACACCGTGCAGTTCATCGGACACAACACCCTGCGCGCCGGGGTGATGGGGTATGAGCCCCGCACCGCGCGGCCGGACGAACTGCGCGCGATGCAACTCCGACTGTCACAGGCGCTGGACGAGGGCGGGTGGGGCCTGACCACGGGGCTGCTCTACCAGCCCGGAAAATATGCGGCCGACTCTGAAGTGACCGCGCTGGCGCGCACGGCGGCGGCCTGCGGCGGGATGTACGCCACCCACATGCGCAGCGAAGGCGACCGGCTGCTGGAGTCGGTCGGCGACGTGCTGGCGCTATCCCGTGACGCGGGCATCCAGGTGCAGATCTCGCACCTGAAAACCTCGGGGCCGTCCAACTGGCACAAGATCGACGCCTTGCTGGAGATGCTCTGCCGGGCGCGCGCCGAAGGCGTCAACGTGCAGTCCGACCGTTATCCGTACACGGCGGCGGGCACGGATCTCGACGTGGTGCTGCCCGAGTGGGCCTCGGCGGGCGGGCGCGACGCGATCCTGAGCAGCCTGCGCAACGCGGATTCGCGCAAGCGCGTGGAAGCCGAGCTGGACGCCGGGGGGCGCGACTGGGCGACGGTGATGGTCGGCGGCGGCTGGAGCGAGGGCGTGCGCGCCTTCAGCGGCCGCACCGTGGCCGCGGCCGCCGCGGAACTGGGGCTGACGCCGGGCGAGACGGTCTGCCGCTTCATCGACCTGGACGACACGCGCACCTCCGCTTTCTTCTTCGGCATGTGCGAGGCGAACCTGCGGCGCATCTACGCGCAGCCGTGGGTCATGCCCGGCAGCGACGCCTCGGTGCGCGCGCCGTGGGGGCCGCTGGGCGCGGACCATCCGCATCCGCGCGCCTACGGCACCATGCCGCGCTACCTGCGGCTCGTGACCGGACGCGTGGAGGGGTTTGAAAAGCTCTGCGGGCTGGAAGAGGCGGTGCGCCGCATGACGGGCCTTCCCGCGCGAACCTTCGGCATCCGCGACCGCGGCGTGCTGGCAACGGGAGCTTTCGCGGACCTCGTGGTGTTCGACGAGCAGGCCTTCTGCGAGGCCGCCACGTATGCGCAGCCGCACCAGTTCGCGGCCGGCGTGCGGCAGACGATCGTGAACGGCGCGGTGTCGTTCGACAACGGCACCTTCACGGGCCAGCGCCGCGGGCGCTTCCTGACGCGCTAGCCGAAGAGCTCCGCCTCGGTCATGGCGCAGAGGGCGTGGTAGAGCGGCAGGTGGAGCTCCTGGACCTTGTAGGTCTCGGCTTCCGGCACCTTGAAGAGCAGGTCGCAGAATGCGTCCATGCGGCCCGGCCCCGCGCCCGTGAAGCCGAGTGTGAGCAGGCCGCAGGCGCGGGCCGTCTGGAGCGCCCGCGTCACATTCAGCGCGTTGCCGCTGGTGCTGAGTCCGATCACGATGTCGCCGGGGCGGCCCAGCGCAAAGACCTGCTGGGCGAAGATGAGCTCGGGCGCGAGGTCGTTGGCGGTGGCGGTGAGGATGGCCGAGGACTCGCAGAGATTCGCGGCCCGCACGCCCTGCTGGAACTTCGCGGCGAGGGCCGGGTCGCCGAGCTGGCTCGCGAGGGCCAGCAGCTGCCGGGGCGCGGGCGGGCGCGGGTGGCAGAAGCCCTTGAGCAGCTCGCCGGCGATGTGGCCGGCGTCGGCGGCGCTGCCGCCGTTGCCGCAGGTCAGGACCAGGCCGTTCCGCGCGTGACAGGCGCAGAGCGCCTCGACGGCCGAGGTGAGCGTGGGGGTCAGCGGCGCCAAAGCCGGATAGCGCGAGGCCAGCGTCGCCGCGATGTCGTGGGTCTTCGTTTTCATCGGGTTTCAGTGTACCTGAGCGGTTCGGCGGTTGCAACGGGGAACCGTCAAAGCCCGTTGGCTCGCCCGTGCGGATGAGTGGAGGCGAGTGTGTTTGCGCGGGCCATGCCGGCACGCGCAGCCGATCCCCTGTACGAAGTGCCCGGTTCATCTAAAAACGTATTGTGTGCGGGTACGGCGCGGGGTACACTATCGCCCATGAAAGTTAAAAACTCTCTTTTTTTGGTGTTGGCCATCTGTGCGGTTTTGGGCGCCGGGTGCGGCAAGCAGGGGGCCCCGGAGGCCGGCGCGCAGAAGCCGGTGATCAAACTCTCGTACAGCGTGTTCTTCCCGCCGACGCACGTGCAGGCCAAGCTGGCGGCCGAGTGGGCCGCGGAGATCAAGCGGCGCACGGGCGGCCAGGTGCAGGTCACGGTGTTCTCGGGAGGTTCGCTGACCAAGGCCGACCAGTGCTATCAGGGCGTGGTGGACGGCGTGTCCGACATCGGCATGAGCGCCTTCGCCTACACGCGCGGCCGTTTTCCTCTGCTGGAAGGGCTGGACCTGCCGGCCGGATATCCCGACGGCGTCGCCGCGACGCGCATCGCGAACGACCTGGCCGCGAAGTACATGCCCGCCGAGGTGCAGGATGTGAAGCTGCTCTACGTGCATGCGCACGGGCCGGGGATCCTGGCCTCGAAAAGGCCGGTGGCGACGCTGGCTGACATGAAGGGCCTCAAGGTCCGCGCCACGGGATTCTGCTCGAAGGTGGTCGAGTGCCTCGGCGGCTCGCCGGTCAGCATGCCGCAGGGCGAGACGTACGAGTCGCTCCAGAAGGGCGTGGTCGACGCCACCTTCTGTCCGGCCGAGACGCTCAAGGGCTGGAAACAGGGCGAGGTCATCAACTGCCTGACCGACTGCAAGTGCATCGGTTACACGACCGCCTTCTTTGTGGCGATGAACAAGGAGAAGTGGGAGCAGCTGCCCGCCGACGTCCAGAAGACCATCGCGGCGGTGAACGCCGAGTGGGTCGTCAAGCACGGCCAGGCGTGGAACGACGCGGACGCCGAGGGCCTCGCCTTTATCCAGGGGCTGAAACGGGATGTGATCCCGCTGTCCGTTTCCGAGCAGGCCGTGTGGGTGGCGAAAGTGGCCCCCTTGCTGCAGGAGTATGCGGCGCGCGCGGCGCAGAAGAATCTGCCCGGCGAGGCGTTCCTGAAAGATCTGCAGGCCGCGGTTGCCGCCGCGCGCGCAACGCAGGGCAAGTGAGGATCATGTACGCGCCTGTCAAAAAACCGCTGGGCCCTTTCTGGCACGCCGTCCTGTGCCTGGTCTGGGGCATGACCTTCATCTCTTGTGCCGGCCTGTTCGCGATGGTTCTCATCACGTGCGGCGACGTGGCCCTGCGGACGGCCGGGTACCCGGTGCCGGGTTCGTACGACATCGTGCGCGTCGTCGGGGCGATCACCATCGCCTGCTCGCTGCCGCTGACGACGGCGATGAAAGGCCATGTGGCGATCGAGTACTTCTTCCAGAAGCTGAACCGCGCCGGCCGCCTCGCGGTGGACTCGCTGATGCGGCTGATCATGATCGGGGTGTTCCTGTTTGCCGCCTACGAATGTGTGGGATATGGCGTCCGCTTCCTGCATAACAGCGAGGTCACCAGCACGATCGAGTTGCCGGTCTTCTGGGTGCCGTGGGTCATGGCGCTGGCGTTCGGCGTGACGGCGCTGGTGGTGGTGTTTCATCTGGTGTACCCCGGACGGGAGATGGTCAAGTCATGACGCCTCTGCAAGTCGGAATTCTCGGCTGTGTCGCGCTGCTGTTCCTGCTGGTGTGCAGCCTGCCGGTCGCGATCGTGATGGGCGTGGTCGGCGTCGTGGGCTATGCGGCGGTGATCTCGAACAAGGCGGCGCTGTCGGTCCTGTCGGCGGATCTGTATGACACGTTCTCGAATTACAACCTGACGGTGATTCCGCTTTTCGTGTTCATGGGTCAGGTGGCCTTCCACGCCGGGATCAGCGGCCGCCTGTTTGCGGCGGCGAACAGCTGGCTTTCGGGGCTGCGGGGCGGGCTGGCGATGGCGACGGTGGGCGCGTGCGCGGCGTTCGGCGCGATCTGCGGGTCGGGTCCGGCGACGGCGGCGACGATGGCGGCGGTGGCGCTGCCCGAGATGAAGAAGTTCAAGTACGATGACGCGCTGGCGAGCGGCACGGTCGCGGCGGGCGGCAGCCTCGGCATGTTGATCCCCCCGAGCGTGGTCTTCATCGTCTACGGCATCCTGACCGAACAGTCGATCGGCAAGCTCTTCATCTCCGGCATCATTCCCGGCATTGTGGTGGCGCTGCTCTTCTGCGCGGTGATCAGCATCCAGTGCCATCTGAACCCCGCGCTGGCGCCGGCGGCGGTCCGGATCGCCTGGCGCGTGCGCTTCACCTCGCTGCTGGGCGTCATCGAGACGCTGGTCCTCTTCGCGTTTGTGATGGGCGGGATGTTTGCGGGCTGGTTCACGCCGACCGAGGGCGCGGCCGTGGGCGCGGCGGGCAGCGTGGCGATCGCGGCGGCGGGGCGGAACTGCTCGTTCAAGATGCTGTGGCAGGCCGCGCACGAGACGATCCGCACCTCCTGCATGGTGATGGTGATCGTGGCGGGCGCGACCATGTTCGGGCACTTCCTGGCGATCACCGGCGTGCCGACCGAGTTCGCGGGCTGGCTGGCGGCGCTGCCCGTGCCGCCCTGGATGATCATCGTGATGATCATCATCTTCTATCTGGTCGCCGGCTGCTTCATTGACGCGCTCGCGCTCATTCTGCTGACGATCCCGATTTTCTATCCTGTGATCCAGGGGCTGGGCTATAATGGCATCTGGTTCGGCGTGATCATCGTGCTGGTCACGCAGATGGGCGTGATCACCCCGCCGGTGGGGGTGAACGCGTATGTGGTGAGCGGCATTGACCGGAGCATCCCGTTGCAGACGGTGTTCCGCGGCTCGCTGCCGTTCCTGCTGGCGCTGTTTGTGGCGTGCGGGTTGCTGATGGCCTTTCCGCAATTGGCGACCTGGCTGCCGCAGATTGTGAAGTGATCCGAGAGGAGGACGGCATGAACGAGTCGGGATTGCGGTACGGGCATTACCGGAAGATTCTGTTTTGCACGGATTTCTCCGAGAACGCGGAGTTCGCGTTTGATTTCGCGGTGGACGCGGCGATCCGCAACACCGGGTGCACGCTCTATCTGTTTCATGTGATCCCCGAGCCGGACGCGCAGTTCTGGAAGGGTTACATCTACGAGGTCGGCGACATGGACGCCAAGGCGCGCGCCGACATCGACCAAGCCATCGACACCCGGTACCGGCCGCGGGTGCCGGCCGGCGTGAACTTCCAGGTGGAGATGAGCATCGGCGAGGCGGCGCGGATGATCCTCGACTTCGCGGCGGAGCGGGACGTGGACCTGATCATCCTCGGCCGTCAGGGACGCGGGGCCCTCACGCAGTGGCTGCTGGGCAACGTGGCCGGCAAGGTCGCGCGCAAGTGCACCTGCCCGGTGCTGGTGGTTCCGCTGGCTTTCAAGGCGAAACATCAGGTATCGCTGGCGGCTGAAAGTCCGGCGTCACCGGCGGCTGAAAATCCTGCGTGAGGGTGGCGAGGTCGGGCGTGCCGACGAAGTCGCGGTCGGAGGCGTAGCGGTAGGTGACCTCCAGATTGTCGTCCATCTCGGCGAGGTCGGGAAGGCCTTCATTGGTTTCGTCCACCCTGATTTTACGGGGCAGGTAACGCACCACATGCGCCCGCGTGGCGCGCCCTGAAGCGTCGGTGGCCACGATGCGGTGGCCGTAAGACGTGAACTCCTCGGTGTCCCGGCCGCGCGCGCGGCGCCAGCCGGTCAGGCGCCCCTGCGCGTCATACTGGTAGGTGTCTTTCCAGTTGCGCGTGTAGCTCATCAGCGGATCGGTGTAGCCGGCCTGCGGCCGGGTGTAGTCGATCGAGAGAATCCGCCCGTCCCCGGCGTAGACGCGCCGCTCGTTGCTCAGGAAGCAGAAGCTGATGAAGGAGGGCATCGAGAAGCCGGCGGGCGTTTCGGCGATCACGCCGATGTCCACGCGGGCGGTCATGATGCTCTGGCCGTTTCCGGCGGGCGTCGGGAACGGCTCGTGATGGGCGACGGTGACTTTCATCAGGGAGCTGTTGGTCGCGCACGGGGCGAAGCTGATCTTGGAGGGGTCCCCCTGCAGCACCACCCAGTGCAGTTGGGCGTGCGTGTATTTGCATAGCGCCCGGATCTCAAGCGTGCGCGTGCGGGCGGCGCCGCGGAAGACGCGCGCGACCGCCAGCGTCGAGTCGAACTGCCGTTCGGAGCGCAGGATGTCGAAGAAGTCGCGGTCGGGGATCATCTGGGTCTCGCTCTGCACGCTTAGCAAGACCACGGGGGGGATGTCATTGGTCGTCAGGTCATGGGCCATCCGTACCAGCCGGGCGACGTCCAGGTTCGCCGCCTGGAACGCGGGCGGGTGGGCGAGGCCGGTGAGGTAGTCCTCGCGTTTCTGCACGGTGCGCTGCGAGGCGCGGAAAAACATCTGCAGCGTCGGCATCAGCAGCCCGTTGCGCGCGAGTGCGGCGCGCGTGTCTGGGCGCATGGCGGTCAGGGCGGCGGCGGCGGCTTCGACGAACGGGCGCTCGGCGTTGAGCGGGCCCGCGACGGCCATGAAGTAAGGCACGTTGGCGGGGAAAAGGTCGCCGGTGCGCAGGTCGTAATCGCCGTAGGTCGGATAGAAGAAGAGCTGGCTGCCCAACAGGAAGACCGATTGGAGCGTGGTCTGGCGCGGGTCGCCGCAGACGGCCCGCGGCTGGCTGCGCCAGTAGGGCGAGTTCAGGTAGCCCATGGAGGAGTGGCCGATGACGGGGATGAGCAGCTCGCCGTCCGGCGTGGCGAAGAGCGTGTTCGGCAGGCCGATGTTGAGCTGCCGGTCGGCCATCTCGCGCGCGTAGCCGAGGCGCATCAGGCCGGGGTAGCGGGCGACGTCGAGCGGCTGGGTGTCGTTGTCGCGGTTCACGTAGAGCACGCCGGCCGCGCCGGCCGCGGTGCCTTCGCTGAGCCAGGCGCTGACCGCCGGGGCCTCGGGGCCGCGGTAGAGGGCGGCGGGGCTGGTGGGCGGGGGCTCGACGAAGGCCTGGAAAAGCCCCATCTGGAAGCTCCACAGCGTGTTCGAGGAGGTCTGCAGCACGGTTTGCGCGGCATCGGGGCGGAGCGCCACGAGGCGGTTGGTGAAGGCGTTCGGGGCCGCGCGCAGCTCGGCCGCGCGTACGAGCCGCTCCTGGAAGCCGGGGGTGCCGCGGAGGGCGGCGAGGTCGGGGTCTTGGGCCAGGTGCTCCGTGTCGAGGAACCCGAGTCCGATCGCCCGGTCGAGTGCGGCGAGCGCCTCCCGCGTTTTGCCTTGCAGGGCGAGGGCGCAGGCCAGGTTATAGGCCCATAACTCATCGGAGGTGCCGAGTTCCACGCCCTCGCGGCTGGCCGCCTCCATCGTGGCGTAGTCCTTCTTCTCATGCGCCGCGTCCATCAGGGCCAACAGCTGCAGGTGGCGAATGGAACGGCCGGGCATGTCGAAGACGCTGGCGGCCGAGTATCCGGGCAGGACGGCGAGAAACAGCAGCACCAGAAACAACCGGACGGACGCGAAGGGGTGGCGTTTGTTTTTCATGGTGGTTAAAGGGTCAGGTGTGAGGTGACGGTCTCGGCGGTGACGCCGTGGAGTTTGACGCGTTTCAGGCGCGAGGTGTCGCCGGTGAGGATCTCGACGGAGCGTTTCGGGATGCCGAACGTCTTGGCGAACAGCGCGGCGAGGGCCGCGTTGGCCTTGCCGTCCACCGGCGGGGCCTGGAGGCGCACGCGCAGCCACTCGGGGTCGGCGCCCGCGATCTCGGATTTGGAGGCGCGCGGGGTGGCTTTGACGACCAGGATGCAGCCGTCTTTTGTGGAAAGTAGCCAGTTCATGGGTGAGAAAGGGTGGGGCTGTGAAGGTGTTTAGACGGTTAGACTTCTAAGTTGGGAAATCAACACGCTCCCTACGTTCTTCGCACGCATCGTTGAGTGAGGCTGTTCCCGGCGCGCAACTGTCTTTTTCCCATCCCAATAGCCGAGCCGCCTAATCCGCCAAACACCTGTGCGGGCTCACCTCAGTTGAACAGGGGCAGGTGGATGAGGTTGAACAGTCCGAGGCAGATGCTGTTGTACATCATGTCCACGACAAAGAAGAAGATCAGCGGCGTGAAATCGAAGCCCAGTCCGCCGACCCGGTTGCGCGCGAAACGGCCCAGCAGCAGCTCGACCCCTTCGCTGCAGATGATCACCGCGGCTTGCGCCCGCAGCACCGCCGCGGCGAGATTGCCGAGGATGAGGATGAAGAGCGCCCGCGTGAGCATCGAGAGGCCGTCGGCGAACGAGAGCGCGGCCAGCCATCCGGTCTTCAGGAGCTGCGCCAGGAGCGGGCCTTCCAAGAAGGGCGAAACGGCCACCGTTTTGGCGCTTTCCGTGATCTGGCTGATCGTGCTCAGGGTGCCGGTGCGCGAGACGGTGAAGGCCAGGGCGGCGTGCAGCGCCAGCAGGACGACCGGTTGCGCGAGCAGCGGCAGGCGCGAGAAGGGGCGCGCGAAAAAGGCGAAAGCTTCGGCGGCGCGGGTGGTCCGGGCCGACGGCGTGATGAGCCGCACCAGCAGGTAGACCGTCCAGAGCTTGAGCAGAAACGCCGCAAAGTGGAGGAGGCTGAAGAGCAGCAGCGGCGGGATCTGGTCGCCGACGGCCAGGGGCGAGAAGTGGAAGAAAGTGCCGAGCTTGATGGTCCAGGTCGCCTGCAGCCGCAAGACAAGGATCGTCTTGAAGACAATGCCAAAGATCAGCAGCCCCGCGGCGGCGGCCTGCTCCGGCAGGTAGAGCACCGGGCGCAGAAAGGCGAGGACGGAATCGGTGATTTTGATCGTGCCCGACAGGAACGGGTTGAAGTAGAACTCCTTGTCGGGAGCCGACCAGAGCCGGATCCAGAAGAGCAGCAACAGGATGTTGAACGAGAAAATCAAATAGTCCATGGCGATTCCGTTTTGAAGATAGCCGTAGGATAAGGGTAAACAGGGGGTTCATCAAGGGGAAAGGCGGAAGGAAAAGGCCGAAGGCCGAAGGATCGGCGCTGGACGAGGAATCGGTTGCCGGGAATGGCTTGTCGCCAAGCGGACGAGGCCGTGATATAATGCGTGCCGTATAGAGCGGGTTATGTGGGCGCGGGACAGGACATCCGGCCCGCCAGCTAGAGTTCCCCAAGTTGTTATGAAGCATGGGCGCCGTAGGGTGCGCCGCCACGGGGGTCAACATGGCCGTTGAAAGATCGGTTGCCTATTTTTCCATGGAAATCGCTTTGTCACCCGATCTGCCGACGTATAGCGGCGGCCTGGGGATGCTGGCGGGCGACACCATCCGTGCGGCGGCCGACCGCGGCCTGCCGATGGTCGCGGTCACTTTGCTCTACCGCAAAGGCTACTTTTTCCAGCAGCTCGACGCCGGCGGAGGGCAGAGCGAGCAGCCCGTCGAATGGGTGGTCGATGATTTTCTCACTGAGCTGCCGCAGCGGGCCTCCGTCATCATCGAAAGCCGGACCGTCTATATCCGCGCCTGGCAGTACGACGTGGGGGGCACGGACGGCGGACCGGTGCCGGTTATCCTGTTGGATACCGACCTTCCCGAAAACAGCGAGTGGGACCGTCACCTGACGGATTATCTTTACGGCGGCGACGCCTGGCTGCGGCTGTGCCAGGAGATCGTGCTGGGCGTCGGCGGTGTGCGGCTGTTGCGGGCGCTGGGGCATCGGCAGATCAAGCGGTTTCACATGAACGAGGGCCATGCCAGCCTCCTGACGCTGGAACTGCTGCATGAGGAGGCCAAAAAGGCGGGACGCGCCGCTTTCAATCAAGCCGACGTGGAGGCCGTGCGCAGTCTCTGCGTCTTCACGACGCATACGCCCGTGCCGGCCGGCCACGACCAGTTCCCCTTGGAGTTCCTCAGTCGCGCCCTCGGTTCTGGCGAACTCGATGCCATGAAGGAGGCCTTCTGTTGCGAGGGGTTGCTGAACATGACCTACCTCGCGCTTAATCTCAGCCATTACGTCAACGGTGTCGCCAAGAAGCACGCCGAGGTTTCCCAGCACATGTTCGCCCAGTACCGCATCGACGCCGTCACCAACGGCGTGCATCCGGCCACGTGGGCCTGCCCCTCCATCCAGGCGCTGTTCGACCGCCACATCCCGGGCTGGCGCAGCGACAGTTTCATGTTGCGTTACGCGCTCAGCATCCCCCCCCTGGAGGTGTGGGACGCCCACCAGCAGGCCAAACGCCGGCTCATCGAGCACGTGAACGCGCAGACCAACGCGGGACTGGACCACGATCACTTCACGGTCTGTTTCGCACGCCGCGTGGCTACCTATAAGCGGGCGGACCTGATCTTTCAGGATCTGCGGCGGCTCCGGGAGATCGCCGCCAAAGCCGGTCCGTTCCAAATCGTCTACGCCGGCAAAGCCCATCCGCGCGACGCGGAGGGGAAAGAGATCATCAAGCGCATTTTTCAGGCGCGCGACGCGCTGCGCGGACAGGTCAAGGTCGCTTACCTGCCGAATTACGACTGGGAGCAGGCTCGCCTGATGGTCGCCGGGGCGGACGTGTGGCTCAACACGCCGCAGCCGCCGCTCGAGGCCTCGGGCACGAGCGGCATGAAGGCCGCCGTCAACGGCGTGCCCAGCCTGAGCACGCTGGACGGATGGTGGATCGAGGGCTACATCGGGGACACCACCGGCTGGGCCATCGGCGAGCGCTGCGACCTGCCGCCGGCCGGACAGGACCGCGCCGACTGTGACGCCGCCTCCCTTTATGACCAGCTGGAACAGGTCGTGATTCCCGCGTTCTACAAGAACCGCGGGCACTATCTGGATATCATGCGCCACGCCATGGCGTTGAACGGCTCGTTTTTCAACACCCACCGGATGCTGCTGCAATACGTCCTGAAGGCCTATTTCGAGTGAGGCCCGTTGGCTCAGGGCGAGCGCGGCGGTTGACAGACCGGCAGACATTTGGTTATTATATCAAATGACAAAACGAAATCAGGTGGCCCATGACGGATAGAGAGAAAGCGGTTCTGGCGGCGAAGACGAAAGTGCTCAAGGCGCTGGCGCATCCGGCCCGGCTGTGGATGGCGGAGCAGTTGGCGGGCGGCGAGCGCTGCGTGTGCGAACTGGTGGACGGCCTCGAGCTCGATTACTCGACGGTTTCCAAACACCTGCTGGTGCTGAAGAACGCGGGCGTGGTGGCGGACGACAAGCGCGGCAAGCAGGTGTTCTATTCCCTCAAGGTGCCGTGCGTGCTGAACTTCATGCACTGCATCGAGTCGGTGGTCCAAGGGGAAGAGAAAGGCGTTTAGCCGGTTGGCGGGTGGGCGGTTAGACAGGCACACTGACCCGGAAAGGACAACGGCACAGTGATCATGGACAAATTTGACATACGGTCGCCTGGGTTGCGTAAATATCGGGTAGCGGGTGTCGTGGGACTGGCCCTCTGGTGGCTGGTGTATCGCAGTCTCGCGCCGTTCGCGGCGTGGTTCGCCTACTCCCTGTGTGGCCTGACGAAAGGAACGCATCTGGGCGCAACGGTCGAGTTTTTCGTCTTTGAATCGCCCAAGGTGCTGATGCTGCTCGCGCTGGTCGTCTTCGGCGTCGGCATCGTGCGCTCGTTCTTCACCCCGGAGCGCACGCGGAGGATCCTCTCGGGAAGAAGCGAGTCCGCCGGCAATGTCCTGGCGGCGCTGCTGGGTATCGTGACGCCGTTCTGTTCCTGTTCAGCCGTGCCGCTGTTTATCGGTTTCGTCACAACCGGCGTGCCGCTGGGGGTGACCTTCTCCTTTCTGGTTTCATCGCCGATGGTGAACGAAGTGGCGCTGGTGCTGCTGTTTGGCCTGTTCGGCTGGAAGGTCGCGGCGATCTATCTCGGCACCGGGTTGGCCATCGCCATCCTGTCCGGCTGGGTCATCGGGCGGCTGCGGATGGAAAAGCACGTTGAAGACTGGGTGTTCCAGACGCATGTGGGCGATGCGGGTCCGGAAGCGGAGCCGGACTGGCCCGCGCGCATCCGTCTCGGCCTTGACGCGGTCAAAGACATTGTGGGGCGCGTATGGCTCTACGTGCTGATCGGCATCGGAGTGGGCGCGGGCATCCACGGTTACGTGCCGGAAAATTTCATGGCCTCGATTATGGGGAAAGGCGCGTGGTGGTCGGTGCCGCTGGCGGTGCTCATCGGAGTGCCGATGTACTCCAACGCCGCCGGCATCATCCCCGTCGTGCAGGCGCTCCTGGGCAAAGGTGCGGCGCTGGGCACGGTGCTGGCGTTCATGATGGCGGTGATCGCGCTTTCGTTGCCCGAGGCGATCATCCTGCGCAAAGTGCTTAAGCCCCGGTTGCTGGCCGTTTTTTTCGGCGTGGTGGCGATCGGAATCATGGCGGTCGGATACTTGTTTAACGCCATGATGTGACTGAAAGGAACCGAAAGATGAGGAAGATTCAGATTCTGGGCACGGGCTGCCCGAAGTGCAGCACGCTGATGGCCAACGCGGAGGCGGCGGTCAAGGCGGCGGGGATCGAGGCGACGGTCGAGAAGGTTGACCAGATCGCGGACATCATGAGGATGGGCGTGATGAGCACACCCGCTCTGGCGGTGGACGGGGTCGTCAAGAGCGCGGGCAAGGTGCTCAGCGCGGCCGACATCAAAAAGTTTCTGGCGTAAGGAGCCGACAACACAAGGAGAAGGCATGAGCGCGAAAAGCGTGGGATTCATCGGCGGAGGCAGAATCGCGACGGTTTTCCTGGGCGGATGGTCGCGTGCGGGTGCCCTGCCGGGGAACGTGGTTGTGTTCGACAGCGATGCGGAGGTGTCGGCGAAGCTGAAGGCGCGGTATCCCGACATTGAGATTGCGGGCCTCGCGGAGGCGGCCGGGCAAGACATCGTTTTGCTGGCCGTTCACCCGCCGGTGGTCGGCAGCGTCGTTCCGCTCGTGGGGCCGGCCTTGAAGGCAGACGCGGTTCTGGTGTCGCTGGTGCCGAAGTTCACGGCGGCGAAGTTGGCGGAGATGCTGGGCGGTTTCCGGCGGATCGTCCGGATGATCCCCAACGCGGCTTCCCTTGTGGGCAAGGGCTATAACCCGACGGCTTTCAGCGATGTGCTCTGCGGGCGGGATTGCCGCGAACTCGGCTGCCTCTTCGCGCCGCTCGGCGCGTGCGTCGAGGTTCCCGAGGCGCAGCTGGAAACGTACGCCGTCTTGACGGCCCAGAGCCTGACGTATTTCTGGCCGCAGATCGACATGCTGGCGTCGCTGGCCGAAGCGTCGGGACTTTCGCGGGATGAGTCTCTTAAGGGGATTGAAGGCATGCTTGTCGGCGCGGTCGCGGCCCTGCGGAACTCGGGGCTGACGCCCGCGGAGGTTCAGGACCTGGTGCCGGTCAGGCCGCTGGCCGATGAGGTCAACGCGTTCGTTGGCGCGGCCCGGCCCAAGTTGGCAGCGGTCCTGGCCAAACTGCGTGCGTGACGCCGCGGGGTCTGTCAAAACGGTCTGATCCAGGAGTGGGCGGTGGCGTCGATGCCCGTCTGCTTGTCAAGCGCAGGCAAATGGCTCCGGATGATGAATGGAAAGGCGGATATGAAGAACGTGAAGAATATCGCGATTGTCGCGGCTGTGGTGCTCGCGGCCGGGGCCATAATGGCGCTGAAGCACGGCAAGAAGGCCGCGCCGGCGGCAGGTTCAGTGGCGCGGGCGGGCGTGGCGGCATCGGCCCCGCAGGGCAAGGTCCTGCCGCGGCTGGTGGATCTGGGGGCGGGAAAGTGCATCCCGTGCAAGATGATGAAGCCGATCCTCGACGATCTCAAGGCGACCTGCGCGGAGACCTTCAAGACGGAGTTCATCGACGTGTGGGAGAATCCGGACTCCGGAAAACAGTACGGGATCAACATCATCCCCACGCAGATTTTCTTCGGAGCTGACGGCAGGGAGCTCTTCCGGCACGAGGGTTTTTTCTCGAAGGAGGATATCCTCGGCAAGTGGAGGGATTTCGGCGTGGGGCCAAACGTGAAGTAGAGGCTGCGAGAAAGTCCAACGTTCAACGTCTAACGCGCAACGTTGATGTGAGGGGTGCCAGTGATCAACGAGCTGTTTTCCAGTCTCACGCGGGCGGTGGAGGGGACGCCCGCGATCGCGATGGCCGCCGCGGTGACGTGGGGCATCCTGAGCATCTTGCTCAGCCCCTGCCATCTGGCGAGCATCCCTTTGATCGTCGGGTTTATCGACAAGCAGGGCCGGATGACCACCCGGCGGGCCTTCACGATCTCGCTGCTCTTCGCGCTGGGCATCTTGATCACCATCGGGGTGATCGGCGCGGTCACGGCGTCGGCCGGAAGGTTGATGGGCGATGTGGGGTGCTGGGCCAACTATGCGGTGGCGGCGATCTTCCTGGCCGTGGGGCTCTACCTGCTTGATGTGGTCCGGCTGCCTGTGCCCAACGCGGCGCAGCCGGGCCTGAAGAGCAAGGGCCTGCTGGCGGCTTTCGTGCTCGGGCTGGTCTTCGGGGTCGCGCTCGGCCCCTGCACCTTCGCCTACATGACGCCGATGCTGGGCGTGACCTTTCGCCTGGCCTCCACGAACCTGCCCTACGGCATCCTCTTGCTGCTGCTCTACGGCGTCGGCCACTGCGGGGTGATCGTGTTTGCGGGGACGTTCAGCGAGGCGGTGCAGCGCTACCTGAACTGGAACGAGACGTCCAAGGGGTCGCTGATCCTGAAGAAGGTCTGCGGCGTGCTCGTGCTCGTGGGCGGTCTTTATCTGATCTACACGGCGCGATAAGGGTTTCCCAATGTCTGAAAGAACGGAAGCGGAGAGTTCGCCCGAATGCGCGTGCGGTTGCCACAGAAACCGCACATGCTTCCTGCTGGTTATTGTGGGACTTGCGTTGGCGGCGTCGACGCTCTGGCGCGGACAGGTGCGGGCGCCGGCCCGCGCGCCTGCGGCTGTTGCGGCGGGGGTCGCCGCCCCAGCGGCGCCTGACGCTACGGTCGCGGTCTACTATTTTCACGGCGGGATCCGGTGCGAGAAGTGTCTGGAGATCGAGCGGGTTTCGCGTGAGACCGTGCTTTCGTTCTACGCGGAAGACCTGGCTGCCGGGCGGATGAGCTGGCAGTCCGTGGACTACATGCTTCCTGAGAACCTGCACTTTATGGACGAGTTCAATCTCAAGCACCCCTCTTTGGCGGTAGAGACGCGTCAGCGCGGCGCGCCCGTGGCCAGGCTGGTGCTCTCCAATACGTGGGACAAGGTCGAGGCTCAGGAGGATCTTGAGGCGTATGTCGTCAAGGGCATCGAAGGTTTCCGGAACGGTCAAGAGGGCGAGGCCGTCGGCGCGGCGCGGCTACGGTAGGCGGTGGCAGCGACGGAGCCCAGACAGCCGGGACGGTTGACAGGGCCTTGCGAGAGTGCCAGATTTCGACACACACCGAATTGATAAGGAGTGTTATGAGCGTCGGGTCATGCGATTGTCGTCCGTGTGATGCGGTCTGTGCCTGCGGGTGGTCGGACGGGTGCGTCGAGACCGCTGCCGGACGCGTGACCCGCGCGAAGACGCGGTGGTCATGGCGCGACAGGCTGGGCTCTTGGGCGGTGTGCTGGGGCGTCGGGCGCATGCGGTATCCGGTGCCGCCCGGCCTGTATGCGGTCGGGAAGCCGGGTCCGGACGCGCCGCTGCTGGTGACGGCCAACTACAAGCTCTCCTTTGACCATGTGCGGCGGGCGCTGTCCGGCCATGACGCCTGGGTGCTGGTGCTGGACACCCAGGGCGTGAACGTCTGGTGCGCGGCGGGCAAGGGAACGTTCGGGACCGCGGAGCTGATCGCACGTTTCGAAGCCAGCGGTGTGTCCAAGGTGGTGGGGCACCGGACGCTTGTCCTGCCGCAGCTGGGCGCGCCGGGTGTGGCGGCGCACGAGGTGAGCCGTCGGACAGGCTTCAAGGTCGTTTACGGTCCCGTCTACGCGAAAGACCTTCCCGCGTTTTTAGAAGCAGGCCTGCATGCCGCGCCGGAGATGCGGCGGGTGGGGTTCACGCTGCGGGAGCGGCTCGCGGTCACGCCGATCGAGCTGGTTCACCGTTTCATACCTGCGCTGACCCTGCTGGCGCTTTTTGTGGCGTCGTCGGGGCTGGGACGGCACGGATACCGGCTGGAAGCGGGATTGTGCGCCTGGATCGCGTGGGCGGTCGTTTGCAACACGCTGGCCGGGATCGCGCTGACCCCCGCGCTGCTGCCGTGGCTGCCGGGACGCGCGTTCGCGCTGAAGGGTGCGGTGACCGGCGCGGCGTTGGGCGTCGCGTTCGCGTGCCTGTGGCCTTTCGGCAGGCTGGCGGGCGTGTCGGTCGGGCTGCTCAGCGTGGCGGCCTGCTCATTTCTGGGGCTGATGTTCACGGGCTGCACGCCCTACACGTCGGCTTCCGGCGTGCGCAGCGAGATGAGCTGGGCGCTGCCGGTGCAGGGCGCATTCGCGCTGGTGGGGTTGCTGGGCTGGCTTGCGGCGCTACTCGTCTGAGGTGAACGCCCAACTCCGAACGTCCAGCGCTTCGCGCGCAAGTTAAGGAAGGCCGTGAAAATGAAGTACCTGAGAGAGGTCGTGACGCTGCGGCTGGACCGGGACGCGTGTGTCGGGTGCGGCCGCTGTCTGGAGGTCTGCCCCCGCGGCGTTTTCGCGCTGGATGCGGGCAAAGCCCGGATCGTCGACCGTGACGCGTGCATGGAGTGCGGCGCGTGCGCCCGCAACTGTCCGGTCAGCGCGCTGTTCGTGAGGAACGGGGTGGGCTGCGCGGTCGGCATCCTGAACGCGAAGCTCGGGCGCACCTCCTCGTGTTGCGGCGCGGAGCAGGCGTGTTGCTGCGGCGGGCCCGGCGAAACGGCGAAGCCGTCACCGGAGACGGTTGACGGCACCGCGCCAACTGTGTTATAATTTGCCATATAACGAAATGATAAGGATCTTCGATGAACAGTGAAGAGATGCGTTCCACGTTGCGGATCACCAAGGCGCTGTCCGACATCCAGAGGTTGCGCATTCTGATGCTGCTGCGCCAGGGCGAGCTGTGCGTGTGCCAGGTCATCGCGGTGCTGGGGCTGGCGCCTTCGACGGTGTCCAAGCATCTGTCCATCCTGAGCGGCGCGGGGCTCGTGGACTCGCGCAAGGACGGGCGCTGGGCCTACTACCGGCTGCCGCAGGGGGCGGCGCTCGCGGCTGTGAAGCCGGTGCTGAAATGGCTCGACGGTGCGCTGGGGGGCGAGGATTCGGTCGCGAAAGACGCCAAGAAACTGGAGGCGGCTTTGGCCTGTCCCCCTGAAAGCCTGAGCGAGCGCCAAAGGAACCGGTGCGCGGGGTAGCGGCGGGCTGTGGGCAGCGCGCGGTAACGGATTTTTTCAACCGAGGAGTTTAACCAAGCAAACGAGGAGCGAGCGATGAAAGATCGGAAAGCGACAGGCAAGGCGAACGGGCAGAAGAAAGGTTTGTGGGCGGTTTTGAAGGAGTCGATCGCCAAGAGCAATGACGGCTGCGGTCCCGGATGCGGCTGCCATGCGGCGGACGAGAAGAAGGCGAAAGGCGGCACGGTTGCGGGAGACGGAAAGCGGAAGTAGCCCGTCTGACGGCTGCCGCGGGTGTTCGGTGCTGTCCGGTGGGCCGTCAGTCCCGGCGGAGGGGCCGAAGGGAGGATGCGGATGTCCGAATCTGGAAGTGAGCGTGACGAAAAATGCCGGGAGCTGCTGGTGCTCGGCCTCGCCCCCGCGCTGATCCTGGGCTTGATCCTGGCGAGTTGGGTGCTGGCCCGCTGGCATGTCGGTCCCGTCTACGTGAACGCGTCTCTGGCGCTGACGGCCGTCCTGCTGGGCGGAACCCTACGGTTTATCGCGGGTTTCAAGGATGTCTCCCGCGGCCGGATCACGGTCAACGTTTTCGTGACGGTGGCGCTGGCCGCGACCGTCGCGACAGGCGAGTTCCGCCCCGCGGCCATCATCATCCTCATCATGTCGGTGGTCGGGGCGCTGGAGAGTTACACGCTCGATAAGACGCGCAGGAGCATCCGCGACCTGCTCAATCTCGCGCCGCAGACCGCGACGGTGCGCCGCGACGGAGGGGAAGTCACCGTGGCGGTGGCGGATCTTCTGGTCGGTGACAGGGTCGTCGTCCGCCCCGGCGAAAGGATCCCGGTGGACGGCGTGGTGGTCGCCGGGGCGGGCAGCGTGAACCAGGCGCCCATCACAGGAGAGAGCATGCCTGTGGAGAAGGCGGAGGGCAGCGCCGTGTTCAGCGGGACGCTCAACGAATCGGGGCGGCTGGAAATCACGACGGAGAAGGTGGGAGAGGGCACCACGCTGGCGCGGATTGTGCATCTGGTCCAGGAGGCGCAAGCGACGAGGGCTCCGATCCAGAATTTGGCGGACAGGTTCACGACCGGGTTTCTTCCCACAGTGGTCGCTTTGGCCGTTCTGGCCTACTTCGTGACCGGTGACCTGAAGGCGGCGGTCTCGGTCCTGCTGGTGGCCTGTCCCTGCGCGTTCGCCATCGCCACGCCGACCGCGGTGACGGCAGGTGTGTCGAATCTGGCGCGGCGGGCGATTCTGGTCAAAGGCGGGGCCTTCCTGGAACTGGGGCATAAGATCGACCATCTGCTGGTCGACAAGACAGGCACGTTCACGTTCGGCAGACCGAAGGTGATGGATATTGTGGGCTTCAGCGGGCACTCCCCCGATGACGTTTTGCGTCTGGCCTGCGTGGCCGAGAAATACTCCGAGCATCCGTTGGCCCGGGCCGTTCTGGCGGCGGGCCGTGAGAAGGGGCTGGCCGTGGAAGAACCGGAGCGATTCGCCAGTTCCGCAGGCCTGGGGGTGGAGGCCACGTGGAAGGGCGACCGAATAAAGGTGGGGCGGCCGTCGTTGTTTGATGATCAAGAATCGGTCCGCGCCGCTCCAATCGGCCGGGCGCTCGCGTTGCAGACGGAGCAGGGTCACACGGCGGTGCTCGTTGCGCTGAATGACGTGCTCATCGGACTGGTCGCGATCGCCGACGAGGTTCGGCCGGACATGCCGCGGGCTGTCCGCGCCCTCAAGGAGATGGGCGTCAAGCGGATCACGATGCTGACGGGCGACAATCCGGAGTCCGCGGCGGCGGTCGCCCGCGCGATCGGCGTCGACGACTTCCTGGCGGAGCTGCTTCCCGAGCAGAAACAGGCGTTCGTCAAGAAGTGCCAGTCGGAGGGACGGGTCGTGGGGATGATCGGCGACGGCGTCAACGACGCGCCGGCCCTCGCACTGGCCGATGTGGGCATCGCCATGGGCGCCGCCGGCACGGACGTGGCCATCGAGACGGCGGACGTGACCCTGATGAACGACGACCTTTCGGGCGTGGCGGAGTTCATGTGGATGTCGGCGAAAGTGCTGCGACGCATCAAACTGAATATCTTTTTCTCCATGATTTACAACATCATCGGCCTCAGCCTGAGCATCGTCGGGCTGATGACGCCGATTGTCGCCGTGATCTTTCAGGAGGCGGGTTGTGTGACTGTTGTCGTCAGCTCGACATTGCTGCTGTGGGCGAAAGGGCGTCCGGCGGCCACCCACGTGTGAGTGTGCGAACAGGGTTCACGGGTATGAACCGCAGACTGATAACCGCTGATGAGCGGAAAGAGCGGTTAACAAAAACAAGTGAGGAAAGCGTTATGAGCGGACAGAACGATGAAGCGAAGAATGAAGCTGGAACGTGCGGACCGGGATGCACGTGCGGGTCAACATGTATCGGCAAGCGGGCGAGGTGGCTAATCAGCGGTGCGGTGATGCTGGCCGCCTGCGCGGTGACGGCGGCCAAGCTATCGGGCGCGAAAGAGGCCGCGCCGCAGGGGCAGGGTTTCGCGTTCCCAGTGGTGGCCGCTAGCGTTCCCGCGACAGTTTCGGCAGATGGCGCGGAGTGGGCTTCCCCGCTGATAGGGATGGCGGAGCTGAACGAGGTGGCCACCAACACGGAGGCTGTCTTCCTGGTGATCCCGTCGGACGATGCCGCGCGGACCGTGGCGATCCAGAAGGAGGTCTCGGCCGCTGTCACGACCATTACGGGACGGGGAACGAAGACAGGCAAGTACCTGCTCAGCAAGGAGGCCGAAGATTACAAGGCGGTCGCGCAGCAGCTCGGCGCGCCGGCGGTACTGGCCATGGTCAAGGGCAAGGGCATGAGCGTGGTGGCCGACAAGGACGTCTCGCAGGACGCGCTCATTAGGGCCTTCGTCGGCGCGTCGCGCCCCCGGTCGGCGTGCGGCGCGGGCGGCTGCGGTCCGTCGGGCTGCAAATAGGGAAGGTGCCGTATGGAATGGTTCCGGTCGATGTTGACGGGCGCGACGGCGGCGTTCGACCAGGCGGGCGCCGGTTTCGCGGCTGTCCCGCTCGCTTTCGCGCTCGGGCTCCTGAGCGCGGTCGTGAGCGCCTGCTGCACGCTGCCCGTGCTGGGCGTCGTCGTGGGGTACGCGGGCGCGCGCAAAGACGGCAGCCTGCGCTCGCGGCTGATGTCTGCGGGCGCTTTCTTCCTGGGCGCGGTGCTCTCGCTGGTGATCCTTGGGGCTGTGGCCGCCATGGTCGGCCAGGTGGCGCAGGGCACGCTGGGGCGCTACTGGAAGGTGTTTGCGGGCTTCGTGGCCATTGTGCTGGGGTTGGGCGCACTGGACCTGCTGCCTTTCAAGTTGCCGCAGGGCAAGGCGGCGCCCGGCGTGAAGACGCGGACAGGCGGAACGCTCGGGGCGCTGCTGTTCGGCATCGTGGGAGGAGGGGCGGTGAGCGTGAGTTCGCTGGCCTGCAACCCCGGCATCTTCATCATCGTCGGCGCGGCGGTGCTGCAGGGGGTCACGCTGTGGATGACGGCGATTCTGGTGGCCTACGCCATCGGTTTCGCGCTGCCGCTGGGTCTGCTGACGCTGGGCGTCTCGTTCGGCGCGGCGGCGGCCAGGTTCAAGGGCTTGGAAACGGTTGTCCGGGGCTTGGCCGGCGCGCTGCTGGTGGCGGCGGGTTTCTCTTTCCTGTGGACGTTCTGACGAAGAGGGCTGTAGGCGGTAGGCTGTTGGCGGAAGCGGGATGATGGGAGAAGCGCGTTCAATTGAGGACAGAGGCCCGAGGAGCGGAAATAAGCGGTCGGTTAACGCGAACGCCGAACGCCGAAGATCGAACGCTAGACGCTGAAGTTAACGGAGGCCGGAAGACGGCAAAGGAGACGACGACATGCGGAAGTTAAAGATCCTGTTTCTGTGTACGGGCAATTCGTGCCGGAGCCAGATGGCGGAGGGTTGGGCGCGGGCGCTCAAGGGCGACGTGATCGAGGCTTATTCGGCGGGCATCGAGACGCACGGGCTGAACCCCCACGCTGTGAAGGTGATGTCCGAGGCGGGCGTGGACATTTCCGGCCACACCTCGAAGCACGTGGACACGCTGCTCGGCATCCCGTTCGACTATGTGGTGACGGTGTGTGGCCACGCCAGCGAGAACTGCCCGCTCTTCCCGGGTGCGGCCAAGGTGGTGCATGTCGGGTTCGACGATCCGCCCGCTCTGGCCAAGCTGGTCGATGGAGAGGAGAACAAGCTGTACTGCTATCGGCATGTGAGGGATCAGATCCGGGCGTTTGTGGAGACGTTGCCGGAAAGCTTGGAGAAGATATGAGACAGATACGCTACGTCCTTTCGCGGTTGGCCATCGGTGTGCTGGCCTGGAGCGCAGGCATCAGCGCCTGTTCCTGCGGCGAGGCACGCGCTTCGAATGGTGTGACAAACGGCACGCCGTCCGGCAGCATTGCCATTGCACAGGGCGAGGAACGGTCTGTGAGGAAACCGATCATCATCGATACGCGTTCAAAGCAGGAATATGCGGCCGGACACCTTGACGGCGCGCTTCTGATGCCGCACGACGTCATCGGCAGCCTGATCGAAGCGCAGGTCCCGGATAAAGGCACGCCGGTCTTGCTCTATTGCCGCGGCGGCGGCCGCGCGGAAGCGGCCCGGAAAACGCTGACCTCAATGAACTACACCCATGTGAAAAATCTGGGCGGCATGCAGTCCGCCGCCGACACGCTTAAGAAAGAGGTTGTCAAGTGAACGGGAAACATAAGTTAGACATTGGTTTTTTTGACAAGTACCTGACCGTTTGGGTTGCCCTGTGCATGCTCGCGGGCGTGCTGATCGGCAAATTTTTGCCGGGCATACCCGCGTTTCTGGGTCGGTTCGAATACGCGCAGGTGTCTATCCCGATTGCGGTTCTCATTTGGCTGATGATCTGGCCCATGATGATGAAGGTGGATTTCGCGAGCATCAAGTATGCCGGTAAAAATCCGAAGGGGCTGTATGTCACCTGGGTGACCAACTGGGTGATCAAGCCCTTCACGATGTACGCGATCGCGGCCTTCTTCTTTTTTGTGGTCTTCAAGTCGCTGATCCCGAAGGAGCTGGCCAGAGACTATCTGGCCGGGGCCATCCTGCTGGGAGCCGCGCCCTGCACCGCGATGGTGTTTGTCTGGAGCCACCTCACGAGGGGGAATCCCGCCTACACCGTGGTGCAGGTCGCGACCAACGACCTGATCATCCTGGTGGCGTTCATTCCGATCGTCAAATTCCTGCTGGGGGTCAATGACATCTCCGTCCCGTGGAACACGCTGATCCTCTCGGTGGTCCTGTTCGTCGTCGTTCCTCTGTCGGGCGGTATGCTGACGAGATTTCATGTGATCAAGGCCAAAGGGCTGGACTACTTCAACACGGCCTTCCTGCCGAGGTTCAGCCGTGTGACCATCGGCGGCCTGCTGCTGACGCTCGTGCTTATTTTCTCCCTTCAGGGCGAGATCATTGTGAAGAACCCCCTGCATATCGTCCTGATCGCCGTGCCGCTCGTCATCCAGACCTATCTGATTTTCTTCATCGCGTATTTGGCGGCGAAGAAACTGAAACTTTCATACGACATCGCGGCGCCGGCCGGCATGATCGGGGCCTCCAATTTCTTCGAGCTGGCGGTGGCGGTGGCCATCTCGCTTTTCGGCGCGTCGTCGCCGGTGGTGCTGGCCACGATAGTGGGGGTGCTGACTGAAGTGCCGGTCATGCTGCATCTGGTGAAGATCGCCAACCGCACAACGCACTGGTTCGGAGACGGAAAAGCAAAGAAGGTCACGGCGCGCTCCTGACCGCGCGCATGCGGCGGTTCAGCATAATTCCTGAATCACTCCTCAGCAATCCGCTGACAGTTGTAATGAGCGCGAGACCGTTATTTTCTTCAGAATCTGCTGGTTTTTGACTGGGCTACAGGCGTGCCGAATTGGTAGACTTAAGGCGTCGCGACGCGGCATCCGCCGCGAAGGGAGTCCCTGTTTCTATCCAGTCGCTGCTGATCCACACGAGGGAGGCCGCTCATGAAACCGGATCTGATACGAGACCTGTTGGAACAAGCCGGCATCACGGTGAACGGGCCGCACCCGTGGGACATGCAGGTCCACGACGAGCGCTTGTACGCGCGGCTATGGCGGGAGAAAAGCCTGGGGCTGGGTGAAGCCTACATCGACGGCTGGTGGGACTGCGAGCGCGTGGACGAGATGGTCTTCCGGCTGCTGCGCAGCGGCATCGGGGACAAGATCAGGGGGAATCTGCGCTACATGATCCGCGCCGTGCCTTGGTTCCTCACGAATCTCCAGTCCAAAGCGCGCGCGCGTGTGATCGCCGACCAACACTATGACCTCGGCAACGATCTATTCTTTTCCTTCCTGGACCCCTACCGGCAGTACAGCTGCGGGTATTTCGAAGGGACGGAGGATTTGAACCAGGCCCAGTTGAACAAGCTCGCGCTGATCTGCGCGAAGCTCAATCTCAACGGCGGCGACCATCTGCTGGACATCGGGTGTGGCTGGGGCGGGCTGGCCCGCTATGCCGCCGAGCGCTTCGGTTGCCAGGTGACGGCCGTGAACATTTCGCAAGAGCAGCTGAGGGCGGCGCGCGACTTCTGCGGGGGGCTGCCGGTGCGGTTCCGGGACTGCGATTACCGCGCGATTGACGGACAGTTCGACAAGATCGCGTCGGTGGGGATGTTCGAGCATGTCGGGTGGAAAAACTACCGGACGTTCTTCAAGGTCGCGCACCGGTGTTTGAAGGAGCGCGGGCTTTTGCTGCTGCACACCATCGGTTGCAATACCTCGGGGAAAGGCGGCGACGAGCCCTGGGTGGCCAAGTACATCTTCCCGAACGGCATGCTGCCCAGCATGGCCCAGATCGCTCAGGCTGCCGAGGGGCTCTTCGTGATTGAGGACTGGCACAGCCTCGGGCCCCACTATGACAAGACGCTGATGTCGTGGAACGTCAAATTCCAGCAGTCCTGGCCCTGCCTGCAGGCGCAATACGATGTGCGGTTCAAACGGATGTGGGAGTATTACCTGCTGTTTTTTGCGGGTGCCTTCCGGTCCCGGACCACCCAGATCTGGCAGCTCGTCATGACTCGCGACGGCGGCGCGACCCCGCAGCCTCCTTGCCGGGTCACGCTCGGAAATTGAGCGGGCGGGCTGGCCGGAGCGGCGTGATCCCGTCACGGGCGGGAGCCGCGTCGGCTCAATCGGAGTAGACACGTTTCGCACTCTTCAAGGGTCGTGTCCCGGTTGCGTTTCTCCGCGGGGCCGGGCGGTGTTGCCATGAAATCACTGAACCAAGAGTCTAGCCGGGCGATGCCGACCGCAGGCGGCGCGCCAGCCAATTCAGGCGTGGTTGTTTCGGTGCGCGGCAGTGTCGTGGATATACGCTTCGACGCGCACTTGCCTCCCATCTATTCGGTGCTGCGTGCGGGCGTGGAGGGACGGATCGTCATCGAGGTGCTCGAGCAGCGTGACGCGCGTCATGTGCGCGGGATCGCGCTGACACCCACGCAGGGGCTCGCCCGCGGCATGGGGGTGGCGGACACGGGCGGCCCGCTGCAGGCGCCGGTGGGCCACGGGGTCCTTGCGCGGATGTTCGATGTGTTCGGCAAGGCCATCGACCGCCTGCCTGCGCCGTCGGATGTCCAGTGGCGTTCGGTGCATCGGGCGCCGCCGCCGCTGGCCAGGCGCGCCACCCACTCCGAGATCTTTGAAACGGGCATCAAGATCATCGATGTGCTCGTGCCGCTGGAGCGCGGCGGCAAGGCGGGCCTGTTCGGCGGCGCGGGCGTGGGCAAGACGGTGCTGCTCACCGAGATGATCCATAACATGCTCGGCCATCACGGGGGCGTCAGCATCTTTTGCGGGATTGGCGAAAGGTGCCGCGAGGGCGAGGAGCTTTACCGCGAGATGACGGCCGCCGGCGTGTTGTCGAACATGGTGATGGTCTTCGGCCAGATGAACGAGCCGCCGGGCAGCCGCTTCCGCGTGGGCCACGCCGCGCTGACGATGGCCGAGTATTTCCGCGACGACGAACGCCGCGACGTGCTGCTGCTGATCGACAATATCTACCGCTTCATCCAGGCCGGCATGGAGGTGTCCGGCCTCATGGGCCAGATGCCGTCGCGGCTGGGTTATCAGCCCACGATGGGCACCGAGCTTTCGGGACTCGAGGAGCGCATCGCCAACACCGACACGGGCGCCATCACCTCCATCCAGGCCGTGTACGTGCCGGCCGACGATTTCACCGACCCGGCGGCGGTGCATACCTTCTCGCATCTCTCCGCGTCCATCGTGCTCTCGCGCAAGCGGGCCAGCGGGGGATTTTATCCCGCCATCGACCCGCTGCAGTCCAGCTCCAAGATGGCGACGCCGGGGATCGTCGGCGAACGGCATTACGGCTTGGCGCAGGAAATCCGGCGGACGCTCGCGCAATACGCGGAGCTCAAGGACATCATCGCCATGCTCGGGCTGGAGCAGCTGGCCCCCGAGGACCGCAAGGTGGTCGCCCGCGCCCGCCGGCTGGAACGGTTTCTCACCCAGCCGTTTTTTGTGACGGAGCAGTTCACCAGCCTCAAAGGAAAGCTCGTCAGCCTCAAGGACGCGCTGGACGGGTGCGAGCGTATCTTGCGCGATGAATTCAAAGACTTTCCGGAGAGCGCGCTCTACATGATCGGGCCGATTGACGAAGCGCAGGAGAAAATGAAGGCCGGCCGGCTCGCCGCCGATGCCCTCAGCTGAACCCCGAATGGAGGCAGAACCCGGTGACGACGCAGATGAATCTTAAAATCCTCCTGCCGTTCCAGGTCTACGCCGAGAAAACCGGCGTGTCGCGCCTGGTCGTGGAAACGCTCGCAGGGTCGTTCGGGCTTTGGCCGCACCGCCTCGACTGTGTGGCGGCTCTCGTGCCGGGAATTCTGGCCTACGAGACGGAGACGGAGGGCGAGGTTTGGCTGGCCGTCGATGAGGGCGTGCTGGTCAAGGCCGGCCCGGACGTGCTGGTTTCCGTGCGTCGGGCAATCGGCGGGAAGGACCTCGGCCTTTTGCGTGAGGCGGTCGAGCAGGATTTCCTGACCCTGGACGAGCAGGAGCAAAGCGTCCGCGCGGTCATGACGAAACTGGAAACGGGCATTCTGAGGCGCTTCGCGGATTTTCAACATGACTGATAAACTCCAAAATAATAAAGCGACCGGTCCGACCTTTGCTCAGCAGGTCGGTGCGAAGGCGGAGCGCAAGCTGAAGGCGCGGCGTGGCTCGACGAAGAGCGTCTGGTTCGGATTAGGCATGATGGGGCTGATCGGCTGGGCGGTCGTGATTCCGACGTTGCTCGGGGCCGCTCTCGGGCTCTGGCTGGACAAACATCATGCGGGCTCGCGATCCTGGACGCTGGCGCTGCTGGCGGCCGGGCTCGTGGCCGGCTGTCTGAATGCGTGGCATTGGGTTGCCAAGGAGGACCAGGCCATGCGGGATGAGGATGAGCGGGAGGAGGATGAGCAAGAGGAGGATAAAGATGAATGAGGCCCTGACAATGGCCCTGGCGTGGGCGGCGGGCGGACTGCTCGGCGCGTTTTTCTTCGGGGGGCTTTGGTGGACGGTTCGCAAGGGTGTTTCGTCCCGCTGGGCGGCGCTTTGGTTTGCCGGCAGCCTGCTGGTGCGGATGGGCGCGGTCCTGACGGGATTTTACGTGGTCTCCTCCGGCCGTTGGGAGCGGCTGGTGCTTTGTCTGCTCGGCTTTATGATGGCACGCCTCGTCGTGACAGGGCTGACGCGGACGGCAGAAAAGGCGGCGTGCGTCACACGGGAGGTCCGCCATGCGCCTGAGCCCTGATGAGGTCATCTATTGGCAACACGGCCTATTCAAAATCAACGCCACCTTGGCCTTCACGTGGGGGCTGATGATCGTGCTGGCCGTCGGTTCCAAACTCGTCACGCGTCACCTTTCTGCGGGTCTGAGCCGCTCCCGCTGGCAAAACCTGCTGGAAATCATCGTCATCGCGATCGAGAAACAGATCGAAGACGTCGGCCTCCGCCATCCGCGGAGGTATCTCGCCTTTCTGGGCACGCTCTTCCTGTTCATCGCCGTGGCCAGCCTCTGCACCGTTCTTCCCGGTTACAAGCCGCCTACGGGTTCGCTTTCGACGACCGCGGCGCTCGCGCTGTGCGTGTTTGTGGCCGTGCCGCTTTTCGGCATTCGGCGGCAGGGGCTTTTCAGGTACCTCGCCTCCTACACGCATCCGACGGTCATCATGCTGCCGTTTAACATCATCGGCGACCTGTCGCGCACGCTGGCCCTGGCGGTCCGCCTGTTCGGCAATATCATGAGCGAGGAGATGATCGTCGGAATTCTCCTGACTATCACGCCCTTCCTCTTTCCGATCGTCATGACGGTGCTCGGTCTGCTTACCGGCATGGTGCAGGCTTACATATTCAGCATCCTGGCCGCGGTTTACATCGCGGCCGCCACCCAGATTCACAAGCCCAGGCGCACGGCCGCGCCTGCGCCCGCTTCCAACCGTGAAACTTAAACGCGACAACCCAAGGAGATCCCATGGATAACATCACCCTCATTGCCGTGGCCTCAATCGTCATGGCGGGGCTCACGACCGCTCTGGGCGCCGTGGCCCCGGCCCTGGGCGAAGGCAAGGCCGTGGCGACGGCGCTGACCTCGCTGGCCCAGCAGCCCGACGCCTCCGCCACCATCACGCGCACCCTGTTTGTCGGTCTGGCGATGATCGAGTCCATTGCCATCTACTGCTTCGTGATCTCGATGATTCTCATTTTCGCCAACCCTTTCTGGAACCACATCATCGCTCAAACCGCAGGAAAGTAACCTATGCTTATCGATTGGTTCACCGTCGGCGCTCAAGCGCTCAACTTCCTCATTCTCGTGGGGTTGATGCAGCGCTTTCTTTACAAGCCCATCCTCCGCGCGATCGACGCGCGGGAGAAGCGGGTCGCCATGGTCCTGGCGGAGGCCGAGATGAAAAAGGCCGAGGCCATAAAGGAGCGCGACGAGTTCAACGGCAGGAACGCGGCGTTCGACCAGCAGCGGGCCTCCCTTATGAGCCGGATGACCGGCGAGGTGGCGTCTGAACGCTTGCGCCTCCTCGACGAGGCCCGCCAGGCGGTCGACGCTTGGAGTGCCAAGCGGATGGAAGCGGTGAGAAACGACGCGTGCCAGCTGAGTCAGGCCATCAGCCGGCGTGCCCAGCAGGAAGTTTTCGCGATCGTGCGGAAAACGCTGGGCGATCTCGCCGCGGCGAGTTTGGAAGAGCGGATGGCCGACGTGTTTGTCCGCCAATTGCGCGCGCTAACCGAAAAGGAAAAGGAGGGCCTGAAGTCAGCGTTCAGCGGCGCACCGGGGCCCGTGATCGTGCGCAGCGCCTTCGACCTGCCTGCCGCGCAGCGGGCCGCGATAGAAGGCGTGGCCGCCGAACTGATGGCCGTCGCGACCCCCGTCCGTTTCGAGACGGCGCCAGACCTCGTCAGCGGCATTGAGCTCATCGCGAGCGGACAGAAGATCGCCTGGAACATCGCGGCTTACCTCCTGTCGCTGGAAAAGGGCGTCGGCGAACTGATCGAGGCGGGGGGCCAGCCGGAAGCCGGCTCCGAGTCTAAAGCGGTGGGCCTGTGCCCGGAACAATGAGCCCATGAATGTGGAACCTGAAAACCTTCAGAGCATGCTCGACCGCGCGTTTGCCGGAATCCGCCGCGTGCGGGAGACATTTGCGCCGCAGCTGACGCCGCGCGAGGTCGGCACCGTCAGGAACGTCTCCACCGGCATCGCCAAGGTCACCGGACTGGCCGGCGTGGGCGTGGACGAGCTGGTGGAGTTTCCGGGCGGGGTTTCCGGCATCGCGTTCAACGTGGACGAGGACGAGGTCGGTGTCGTGCTGCTGGGCGAATACTGGCATCTGCATGCCGGCGATGAAGTCGTGCGCACGGGCCGGGTCATGGACGTGGCCGTGGGCGAGGGCCTGCTGGGGCGCGTCATCGACCCGCTCGGAAGACCCCTGGACGGCAAAGGGCCGGTGGCCGCCCGCGCGCGCCTGCCCATTGAACGCGAGGCCAAGCCGATCATGGACCGCGCCCCCGTCAGCGTGCCGCTGCAGACCGGGCTGACCGTCATCGACGCGCTGATCCCCATCGGCCGCGGCCAGCGGGAGCTGATCCTGGGCGACCGGCAAACGGGGAAGACGGCTATCGCGACCGACACCATCTTGAACCAGCGCGGAAAAAATGTGCTGTGCGTGTATTGCGCGATCGGCCAGCGCTCTTCCGCCGTCGCCAAGGTGGTCGCCAACCTCCGCGAAAAAGGCGCGATGGAGTACACGGTGGTCATGGTGGCTGAAGGCAACAACGCGCCCGGGCTGGCCTATATCACGCCTTACGCCGCCACCAGCATCGCGGAACATTTTATGGAAGCGGGGCGCGACGTGCTGATCGTTTACGACACCCTCACGCAGCACGCCCGCGCCTACCGCGAGCTTTCGCTGCTGCTCCGCCGCCCCCCCGGGCGCGAAGCCTTCCCCGGCGACATCTTCTACATTCATTCGCGCCTGCTCGAGCGCTCCACCCATCTGCGCAAGGAGCTCGGAGGGGGGTCGCTGACCGCCCTGCCCATCATCGAAACCGACGCGCAGAACATCTCGGCCTACATCCCGACCAACCTGATTTCCATCACGGACGGGCAGATCTACCTTTCGCCGACACTGTTCGATTTGGGCGTGCTGCCCGCCGTCGACGTCGGCAACTCCGTTTCCAGGGTCGGCGGCAAGGCGCAACGCGAGGCCTACCGCGTGGTGACGGGCGACCTCAAGCTCGCCTACGCGCAGTTCGAGGAGCTTGAGACCTTTGCCCGTTTCGGTGCGCGCCTGGATGAAGACACCCGCAAGATCATCGAGCACGGGAGGCGGATCCGCGCCTGCCTCAAGCAGCCGGAATTCGCCCCGCTGTCCGTGCCCGCACAAATCGCCGTCCTGCTGGCGTTGACGGCCAACCTCTTCGATCCGGTGCCGCTTGAACAGATGGCGGCTGCCAAGCGCGCCGTGCAGGAGGCTGCGGGGAACATTCCGGCGGAGGTGTGCGCGCGCTTCGATACCGCCGCGAAACTGAGCGACGAGGATCGCCAAACGATTGTCGCGCTGGCCCGCGTGGCGCTCGCCGGCTTTCAGCCGAAGCCCGACGCGGCGCAAGAGGCCCAGTCCCAGGGCGGCCAGAAGCCCCGGGCGGCACTCAAGGAGAAGCCATGAGCGACACCATGGCGAGCCTGCGCCGGAAAATCAGCCGTTCCGGCGAGTTGCACTCTGTTGTCCGGACCATGAAGGCCATGGCCGCCCTGAACATCGGCCAGTACGAGCAATCGGTGAAAGCGCTGGAGAAATACTACCGGACCGTGGAGTTGGGGTTGGGCGCGTGTTTTCGGGAACGCGGTGCGGCGGCTTCGGCGGCCGAAGGGGAAGAGCCCGCCGACACGGGTGCGGTCGCCGCCGTCGTTTTCGGTTCCGACCAGGGGCTGGTGGGCCAGTTCAATGACGTGGTGGCCGATTATGCGATCAAGACGCTCGCCACCATGTCCGGCGACCTCCAGGTCTGGGCCGTTGGCGAGCGGGTGCATGCGCGTTTGGGTGACGCGGGGCTGGCGCTCGCCGGTCTTTTCAGCGTTCCGGTTTCGGTCAGGGCCATCACCCCGCTCATCGGGCAGATTCTGGTGACGAGCGTGAGGCGCGACCGTCAGGAGGTCGGCCTCGAACTCCACCTTTTTTACAACCGACCCACATCCTGGGCCGTTTACGCTCCCTTCCGTCAGCGACTGCTGCCGCTGGATGATGACTGGCGACGCCGACTGGCCGAGCTTCCCTGGCCGTCGGCCAATCTGGCAGAGGTCGCGGGAGGCGGCGCCGCGACCCTGCGGGCGCTCATCCGTGAATACCTGTTCGTCTCGCTTTTCCGGGCGTGCGCCGCATCCCTCGCGAGCGAGAACGCGAGCCGTCTGGCGGCGATGGAACGTGCCGAAAAGAACATCGACGACATTCTGGAGAACCTCCAGGGCGCCTTCCACGGTTTGCGGCAGAGCGGTATCGATGAGGAGCTGTTCGATGTGATCTCCGGTTTCGAGGCGCTGGCCGTAGCGCGGCGCCGGTGAAGGGGTGCGCGAAGGGGGTGCGCGCGGCCTGAATCGTGTTGACGGAGGTGCGGCCTCCGTATACGCTAACCGACCAATGAAGACGGTCATGCCATTTATTGTGGTCGGGGCAGGCGGGTTTATCGGATCGGCCTTGCGGTTTGGGCTCAGCCTGCTGGGCCAGCGGTTCTCGCTCACGTTTCCGCACGGCACCTTGTGGGCGAATCTCCTGGGGTGTCTGGTGCTCGGTGTTGTGACCGCCTTGGCCGCGAAAACCGAGGTCCTGTCGCCGACGATGCGGCTGCTGCTGGCGACCGGGCTCTGCGGCGGCTTCACCACCATGTCCACCTTCACCTACGAGATGTTCAAGTTCGCGCAGGCGACGGAATACCTCTACGCTTCCGGATACTTTCTCTTGACGGTGGTCGGTTGTGCGGCGATGTTCTGTCTGGGCATGATGGCGGTCAATCTCGTTGCGAAAGGGTAGGTGGGGCATGGAACTGACAGGTGAGTCGAAGCTGCTGAGGATCTTCATCGGTGAGTCCGACAAGGTGCAGCACCGGCCGCTCTATGAGGTGATCGTCACCGAGGCGAAGGCCTTCGGCCTGGCGGGCGCGACCGCGTGGCGCGGGATCCTGGCCTACGGCTCCACCAGCCGGATCAAGACCGCCAAGATCCTGGACCTGTCGTCCGACATGCCGGTCATCATCGAGATCGCGGACGAGGAGTCCAAGATCAACGCGTTCCTGCCCACGCTGGACCGCCTGTTCGAGCAGGCGGACTCCGGGGGGCTGGTCACCATGGAAAAGGTGCAGGTCATCCGCTACCGCGCGGGAAAGAAGTAAGCGGCCCAGTCCCCGGCGGTCCGACCCGACCTTCGAGGCGGTTTCGGGGCGTCAACGAAAGAGTAGGCCATGAAACGAAACATGATCGGGCTGCTCGGCATGATCGTGCTGGTGGGCATGGGCGAGCACATGGCCGAGCGCTTCCTGCCGCTGTACCTGCAGCAGCTGGCGCAGGCCTCGACCGCCGTGATGGCCATCGGGTTGCTGGCCGGCATGGACGACCTGCTTTCGGCGCTCTACTCGTTCCCCGGCGGGTATCTCAGCGACCGGCTGGGCACCAAGCGCGCGCTGCTCTTCTTCAACGCCCTCTCGATGGCCGGCTACCTGCTGGTCATCTTCGTCCAGACCTGGTGGGCGGTGCTGGCAGGCGCGGCCTTCTTCATCTCCTGGTCGGCGATCTCGCTGCCGGCCACCATGGATCTGCTCTCCAAGGCCGTGCCCAAGAACCGGCGGGCCATGGGCGTGTCGGTCCTCGCGCTGGTGCGCCGCGTGCCCAAAATGCTGGGGCCGGTCGCGGGCGGCACGTGCATTGCCATCTGGGGCGTCGCGCAGGGCGTGCGCGCGGCGTTCATCTGCGCGCTGGCCCTGGCGCTGGCTGCCGCCGTGCTGCAGCAGGTGCTGATCGACGACGACTCGCAGGAGAAAAAGGCCGCGGAGGCCAACCCGATGCGGTTGTGGCGCGAGATGCCGGCGGGGTTGCGCAGTCTGCTCATGTCCGACATCCTCATCCGGTTTTGCGAGCGGATCCCGGATTCCTTCGTCGTCATCTGGGCGACGCGCACCGTGCTGCATCCGGTTTCGGAACTCACGTTCGGCTGGCTGTCTGCGATCGAGAACATCACGGCGGTGCTGGTGTACCTCCCCGTCGCCTATATGGCGGACCGTTTTGGGAAAAAGCCGTTTGTGCTGATCACCTTCGGCTTCTTCACCTGCTTCCCGTTGGCGCTCTTGCACACGCAGTCATTCTGGCCGCTGGTGGCCGCCTTTGTCCTGCGCGGGCTCAAGGAGTTCGGCGAGCCGACCCGCAAGGCGCTGATCATGGACCTGGCGCCCGAGGGCCGCAAAGCCGCGATGTTCGGGCTTTACTACCTCGTGCGCGACGTGCTGGTCGCCTTCGCGGCCTTCGGCGGCGCGCTGCTGTGGCGCGTGTCCCCGGAGCTGAACCTGAAGGTCGCGTTCGCCTTTGGTGTCGTCGGGACACTCTGGTTCGCCTGGCGCGGCCGCGATTGCACGGCCCCGGCGTCCAGTGGCGGCTAGCCGTTATGACGCGGCAGCCCCCGGCGCATGGATGTGGCACGCCCATCCTTGGGCGCGCGGGTGCCGGCTGTTGAGCCTTTGGGCGGTTTCCGGCACGAGTCGGTTGGGTACACGGGGGATGACCTCGCGTACGTTTGAGAGCAAAATATGCAATAGGCTTTTCTGAGGGTGACCGCTATACTGTCCCAAATTGATCTTGTCTGGAAAGGACGTGGCCATGAAGCAGTGTACGCGCAGGGAGATGATGAAAGCGGCGGCGGCGGGGGCATGCGTGTCGGGGTTTCCGACGATCATCCCGTCACGGGTGCTGGGGGCTGAGGCGCCGAGCAAGACCATCCAGGTCGGGCAGATCGGCTTCGGCCGGATCGGCAAGAGCATGGACGTGCCCGGGATCATCAAGTGCCCGGGCGTGCGGTATGTCGGTCTGGCCGACCTGGACACGAAGCGCATGGCCTTGGGCAAGGCGTTCATCGATGCCGCCTACGCCAAGCAGAAGACTTCGGTCGACCTGAAGACCTATCAGGACTACCGTGAGCTGCTGGGGCGGGCCGACATCGACGCCGTCGCGATCTCGACGCCGGACCACTGGCACAGCCAGCCGGCGGTGGAGGCGGCCTTCGCGGGCAAAGACGTGTACATGCAGAAGCCGGCCGCCCTGACGATCGCCGAAGGCCGCCTCTTCAGCAACGCGATGCGCGAGAACAAGCGCGTCTTCCTGTTGGGCTCCCAGCAGCGCTCCACGGAGCAGTTCCACCGGGCGTGCGAGCTCGTGCGCAACGGGCGGCTGGGCAAGATCACGCTGATCGAGGTCGGGTTGCCCGGCGATCCGGCCGGCGGCCGGAAGGACGAGATGCCTGTGCCGTCGAACTTGAATTACGAGATGTGGCTGGGCTCGACCCCGCAGGTGTATTACACCGAGGACCGGGTGCACTCGCAGAGCGACATGAAATTGGACTCGCGCCCCGGCTGGCTGCGCTGCGAACAGTTCGGCGCGGGGATGATCACGGGCTGGGGCTCGCACCACCTCGACATCGCCCACTGGGCCATGGGCTGGGAGAGCACGGGCCCGGTGTCGATCGAGGGCAGAGGCGAGTTCCACACCGGCGGCCTGTGGGACGTGCACGGCGCGTACGACGTGATGCTGGGCTACGCCGACGGCACACGGCTGCGCGTGTGGGACAAGTTTCCGAACGGGGTGCGTTTCATCGGCGAGAAGGGCTGGATCTTCGTCAGCCGCGGGCCGGCGAAGATGACCGCCTCCGATCCGGTCGCGGCGGGCAAGCCGCTCAAGGCGCTGGACGCGAGCGACCCGAGCCTGCTGGAGGGGGCGATCGGCGCCAACGAGATCCACCTCTACAAGAACCGGGGCAACCATCACCAGAACTGGATCGACTGCATCCGCACGCGCGCCGAGACGATCGTGCCCGCCGAGACTGCGCACCGCTCGTGCAGCGCCTGTCTGCTGTCGCACATCGGCATGAAGCTCGGGCGAAAGCTGACGTGGGATCCCGCCGCCGAGAAGTTTATGAACGACGACGCGGCCAACGCGCTGCTGGCGCGCGCCGAGCGCGCGCCGTACGGCACGCGCCGGGCGTACGAGCGGCTGAGCAAGAAGAGTTAGTCAAAAGCACTGGAACCCCATGCGCAGGGATGCGCATGGCACGTGCGTGGCAATCGGGCGCGTACAGGACCGGATCGCGTGTACAGGGGATTTTAAATGACTCAGGAACAGTGGGAAGCGTTGAAGGCAGTGGTCCGCGGCCAGCGGCTGGACAAACCTTTGTGCGGGTTCATTGCGGACAGCCCCTGGCTGCCGGAGTGGACCGGCAAGGCCTCGATCCTGGATTACTACAGTTCGGAGTCGGTGTGGCTGGAGGCCAACCTGACGGCGATGCGGACGTTTCCCGATGCTGTTTTCCTGCCGGGCTTCTGGTCGGAATACGGCATGTGCACCGAGCCCTCGGCGTTCGGTTCGCGCCTGATCTGGCACGAGCATGAACTGCCCTTCGCGGAGCCGATCGGGCACGATTCGGAAAAGGCGCTGGTGCTGGCCAAGCCGGATGTGCGGTGCGCCGGGCTGCTGCCGTTTACCTTGCGGCGTCTGGTTCGGATGCGTCCGGCGATCGAGGCGGAGGGCCACGCGATCCGTTTCGCGGTCGCCCGCGGCCCGCTCAACATCGCCTCCTTCCTGATGGGCACGACCGAGTTCCTGATGGCGATGCAGCTGGACCCGGATGGCACGCACGCCATGCTGGGGGTGATCACGGAGTTTCTCGAGGAGTGGATCCAGGCGCAGGCGGCGGCGATCCCCACCATCCGCGGCGTGCTGTTGCTGGACGACATCGTGGGGTTTCTCGGGCCGGAGGATGTGGAGCGGTTCGCGATGCCCTATCTCAAGCGGGCCTTCGCGGCCATCGACGGCGACGTCCGCTTTTTCCATAACGACGCGCACGGCCTGTGCTGTGCGCCCTATCTGGCGGGGGCGGGGATCAACCTGTTCAACTTCGGCTTCGAGCACCCGATCGCGGAGATGCGCGAGCTCGTCGGTCCGCAAGTCGCCCTGCTCGGCAACATCCCGCCGCGCGACGTGCTGGCGGCCGGGACGCCGGAGGAGGTGCGCCGCAGCGTGGCCGAGATGCGGCGGGCGCTGGGCGGCGACTTCACGCGCGTGGTCTTCTCGTGCGGCGGCGGCCTGCCGCCGGGCGTGCCCACCGCGAACCTGCGCGCCTTCCTGGACGAGGCCGCGCGCGCGTAATGCGCCGTCCCGCATGGGGTGACCCTCACCCCTTGGACCCGCCCGCCCGGGGATGGTACTGCCACTTCCCCGGCACTGTGCCCTGCGCATCTTTGCGCGGGGTCAGCCCTTCCAAAGCCAATAGGCCGGCCCGCACGGATTTGCCCCGGGTTGGCGGGACAGACGGCGTTTTTTTCAGAAAGCCACGAAATCGACATGGTCGCGCAGCTCGCGGGCCGCAACAACCAGCCGATCGTTTTCTGGGATTTCACGCGGATCGGGTTCACGCTCATGATCCTCAGCCTGATTCTCTGTGCCGTCTACGTGTACGTGCGCTATTTTGTCATGCAGTAGGCTTCTCCGGGTGCGACTCAGTTTCGGTGAAACTGAGTCGCACCAACGAAAATTTAGGAGTTAGGAGTTAGAAGGTGGTAGCGCAAAAAGGCCGTGAAAAAGAGGCGGTTGACAAGGAGGAATCCTTCGGCAAGAACCGATTTTTGGAGCCATACGTGTGACTTCATTATGAAGACACAAACACGGCTTCGCGCGCGTCGCGCTAACACGTTCACTTTCCTGGCATGGCAACTCCTAACTCCTAAAATCTAACTCCTCCTTCGGGTGTGCTTCAACAAAGTTGAATCACACCCGGCTTCTCCTTGCCAGGTACGGGTTCCTCGGCTAAACTGAAAACATGATCGCGGGTCCGGCGGGCGTACGTTGAGCCGCCGGAGCCTTGCGTGTGGTCAATTTAAGCCTCCGGTGGCGAAGGGGAGATCCCCATGGTTTTTCGGGAACTCGGCAAGGCGCGTTTCATCTGGTTGCTGGCGGCACTCGTTTCGGCGGTCGCTTGTTCCGCCCTGGCGTCCGAGCCGGAAAGCACCGGCGCGCTCGCGGTCTCGATGGCGCACCGCATGATGATGCTGGTGCTGCAGCTCGGCGCGATGCTGTTCGCGGCCCGGCTCGGCAACATGGCGTTCGAGCGGATGCGGCTGCCGGGGGTGCTGGGCGAGCTGTGCTCGGGCATCGTGATCGGGCCCTACGCGTTGGGACGGCTCATGATCCCGGGCTTCCCCGACGGGCTCTTCCCCGAGTTTTTCATGAAGCTGGCCGGCGGCGGGCAGGAGCTGCGCTTTGTCGTCTCGCCCGAGCTCTACGGCATCTGCATGCTGGCGGCGGTGATCCTGCTCTTTCTGGTCGGCCTCGAGACGGACCTCAAGCTCTTCCTGCGCTACTCGGTGGTGGGCAGTCTGGTCGGGCTGGGGGGTGTCTTGGCTTCGTTCGTGAGCGGCGACCTGCTGGGCGTCTGGCTGTTGCCGTGGGTGGTGCCCGGGGCCTACACGGTGGTGAGCCCGTCCTGCGTTTTCCTGGGGGTCATGTCGACGGCGACCTCGGTGAGCATCACCGCGCGCATCCTTTCCGAGAAGAAGAAGCTTGATTCGCCCGAAGGCGTGACGATTCTGGCGGGCGCGGTGATCGATGACGTGCTCGGCATCATCATGCTGGCCATCGGCATGGGGGTGATCGCCACGGCGGGCGCCTCCGCCTCGCGCGGGACCGACTGGGTCAGCATCGGCAAGATCGCGGCGCAGTCGATCGGCATCTGGCTGGCGGCGACCATTGTGGGCGTGCTTTCCGCGCGCAAGATCGGCACGTTCCTGAAGGGCATGGGAGGGCATGACGAGATCGCCATTCTGGCGCTGGGGTTGGCGCTGATCGTCTCGGGGCTCTTCGAGAAGGCTAAACTGAGCATGATCATCGGCAGCTATGTGATGGGGCTTTCCCTGTCGCGTACCGATATCAGCCACATGGTGCGCGAGCATCTTCAGCCGGTCTTCAGCCTGCTGGTGCCGGTCTTTTTCGTGGTCATGGGCATGATGGTGGACGTCCAGCTGCTGCTGGAGCCGAAGATCCTGCTGTTCGGGCTGCTCTACACGGCGGTGTCGGTCGCGGCCAAAATGGTGGGGTGCGGCCTGCCGACCTTTCTCTGCGGTTTCAACGCCCGCGGCGCCCTGCGCGTCGGCGTGGGCATGGTCCCCCGCGGCGAGGTCGCGCTGATCATCGCGGGGATCGGCTTGTCGGCCGGCTTCCTCTCCAAAGAGGTGTTCGGCGTGGCCGTGCTGATGACCCTGCTGACCACCATGACCGCGCCGCCGCTGCTGGTGGTGGCATTCAAACGCAAGGGGGAGGGCATGCGGCCCGGCTACGGGAAGCCGATCGCCGCGGCCGCGCCGCCGGTCGTCTACACCTTCCCGAACGAGGAGGTGGCCTCGCTCCTGGTCAACTCGCTCATGCAGTGTCTGGGACAGGAGGGCTTTTTCGCCCACGCGCTGAGCATCAGCGAGGGGCTGTACCAGGCCCGCAAGGACGATATCGTGATCAGCATCCGCCGCTCCGGCAACATGATCGCGTTCGAAGCTCCGCCCGATGCCGAACCGGTGATCCGCCTCATGATGATCGAGGTGATCGTCGAATTCGAGCAAACGCTGGAAGAGCTCCGCAAGCCGCTGGGCGCCGAACTGCACCGCGAGCTTTCGGATTCCGAACTGACCAGCATGAGCCGCCGGCAAACGCTGGCGCGCTACCTGACCCAAGATGCGATGATCCCGGGGCTCAAGGGGACGACCAAGGAGGCGGTGATCGAAGAGCTGATCGCTGTTCTCGCGAATCTGGGGTGGGTCAAGGATCCTGCTGCCGCGCTCGCCAATGCCGTCAAACGCGAGAACGCCATGTCCACCGGGCTCCGGCACGGCATCGCCTGTCCGCACGCCCGGACCGAGTCGGTGGACCGGCTGATCTGCGCCGTCGGGCTGAAGGCGGAGGGCGTCAACTTCCACGCCTTGGACGAACAGCCCTCGCGGGTGATCATCCTGACGCTCTGCCCGGCGGCGAGCGCGGCGCCGTATATGGAGTTCATGAGCTCCGCGATGTCCGTGCTGCACGAGGAGAAAACCCTGAACGAGCTCGCGTCCGCGCGGACCTCGGGCGAGATGTTCAGGGCGCTGACCAAAGGGGTTCAGAAAAAATAGGGGTGTACCCTTCATGAAACTGGCCGTCATTTCTGATCTGCATTCCCGCGTGGAACATGCCGGCGCGTTGCGCGCCGCCTGTGCCGGCGCGGACGCGCTCGTCATTTGCGGGGATTTCACGACCTTCGGTGACCAGCCGCAGATCCAAAGCGTGGCGGATGCCGTGCGCGTCGAAGGCCTGGCCTGTTTTTTCGTCACCGGCAACTGCGATGCGATGCCGCCGGACGGCACGCTGGACGGCTGCCAGAACCTGCACGGCCGCGTCGTGGCGTTCGGCGACTGGCTGCTGGCGGGCGTTTGCGGGTCGCTGCCCTGTCCGTCGCACACGCCCCTCGAGTTCAAGGAGACCTTCTACGCGCGGCTGCTGGCCCAGGTGCGCGAGGCGTGCGGTCCCTGCGCCGACCGCCTGATTCTCGTCTCGCACCAGCCGCCGTTCGACACCGCCGCCGACCAGGTCCCCGGCGGGCGGCATGTGGGCTGCCACGCGCTGCGGGCCTTCATCGACGAGGTGCAGCCGGCCTGTTGCCTGACCGGGCATATCCACGAGGCCAAGTCGCGCACGCGGGTGGGGCGCACCGTCCTGCTCAATCCGGGCCCGTTTTCACAGGGGAACATCGCCCTGCTGGACCTGTGAGCGCGGCGCGAAAAGGCTGTGTTTATGGCGCAGGCGGGCTTATAATGCCGGCCTAACCTGAAAACGGCACAAGTGGAGGGAGCGATGATGAATCTCACATTTTTCGGCGCGGCGCAGACCACCACGGGCTCGATGCATCTCGTGGAGGCGAACGGCCAGCGCATCCTGCTGGATTGCGGATTGTTCCAAGGCAACCGGAAAGAGGCGTTCGAGCGGAACCGCCAGATGCCGGTCGACCCGGCGACGATCGACGCGGTGGTGCTCTCGCACGCGCACATCGATCACAGCGGCAACCTGCCGACGCTGGCGCGGCACGGGTTCCGCGGCAAGATCTACAGCACGCCCGCGACGCGCGACCTCTGCGACATCATGCTGCGCGACTCGGCCTACCTCCAGATGCGCGATCTGGAGATCGTCAACCGCAAGCGCGCGCAGCAGGGGAAGAACCTTTTCGAGCCGCTCTATGAACAGCAGGATGTGGACAAGATCATGAGCTGCTTTGAGGTGGAGCCGCTCAAGCGTCAGGCCGATCTGGGCGGCGGGGTGAGCCTGCTCTTCCACAATGCCGGACACATCCTGGGGTCGGCGCTGGTCCAGCTCGACGTGAACCGGACCGGCGAGCGTTCGCGCCGCCTGCTCTTCTCCGGCGACCTCGGCAATCCCGGCCAGCCGATCCTGCGCGACTTTGACTATCCCGAAGGCGCGGACGTGCTGCTCATCGAGAGCACCTACGCGGACCGCGACCACCCCTCGGCGGAGGACGTGAAGGGGCGGCTCAAGGGCTTCATCGACGATATCCACCAGCTGAAGTCCAAGCTCGTGATCCCGGCCTTCAGCGTGGGCCGCACGCAGCAGGTGCTCTACTATCTCAACCGGCTGACCGAAGAGGGCCGGATGAAGCCCACCAAGGTCTATGTGGACAGCCCGCTCTCGCTCAAGGCGACGCAGATCTACACCAAGCACCGCGAGTGCTACGACGAGGATGCCACGGACATCCTGCGGCAGGGGATCGACCCCATGAAGTTTCCGGGTCTGCAGTTCGTCGAGACGGTCGACCAGTCCAAGGCGCTGAACGACATGCCCGGGCCGATGATCATCATCGCGGCCTCGGGCATGTGCGAAGGCGGCCGCGTCCTGCATCACCTGCAGCGCACCGTGGGCGATCCGCGCAACATCATCCTGATCGTCGGTTTCCAGGCCGAAAACACCCTGGGCCGCCGGATCGTGGAGCTCCAGTCGCCGCTGAGGATCCTGGGCGACGAGTTTGAGCTGCGGGCGCGCGTCCACACCATCAACGCGCTGTCCGCCCACGCCGACCGCACGGCGCTGATGCGCTGGTTCGATGGCGTCAAGGGCAGCCTCTCGCGCGTCTTCGCCGTGCACGGCGAGCCGGACAAAGTGACGGCGATGACGGAACTCGTGAAGCAGCACGGGGTCGCGGACGCGGTCGCGCCGGTGCCGGGACAGAAGTTTGAATTAGTTCATTAGTGCGTGAGTTCATTCGCGCATTAGTGGATGAGTTCCGTCTGCAACGAATTCCGCCCTGCGAAAAAAGGCTGTTTTGAGCTTGGCGCAGAGGTGGCCTGAAAGGTTAGCCTCTCCAAACTAATGAACTTTCGCACGAATGCATTCATGTACTTCTCTGTCGCCGTCTTCGGCGCCGTGGCGATGGCGGCGCAGACGGTGCTGTTGCGGCGCTTTCTCTGGCGCTTCGAATCGGCCGAGACCGGCGTGGCGCTTTTCCTGGCGTGCTGGCTGTTTTGGTCGGGGATGGGCGCGGCCGTGGCGGCCACCCCGTTCGGACGGCGGTTGACCGGTGTCCTGTCACGCTGCGTGTGGGTGCCGGTCGCCGCGTGCGCGGGGCTCTATTTCGTGCAGTACGCGCTGGTTGAGAACCTCCGGGGGTGGCTGGGGATTCCTGAGTACCAGACCTTTCCGCTGGCGCATCTGGCGCTCGGCTGCCTGCTGGCCAACGCGCCGTTCTGCCTGGTGGCGGGGCTGGTGATCCCGTCGGCCTGCCGGCGCTTCGAAAAGTTCGGGATTCCGGTCAGCCGCGCGTTCGCCTGGGAGGCGCTGGGCGCGGCGGCGGGCGGGCTGGGCGTGACCGCGCTGATCGCCTGCGGCCTGCCGCCTGACCCGCGCGACGTGACCGAGTGGTTCCGCTATTTCCCGCAGGCGGTCGAGCGGCCCGGACGTTTCGAGACGGGCGGCGGCACGACCTTTTTCGGTTCGCAGGGCGGCACCTTTTACGCGCTTTCCTCCGGCGGGGTGAGCGAGATCATACCCGAGGCCGACCGTTCGATGGAGATCGCGGCGCTGGCGCTATCGCAGAGGCCCTATGCCAAGGACGTGTTGCTGGTGGGCCAGGCGCCGCTGGCGGCGGGGCTCGCGCTGGAGGCGCTGCGGCCCGACCTTGCGATCGTCTGGTGCCCGTGCGACGCGCCGTACGGCGTGAAGCTGCTGGGCGTGGCCCGGGCCGGCGGGCTGCAGACCAACGTCCGGGCCGCGGGCCAGCCGCCGCGGCAGTTTCTGGACAATCAGGCCGAGGCGTCGTTCGACGCGGTGCTGGTGGCGTTGCCCCGCGCCACGTCGCTGGAGGGCGCGGGGTGGAGGGGCCCTGAGTTTGCTGCGCGCGTGCGGCGCGTGACGCGTCGCACGGGCGTGGCGCTGTTCGGGCTCGATTGCGAAGGGGCCGCGCTGACGCCGGAGAGGGGCGCCCTGCTGGACGTGACGGTGAGTGGCGTGCGGCAGGCGTGGCCCGAAAGCGGGGCCTTCGCGCCCGGCGCGGGCGGATGGTGGATCGCGGCGCAGGTGACGGGGCTCGCCTACGGGGCTGAGCCCGCGGCGACGCGCTTCGCGCTGCTCAAAAGGGAGCAGTTCCCTAGCGGGGCGGTGGCGCGGTTATACGATCCGGTCCGCGCGCGGCAGTGGGCGCAGCTGCTGCCGGTGTAGAATCCGGACGAGGCGGTGTGGCTGCCGGAAACGGCACGGGCCGAGGAGGTGCTGGTGACGGGGCTTGCGGATGCCGTGCGGCGCGGCTATCCGGAAACGACGCCGGGCGAGTGGCTGGCGTGGCTGAAGGCGCAGGACGGAGCGCATCTGGGAGGGTTGCTGCTGGTGGCGCTGTGGATGCTCCCGGTGGCTCTGGGCGGGGGGGCTCAGGCGCGGCGCCGGCTGTTGGCGGCGTGGCTGGCCGCGTGCGGGGCTTTGGGATTGTGCGTGTCGCTGGCGGTGCTCTACCGTTTGCAGATGCGTTTCGGGACGCTGTACCTGCTGGCCGGCGTAGGGAGTTGCCTCTACCTGGCCGGGCTCTTCTGCGGCAACCGGCTGGCCGAGCGGCTGTTGCGGCTGGCCGGTGAACGGCCGCGCGCCGTGCGGGGTTTGCTGATCGGGTTCACGCTGGCGCAGGCCGGGGTCGCTTGGGCGGCGCTGACGGGTTCTGAATGCGCGGCGACAGCGGCGGGCGTGGTCAGCCTCTGCTGGGCGGCCGGGTGCGCGGCCGGCCTGACGGTGCCGACCGCGCTGGCCGCGTGCGCGGGGAGCAGGGCCGACGGCGCGGCGGTTTTCGTGCTGGCCGACGCGCTGGGTGCGGCGGTGGCGGGCCTCTTTTTCGTGGCGCTGGTGCCGTTGGCCGGCTTGTGGGAGACGGTCGCGTGTTTCGCGGCGCTGGCGTGCGGCCTGGCGCTCTGCGCCGCGCTGGGCAGCAGCCACGCGCGGCTGACGGCGCGGCTGGCGCTGGTCGCGGCCCTGGCGGTTCTCGGGGGCCGCGTGCGTGACGCGTGGCCGGAGCGCCTGCCGGACGTCGGGGACGAGGGTGCGGCCGCGGCGCAGCCGCCCGAGACGCACGTGACGGTCCCGACTCCCCGGACGGAAGAAAACATGACTAGGCAACAGCGGGGTATTCCGCGTAAGGTAGACGCGGATCGCATTCGTGAACAGATGCGCGAGGGGCGCCTTTCCACCAACGCGGCCGCGTTTTGGGATGGCCCGTGAACGTGTCGTAAGGAGATTTTACCGGGACGTCGGATGGACGGACGAAGGTCGGCGAGGAGGATCGGCCTCTTGTTGAGCCACGCGCAGGGAGGCGCATGGCGCATCGGAATGTGGCACGCCCATCCGTGGGCGTGCGAGGGGCGGGCGATGAAAATCAGGGAGAAGAGGATGCAGGCGAAAATAACGGGAATGCTGGTTCTGTTCACGTGTTGCGCGGCAAAGGCCGTGACCGTGACGGTCGGGTCTGGGGAAGCGCTGAAGACCATCAACGACGCGCTGGCCGTGACGCGCGCGGCCACGAGCGAGGCTGAGAAAGTGATCGTCGTGCGCGGCGGCGACTATTATGACACGGCGGTGGAGCTCGACGCGCGCGACAACGGGCTGACGATCCGCGCGGCAACGGGCGCGACGCCGGTGCTGTGGGGCGGCGCTCCGGTGGGGGGGTGGCAGCAGGCGGGCGACCGCTTCTACGCCGCGACACTGCCGGAGTCTGTCGCCACCAACGCGCGCGCGCTGCTGGTGAACGGCGACATGCGTCCGCGGGCGCGCTACCCTGAGAAGGGTACGTTTTTCTATACCAACACCTGTGCCATCAAGCCGCGTGCGGCCATCGAAGGCTACTGGGAGCGCAAGCCGACGCCGGAGGAGCAGACGCACCTGCTGTACAAGCGCGAGGATATCCCTGAGACGTTCGATTTTCGCGGTGCGGATATCTCGGCTTATCACATGTGGACGATCTACGAGCGGTCGATCAGTCGGCATGACCGAGAAAAGGGCCTGTTCGTGCTGGGGCAGGAGACCGGCAGCCCGCTCGGCGCGTACGGCGTGAAGAAATTCGTGATCTGGAATACGATCGAGGGGATGACCCGCCCCGGCCAGTGGTATGTTGACCGCGTCGCGGGCCGCGTGTATTACTGGCCGATCCCGGGCGAAGACCTGGGCAAGGCGAGCGTGGTTGTTCCCGCCAAGATGAACATCTTGCGGATTGTCGGCACCAAACAGGCGCCCGCGAAGAATATCACGGTCGAAGGGCTGAGCTTCAAGGCGACCACCGTGCCGCTAGTCAAAGAGGGGTGGATCGCCTTTTCATACGACGGCGCGGTGCGCGTGGAGATGAGCGAGGGCGTAACGCTCAAGGGGCTCAGGATTTCAAACGTGGCGGGCAACGGTATCCGCGCCGTGCAGAGCTGGGGCAAATCCAATACGGGCGTGCGTGTCCTCGGGTGCGAGGTGACTCAGACCGGCGCCGGCGGCATCTACATGGATGGGCGCCAGTCGGAAGTCGCGTTCAACCGCGTGACGGATGTGGGCCTGATGTTCCCCTCTGGCGTGGGCATCAGCCTGGGCGGATCGGAATCGGTCTTTGCCAGCAACGTGTTGGCCAACACGACTTACAGCGCGCTATGTGGCGGAGGGGTCAAGCTGCTGATCCAAGGCAACACGATCACCAACTACATGACGGTGTTGGGCGACGGTGCGGCGATCTACATCAGCGCGTCGCGCGAGTGCGTGATCCGCGGCAACGCGGTGAACGATTGCGGCAACCCGGTCCACGACTGGTCGGCCTACTATCTGGACGAGCGGTGCCAGACGAACCTGATCGAGGGCAATGTCTCCGAAAACGTGGATTGGCCGGTACACAACCACATCGCCTCCAACACCGTGATCCGCGCGAACGTGTTCAAAAATGCGGGCGACCTGAAGCTGACTTTTCAGCGCTCGGGAAACGTCACGCTGGAGGGCAACACCCTGACGGCTGGCGGATCGATCACGGTTAACAACGCCGACGGCGTGAAGGCGTGGAAAGGCAATGCGTTTCTCAGCGGGGCCGGACGGGTCGTATTCAACAGCACGGACGGCCGGGAGCTGCCCGTGCCGCAGGAGGCGCTGGGCGGCCGGCTCAATTACCTCAACCTGAAGCGCGCGCCCGACGCGCTGTGGACCGTCAGCGGAGGCGTCACCAACGCGCTGGCCGAGGTCGCGCCGCGCGTGTGGAGCAATGCGGTGGCGCGCGTCGAAACGCCTAACACGAAAGAAGGCACGCGGGTGCGGGTGAGCGCTCCCGGCGCGGCGCTCGAGGCGGTCGTGGTGCGTTGGGCGGGCGGACTGCCGGAGTCGGCGAAGCTGCTCGGCGACGTGTGGGAGCGCTCCTACGGCGACCTGGCGTGGCGTCCGCTCGGCGCGGCACGGCCCATGCCGTGGTACTTCCTCGCGTCCGACGGACGCGTCACGCACGGCTACGGCGTGGCGGTGCAGCCGAACGCGCTCTGCTGCTGGGCGGCGGACAGGGGCGGCGTCACGCTCGCGCTGGACGTGCGCGCGGGCGGGGCGGGGGTCCGGCTGGGCGGCCGCACGCTGGACGCCTGCACGGTGCTGAGCCGCGCGTGGGTGACCAACGAGACGCCGTTTCAGGCGGCGGCCGCGTTCTGCCGGCAGATGTGCCCGAGCCCGCGGCTCCCGCAGGAGCCGGTCTACGGGTTCAACGACTGGTACTGCGCCTACGGCATCAACACGGCGACCAACTTTCTCGAGGACGCGGCGTTCATCACCTCGCTGATCCCCGAGGTCAAGAACCGTCCCTACCTCGTGATGGACGACGGCTGGCAAGTCAACGCGCCGGCCAAGGCGGGCGTGAGCGGGTTCGGTCCGTGGGACCGCAGCAACGCGCGCTTCGCGATGGACATGGAGACCTTCGCCCGGCGGGTGAAGGCGCTCGACGCCAAGCCGGGGCTCTGGTACCGGCCGCTCTACGCGTGGGCCGAGGTGCCGGAGGCGTGGCGCCTGAAGAAGGCCCGCGATTTCATGGACCCCACCGTGCCGGAGGTGAAGCGGCAGATCGCCGGTGACATGGCGCGTTTCCGCGCGTGGGGCTTCCAGCTGGTGAAGATCGACTACCTGACCTACGACATGAACAACCGCTGGGGCTACGACCTCGGCGGCCGGGTCGTGCACGACGACCGCGCGTGGGCGGACGCGAGCCGCACCACAGCCGAGGTGATGCTCGACCTCTACCGCACGATGCGGCAGGGCGCGGGCGACGGCGTGGTGCTCATCGGGTGCAACGCGCTGAGCCACCTGGCGGCGGGGATCTTCGAGCTGCAGCGCACGGGCGACGACACGAGCGGGCTGGACTGGAAGCGCACGCGCAAGTACGGGGTCAACACGCTGGCGTTCCGCGCGGCGCAGGACCGGGCGTTCTATGCGGTCGACGCCGACTGCGTGGGGCTGGCGAACGCGGGCGCGGTGCCGTGGGAGAAGAACCGGCAGTGGCTGGACCTGGTGGCGCGCAGCGGCACGCCGCTGTTCGTGTCGTGGCGCCGTCAGCTCGCCGGGCCGGAGGAGCGCGCGGCGCTGCGCGCGGCGTTCCTGCGCGCGGCGCAGCCCGCGCCCACGGCCGAGCCGCTGGACTGGATGGAGACGCCCGTGCCCAGGCACTGGCGTTTCGGGAGCGAAGAGGTCACGTACGACTGGGGCGAGTGAGGCGGATGGGGGCGTTCCCCCGCGAAGACACGTGTAATAAAGCGTGCGCCTGATGCGTAGGTCACCCGGGGATGAGTCCTTCGAGACCGTTGATCTTCAGCTCGAGGGCGAGCTGCATGATGCGGCCGAGCTCGCCTTTCGGGAAGCCTTTCTGTTTGAACCAGAGCAGGTAGTCCTCAGGAAGGTCCAGGACGCGGCGTCCCCGGTATTTGCCGAAGGGCATGTTCAGGGAGGCGAGCTTCCCCATGTCCGCGCGGGCTTTCGCCAGAAACTCGGGGGACTGGCTTAAATCCTCGCTCATGCGCACCTCCGGCGCCAGTCGCGGACGGCCCAGAACCCGCCGAGGCCCGCGCCGAGCATGTTGCAGACGAGGTCCCAGCCGGTGTTGACGTAGCCGCCCACGTTGGTCCAGGTCATGAGCCGCGTGGCCGCGAACTCGATCACCTCGTTTGTCGCGCCGAGGCCCATGCCGCAGAGCCAGACCGTGGTCCAGACGCCGACGGTGCTCTTGAGGCCGGGCGCGAACAGGGTGCGCAGCCCGCACCAGGCCGCGAGCGACGCCAGGAGGAAGCCGTAGGTGTGGACGACCTGGTCGTAGCGCGGCAGCCACGGCGCGAGGCGCAGGTTGTAGAGGGTGAGCGCGCCGGTGTCGGAGTCCGCGAAGCGTGCGGGAATCCGGATGGTGCCGCCCAGCATGTGGACGAGGCCCCAGAGCACGAGCCCCCACAGGATCCAGACGGGGAGCCTGACCTTGCGGTCGAGCCAGACCACGCAGGCGATCTGCCCGAACATGACGAGACCGTAGAAGAGGAACTCGGTGTTCCACTGCCGGAGGGCGACCGTGAGCGCGGCCAGCATATAGAGGCCGACGACGATGGCGAAGGGGACTAGGCGTTTTTCAAGGCGCATTTGGTTCATATTATGCCATGTCCGCAGCGGACCACAAACGGATTTCTAGCGGCAAAATGCTGGGTTGCAAGGCCTTCGCTGGAAGCTGCGGAAATCGCGGTTTTGTTGTCTGCCGTATGGGTTCGGCCCGTGGCGCACGGCGTGGGCCTGCCGGTGGTGCGAGGCTCTCAGCGGCTATAGGCGTCCCCTTCCTTCTTGCTTTCCGACCTGATTGCATGACGCGTCCAGTTCGCAAAAAAGAGGGGTCAGTTCGCATTATAGAGATTGTGGGTCGGAGTGTGCTGGGGATAAACTGAACCCATCGGCTGATCAGGATCAGCGGGCTTTTAAAAGGGGCAGGGTGATGAAACACGGACACGTGCTGTGGGCGGTGGCTCAGGTCGCGGCGATTGCGGCGGCTGAGGACATCGTGCTTTTTGACGCGGCCACCACGCCGTCCGCAGCGATCGCGTCGCAAGCGGGTGGCGTGTTCGCTGTGAAAGACGGGGTCCTGGAGGTCGAGACCCGCGGCGAGACCGGGTACCCGGGCATCCGTATCACGGGCACGTGGGACCTTTCGAAGTGCAGCCGCCTGACGCTCGAACTGGCGAACCGCGACAGCAAGGGGGAGTTGCCCCTCACCGTGCGTCTCGATAATCCGGATGCCGACGCCGGGAAGTCGACGGGCGTGTTTGTGGAGCGCGTCAAGATCCCGGCCAAGAGCATGCAGAGCGTGAGCGTGGCCTTGCCGCCGACGCTGCCGCATGCGCGTGAGATCAACGGCAGGCTGACCGGGATGCGCAAGGGCCCTTTCACGATCTCGGGAATCGTGGCCGACCTCGCGCCGGAGAGGGTGGTCGGCGTGGCCGTCTACATCAACACGCCGAAGCTGGACTGGCGCTGGGGCGTCAAACGGATCGTCGCCCAGACGGGGCCTGCGGTCGAGGTGCCGGCGTGGATGCGGCTGTCGCCGGAGCAGTTCTTCCCGTTCATTGACGTGTACGGCCAGTTCAAGCACAGGGAGTGGCCGGGCAAGGTGCATGCCGACGCGGATCTCAAAACCGCTCGTCAGCGCGAGGCGTCTGATCTGGCGGCGCGCCCCGGGCCCAAGGGCTGGGACAAGTTCGGCGGCTGGGCCGACGGCCCGAAGCAGCAGGCGACGGGCCAGTTCCGCGTGGCGAAGGTCGACGGCAAGTGGTGGATGGTCGATCCCGAGGGATGCCTGTACTGGTCGCACGGGCCGGTGCGCGTGACGCCTTCGACGGCGGTGACGCCGCTGGACGGGCGGGAGGACTATTTCACGGACCTGCCTGCGGAGGGCACGCCCTTCGCGCATTTCTACACGACGCGCGACGAGCTGCTCTATCCCTATTACGTCAAACGCAACATCAAGCGCACCTATGACTTCTCCTCGGCCAACGTCTGCCGCAAGTACGGGGAGGGCTGGTATCAGGCCTTCGCCGAGCTGGCGCACGCGCGTCTGCGGAGCTGGGGCATGAACACGATCGCGAACAGCTCCGACAAGCATATCTGCCTCATGGACCGCACGCCCTACACCGACCGCTTCGAGCTCAAGTCGAAGCCGATCGAGGGCAGCCATGACGGCTGGTGGCCCTTCCGCGATCCGTTCGACGCCTCCTTCCGCGCCGATGTGCGGCGGCAGATGGTCGCGCATAAGCAGGAGATGGACGACCCGTGGTGCTTCGGGTTCTTCGTGGACAACGAGCTCAGCTGGGGCGGGCCGACCGACCTGGCCGCGTGGACGCTGGCCTCGCCGTCCGGCCAGGCCGCCAAGATCGAATTCCGGAAACGCATGCAGGCGAAGTATGCGACTGTCGAAAAGCTCAACGCCCAGTGGGGCGCGGAGTACGCGGACTGGGAGGCCTTCCTGACGGTCACCCGGCGCCCCGGTGCCGGCGCGAACGGGGACCTGGCCGAATTTACGCTCGCCATCGCGGACGCGTACTTCAGGAACATCCGCGAGGAGTTCAAGGCCGCCGCGCCGGACAAGCTTTACATGGGCTGCCGCTTCGCGGGTCGCGGTCCGGAGTTCGCGCTGAGGGTGGGCGCGAAGTACTGCGACCTCGTCAGCTTCAACATCTACGCGAAATCGCTCGACGACTTCAAGCTGCCCGCAGGCATCGACAAGCCGGTGATGATAGGCGAGTTCCATTTCGGCGCGCTGGACCGCGGGCTGTTCCATCCGGGCCTGATCCAGGTAGCGGACCAGGCGGAGCGCGGCCGGACGTACACCGGGTATGTCACTTCCGCCTTGCGCCATCCGCAGGTGGTGGGTGTGCACTGGCACCAGTTCGGCGACCAGGCCACGACCGGCCGTTTCGACGGCGAGAATTTCCAGGTCGGGTTTGTGGATTGCTGTGACACGCCCTATCCCGAGACAATCGCGGGCATCCGCGCCGTCGGGTACAAGCTGTACGAGATCAGAAAGGGTGCATTAGTGCGCTAGTGCATTATTGCATGAGTTTTATGGAGGGCCCGCCTCCGTGCGGGCCGCGGACGACACGGAGGTCGTCCCTCCAGAAAAAAGATGTGCTTTGAGGGAAAGGACTCAGGTGTCATGCGTTTTCAAGACAAAGTGGTGCTGGTGACCGGCGCGAGCCGGAACACGGGGGTGGGGATCGCGGCGCTCTTCATCCGCGAGGGCGCGCGCGTGTGCATCAACGGCTCCACGCCGGAGAGCACGGCGCAGGGTGGGCAGACCTTGCGGGAGCTGGGGCTGGACGGTTTTCTCGAGACACCCGCGGACATCGCGGACACCGCGCAGGTCCGCGCCATGTTTGAAAAAATCCGGGCGGCGTACGGACGGATCGACATCCTGGTGAACAACGCCTGCAATCAGGGCATCGGCCCGGCTTTCGAGGAGATGGAGCCCGACTATTTCCTCTCGGTCATCAAGACCAATCTGCTGGGCACGTTCCAGGTGTCGCAGGCGGCGGTGAAGATGATGCTGAAGCAGGAGAGCAAGGGCGTGATCGTCAACCTCGGATCGAACGTCTCGACGCGCGCGATCCGCAAGCGCTGCGCCTACGTGGCGAGCAAGGGCGGCATCGACGCGCTCACCCGCGCCATGGCGATCGACCTCGGGCCCAAAGGCATCCGCGTGAACATGGTGGCGCCGGGCTACATCTTTACGGACCGCTGGGAGAAGCTCTCGGATGAGACCATGAAACGCCGGCGGCTGAACACGCCGCTGGGGTCCGAGGCGACGGCGGACGACATCGCGCAGGCCGTGGCGTTCATGGCCTCCGACGCGTCGCGCAACATCTGCGGCGAACGGCTGGTGGTGGACGCGGGCTGCAGCGCGCAGCACATGCCGGTCGACGTGGACGTGTAGGGGGGGGCTGTGTCGGACGTGTCAGACGAGTCCGACGGGTCCGACCCGTCCGACGGATGAGAGACAATGAAGACTGCCAAAAACTATAAATGGGAACTGCTGGCGCTGCTGTCGGCGGCGTTCTTCTTCCATCAGGCCGACCGCGCGATCTTCGGCGTGGTGCTGTCGTCGATCAAGGGCGAGCTGGGGCTGACGGACGGCCAGCTGGGGCTGATCGGGACCAGCCTGTTCGCCACGCTGGCGGTGATGGTGCCGGTCGCCGGCTTTCTCGGTGACCGTCTGAGCCGCAAGTGGATCATCACCTGCAGCCTGCTTTTCTGGAGCGCGGCCACGGCGGTGACGGGGGTGGCGCGCGGCCTGCTTAGCCTGATCCTTTTCCGCAGCGTGGCGACCGGCGGCGGCGAGTCGTTCTATGCGCCCTCGGCGTACTCGCTGGTGGCGGCGTATCACAAGACGACCCGTTCGCTGGCGCTGTCGGTGCACCAGGCCGCGCTCTACATCGGCGTCATGAGCAGCGGTTTTCTGGCCGGGTGGGTGGCCGAGACCTGGGGCTGGCGCTCGGCCTTCTATGTGTTCGGCGCGGCGGGGCTGCTGCTGGGGCTGGTGTTTGTTTTCCGGTTGCGCGATGCGCCGCAGACGGAGGGGCGGTCGGAGGCGGCCGGCATGGACAGGCCGGGCTTCGGCGAGGTCCTGCGCGTGCTGGTGCGCACGCCGAGCGCGTTGCTGGCGACGACGGGATTCTGCGCGGTCGTGTTCGTCAACAACGCCTATGTCGTCTGGGCGCCCGCGTTCGTGCAGCACAAGTTCAGCCTGACCCTGACGCAGGCCGGCGGAGGGGCGATGTTCTACCACCACGCGGCGGCGTTCGCCGCGATCATGCTGGGCGGGATCATCACGGACCGGGTGGTGCCGGCGTGCCCGTCGTTCCGTCTGCGGCTGCAGGGCGTGGCGCTGCTCCTGGGCGCGCCGATGATCTATTGGCTCGGGATGACGGGCCAGCTCGGCGCCACGTGGGTCGCGATGGCGGCGTTCGGTTTCTTCCGCGGGCTCTTCGAGGCCAACACCCACGCCTCGCTCTTCGATGTGGTGCCGCCGCGCTACCGCGCCACGGCGGTGGGGCTGATGACCATGACCGCATTCCTGCTGGGCTCGGTCTCGCCTTGGATGATGGGCCGGCTATGCGACGTCTACGGCAAGGCGCACGGCATGACGGTCGGCTTCACGGTGCTCGCCGCGGCGTATGTGGTCGGGGCGGCGGCGATTTTCTGTTCGCTGCTCTTCACCTTCAAGCAGGATCGTGTGGTAGAATGAAAGTCAGCCCGCCACCGCGGAGCGGGAACAAACGAGGTTAACTTTCCTGAAGGATTAAGATTAAGATTAGAATTAAGATTACGAAGGGAAGCGCTATCTCATAATCGTATTCTTAATCATAATCCGAACAGGTTATTGACAAGAAGTCAGGAATTGAAGCGATGAAAATCACGGGAATCAAGACGTTCGTCTGCAACGCGTACCGCACCAACTGGGTGTTCGTGAAAGTGCTGACCGACGAGCCTGGGCTCTACGGGGTCGGCGAGGCGACGCTGGAGTACAAGGAGCACACGATCGTCTCGGCCTGCATGGAACTGGAGCGCGACCTGCTCGGCAAGGACCCGCGCGACATCGAGGCGATCTGGCACGACAGCTACCGCGACGCCTATTGGCGCGGCGGGCCGGTGCTGATGAGCGCGATCTCGGCGGTGGACATCGCCCTGTGGGACATCCTGGGCAAGAGCCTGGGCGTGCCGGTCTGGCGCCTGCTGGGCGGCAAAATGCGCGACAAGGTGCCGTGCTATGCCAACGGCTGGTTCGCGGGGGCGAAGACGCCCGAGGAGTTCGGCGCCAAGGCGGCCGAGGCGGTGGAGACGGCGGGCTGGAAAGGCCTCAAGTGGGACCCCTTCGGCTCGGCCTACCGCCAGCTGGAGCCGCAGGCGTTCCGCACGGCGCTGAAGTGCGTGGAGCAGGTGTTCGAGGCGGTGGATGGAAGGGCGGAGATTCTGATCGAGGGCCACGGGCGCTTCGACCTGCCGACCGCGCTGCGCATCGCCAACGCGCTGGAGGATTTCAATATTCTCTGGTTCGAGGAGCCGATCATACCCGACACGATCGAGGCGCTGGCCGATTTGCGCAGCCGCGTGAAAGTGCCGCTTTCGTTCGGCGAGCGGCTCTACAGCACCTGGCAGTTCCGCACGCTGCTGGAACAGCGCGGGGCGGATTTCGTGCAGCCTGACGTGTCGCACGCGGGCGGCATCACCGAGCTGCGCAAGATCGCGGCCATCGCGGAGTCGCACCACATCCCGTTCTGCCCGCACAACCCCAGCGGGCCGGTGGCGAACGCCGCCACGCTGCAGCTCGCCGCGTCGCAGCCGGGCTTCTACCTGCTGGAGACCATGGCGACCGACGTGCCGTGGCGCAAGGAGATCTGCACCGAGTCCGTCACCCTGCGGGACGGCTTTATGTCCATTACGGACAAGCCTGGACTGGGCCTGGACATCGACGAGGCGGAGATCGCGAAGCATCCCTACCAGCCGATCTCGCTGCGCCACTACAAGGGCACGCTCACCGAGATCCGCCCGAAGGACGCCACGTCGTTCTTCTCGAAGTAAAAGAGCCGTTGAAGGAGGGGAAGGGCGGGCGGACAGTTCTGTCCGCCTTTTTCGTTTCGTCTCGTCTCGTCAGAGCGGGGCGCTTTGGGCGCGTCGGTAGTGGGCCGGCGTCAGTCCGTAGAGACGCTTGAAGAGCCGGTGGAAGTGGCTGAGGCTCTCGAACCCCAGCTCGGCGGCGACGGCCGTGATTTTGGCGCCGGGCTCGTGCAGGAGCCGGACCGCCTGCCGCAGGCGCAGGCGGTTCAGGAACGCGGTGGGCGTCTCGTCGAAATAGCGCATGAAGCTTTTGCAGAGGTGGCTGGGGTGGCACGGCGAGCGGGCGTGCAGCCGGCGTGTCGCGTTTTTAAGGTCCTCCCAGGTCTCGGCCTCCTCGCGGAGCCGTACCAGCCAGCCCGGCGGGGTCGGGGCCTCCCGGGCCGGCGGCGCTGGATTCAGCAGGTAGCCCGCAAACAGCTGTGCCGCGAGCACGCGCGACATCAGGGTGCTCGTTTCGGGGGCCACGGCCTGCTCATTGCTGACGCGCTCCATCTGCAGCATCAGGGTGCGCGCCTCGTCGGGGGAGAGTTGGAAACAGGGGGCCTCGGGCGCGGTGTTGAAGCAGCGCAGGATGGACGGCGCGCAGAGGTAGTCCAGCAGTTCGCGGATGACCGAGGAGGCCAGCGTCAGGCTGGCAAAGACCACCCGTTCGGAGTTGACGGGCAACAGGCGGTGAACGTCGTAGGGTCTGACGAACACCAGGGACCCGGGCGGCAGGATGTGGTGGCTGCCGTTCACCTCATGCAGCAGGTGCCCTTTCACCAGCAGCAGGATCTCCGCGAACTCGTGCAGGTGGAAGGTCTGGATCTCCGCCGCGTTCAGCAGGAACCCCTGCTTGTGCAGGTGGGGAAAGCTGTTCATGGCGTAAACCTCGCCGTCCTGAAGCAGGTAGAGAAAGACGGCGGTGCGGGTCTCGCTGAGGAAGCGTTCCTGTTGGACCGCGAAGGTTTGCGCCGGCGCTTGCGTTTTCACGAGGCAAATATAGAGCATGTTTAAGGAAAAGCAAGAACATTCAGAATCACTGGCGTATTACAGCTGTTTGGAGTAATTTAAGAAGGTCTTTGGTGAAGCGTATGGCAAACTTCGGATAAGAAAGGGGATCGGCATGCCTGATTTTGATGTTCTTAAAACGGCGATGAAGGCCGGCAAAGTTGCGGATGTGCGTAAGCTGGTCGAGGCCGCGCTGGCGGAGGGCGTGGTGGCTCAGGACATCCTGAACAAGGGTTTGCTCGAGGCCATGGGCGAGGTCGGGCAGCGGTTCAAGAAGAACGAGGTTTTCGTGCCCGAGGTTCTGGTGGCCGCGCGCGCGATGAAGGCCGGCACGGAACTGCTCAAGCCGCACCTGATCAAGGCGGGGGTTCAGGCCGTGGCCACGGCGGTGATGGGCACGGTCAAAGGCGACCTGCACGACATCGGCAAGAACCTGGTGATCATGATGCTCGAGGGGGCGGGCTTCGCGGTGGTCGACGCGGGCGTCGACGTCTCGCCGGACCGGTTCGTGGCGCTGGCCAAGGAGCACAACGCGAAGATCGTCGGCCTGTCGGCGCTGCTGACGACCACCATGCCCAGCATGAAGGGCGCGGTCGAGGCGATCCGCGCTGCGGGTCTTTCTTCCAAAGTGATCATCGGCGGCGCGCCGGTGACGCAGGCGTATTGCGACGCGATCGGCGCGGACGGGTATTCGGCGGACGCGGCCTCGGCGGCGGAGCTGGCCACGCGGCTGATCGCCTGAGGAGTTTTGCGCCTTTGCAGCTGGCCGCCCATGCGCAGGGATGCGCATGGCACATTCGAGCGTGGCACGCCCACCCGTGGGCGTGCGCAGGGGTCTTGTCAGGTTTCAGTTTGGGCTCGCTGTCTTCTAATCGGCCATAGCTGACTTAGGGTTTGTAGTACCGCCTTTAGGCGGAAAGCGAGGCCGGATTGACTTGAGATCCCGCCTAAAGGCGGTACTACGAACGTGTTCACCCCCACATACGCAAACGAACCTGGCCTGTTATTTTTGGACACAATCCACTGGCGGAGTGTGTCCCTGAACCGTGTCTTCCCTCGTTCCACGAAAGGTGTTGCGTCATGACGGGTAAAGAGATTCTGCTGGCGGCGCTGCGCAACGAGCTGACGCCGCGGCCGGCCTGGGTGCCCTTCGTGGGCGTGCACGGCGGCCAGCTCATCGGGGTCAAGGCTTCCGACTATCTGCGCTCGGCGGACCTGGTCGTCAAGGGACTGTGCGAGGCGGTCACGCGTTACGAGCCGGACGGCCTGCCGATGCTCTTCGACCTGCAGCTCGAGGCCGAGGCCATGGGGTGCGAACTGGCGTGGGCGGACGAAACCCCGCCCGCGGTGAAGACCCACCCGCTGGAAGGCGCCGGCTCGCTGGCGCATCTGCCTCCGTTTGATCTCGGCGCGGGCCGGCTGCCGATCGCTTTCGAGGTGACGCGCCGCATGAAGGCGAGCGTCGGCGAGCGGGTCGCCCTTTACGGTCTGGTGTGCGGCCCTTTCACGCTGGCGATGCACCTGATGGGCAACGACCTCTTCATGCAGATGTACGACCATCCCGACTATGTCAAGGCGGTGGTCGGCTACTGCGCCTCGATCGGGTGCAAGATGGCGCAGGCCTATATCGAGGCGGGCGCGGATGTGGTCGCGGTGGTGGATCCCATGACCAGCCAGATCTCGCCCGGGCACTTCACCGAATTCGTGGCACCTTACGTGAACCAGATCTTCGACGTCGTGCGCGAGCGCCGGCGCTATTCGTCGCTGTTCGTCTGCGGCGACGCCTCCCGCAACCTGGGCGAGATGGCGAAGACCGCGTGCGACAACCTGTCGATCGACGAGAACATCCCGCTGGGGCTGCTGCGCGACACGTCCCGCACCACGGGCAAGAGTTTCGGCGGCAACCTGAAGCTGACCGCCGTGCTGCTGTTCGGGGATGAGGACGACTGCCGCCTGGACGCGATCCGCTGCATCGATGTGGCCGGCGGCGCGGGCTTCATTCTGGCGCCGGGCTGCGACTTGCCCTACGCCGTGCCGCCCGCGAATTTGGAGGCGGTCGCGGAGATGGTGCACGACAGCTACAAGCGCGAGATCTGCAAGCGCACGATCATCGCCAAAGAGCTCCGCGCCGCGGCGTGTGACCTGCCGGCCGACTACCGCGCATTGCCGCACGTCGTCATCGATGTGGTGACGCTCGACTCCGCCTCGTGTGCGCCGTGCCAGTACATGATGGACGCGGTCCACCGCGCGGTGGCCGTGCTGGGCCGGCCGGTGGTCGTCAAAGAGCACAGGATCTCTTCGCGCGAAGGCATTGCCGCCATGCAGATGCTGGGCGTGAAAAACATCCCGACGATCTGCATCGACGGGCAGGCCGTGTTCGTGTCGCTCATCCCGGATCAGCGGACGTTGGTCGCGCGCATCGAAGAGGCCCTTCGGGCCAAGGGCTAGAACCATGACCGCAACGTGCCCCATCTGGCTGGTGGTCGGTTTTCTGGGGGCGGGCAAGACGACGCTGCTGCGGCGCCTGGTCAGGACGACCCGCGGCCGCGGGCTGGTCTATGTCATCAACGAGTTTTCCGCCGTCGATGTGGACGCGGGGCTGATTGAGCGCGAGGGCGGCACGGCCATCGCCGTGCCGGGCGGCAGCCTTTTCTGCCGCTGCCTGGTCAGCGAGTTCGTGGGCGTGCTACGCCGCGTCTCCGACGGGCTGCCCGGGGCGGACGGCGTGATCATGCGGCCCGAGGGCGTGGTCATCGAGGCCAGCGGCATGGCCGACCCGCGTTCCATGCGGCGGCTGCTCGCGGAGAGCGGACTGGACGCGCGGTTCCATGTCGCGGGCGTCACGGCGGTGGTGGACCCCGGCACGCTGATGAAACTGCTGCTGGTGCTCCCCAACATCCGCGGGCAGATCGAGTCGGCGGATCTGATTCTGCTGAACAAGACCGATCTGCACGCGCCCGAGACCATCGAAAACGTGCGGAAAAAGATCAGCGCGATCAATCCCCGCGCGACGCTGGTCCGGTGTCGGCAGGGTGAGGTTGATCCCGCGATCATTCTGGCGGAGGGCGTTTCTCAGCGCGCGGCCCAAGTGGATGCGGCGTTCGGGGTGTGCAAGGACCCCCGGTATGAGCGCGAGGTGGTTGTCTTTCAGCGTCCGGTCGATCTGCAGGCGCTGTGCGACCGGGTGAGCTCGGCGGGCGAGGGGCTCTACCGCGCGAAAGGTTTTGTGAACACCACCTGCGGATGGAAGCATCTGGACTGGAGCGCGGGCGCGCTCGCGCTCGAAGACGCGGACGCCGGCCGCACATCGGCGCTGGCCCTGATCTGGAACCCGCTGGCCGTGACCCCGGGCCTGGCCCGGAGGATCGGCCTGTGCGAGGGGGTCGCGCCGGCCGGAACGTAGCCCCGCAAGGTGCGTCGCAACCGCCCCAGACCTGGATTCTGAGCTGGGCTGAGGGATCGGCGCGCCGCAAATCAGCGCGCCTGAAGCGGGTTGACAGGTTCGGCCGCGCGTCGTGTCCCGCGCCCCCTTTCCCGAACAGGATCGATCAAAAAATATGCAGGGGGATGCCCCCACGGGCATGTCAGATTTTGTAGCTATCACGATCGCGTAGTTACGATTACAAAAGGTTCAGGCCGTCCCCCGATTGTTTTTCATGCGCCAAAGGTGTCTAATATTTCTTGAAAGAATGTCTTCAGGCGGCGTGCCGGTGGAACTGAGGCCCCCCGTGGCCCACGCTTAGGGATTCCGCAAGGGCGCGCATGTTGATGCCGGCCAAAGCGTGACCGCCGCCGGGGGGCGGGCCTCGCCGGCCGTCTCGAACCGGGTGCGATGATGGAGGTGTTGGCCGTGGAGACGGTCCGCCCAAAACGCGCCGTACTTCATCTGCCAAGCCGTTTGCGCGCGCAGGGCTCCTGCGAACGGACGGTGCCCCTGATGCCGCGCGGGACTTGTCACGGGGAGTGCCCAGCAGGTGGGATCCCTTCTTGGAGGAAACTGCCATGAAAAAGACACTAGTATCGGCGAGATCAGGCGGTTGGATGTGGTGGTTGGCGGCGGCGGTCGGGTTGTGCACGCCGTTCAGGGGCTGGGCAGATCCGGATCTGCCTGGAGCGGTGCCGAATCTGGAGGTGATCCCCGCGGGTTCGTATATCATTCCCATGGACACCAATCATCAGGCCGTGGGCGTGTCGGTCTTCAACATGAAAGCGTACGGCTTGGTCAACGCCCTGCTGCATGCGAATGTGCCCGTGAAATGGGCCATCACAACCGGCAAGGCCAAGGACGGCATGGACTTCGCGGCGTATGTGCGGCTGCTTTCGCCGACCAATCTGGTGCCGGCAAATCCGGCCACGGCTAGCATCGCGTTCTATTCCGGGCCTTTCATCGTCGACAACGTCTACACCAATTTGGCGCGCCCGATCATCAGGACCTACGGCAATAACGTGGCCGTCTATACGGTCATGTCGAATGTCACGGCGGACATCCGGCACACCTTGACGCACAAGCCCATGGTGGCCGTCTTCGATGACGGCGGAACGCAGGCCATTCAGACCGACATCCTGGACGAGGCCGGATTCCCCGCCAGCCATTACAAAGTGCTGCACGCGGTAACGCTCGGGTTCATCGGCACCACCAGCTGTTTCACGTTCGCGTCTTCGCCGCACTTTGACGGGGGCTCCTCCGCCGGGCCCCAGGCGAGTTCGGTGCGGGAGTTCGTGGACTCGGGAGGCAATTTCCTTGCCCAGTGCCGCGCCGTGGGAACGTATGAGAACCAGACGAACGGCCACTTTCACGCCACGGCGGGCTTCGCCGACAAAAACGACGCCTCGTCGTTTGTCTATCCCAATCCGGACATGGCGTTCAATCAGTTCCAGGGCACCCTGTTTGACGAGGGCGGGTCGCTCCAAGACTGGGGGCTTGCCGCGGGGTCGGCTTTCACCAACAGCGCCTATATCGTTGTGCGCAATGCGGCCGCGACCAACAGTTTCCGGGCGGGGGTCTCCAAGCTCTACAGCGGCAGCATCGGCGGCCTGGTGTTCTATCTGGGCGGACACACCTATGCCGGAACCTCGTTGGGGGACATCAACGGCCGGCGCCTGTATATGAACGCGGTTCTCGTCCCCGCCGACCGTCCGGGGGTCTGCGGGATCACCTTTACGGTGGATCTGGAGCTGACGAAGACCGCCAGCACACCGCAGACGCAGGTTGGAAGCAACGTGACGTTCACCGTCGTAGTCACCAACAAGGGGCCGGCCAACGCGACGGGTGTCAACATCCGGGACCTCCTGCCGGCCGGGATGAGCTTCGTCAGCGCCAGCGGCGGCGCCTACACGCCCAGCAACGGCATTTGGAGCATCGGGACGTTGAGCCTGGGCAGTTCGGCCTCTTTACAGATCACCGCCACGGCCACCCAGTACGGTTCGATCACGAACATCGCCCAGGTGTGGACCGTCCTGCAGGGCGATCCGGACTCGACGCCGGGGAACAGCGTGCCGGCGGAGGACGATCAGGGTCAGGCCGTAGTCACTGTGGAGGCCGCGGACCTGAGCCTCACCAAGCGTGTCGACCGGGCCTTCGTGCATCAGGGCAGCAATCTCACGTTCACGGTCGTCGTCACGAACGGGGGGGTCAACAACGCCACAGGCGTAACGGTACGGGACGCCTTGCCCGCCGGCGCGGCCTATGTGTCCAGCAGTGGCGGACTCTACAATCCCGCGAGCGGGATCTGGACCATTGGCACGCTGAATGCCGGCAGCAGCACGAGCCTGCAAATCATTGTCACCGCGGTCACATCAGGGTCAATCACCAACGGCGCGGAAGTGCAGACAGCGGTCCAGCATGATCCCGACTCCACGCCGGGGAACGCCAATCCGGCGGAAGACGATTACGGTTCGGTGACCTTCACCAGTGTGGCGCCCGATTATGTGCTCGCCAAGACGGTGGCCAGTCCGGCCGGCCGGCCGGCGGCGGTCGGCGAAACGGTCGTGTTCGCGATCTCCGTGACCAACACCGGCAACGTGGCGCTCGACGCCGTGCGGCTGGACGACACGTACGATCCCGTGTTCCTGACGTTCCTGAGCGGCACGCCGCCGCCCATGCCGGCGGGCGGCGGCAGCCTGACGTGGAGCAACACCGGGCCGCTGGCGGTGGGCGCGAGCCTGACGGTGACCGCACGGTTCATGGCCGTGTCGAGCACCCTGCCGGGCGTAACCACCAACACGGTGGCCTCGACCGTGACGCTGACCAACGGCGTGCCGGTTTCCGGCCAGACCGCTTCGGCCCTTGGCAAACTGGTTGTGCCCGGCGTGGCGGTCGCCAAGGCGCTGGTGTTCCCGACCGGCCGCCCGGCGGCGGTGGGCGAGACCAACATCTTCACGGTCACGGTGAGCAACACCGGCAACTACCCCCTTGATACGGTGCCCGTCGTCGACACCTACGACACGGCCCTGCTGGCCTTCGTGGGTGCGATTCCCCCGCCGGTCGACAGCATCGACGACGGCACCCTTAACTGGACGAACGTCGGCCCGCTGGCCCCCGGCGGCAGCACGGTCATCACCGGCCGGTTCAGCGCGGTGAGGAGCGGCACGGGCACCAACCTGGTGGTGTCGGCCCCGACGACGACCAACAGCGTGCCGG
>JAHFSX010000016.1:0-117164 GCA_023269675.1 Verrucomicrobiota bacterium
CCTGGGACTGCGGCTATGCCCGCCCGACCAGCCGGATGCAGTACACGGCGGCCTCGTTCGCGCAGATGATCGTCCTGCTCTTCATCCGCGTGCTTCACCCGCACGGCCGCCGGCCGCGCGTGGTCGGGCTCTTCCCGTTGCCGACGCACACGCACAGCCATGTGGACGACGCCGTGCTGGACCGGCTCCTGCTGCCCGCCGGGCACCGCATCGAGGGCGGCCTCGCCTGGTTCCACCGCCTCCAGCGCGGCCTGACGCAACACTATGTGCTTTACGTCCTGCTGACCCTGCTCGCGCTGCTCTGTACGCTGTTCCCGTTCAAGGCCTTTATCATCCAGTGGTTCGCGCGGTGAGGATGACGAGAGGGATGACAGAAGTCAGAATTCAGAAGTCAGAATGGGGCCGTCGCCGACACGTCGCGGATCAAGGCCGCCAGGTCTCGACTTCCGGATTCTGACGACTGGCTTCTGCCTTCAAGCACCGTTGCCAAGAAGAGAGTTTCGAAACCGATGAATGTCATGTTTCTAATGTTGATGGCGGTTGTTTTGCTGGGCCTCAGCGGCGTGCCGGCCTGCCTGTTGTCGGCGCGTTCGGCCGTTGGCCAGCGCGTGGCCGCCGCGCTCATGCTGGCGGGCAGCCTGCTGGGGCTGGCGGGCGTCGCGGCGGCCCTCTGCGCGGCCGAGGCGCCGTCGCTGAGCTGGGCGTGGGGCTTTCAGCAGAGCCGCTTCGCGGTCGCGGCCGACCCGATCAGCGCCCTGTTTCTGCTGCCGGTGTTCATCGTGCCCGCGCTGGGTTCGGTCTACGGGCTGGAGTATTGGAAGCAGGCCGAACATCCGGCGAACGGACGCCGTCTCGGCCTCGCCTACGGGATGCTCGCCGGCGCGATGGCGCTGGTCGTCATCGCGCGCGACGGCGTGCTCTTCCTGATCGCCTGGGAGGTGATGGCGCTGGCCGCCTACTTCGCGGCCACGGCGGAGGACGACAAGCCCGAGGTGCGCCGCGCGGGCTGGATCTACCTGATCGCCACGCACGTCGGCACGCTCTGCCTGCTCGCGCTGTTCGCCCGCTGGCGTCACGCGACCGGCGCGTTCGCGCTGGAAGCGGGCCAGGCCCTGCCGGCGGAGGCGGCGACGGCGCTCTTCCTGCTGGCGCTGATCGGGTTCGGCTTCAAGGCGGGGCTCATGCCGCTGCACGTCTGGCTCCCCGGCGCGCACGCCAACGCGCCCAGCCACGTGTCGGCGGTCATGTCGGGCGTGATGCTCAAGATGGGCATTTACGGCATCGTGCGGATGACCGCGCTGCTGCCGTCCGGCGCGGCGTGGTGGGGCCCGGCGCTGCTCACCGCCGGCGCGGTCTCCAGCGTCGCGGGCATCGCCTTCGCCATCGGCCAGCGCGACCTCAAGCGGATCCTGGCGTACAGCAGCATCGAGAACATCGGCATCATCGCGATGGGTCTGGGGCTCGCGCTCTTGGGGCGCTCGCTGGGCCATGCGGACTGGGTGCTGCTCGGGCTCGGCGGCGCGCTGCTGCACGTGTGGAACCACAGCCTGTTCAAGTCGCTGCTCTTTTTCAACGCGGGCGCGGTGATCCATGCCGCCCACACGCGCGAGATCGACCAGATGGGCGGCCTGGCCAAGCAGCTGCCGCGCGTGATGGCGCTCTTCGCCGTGGGCGCGGTCGCGATCTGCGCGCTGCCGCCCCTGAACGGCTTCGCCGGCGAGTGGCTGCTCTACCTCGGGCTGTTCCGCACCATGGGCCTGGGGGCGGAGACCGGCGCGCCCGCGGCGGCGTTGGCGGCCGTGGCGCTGGCGATGACCGGCGCGCTGGCCGTGGCCTGCTTCGTGAAGGTGCTGGGCACGGTCTTCCTCGGCGCGCCGAGGCGCGCCGAGGCTCCTCACGCGCACGAGCCGGGGCCGGCGATGCTGGCGCCCATGCTGGTGCTGGCCTGCGGCTGCGTCGGCCTCGGCCTGTTCCCCCTGCTCGCGACGCCGCTGCTCGAGGCCGCCGTCCGGACCTGGTCGGCGCGGCCCGGCCCGATGTCGGTCGCGGCCGTGGTGCCGCTGCAAACCCTCACGGCGGCGGGCCTCGCGCTCGCGGGGCTCGTGGCGGTCCTGGCCCTGGTCCTGAAGCTGACGCGGCGCGCGGGGCGCGTCCGCGCGGGGCTCACGTGGGACTGCGGCTACGCGCGGCCGACCGGACGGATGCAGTACACCGGCTCCTCGCTCGGGGATTCGCTCGTCAACCTGACCTCCTTCCTGCTGTGGCCGAAAAAGTGCCGGACCGCCTTGCGCGGCTACTTCCCGCGCCCCTCCGCTTTCAAGAGCCTCGTGCCGGACACCGTGCTCGACCGGCTGGTGACGCCGCTGTTCCGCGCGACCGGCCGCCATCTGCCGCGGCTGCGCGTCTTGCAGCAGGGGCAGACGCACGTGTACGTGCTTTACATCCTGATCGTCATGATCGTGCTTCTCATCTGGGGAAACGTAGGGAGTTAATAATGACAGAAGACAGAGGACAGAAGAGAGAGGTCAGAAGCCAGAGGTCGGCACACCCCGGACTCCCCGCCTATGGGACTTCCTCTCACCCAGCCAGCCGGATTCTGGATCTTTTCTGCCGGAGTAATAAAAACCCATGATCAACATCCTCCTCCACATCGCGGTCCTGCTGCTGCTGCCGCCGCTGCTGCTGGGCGTGATCACCAAAACCAAGGCGTGGTTCGGCGGGCGCGTGGGCGCGCCGCTGCTGCAGCCCTATTACGACCTCGTCAAGCTGATGCGGCGGGGCCTGGTGCTGAGCACCACCACGACGTGGGTCTTCCGCGCCGGGCCGGTCGTCACGCTGGCCACGGTGCTGCTGGCCGGGCTGCTGATCCCGATCGGCGGCTTCGACGCGCCGATCGCCTTCACCGGCGACCTGATCCTCTTCGCCTACCTTTTCGGGCTGGCGCGCTTCTTCACCACCTCGGCGGCGCTGGACACCGGGTCAGCCTTCGAGGGCATGGGCTCGGCGCGCGAGGTGACCTTCGCCTGCCTCTCGGAGCCGGCGCTCTTCTTCGCCCTGATGGTGCTGGCCAAGGTGTCGGGCTCCCTCACGCTGACGGCCATGCTGCACGGCCCCGCGAACACCTTTTCGGCGGACGTCGCCGCGCCGCTGGTGCTGATCTCGATCGGCCTCTTCATCGTGCTGCTGGCCGAGACCTGCCGCCTGCCCGTGGATGATCCGACCACGCATCTGGAGCTGACCATGATCCACGAAGCCATGGTGCTCGACCACGGCGGGCCGCTCCTCAGCGTGATTCTTTACGCCGCGTCCATCAAGCTGCTCGTGCTCGGCACCGTGCTGCTGCATGTGATCGCGCCGTTCGAGTTCGGCAAGGCGTGGCTGGACTGGCCCTTGTATCTCGTGGAGATCCTGGGACTGGCGGGTATCATCGGCGTCTTGGAGTCGGTGATGGCGCGTCTGCAGATGCGGCACGTGCCCTATCTGCTGATCGGCGCGCTGCTCTTCTGCGGTTTCGGCTTCATCCTGCTGATAAGGTGATCTCATGACCAATCTGCTAAACACCCTTCTCGTGATCGTCCTGATGCTCAACCTCTTCGCGCTGGGCACCAGCCGGATCGTCTCGGTCATCCGGACCGTGGCGGCCCAAGGCGCGCTGCTGAGCCTCCTGCCGCTCGTCCTGCACGACCATCTCACGCTCGCCGCAGCCCTGACCGTGGTCCCGGCCTTCGCGCTTAAAGGCGTCATCATTCCGGGCATGATGATCCACGCGCTGCGCGACGTCAAAATCAAGCGCGAGGTGGAGCCGCTGATCGGCCTGCAGCCTTCGGTGATCCTGGGCGCGCTGGCCACGGTCTTCGCGCTGCTCTTCGCCGACCAGCTGCCGCTGATCGAAGCGCACAGCGACGCGCTGCTTGTGCCCGCCTCCATCGCGACCGTCCTGACGGGCTTTATCCTGCTGATCACCCGCTTCAAGGCGCTCACGCAGGTCGTGGGGTACCTCGTGCTGGAGAACGGCATCTTCATTTTCGGCATGCTGCTGGTCGAGGCCATGCCGCTCGTCGTCGAGATGGGCGTGCTGCTGGATCTCTTCGTCGGCATTTTCGTGATCTGCATTATCGTCAACCAAATCAACCAGGCGTTCGCCTCGATGGACACGCGCCGGCTGGTTTCGCTGAAGGAGTAACCCATGGCTTTCGCGATGATCTTCTTGCCTATCCTGATGGCCGCCCTCTCGGCGGCGATCCCCTCGAACCGCCTGCGTCCGTGGCTGCTGCCCGTGACGGGTGTCGCGCATCTCGCGCTGACCCTCGTGACCCTGGCGCGCCCGGAACTGACGACCAGCGCGGCCTGGCTGGTGCTCGACCCGCTCGGGAAACTCATCCTGCTCGTGGTCAGCCTGCTCTTCTTCTTCTGTTCGTTCTACGCGGTGGGCTATCTCCACAACCGCGAGGAGCGGCCCAACCGCGTCTTCTGCGCCTGCCTCATGGCCTTTCTCGGCATCATGAGCCTGGTCACCTGGGCGCACCACCTCGGCCTGATGTGGGTCGCCATCGAGGGCACCACCCTCGTGACCGCCCCGCTGATCTACTTCAACCACACCCAGCGCAGCATCGAAGCCACCTGGAAGTACCTGCTCGTCGGCTCGGTCGGCATCGCCCTCGCGCTGCTGGGGACCTTTTTCCTGGCCTACGCCTCGCTGCACACGGGTCTCGAAGCCACCCTCACGCTCGAAGGCATCCTCGAACACGCGCCGAAGCTCTCCAAGCCCTGGCTGCACGCGGCGTTCGTGCTGCTGCTCGTGGGCTACGGCACCAAGATGGGGCTCGCCCCGATGCACTCGTGGAAACCCGACGCCTACGGTGAAGCCCCGGGCGTGGTCGGCGCCATGCTCGCCGGCGGCGTGACCAGCTGCGCGTTCCTCGCCCTCCTGCGCATCTACCAAATCTGTCAAGTGGCCGGCGAAGGCGCCTACGTCTCGCGCCTGCTGCTCTTCATGGGCCTGCTCTCCATGGCCGTCGCCAGCCTCTTCATGGTCGGCCAGCGCGACTTCAAGCGGATGCTGGCCTACTCCAGCGTGGAGCACATGGGCATCCTCGCGCTGGGCCTCGGCATCGGCGCGCCGGCGCTCTTCGGCACGCTGCTGCACGTCGTGACCAACGGCCTGACCAAGGGCGTGCTGTTCCTCTCGGCCGGCAACATCCACCGCGCCTACGGCAGCAAGAGCACCGAGCAGGTGTTCGGCGCGATGCGCCGCCTGCCGCTCTCCGGCACCCTCTTCCTCGTCGGCTTCCTGGCGATCACGGGCTCGCCGCCCTTCGGCCCCTTCATCAGCGAGTTCTCGATCCTCAACGGCGCGTTCGATGCCGGACGCTTCGCCACGGGCGGCCTGTTCCTCTTCCTGCTGCTGGTGGTCTTCATCGGCATGGGCGCGACCGTGCTCAAGGTGGTGCAGGGCCGAGCGTCGGTCGAGGCCCGCAACACGCCCTACCGCGACAGCTTCCTCACCGGGGCGCCGATCGTGGGCCTCGCGCTCCTCGTCCTGCTCGTGGGCCTCTACATCCCAGCCCCGCTGACCGCGCTGATCCGCGACGCGGTCCTGTTCCTGGAGGGACAGCCATGAACGACTCCCGCCCCGAACTCGCGATGCTGGCCAACGGCCAGGCCGTCCATCGCGCCGCCATTCCCGTGCTCTCTTTCGAGGCCTTCAAACAGGCCATCCTCGACGGCGTGGCCGCGCGCCAGCGCGTGAGCGCGCTCTTCGGCGCCGCCTCGCCTCTGCCCGGCGCCACCCGCCTCTACGTCGTGCTCGCCGACGACGAGCAGAACCTGCTCTTCGCCGGCGCGACGGACGTCGAAGGGGACGCGTTCCCCTCGCTCACGCCGCGCTGCCCGCAGGTGCACCTCTTCGAGCGCGAGATCGCCGAGCAGTTCGGCCTGCGCCCCGTCGGCCACCCGTGGTTCAAGCCGGTGCGCTACTGCCGCTCCTGGACCGGCCGCGACGCGTGGGGCCGCCCGCCGGAACAGCCGATCCTGCCGGCCGTGGGCGACTTCTACCGCGTCGAAGGCGACCAGGTCCACGAGGTCGCGGTCGGCCCCGTGCACGCGGGCGTCATCGAGCCCGGCCACTTCCGCTTCCAGTGCCACGGCGAACAGGTGTTCCACCTCGAGATCGCGCTGGGCTTCCAGCACCGCGGCGTGGAAGAGGCGCTGGTCGGCGGCCCCACCCCGCGCACCATCCACTATGCCGAGACGCTCTCCGGCGATTCGACCGTCGCGCACGCCACCTCCTATTGCCAGGTGGTCGAGGCGCTCGCGAGCTGCCAGGAGACCGCCCGCGCCCAGACCCTGCGCGGCGTCGCGCTGGAGCTGGAGCGGCTGGCCAACCACGTCGGCGACCTCGGCGCGCTGGCGGGCGACGTCGGCTTCCTGCCGACCGCCAGCTACTGCGGCCGCATCCGCGGCGACTTCCTCAACATGACCGCCCTGCTGTGCGGCAGCCGCTTCGGGCGCGGCCTGATCCGGCCGGGCGGCGTCGGCTTCGACATGGACGCCGAGCGCATCGCCGAGCTGGGCCGCCGCCTCGACGCGGGCGAAAAGGACACCACCGTGGCCGTGAACCTCCTCTGGAACACGCAGTCGGTCATGGCGCGCTTCGAAGACGCCGGCCCCCTGCCCCTCCACGTCGCCGCCGAGCTGGGCACCGTCGGCCCCGTGGCGCGCGCCTCGGGCATCGAGCGCGACGTGCGGCGCGACCAGCCCTCGGGCATCTACTGCTTCTCGCACATCCCCGTCTCCACCTGCGAGACCGGCGACGTCGCCGCGCGCGCCTATCTGCGCTGGCTGGAGATTCAGCACTCCATCGGCTTCATCCGCGACCAGCTCCGGGCCCTGCCCACAGGCGCGGTCCGCGTGCCGGTCCGGGCGCTGGCCCCCGACAGCCTGGTCATCACCCTCAACGAGGGCTGGCGCGGCGAGGTCTGCCACGTGGCGCTCACCGACGCGCAGGGCCGCTTCTCGCGCTACAAGGTGGTGGACCCGTCTTTCCACAACTGGCCGGGGCTCGCCTACGCCCTGCGCAACCAGGAGATCTCGGACTTCCCGATCTGCAACAAGAGCTTCAACCTCTCCTACTGCGGACACGATCTATGAATATCCAATATCCAACAAGGAACAACCAACCGATGAAAAGGTCTTTGTCCCCCTCCTTGAGCCTTGGATATTCCTTGTTGATGATTGGTTATTCTGACTCCTGTGAGGTTCCTCTATGATCAAAGTGATTCTCGCCCGACTGCAACAGAAACACCGCACGATGACCTATCCCGACGGCGCGCCGCCGCCGCTGCCGGACCGTTTCCGCGGACGCCCGGTGATCGACGCCGCCCTCTGCCCCGCAGGCTGCCGCGCCTGCGCGGACGCGTGCCCGACCGGCGCGCTCGATCCCGCCGACCCCGCCCGTATCGACCTGGGCAAGTGCCTCTTCTGCACCGACTGCGCGGACGCCTGCCCCCGGCAGGCCCTCACGCACTCCTCAAACTACCAGCTCGCGGCCCGTAGCCGCGCCGACCTGGTCGTCCCGCGCGGACAGCAGGCCGTGGAGGTCGCCGGCGCCGCGCTCGACGCGAAGCTCAAGAAGCTCTTCGGCCGCTCCCTGAAGCTGCGCCAGGTCAGCGCCGGCGGCTGCAACGCCTGCGAGGCCGACAGCAACGTGCTGAACACGGTCGGCTGGGACCTGAGCCGCTTCGGCATCCAGTTCGTGGCCTCGCCGCGCCACGCCGACGGCCTGCTCGTGACCGGGCCGGTGTCTCAGAACATGGCGCTCGCGCTCAAGAAGACCTACGACGCCGTATCGGATCCGCGCATCGTCATCGCGGTCGGCGCCTGCGCGATCTCCGGCGGCCCCTACATCGGCCACGCGCAGGTCAACAACGGCGCCGGCGCGGTCGTGCCGGTGGATCTCTTTGTGCCCGGCTGCCCGCCGCACCCGCTCACGATCCTCGACGGCCTGCTGCGCCTGATCGGCCGCATCGAGGACGGCACGCGCAAAAGCTAGTGTAGTGTCTCCCTTAAACGGCTATACACGGGCTAGGGTTTGTTGTGCCGCCTTCAGGCGGAAACCGGCACAGGGATGTTTTGGGATTCCGCCTGAAGGCGGTACCACGAACGTGTTCCAACCACAAAGCAAAAAAGAAACTGTCTAGTTCTCTGTGGGGCACGACACTGGCGATATTAAAGATCAGAGCGAATTCGTGAGGCAGACGTCACGCGAGTGACCGGGTCTGTTCGCACAAAAGGGGGCGAGCCATGCAGTACAGGAAGATGCCGAAAAACGGCGACGCGTTGTCAGTTCTGGGCTTCGGGTGCATGCGGCTGCCCCTCAAGGACGGAACCATCGACGAGGCGCGGGCGATCCGCCAGATTCGCGGCGCCATCGACCAGGGCGTCAACTATCTGGACACGGCGTGGCCCTACCACGCGGGCGCGAGCGAATCGCTGCTGGGGAAAGCGCTGCGGGACGGCTACCGGAGCCGCATCAAGCTAGCCACCAAGCTGCCGTCGTGGATGATCAAGGGCCGCGCGGACATGGACCGATTCTTGGCGGCCCAGCTGAAAAAACTGGAGACCGACCGGATCGACTACTACCTGCTCCACTCGCTCGACGGTGCGGCGTGGGATAATCTGGAGCGGCTCGGCGTCCTCGACTTTCTTGACCAGGCGAAGAAGGACGGAAGGATTGTCAACGCCGGCTTTTCATTTCACGGCCTGGCGGGCGATTTCAAGCGCATCGTCGACGCCTACCCCTGGGTCTTCTGCCAGATCCAGTACAACTATCTGGACCAGGCGTATCAGGCCGGCACCGCGGGTCTCGAGCACGCCGCCTCCAAAGGTCTGGGCGTCATCGTCATGGAGCCCCTGCGCGGCGGTAACCTGGGGCTGGCCCAGCCGCCGGACGCCGTTGAAGCGATCTGGAGCGAGGCCCGCGTCCGGCGCACGCCGGCTGAGTGGGCTCTGCGCTGGATCTGGAACCGCCCTGAAGTCACCGTGATTCTTTCCGGCATGAACGAAGAGTCGCATATCCGGGAGAACCTCGCCCTTGCGGAGACGGCTCAGGCCCATGCCTTGACCCCCGAAGAACTGGCCTTGGTGGACCGGGCCAGCCGGACCTATCGGGAGCTGATGAAGGTCGGCTGCACCGGCTGCGGCTACTGCATGCCCTGTCCGGCCCATGTGTCGATTCCCATCTGTTTCGAAGAGTACAACCGGCTGCACATGTTCGGCGCCGTCGAAGCCGGAAAGTTCCGGTACGCCCTCCGCATGAGCGGCGATCTGGTGGACGGGCGTCCGGGATACGCCTCCCAGTGCGTGAACTGCGGGGCCTGCCTCGATAAATGCCCGCAGCGGATTCCGGTCCCGGACTTTCTCGCCCAAGTCGCCGCGGAGCTGGAGGACGCCGACCTGCCGAACCGCGTGGCCAAGGCCCGGCAGATTTTCAAGGTCGAGGCCTGAGCGCGCGCAAAGCCGTGAACGCACGATTCGGACTCAGCACAGCGTGCGTGCGGGCGGCACCCGGGGTTCGGTCACGTGCTCATCCGCACGGGGGGGGGCGCCTGGTGCTCTGGGCCGGCTAAAGCCGGTACCGGTCACGCGTGAGCTGGCATGTTGTACCGGCTTTAGCCGGCACCGGTCACGCGTGAGCTGGCATGTTGTACCGGCTTTAGCCGGCCCCGGTCACGAGTAGGCTGTCTCTGCTCTGCCGGCGTGAAGCGCATCGCAGAGGCTCCCATACCCGGGGAAGCCGGCGGAATAATTTTGCAAATTCTTAAGAACCGGTGTAAAAAGTCGGGAATTAACGGTTCCGGTCGGCAGAGGGATGGCGTTCAGGAAGAGCGGCCGCGGCGGAAGCAAAGGTTTTCAAAAGAGTCAGGAGCAGACGATGAAGCGTTACGGGTGGATGATTTTTGCGGGAGCTTTCGGAGTGGTCGCCGCGCTGTCGGCGCAGGAGCGCTGGGTGGAGGCGCCGGGCCGGACGGTCCCCGTGATCGACCGCGTGGACATCGTGGTGGTCGGCGGCAACGAGGGCGGCATGGCCGCCGCGTGTCGGGCGGCCAAACTCGGCGCGCGGGTCATGCTGCTCAACGAGTACACCTTTCTGGGCAGCGAGGTGACCGCCAAAGACCATTTTGATCTGGCGGGCGGCCCGGCGCCGAAGACGGAGTTCAGCCAGGCCCTGTTCAAAGAGATGACGCCGGCGCGTTATCCCGTGGTGGCGAGCGGCCTGCTGCGCGAGGCGGGGGTCGTGTTCCTGAACAACACGCGCCACGGCGGCGTGCTGACGGATGCGGGCGGCAAGCTCTGCGGCGTGGTGACCGCCAACAAGGCCGGCCTTCAAGCCGTGATCGCCAAAACCGTGATCGACGCGACTTACGCCGGGTCCGTCGCCGACGCGGCCGGGGCGCGGCGCCTGCCGTGGCGGGCCACGACCCTGGCGGTCGAGCGGCCGCGCTATTCGTCGGACCGCAAAACGCGCGAGGTGATCCGCAGGGACGCGCCCATGCCGGCGTTCACCTGGCCGCTGCTCAACCAGGCGGAGCAGTCCCTGCGCGAAGAGTGGCACATGACCGTCAACGGCCCCTTCGCGCACTGCATGGACTACATCATGCCCAACCCCGTCATCTGCGGGACGCCTGACACGCAGGCGGCGCTACCTGACGCGGGAGTGAATCTGGAGGTCTTCCGTCCGAAAGGCACGGAGCGCCTGTTTGTCATCGGCTCGTCGTGCGCGGTCAGCCGCGAGACGGTGAAGGCGCTGATGCAGCCCGTCGCGTTGGCGGAAGCCGGCGAGCGGCTCGGCGAGCTGGCGGTGCGGGAGGCGCGGAGTGTCACGCTGCCCTCCGATGACGCGATTTCCGTCAAGACGGCCGCGCCTGCGGGCGGCGTCATGCCCGGCCTGGCGCTCCGCGAGCTGAACGAGCGCGAGCGTCCGTTCCGGCTGAACCAGAGCGCGGTGGTCCGGCAAGCCAAAGACGCGCTTCCCGTGTGGGCGGAGTACGATGTGGTGGTGGTCGGCAGCGGTCCTTCCGGCCATGCCGCCGCCATCGCCGCGGGCCGGGCCGGCATGAAGACGCTGATGATCGAGCAGACGGGGTTCATCGGAGGCAACGTGGCGCTGGGCATCAAGGGGTTCTGGCGCGGCTACCGCCGGGGCTTCAACCAGGAGTGGCGCGGCAGCAAGGGCAACCCCGTCTACGCCAAGCTGCTGAAAGAGGCGAAGGTCGACATCTGGTACCACTCGCTGGCGATGGGCGCGGTGATGCGCGGCAACGCGGTGGCGGGCGTCGAGGTCGCGACCTGGCTCGGGCGCGGCGTGGCGCTGGGCAAAGTGGTGATCGACGCCTCGGGCGAGGGCGACGTCTGCACGGCGGCGGGGGCGGGGTTCTTCTATCTCAACGACGGCGACCTCTGTCTGGAGGAGGCCTCGTTCAGCGGGCAGAACCTGTACGCGAACGCGCTGCCGGCCGACCCGATGGACATCGCGGGCTTCACCACGCACCACGTGCTGGCCGGGCTGTATGCCAAGAAGCAGCACTACCCCATGGCCCAGCTGCGCGAGACGCGCCGGATCAAAGGCGACGTGGTGATCGACGAGCTGGACGTGGATGCCGGGCGCACCTATTCCGACGTGATCGCGATCGCGTCCTCCGCGTTCGACCCCCACGGCTACTACAGCAGCGACTACTCCTGGGCCGGGCTGATGCCGTCCACCAAGCACACCAAGCAGGATGTGGTGGTGCAGGTGCCGCTGCGCGCCATTCTGCCGGCCGGGCTTGAAAACATCATGGTGGTCGGCAGGTGTTACTCGACGACGCATGACGTGCAGGCGATCGTGCGCATGAACCCGGACGCGCTGAACCTCGGGTACGCGGCCGGCTACGCCGCCGCGCTGTGCGTGAAGGCCGGCACAACGCCGCGGCAGGTCGACATCCGGGGGCTACAGCGGCACCTGGCCGGGCTCGACATCCTGCCGGCGGACAAGCTCGCCGAGATCACGCGCGACACCCCGTTGCCGGACGCAAGCGCGCTCGCGGCGGCGGCCGGGGACCCTGCCCTGCGGGCGAACCTGCTGACTCTCGCCCGCGGCGGCCAGGCGGCGGTGAAGCCGTTGCGCGACGCCCTCGCGGCCCAGCCGACGCTCGCGAAGGCCAAGGCGCTCTGCCTGCTGGGCGACCCCGCCGGCGTGCCGCTGCTGACGTCATGGATTGAGCAGGCTGCCCTGCCCGCCGGCCCCGCGTATGACTGGGAAGGCTTTCTGAACGTGCCGGAATTGGACGGCGCGCTGTGGGTGGCGGCGATCCCCCGGGACAAGCGCGCGACGCCGGCGCTGGTCGGCAAGCTGAACCAGTGCCGGGCGGACACGAGCTTCAATACGGTGCGCGCGGTGACCATGGCGCTGGGGCGCATCGGCGACCCGCAGGCCGCCGCCGCGCTGGCCGCCTTCTTGCGCAAGCCCGGCGTCCAGGGGCACATCGACACCGGCAAAGACCCTGCGAGCCTCGAAGCCGCACACTTTTCAAAAGCCATGGTCGAACTCTTCGCGGCCTCGGCGTTGTACCGGTGCGGGGACGTGGACGGCCTCGGCCGGAAGATCCTGACGGACTATCTGGACGACTGGCGCGGGATCTTCGTGCGTTTTGCCGGGCACACTCTGGCGGGGTCATAAGTTTCCACTCCCATGCGAATTTCCATCCACAACGCCCAGCGCCGCTTCAGGCTCGACACCGCCGCCCTCAAGCGCCTGACCCTCGCCCTCGCCGGCCTGGCGCAGGCGTTTTCCCGGAACAGCGGGCGGCGCGCGACCTCCGGGCGCGCCTCCCCAACGGGCGCTGTGCCGTGGCAGGAGGTCACCGTCCATCTGCTGAACGACGCGGCCAGCGCGGAGGTCAACGCCGCGATCCTGGCGCACGAGGGCGCCACCGACGTCATCACGCAACGCTACGAGCCGCTGCCCGGCGAGCCCGACGGCCTGATCGGCGAGCTGTTCGTGAACGTCGAGTGGGCGGCGCGCGTCGCGTCGCGGCGCGCCGGGTGGTCTGCCGACCGGGAGCTCGCCCTTTACCTCGCGCACGGCTGCGACCACCTGACCGGAGCGGACGACCACACGCCGGCGGAGCGCGCGCGCATGCGGCGGCGTGAACTGGCCTGGCTCAAGCGACTTCCGTTGACACCCCTGTTTCAAACAGGTAATCTTTAGGGCCAACCGACACCTTGTGAAGACTTGCATGAACCGCTCCTGAGGTTTTCAGTATCAGAAAATCGGTCACTCGCGTCAAAAAGGTTTAGTCCATGGCTAAGGAACTGGCGTTCGTCCTCATCAACCCGTATCCGATCCGCAAATCGCGGACCGGCGGCATCATCGCTCGGTATCTCGTGCGCACGGACCTGAAGCTGGTCGGGGCCCGCATCATCGGCGCGTCGAACGAGCTGGCCACGGCTTTTGCCGACTACCTCAGCGCCTACGACTCCTCCGACCCCGAGAAATGCGCGCTCTTCTCCAACTACGTGCGCCGCGCCTACACGCCCGACGAGGCCACGGGCCGCCCCCACCGCTCCATGCTGCTGCTCTTCGAGGGCGAGGACGCCGTCCGCAAGATTTACGAGGTCACCGGCAGCATCCGCCAGCGCTGGTGCAGCGGGCAGACTGTGCGCGACACCTACGGCGACATGGTCACCGACCCCAAGACCGGCCATGTGGAGTATTTCGAGCCTGCCGTGCTGGTGGGGGCCTCCGTCACGTTCGTGGGCGAGATCCTGCGCCTCTGGCTGAAACACCTGCACTCCGACGCCGGCATCGTGCGCGGCGCGATGGACGTGCCGGGCGGCGGCGACGCGCAGCAGACGCTGGTGATGCTCAAGCCCGACAACTGGCGGCAGCCCTCCCTGCGCGCGGGCAACATCATGGACCTGATCTCCAGCACCGGCCTGCGCATCGTGGGCGTCAAGAAGTTCGCCATGTCCGTAGCCCAGGCCGAGGAGTTTTACGGCCCCGTGCGCGAAAGCCTCAAGTCGGTCTTCAAGCGCTTCGGCGCGGACCGCGCCGCACAGGCGCTCTCGCGCGAGTTCGGCTTCCCGGTCGACGCCGCCCCGCTCGCCCCGCTCTGCGATTACCTCGCCCCGCTCTTCGCCGAGCGCGAGTTCGAAAACATCGTCGAGTTTATGACCGGCCGCCGCCCCTCGAACTGCCTGCCGGGGGAGCGCACGCTGCCGGGAACCGAAGAATGTTTGGCCCTCGTCTACGAAGGGATTGACGCGGTGAACAAAATCCGCGATATTCTCGGCGCAACCGACCCCCTGAAGGCGCGGCCCGGCTCGATCCGCCGCGAGTTCGGAACCAACATCATGGTCAACGCCGCACACGCCTCGGATTCGGCCGAGAATGCCCACCGCGAAATGCGGATCCTCGATGTGATGCATGACCCTCATTTCGAGGAATTGATCAGGACCTACTACGCATGAAAAAACTCAACGACGGTATCAGCGCCATCAAGCCCTCCCAGACCCTCGCCATCGCCAGCCTGGCCAAGCAGATGGTTGAACACGGGCATAAAGTCTGCAACTTTGCCGCCGGCGAACCGGACTTCGACACGCCCGAAGTCATCAAGCAGGCCGCGATCGAAGCGCTCAATCAGGGCAAAACCAAATACACGCCCGTGGCCGGCGTGCCCAAGCTCTGCCAGGCGCTCTCCGACAAGTTCAAACACGACAACAAGCTCGACTACAAGCCCTCGCAAATCATCGTGAGCTGCGGCGGCAAACACTCGCTCGCCCTCGTGTTCCAGACGCTCCTCAACCCCGGCGACGAGGTGCTGATCCCGGCCCCCTACTGGCTGAGCTATCCCGAGATGGTGCGCGTCGCGGGCGGCGCCCCGGTCTTCATCCACACCACGGCCGACCAGGGCTTCAAGATCACCCCTCAGCACATCGAGCGCCTGGCCACCTCCCGGACCAAGGCCATCGTCATCAACAGCCCCAGCAACCCCACCGGCGTGATGTACACGCCCGCCGAGCTGCATGCGCTGGGCGAGACCGCGCTCAAGCACGACATCGCGATCGTCTCCGACGAGATCTACGAGAAGATGGTCTACGACGGCAACCAGCAGGTCAGCATGGCCTCCTTCTCCAAGGCCTTCTACGACAACACCATCACGGTCAACGGCTTCAGCAAGACGTACTCGATGACCGGCTGGCGCCTCGGCTACACCGCGGGACCCGAGAACTTCATCAAGGCCATGAACGCCCTGCAGAGCCACTGCGCCTCCGCGCCCAACACCTTCGCGCAGTGGGGCGCGATCGCCGCGCTCGAAAAGGGCGAGTCGTCCGTCAAGGAGATGGTCGCGGCCTTCGACGCGCGCCGCCACCGCATCTACGAGCTCGCCGCCGCCATCCCCGGCATCAAGTGCGTCAAGCCCACGGGCGCGTTCTACGTCTTCCCGGACGTCTCCTCGTTCGGCCTCGACTCCATGGTCTTCTCCAAGCGCCTGCTGGAAGAGGAGCACATGGCCGTGGTGCCCGGCGTGGCCTTCGGCGCGGACGACTGCGTGCGCCTGAGCTACGCGTGCGGCATGTCCGAGATCGAGGACGGCATGACGCGTCTGGCGCGCTTCTGCGCCAAACTGTAGCCGCGGCGCGCGCGCCACAGGCCCAAAACAAACGGGGACGTCTTCACCAGACGCCCCCGTTTTGGTTTTCCGGGCCTGACCTTCGGCAGGCGGCACGCCCCGCGACGCGCAGCCGGTCCGCTCAGTCCGGCAGTTCCACGGGCGGGACCGGATCCGGCGCGGGCGCGGTTTCCCGCGCGAGCGGGTTCTTCAGCAGGCGCACCCAGGCGAACACGCTCTCGATGGTGACCACGACCACCAGCAGGATCAGCAGGACCGAGATCCCGGCGAGCAGGTAGTCTTTCTTCGGCAGGAAATTGTCGGTGATGTTGAGCACGGCCGCCATCAGCGTGGTCGTCAGCACGAACGCCATCGGCACCAGCGTGACCCAGAGATACTTCGCCTTGCCGTTGCGGATGAGGAACGCGGTGCCCACGCCGAAGGCGATGATGCCCAGCATCTGGTTGGCGACGCCGAAAAGCGGCCAGATGGTCTTCACGTCGCCCGTGTAGAGCAGCCAGCCCCACGCGGCGGAAAACAGCGCGGAGAACACGAACGTGTTCACCCAGCGCGTCTGGTCGCCCAGCGGCTTCCACACATGCCCGGCGAAGTCCTGAAGCAGATACCGTCCGACGCGCGTGCCGGCATCGATCGTGGTGAGGATGAACAGCGCCTCGAACATGATGCAGAAGTGGTACCAGAAGCCCATCAGGCTGTCGAGGAACGGGATCTTGTGGAAGATCCAGGTCATGCCCGCCGCCAGCGTGACGGCGCCGCCGGGGCGTCCGGCCAGCTCTTCCCCGGCGAGCCGCGAGAGTTCGGCGAGCTGCTCCGGCACCATGCCGAGCGTGGCGAAGGCCTCGGGCCGGGCGTTGATCGCGAAATAGTCGGGCATCGGCAGCACCGTCGCGGCCACCAGGGCCATGAGGGCGACAAACGCCTCCAGCAGCATGGCGCCGTACCCGATCGGCAGGATGTCGCGCTCGTTGCGGATCAGCTTGGGCGTCGTGCCGGAGCTGATCAGCGCGTGGAATCCGGAAAGCGCGCCGCAGGCGATCGTCACGAAGAGGAAGGGGAACAGCTTGCCGGGGATGACCGGCCCGCCCCCGCCCACAAACTGGGTCAGCGCCGGCATCTTGATCTGCGGGTGCACGATGAGGATGCCGATGGCCAGGGCAAAAAAGACGCCGAGCTTCATGTACGTGCTCAGAAGCCCGCGCGGCAACAGCAGGAGCCACACCGGCAGGGCGGCCGCCGAGAAGCCGTAGATCGCCAATGAAAGCGACATGGTCTTTTCATTCACCGACAGGTAATGCGCCCACGGCAGCTCTTTCACGTAAGGCCCGGCGGCGACCCCCAGCAGGACCAGCGCCGTGCCGATGATGGAGGCCTCGGCGATCCGCCCCGGCCGGGCGAACTTCAGGTAGAGGCCGATAAAGATCGCGACCGGAACCGTAAAGCCCACGGTGAACGTGCCCCAAGGCGAATCCTTGAGCGCGTTGACCACCGGAATGCCGAGGCCCGCCATGGCGATGATGAGGATCACGAGCACGGCGACGGAGGTCACCAGCCCCATCCGCACGCCGATGATCTCGCGCGCGATCTCCGCGATCGAGCGCCCCTGGTGCCGCACGGATGCCAGCAGCACCACCGAATCGTGCACCGCGCCGGCCAGCACCGCGCCGATCAGAATCCACAGCGTTCCGGGCAGCCAGCCGAACTGGGCGGCCAGCACCGGCCCGATCAGCGGACCGGCACCCGCGATCGCCGCGAAATGGTGCCCCAGCAGCACCCATTTGTTGGTCGGCACATAATCGCGCCCGTCCTGCAGCGTCTCGGAAGGCACCGCGCGCGAAGCGTCCAGCGCCAGCACCTTCGCGGCCATGAAGGCCCCCAGAAAGCGATACGCGAGGACGAGAACCAATGCCGCCACAATCACCAGAAATGCCGAATTCATGACTGACGCCCTTTCACCCTTTAAACCGACTCCCCTTGGCTCCCTCTGACGGCAGCCCCCTCAGGGCAGCGCCGGTTTGCGATGCCGCCCTGCGCCCGAAGCCAAGGGCGTGCGATCCGGCACCCAAACAGCGGCCCTAGTTTCCCCGTTTCGGGTCCGATTTGCAACCTCGATCCTGCGCCCATTTTCAGAAAGCCGGGCCGCGGGCCACTAAAAAAGGCGGGGCCGCGAGGCTCCGCCTTTTATTGCGTCCGGCCCGGTGGCGGTTACTTCGCCGCGGGCTTGGCCTCGGGCTTTTTGCCGTGGGCTTTCTTGACCGGCGCGTCCTCGTCGCTCTCGATGCCGGCCTCGGCATCGTCGTTGACCAGCGGACGGGCGGGCTGGAAGTCCTGCTTGGAGAGGTTCCAGGTCATCCAGTCCGAGAAGAGGTTGCTGTTGCGGCGGCGGGCGATCCCCGAGCGGATCTGCGAGCGCATCATCTCCGCGGCGAGCGCGTCGCCGGGCCGGCGGTCCTGCACGTAGACGATCAGCGACTGCGCGGCCGAAGCCGGGACGGCCTCGGAGATCGCGCCCTTCTTCAGGGTCATCGCGCCGTAGGCGATGGAGAAGCCGTTGTCGATCTTCTGGTTCTGGACGTCGCTGACCGTGTAGGTGATCGAGGTCGAGACGTTGAGCGACTTGGCTTTGGCGGCCTCGCTGAAGCTCTTGCCCTCGTCCACCAGCTTGCGGAGATCGGCGCGCAGGCCCTTGGCGTAGCTCTGGAAGGCTTCGGAGCGGGCCTTGGCCTGGGCGCGCGGGCGCAGGTCGTTCAGGACCTCCTCATAGGACGGCGTGTGGGCCGGCGACCGCTGGATCGGCTCGATGACATAGACGTGGGTCTCGCCTTTGACGATGCCGAAGCGGGAGTCGGTGCGGTCGGGGTCGAGCTCGAACGCGGCCTCGGCAAACTCCTTGGAGTTCTCGACCCAGTAGAGCGTGTCCTCGGCGCCGAAGAGGGGCGACGTCTTGACCGTGAGCTTCTCCTGGTTGGCGGCGACCTGCAGGGCGTTGGAGCCGGCGTTGGCGAGTTTGCCGTAGATGTTGAAGGTCACGCTCGTGGAGGCGCAGTAGCGAGCCTCCTCCATCTGGAGCTCGGCGAGGATTTTCGAGCGCACCTCGGCATACGGGATGGTCTCGGTGGTTTTGTTGGTGGTGGTGCGCGTGTAGGTGTTGACGTGGCTGTCGTAGTACTCCTGCAGATCCCCTTCCGGCACGGACACGTACTTCAGGAAGTTGGTGACGGGGAACTCGATGTAGCGCACCGCCATGCGGTCAGGCTGGGCGAACGAGGCCTTGTTCTCTTCATAGAACTTGCGGCAATCCTCGTCGGTCAGGCGCATGTCAACCGTGGCGAACCGGTTGCTGATCGTGGCGACCTGCACGGTGAAAAGGTCGGTCATGGCGGCCAGCTCGTCCTCCATCTCCATGGGGGCGACCCACGTGGCGGATTCGACGAGGGCGGCGCTCTTCATCATGGCGAGCTGGTGCGCGACCAGGCTTTCGTAAGCGGCCGGGGTGAGCCCCTGCTCGGAAAGGATCATGCGGTAGCGGTTGATGTCGAACCCGTTGGCGCCCTGGAAGCCGGGAGCCTCGCGCAGCATGGCGCGGATCTCGTCCTTGCTGGCGCTGAGGCCGTCCTTCTCGGCGGTCAGGCGGGCGGCGATCTGCTCCCAGGCCCGGCGGTCGACGACGTTGGCCGCGGTCTGATTGTCACGGTTGCGGCCAAACCCGCGGATCGCCTGCACCGCCTGCTCGAAGGTGTTGGCGGAGATTTTTTTGCCGTTGATCTTGCCCGCGACCAGGCTGTCCTGCGGCGCTTTGAAGCACGAGCCGACCGCGACAAAGGCGACGGAAATGACGATGGCGAAGAAGCCCCACAGGATGCGGCTGCGGATGAGTCGGTTGAAGTGATAAATGAACACGGTTATTATTCCAGAAAAAGGTTAACACACGCGCAAACACTCTTTTTGACAAGAAGAACCGGAGGCTGCGCAGGCCGCCGGTTCCCTTTATTAAATCACGCGGACGCTTACTTGGCGGCGTCCTTTTCCGTTTTCTCGGCCGCGGGTTCGGCGGTCTTCTCCGCCTTCTCGGCCGGCGCCTCCGCCTTCTTGCCTTCCGTCGAGAGCAGCACCGGCATCTCTTCCTTGTCCTTCTCCTTGTCCTCGCCCTCCGCCGGCGCGATGAGTTCGCCCGTGGCCAGGTTGGGACGTCCCTCCGCATACGCGAAGCGGTGGCGCGCCATGCCCGTCGGGCTCACGACGAGGGTGGAGATGATCGCGCGGCCGCCGACCGGGGCGTTCTCGCGCCAGACCTTGACGACCGCCTTGGGCGACATGCCGAAGTTCACGGGCGTCTCGGTCCCGTTCTCCAAAATGATCGCGAAGTCGCCCGAGACGCTGGTGAGGCGGCTGAGCGAACGGTCAGCCGCGGTCTGGATTTCGACCGTGTTGGCCGCACGCAGCGCGGGAATCTGGTACTGGGACCCCTCGATGCGGGCCGACCCGGTGACGATTTTGATCTGGAGCGTCTCAGCCGTGGCGTCCGCCGCGAGCGTGAACTCGCCGCGGCCGGCCACGTTCTTGCAGGTCGCGTGGGGAGTTTCGACACCGAAACTGCCCTCGGGCAGGTTGTCACGCAGGGTGGTCTTCACCTTGCCGGTGACGAGGTGCATGATGCGCCCCGCCGGCTTCTTCTCGGGGCTGGCGACCACCACCTCCGTGCTCTCGAGGACCTGCACGCTCTCCTGTCCGGAGAACACGAGCATCACGCTTCCGTCCGGCCCGGTGCGGAAGGACGACCCGAGCGGATAAGCCTTGTTATTCAACACCGGCTGGAACGAACCCACATCGGGATTCTTCACTTCGCAGAGGCCCCGGACGTTCATCACGCGCACCAGCGGCTCGAACAGTTGGGCGGGGTGCTGAGGCTCAGCGGCGGGCTGCTCGGCGGCTGCGGCGGGTTGCGCGGCAGGCTGCTCGGCGGCCGGCTTCGCATCTTGCGCACAGACCGTCGTCATCACAGAGACGGCCACGGCACACACACTCGCTTTGAAGACTCCTGCTTGATCCATCATGGGGTCAGCTCCCTTGCTAAACACGCGTTTTATGAACAGACCTTTTACCTCAATTAAAAAAGGATGGTCAATGATAGACCAAGAAACCCGGATAGTCAATCGAAGCTTACGCGCTTCAGGCCGATTTCCGTCCGTGGAAATGGCCTTTTTGCTTTCTACCGGAACACCGCCGCAGCCGGCGCCAGGCCCTCCCCGGCGACGGTCAGAGTGACCGGGCCGTCCTGACCCGCGCGGCGGCGCACCACGGCCACGGCCTTGCCGAAATAGAGCGGATGGCGGGCAGTAGCGGTGAAGGCGTCGGTGGCGCGCGGGTTGCCGTTGCCGACCGCCACGATTTCGCCCGGGCCGCTGACCGCGAAGCGGAGCGTGTCCTTGGCGCGCGGGTCGCGCACGCCGGCGGCATCCACCACGTCCACCTGCACAAAGACCACGCTCTCGCCGTCCGCCGGCAAGGCGGTCTGTTCCGGCGTCAGCCTCACCGCCACGGGCTTGCCGGCGGTCCGCATGACCGTTTCGGCAATCTTCAGGCCGTGCTTGTAGGCCACGGCCTTGAGTTCGCCCGGCGCGTAGGTCACGTCGAGCCAGCGCAGGCGGTAGGTGTCGCACACGTCGTAATAGGGGTTTGCCTGCGCGAGCGGCTCGTTGGCGATCACACACTCGCGGATCGAGGCCCAGCGGTTCTTGTCGAGATCGTTGAAGGCGACGCGCACGAAGCGGCACGTGACGGGCTTGTCAACGGATGCGGGCGTTTTCTCGCCCCGCTTTCGCGAGAGCAGCGGCGTCCAAGCCGAAGCATCGTCGGAGGCGAGGATGTCGTAGCCGTAGCCCTCGGGCTCACCCTCGAAGGTGACCCTCAGGGATCGGAAGGAGGTGGGCGCTCCGAGGTCGACCTGCCACCACTGCGGCTTCTCCGGCCCGGAGGCGCACCAGCGGGTCTCGCCGCTGCCGTCCACGGCGTTGGCGGACGGGTTGTTGCGGGCGGCGGCCTCGAAGCTTGAAGCGGTCGCGGGCTTGCCGGCCGCCAGGTTGACGGGCCTGGACTGGGGCTGGCCCTTGGCGCGGCGGCCGAGCGACTGGCCGTTGAGGAACAGCTCGGCCGAGTCGCCGCTGGTGTAGACATAGACCGGCACCTTCTGGCCCTCCCTGCCGGGCCAGTTCCAGTGCGGGAGGATGTGCAGCGTGACGGCGTTGGTGTTCCACAGGCTGCGGTAGAGATAGAAGCGGTCCTTCGGAATGCCGCAGAGGTCGACGATGCCGAAGTAGGAGCTGCGGGCCATCTGCTCCTGCGGGTATTTGCGCATCTGCTCGAAGTAATGCATATAGGGGGTCGGCTCACCCAGATAATCGAGCCCGGTCCAGACAAACTCGCCGCCGCAATAGCGGTCGCGCTCCATGCGGGCGAACTCGAGGTCGGGAATGTCGGACCAAGGCGCCGCGTTGTGGTCATAGGAACAGACCTCGAGATCCGCCACGGCGTAGTCGGTCTTGTGCTGCGGCTGCGGCTGGGCATAGTACCCGTAGGAGCTGAGCGCCGAGGCGGACTCGGAGTAGAGCACCGGCTTGTCCGGGTATTTGCGCTTGATGTTGGCGTACTGGCCGCCATAGTTCCAGCCGGTGATGTCGAGGTCTTCGAAGATGCCCATGCCGATGGCGTTGGCGTGGCAGCAGCCGATGCCGACGGGGCGGGTGGTGTCAAGTTCGCGGATGACCTCGCGGAAAAGGGTGCAGCGGGCCCGTGTCATGCCGGGGTCGTTCGGGTCGCCGGGCTTGGCGGGAGGGATCTCGTTGCCGATGGACCAGACGAAGACGCAGGGGTGGTTGCGGTCGCGGCGCACGAACTGGCGCAGGTTGCGCGAGACGTACGCCTCGAGGTTCTGGTCGTTGCGACGGCCGGAGGTGCCCTCCCATTTGTCGAAGCCCTCGTTCCAGACGAAGATGCCCATCTCGTCGCACAGCTCCAGGACCTCGCGCGCGGGACAGTTGTGGCTGGTGCGCAGGGCGTTGAAGCCCATGTCCTTCATGATCTCGAGCTGGCGGCGCATGGCGGAGCGGTTGAAGGCCATGCCGAGCGGGCCGAGGTCGGCGTGCAGATCCACGCCGTTGAGCTGGACGCGGCGGCCGTTGAGGTGGAAGCCGTCGTCAGCGGGGAAGGCGAACGAGCGGATGCCGAAACGCGCGGTCTCGGTGTCGGAGCCGCCCCCGCACGCGACCGTGACGCGCGCCTGATAGAGGTTGGGCTCCGCCAAATCCCACAGGCGGGGCGCGGCCAGCGTGAAGAGCTGCCCGAAAGCGACCGCCCCGCAAGCGGGGACGGCGATGCTCTTCGTCTGCGTGGCCGCGACCTTGCCGGCGGGGTCAAGCAGCGCGACCGTGACCGAGGCGTCGACGGCGCGGTCCAGGGAGTTGGTGACCGCCGTGGCCACGTGCACGTCGGCCTTCAGGGCGCTGACCGACGGCGTGGTGACGAAGGTGGCCTCGTGCGCGACGTGAACGGGGTCGCAGAGCGTGAGCGTCACTTTGCGGTAGATGCCCGCGCCCGGATACCAGCGCGAATGGTGCGCGCGGGTGTCGGCCTTGACCGCCACCACCGCGGGCCGGCCGAAGGTCACGAAGGGCGTGGCGTCGACGCGAAACCCGATGTAGCCGTAATCCCATCCCCCCGCCCTCTGCCCGTTGACGTAGACCTCGGGACTGGCCATGACGCCGTCGAAGTCGAGGTAGACCCGCCTGGCCGCGTCCCCGGCCGCCAGAGTGAAGGTCTTGCGGTACCAGCCCACGCCCTGCCACGGCAGCTTGCCGGTGCCGCCGTCCGCCTTGGGGTCGAAGGGCCCGGAGATCGCCCAGTCGTGCGGCACGCGGACCGGCTGCCACGCTTGATCCGAGGGCTCGGCCGCGACGGCCGAGGCCTTGAGCGCGTCCAAAGGATCTTTCTGGAAACGCCAGTCGGCGTTAAAGTCCTGGACCAGCCGGTCCGCGAACAGGGTCAGGGCACCAAGCGACAACGCCGCGGCGAATAGCACTCTCATCGGGGAACCTCCTGATTGGGGATGTCAGAGCGCAGAGTGTATCAGGAGTCGGATACGGGCGAAACGGAAAACGCGCCGCCACGCCCCCCTCTTTCCAGATGGCGGCGCGCACCGCGCGCAAACGGCAGGACTGTATGGATTTATTGAAAGGTTTACATTTTCTTGTTTTCTTATATCAATGAATACCGTAGACTATGCCGCCAAATCAATCGATTTCAAAAGGGTGGACACATGAGAATCTCGACTAAGGGCCGGTACGGGTTGCGCACGCTGATGGACATCGCCTTGCATCAGGCCAAGGGGCCGGTCACGTTGAACGACATCGCTGACCGCCAGAAGATTTCGGTCAAGTACCTCTGGCAGGTGATCAACCCGCTCAAGACCTCGGGTCTGTTAAGCGTGACGCGCGGCGCCAAGGGCGGCTATGTGCTCGCGCGGCGGCCCGAAGAAATCACCATGCTCGAGGTGGTGACGAACCTGGAAGGTCCGATGTCGATCGTGGAGTGCATCACCAACGAGGAGTCCTGCGACCGCCTCAACACCTGCATCGCACGCACGGTCTGGATGGAAGTGAACCATGCGGTCGAGAAGGCGCTGGGAGGCATCACGCTGGCCGAGGTGCTGCGCCGCTGCTCGACTTCGTCCGAAGTGGACAACTACGTGATCTGAGGAGCCCGCGCCCCGCGGGTCCGGGAGTCCGTATGGCACAGGATTTCATGCGCGAGGCGGTGGCCGCGGCACAGGCGGGCGTGTCCCGGCGGGACGGCGGGCCCTTTGGCGCGGTGATCGTCCGCAACGGCCAGATCATCGCGTCCGCCTGCAACCGCGTGATCCGCGACCAGGACCCGACGGCCCACGCGGAGGTAAACGCGATCCGCGCGGCCTGCCGTCTGCTGGGCCGTTTCCACCTGGAGGACTGCGACCTCTACACCAGCTGCGAGCCGTGTCCGATGTGCCTGGGCGCGATCTATTGGGCGCGCCTGCGCGCCGTGCACTACGCGGCCACGCGCGACGACGCCGCGGGCGCCGGGTTTAGCGACGCGGCGATCTACGGCGAGCTGGCCCTGCCGCCTGAGGCTCGCGCGGTGCGCTTCGTGAAAACGGAGGCGGCGGCGGCCGTGGCGGTCATGCGGGCGTGGCAGTCCGATGCGGACAAGCACGCGTACTGAGCGCGCGCCGCGCGGCCCGAAGCGAAACGGGGACCAGGCGTTAAGCCCGATCCCCGTTTTTTTTGTGCGCGGACGGCTTCGCCGCGGCGGCTACTTCTTGGCCGGTGCCGGCGCAGGCGCGGCCGGCGCGGGAACGGTCTTGGCGGCCGCATCCGCGGCATCAAACAGCGAGCGGGCGGCCCGCGGCTCGTACCGGTCGATGATCCCCTCCAGGTTGGCGACCGCCATTTCCCACGCGGGGGTGCCGGTCTTCTGCGCCTTCAGGGTCTCCAACAGCTTCTTCGCCTCGGCCTTCTTGCCCTGCATCGTGTAGATCCGGGCGATCCCCATCTGAACCTGGGGCTGCAGGTAGTGGCCGGGGGAGGCTTTGTCAAAGGCCTGGTAAGCGGCCAGCGCCTCGTCGAGGCGGCCCAGCCCCTCCAGCGCATGCGCGCGGCCCACGGTTGCGATGTCGTCAAACCCTTTGGGCGCGCCTTTGTTGAGGCAGGCGTCGTAAGCGCTCAGCGCCTCGTCGTACTTGGAGGCGTCGAAGTAGGCTTTGGCCAGGCGCAAACGGGCGGCGTTGCCCGCCTTGATGGAGCCGTATTGGGCGACCGCGGTCTCGAGCTCCTCCAGCGAATTCGCCTTCAAAAGCTCCCTGTTCGCGCCGGAGATCTTGCTTTCGCGGACCTGTTTGAACGCGAAGGCTCCGCCCGCCACCACCACCACGGCGATGAACGTGATCACCGTCTGCATGCCGTTCGTCTTCCACCAGTCGTACAACGGGAGCATTTCGATGGGCAGATTCTTCGGAATCGCCTGAGATATAGGCGTCGGGGTAACCGCAGCAGTGCTCTTCTCTGGACTCATGAGTATCGCCTTCTAACGTGATGAAAAATGGGCGCTATTATTGGGGTTCCACAGGGATAAATCAAGGCAAAAAACCCCATCGTCCGCGGCGCGCGGACTCGGAACCTCGCGTTTGGATCTGCGGCTACTTGCCTTGTTCAAAACTCGTGTAGAGGGGGATCATCGGATACCCGTCGCCGATGGACTCGACCGAGATCAGGCCGACCGTTGTTTTCTTGCCGCCCTCGACCGGAGCGGAGTGCCGGCCGATCGCCACGCAACCGGAAAACATCATCGCCGCCACCGCCGCCAGCATCACCGCAATTGACTTCTGCATGGTATGAACCCTTTCAAGAACTGAAATCGAATGACGGCATTGTCAAACAGAACAGGGCGCAAAGTCAAGGGCGAATCCAAGGCCGCCACGGGGCGGCTTTTTCATTCACCGCCCCGCCTTTATTTGGTATTGTTCCCCACTATTCATTCTGTGGGAGACTTTAACCGAGAGGGTGTCTATGCGGAAAACAGTGTGGGCGGCGGGGCTGTGTCTTTCATTGACTTGCCGTGCCTGGGCGGCAACGCCCCTGACACGTGAGGAACTGGCCCAGCGCTGCGATCCGCGCGCCCTGCGGTATGTGAGCCCGCTGGTGACGGCGCAGACGGCGGGACAGGGCGTGGATGTCGAGGCCGACGTCCGCGGCACGCCTTATGTGACGCTGATCGTCACGGACGGCGGCGACAGCTACGCGTGCGACCACTCCGACTGGCTGGACGCGCGCTTCACGGGGCCGTTCGGCGAGAAACGCCTGTCGCAGATGCAGTGGGTGCATGAGCAGTGCGGCTGGAACAGCTCGGTCAAGAACAAGAGCGTGTCCGGCAAAGGCTTCCAGGTGCTCGGCAGAGAGTACGCCGACGGCATCGGCACCCACTCGCCGGGCCTTCTGGTTTTCCAGGTGCCGGACGGCGCGGAGAAATTTGTGGCGAGGGCCGCGCTGGACGACTCCGGCGTGAAGCAGGGCAAGTCCGCCCCGAGTTCGGTGCAGTTCGTCGTCTACGCGGGCGTGCCCTCCGCCGACTTCCTCAAGGCCCTGCGGCTGATCGGGGTGCCCGATCCCGCGGCGCGCGCCAAGCTGGACGCGCTGAAGGCCAAGCACGGCGAGGCGGCGGCCAAGGAGTATCTGATCCTGCAGCGCGAGCTGACGCAGAAGCCCAAGGCCACCGGCGGCATCGCGGACGCGGCGACACGCGCCAGCCAGGCCTATGACCGCCAGGCGACGATCCTGCCGGAAGACCGCGACCCCGTGGACGTGGCGACCCGCCGCACGCGGGCGCTGTACGAGGACCTCAAGGGGCAGGCCGATCTGGCCGCGGCAGGCGGCCAGCTCGCCGCGCTGGAGAACGAGGCGCAGGCCGTGGCGGTCACGGACACCGACGCCCGCATGGCCCTGCTGAAACAGGTTCAGTCCGTGCGCCGCGCCATCGCCTTCGCCAACCCGCTCCTGAAGCCGATCTCCAAGCTGCTCTTCATCACGCGCGAGGCGCTGCCGCCGGACGAGTTCACCTGGGGCAACCACATGTGCGACCAGTACTTCGGCTTCCACGCCACGCTGCACGGCACCACGCAGGGCAACGGCCTGTACGTGCTGGAGAACCCGTGGTCCGACGCGCCGGCCGCGCGCAACCTGATCGCCGACTCCGTGATCGAAGCGGGCGCGCGCAAAGGCCAGAAGCTCGGCAACGGCGGGTTCCTCGGCCCGGACGTGTCGTTCGACGGCAAGCAGATCCTGTTCTGCTACACCGACGGCGAGCCGCAGATCCGCGTGTGGAACGAGCAGACCACCTTCCACATCTTCCGCTGCAACGCGGACGGCTCCGGGCTGGTGCAGCTGACCGACGGCATCGTGAACGACCTGGAGCCCTGCTGGCTGCCCAACGGCCGCATCGCCTTCGTCTCCGAGCGCCGCGGCGGCTTCGGCCGCTGCCACGGGCGGCCCGTGCCGAGCTACACGCTGCACACGATGTTCGAGGACGGCACCGACATCGTGCGGCTCAGCCCGCACGAGACCAACGAGTGGCAGCCGAGCGTGGACAACAGCGGCATGATCGCCTACACGCGCTGGGACTACGTGGACCGCGGCTTCAACCAGGCGCACCACGCCTGGACCACCTACCCGGACGGCCGCGACGCGCGCACCATCAACGGCAACACGCACGCCTCGCTGCGCACCGCGCCGATGATGCAGATGAACGTGCGCGCCGTGCCGGGCTCGCCCAAGTACGTGGCCATCGCCGCCGGCCACCACACCGAGGCCCGCGGCTCGGTGCTCCTGATCGACCCGACCGTGGCCGACGACGACGCCATGGCCCAGGTCAAGCGCGTCACGCCCGACCAGCTCTTCCCCGAGGCGGAGTTCTACATCGACAAGGGCTCGGGCGCCTATGCCGCGCCGTGGCCCCTGAGCGAGAAGTACTACCTCTGCGTCTACGACGGCGACGCCAACGCGCAGTACGGCAGCATCGACACGGCGGGCCGGCGTTACGCGATCACGCTCATGGACGTCTTCGGCAACAAGATCCCGATCTACGCGAACCCGCAGATCTCGTGCCTGGACCCGATGCCGCTGCAGCCGCGGCCGCGCCCGCCCGTGCTGGCGCACGCCACCCTGGTGGGCCGCCCGCGCCTGAGCAACGGCGAGAAGCCCGCGCCGGTCCCGCAGGAGCAGCTGCCCAAGACCGCCAAGGTCGGCCTGATCAACGTCTACAACACGCGCCGGCCCTTCCCCGAAGGCACGAAGATCACCGCGCTGCGCATCTGGCAGGTGCTGCCCAAGACCACGCCCAATGCGGATCACCCGCGCATCGGCCTGGGCAGCCAGAAAGGCGCAAAGCTCGTGCTGGGCACCGTGCCGGTGGAGGCGGACGGCAGCGCGTTCTGGGAGCAGCCGGTGGACGTGCCGGTGCTGTTCCACGCGCTCGACGAGAACGGCTGCGCCGTGCAGGGCATGCGCAGCGTGGCCTACACCGCGCCAGGCGAGACGCTGATGTGCAACGGCTGCCACGACCAGCGCGTCGGCTCCGCCCGCACCCCGCCCAAAGCCTCTCCCCTGGCCATGCGGCGCGCGCCCTCCAAGATCGCGCCGGAGATGGAGGGCACCAACCCCTTCCACTTCGCGCGGCTCGTGCAGCCGGTGCTCGACGCCAAGTGCCTGACGTGCCACGGCGAGAAGCGCACGGGCAAGGCGCCCGACCTGCGGCGCGGCGACTTCGCCAAACACCCCGACTTCTGGTTCACCTCCTTCGCCAATCTGAAGCCCTTCGTCAAATTCTACGACAGCGCGAGCTGGACCGAGCCCTACACGATTCCGGGACAGTTCGGCGCGAATGGCTCGAAGCTCTACACGATGGTCAAGGCCGGCCACCACGACGTCAAGCTGAGCGCCGACGAACTGCGGCGGCTCGCGATCTGGATGGACTCCAACGGCCTCTTCCACGGGCACGAGCAGGAGCTGCTGGCACAGGCCGAAGGCAAGGTCGTCCCGCCGATCCTGCAGTGAGGAGAGAGACTGTAGGCTGTAGGCTGCAGGATGAACCTCTGCAAGCCGTTTGCCTACAGTCTACAGTCTTCAGCCTAAACACATCAATGGAGCGCAGCGACATTGAAAAGCGTACTGACAGCCGGCGTGTGCGTGTCGTGCGGACGGGCGTCCGGACGGCACTACCGGACCTGCCCCTATTGCGGCGAACAGGTCTGGCAGCCGCGGTGGCGGCGGGCGGGTCAGGCCGCCCTGCTCGCGCTGCCGCCCCTGCTGCTGGCCGCGCTCGCGGCCTCGACGCGGCCGGACATGGCCGCTTTCGCGCGGGCCATGCGCGCGGTGCATCCCGCGCTCGGCTTTCTTTTCGCGGCGGGGATCGGCCTGCTGCTGCTGCCGACGCCGGACAGCGACGTGGTGATCAGCTCGCGGGCGGAGGGACTCCGCTGGCAGCTGTGCGCGATACTCGGCGGCTGGCTGATGGGCCTCTGCGCCGCCGCATCCGCGGTCTGCCTGGGCTACGGCCGCGCCACCGGCCCCGTCGCGTGGCTGACCGCAGGACTGCTTGCCGCGTGCATCATTGCCGCGCCCGTCTTCTTCCGCATCCCGTGGCGCAGCCTGGCGGCCGCCGGCCTGCTCGCCGCCGCGCTCGTGCGGTTGTGAGCGCACCGCTCCCCGCAAGCCTTCTTTGGGCGCGGCATCCCCCGCCGTGACCGGCTCCCCCGTTTCTTCTTCCATGCGCGCTTGACAATCACTTTCCCTCCGCTCAGAATCAAAAGCTTATGTTTGGCTCATTTAGCGAGCGTGTGTAGCGGCTTTTCAACAGGAGGCGAATATGCGTATGCAGCGGGTATCGGGAGTTCTTTTTGTGTTTGCGGCACTGTCCGCCCGGGCCGCCATTCAGACGGCGGGCGACCTGCTGGTCGATGTGAACGCGTCAACCCTCTCGGCCCTGGGCAACAATGCCACGGTGGCGGCCTGGACCAACTCCGGAACGCTCGGCGGACAGTTTGTGCCGGCGGTGAGCGGCCAGGGGGCTCTCTACCAGACCGCCGTGGGCGGCGCGCCCGCCGTGACCTTCGCGGCGTCGGCCAACTCGGTGATGACGAACTCGGTGCCGCCTCCGTCCTCGATTTTAAGCAACAACATCTGGAGCGCCGAGCTCTGGGTTCTCAACCCGATCCTGGAAACGTCCTCTTCCGAGGACCAGCTCTCATGGACCGACCGCGGCAACTGGACCGGGTCGGCCGACGGAACCTGCATGGAGATCCGCTATTGCTTCGACACCGCCAACGCGGTGGAGCACTACAACAGCACGTGCAACATCCCGTGGAGCGGCACCCCGCCCCAGGCCGGCATCTGGCACCACGTCGTCATCACGCGGGACACGAACGGCGTGGAGCGTCTGTATGCGGACGGCGTGCTGCGCACGGCCAAGACGCCGACGGTCGCCAACCTGCGCGGCGGCGGACGGTTCGCGCTGGGCGGCGTGTGGGACCGCGCGTCGGCCAACTGGCAGATGCTGTTCAGCGGTTCGCTCGCCGCGGCGCGCGTCCACAGCGGCACCTTGAGCGCCGCCCAGGTCCTGAACAACTACCAATCCGACCGCGCGGCGTATCAAACGATCTGGAACGGCGCAGCGGGAACGGCGCTGCCGTGGGCCGACCCGGCCAACTGGCTGGGCGGCAATGTCGGCGAAAGCGGCGAGACGGTCTGGATCGACAACGGCGGCACGGCCGTGCTGACGAACGGCGTGCAGCTGAGCTACCTGTTCCCCGCCCACGGCGGGCTCGTCATCACCAACGGCGCGGCCCTGACGTTCCCTGCGATCTCGACCACCGTGAACGTGGGTGACGGCGCAGGCAAGCAGTTCGCCCTCACCGTGGCGGAGGGCAGCTTCAGGCTTCCGGGAGCCAACCTCAACAACCTCTATATGGGCGTGAACGGCGGGCGGGCGGACGTGACCCTCGGCGGGAGCGGCGCCGACGCGGTGCTCGACGTGGACCGCGACGCGGTCGTCGGCAACGGAGCCGGAACAATCGGGCGCATGACCATCGGCAACGGCGGCGCGGCCTATTGCTCGAACGGGTATTTCTACGTGGCCAACAGCGTCGGCTCGGACGGGCAGCTGGACATGAGCGGCGGGCTGGTCGGCTTCCGCACGGCGGACCGGGCCTTCGTGGTGAGCGCCAACGGCGGACGGGGCGTGGTCAACGTGAACGGCGGCACGGTCGATGCCACCGGCGACATCCAGTGGTCGGCCGGAGCCTCCACCAACCGCGCCTACGGCGCCGTCTACCTGGCCGGCGGCACGCTGCGCGCCAAGCGCCTCTTCGCCGTGAACACGGCCGGCACCAACCTCCTGTACGTGAACGGCGGCACCCTTCAGGCGCGCGACACGCGCGCCGATTTCATGTACAACCTGACGGCCGCCTATCTTCAGTCCGGCGGCGTGACCTTCGACATCCCGACCAACGTGACCGTGACCGCCGCGCAGGGGCTGCTGACCGACCCTGTGAGCCTGAACGGCGGAGTGACCAAAACCGGCGCGGGCCGGCTCACGCTCGCGGGCGTCAACACCTTTACGGGCAACATCAACGTCAACGCCGGCGACCTCCTCTTCCGCAACACCGGCGGGTTCCCTTCAGGCTACAGCGGGACAATCACGCTCACCGCCGGGGCCGCAATCGGATACGAGAAGGCGGGCGGCGCGGCGCAGCTGCTGTCCCGGCTCAACGCGGCCTCCGCGGGCTATCTGACGCTCTTCGGCGTGAACGCGGCCGAGAACGTGGACTTCTCGACGTTCCCCAACATGAATCTGTCATTCATCGGCGTGACCAACTACACCGGCACGTTTACCCCCTACCCGGGCCAGTACTCGTTCAAAGTCGAAGGCGCGGTGGTCACCAACGCCGCGGTGCTGGCCGACGCGGGCGCGACGCCCGGGCATCTGTCGGTCACCGGCTCCGCAGGCGGCGGCATGGTCCTGAGCGGCAACAACACCTTCACCGGCGGCACCGAGATCGACGCGGCCTATGTTGTGCTCGGCCATGCGAACGCGCTCGGCACGCAGGCTACGCCCGGCGCGCGCGACGTGCTGCTCCGCAACGGCGGCACGATCCGCTTCGACGCGGCCATGGACATCGCCGCCTTCGTCACCAACCGGCTGATGGCATCCTCGTCGGGCATCCTGCTGATCGGCGCGGCCAACGCCGGCAAGGGCATCGACCTCAGCGGCCACCCCGGCATCGTCGTGGGCTCGGGCGAACTGAGCCTCGATTATTCCGGCACGCTCGTCCCGGCCGCCAACGTCTACCGCCTGGGCGGAGGCAACGCGGCGTATGCCGGCTCAAGTTCCCGCGGCCTCTCGGTCAGCAATCTCGCCGACAGCGCGGGCTTGACCGCCGTGGCGATCGGCACCCCCGGCATCGTCGAGCTCAAGGCCGGCAACAGCTACTCCGGCAACACGGTGGTGACCAACCGCGGCGTGCTCTTCCTGAAAGAGGACGGGCTCGGCGCGGTGCCGGCGGCGCCGACCGCGGGCAACCTGCTCGTGGACAATGGCGTGATCCGTTCCGGCCCCGCGAACTTTTCGCTGAACGCCAACCGGGGCGTGACCGTCGGCGCGGGCGGCATGGAACTCCACCCCTGGGGCGGCTATACCATGACGGTCGGCGGCAACCTGGCCGGATCCGGCAAGGTCACCGCCACGGACAGCGGGTACGTCACCTTTGCCGGTGCGGCGAACAGCTACAACGGCAACGTCGTGATCGGCGGCGGCCAGAACATCCGCATCGGCAGCGGCCCCGCTTTCAGTTGGGCCTCGACGGGCGGCGTGACCGACAACGGGACGCTCTGGCTGAAGACCGACGGCACCTCAAGCTTCGCGGATATCGTCAGCGGCAGCGGCGCCGTGCGCAAGGAGGGCGCGGGAACCTTGACGCTCGCGTCGCTGCAAACCTACGCCGGCGTCACGTACATCGACGCGGGCGTGCTGCAGGTCGCGGCCACCAACGTGCTGCCGCGCGGCGCGGGCAAGGGCGTCGTCGAGATCAAGGGCGGGGCCGCGCTGGACGCGAACAACCTCCATCTGATGGTCGGCGGGCTCAGCGGCGCGGGCCTGGTGACCAACAGCGCGGGCGGCCTGCGGAACCTGTATGTGGGCGAGAACAGCGTGACCTCGGTGTATAGCGGCGTGATCGCCCCCGCCCTGGCGCTGGTCAAGATCGGCACGGGCAAGCAGACGCTGGGGAGCACGAACGGCACCCTTGCCCAAGCCTCCGTGCAGGCGGGCGTGCTGGAGCTGGCCGGGCCGGCGAGCGTCAGCGGCGCCATGTCCGTCGCGGACGGGGCCACGCTCGTCATCTCCGATGCGATCAACGGCCTGGCCGGCGAGTTCTTCGACCTTTCGGTCGCCCCGGTCTCAAACAACTTCGTTTCGCTGAGCACGATCAACACCTTCCTTGCGGGCCGGACGCCCGCGCTGCTGGTCAACAGTTCCTATCTCGGTTCCGGGTTTGATCTGGGCGCGACGGGCGCAGGCTACACGCCGCACTTCCCCGCCGCCTACAACGCCTCCGCGAAGGAAAACTTTGTCACGCGGTTTGCCGGCTGGTTCAACGCCGAGCAGGCGGGCACCTACACCTTCGCGACCGCGAGCGACGACGGCAGCCTGGTCTTCATCGACGGCGCAACCGTGGTGGACAACAATAAGAACCAGAGCTATTTGCCGGCCAGCAAAGTCAGCGGCGGCGTCACGCTGACGGCGGGCCTGCACGCGATCGTCATCGTGATGTACGAGATTGCCGGCGACCAGGGGCTGACGGTGTGGCTGACCGCGCCCGGCGGAGCCGAACAGGTGCTTCCGAGCCGGCTGCTGTTCAGCGGCAATACGGGCGCGTCCCAGGCAGCGGCACTGACCGGCAGCGCGAACAGCACGTTGAGCTTCTTGACCGGCAGCGCGGCGATCCTGCGGCTGACGGGCGACGGCGACTCGACGTTCGCCGGCGCCATCCAGGGCACGAACGCCAACAGCCGGCTGGTGAAGGAAGGTTCCGGGAAACTGACCCTCACCTCGACGCGCAGCGACTTCGCGGGCGTCCTCGACGTGCAGAAGGGCTCTCTGCGGTTCCAAGACGGAGCCGGCTTGCTGGGTGTGCTCAACATCGCTTCGCAAGCGGTGGCCGAAGTCACCGGCAAGACCGGACTCGACGCTCGCTTCTACAACAATGCCGCCGCGAACGCCGACTACACCATGTTCGCGTCGGTGACCGCCATCAACACGTACTTGAGCGGGAAGACGCCGGATCTCGTCACCAACTCGCTGGCGTTCGGGGCCAATCTGGACTGCGGCGAGACGGGGAACGCTTTCCCCGGGCCTTACAGCAATGCGACGGGCTCACGCAAGAGCAACTTCGACATGTACCTGTCCGGCAAGCTGTATCTGGACCGGACAGGCCTGTATGCCTTCGGCCTGCGCAGCGACGACGGCTCGATGTTCTTTATCGACGGCGTGACGGCCGTGAACAGCTCGGGGGACAAAGGGATGACCGACATCTGGGGCACGCGCACGCTGACCAACGGCTTCCATGACGTGGTGTTCGCGTTCCGCCAGAACGGCGGCGGCTACGGCCTGCGCGTGTCCATGGCGTATCCGGGCGGTGCGACCAACCTGCTGCCCCAGTCGATCCTGTATGGCGGCGCGCAGGTGCGCGGGCTGTCCGGCGTGGCGGGCGGCACGCTGAACCTCGGCGCGGAGTCCCCCATCGAGCTGCAGCAGAACGCGGATACGACCTACGGCGGCACGCTTCTCGGCGGCGCGAAGGCGCTCGTCACGAAGAACGGCACCGGCACGCTGACCCTCACGGACGACAACGCGGGCTATGCAGGCGGCTACCTCGTCAACAGCGGCGCGCTGCGCGTCGGCAACGGCGGTTTGAGCGGAACACTCGGGCCGACCGCGTCCGCCGCCATCGCCGCGGCGGGCACGCTGATCTTCAACCGCGCGGGAACGGTCACGGTCGGCGGCACGCTCAGCGGCACCGGCCTGCTGCGCCTGGACGGCCCCGGCGAAGTCTACATCACGTCCACCAACGCCTTCGCGGGTACGGTGAAGGTCAACAGCGGGCGGCTCACCCTGGCGCCAGGCGCCACACTCGGCGCATCCGCGACTATCACGAACGCCGGCGTCGTGGAGGTCAAAACCTCCGGCACGCTGGCGCAGAGCGGGGTTACGGGCCCGTTGCTCGGCAACGGCGAACTCAATGTCACCGGCAGCGGCACCCTCCTGCTGAACCGTGACAATGTCTATACCGGTGTGACGCGCGTGAGCTCGGGCGCAACCCTGCGGGTCGCACGTCCGTCGCAGCTGGGCGGCGGCGGCAGCGTCGCGCTCGACGGCGGCACGCTGGCGATCATGCCGGAAGTGACCCCGGGCACGAACGCGCTGCTCCCGTCGCTCGGAGCCTCGGCCTGGAGGCTCAACGGCGCGGCGATCTGGTCCAACCGCTACGGCAGCGCGTGGGTCCAGCTCACGCCCAACTCGTCCAGCGTGGCCGGCAGCGCCTTCTGCAACACCAAGCTCAATCCGGCGGTGCCTTGGTACGCCTCCTTCCGCTACGAGGTCGGCGACCACATGCTCAATGCCGCGGACGGAATCACCTTCATCCTGCAGAACAGCAGCGCGACCAACGGCGCGCTCGGCGCCTCCGGCGGCGCGCTCGGGGTGGACACGATCTCGCCCTCCATCGGCATCTTCTTCAACCTCTACAACGCCGCCTCGGTCGGCTGGATCGTCAACGGCGCGAAACTGGATGCGGTCACCGCGCTCAACGGCATCATCCCGACGAACGGCATGGATGTGGCGCTTTCCTATGACGGCGACAAGCTGAACCTGACGCTGACGCAAGGCGTAAAGATCTACGCGGTCTCGCGCACGGTCAACATGACCACGCAGTTCAGCGGCAACACGGCGTACGCCGGCTTCACCGGCGGCACGGGCGGCGCGACCGCGCAGCAGTTCGTCGGCAACTTCGCGCTCACCGACGCCCTCCCCGGATCGACGGCCTTCGGCAACACCGTGACCGTGGGCGACGGCCTGACCGGCACCGTCACGCCGTCTTTGGTCATCAGCAACGCTGCGTTCAGCGTGAACGGGGTCAGCCTCGGCTCGAACGCGACGCTTAACGTGTCGGCCGCGGCAGGCTCGGTCGCCAACTCGGCCTACTTGCTGGCCGCCAGCAACGTGACCGCCGCCGCGGGCGTAGCGACCGTCAACCTGGCCGCCAACGGCAGCGGCAAAGGCGTGCTGGCGCTCGCGAAGCTGACCTTCGGCAGCGGCGCGAAACTGGTCGTGACCGGCGCGGTCTCGGTGCCGGGCGGTGTGCTGACCGTGGTGGTGCCGACGCCGGTGCCGCGCGGGGTCACGCAGCTCGCGGACTTCACGGGCGCCACGTGGGTGGGCGGACAACCGACGATCGTGCTGAGGGACGCGCAAGGCAACATCCTGACGGAGGTGATCGTGCTGCGCAACGGGCTGCTCTACATCAACACGATCCAGGGCACCCTGCTCCGCCTGCGTTAGCGCGGGCGCTCGGCGAGCAAGCGCACGGCCACGGGACGGCTCGACGCAGTCGGGCCGTCCCGCCTGGCCTCACGGCGCCGCTTCGACGAACTCGACGTCGTCGACCGCCAGGACCGGCAGGCACTCCGGGGCGTTCACCGTGGCGCGGAACGAGATGATGGCGAACTTGGCATCCGGCGGGGCGACATACTCGCGCGCAACACCGAAATACCCGTTCTCGGTGTTGCGGCTTTCCACCCAGCCGTCAGAGTTTTCATGAGTCGAGAGCACGCCTGTGTGACGGCCGGTTCCGCCCTGCCAGTCGATCGCGGCGGACAGCGCGGTGTAGCCGCGGTCTTTTCCAGGGCCCTTGACCTCGACCCCTTTCATCCCCTCGGCGCGCCGGAAAAAACGCAGGCTGTAGCGCCGGCCGCCGCTCACCGCCACGCGCTGCGCCACCACGGCGTTGCCGCCGCCCTTGCCGCTGTTGGCGGCTTTGATGAAGTCGCGATAGTCCGGCGCGATGAAGGCCGCGGCGGGGTAGATCACCGGCTGCGCCTGCCGGAACAGCAGGCCGCGCCGGCCGCTGTGCGCGCCCCCGGCCGCGTTGGTCGCGGTCATCCCCCCGTAGCATTCGGTCACGGCCCAGCCGTCGGCATACTTAGCGGCGAAGCCGTCCTCGAACCCGCCGTCGCGGAGCAGGTTCCTGCCGAGCGGGAAACGCACCGTCCCCCACTCCGCCGGCTGCAGGGTCGCCTCGGTGGTCAGATCGGCGGTCATCCCGGTGCTGGGGTTGAAGTGGTACGTGCGCTTGACCCGGTCACGGCCGGCCGCGTCGGACGAGATCACCCCGAGATCGCCGCGCAGGCGGTCCAGCCCGCCCGGCGGCAGGCCGAGGGTGCTCAAGGGGACGGACGCCTCGACGGTGTACGCGGCGGCGGTGCGCCGCACCGCGACCTCGGCCTGCGCCAGGATCTCGATGCGGTCCAGCCGCGCCGCCATCAGCTGGACCGGCTGGGCCGTGCCCGGCACCACCGGCCGGTAGAGCACGGCCACGGGTTTGCCCTGGAACACGCTCAGCAGCAGGCGCAGGTCGCCGGCTGCGGCGGCCGCGCGCGTCGCCGGGGCCTTGGGATCCGTCGCCAGCATCAGGTCGACACAGTCGCCGGTCAGGAAGAGCGTCTGCCAGTTGCCGCCCTGATTGACGAGCGGCGAGTCGTCCTCGACCGCCCACGCCAGATAGAGGTTCGCGGCGTCGCAGCCCACGGCCGCCGTGGCTTGGCGGTCCTGCCCGAGCGCGAGGACCGTGCCATACCCGAGCTCCCACTCGCCGAGAGCGCCGTCGATCATCGGCGGGGCTTCCCGCCACGCGACCGTGACCGGCGGCGCCGGCGCGACCGCCGCCGCTCCATCATCGGGCCGGGCTTGGGCGGCCAGGGCGGCCTCGGCCGCGCTGATGACAAGCTTGCCGCCGAAGCGCCCGGCCTTCTCCAGCCCAGTGATCTTCAGGATGTGCTGGGCGTCGTTGGCGCCGTTGACCAGATAGGGCGTGCCGTCCGGGGCCTGGTACCAGAAGCGCCACGACTCGTCCCACAGCGCGGACGGTCCCAGCTTGGTGTCCTCGAGCAGCGTGCCGATGTAGAGCCCGTCGGCGCTGACCAGATAGGGCCGGTAGTTGCCGTGCCAGGCCCAGGTGCCCACAGCCGGTCCGATGCCGGGGATGTCCAGCTCGCCGCTGACGTTCGAGGCGCAGACCTCCTTGGCGCGCGGCTTCGCCTTGCCGGCGATGCGCCAGCGCCGTTCGCCGTCGCGGCCGAAGCAGGTGAGGGCGTCGGCCGCGGTCTCCTCGGCGCCGGCCGCGAACACGTTGCCGTGCGCGTCGGCATAGAGCGCGTTGACGCCGCGGGCGGTGGCCAGGAAAGTCGCCTGAGTGACATCGAACAACGGCACCCCGGCATTGGTCCAGCCGCCCGGGCTGAGCCGGAACAGCACCCGGTCGTCACCCCCCTCGACCTTGCAGATGCCGCCGAGATAGAGGTTCCATTCCGGATCGCAGCCGAAGCCCCACCCCAGGAGGAATTCGGGCTGCCTGCCCGCGGCATAGGTTTCGCCACGGAAGACCGTCTTCTGCCAGGTCATCTCCTCGGACTGGACCCGGCCGTCGCCGTTGCGGTCGGACCACGCGAAGTTGTCGCCGCTGTGGCCGCGGAAGCACGCCGGACGGAAGCCCTTGACCATGTGGGAGCCCACGTCGCTGTCCCAGACGGTGGAGCCCGTGCCGTCGTCGGTCTGCCAGCGGTGGAGCGTGCCGACCGCCGCCACCGGCTGCCAGACGTCGCCCCGGCGCTGCTGGATGGTCAGGAGCCCGTAGCCGGAGGCGATCATCGCGTAGTCCCACTGGCCGTGACGCAGGGTGCGCACCGCGTGGCACATGCCGTTGGCGCCGCTGAAGGCGAACGGCTGCTCATGGCTCAGGCGGCGCAGCTCGGTCGCCTGCGGCTTCCAGGTCTGCTTCTCCCAGTCGAGCTTGAAGCGGGCGCCCAGCGTGTGCAGCACGGTCTTGTCGCCGGGCTCGAACCAGAACGGCGAGCCGCCGCCGTAGGGCGTGGGGCCGATGTAGTCACGGACGAAGGCGCCGGTGGCCGCGTTCCACACGCTGACCCGCCGCGGGCTGTCGTCGTCTTCCGCCACCCAGAGCTCGCCCGCGTCGGTCACCGCGACGCCGCGGGGCACGAGCATGCCGCCGCGCTCCCAAGCGCCGAGCACGGCCCGGCCCCCGGACTTGCCGATGGCCCGCAGAGGCCGGCCCTGCGGCGAGAAGACCTTCACCTGAAAAGAGTCGCGCCAGTCGCTGACATACAGGTTGCCGGCGCGGTCGGCGCTCAGCCCGAAGGGCGCGGCCAGTCCGGCGGTGACCAGCGGGGTGACGCGCTTGCCCGCGAGTTCGATGCGCACCACCCGCTTCCCGCTCACCGCCAGCAGGACGTCATCGCCGCGCGCGAGCAGGCTGACGGGCTTCTCCACAACGATGTCGCGCTCGGGCCGCGGCGTGGCGGTCTCGGCGTCGTACGCGCGGAGCAGGCCCTGGCTGTGGAAGGCGACGTAGACCGTCTCCTTGGTCGCGGCCACGCCCATCACCTCGGCGGTCTCGCCATACTGGCAATCCCCGTAGCGCGGCAGGCCGCCGTATGTGTCGGGGTCGAAGGAGCGGCTGTTCCAGAACTCCCACAGCCCGACCAGCTTCTCCTCATACGGCCAGGTGGCGATCTTCAGCCCCGGCTGTTTGCAGGTGAAGCGGGCCGGCGCGCCGGTGCGCTTGTCGTAGCAGCGCAGGACCGCGCGGTTCTCCGCGTTCTTGCCGGTGAAGCGGTGTTGGGCATCGGTCTTTTCCGGGCCGCAGTAGACGGCGTAGAGGAAGTCGCCCTGGACCGCCAGCGCGACGCAGCGCGGCTGAAGCTCATTCGCGGCGCCCCACTGGCGCTGGCCCCTGCCGTCCAGCGCGATGATCGCGAAGCCCTTCTCGCTGCACGGCGAGGCGAGCCAGACCCAGTCGCCGTCAGTGGCGGCGGACTGGACGTTCGATTCGTCGCCGAGCCAGTCGCCCTTGCCGTCGGGGGTGGGCCAGGGCGGGTTGCCGGGATTGCCGACGCTCAGCTGGTATTCGGTGCCGAGGGGGTCGTGGTAGAGCGCCTTGACCGTGTACTCGCCGGCGGGCAGCGGGTTTCCGTCCTGGTCGCGGCCGTCCCAGCGCTCGGTGTTGGGGCCGGCGCGGCGGAAGTCGGAGCGGGTCAGCCAGCGCAGCAGACCGCCGCGCCCGTCAAACACGCCCAGCGTCACCTCGGCGTCGCGCGGCATCGTGTAGGCGAAGCTGAGCGGGGCCGTAACCGCCGGGCGCGGATCGGCACCCGAACCCCTCGGCGCGGCCAGGGCGAACAGGCAAAACAGAAGTCGGCATCTATGCATACGCGGTCTCCAAGCTGGCCATGCGCGCGCGTCATCGCTCGTCCGGTGAACTCCGTCACCTTGTCAGGGCTGGGCCTTGCGCATGAGTGTGCCAAAACCTGTGCCGGTGTTCACGCCTTTTCGAGACCGAGGCCTGGCGCATTGGGCGACAGGCGACACGTCCTTGGGCTGGCCTGTGCCGAGACAGCGTCTTATTCGAGTAGCGCATGTGAAACGACCTGCTGGACATCCTCCAGCGTCGCGACGCCCAAGGCGTCTCTGGCGACGGCTTCCATCTGTCCGAGCGTCATCCGCTGCAGTAATTGGCGGATGCCTGCGGCCTGAAACGGGTTCATGCTCAAATTCCTGACGCCCATGCCCACCAACAGGCAAGCTGAAGCAGGATCACCCGCCGCCTCTCCGCACACAGAAAGGCCGATGCCCTGCCTCAAAGCGGTCCGAACCACATGTTCAACGGCCCGCAACACACTGGGATGCAGGAACGCGGCCGTGCCGGAGGACTCTTGCGATTGGCGGTCCGTGCCCAGGATGAAATGGGCGAGGTCGTTTGTCCCGAGGGAAACGAAATCCACCATCTTGACGATCTCGCCGATGTAGATCACCGCGGCGGGGGTCTCGACCATGGCCCCGACGGGCACACGCGCGGTCACGTGCTCGCTGGCCTTCACCTCGTCCACGAGATGAAGGGCCTCCCGCAAGTCGGCCACGCCCATGACCATGGGGAACATGATCCGGACATCGCCTGCCTGAGCAGCCCGGAGGATCGCCTGAAGTTGTGTGCGGAACAGGGTCTTCTCGGACAGTGAAAAGGCCAGGCCGCGGTTACCCGTCCGGAAAGCCAACGTGTTCTCCGTGCTGCTGAATTGCGGGATCTTATCCCCGCCGAAATCCATGGTGCGGATGATGACGGGATGCGGCGCGAGCAATTTCGCCACGCCCGCGTAGACCGCGGCCTGCGCGTCCACCGCCGGGGGCTGCGGGACATCCAGAAAGAGAAACTCGGTCCTGAAAAGGCCCACGCCGTGCAGCCGATACTCCAGCGCCAGCCGGGCCTCATCCGGCCTGATGATGTTCGCGGACAACCCAATGCGGACGCCGTCCTTTGTGGCCGAGGTCCGGGCCGCGTCCTGCGCCCCGACCCGCTCGCGTGTGGCATACCGGTTCTTGCGTTCCGCGAAAAGCTCCTCCTGAACCCGGGTGGGGGCCACCGTGACCGAGCCCGCGGCGGCATCCACCAGCAGCCGGTCGCCCGTGGAAAGCAAAGCCGCGGCGTCTTTAATGTCGCTGACCGCGGGAATGTTTCTGGTCCAGGCGAGGATGGCGACATGCGACGCCGGGCCGTTGTGCTCCGTGACCAAGGCCGCCAGGTTGACGTGATCCAATTGAAACATGTCCGATGGCAGGAGTTCTTTGGCAACGAGGACCGTGTGTGGCGGGAGTGCCTCCAAACCGTGGCTTGTCAGTTCCGTGGGGACGCCCATATTCCGTAAGACTCTCAGCCCGATGTCGCGGACGTCGGCTCCGCGCTCCCGCATGACTTCCTGCTTCATCCCCTCCAGCTTCGCCACCATCCCCAGGACCTCTTCCGCGACCGCCTGCTCGCCCGCAACCAGCTCCTCACGCACGCGCTGCCTGCACCGGTTCCAGAACCCCGCGTCGCCGAGCATGGCCAGCTGTATGTCCAGCAAGGCACTCTCGGCGGTCGCCTTGGCGCCTGCGAAATTCTTTTGGGTCACTTCCAGCTCGCGGATGGAGGCCGCCAAAGCCGTGTCGAGCCGTTCGATCTCCTTTTCTATGTCGCCCTGTCCGATAGGCTCATAAACGGAAGTCCATTCGCTGTCAGGCGGCTGGTAAACCCACGCAACCCCCTCCGCCATGCCAGGAGAAAGTCCGCGGCCTTGCATGGCCATGCCCGTCAATGTGGTGAAGGCTCGCAGCTGGCCGATCTCCACTTCTTTTGTCGAAATCGAATTCTTCAGCTGCCCCGTCTGCGCCGCCATTTTGCCGATCAGGAAAGCATAAAAGCCCATGGCGGCTATTTCGATCATGGCATTCAATCCGACAATGACGAGCGAAGCTTCGCCCCACGAGGCAAGCTCATGGCCGAATCTCAATATGGGCAGGATCACGGCCATGCCATAGGCCAGGACGCGTCGCCTGCGCCAGACCGCCATGCCGACCGGAACCACGTAGACGAGCGGGAACTGGATCTCCTTGTCCGTAGCGATGTCGATCAGCAACAGCACCGAAGCGACGACAATGCTGGAAAGGTTGGGGTAGGTCCGATTGATCCGAACGATGAATCTCAGGGCACGCTGCATGTCTTGACTCCTGTTCGCCTGATCCGTAGCCGACGTCACTTCATCTTGTTGATCCGGACCTCTATGCCGGGAGTATCCTTCAGTAACGCCACGAGCTCCGTCTGATTCGTTCCCATGTGGTGGTACGGATACAGGATCTTCGGCCTGAAGGCTCTGGCCGCATCGGCGACCATCTCAGGCGTCATCGTATAGGGCAGGTTCATCGGCAGGAACGCGCAGTCGATTTTGCTCAGCGCCTTCATCTCAGGCGTGTTTTCCGTATCGCCCGCCACGTAGATGCGCTTCCCGGCAAACGTCAGCACATAGCCGTTGCCCTCGCCTTTGGGATGGTAAAGCTGTCCGTCCTCCCGCCTGTGCACCAGATTGTAGGCGGCCACAGCCTCCACTTGGATGCCAAGCTCCGTCCGCGTTTCTCCGTTCGTCATGACCGTGCCTCCCGTCACCTGACGGGCGCAGGCCGGCGGGAGGATCACGCGTGTGCCGGCGGTCCGCACGCTCCGCAAGGCAACCGGATCAAGATGGTCGTAATGGTCGTGCGTCAGCAGGACCAGGTCGGCCTTGGGAAATTTCGTGTAATCGGCAACCCGGCTCCAGGGATCCACATGGATGATCTTCCCGCCGAACGCCATCATCAGCGAGCCGTGGCCTAAAAACGTGATTTTCAGTTCGCCTGCCGACGTCTCAAAGGCATCCGTCACACACGCATCCTGGCCCATCACCGCCGTCGCGCCGAGCCCCATCGCCGCCATGACCGCCAGCCGGAATTTCATGATGTTATTTTCCTTCCCGGGTTTGCCGCTTGATGTTCCGCGTCCGCCTCCGCAAAAGCGGGTTCGAATCCTGCGCGCTTATTTTGAACCCATCGCCTACGCGCAACCAATGACAAACGCATGGGGAAAAAGCCCCGTCATGGAGACGTGCGGGGCACCGCGAAGACACCCCGAGGCGACACTTTCTTTTTAAACCGCGAATGGCGCGAATGGATGCGAAGGAATCGCCCTGCCCCATTCGCCTGATTCGTGAGATTCGCGGTTACAAAATGCAGTTATGGACGAGAGCACGCTTAGGCTTATGAGGAACCGGAGGCCTTTCGTAATCTTACTCTTAATCTTAATCGTCCAAAAAAGTTGCCCCTCCGTTCGTTCCGGCTCCGCTGGCGGCGGGCTTGCCCTTATACGCTCTTTTCTCGGGTCTCGAACGGAGTTCTGCGCGTCACCTGAAACCGGATGATTTTCAATGCGAATCTAACTTTATATCGCCGACTTAAATTAAATGGTGGGCGCGGAGGGGGTCGAACCCTCACGCCTTGCGGCATAGGAACCTAAATCCTGCTTGGTTGGCGTTTTCATTGGGCTTTTTTAATGGTGTTGACATACTGTTGACATTCTGCCTATACTTGCCGCTATAGAAACGACCCTGCCTTACGGCGCACAGCACTCTTCGAGGAGCAACGATGGGCAAGCATAGCGGACGCAAAAAGATGCCGACACAATACGAAAAGGGGATAGCCATTCGTGAGTGGCGGCAAGATTACTACGTTGTTGACTTTCAGGTCAATAACAAGCGAGTCCGCAAAGGCTTCACCGATCTCGAAAAGGCCAAAGTGTATTGCCGTGAGAAACGGGTGGAGATCACCAACAAAGGCACCGACGCGCTCTCGTTTACAGATCGGATGAGGCATGACGCGCTCCAGGCTGTGCGTCTGCTGGATGGTTCGGGAGTCAGCCTGCTGGATGCGGTCAAGGATTACGTGAAGCGTAACCCAAAGACCAAAGGCGAGACGGTGGAAGAGACCTGCACGCGCTATCTGGCAGCCATGGGTGCGAACGGCCGTCGCCAACTCTCGATCATCGATAAGCAGTATAAATTCAAAGCACTCTGCAAGGATCTCGGTACACGCCAGACATCCACCCTCGATGTGACGGACTTGCGGACTTGGGTTTCCCAGTTCTCGAACGGCAAGGCGGCCAAACACATTACGGCGGCGAAATCGTTGCTTACCTTCTTCAAAGGCGAGTTGAAGGAACGGCGTAAAACCGACGAAAAGCCCCCCGTGACATGGGATGTGAACTTGGTAACTGCGCTATTTGCCAAGGCCGAAGAGTCCCAAAAGGAAATCATTCCCGCGTTTACAGTCCTCTGGTTTGCAGGATTGCGCCCCAACGAGATGTTGCGCCTGATGTGGGAACAGATTGATCTCGACGGTAAAGTGATTCGCTTGACCGGCGAGCAGACTAAAACCCGCACTATGCGAAACGTGACGCTTACCGACAACGCCCTTAAGTGGCTGCAGGCGTATCGCGGCACAGGCCCTATCATATCGACGGCCAACCGGTTCCGCACGCTTCGCGAAGAGCTGATGAAAGCTTGCAGCATCACTGAGTGGCCGGTGGACGTACCGCGCCACACCTTTGCGACGATGCACTATAACGCCCATCATGATGCTGCAGCAACCATGGCACAGCTCGGTCACTTCGGCAATTCGCAGATGTTTGTGACTCATTACAAGGGCGTTCCCGTCACTGCTGCTGAAGTCGAGGCCTACTGGAAGATTATGCCTAAAGTGGCACCGGACAAAGCCAATCAACCTGAGAAGCCAATGCGGAATGAAGTCGCCGATATTCCGCAAACGGGGAACACAGCCAGCAAGCCGAAAAACCGTAGATTGAAACGTCAGCCTGTACCAGAGTAACGGCAGCGCCAGTGTCCGGCATAAAAAGGGGATGACGGATCTTCTCCGCCACCCCCTACGAAACGCACCCGTCTGGTCCCGTCAGAACATCGTCTCACCAACCGCCGCCGTCCTGAAACGGTTCAGGGCGGCATCCAGGTCGGACACTCTGAACAGGCAGACCCGGTTCGACGGCTTGATGTGAGCCACGAGCCGCATCCTCGCCCAGTCTGACAGCGTCCGCACCGAGACATTCAGGTACTTGGCTGCGGCCGCCTTCCGGAGGTAGCCCGGCTTCATCTGGAGCTGGGATTGGGTCTTCGGTCCACGGGTACATTCACCTTGGTTTCGCATTTACTAGGTCCAATTCATTCTCGATCGTTCCCTTCTGCAGCTCTTGGGCCTGCTCTGATTCATTGCCCTTGACCGGGCTTGATTCATACGGCATCCGGCATCGCACTCGCGGCGCCTAGATGCAAGAAACTGTGAGTCTGCTGCTTCGGCTTTGACTATGGCATACGCGCCTCCTTTCTCTGTTGAACCCTGTTCCCTTCCCTTTCAGCTTTGGCCGCCAGCCTCTCGCGCCTTGATCTGAGCCAATGCGTAGTCGGGGGCTTGGACTTGAACGAGCTTGCAGTCGCTCCTGAAGATCCGAGATGCCGCTCGTGTGCCAATAACGTCCCCCAAAGCATCCGGCGCGTAGTTCGACGTGTACAGGGTCGGCAGTGCGTTCAGCGCTCTGGCGTCGGCAATGGTCTCGAACGTCCTGCTGGCGAAGTTAGGATTGCCGTTCTTGTCCGAGTAACTGCCGTGTCCGATGTCGTCAACGAACAGGACCGGGGCCGCCGCCAGATGCGCAAGGTACTCGTCGAAGGTCTTGCTCTGGCGCACCCCGCCCCAGTTGTCGAAGTTGTACCAGACCGTGGAGCCGTCGTTCTTGTCCCTCTTACTCAAAAACTCCGAAACGATCTCCTGGACGTCGATGAAGGCGCAGGACAGGATCGGCTTCAGGGTGGGGTCGCTGGTGATGTGCGAGGCGTTGGCGATCGCGGTGAGCCTGGCGATGTGCTTGAAGGATGCGTAGGCGAGGTGGGTCTTGCCGCAGCCGTTGCCGGTGCCTGATGCGGTCTTGCAGCCATAGACGTAGAGGCTGCCGGCAGCGCCTGAGCCCAGCGTCCGGCCCCACCCCGCCACGACTGCATGGGTCCAGCTGGCGACGGCTGCGCGTGCCTCTCGGAGCAGCCCTGCGCACGCTCCCGTTGCCCTGAAGGTGTTGAACTCGGCGGCTCGGTAGGGCTGCGGCACCTTGGCCAAGATCTCGGCCTCGGCCAGCAGGCGACCTGTGGGGTCCGCGGCATAGAACGCGCTGATGTAGTGGCGGTTGCAGAGCCCGTACCAGCGCCGGGGATGCTGACCCGTCGCGTTCCAGCAGAGGCTTGGGTTCGGGTTGAAGCGGAACCCGCAGATCAGGCACTCGGGCTTGTCGTTGTCGAGGGCTCCAAACGGAACCTCTTGAAGCGGAACCTTGAGCCTGTACTGGTTGAAGTCGAAAAGAGGTTTAAGATCCGATCTCTCTCCATCAACAGTAGGAGTGGCGGGTGAACTCACTTCCATTCTCCCCTTCTTCTGTTGTTCATTTCTTCTCCTTCTTATCCTTCTTCTCTTCTTTTATTCTTATAGTGTGTCCATAGCATTGGGGATCGATTGTCCATACCCTTGTCCCAATGCCGTCCACACCGCTGTCCCTACCGCCGTGGAGACCGTCGTCCACCCTTCTGACCACTCCGCTGTCCGGAGCTGCCAGTGTTTAGAGCATAAGTTTCGTATTTGCAGACGGTTATGACGATACCGTGCTGTCCCTTGTTTTGGACGCTGATTTCGCCACCCTTGGCCAGAAGTCTGATCCAGTTGCGTATCGTCTTGCGGTCGCGGCCCGTGTCTTCGGCCAGCTTAGAGATAGATGTCGGCAGCATTCCGCGGCCGATATCGATGATGTCGCCGCCAACCTTCGCCTGCCGCGCCTTCCAATTGGCACGCAGTAGCAGTTCCATGAAGAAATGCGCCTGATCCCAAGGCTTCTCCTTCCAGAACCATTGCTCCCTGAATGTGCGGTAGCAGGGAAAGTAACCGCCTCTCAGGGGACCGTCGCTGTCGGAAGTCTCATCAACCGAGCCGTCGGGTTCGGCGTTCGCATCTGTATCCACAACCGCCCCTGCCCCCGCATCAGAGTCTTCGTCGCCGTCATCGAACTCGATCTCGGGGTTAAACGCTGTGGCCGCTGTCGGGGCACCGGCCGGTACGGCTGCGGTTCCCGCATCTGCTTGTGACTCTGACATATCATGATCCTTTCGCTTTGGTTTTGAAGACGGGCGGACGCACAGAGCACCGTACCCTGTGCGCCGCCCCTGCCCCGTTTAGGTCGTGGGCTTGGCCTCTGTGGCCTCAGCCGCCGCCGGCTTCACGACCACCGCCGGTTGTGTGGTCCCGGCTACAGCTACCGTGCCGCGGGTTCCGCTCCAGAAATGATCGATAGGGCGAACCCTCCGCAGCGCATAATGCAGGTCCCTGGAGTCAAAATTCCTCGTGTAAGCCATCTCCAACAAGGGTTTGATCTCTTCCCAGGATTCGGGATCATCTTTGCCCATGTAATAGGTAGTCGCGATCCAGTGCGCTTGCGTGATCCTCGGCAGCCCGTGATTCTTTGGCTCGTAGCCGTCCCACACGTGCACGTAGGCCAGATCCTTGCGCCAGCATTCGGGCAGCGAGTCGAAGCGGTCCGCGAGCTTAACGAGCCGGGACATCACCTCGATATTCATCCCTAACCGACGCGCCAGTTTCTTCAGTGGAACTTGACACTCGCTGTGCATGCGCTGAATGTACCGCGCGCGGTCGATCACGTTCCTTCCGTAGTGGCGGGTGTTTTCCGACATTCTGAAGTCGAAGCACTTGGGATTGTTCTCGTCGAGTGTGCGGTGGATCGAGAATTCCCCGAGACACAGTCCCGAGCCCTCGCCGCGCAATTGTTTCAGCGCCTCGACCCTGTGCGCGCCCTTGATGATCGCGTACTCAGGACCTGACGGGTCGGTGTTGCGGATCAGAATCACTGGACGAAACAGTCTGTATCTTCTGATTCCGTTCACCAGACCTCTGACGCGTACTGGGTTGAGGACGGTTCCGCCGCTTTCGTTCCACTTGCTGACCGTCATGGTGGTGAACGGGACCAGCACCTGGATATCGGTTTTCTTGCCCTTTGCAGTCTTGGCATGGCAGCCGCCACCTTCAACCCGCTTATGGACTGCCGAGGCCGTGGTTGCGCCAGTAACCTGAACCCTGTCATTTGCAGCCGCCTCAGGCTGCGCCTCCGCAGACACCGCTGCAGATGCTGTCCCTTCGGACATTGAGTTTTTCGTTTTTTTCATATTGCTCCTTGCCTGCCCCGTGGCAGGACTTCGCGTTTTCGTTTTGAAGACGGGCGGACGCACAGAGCACCGTACCCTGTGCGCCGCCCCTGCCCCGTTTAGGCCGTGGGCTTGGCCTCTGTGGCCTCAGCCGCCGCCGGTTGTTCGGCGCTGGTCTCCGTCACAGGCACAGGCGCAGATTCAGCCGCTGCATCCTTGTCGGCGACTACCTCGCCCATGCATTCCAGCGAGAGCCGGAGTTTTTCGGCGCGCGCCGGATCCTTATCCTTCGCCTTCTCATAGGCTTCGCGGAGCTGCTTCCTGAGTTTGCTGTCGGCCAGGGACGCCTTGGTCTCCTCCGACATGCCTTTGACTTCAGCATCCTCATCGGATGCCTTCGCCAAGGCCTTGAGCGCGTTCCGCAATACGTGTGCAGAAAAACTCTTCTTGTACGCTTTTTCCATGATCGCAAGCACGGCCGCATCTACCTCGCCGTCGCCGATGCGTCCCGCGACTTCGACCCAGTGCGAGAGCGTGATCCTGGGTTTATCATCCTTCTTGGCGGTACTGGCGGACCAGTTCAGGTCCTTTTGCCAGCACTCCGGCAGCTTCTCGTAGCACTCCACGAGCTTGGCGAGGCGGTTGACGACCTCGCGACGCAATCCGAGCAACGGGGCCAGTGTCTTCTGGTCAATACCGTCCTCGTTCATCATCCGCACCGCGTACCGGGCGTTGCTGATCGCAGAGGTCTGGTAACGGTGTGAGTTCTCGGCCACGCTGTAGGCCATGCACTTGGAGTTGCTCTCATCCAGCTTCTCGTGCATCTTGAACTCATTGCTCTTCAAGCCGGATTCGGCACCTCGAATCTCGCGCAGCGCCTCGACCCGATGGGCACCGGCGAGGATTACGAAATGCGGGCCGTCCGGACCATTGTTTTTGGCGACGGTCACGGGGTGGATGACTTTATTCTTGCGGATGTCGGAAGCCAGTGCTTTGATATATTCGGGATTCAGTCCGACACCGTAGCTGCGGTTCCATTTGCTGACCATCAGGTCCTTGAAATACAACACCACGGCGGTCTTGTCGGGTTTCGGCTCTGTTACCGGCTTCTTAGCTTTGGCCGGTTTCTTGCCTTTGCCTGACTTGCCCCTGGCACCGGTCACGGCATCGCGGTCGGCTTTCGTTTCGGGGCTCAGGTCATCGGCATCGGCATCTGCCTGTGCCCCTGCACTCGCAGCCTTTTGGGGCTGTGCCTCCGCAACCTTGGCTGCGGACGTGTTACCGTCTTTGTTTTGCATGGTCTCCTCCTTGCCTGCCTCGGGGCAGGTTTGTTCGTGGTTTTCACTCGTCGCGGTTCCGGCACCCGCCGAGACCGCTGTTGAAACGCTGCTCTTGTCGCTCATTGTGCTCTCGTATTCCGCCGGATCGTTTGTGCGTGACGCCTGCTCCGGCTGGTAAGCGTCACGTGTGGGGAACCTCTGGGTTCGTTGAGACCTTCATGCCCTCACACAAGACTGTTCGCAGCCTAGGGTATGAATCTTTCACTCTTTCTTAACTTTTTTCTGCAACAGCAGCCGCATGCTCGGCCTCGGGACCCGGCTCGGGATGCGCATCCAGCCCCTGCCCAGCTGCGGCGCCCACCGCAGACCCGGCGGTCTCTTTCAAGGTTTCTTCGACCAGTGCCGAAACCTTCGCGACCTGGTCGGCAGACGCCCTGTAGACGCCCAGCCCCACAACCTTCCTCCCGGCGGAGCCGAGACAGCTCACATCGAGCATCATGCGGCTGACCGCAACCCGGGAGTCGTACGCGAAGTACTCACGGATCTGCCAGTCGCCGCCACCATCGGCCCGTCTCACGGCCATGCTGGCGCAGTACATTTGCAAGGGCGATTTAACGCCAGGCCATTCGCGCCCCGGCAACAACAGCACGGTCCAATACGTAGCGACCCCGACTGAAACGTCTTTTTTCAGTAACGCCTGCATCGCAAGCCGCGCTCGCCTGCTGGCACCGTGCCTAGGCTGGCCCACCATGCCTTGCACGCCCTTGACAACGGTGTCGTGAACTTGTTTCACGATTTCATTGGGGGAAGTCGGGTCGCGGACACCGTCGTCGGCCAGTCCGCTGGCCCCAGCGCCCTGTGATGAGGGCAGTTGCGAGACGGTGTCAGCGTTTACGGCGATATTGCCTATTGCCAGATCTACGCCGATTCGGTAAACCATTGCCTGAAGCGGATCGTCGTCCCGAAATTGCTCGCCTAAATCGCATGCAGTCACTGCCACATCCCGCGCAAAGAAGGCGCGCCAGAGGCTTCGAAGCGCCTTTCCCTTGCGTTCCCCAACAGGCTCCTTGCCCGAAGGTTTCCCGCCACCACTGCCGGCTCTGGTCTCGCCTGCGGACCAGCGCTTCCGGAATCCCGCCAGGTCTTGGCTGAATCGCTCGAACTCACTTTGAGTCTCAATCGGCCTGATGCCGATGTATTCAAAACCCTTGCCTTGGTTCTCGAACATCACCTTGTCATCGGCCGCGCGGTCGATAAGCCTGACTGTATTGAGACCGCAGTAGAAGCGGCGTTCAAAAACACCGGTTACGGACTTGGGATGGATGACGGCCTCAAGCACCGACGGCGTCGTCGGCCCGCGCCTGCGGAATTCCTCAGTATCCCAAGGTGACACTGCCGATATCCAAACGAATGGCATATCGACAGTAAGCCTGTGCTCTTCAGGCCGCCCCGTTTCCCCGGTGCCGCCTTCCGCCAGTTTGACAGTGCCGATTGCCCGCCACGGCCAAGGATCTACGCTGAGGGACACCGTGTGCTTCCCCAAGTCATGACGGACTTCGCTGCACTGATGAACCTGATCCGTCTTTCGCAGCAGATCGTGCGAAAACCGCCAAAGCGAACAAGGTTCCTCAATGAGCCGTTCCAAGAGGGCGGACTCGATTTCTGATATGCCGACATCGCGACCGGCAGTTGACTTTTTACTTTTCTTATTCATTATCATCCTTTGTTTGTCGTGTTGTTTCTCGCCGGTCCTGATTTGAGTGACGCCCGCTCCGGCTGCGCGGGCGTCACGTTTCCAAGTCGTCGCCAAGTCGTTGTCACGGTTTCATCGCAACGCCTCCTTCCATGGGATTGTTCGCAGCCTGGGGCTCGGATCTTTCACTCTTTCTGCGGCCAGGCGCTTTTTTCTTTCCGGACTCAGGGTCCGCAGAAACCGCTGCTCCCTCCGACTCGCTATCCTCAGCCGGCTCCTCGAGTAATTCTTCGGGCAACAGAACGCGCTCGCGCCGCCGAATGTAGTTATTCACAAACTCTTTGAGCGAACGCACCCAAGAAAGCGGTTTGCGCCGCCGCGTCTTTTTTTGCCGAAGGTAACGGTGCGCTCAGGAGGGCCAGCAACTCGCCCGCATTTGACAGATGTTTCCAGGTTTCCAGTTCTTCTAGGGCGAGGCAAAACATCCTCATTTCCTCCATGTCCACAGGCCTGACTGCCAGCACCTCTGAACGCGCACCCAAGAGTCGAAACCGGGTCTTTGCATGCTCAACCCTTTTCATCACCTGTTGCCGGTCCTCACCGCAGTAGGCCAAGAGTATCGGCAACGGGTTATTGCCGTCGGGATAAGGCCACACCAGCAGATCGGCTAGGTGCGGACGCCCGAGTTCCCTAGCCAGCATCTCGGCATCTGCAAATGAAACACGCGCTGCCTTGGCAACGACCTTTTCCGTCTCCTCACACGTACCTGTCGGTTCCGTGGTTTCCTTCTTCGCTTTCATCTTTCTTCTCTCCTTACTTATTGAGGTCCGCAGCCACCTTGGCTGAGGTTCCCTACATAAGACTGTTCGCAGCCTGGGGCTCGGATCTTTCACTATTCCAGAAATTATTTTTCCGTGATCCGAGCCCGCTAAGAATAGTTCGCAGTGACTGCGGCAAATCTTTCAGGTTGCCGCTTATACGTGACAAAACCGAAGTTCCCTGCGTGTCTGACGCCGCACGCGGCGGAGACCACAGAAGACTGGTCTCGGGCACGGGTTCCGGCATCCCCTGCTCCAACGCGTCATGGGCCAGGAAGAACAGTTCGGTCTCTTCAGCGGTAGCCGGCCTGATGGTGGCGAGTACGGCCCTCAGATCCTGCTCGCGCAACCGGATCTCGATCTCCACGGCACGCGCCGCAGCCTGCGGCAGGTTCAAGGCGTAGTACGCCCGCAGCACGGGCCTGCGGTCCCGCTGCTCCGGATACGGCCACACCAGGATCTCGATGACCTGGGGCTGTTCGCGTCCCCTTGCCAGCGACACCGCTTCCTGAGCCGTGGCATGCTCTGCCCTGTAGACGGGTCCAGCGATGTTATCGAACGCATAGACTCTTACCTCTCCCTCACAGCTTCTGTTCACTGAACTTTCTCCTTTACCTGGGGGCCGTCACCGTTGTGGCGAGCGTGCCCTGCAATAGACTGTTCGCAATGGGACTCTCGCATCTTTCACTCTCGCGAATCTTTATTTGAGGTGACCGCAACCGCCATAGTTGCTGGTCCCGACATAAGACTGTTCGCAACGCAAGGCCCGGTTCTTTCAGACTTTCGAAAAATGTTTTTCACTGCTGTCTTGCCGCTCCCGGCGCTGATTGTGTACAGTTCTCAGATACTGCTATTTAACTCGGGGGGAGACACGGATATGGCGAAGACCAAGCGCGGTGTTGATGCTGACGAATCCGGCACAACGGATTCAGAGATAAGCGGTGACGTGGACACGGGAAGTGAAGATGCGCTGATGTCCGAGTTGCCGGATGAGAGAGACTCCGCAAATATCAAGAAGACGCGTAATTCACCCAAGACCACGCCGCCCAAGAAGGTGCTGATTGCGGATCTTAAGCGTTCGCCTACGACCCTGCCGTTCAAAGCGTTCTGGGAAACGTTCGAGCCCTTCGTCAGGGCGATCTGTCATGGAAAAAACCTGCGCTCACAAGAGGTGGAAGACGTTGTCGCCGAAATCAAACATGACGTTCTGCTTCAGATAAAAAGGTATGAAGAGGACAAAGGAAAGTTCCACTCATGGCTGGGCAAGATCACACACAACAAGGCCGCAACTAAGATTAGGAATAGGATTCAAAATGAGAAACGTGTCGTCAGTTATGGCTTAGACCCCGATGTGGTGTGTTGCCCGAAACGTCCAAATAAAGACAAAAACACCGACACCCACGCCACAGACACATCAAAAACAAAGTCAGATACGACCAAACCAGTCGAGCGGCCGGTGTCTGACTCCGCCGTGGCCAGGTTGCGTGGCGGGAAAGGGGCAAAGAGCGCGACTCCGGCCACGGATGTCTGTGTCAGGGAGGAACTGGAAATCGCAAAGTCGGTACTCGAAAGGGTTGCGGCACGCGTTTCCCCCATCCAGTACCAAATATTCGACAGTTCTTTCTTACGGAAAATGGACGTGGCTAAAGTCTGTAAATCTCTTGGAATTACTCCAAACAAGGTCTCCATTGCCCGCCACCGTGTGGGGAAAGTGTACAATGAGGAACTGGATGCCATGGGGCGTGAACTGGGGCGCGACCTAGACAGATTCAGGACACAGGAATTCGAACGTCCAAAAGCAGCGGCAAAGAAGAAGGTAAAATCCTCCAAATAGCGCATAACCATGACCGAGCCACAGGAAGATCAGGCGGAATCGCACGGTTCCACCCCCGCACTCCATGCTGAACTGCCAGACGTTCCCGACTACACCTGTATCAGCCTCATCGGGCGCGGGGGATTCGGCAGCGTCTATCTCGCATACGACGTCACGGGGATACCCTTCGCGCTCAAAGTCGTAAAAAGTTCGGATCTTGGCGACAACTACAAGTACGAGCGCGAATACGCATCAATCCGCGCACATCGTCCTATCTCGGGCTTGCATCCGCATCTTCTTCAGATCCTGCACGTCGGCATGGGCGACGGCTTCTTCTACTACACGATGCCGCTTGCCGACAGCAAGGAAGACGGACCATTCGATCCAGATGCCTACCAGCCGAAATCGCTAGCTGAGGCCATCCGTTCGCACGGCGGCGCCATGTCCGTCACATGCGCCATCCGAACCTTGATTCCCGTTCTCGACGCGCTCTGTTTTCTGCATGAACACGGCTTGGTACATCGTGATATCAAACCCGATAACATCGTGTACCTGCATGGGAATCCGGTGCTGGGCGACATCGGGCTGATCACTGAACCCAAACCCAACATGTCTATCGTGATTTCTCGCGGCTTCAGCCCACCCGACGGAGTCACCGATACCAGCGGCGACTTGTACGCTTTCGGGAAAACCCTTTTTGCTGCGGTTGGCGGCGATGTCTTAAAGGTTGGCCTGCCCGTGCCCACCATCCTATGCGAACAGCCTTCAGATCTGTTCCCCGCCCTCAACAAGATCATCTGTAAGGCCTGCAAGCTGAAATACGCATCGGCGACGGCCATGAAGGTGGATCTGGCAAAGATTCTAAGAAAAGCCTCAAAGCTTGGGCGTGTGTCCAAGGTACCGCGAGCGACCTCCCACAGCCCCATCGACATCAAGTATGCCGAAATCGGAGGTCACGAATGCTTTCTTGGCGTTCCGACCCATAACGAACAGGCCTGTACCGACGGCGCGGGCAGGTACCGGACATATAAGCATCGGTCTGGCATGCTGTCGTCAATTCACTGGCACCCGGATGTCGGCGCATTCGAAACCCGCGGCGGCATCAGGTCCGAATGGGAGAAGCGCGACGGGGAAAGATCTTTTCTCGGTTACCCGGTTTCTGATGAGGACGGCTTCACCGACGCCGACTATTTGCGCGACATCATGGGAAAACCCGCCGAGAGCCTTCCCGAGGTGCCCCGCATGATCGGACGGCGGAGCCTGTTCCAAGGAGGGTGCATCGTCTGGCTGCACGATCCTGACATAAGGTCGAAGTGCGGCGAGTTCGCAGTCTTCTGCCGTCCCCTTGCTGGCGGTGACGGATGGCGGATTGTTGTTAAAGACAAGCCGAGCAAATCATTCTGGGACTCCATCATGGAACCCATTACCGGCAAATCTGATTCCGCACGGCCCTCAACCATTCTTGAAAAGCAGTTAGATCCCGGATACGCCGCCAATGCGTGGGCCGCATATCAGAAGGCGGCGGCTGATAAGACCCAGCCCAAAACCGAGCCCGCAAAAGAAGACGAGCCCGCAGAGGAGCCAACTGCGAGCGCGGAAAATCCCCAAGGCCCTGACACAGCTTCGCCCGCTCAGCCTACAACTGTTGATCTCGTTCATCAGTCGGACCATTTGCTGGCAGGCACCGGACCCATCTGGGACCTTCAGGGCGGCCCTGGCGAGTTTGCGTGGGAAGGTCGTGGCGGGTGGCTATACAAAATGACTGCCCCCTACACGTTCATCGAAGGCCAGACCGAATTGAATGAAACGGCACTCGCAAAAGTCCGAGTCGCCATCTTCCTGCCACCCGATTCAGGACCCAACACCCCGATGGTGTACACGCTAGCCGACACCGGCGAGGACTTCAGCAGCAACTCCTGTATGGTTCCGACCGTACTGGACTCCGGATATGGAATGGTGGCAATCGACACTCCAATGACAGGCATCTGCAAATTCGGTGCTGACATGGACAATGGTTTGCCAAGCAATATTGATAATGACTTCGCTGCCGCAGTGCGTAATATCGAAAACAAATGCGGCGCGCAGAACATGGGGGGACCGTTTACCTATCACCTGCAGCGAGTCACAGCCCGCAACCTGTGGCTTACGCAACGATTTCTGGCAAAAGATTTCGGCATCCGCCCACGGAAGACCGTGCTCACCGGCGTAGGTTTCGGCGCTCAGACCGCCGCCTTCGCATTCAACGCGACTGGGTTCAGTGACGTACTACTCGCATTCGTCGGCATACCCGAACTACTCGGCATACCGAAAGAAAACCCGATCAAACCCGCTGGTTCCATTGCTGAAACCAGCGGCAAACGTGCCTTCAGCATGACATCACTGCTTGGCGGTCTCATTTTTGAGACGGTTCCGGAAGCACTTGATGCTATACAAGGGCTCTTCAAGACGATCCCTCCCGCAGATGACTATTGGAGAAACCGTTTAAATCCTGCGCACTATGCAGACACCGTCAAGCATCCCCGCGAGATTCACCTGCTTTGCGGCAACAGCGACCAGGTGTTTTCTCAAAAAACGGTTAAGTCGGCCTTGAAACGCTATAAAAGACTCACGGAGTCTGGCACGCTGAATCTTCCGCTCGCCGAAGCCGGGAGAAACTCTTGGCCTTACGCCTTGAAAAGTGCCCTCAGCCACGGCAAGAGCGTGGTCTGGTTCGACGGCGGTCACGACCTCTCGGGCTGGCGCGGTGACCTTCGGCGCAAGTTTCTTGAGATTAAGCTGCGCATGCTCAATGGCGGCACCTGACCGGGCACTCTGCCGGTTTGTCGGTGTCTGGCGTCAGACACAGGTAGGCAGTCGCATCTGTGTCGTTGAACGGACTCGCGGCCTAATGGGCCGTGTCTGGCTGGCGTCAAGATACGATCCCATTTTACCCTCGCATTCACCCCCCTTCAATGTTAAGGTGTTCGACCAAGATGACCGTGTATCGCAGCCTGAGTGCATATGCGTGTTTGTCGATGTTTGACGCATCGCAGGGATGACGGTTCGAAGCAATGGGGAACGAGCATAAGTTTGACGGAATGCCGCATGCCGAAAAGAGACAAAACAGCCTTGCAGCAGGGATCGAATCGCGGGTTAATGGCCGACAGATACAATCTGAGTTTTACCGCATCCTCGCTGCGGCCGGAACTGGCCAGAATTGTCGCTGAAGCTTATCTGGCCTGTCGCGATTGGGAACTTGCCAAGATGCGCATCCTTGAAGGGAACGCCCTTCAGTCGCGTACGGCCTCCAGCGGTATCCGCATGGAGCGTGAACTCCGTCAGCGCGTCAGGACACTGACATTGCCCCAGATCGAAATCCTTGCATCCGCCCCGTCCGACAGCCGTGCCGCGATCGCCTGGCTGTCCATGCTGAAAAGCAGCGGTTTCGTTTTTGACTTCACCTCCGAAGTGCTTCGTTCCAAGCTGGAGGCGCTGGACCCTGTCCTGCGCCCCTCCGACTATGAGACCTTTTGCACCGTCAAAAGCGCGGCCCATCCTGAACTGCTCGCGATCAAACCGGCAACACAGGCCAAAGTGAGGCGCGTGCTGTTGACCATGTTGCGTGAGGCAGGCATCCTCGCCAAATCGCCCAATGACAACCGTCTCATGCGCCCCGTGATCCCGCACGATGCCCTCAACGCGATCATCGCGGATGACCGCAGGTGGCTGGCCGGCTTTCTTGTCCCCGACACCGAAATCAGCTCGATAAGAGGACCATATCATGGCTTTTGACTTAGAACACCTGGTCCACATTCTCAGCCACCCTGATTTCCTGTCCATGAAGGGGCTCGCCAACGAGGTGCCCCTTTTCATCCGGACCTACGATCCCGCCAAGGAGGATGCGGCCAGAAGGCTGATCGATAGCCTGGCCGCACGCCTGCGCAATACGGGCATCACGCTCAAGGTGATCGATCTCTTCGATCTGGTGCTCGAAGAACTGGAGGAGCACAAGCTGCTCGACGATCTCCTGCATGATGAGCCGACCTTCGACAAAAGGGAGCTTTTCGAGACGCTGCAGAATTATTCCGACCCGCAGACACACCTGATTCCCCGCCTGGTGAGCGCCATGGGCGACGAGGGCACCCGCCTGACCCTGCTCACCGGCGCCGGCAGGGTCTACCCCTTCCTGCGGACACACACGATTCTGGAGTCGCTGCAGCCCGCCATGCTGCGCCACCCCGTGGTCATCTTCTTCCCCGGCGAATATGTGCAGGATCCCGACGGGGGCTCGCATCTCCGCCTCTTCGGTTCAATCCCCTCGCCCAAAATCAACAACCCCTATTACCGGGCCACCAACCTCGATCACTTCCGGATCTGACCCACCTATGAAAATCCAAGACCTGTTTCTGAAACCTGTCGAGCGGCCCATCGACGGCGTCATCAAAGCCGACGACATGCGCAACCTCCAGACCGAACTGGAGGAATACGTTGTCACCCGCGACGTGTCGAAAGGCCTCGGCATCTTCAGCGACCGCTATCTGAATGAGCTGAGCGCCAACGGCGTTTGGATTTCCGGTTTCTTCGGCTCGGGCAAATCCCACCTGCTGAAGATTCTCTCGATGGTGCTCGACACCAACCCGCTGCCGGACGGCCGCAAGCCGGCCGACATCATCCTGCCGAAGATCGAAGACGAGATCGTGCGCGCCGACCTTCGCAACGCCTCGCTCATTCCCTCCCGCAGCATCCTGTTCAACATCGACCAGAAATTCGACGGGATCGGCGGCGACCACAGCGCCCCGATCCTCGAAGTGTTCGTCAAGGTCCTGAACGAACTGCAGGGCTACTACGGCAAACAGGGCTATATCGCCCGCTTCGAACACGACCTCGACGTGCGCGGCGACTTCACCCCCTTCAAGGATACCTACCTCCGTGTGAACGGCACCCCGTGGGAGAAAGACCGGGAGGCGCTCGCGACCGCCCGCAAAGGTGCCTTCGGCCGGGCCTATGCCGAACACTTCGGCGTCTCCGAAACCGAAGCCTCCAACCTGATGCGCCAGGTCCGCGACGACTACCGCGTCTCGATCGAGAGTTTTGCGCAGATGGTCAAAGACTACATCTCCCGCCAGACACCGGGCTTCCGGCTTAATTTCTTCGTGGACGAGATCGGCCAGTTCATCGGCCAGGATTCCAAGCTCATGCTCAATCTCCAGACCGTGGCTGAAACCCTCGGAACCGTCTGCGGCGGCAAGGCCTGGGTCTTCGTGACCTCTCAGGCCGATCTCGAAGGCGTGCTGGGCACCTTCAAAAACATGCAGGCCCAAGACATCACCAAGATCATGGGCCGTTTCAAAACCCAGCTCACCCTCGCCAGCGCCGACGTCCGCGAAGTCATCCAGAAGCGCCTTCTCGCCAAGAAGGAGGACGAGCCGGAAATCCTCACCGCCATTTTCGACCGCGAGAAGGAAAACCTCCAGACGCTCTTCCGCTTCGGCGACGGCTCGATCCATCTGAACGGCTGGCGCGGCAGCGACGAGTTCTGTAAGTTCTATCCCTTCCACACCTACCAGTTCGAACTTTTCCAGATCGCGATCCAGCAGCTTTCCAAACACGGCGTCTTCACCGGCAAGTACCTCTCCGTCGGCGAGCGTTCCATGCTGGCGGTCTTCCAGGAAGTGGCGAAGGCGGTCCGCACCGCCGATGTCGGACGGCTCGCCACCTTTGACCTGATGTACGACGGCATCGCCGCCTCCATCCGCGGCAACATGCAGAGCACGATCAAATTGGCGGAGCGTCAGCTGGAAGACGGGCTGCCCCTGCGGATCCTGAAAGCGCTCTTCCTGCTCAAATGGGTGCGCGAATTCAAGTCCACCGTGCGCAACGTGTCCATCCTCCTGATCGATTCTCCCGCGGTCGATATTCGCGCGCACGAGAAGGCGGTACGGGAGGCGCTGGCCCTGCTGGAAAGCCAATCCTACCTCCAGCGCAACAACGAGCAGTACGAGTTTCTCACCGACACCGAGAAGGACGTCGAGAACGAGATCAAGAACACCGAGATCGACGAGTCGCAGGTCGCGGACCTGCTCTCCAAAACCCTCTTCCAGGACGTCTTGCGCGACCAGAAGATCCGCTACGAGGGCAACGGCCAGGACTATGCCTATGCCCGCAAGCTCGATGACCAATGCATCGGCCACGATGCCGACATCGCCATCAATATCATCACGACGGAACACGCCAACCACAGCGACGCCGCCACCCTCGCCGCGCAGAACACCGGCAAGACCGAACTCTTGGCCGTCATGCCCTCCGACCTCCGCCTGATCGATCAGGCCCGCCTCTTCCTCAAAACCGAAAAATTCGTCCAGCAGAACTCCGGCGGCGGAGACGAGACGCGCCGGGCCATCCTCGACCAGCGCCGCCAGCAGAACAGCATCCGCCGCACCGCCATGCTGGCCCTCGCCAGCGAGTATCTCGGCAAAGTCCCGCTTTACCTCAACGGCTCCCGGCTCGACACCGTGGGCGAGGGCGACCCGCGCAACCGTTTCTACAAGGCCTGCCAGAACCTCATCTCCTTCGCCTATCCTTCCCTCCGCATGCTGAAGGGTGTTTACGACGAGGCCCTGCTCTCCAAAACCCTGCTCGATCCCGATGACTTCCTCACCAGCGGCTCTATGCCGCCCTCCGAAGCCGAGCAGGAGATCCTCAATTATGTCGTGCGCAATCAGAACACGGGCGAGCGCACCTCCGTCGAAGAGATCATCCGGTATTTTGGACGCCGCCCCTACGGCTGGTACCCGATGGCCGTTCTGATCCACGTCAGCCGGCTCTTCCGCATGGGCAAGGTCGAACTCCGCAACCCCGAGCTGCTGGACGCGCGCAAAGCGTGGGAGCTCCTGAAGAACACCCGCCAGCATGGCAGTGTCCGCGTGCGCCTGCAGGAGCAGTTTAACGCCGCCCAGGTCAACGCCCTCAAAAAATTCCACCACGACTTCTTTGACCGCGCCAACACCGGCGCGGACGCCCGCTCCGCGGCCCAGCTCACCTCCGAGGCCCTCGCCGCCGAGGCCCGCGACCTCACCCTCCTGCTCGACCAGTCCGGCCGTTACGCGTTTCTGGAGCAACTGCGCCCCGTCGTGGACAAAATCTCGAAACTCGCCGAGAAGGACTACACCTTCCTGCTCACCCACCTGACCGAGTTCGATGAAGACCTCCTGACTGCCAAGGACGACCTGATCTCCCCGATCAAGGCCTTCATGCACGGCCCGCAGCGCTCCGCCTACGACGAAGCCACGGCATTCCTGCGCGAGGAGTCCGCCAATTTCCCCGAACTCCCCCATGTGGATGTTCAGCCGCTGCATGACCTGGCCGCCTCGCCCAACCCGTACCGGGGGAGCACCGTTCCGGCAGCCAAAACCGCCGTCACGAACCTCCGCGGCTACATCACCGGCATGCTGAAAGCCGAACGCGACCGGGCGGTCATCGCCCTGGAGGACTACGCCGCCCGCCTGCAGGCCCTGGAGGACTTCCACACGCTCGATGAGCCGTCCCGCGCCCAGGTGCTCGCCCTCTCCCGCGAGGCCCTTGCCAGCGTCCAGTCCGCCCGTTTCGTCACCGGCATCCGCGACCGGCTGCACCGTTACACCTCCAAGGACTATCCCGCCCAGCTCGACTTGACCTCCCGCCTGGCCGCCGAGTCCCACAAACCCGCCGCAGACACGGGCTTAGGCACGCCGCCACCCGCACCCCGCGTAGCGGTCCGCTACACGACCGCCGCCAGCCTGCGCCCCCAGTGCGGCCTGACCATCATCGCCACCGAGGCCGACCTCGACCAGTGGCTCGCCGCACTGCGCACCTCCGCCAAAGCCGAACTCGACAAAGGCAACCGTATCAGCCTGTAATCGAGATGGAGACCATCGCCGATGAAAATCACAAGAAACACGGTTGATCCTTTCGAACATTCGAAACTCTGTGCAGCAGTTGCGTCAGCTCTGGAGCACGCATGTGAAGATATTAGTTTGTCCGAACCAAATTTAGTGGCAAGGCTCGTCTACTGTATCCCGAATTGGGTTAACAAAGCCAATATTAGAAGTAACATCGGAGGCATCTGTAAGCTCAGCGTTGGCGGCATCTTTATCCATCAACGGCCTAAAGTTAAGTTTCCACATTTCCCCGATACCAGCCAGAAGTCGATTGAGTTGGGGGACCTCTTATTGCTCGTCAAAGGCGAAAATGGCGACCAACGCGCAATTATGCTGCAAGCAAAAAAGACCAAACAAGTACCGACTACACCGGACAACAAGAACCAACACCATCTGTATGCGAATCAGCCTCGTTTTGAATACCTTAATCTAAAAACTTCGACTATTGACAAACATCGCCACATAACCGGCCTCGACGTTTACGACGGATGCAAATACCTCTTGTTCAATGCTTACCCACAGCCAAAAGAGCCGTTGGCATGGACGGCTCACCCATCGCTACCAGAACTGACACATTATCAGACATTTGAAGACGAACTAATCGACTTCATTCTGGGTTACGCTGGGAAACCGTATACCTCGCCAAGAGGTAATAATCAAGATTGGGATCGTGTCATCGAGGATCTCATTGTCGCAAGCACTGATGTTAATCTTTCGGAAAAACTTGCATCCACAAATGGAGTTCTTTCTAAACGAACTAACATCGTCGCTTGTTTCTTGAGTGGTGAGTCGAACATGATCTCGGTTCTTGATTCGACATTTGATCGTCAAGGACTACCTCATTTGAATCCATTCACTAGTGACAGCCAGCCTCCTTTCGTTCCCGAACAAGATGATAAGTCAACCAATGATTCGGCGTCTGGAATCTCGATCATCGAGTTCCAATGGGTACGCGAGCATTATCTCAAAGACAATGATTAGCCTATGAACAAAGCTCCCCCACACACTCCCCAAGCTCAGCACCTCTGCATTGAGGCGTCTCCTGTCCATCCTGCCATCCTGTCAAAAACTTTTTTCTCAACATTCGCCCCATTCGCGGTTTCATCTCGCTCTTTCCGCCTTTCGCGCTCACTCCGCTTATCGCGCCTCTCCCCCAACTCCTAACTCCTCACTCCTAACTCCTCCTTTCTCTCCATGAACACCTCCGCCTTCAAAACCTTCGCCCCCGCCGTCCGCCGCCAGCTCATGGAGGCGGTCACGCGCAAGCTCGACTACGTCCTTTCCGCCCAGACGCCGGACCTGCTCACCACGTTGGCGCCCCAGGTCGCCTCCCTGCGCAAGCTGGCGCTCTCAGACCGCAGCGGCCTCGTCGAGCGCGTGGCCTACACCTGGTTCAACCGTTTCGCCGCTCTCCGCTTCCTCGATGCCCACGGCTGGCATCCCTTCCGCGCCCGTATCCTCACCCCGGCCACACCCGCCGAGACCCAGCCCGAGCTTCTCAAGCTCGCCCGCAGCGGCTCCCTGCCCGCCGATCTCGCCCCCTTCACCGACCCGGCCCGCCTGAACAGCCTGCTCGACGGCACCATCCCATCCCGTGACCCGCAGGGCGAGGTCTACCGCCACCTGGTCCTCGCAGCCTGCCGTTACTACAACGTCCTGCTGTCGAACCTGTTTGAACGGCTCGATGACGAGACCGAGTTGCTCCTGCCCGACGATCTCCTAACCGAGCACTCCGTGGTCCACGGCTTCCGCACCGAGATCAGCGACGGCGATTGCAGCGACGGGCAGCGGGCCAATGTCGAGATTCTCGGCTGGCTCTACCAGTTCTACATCTCAGAAAAGAAAGACACGGTCATGGCCCGCAAGATCGCCGTGCCCACGGAGGACATCCCCGCCGTCACCCAGCTCTTCACCCCGCACTGGATCGTCCGCTATCTCGTGGAAAACTCCCTCGGCCGCCTCTGGCTTCTCAACCGCCCCAACTCCCGGCTGCGGGAGCACATGCCCTATTACATCGAGGGCGAATCCGAAACCGACTTCCTCAAAATCACCAAACCCGAGGAAATCCGCCTTTGCGATCCCGCCTGCGGCAGCGCGCACATGCTCACTTACGCTTTCGACCTTCTGTACCTGATCTACGAGGAGGCAGGCTATGCATCCAACGAGATACCCGGCCTCATCTTGAAACACAATCTCTTCGGACTGGAGATTTGCCCCCGTGCCGCCCAACTTGCCGAGTTGGCCCTCGTCTTCAAGGCCCGGGAAAAATCCCGTCGCTTCTTCCAGCCGGAACACTTCGTCCGTCCCAATATCATCGAGATACGCGACGTGTGTTTCGAGGAAGGCGAACTGACCGCCTATTTCAAGGCCATCGGAGTCAACTCTTCAACCTTTATCCCCCATACTTCATCCTTTCCTGAGTTGCTCCACCAGTTTGAGGAGGCGAAGAACTTCGGCTCGCTCATCCAGCCCTGCCTGTCCGAATCCGACATCGTTTCAGCTAGAAACATACTCTCAACTTTCAACTCTCAACTTTCAACTGGCGACCTAATGGTCGCCTCGACGCACCTCAAAGTACTGCGAGTTCTCGAACAAGCCGAGGCCCTCACCCAGCGGTATCACGTCGCCGTGGCCAATCCGCCGTATATGGGGCCATACTCGATGAACGCGAAACTCAAGGCCTTAGCAAAGGAACGCTTTGAAGACTGCAAGGCCGACACATTTGCGATGTTCATCTCACGCTCACACGATCTTGTTCTAAAGGACGGATCGGTGGGAATGGTAACGATGCAGGCGTGGATGTTCACCGGATCATTCGAGGCTTTTCGGCGGCGTCTCTTTCAGGAGTCTTTGATCAGCAGCCTCGTTCACCTCGGCCCTCGCGCTTTTGACAGTATCTCCGGCGAAGTCGTGCAGACGGTTGCCTTCGTAATGACGGCAACCGTACCTCAAGACAGAACAGGTAAATACATCGACCTTACTGAAGGACGATCGGAAGCAGAGAAAAGCGACCAATTCCTGCGTCTCCTGCGGGAAACATCACCCCTATACGTTTTCAGGGGATCAAGCTCGTCGTTCAGCCAGTTGCCAGGAGCGCCTGTTGCATATTGGCTATCTGCTGCAGGAACAATGGCGTTCAGCGATGGAATACCTCTTGGCTCGGTGTGTGTCCCAAAGAAAGGAATGACAAGCAGCGACAACGCTAGATTTCTGCGGCGGTGGCAAGAGGTAGGATACGATCAAATCGCTTTCAATTGTCAAAACGCGGATGTAGCGCTCAAGACAGCGAAAAAGTGGGTTCCCTACAGCAAAGGCGGAGAATTCAAAAAGTGGTATGGGAACAATCATTACATCATCAACTGGGAGAATGATGGTCGTGAGGTCATAGCCTTCGCGGCAAAACTCTACGGTTCAGCATCTAGGCAGATTCAGAACGTCGACTCATATTTCAAACCATCCGTAACATGGTCTGAGGTTGGCACCGGTCCGACAGCCGGACGGCAACAGCCAGCCGGTTTCATCTTTGATTCCACCGGCCCAAGTCTTTTTGGCAGCGTCGAAGAAAGGGTCATCGCGTTAACCTTACTTTGCACCAACGTCGTCAACCTCTTTGCTCGTGCGCTGAATCCAACCCTTCATTTGACAGTGAGGAACGTCTCTGCGCTTCCAGTTCCCAAAGGGATTGATGCTTCAGCCAAGGAACAACTTTCCGAAATCGCTGCAGAATGTGTAGTGATCGCCCGCGCCGACTGGGACAACTCCGAGACCTCTTGGGACTTCCAAGACTTGCCGTTGCTGAGGAGGGGGTTGAAAGGCGCGACGTTGGAGGCGAGCTGGTGGAATTGGGAGGAGCAAACCACCGCCGCCATCCGCCGGATGCAGGAGCTGGAGATGGAGAACAACCGGCTCTTCATCGTCGCCTACGGCCTCGAAGGCGAGTTGCAGCCGGAAGTGCCGGAGGAGCAGATCACCCTCGCCCGCGCCGACGCCCGCAAGGACATGGCCGCTTTCCTCTCCTATGCCGTCGGCTGCATGATGGGCCGTTACTCGCTGAATAAGCCCGGCCTCATTCTCGCGGACGCCGGTGACACGCTTGAGCAGTTCAAATTGAAGATTGCCGATTGCGGCTTGCGGGTTGAAGACCTGACCTTCGCTCCCGATGAGGACGGCATCATTCCTGTTCTGGACGGTGATTGGTTCGAAGACGATATCGCGTCACGCACGCGCGATTTCCTCCGCGTCACCTTCGGCGATGATACCCTGCGCCAGAATCTGCGCTTTATCGAGGACTCGCTGGGCAAGGATCTGCGCAAGTACTTCCTGACCGATTTCTACAAGGACCACCTCCAGACCTACAAGAAACGCCCCATCTACTGGCTGGTGCAGAGTCCCCGCAAGGGCTTCAGCGTCCTGATCTACCTGCACCGCTACACGCGCGACACGTTCAACCTCGTGCTCAACCGCTACCTGCGCCCCTATCAGGACAAACTGCGCGGCCGCATCGCCCATCTGGAGCAGACGCAGGCAGAGACCGCCACCAGCGCCCGCGACAAGACCGCCGCCCGCAAGGAATTGGACAAACTGGTCAAGACCCTGCACGAGTGCGAGGAGTGGGAGCGACAGACCCTCTTGCCCCTCGCCCAGCAGCGTATCGAAATCGATCTGGATGACGGCGTCAAAGTCAACTACCTCAAACTTGGCGAAGCCCTTGCCCCCATCACCGGCCTCGCCGCCAAGGAGGAAGATTAGCCAATGTCAGACAATACCGATACATTGGAAGGTGCCGTCTCTCTTTCATTACGCGAAATTGCCGCATGGACACCGGGAGTTTGCAAGGATGTTCAACCACGTGTTCGTGCCAGGATTCCGGCCCTTCAACGCGGACTTGTTTGGAAGCCCGAGCAAAATGAGCTGCTATGGGACTCCATCCTGAGAGGCTTTCCAATCGGGGCGTTGGTGGTAACGACATACTCGAAACAACTCAAAAAGGTATCAGAAACTTTTTTCGAGAACGCCGACTACCACCTTCTGGATGGGCAGCAGCGTTGCAACGCGATCATGTTGGGATTCGATGACCCATTTTGTGAAGACGCAAAGAATCGCCCTGATGGCGTGGGTTGTATCTTATGGCTAGACCTTGACCCTCCTGCAGCAAACAACAGTACGCGGTGTTTTTGGATAAGGGCGACAACGACCGCTCATCCTTGGGGCTATAGCCGGAATGACACTGCCTCTCCTCTTAACGTTGGTTGCATTCGTAACGCGGTAAAACGACTTGGGTTGAACGTTCAATCTCCTGATTATCGGCGCCCGAAACCAACTGAATTGTGGCCAAGTTCTGATTCCGCCCGTACGCCGGTGCCCTTGTCGTGGCTGATGCTGTCGGCCGCTGAAGGTGAAGACTTCTGGGGCGCAGTGGCTCAGCGTGCCGCGCAACATGGCAACCTGCGCTGGGCTGCCGCAATACAGGCCTTCTGCGTAAGAACGGACAACCTAATTATAAAAGCCCACATCCTGGCCGGTGTGAAAAGAGCACTCGGCGCAACGGTCATCGCCTTGAAAGCCCCCGATGACTTGTTGGACGCATCCGAGCAAGAGCGCGTGTCGGGAAGCAATATTGATGATGTCAGCAACATTGAGCAGCTCTTCCAGCGCCTGAACCAACAGGGTACGAAACTGGACGGAGAAGAGCTTGCGTTCTCGATGATCAAGGCATACTGGCGTGAGTTGGAGGAGCCAGTCAACAAGGCTTCCGAGAGCCGCATGCCGTCGGCCCGTATGGCGTCGCTTAGTGTGCGCACCGCGCTTGCGAAAACCGCGAAACAAAATTTGCCGGGCCCTCAAAGCGTCGGTGCAATCCGTGAAATCGCACGCGGAAACGAGGCCAAGAAGACATCTGTCGAAACCTTCATTGCCAGCGATCTGAGTCAGACGTGTGCGACGGTCGACAGGTGGCTGAAATACGATAAAGACAGCAACCCCGGAGGTCTGCTGCCTGTTCACGTCACCAGTATCGGCATGGGATCACGCGATGTCTACCTCCTCATGCTTCATCTTGCGAGCCGAGCCGACGAAACAGCCGTACCTTCTTGCTGGGGCAAAAGGATGCAGGCATTGGCAACGCTCTTGCACTGGTTTGCCCGGGACAAGACGAAAGCGGCCAACCGCGTCTTCGAAGCCTGCAGGGGTGATATTTCCGTTGCCAATATCCGAGCCGGCCTGCTTAACGCCACCGAAAAAGGCGAAGTATACATCTTGAAGACTCCGGCTGAGCTCGAGTCTTTCTTATCGCGTCCAGAAGTCAATATTGCCGTTTGGAACTGGTGGAGGTTGATCTACAAAGACACAGATGCCAACGGTAACGAAGTTCAACACGGAGAATGGGAGGGCCTGCTGAACTTCAGAGGAAATCGGGAGTTGCTGCTTTATGCGCAGCGCCACTATCTTGCAAGCAGATTCAGCGATTACAATCCAGCCCGGAAAGACCTGTGGGAAGCTCATAACCGCCCGTGGGATTTTGACCACATCCTGCCGCACAAGTACTTCTGTAATCGGAAAGATTGGGCACCCTTCATGGGGTTGTGCCAACAATGGGGATACACCATCGGCAACCTTCGCGCATGGCCATTCGAGGACAACCGTTCAGACCAAATGACCTTGGCCAAAGAGAAAATCAAAGGTAATGCTGAACTGCTTGCAGCCAGTTTCATGACAGCAGATGATGAGCAGCATTTTTCCAGAGGTGATGACGTGCGCAAGAAGGAACCCGAAGTCCGGCTTTTCATCAGCGCTTGTAGAAGCCGACTCGTTCGTATCTACAGAGAGTGGTACGACTCCATGGAGATTGCAGAACTCCTTCCCGCTCCCAAGAGTTTTGACGCCCCTACGGGAAACCACGCGGGAATTGACAAAATGGAACAGCCCTCATGAATGCAGTCGCCGCACATACGCATTCTGATCCCCAATACTCCTTCATCGCCCTGATGGACAAGGTCGGCTCGGAACTCTGTCGCCTGCTCGAAACGAACCTTTTTCGGCAGGCCGGCACGAACTGGTGGTCGAAGAATGTCGTGGGCGTCTTGAATCCGGATGAACAGCAGAATATTAATTCTTCAGGCTCTAGCCAACTCGAAGACTTGGACGTTCATGTGCTTCTCAAAGTGCTTGAGCGTAACTACAAATTCTTGCGAAAGGGATTGAAATTACCCATGGATGGCGTGGATCTCATCTATGAGGTTCGCCAAGTTCGCAACCGCTGCATCGGCCACCGGCCTGTCCGCGGCCATGATCCTGAGCAACTGTCCCTCGACATTCAAACGCTGGAACGTTTCTGTGCCACGATACTGGGCGCATCAGCTCTCGCCAAGGAGTTCAAGGAACTGCTGCAACCGGGACCGCAACTTGAAACGACACCGACAACAACCGCCACCGTTGCTTCTCCCACGCTACCAGCTCAATTGCCTGCTCATCCGCAAGCCAGAACGGGCATCACCGAACCGGCCGCCGTCTCACTCGCCGCCATGTTCACCGGAGTAGACCTCACGGTCTCGCAACAGCAAGCCCTCCAGAGCATCGAATCCTTCCTCGCCGATGAGCGACAAGACTGCTTCGTCCTGAAAGGCTACGCGGGAACAGGTAAAACCTTTTTGATCGGCGGTATTGTCAAGTACCTTACCGCCTGCCACAAAACCACGGTCCTCATGGCCCCCACGGGCCGTGCGGCCCATGTCATGAAAGAGCGCCATCGGATTCCGGCAAGCACGATTCATCGACAGATCTACGCGTTGGACCGCCTCAAAGAGTTCAGGGAGGTCGATGAAAACGGTGCCGTCACCTTCAAGTTCTACTTCGAGTTGCGCAACAACGACACCCAGCACGACACCGTCTTCATTGTCGATGAGGCGTCCATGCTCTCCGATGTCTATACCGAGGCCGAATTCATGCGGTTCGGCTCCGGCCGCCTGCTCCGCGATTTACTCGAGTACATCAATTTCGACGGCAACGATTACCGCAAGAAGATCATCTTCGTCGGCGACAGCGCCCAATTGCCACCCGTCGACATGAACTTCTCCCCGGCTCTGGACGAGTCATACTTGGAGAAATACGTACACTCACGGGTTCCAAGTGCTGAATTGACCCACGTCGTGCGCCAAAAGGAGGGAGACACCATTCTCCGCAACGCGACCGCGCTGCGTGATATGCTCACGGCCAAGAACTTCGCCTCATTCGATTTCAAGAGCGACGGCGCAACGGTTTCAGAAACATCACCAGATCAGTTCGTTTCCCACTATCTGAAGCACATCGACCATTCCGGCTCGGCATCATCAGTCATCGTGGGCTATACAAACTCGCTCGTGAAAGACTACAACACGGAAATCCGTGCGCACCTCTTTCCTAATGGTCGTTTGCTGGAGCCCAGTGACCGCGTCATGCTGGTCAGAAACACTTACCGTTACGAGATCGATCTCTTCAACGGCCAAACCGGCATGATCGTCTCCGTAGCTGACGCAGCCGAGACACGTTCCGTGTGCCTGAATGTGGGCCTCGATGAAAGCGGCAAACGAAAAAACATCCAGGTTGCACTGACATTCAGAGACGCCAAGATTCGATTCGAAAGTCTGGACGGCTCCCAACATGACATTGGGTGCAAATACATCGAGGATCTTCTCTCGTCACCCCACCGCGAATTGAGTTCCGAACAATCGAAAGCGCTCTATGTCGACTTTAAGCAACGCAATCCGAACCTCCAACCGAACAATCCGGACTTCCGCGAAACGTTGATCGCCGATCCCTACTTCAATGCGCTACAACTCAAGTATGCCTATGCGGTCACCTGCCACAAAGCCCAGGGCGGCGAGTGGCCGACCGTTTACGTCGACTTCCAGTACCAGAACAAGCTGGATCCCATGGCGATCAGATGGAGTTACACTGCACTGACGCGTGCGGCACAAAAGGTCATCGCGACGAACGCCCTGCACCACAACCCGTTGATTCCTCTAAGACACAAGACGCCCGTTACCACTCCGACACCACAGGCAACCCCCACACCTGTTGCGCACGTTTTGTCCTCCACACCATTGCCTGATTTTGTGGCAACGGCCTCTGCGATTGACCAGCAGATCTACACGCGCCTAGAAGCCCTCTTGCCGGAAGGCTTCTCCATCGACAGCCTGACGGCTGGCTCCTACTTGTCCCAGTGGGCCGTCTCGAAAGACGCCTGCTATTGTCTGGTCAAGGTGCATTATAACGGCAAGAACAAGATTACGTCCGTTCTGCTCGACAAAGTCAGCCCGGGCGATTGGGTCAATCCGCTACAATCATCCATACAACAACTGAAGAACGTGCAACTTGCCTCAAATACCATAACTGAACAACAAGCAGCCCCTGTGCTGGACGCTAAGGCGCCACACGGCTCTTTCTTCATCGACCTCAATGCCCGCTGCACTTCACTGAACATTCGCGTTCAATCAATTGAACACCTGAATGATTATCATAGCCGCTGTACGCTTGAGACTGAGGGAGACATCTTCTGCGTCAACTACCATTTCAACAAGAAGCAACAATTCACCTCCTATATCCCAGAAAGCGGTTTGCCCGACCGACTCCTTCAGATCATTGACAACGTACACTCTGCGCAACAGCCGGGAGTCATAAGCTAGTCATTAACAGGTGTCCAATCCATGGATGTAAAAGCAACAACACAACAGATCTTTGCGCTGCGAAAAGGGGGCAAATTGGAGGAAGCGCTCCAATTGGCCCGCCCGCTGTATTCTGCTTGTGCGGCCGATCCATGGGTTGTCAAAGCACTTGGATGGACCCTTTACGACTGCATTAAGCGAGATCAAACCGCCGGCAAACAGGACGAAGCGGGTAAGTTTGCGACAGAACTTCAAAAACTGGGGATTACCGCTGAAACGGATGAAATTCTTTTCAAGATGTCCGAATTCATCCTTAAAACACTGACTCCTGAATTTGCTGAACTGAATGCGGCCAAAGCACTGAGCAAAAACGGACAGCACACTGCTGCGGCAGATATTCTACGAGGAACGGTCAAGAAGTATCCCGGCTCGTCGGAAGCGAAGACAAGTCTCGGCTGGGAGCTTTATCGGTTATTGCATGTAGAAGCAGACCTTAAGCGTTCAATCGACCTCATGCGCGACTACTGCCGACTCAAACTGAACACCAAACCGGACAAATTGAACTCACTGGTTCTGTCAGAGGCCTGCAAACGCGCGGAGAAATGGTCTGACTTTAGCAACTTTGTCGAATGGTGGACGACTGAATATCTGACAGCCGAAGACTGGCAAGAAAGCTTCGGACCAGATGGTTCAGGCCCCTTTCCTTCTCTCGTGGCGAAACTAGCCACCGCTTTATACAAGAACGCAAAAACATTCCATAAAAGAGGTTCCTCTCATCAATGGATGCTTCCATTTGCCCAAAAAGTCGTCGCGACTACGGACAGCGATTGGACCCCCTACTATCTGGCACGACTGACAGTCTGGTTCGAGGCGGATTTGGCCGGCGTTAAAGACCTCATTGTTCCGCTCGTAAAAGCCAAACAAAACGAGTTCTGGGCTTGGCAGGCGCTCGCCGCCTGCACGACAGACACCGCCGAAAAGACGGCTTTTTATGCCCGCGCGGTACTGTCAACCGCTGGAGACGAAGACTTCAAAGTGGATCTCTACCATCAGTTCGCACTGTTTCTTGCTCAGACTAATCAGCATGCGATTGCCTCGCAGGTAGCACGGCGCTATGTCGCGCTTCTAACAAAGAATGAGAAATCTCCGGCTAACGACATTGTTCAAATGCAGCAGGCAGCCTGGTTCGACAATCAAGTCAAAGACGACCTGTGCGAGCGGCTGCAACCTGCCTCAGAAGAAGCGACACGTTCCCTTTTTAAGGACCACCCTTGGACATCAGCCAACTTCATCGAGGTTCTAGAAAGCCAGGATGGAAGGCCGCCGCTGACAGTTCTTTTACTTGCCGACAAGGGATACTGCAAAGTCAAGAAACGGTGTCCCTCGGTAGACCGTCCAGAGCGAGGTGCCCCTATCAGCGTTAAATTATTCTGGCCGCCATTGAGTACCAGACCTTTGAAGCCGGGCGAGTCGCCCCCTGGACCGCCACTCGGAATCATAGTCGATTGGGAGCCTCGGTGTGATGGCGTTACATACGATTGCGCTAAGAAATACTGGGGGGTTATATCCCAGATCAACAATGAGAAGCGGTTTGCTCGAATCTCATTAAGTTCAAAGCGTTTCGGACTCCTTCACTTTGACAGCACCCCAAGTGCGCAGACCTTGACACTTGGCGATGTCGTCTTCATTTGGTCCAACGACCTCACCAATCACACGGAGGATCTTGTACCCATTCTGCATTTTCAAAAGCAAGAACGCCAAATTATTAAAGGCCTCTATCGCGAATTCTCGGGTCCTATTGATATAAAGACCGGAAATGCATTTGGTTTTGTGCGAAGCACCTCGGACGTCTTTATTCCGCCGAATCTTGTCTCCAGCAATCGTCTCACACACATGCAAGAAATAGGAGGGTGGGCTTTGTGCGAATGGAACAAGAAGAAAGAGCAACCTGGGTGGAGTGCCCTAACGATCAGCGATTTGCATGAGATAGACTTATGAAACGTATACACGACAGCTTACTCCACGTCTTCCAGCGCCACCGGATCGTCTTCTGGTACGACGCCACCGGCGAGTGGGCTCAGACGTTTGAGGCCTACGAGGACAACTCCGTGACGAAACTCAAGGTTTCCGGCACCGAGTTCGGCACCAAGGTCCGCATCGTCCGCGACCCGGATCCGGCAGCGAAGTTTCTGCTTTACCTCCCGACCGCCCGCCCGGCCGACAGCGACAACTGGCTGCTGGACCTCCTGCTGCAGGGCTACGAATACAAGGCCGACCGCGCCTCGCTTGCCCTGCAGGAAGTGGGGCTGCCGCACGAGTTCCGTTATCTGGCCGAGGAGCACGCCGTGTTCTTCCAAAGCGGCAAGCGCATCCAGGCGCTGAAGGCGCTCGTCGACAAAAACGATGACGCCGCCGCCCTGCGCTTCAAAATGATGGCCGTGCTGGCCGACTCCCCGCTTGAGATCGACGCCCTGTTGCTGCGCTTCCTGAACACCCCTTCGGAAGGCGTGTTGCTCGACCCCGTCGGCGGCTGTTTTGATTCTGCCAGCTTGACCGAACCCTTCTGGCGCGAGGTGATGCGGACCTTCGGCTATGTGTCGAACGCGCCCTCGCTCAGGGATTTCGCCGTCTCGCTCTTCCGCGCCGCCAACCCGCTCGACGGTACCCTGCCTCTGCATCCCCATGCGAAGGTGTTTCTCCAGCGCTGGAAGGACAGCCAGGCGCACTGCGGCTCGTTCCGGCAGTGGTCGCGCCAGATGGAGCGCGAGCTCCAGGTCGCCGAGGCCCTGAACAGCCTTGACGAACGTGCCGCGCTGGCCGACTGCGACACGTTTGAAATCTTCGACAAGTACACCCTCCACCGGCTCTGCCTGGAGTTCGCCAAGAACGCCGCTGCCAATGACCTGCAGGCCGTGATCCAGCAGCGGCGGACCTCGTTCTGGCAGCCGCAACACGCGCATGGCTACGATGCCCTCGGGCATGCCGTGGTGCTCCGCGAACTGCTGGCGTCCGCCGAGCTGACGATCGACTCCCCCGCCTCGGGCGTGAGCCGCTATGTCGGAACCTGGTGGCGGATCGACGCGGCCTACCGCAACTGCACGTGGCACCTGCGCAAGTATGGACAGACCCAGGTCATGGAACAGGTCGCGCAATGGGTGGAGAAGGCCTACGTCAACAACTACCTGCTTCCGCTCTCCGACCGCTGGAGCGACCAGGTCCGCCGGATGCCCACATGGGAGTGTGAAGGACACACCGCGCAGCGGCTTTTTTTCGAAACCTACGTCCAGCCTTTCCTGTCCAAGGGCCAGAAGGTCTTCGTCATCATCTCCGACGCGCTCCGTTACGAGGCGGCGGCGGAGTTCGCCCAGCGCCTCCAGAGCGAGAACCGGTGGACGACCGAGGTCGAGGCGCTCTTCGGCACGCTGCCCTCCTATACGCAACTCGGCATGGCCGCCCTCTTGCCCGGAAGCCAACTGGCCTTCGACACAGCCACCAACGCCGTCTCGGTCAACGGACGCAATGCAGCCGGCACGCCGAACCGTGCGGAGATCCTGAAGCTGTCTTGCGATTCCAAGGCGACCGCCATACAGGCCGTCGAATTCCTGGAGTTGAACACCAAGACCGGCGGCCGCGAGCTGATGCGGGACAACGAGGTCATCTACATCTTCCATGCCACCATCGACAACATCGGCCATAATCTCGTCTCGGAAACAAAAACCTTCGAGGCCGTTGAGCAGGCCTTTGACGAGTTGGAACTGATCATCAAGAAGATCGCCAACATCAACGGCACCAACATGCTGCTGACGGCCGATCACGGCTTTCTTTTCCAGCAGGACGATGTGGATGACGGAGACTCGGCCGCGCTGCCGGCGGCGGAACAGTGGTTCTACCGCGACCGCCGTTTCGCCATCGGCAAAGGCATCGGTGAAAGCCCCAAGGTGAAGGTCTTCAGCAGCGGGGCCCTGGGAATCCAGGGCGACTGGTCGGCGGCCTTCCCCCTCTCTCTTGGCCGTTTTCCCCTCCAAGGTTCCGGCAAGCGCTTCGTCCACGGCGGCACCTCGCTCCAGGAGGTGGTCGTGCCCGTGGTCAGGATACACAAAGCCCGCTCAGACGACACGGGCCGCGTCGAGGTGATCGTGTCGCGCGTCCCGGCCAAACTCACGACCGGACAGTTCTCCGTGGCGCTCTTGCAGGAGCGGCCCGCGGTCGACAAGGTCCTGCCGCGCACGCTCCGCATCGGGGTGTTCGCCAAGGACGGCACGCCCCTGTCGGAGATCAAAACCATGACGTTCGACTCCAAGGAGCCGGACGCGCGCCGCCGTGAAACTGTCCTGCTCCTTGTGCTCTCCCACGCCGCCGACGCCTTCAACAACCGCGAGGTGGACCTGCGGCTTGAGGAGACGTTGCAGGGCACGAACCAGACCGTCATCTACAAGGCGCACCCCCTCAAACTGTCGAAACCCTTTACGAGTGACTTCGATGAACACTGAAAACCTTCCCGCTGACACGCCTGAAACGCTGAATCCCCCGCCCGCGCAGACGAGCGCCTTGGATCAAAAAATCCTGCTGAACTTCCCCGGACTGGTCGTGCGCAAGGACCTGACCAACGGGCTGAAGCAGAACGCCGTGGTTCCGACCTACGTGCTGGAATACCTTCTGGGGCAGCACTGCGCCACGGACGATGCCGAGGTGCTCAAGTCTGGCTTGGATTCAGTCAAACGCATCCTGGCCAAACACTATGTCCACCGGAACCAGTCGGAGCTGGTGAAGTCCACCATCAAGGAGCGCGGCCGGCACAAGGTCATCGACAAGCTCACGGTCGAGCTGAACGAAAAGGGCGGCTTCTACGAGACCGAGTTCACGAACCTCGGCATCAAGCGCGTGCCCATCTCGGACGACTTCGTGCGCCGGCACCCCAAGCTGCTGGTCGGCGGCATCTGGTGCATCGTGGACGTGACCTATGAGGTCAGCGAGGACCCCAAGTCCAGCCCGTGGCAGATCGATAGCCTCAAACCGATCCAGGTCTCCAGTGTTGACCTGGAGGCGTTCATGAAAGCGCGGACGGCCTTCACCTCCGAAGAGTGGGTGGACGTCATGATGCAGAGCATGGGGTTCAACCCCGAGATGTTCACGCGGCGGGCCAAACTGCTGACCCTCGCCCGGCTGATCCCCTATTGCGAGCGCAACTACAACATGCTGGAGCTCGGCCCCAAGGGCACCGGCAAGTCCCACATCTACGCCGAGTTCTCGCCCCACGGCATCCTGATCTCCGGTTCGGAAGTGACTACCCCCAAGTTGTTCGTCAGCAACGCCAGCGGCAAGATCGGACTGGTGGGTTATTGGGACTGCATCTGTTTCGACGAGTTCGCCGGCAAAGACAAGAAGGTCGACAAAGCCCTGGTTGACATCATGAAGAACTACATGGCCAACCGCTCCTTCTCGCGCGGCATCGAGCAGCTCAGCGCCGAAGCCTCGATCGTCTTCATGGGCAACACCAAGAAGTCCGTCGCCTACATGCTCAAGCACTCCCACTTCTTCGACCCCCTGCCGGACAAGTACATCGACTCCGCCTTCCTCGACCGCCTGCACGCCTTCAGCCCCGGCTGGGAAGTCGCCCCCATCCGCCACGAGCTGTTCACCGGCGGATACGGCTTCATCGTCGACTACATCGCAGAAGTGCTGAAGCACCTCCGCACGGAAGACTTCACCGGCGCCTACAAGAAGCATTTCGAGATCGTCTCCGAAGTCTCAACACGCGACCAGACCGGCTTCGAGAAAACCTTCTCCGGCCTGATGAAAATCCTCTATCCGGACGGGCAGGCTTCCCCGCAGGAGATGGAAGAGCTGCTGTCCTTCGCCATGGAGGCCCGCCGCCGCGTGCGCGAGCACATCCTGCGCATCGACGACACCTTTAAACGTCACGACTTCATCTATCGGCCGCTTGACGGCGGCCCGCGCGTGACCGTGCTCACGCCAGAGGAGATCCAGTACCCGACGTTCGCCAACCCGAAATCAAAGCCTGCCGACTCCGCGCAGGAAGAAACCGAAAGTCAGGAACCCGCTCCCGAAGCCCCGGCCGCACAGGAACAGGAAGCGCTTGCAATCGCTCCCGAGCCCAAAACCTCACACATTGTCGTACCGGAAAACACCAAGGGCTGGAGTTACCGCCGGCTCTTCGCCAGCCACCTGAAGGGTGCCCGCAAGATCACGATCAGCGACCCGTACATCCGGCTCTTCTTTCAGGCCCGCAACCTGATGGAGCTTCTGCAGTTGATTCACGACCTGGTTCCCGAAGGCGACGAGGCGGAGGTCCACCTGATCACGCAATCCGATCCGGAAAGCTGCGTCAAACAGGAGGAGAACCTGAACCAGATGGTCGAAGCCTTCGACGGCTCGCGCGTGGCCTTCTCCTGGACATTCGACCACAACCCCAACTTCCATGCCCGCAGCATCACCACCGACACCGGCTGGAAGATCCTGATCGACCGCGGCCTCGACATGTTCCAGAAGTTCGAAACCGGCCCCTTCTCCCTCGAACAGGCCCTCCAGGACGCCCGCCTCACCCGCCGCACCGAAATCACGTTCATCCGTGCCAACGATTGATATGATTCCGACCCTCTTTTGCATTGTCACGTACGTCAAGTCAAACTAAACTCTTTCACTAACAGACGAAAAAAAGCAAAAAGGAGACTGATCATGCCATCCGAAGCCATCAAACTTCACCGGTCCAAGATGCGTAAAGATATCGACAGTCTGATTCAAGAATCTGAAGAACATGGTTATAAGCAAGAGATTACAAAACTTCGAGAAGTTAGAGACTCTTTAACCAAGAAATGGCAAGAGGACGATTCAAATGAATCCTTTTCACGGTCATGTGAGCATGTTCTTGAAACCTGTCCTCATTGCGGGCTCCGCCGCGACGAACCCAAAGAACTCAAGAATATAATCCTTTAGCGGTTCGCCTCCGCTCTCCCGCTCGAGGTTGAGCCTTCGGCATTCAATGTTCAGCGTTCGCGTTCAGGGCCGCCGTCACGTCCCGCTTGCCCATGCCGCGGACCACGGCCAAGGCCGCCAGCGTCCGGCTGCGCATCTGTATCCGGTCCTCGGCGCTCTCCCACTTCGAGACCGTCAAGCCCGCGACCCCCATGAGCTTGGCCATCTCGACCTGGGTGAGACCCAGCTTCGCCCGCAGCTTGCGCACCATCGGCCCCGTGGGTCGGATGCCCGGTACCTGGCCGGCCTCGGCTTCAGCAACAGCCTCATCCGCACCACGCCGCGGCGCGTCCTTCTGCAACCCACGCACCAACCGCTTCAGCTCGGCCACCTGGCGCTTGAGTTCCGCAACGTCGGCACGCAGGGCGGCTATGGGCTTGCGGGTGGCTTTCGCGGCCCCCTTGGTAATCGCGGTCCCGAGCACGGTGTTCAGATTCATCTCTTTGTCCTTTAGGATTTGCAAGCGCCGGTCACTCTGAGCTATACACAAATTAGATGTTTCACTTTACGCAACGCATCGGGCAATGTCAAGTTGGCATGAGCGGCATGAGCGGCATGAGCGGCATGAGCGGCATGAGCGGCATGAGCGGCATGAGCGGCATGAGCGGGTGAAAAGGTGAGCCTAAAAATGCCTGATATCAACCGAATCCTGACAAATCCCAGTGTCTGACGCCAGACATGCGCCCGTGTTTGACGCCGCACAAGCCCAGCTACCGGATCCAGCGCATATTCCCTGCAAGAATCAGCACAGTGATTGTTAATAACTTTTTAGCCAGTATACACTTATCAACAGGCAATGTGCTTATTCCTGATCCTCGGGCTTTCAAATCTGTGACCGCGCAAGCACCACTTTACGGCAGGTTCTGTGCCTCAAACGATCATATTGGCATAGCGGTCGTCTCTGATCCATAAGTTGCCGGAACGATCAGGCCAAACACGGAGCTTTGACTCTCTCTTGCGTCTGACGCCAGACATACTGCCGCCCGTGTCTGGCGGGGCTTAAGCGCACGGATCTGAACATGTGCTGGTCACTGTCGCCGGTGGGCAGGGCAAGGCCATGGGTCGACGCTAATACCAGTGCAAGCGGAAGATACTCGCGAGCCCTCTATACGTCTCGGCCCCTCTTTTGGCTGTCAGTGCAGAAAAAACGACTATGCTACAGATAGTCAAGAAGCACCAAGCACTAATCCTAGTCACAATCATATGGGTGGTTCTCAAGGTCCCACTGCGGCGAGAGGCTTCCTATGTCAGCAAGGGCATCATCCGTGACGACCCAACGTGAAAGCGTCGGCTGTCGCATGTGTCTCTTGCTGCAGTTGTAGTCCAGTGGGCCATGGTAGGATTCATATTTTGCGATGACACAACCTTTATGCCACCATTCGAGTGGATTACTTGGCATTGGGCTCCACCCAAAGTTGTCTTGGAGAGTTTTCGCAGGCACTACCTCAAGTGTGCTGAAAGAAAGACGAAGGAATGAACGCGGAAACATGACAAGAGGTTTGCGTCCCGCCTCGCGCACCTCAAATCTGTTTGGCAGGAAGAACTGGAAACATCTTCCAGACGGACTTGGTAGTGCTTTTCTTGTCACAATACCATCCGGTCTTGCGACCTCAAGCCAGTACCACATTTCGCAGTCGTGGTGCGTTGTGCACAGTCGGAGATAACTTCCAAGCACCCTGTAACCTTCTTGTAGGTCTTCTCCCCTTGCCAAGAGTCTAAGACTATTTAAAACCTTCCTCTTGTCTGCCCCGTTTTTCAGCCATTCCTCAACGGCATCGTGCTCCGGCCAGTTGAACGAGTCTGGAGATGGAAGAGGTGACTGCTTTAATACCCATGGGTCGTCTCCGTGTGTCAGAGCAATCGCAATGCTCCCGGCATCGGCCTCACTCCACTCTGGTTTATGAAATACCAACTCGAGTGCGTCGTCCAAAGTGGCATCAACACCACTAGTTATAATCATGTCGCCTTCCTCATCAGCAAAATACTTCTTCTTATCTGTTCTCTCGTTCCTGTCCGACTTTGTGTCCTGCGCATCAATAAGATCTGCAATTGCAGATTCAAGATCTTCCATGTCTATTCCGGTGATCTTGCCTAAGCGACTGATCCAATTTCTTGCCGCGGAGAAAGTGTTCGCAAGTCGAATACTTCCATGTACTCTCGGATTCATCTCCAAAAGCTTCCGCGGCTTCTTGAGTATCGTCCCTGTGCGTGGGCCCAAAGCTTCGCCATAAGGCATAGCCATAAAGGTCTCGGCGGAGCCGACCCCTCCCCTTTGTCGAACATAAGCTTGCCAACAGAGCCAAAGCTGTATCCGGTCTCGCATACTCAGATCGTATCTTCTATCCCATAATATTCCCAACATCTTCGAGATTTCCTCCGGATGCCGAGAGGCCCAAACCTCTGAACCCAAAAGCAGCATTGACAATTGCTTACCGTCACTGTCGTCGAAAAGAGTAGCGAGTGTACTGGGTACTACCTCAATAACCGCGCAGAGGCCACGAAGTGCGGATGAAACCGTTTCTGAACTGTCTGCCGTAAGCAGGCATCTTAGGACCCACGCCGCGAAATCCGGCCAAGTCTTAACGCCATTAAGTGCCGGCCTTCCCCGCTTAATGGTGCGCTGATGCTTTGGGTGTCCTGCCCAAAGTCGATGCATCGCGAATACGCGCTGTGTTCCCTTTCTTAAGATATCGGGACCTTCGGTTGCCGCACGGTATAGACAAATCAGGTGCACATTGCAAGACATCGATCGTGACCAATGCGCGGCGTCCATGGACCGAACCGCTGCACGAATAAGCTCCCAAGCTTCACTCTCTTTAATCGCAAACACGATATCCCTTAGTGGATGGTGATGGATCCAGTCGTCCCACCTCGTCACGTAACCACTATTCGCATCGATCATGCCGAAGAGCTCGCTCAACAACTCAGCACGATTAACTGGGTTATCCCACGTAATACGTATCGCCAGACGACTAATTTCCAACAAACTTGTTTCTTCGCCTTTGGCCGTCCTTCGTCCGAGTTCCGCAACGTCATCGACAACGGCAGTTGTTGCTGAAGCCATTGGCACACCATCATCTTCATTTGAACCCGATCTCTGCCGACCCTTATCGAACTTCACGCGCAGGCATTCCCCGGGCGTTAGCCGTTTCAACCGATTATCAAAATCCGCTCGGTCTTCCGAAGGCAAGGCAGTTATGATGGTGTTATAAAATGAATTTAGTGTTTGCACCTGATTCATGTCGAACCATCTTGTCAGGCCAACAGCACAGCTCCAAAGTGCGAGTATATCGGAGTGGTCCTTAACCACCTTGTCCTCAATAACACGCTTACTCGCGGTAATAAGGTTGTCTCTTACCGAGTGCAACCAGTAGCGTTCGTACTCGGGATCAATACAATTGAAGAATGACCATGCATGAACGGGCCCACAGTGAAAAGCCGCAGTAGCGACTTCGTTCTTGATCTCATTACTGAGCCGGTTGTCTCCACCCTGAGCTTCACACACTCGGCATATATCTAGCAGTTCCAACCCTTCTTCCCGCCAAGTGCTTGGTGCACTTCGGAACAACTCTTTAATCCAGTCAAGAGGCTCTTGGAATGAATAGTCTTTGTGACTTGAATAGTCGAGGAGATGATGGCGAAGCCTTGCTTTAGCAGAAGAGGCCATCTCATTCCAGCCCTCTTCAACAGCTAAGCGGGAGATACTGTCAATTATCTCCACCCGCTCGGAGTAGGCGTCCCCTGACCAAACCGCCCCTTCTTCGCCTATCCAATGTACTGCCCAATCCAACAGCACATCCCTACGTCCAGCAATTTGTAACACTTGCCAGAGTACAGTCATCTTTCTACCCACAGGAAACTTCACAGCCTCTGAGAGACTCAGGGATAAAATCATTTCCGAGTGCTCTTTTCCGATTTTTTGACAGAGCTCTATTAGTTCGAATGTCAAATCAAGCACCTGACTGTGAAATTCGTAGTAAACGCTAGGCGACGTTCTGTCCCATACGACTTCAATCACTTTCCGAATGACTTGGGCAGGAACCAGGACCGCTACACCAGCAAGATCATTCCTGGAGAGCATCCTCTCTATCAGACCAACCATTGCCGCAACACGTAAATGAAGCAATAGCGAACTTCTCGTACGCTCATGATGGCGGTGTAAGTTGATGATGGCGGTGGCAAGCTGGGAGGCGATTGCAGATGCGTCCCTCTGGGGTTCGACCCACCCAATCGCCTTGGCCACATAGACCATCAATGGCACATCTATATGTGTATCGGCGAACCTTCCGGTACTCGCTTCTGGAAGTGCCTCAAGCCATTCTTTTGAGGTGTCGTGTCCCATAGCCTTTAATGCCCAGTATATGGCCTTAACACGGAACTCCGGCTGAAAACAGCTTCTCTGCTCCGACATTTCTTTAAGAAGCTTTTCGACCACCTCCCACATACATTTTTTGGATGTCTCCTCCACCGCTACCTCATAAGTGTTCAAGTACAAGGGCTGGAATGAATTCAGAGCGGGATAGACGCTATCCGGAGCTGACAGAGCAATGCACTCCGTGACCCATCCCTTTTCAAAAAGACAGGTCGCTTCCTTTTCAAGACTTTCAGAGGGATTCCCCCTGTCTGTTGTAATGCCCACCTTAAAAACGATAGCTCCCCAATTCTTAAACAGGGAGTCTACCCCATGGGCAAGCTCAGGTTCTTCTTGATGGGCCCATTTATTCTTGATACCCGACACGCAGGCAACGACTTGCGCAGGGGAGACACCGGCGAACCAATGTTCTATCAATCCTCTGGCACGGGAGAGCTCGCTTCTCTGTGATAGCATTCTTGCATGGCTCAGAACTTCGCGCATTGTGTTCTCGTCCCAACAGTTGAAGGGTCGCACAAAACGTTCGGTTGTTAGACATTGTGGTACCGGAACTTGAGGCGTATCTGTGATATCTTGAATGTCCTGAAACGTATCAAGACAGTCTGAAAGCTTTGTAAGAGTCAACCCGCCACATGCCACAGAAAGAGCAATGCCCCAGTCCTTGACATCAGGTAAAGCTCGAAATGCATCTTCTGCTTCCTGATAAATAATCGGGAGTTCTCGACCAAACGCGGCTGCATCAAGCACCCATGCCGGATTGAATATACGGGCGGTGTCCTGATCACGGCCCGCAAGTCGCAGCAGGGTAAATACGCTTTCTTGCCTGAAAAATGGATCTGCTTCTGGGCCCAAATAGTAATCTGCCAACAATGAGGTTACCTGCTGAAACGCAACAACGTCGGATCTCAACTCCCGTTCCCAAAACACCCGGATGTCATTATGGCGCACGCGATATCCATTATCATCGCGAACTACGAGCGGCTCCAAAGATCTCAGCACAGCATCCCACTCCGGAGCAGCCTTCTCCCATGCTGGAAAGGCCTTATGCATTATCACCCCAGTAATGCGCTCCCGCAAAAAGCAAAATACCGTCGCTAGATATACAGCTGCGCCACTATAAGAATCAGGAATTGCTGCCTTCCAGATCGTCATATAATATGCATGAACCCCGGAGTTGAGTTGTCTGCATGACAATCGTTCTTCAAGTTCCTCCAGTGTTTTGCAACTTTCTGCTTCCGCGACTGAAAATACTGCGGCAAGGGTGTTTCCAGATGCTTTGTTCAGAATGATACGGGCGGCATGCTTCTGGTTTTCCGGTGGTATCCCTGAGATTGAAGACGAGATAAGAAGTTGGATATCGGTTTCATCAATTACCCCTAGCCCGACCGGAGTGACCAGTTTATCAGGGGTTCGCAACCAAATCGGATACTCTGGGTAGCCTAACGCTGGCTGACCAGCGATAAGTATTTTCACTCCCTCGGGAATTGTCTCTGGTGCTGGCAAGGAACCCAACAATGACGGTAATCCCTTGCGTTGAGCTCTTGCGGCGTGATCAATTCCATCGATTACAATTACGAAAGCAGAACACTTCTCTTTTGCTAGCACGGCGGCGAGACGCAATACGTGGTCCCTTGCTTGATCATGCGTCAGGAAATTATTTCTGACGGGAACGTGTAACTCAACAAGGCGGCCTTTTAATCGCTCGCGGATTTGGCCTAGTAGCGTATACCAAAGTGAACTAGGCGAAGCAGATAGATCTGCATCAACCGGAAGTGTGGGCGTATCGGGAGTTATGGGCCGATATGCGTAATACCGCAAGTCCACTACTAGCGTTGAGTAGTCCGCGACCCGTTGGTTCACTATGCGGCTGACCACGCTCGTCTTCCCAGCCCCTGGGTCTGCCCAAAGAAACACAACACTGTGCTTTTCATTGCCACTCAATAATTCGGTGATGTCCTTGACAACCTTCTCGCGTGAAGGAAAGAACGGAACGGGCGTAGGCACGTCACAGAAGCCAAAGATCTCACGATCCGGTTCCGCAAACGTTGTCATGACGTCTTCTGGCGATATCCATACTTGATCGTTACGCAGAGAAGTTGTCCATTTTAGAAGAGCAGCAAGCAGGTTCTTAACCAAGGGCATGGCTTGTTTGACCGTGATGACAAAGCTGGCAGCTAATGATTCAGCCAACTTGGCTTCCAACTCCTCAAGCTGTGGCGCTTCAGTTGTAATCGTCATTGATCGTAGAAAGCACAGTTTCTCGTCTACAGGGATAGAGCCCAACTCAGATTGCCAAAGGTTCCACGCATCACTCCACGTCTCAGGCACACTGACATCACCAAGCGACGCGACGTTCTTCAATTCGCTTGAGATGTGCTTAATGAATTTCTCAAGTGGTGGACGATATGTACCGTTTTTCGATCTGCCGGCTTTGGTGCCATATTCACGGTTAGTAATCAAAATACATGACGCGTCCGTGCCGCAAAGTTTCATGGTATGCCAAGCAGTTGCAAGGGATGCCAAGAGGGATTGTTGCTCATCTGTCTTGGTGACAAGGTCCGAGAAGGTCAGGTTTGTTCGGGGCCTAGAGTGCTTGACCTGGTAATAATCCGTATGTCCTGAGCGGAATCGAATGACGACATCATCCCAACCCTTGACGCCTTCATGCTGGAAGGCAACGGCCTCAATTCCTGAATCAGGATTCAACATCTCGGCTGCTTTGAGCAGTCCGATGCCCCATTCATACCAGTATGGATCACCGATCCCAGCGGATCCACGTTCAGTCAGTTGCGTTTTGTTCATGTCGATCACTGATTCTGTATTACGTAACTAATGAGTTGCCGTGATGTTCTTAGCTGCGTCAGTTGCGCGACGCTAAGCATTAAATCCCGCCCTGTCTTTTCGTTGAATACAGATCGAATAAACAGTGCACAGAAATAACATGCGATCGTAAAGCACATCAAGCGTTTGCTTACAGGCCAAAATCGACTCATCAGCATGGAGATCCCGCAGCACACTCGGCAACACCAGTTCGTGCAACGGCTTAACGATCCCTACGCTCGTCATGAAATAGTCAAACAGCCGTTCTTTTTCATTGCGAAGGCAATCGTCGTAGCCCAACACGGGATGTGAATAGGTATTGAGCATCTCATACAGAGACACATACTCGGTTGACCAGAGTTTACGCTCTACAGCCGTCGAAGACAAACAGGCCAACACGTCTTCGCACCGCCAACGGACGCTACCAAAGTCGGCATTCCCCTTTGAATGAGACTCTTTGATGATCGGGCGCCCATCTGGTCCCTTGGTTGGAAACCAGTGCTTCACGTCCCATGCGCTTTTTTCTCCAAGTCTTCCGGCCGCTGCGCTTATCAACGCTTTGCACTCCGCCTTAGACCTCTCTTCCTCTCTCTTCATCGACTCCGGCTTGATCTCATCAGGTAAAGGCACAGTTATGAACTTAAACTTGAAGTTAGCCTTTTTCTTGTGAACATCCGTGAAGTCCAATACCCGCTGTGTCAGTTCCCTTCTGCGCTCCGGCGTATCGCCGAACGTGGTCAAGAACGCCGGCACCATCCGCGCCTCGATGGTCAGCTCAAACAGCGCCTTGAGAACGGTGAATGCTCCATCGTTGCATACCGTGAAGCTATACCCGTCCTTAATGATCAGCCGGAACAGCGCAAACGCATAACGCTTAAACCGCTTTGTCTGGCTGTAAACGAGGCATTCGTACGGATGCTCTCGCACGTGATCCAAGTGCGCGGAAGACACCAACACACGCTGAAGTAAATCTCCAAGCATAAAGAAATACCTCTCAGACCACAGTAGGAACCTTTCCCTCTTGAACCGTTCCAGCAGTTCGTCGCGTGACATGTTCCAATACTCAGTTGCCTTCACCTTATCGATGAGCGATTCCATTTCCGATGCCATAAGCAGCCTCCATGATGTCTCTACAAATCCTGTTTCAATGTTACGACGAATTTGTTTGCATCAACCTATCATGCCCGCGTTGAAGCTGTCACGTCTACCGTTCACAGTCCCTTGCAACCAGACATCGGCACAAAAAACCTCGGTTCATGATCACTCTCCTCATACTTTTGTTAGTAGCATAGCAATTCTAACGAGTTAACACACCGTCTTTGAGTACCTCTTGTTGTACGCCTCGTGACTCCCGACCCATTCAGGCACCATGTCGCCCGACGGTTGTTCACGGCAGACCAACCGATGCCCCCACCCGATCTTAATCGAGATGACATCCCGTTGCCCACTCTTCGCGAGACGCTTGGCATGCGGAATCTTGTGGCAAGGTGCTCCAGTTTTTATCGCTTCAAACAAGTTCAGCGCCTCGTCTTGAACATCATTAGGCATGCAGATCAGAGATACCGGCGCAGAAATAATGCGTGCCCGGCGCTCCCGCATAGCTGCCCTACGTCGTTCTTCGTGAACCTCGGCAGCGGCATTCTCTTTGTGAAGTCGTTCGCATTCATGACAATACTGCCCTTTACCTTTATGTCCGCACGGGAATAGTTTGCTGGCCATAACGTTCTCCTTTCGACCGAGTTTTGTTTACCGTGATGCCGCAGCAAGTATCATGTCCGCGATTTCAGACGGCGTAAACGCATCCGTCGGGACAATGAGGTCGTAATGCTTCGGATCGGTGAAATCGACGCCGTATTTTTCGAGAAAGCGGGCACGCATCATCTCATTGCGCTCGCAAATAGTCGCGGCGTCGGTGTCTTCGCCCTTCCGCGAGGCAGCTTGAATCCTACCAACTGCAACATGGTCGGATACCGTCAGCAGGACACTGAAAGCGTTTGGAACAAACTTGAAGCCGAGGCGGTAATCCGCGATAAACGACGGCATTTCTGCGCACCATTCCTGAATGACGGTGTCGACACGCGCGTCGAGTTTAGGATCATCAGCGCTCAATTTCTGAAATTCGTTGATTGAAACCCCGAACTCGCTTTCAGCCACCTCACGCGCGAACTTGCCCGCTGAGACGAGCGGCGCATCCATCCGTTCTGAAAGAATACTCCCCACGGTGGTCTTGCCGCTGCCAGCAAAACCGCTAAGCGTGATCCGCGTCTGTCTCGCAGAGCGCCCGGTCTCAAAGTCCGCTGTGCCCCCCCTTGCCCGGAATTTTGCTTCATCAAACGAAATCTCGGAAAGAGCCGCGTCAAGCCCGACGGTGAGAATCGGTGAACTGTAGCGGTGATGGCCGGTCGTGCTGTCGAAGAAACGCCCGTCAGGCGAAATCATGACATAGGAACCGCGCATAAGGCTCTCGCTCTCAACAACCGGCTCAGCGTGACGGTGCCGTTTGACAAACTCATTGAATCGATCGGCTGTAACGCCTTGATCCCACATGTCGAGTGAGTCGCAGTTCTGCCCTTCAACCGGCATGGCTTGAAGGACTTTCCAACGCAAAAGATTAGGCTTGGCCTTGAGAATGAACGCCGACAGGTTCTCGTGGCAATTGAAGTCACCGACCACGGTGTTGATTTTGATCTTAACGCCAAGCGTGGTAAGTTTATCGAAAAGTCCAAACCATTCTTCGGCGGAAACGGTTTGTCCATTGACAGCTCGGCCATTGCGGAGATTGGTTAACCCATTGAGGCTGTCAATGCTCACGCCGACAAGTTCCAAGTGACGGACATAGTCCGGCAATGCCGCACTTCTGGCGAGCATATACCCATTGGTGACCATAGAGGCGCGGAGACCGCAGTTTATCGCTTCCGCAACGAGTTCGCCGAGTAGAGGGTTGACGGTGGGCTCGCCGCCGACAAAATTGATACGGCGAGTCATCCCACCCGGCAGGGGTCGCGCGCTGGCGATCGCCCTGATGATACCCTTATGCTGCGAGAGGCTTGCTTCGCGACAATCGCGGAAGTCAGCAAAGCAAAACTTGCAGCGCATGTTGCATGCGGACGTGAAGTGATAGTTGACTGTCCCAGGCAACAGATTGCGTTTAGAAAATGGGGGAGAGGCCTGAACACCTACCTTTTCCACCAAATCCGTTGAATCTTTTCTGATTAAAAAACAAAAACTCGACGGCCTGTAGGCAGTCGCTATATCCGATGGCATTACGGCCATCACGGGTTCACTTGTTTTGTTGCTCATGTTTCTCCTTGGTTATGTGTGTGAACCCGTGGGTTCGCAAGGAAAAACTATTTCGGCAACAAAACGTCATTAGGTTTTCAAATTTTCGGAAAAATGTCAAGAGGGCTGACCAAAAGTCTTATGGTAGAGGGGGGTGCGGGCAATTCCTCTCCCACGTAAGCTTCCAGAGCCGCGGCTCTTCAACGCCGTCGATTATCTTGGTAACCGCTGTCGGACGCCGCACATCCCCCACCCCACTTAATTTAGCCCATATTCACGTTATAATTCAGGTATAGAGCATGCTGTCCGTCAAACGACAGCGTGCTTTTTCGTGTCCAACAACAACCACAACGGGAGCCTAAGAACATGAACTGCAGGACACCCAAGTACGTGTGGCCCGCGTCAGCGCTCACGGCCCAGGACATGGCGCTGCTGCATGCGGTGCGCGAAACGTCCAGGCCCAGGTTGCCGATCACAGGCCTGATCGCCGTTGCCGTCCGCATCGCCTACGGGCAGGCACAGGTCCCGTCCCAGCCCCCAACCCAACCCCTCCCCAGGGACAAACAGAAAGAGACCCAATGAACTGCAAACGCATCAACGCGAGGGCTCGCGAGATCATCGCCCGCATCCGCGCCCTCAACATCCCCAAACGCGTCAAGGCCGAGCTTCTCATGCTCTGGCACCACGCCCGCGGCCTCATCGAATCCGTCATCGGCTTCGTCATGCGCCACAACCACCTCGGCGAGTGCCTTGTCCTTGGCGCAGTGGTCGCCTACCTGCTCTCACAGGTCCCCGTGTTCGGAGGTTTCCTCGCCCTTGTGGCGCTGGTAACAGCCGCGAGCGTCGGGCTCATGGTTGAGCTGCTCAAGGAAATCGAAGCCGTATTCACACCCGCTAGCTAAGGATCCGCACATGAAAATGACAGTCACCCGCGGCGAGATCAAGGACCTCGTGTCCGGTCTCGCCAAGATCATCCCCAACAAGAACTCGCTGGCCGTGCTCGGCTGCGTGCGTTTCGCCATCGACTCAGGCGACCTCACGGCCCAGGCCACGGACTTGGACCAGACCGCCATCTACCGCTTCAACGTCGCCGAGGCCGAGGACGAGGGCGTCATCATCATCCCGTTCCCTCTCCTGCGCGACCTGAGCAAAGGCGACGGCACTGGGCGCGTTACGCTGGCAACCGAAGGCACCGATGTCCTCGTCACCAACAACGTCGGCGGCCACGCCATCACGCGTACAGTGCCCGGCACCGAGGCCAAGGACTGGCCCGCAGGCGGCAGCGAGATCGTCACGGCGCCTGCGTCCAAGTTCCTGCCCGCGTACCGTCGCATGGCCCCGTTCGCGAGCGCAGACGAGACCCGCCGCACCCTCGGCTCCGTCTACGTGGACGTGTCCGGAACCGGCGAGCACAATGCCACGCTCGTGGCCTGCGACGGCCGCCGCCTCACCTGCTGCAACAGCATGAAGCTGCCGATCACGGACAAGGACGGGTTGATGGTGCCGATCACGAAGTTCCTGCTCTGGAATGGGCTTCAGGAAGAAGCAGACGTGGGCATGTCCAAAACCAAGGACGGCGTTCGCTTCGGGCTCAGGGCCGGCCAGTGGACGTACAGGGTCAAGGCCGTCGAAGGCGTGTATCCGAACTGGCGTCAGGTGATTCCGGTCAAAAACGGCATGGAACACCGCATGACCTTCACGGATTCTGACGTGGAGGCCCTGCGCAAGATCCTGCCCACCTTCCCCGGCACCGAGGCCGTGTTCTTGGACGGAGCCGCCTCCGGCACCCTCTCGGTCTCGGGCAGGGACGCGGGCGACAGCAAGGAACTGACGATCCCGCTCACGGCCGGCAGCAGCTACAAGGGCACCGGGTGCCGGTTCATCGCCAACCGCCACTACCTCATGGACGCTCTCAATGCAGGGTTCCGCAACTTCATGTTCGCGGACACCATGTCGCCTCTGCTGTCTGAGGACGGCAAGGGCGCGACGCACGTGCTCATGCCCCTGCGCTTCGGCAGCGAGCCGCCCAAACCCGTACCCTCTGCCGCTCAGGAGCCAACGATACAGACCGCTGCCACTGCAACCACAACCGAACCCGTCCAGGCCCCTGAGCCTGTGCCGGAAATCCCGAAGGAGAACAGCGCCATGCCTCAAGAAAACAAACCCGCCCCGCAGACGACCTCAGCGGAACCCACGGCCTTGGAGAAGCTCCAGGCCGCTTACGACACCGCCAAAAACAAGGTCCGCGAGGCCCAATCGGCTCTGGCTGATGTGGCCACTGCGATCCGCGATGCCGTGAAAGAGGACCGCCAGCGCCGCGTCGAGATCGATGGTGTCCGCGCCGGCCTCGCCAAGCTCCAGTCCATCAAGGTCTGAGCCGCACAGAGATCACATTGGGCACTGGTGCCGCTGTCTCCTTGGGGAGCGGCGGCATCGTCATGTCCACAACCAACGCCAACACTAACAAGAAAGAGGATACGTCATGGGACTCTACAGAGTGACATTGGGAATAGACCGCGCCGCCAAGGACACGCACAGGCGCATGACCTTGACCGTGCCGGCTCAGGACCGGCTCTCGGCAGCCATTGCCGCTGAGCACATCGGCGACGGCATGGTCAGGGACCCCAGCGTCGAATACACGCACGCTGTGTCCGTTAAACCCGCACCCCAACCCAAACCCGCAGCCGCCATGGCCATGGCAGTACCCATGGCAGTGGCCGCGTAACCTGCGACAGCAAGCACACCGGAGACCATCATGATCAAGCTCAGCACATCGTACAGCAAGAAGCTCCCCGTCGACGGCCAGGACTTCAGCAGCCAGGGGTTCCACGCCTCCGTGGAGCTGGAGCTGAGTGACTCGCTCACGCCTGAACAGATCCGGGCCAAGATCCACGACAGCGCGGAGCTTCTGCGCAAGGCCGTGGACGACGAGTTGCAGGGCGCTGCGGCAAGCACTGCGGCAGGCGCCTCGGATCAGCCCGCGTTCGGGGGACAGCGCCCGCAACAGCAGCAGGCCAGCGAGCGCAAGGCCTCGAACAAGCAGGTCAAGTACATCACGGACCTGGCCGCCGAGCGCAAGATCCAGATCAGCGACCTCAACGCCGACATCCGCAAGCGGTTCAACGTCGAGGGTCTCTACGACCTCACCAGCAAACAGGCCAGCCTGATTCTGGACGAAATGAACGGAAAACAGCAACGCAGGGCCGCGTGAGCCCGTGTGCGGCGTCAGACACGGCCAGCCCTAGGGCTCCGTGTCTGGCGTCAGACACGCTCGCGATCATCAAAACAGCGCGGGCACGGCCTCAAGTGCCCCACTTCTTTGGGAAAGGAAAACGCCATGGGAACACTCGCACAGTACAGGGACAGGCCGCACTGGAGCTTCAGCGCCCTGAATCAGTTCTTCAACATCTGCAGTCTCCAATACGCGTTCGACCGCGTGTACCGGTTGCCCAAGACGTTCACGCCCGTCAGCCTGAGCTTCGGCTCCGCTTTCCACCGCACCTTGGAATGGGTCGGACTCACGCGCATGGAGGGACGTGTGCCCGCGCCCGCAGAGACTGCCGATCTCTTTCAGACCCTGTGGACGCGCCAGACCCAAGAAGACACGGACATCAGGTATGACGAGGACATGGACGCTGACACCTGCGCAAACCAAGGCCGTGAAATGGCCGCCTGCATCGTGAACAACATCGACCCAGACGAAGAAGTGGTCTCGGTCAACGAGGCCTTTGCCGTGCCCTTGGTCGACGCCATGGGCGTGGCCCTGGAGACGCCGGTCATCGGCGAGATCGACACCGTGGTCTCGAAAGCCGGTCGCAAATCGCTCGTGGACTGGAAGACGGCGGGCCGCAGGTGGCCCAAGGGCAAAGCCGATCTGGACTGGCAGCCGACCGTGTTCCTGTACGGCTACACGCAGAAGCATGCGCAAACACCTGAGTTCAGGTTCGATGTCGTGGTCAAGAACAAGACGCCGGTGTTCGAGCAGCACGTGACCACACGCGCTCCGGATCAGTTCCTGCGCCTAGCGGAGTTGGCCAAGCTCGCCGAGTCCATGATCGCGGCCGAGCATTTTTGCCCGAACGAGCAGAGTTTCTACTGCGGCGGGTGCCCGCATCAGGACGCGTGCAAGAGCTGGCACAGGGACAGGACCAAGGCACGTGTGAACATGGCGGCGTGAGCGGCTGAGGATGCGGGCAGAAGGCTTTGATCAAACCGAGCCCTGCCCGCATCCGGTATTGTCAAGCGCCCCTATTGCCTGTACAACTCGGTCTCTTTGGCGTTAAGGAGTTGCTCCTTATCCCTCAGCCGCTGGTCGTATTTGGTTGAGTCTGCGGGGTATCTGGGCCGGTCATTGCGCATCGTCTGCACCTCGTTGCGCAGGGAATCCACTTCGGACTTCAACATTCTCTTGCGGCTAGCGTTCAGTTCTTGAACCTGTTGATCAGTCGAGCGGGATTGCTGTGCTTGCGGCTGGGACTCCAACCCTTTCGCCATTCGCGCTGCGTCTTTCTTAACTTCTGCCGCCACCTGCTTCTGCTCAAAGTAGGCTTCCTCTTCATCAGACCTCCCCAAATATCTGTCAGCGTACAACCTGCCGTCATCAGTGATGAGAACGGTTATCATCCATGCACCTGTCGTTATGACTTGGTTCTTTCCCCATTCCGCAACATCCGTGCAAGTCGAGGGCACCAATAATTTCGGACGGTTGAGGCGAAGAAACCCGGAAGGAGCCAACATTTCCGCGATGGTATCGACCACCTTCTCATCTGATTCCAAGGAAACCGTATAGTCGCCATGCCGATCCTGAGTGACATCAAGTACGGTATATTTCAGACCGCTTGGAAATGGCATAAACAGTCCTCGGACCTTGGGATTGGTTTGGTGCGATTTCGCGCGATCCCAGAGTTCCTGAAGGACTTTATTCCGCTGGACCTGAGTAAGCTCACTGGATGTTGCGCGCTCTATATCTTCGAGCGTGATGGGGTACTGGCGCGCCAGCGGTGATCTCGACATCTGCTGCTTGAGGCGCTCCGCCGTGGTCTTGGCCTCAAGGTTCCGTTTCTCCTCAATCTGCAGCCTGACTCTCTCCGCCGCCTCCATCCGCTCCGTTAACTGTTCCAACTGAGATTTCTCGCCTCCGTCACGCCTTGTATTTGCTGCCCGAAGCTGTTCATCCGCCCGTCGTGACGCCGCAGGTGAAAACTGGTCTGCGTCTTCGGCTGTTTTTTGCAACGGGGCTGCGAACGGGTCCGCCGCCGTGGCACCTCCTCCAGATGCACGGCTGAAAACGGCGCCCGCATCCGGCTGTAGCAGCCTGAGAAAGTTTTCCCTGCACTTGTCCTTCGCCAGTGAGTTCCCCCGACCGTAGCAGGATGTGCATGTGCGGACACCTTGTCCCGTGCCCGCGCACTGGGCACAGGTCCCGCTGCCCCGGCACGCAGGGCATGCAAGCTCGCCGCCGTTGAACCCTTTGGACTTGCTCTTGCCTCCGCCTCCACATACGGCGCACGACTTGCTGCCGCTGCACTTCGGGCAGGCACCCTGTGTCTTCCCGCCCTCGCATTTCGGGCAGTCGTCATAGATCTTTTCGTCCGACAGCTCCATAACGGATGCCTGTGACGGAAACGCCTTCCGCATCCTCTCCCTGACGGACAGGCCCTCGTCAACATCGCCGTAGGCAAGAATGCCCAAGCAGTAGACCGTCCCGAGCCTGCACCGCTCATCGGCGTTGGCGACCCCCGCGAGCGACCCCTTGAGATTCTGCATCAGCGCGACATCGTCCGGACGCTTGCGCAACTCTTTGAAAATCCCGTCGGCGGTTTCAGCCGACACCGCTGAAACACCCCAAAAGACTGCTGCGACGAGAACTGCGAGAACATGCTTTCTCCCCTGCATATACACCCCACTGTCTTCCTTTACGGCACAAAAAAGAGGGACGCGGACATTCCACCCACGCCCCCTCAGAAGGCCCACCAAAGGCCCGAAAGACAGACGCAAAGCAGAAGCCGCGCCCCCCAGATGGGGTTCGCGACCTCGCTGAAAGCATCCGTCTTCCTAATGATAACTTGGTGGTTTACTGAGGTGACGGCTTCCTGCGAGCAGCAGAAAACAAAATTATGTCGGCGTTCTAAACTGTCTGAGCAGTTCCTCCTTCAGGGGCAAACACATACCCCGATTTAACGTTTACAAATATACCCTTCTCCTGAATACGAGTGAAAGCGAATTCAGCAACTTTTTCCAATCCATCACGCCACCCCACCCCACACAGAAAGGAACATGACCATGCCAGACAACCACCTGCTTGAAGTCCTGACCCGCGAGGGCGTGCTGATCAGCGTCAGCGTGCGCTACTGGCGGGCACACAAGAAGCTCCAAGCCCAGGATCTGGGCTTAGATCCCGATGACGTGACTGATCGTTTGATCAGCCTCGGCCACAAGCGGCTCATGCCCAAGGAGGCGTTGGCAGGGTTCGCGCTCATCGAATCAAGGGCTCACGCGCTCGTGGAGGCCTCGACGTTCCCGTTCCTGAACGGGCTCGGGCGCTTCCTGCCCAACCCCAAGATCGCGGAGGTCACCCGCCGCCTCGATGGATTGGAGGAGGAGTTCCTTAGCGCCCGCGCCGAGTTCGGGCATAAATACGCGGGCTTGCGCGAGCAGGCGCTTGAGGAGTGGCGGGATCACGCCCGCAGGCTGGCCCGCGACCCCGACCGGATCGTGGCCTCGGTCTCAGCCGCATACCCGACCCCTGACCGTTTGGACCGCTGTTTCGGGTTCAGCACGGACCTGTTCCAGATCCGCCTGCCCGAGACCTTGGATTCGGAGATGGTCTCGGCCATCGGCCGCCAGGAGATCCTTGAGGCCCGCGCTCAGGCCGCTGAAGACGCCAAGCGCAAGATCAATGCGGGCATGGAGACGTTCGTCGGCGACTGCGTGGCCAGCCTCCGGCAGCAGACCGCCCAACTCTGCGAAGAGATGCTGGAGAGCTTCAAGCAGGGCAAGACCGGCGTGCATCAGAAGACCCTGAACCGCTTGTCGACGTTCATCGACCAGTTCAAGGCGCTCAACTTTGCCGGCGACCGCGAGCTGGAGGCGCAGTTGGAGCAGGTGCGGACCACCTATCTCGGCACAACCGCCGAAGTCTACCGCGACGACGACAACGCCCGGCGGCGCATGACCGCAGGCGTCCGGCAACTTGCCGATGCCGCACGCGCACTGGTCACAGCCGACACCCGCGCCGTGGTCGAAAGCTTCGGTAAACTCGGAACCCGCAAGTTCACGCTGGCGGCATGAACTGAAACACCAAAATCTCCAAGGCCCACCAAAGGCGCCCCGTGCCGGTGAAGGAAGACCGCTTCCTGATCCGGTACGGGGCTTTCTGTTTTCAGAAAGGACCAGACATGAAGAGAGTCAGATGGGAGATCGATGTGGACGAAGACACGCCTGAAGCCGCCGCCGTCGTGGCGCTGGCGATGCAGCGCGACCCCGAGTCCACAGCCACCGTGTTCGACATCACCTCTGGGGACGGCAAGACCGTGCGCGTGGATCTTCGGCGCAGCCAGAGCCTGTTGCCGGCGCTCAAATGCGACAACTGCGGATGTGTCTACGGAAGCGAAGAGGAACTGGACCATGTGTTCCCCGACATCCCCCGCCTGCTCGACAGGATCGGCCCCGGCGGCATGGTTCCGTCAGGCGAGTGCAGGGTCTGCGGAGCCCTCGTGTATCCGGTGCACACACCGGTGAGTGTCGCGATCCTGCTCGACGGCGGGCTCGTCAGCGGCGTCGTTGCCAACCGTAATGGCGTCAGGGCGGCGGTGCTTGATCTGGACACAGAGGGCGTGGACGACGGCGAGGTCGTTGCGCTTGAGTGCTGCGGCGTGTCGCTTGAAGGCACCACCCACAGCAAGCACACCGAATCCGATCCCGCGTTCACCAGCGCCCTGTTCGCGAGGATCAGGGCTGAGGAGGCGGGATCTTGAACGAGGACAACAGCAAGAGCTTCAGGGAGCTGCTCAAAGGCTTCGAGAGCAACCACGTGTTCGCGCACATGCACCCTTATGACCTGTACCGGCAATGGTTGGAGGCGGTGTGGGCGCTGCTCAATCTGCCTTCGGACCCGCAAAGGTTCAAGGCGACTCTGGACCGGTACACGTACGCTCAGGGACAGGAGCTGGGCAGGCTCTTCGGCCTCTATCTCGTTGCCGTTGAGGAGCTGCCGTTCCGGGACATCCTGGGCACACTCTTCATGAGACTCGACATCAAATCCGTTGCTGCCGGCCAGTTTTTCACGGGATTCAGCATAGCCGAGATGATGGCGCGGATGCAGTTCAACAAGGACTCGTTTCAGGCGATGGTCAGCGAGCGCGGAACCGTCAGCGTGTGCGATCCCGCTGTGGGCTCGGGCGTGATGTTGCTGGCCTTCGCCAAGGTCGTGCATGACTCGCTGGGACGCGAGGGCACGGACAGGCTGAGGCTATACGGCAACGACATCGACATCCGCTGCGTGAACATGTGCCGGATCCAGCTCAGGATGAACGGGCTCGACGGGTTCGGGCGCATGGCGGCTCTGGCACATCTGGCCACGCAGCCGGAACCCGCAGGCGTTGAACTGGAACTGGAAACGGTGAGCATGCCCGCGTAGCAATCCATCAAACCAAAGGAGAAACATCATGGGAGAACGCAAACTGCCGACTGAGGGCCGCAAGAGCCCGAGGTTCGGGTACTTGGGCATGTGGAACTTCTGCTTGGGGCCGGATAGCCCGATCCCCGGCGACCGGCTGCGCGTCGGCATACTGGACATTGACGGCAACATCGTGCGCAGGTTCGAGCAGATCCGTGGCGCGTGCATCGACGCCGGTTACGTGGACTTCTTCGAGAGCAACCGGTGCCGGCCCGCTGCGCACGAGATGCCGGTTGTCGACATCGACGCCGAGGGCAGGATCGCCAAGGTCCTGTGTCCCCACTATACGCAGGCTCAGGGCATGGGCCTGTACCTGCAACTGCTGGAGGCGTGGGTCACGGAACACGGCAGAAAGGAATGGGCGCTGTGACAAGAACAGAGAAGCAGTATCAAGACGCTTGCCTGGAGGCGCTTGCGCCGGTTCTGGGCAAGCGCGTCAGCAAACTCATCCGAGACGATTCCGGCGGCTTCGGCTTCGAAACCGAGGACGGGACCGAGGTCTGGATCATGTGCGACGCCGAGGGCAACGGCCCCGGCTTCGCTGATGTGGTCGGGCCCTAAACTTCAACACCTAAACCTTAGAAGGAGAGACGAGCATGTCACACTTCGCGACAGTCGAGACCCAGATCCGCGACATCGGCGCCCTCAGAGGCGCGTGCACGGAGATGGGGTTCATCCTCGCCGAAAACACCGAGGCCCGAGGCTACGGCTCCAACAAGATCCAAGGCGACTTCGTGATCAGGCTCAAAGGCCCCTACGACATCGCCGTGAACCGGCAGCCTGACGGCGGCTTCGGGCTCACCACGGACTGGTGGGGAGAGCATGTGCAGAAAGAGGTCGGCAAGGACTACGGCCGCCTGCTCCAGCTCTACGCCGTGCACAAGGCGCAGGCAGAGGCCCGCAAGAAGGGGCTCACCTGCCGCCGCCAAGCACTGGGCGACGGCAGCGTCAAACTCGTGATCGGAGGGCTATGAGATATGGCAAAAACAATCGAGGTCATTGTCACCACGGACGGAGCCATAAAGATCGATGCCGTGGGCTTCAAGGGCGCGGAATGCGAGAAGGCGACGGCGTTCTTGGAGAAGGCGCTGGGCACGGTCAAGCTCCGGCAGAAGAAGCCGGAGTACCACGGCAAGGCGCAGACTCAGCAGAGGCTGGGCGGATGACCGCGCTCATCATCACGCCCAAGGGTCTGTGCGAGTGCCTGTACACGGAGGCAATCGACCTCTCTGTGCTCGGCACTCTCACTGTGGCGAGGGCGACGAACATCGCCTTCGACAACGCGTCGCAGCAGTGGACGGTTCAGGACATGGGCGGAAACGCTCTGTTCAGCGCCGGCTCGCGAGCCGAGTGCCTGGAGTGGGAGCGCCTGTTCTTGGAGGATCGGGAAACATCACGACATGGAGGAACGTCATGAATTACGCGACAGCGCTGGTCGGGCTGCCCTTGGTCTGCGAGGCCAGCGGGGGCCGGATCTCGACGCCGGAGGAGGCCTATGCCGCCTGCCGAGACATCGGCGGGCTGGCTCAAGAGAGCTTTCACGTTCTCTGCTTGAACGTCAGAAACCGGCTCATCAACCGGCATCTGATCAGCTTGGGGCTCGTGGACTCGGCCGTTGTTGCCCCTCGCGAAGTATTCCGAGGAGCTATAGCAGACGGCGCCTGTTCAGTGATTCTGGCACATGGTCACCCCTCGGGGGATGCAACCCCCAGCGCCGAGGACATCAACATCACCAAGCGCCTGGTGGAGGCGGGCAAGATCATCGGCATCCGCGTCATTGACCACGTCGTTGTGGGCCGGGACACGGGCACCGGCACGCCCCCCTTCCTCTCGCTGAGGGAGCGCGGGCTCTGCCAGTTCGAATAACTTCAACAACAAACAAAAGGAGAAACACGCATGACACTGAATCAACTCGTATGCCGGGCGGCGTCGGCTTATCCCGAAGCCTTCGTGCTCCGGTTCTGGGATCCCTTGCGGGAGGAGCCCAAATCCGACCTCCACGCCGGCGATACCTTGGCGGAATTCGTGGCCTTGGAACTGTACGAGTCCTTCGAGCCCGAGGCCAGTGATGACGATCAGCTCGCTACTGCGGTCAAGGTCATGCAGAGTGCTGCCGATGACCTCCAAGCCGTCGCCCACGCCCTCGGCAACATCAGTCGGGAGCGGATGGCGGCCTGAACCAGTCCAACACACACGGCCCGATCCCTTGCGGGGGACGGGCCTTTTTATTACTCAAGGAGAACGATCATGTCAACACGTGGAAGCTTGGCTTGGCCTTTGCCTGACGGCTCACACAAAGGCGTCTACAATCATGACGGTTCCGAGCCCACGGTTTTGGGTAAGGCGGTGTTCGCGGAGGCCAAGACCAGGGGCCTAGGCGTTCTCGTTGAGCTGCTGTGCACCTGCGGGGACTGGCGCGAGATCAGCAGCCACGGCATCTGCCAATACTGCGGCAAGGTCGCGGGGCAGCCGCACTCAATCAGCGCCGTGATCACGGCTACTGCACGACAAGGGGCCGAATACCCTGACCCGGATGCGCTCTATCACGGGCATGGCGGACGCGAAGAGGACCAGTTCGACCCGTTCGATGATCCGCTCTCTATGGAGTGGGTCTATGTGCTGGTGCCGGAGCAGGATCTGATCGCGGTCTGGGCACACGCACGTCATACCAAGGCGCGTGAAAAGACCTGGCGGCGTTGGAGCGGGGTCAAGTACAAGGCCTTCAGCGGCAACATCTGGACGCATGTCCACGTCGCTGACATCAGGGTCTCGGAACCGGAGCCCGACTGGAAGGCGCTGGAGGAACGGGGTTTCGCGCTCAGGGCCTGACCCGTCTGACGCCGCACACGAGGCGGCCCGTCCCCTATCACGGGGAGGACCTAACATCGTGTACTAGAAAGAATCAAGGATCTAGGTCTTACACAACAAACATTCTTCACCACAAGATACCTTGATCCCATTTCTGAGTTCAACAAGCACTAGGAGAATTGCTATCGCCAATCCATTTGTCAGGTATCCTTACCATCCGAATGCAACAAGCGTGTCCAATCTGTGGTGCACTCACTGAGATGATCGAGACAACGCCCAGACAAGCCTGCCGATATCCTTTCACAGCCCTCATGACTGCAAGTATCACGGAGTGTCTTCTTCATGGGCGCATAATCCTGATCTTCTAGGAGGTGCAGACGGCAGCTGCGGAACCCATTGACTGCTTTCTCAGCGCATCCAACCATTTCGCACGGCCGCCCGTCGATTGTCTGAGCAGCACATTGTCCCAAATGGGCTCGCCATCTGTCAGTGAAATACTCAATGGGATCGTCTTTAGCGAGCGCCTCTAGGACGAAAGGTATGTCTGGTTCAAACTCATCCACCCAGAGATTGGTCACTCCGATGTCCTTGTAGATCTCATTCAAAAAGTTAATTTGAGTGAGACGGGGTGCCATTGGATTGTATCTACAAGAGTCTTGATGTCGCGAGAAAGGTAACCTGCAAATATTATAAAAGCGGAAGCTATTGCGTGCCTTTTTTGCTGCATCGAGCAGTCTGCGAAGGTTCGGGTCTTCAAACGAAAGTCCTATGAAGAGAACACATTCGGATCCGAGGAGAAGTGAAAGTTGGATCATATTCGACCAATGGCCGAAGTTGAGATACATCGAGTGATACTCGTCCTCTGAAAACACTATGTCACTACGGGGCGCATTTGCCATATCCGATGGGATCAAACCATGAACGTGATAAACAGGAACCCCCGTGGATGCATTTTCATCCAAACCTATGATTGGCACAAATGCGCCGGGTTCGGCACTACATTCTAGAATATCATCGTAGTTGTATGTGCACACTGCTTTTAATCTAGTGAGCTTAGAAAGTGCGGCGATTGTCGGTGTTGTCTTGCATGGATCCGCATAAAGAACTCGCTGAAGTGCACTTTGGTACTGTTCCCCTAGTTTCCGCTTGCAGTAACGACTTCTAATAGTCAATGGTAGGCTATCCAATAAATCTTGAACGATCTTGGAATTAGAAACTGCCAGCCCTCCCCAACCTGTAGGATCATCGAACGTTCCCATCACCCCATTTCCCGGAAAGTTGCGGCGAGCAGACTCAGTGTAAAGGGATGCGACTAATTTGGGCCATAAAGGAAGCCCACACCCATGTGATACACCCGCCCCTGTAAAGATGGCTAAGTTCCCAGCGGAGTAGGCCTTCCATAAGTGCCATACAATATCAATGCTATCAGCCCAAAAATTCATTTTCCCTCGAGTCAGTTTCCTCGCGATAGCACATCCAAGAAAGACGAAGCTTCCGTGGTCGAGACCTCTGCCCCCACCCAGTTGATTGCTCGCGTGTCGGTTAAATTCACCTTTTACGCCCGTAAAAACTCTCAACCTCTGACAATTGTTACTCTACCGCATAGGCTGCGGAATGTCGAGGCGTGCCCATCTGCTTTGAGCCTCCTCCGGTTTGCGGTCGCACTCCAACCCTGTACCCGTTTCAGGCACAATCGCGCAAGAAATTGCCTCTCGTGAACCTTTTTCTTGTCCTTGAGATCAAGCTTCGTCCCTGATTTTCCAGTACAACAACCGATGAAACCAGTACCGAACCCCTTGGTTTCGGTGCCGTTGCCCACTGTTTCTCGGCCCCGGCAACCGCGTCTGACTCCAAACACTGGTATTGGATAGCTTTCGAGATTACATCCCCTAGTGTCTACGCATATAGTCTTGGCAATGAAATACAGAACTGGATGTCTGATCAAACGGAACAACCGATACTCGGTGCGCATCATGATCGAGGGCAAGGTCATAACGCGTGCTCTAAAGAAACCCGACGGCAGTCCCTGCACAACAATAGCAGACGCAAACTCCGCAAAAATGGAGTACGTCAAACTCTTCATCTTGGGCAGTAAAAGGGATGCGCTCAAGGCCCTCATACACTCTTTGTCCGAAGTCGAAGCCGAGATCGATGAGATACGGTGCCCGAGGCCGGCGCTCGATAGGGCGTGGAAATCTTACCTCTCTTGTCCAGACCGCACCGACTGTGGCGAACACACTCTCAGAGAGTACGAGCGCTACTGCCGCCTGTTCATCGATTGGGCCAAGGCACATTACCCCAAGACAGTCTTTCTGGCCGATGTTACCAAGTCCATGGCTGGCGAGTACGCGCAACATTTGGCTAAAGAGAACTACAGCAACTCGTCATTCAACAAGCACACGTTCTTTCTCCGGTTGTTGTTCAGGGCTCTGTGCGAGGGCCAGCCCAATCCGTTCAGCAGGGTTCGCAACAAACCCGCAAACTCAATCCCCCATCGTCCTCTAACCCAAGAGCAATTGGCCAAGGTCCTGGGCGCAACCAAGGGCGAACTACACACGCTGCTCGTGATCGGCACCTATACGGCGCTGCGACTTAAGGACGCCTGTAATTTGAGGTGGGACCAGCTGGACATGGACAAGAGCACCATTACCGTGACCCCGTCTAAAACTGCGACAAGGTCTGGGAAGCAGATCCGGCTCCCCATCCACCCCGTGCTGAGCGCTCGACTATTGACCCTGCCACATAAGGCCGAGTATGTCTTGCCCTACATGCAGTGGCGTTACAGTAACGACGGTGCCGTCATCAGCAAGAGGATCAGGAAAGCGTTTGAAGCAGCTGGGCTCGTGACGAGGGTCAAAGAGAACGGAAGAACCGCCACCGTGTACAGCTTCCACAGCCTGCGCTTCACCATGGGCCAGCTGCTCATATCGAGCGGGTTCAGCCTCGACACCATCGCGCAAGTCCTTGGACACTCATCCACGACGATGTCGCGCCATTACTCCAACGTAACGGATGCGGTGAGGGAGCGGGCGATTTTGAGCTTGCCGGCGATTACGACTTAGGTCAGATGTTGCTGCCGGACTATGCACTGCTGCGCGAGGAACGGGCCTTCGCGCATTACGAAGTGGGCAGCTCGCCTCTCAAGCTCGTGCCCCGCGCAAACGCTGCCCCACTGTCCCTAAGGCTCGGGCGTGGTCGCCATGCTTTTCTAGGAACTGCCAGAACCGGACGTGCTCTGCCCGCCGCCCGTCAATGGCGAGAGCAGGAAGAGAATTCAGGGGAGTGTAGAAATAGTAACCGTAGCAATCAGCCGCCGGTGCAGCCGATTGGCTGCATTGCCCAGTCAGCTGTCTTCATTTCCCCATCTCAGCGAGCAATAGTGACTCTGACACGCTTCCGGCTTCCACAAATTGAATTCCATCAGGCGGCAAACCGAACAGCGCGTAGAACTCAACGAGCAATTGATAGGCGTCTTGACCGGGCGATGCCAACGACTTGACTTGCAAGAACGAGGTTGGCTGCAAGGGCCCACGACAGGCTCCACGGCCGTATTCTGGACCGAGCACTACGCCACCATCGCGGTCCAACCCAACGAGTGACAACCACAGACTCCACGGTCCGGCAAACAAGGGTTTGAGGCGCTTATGAAAGAAGCGAGTGAATTCAAGTGTGAATTCTGCAAGTACTCTTGAATTGATCACTATCGGTCGCCTACCACCCTGGTTGATGTACCAGCCTAGAAACTCCTCATCAGCTCTGCATGCGGCAGAGAAGAAACCGTCAGGAGACAACCACAGAGCTCTCCTGCTTTCGGCTGTAGCGAGCGAACCATCGATCTGAATATCGACAGGGGCATCGGTGCCTATATGAAAACCCGCGGCCCGAAGTGCCTCTGTATGTTCGAGCTCCCTCCTGAGACCGCTTTCTGCGTAGAAATCATTAGGTCTTCGTATGGGCTCGCCGGGAATGGAGTGAAATGCGATGAACGGAACATTAGGCCAGCCCGCGAGGTCCTCCACTTGAAGGCAACGGGCTTGGACGCGATCTTGCTGCCCTTGATTCAGAACCGCCTGATCAGTGGCGATGGCACGCGTAAAACCGCTTCGACGAACTCCCAATGCTTCACGGATGAGGTGGTGGACTGTCTCTGGCTTTATCCACGACACAACATCGCCCTGCCTTGTGGGAACGCCAAGTGCGCCTGGAAAAGTGCCATCTGGCCGATCGAGCTCACGAACAACGAAGTATTTTGTGGCCTCCAGTTGCGGAGGAATAACAATTGCGAAGACCCCACTGTCAACGGCTCCGTCGGCGGGGAACCACAACGGAGTAAGTCCTTCGATGTGAGGGTACACCCACGCCCCGATAGTCTGTCGATATGCGTCCCAGTTGATTAGGGCCTTTTGTATAGGTCGATGCTGAACCGCCTGGTCGACAAGCGCATTTTGCGGACGGTTGGTGCGATAGCCCATTACGATGACGCCACCTTGGCTGTTAGCGAACGCAGCGACATCCTTCGCCAGTTCCCACTTCTGATTCGGACTCTTCAGATGGTACGGGGCTTCCTTGAAATCGACGTAGTCTGACTCGGCCGTATTGAGAACAGTGTCGAAATGCTCTCTCTCAAGCGCTAAAAGTAACTCTGTCTGATTCGTGACTGACATTTTTTCCTTGCGGCTAACCTACTTATGCCTCAAAAAGAACGCAATCCCGCCCTGCCGCTCTTCAAACTTTGAATGAACGATAGCACACACCCTATTCCGCTTCAAGCCCGTTCACCCAATGACGAGGGTGCCATACTTTCTGCTTACGGGTAACCCCCCTACCCCTTCATCACCTCTTCTGTGCCCCTTCGACGCGGTTGCGAATCCACATCCCCCGCTAGCGGCCAGGCCGAAGGCGGGGAGGGCTACGCCCAGACACCGAGACCGCAACGCTCACCGCACCTCACCGTTTATGCCGCGAAAAGAACACCATGACGCTCCCCGTTGCAATGAGGCACACGGCCACAGTCAGCTGAACCGAGGACAAGCGCATGGCCCATTCATTTGGGCCGTTTGGCTCCATGCCTGCTGTTTTTGAGGCAACCTTGAAAAGGGTTGCTCCGATGCCAAGCAGTAAGCCCAATACCCCGATTACGATCCCCGTGACAGTTTGTTTTGATCTGTTCATTCTTTGTTGGGCGAACGGTGCCGCTGTGGGGCGGCGCTAAGCGACGTACCCACCAACGGCATGTTGGCTGCTCCCCCTCCCCCGTCGCCTTCGGGTCCAGTTTCGGCATGAGGTCTCGCGTGCAAATAGAGCTTGCTCTGTGGATACCAAACCCTCAGTCGCATGTCTCAATAGAAAGGATTCGTCGCTCTCGATCTCTCTCTTTCCCACTTATACATGTCGATACTACGATCCTCGAGAATGAACTTCCTGTTATCCATGACCATCATCCTGACCTCTGCACCCAGTTCCTCGCCTACCTCGATCATTGTATCGATCATCTGCGAATCCATCCGGCAACCTAGAAATACGCGCTTGATATACGGGAAGGGAACCCGATTCCCATAGTACTTGCAAATGTCACCATCTAGGATCAATCTCCATTCCTTCTCGTAGCTCCATGTGCCGGACTTGGCGATGTAAGTCCTGTACAACAGAGCCTCAATTTCAGCATCATGGTTTAATGCCTTGTCTCGGGTACGAGTCAACGTATGGAGTTTCTTTTTGGGAACATTCACTCTTCCTTCGGAATAGATTACCGGAAAAAGGCCAGCAAGAATAAGAGCACGAAATCGTTCATCAGTGTATTCAGAGCGTCTCTCCCCATAGAATTCGTGACCTCCCAAGGCAAACTGTACCGGTTTCGCCAGAGTGGACATGTCGTACTCAATACAGAACCCCCTGTGATGCGCTGCGTAGTGTGACCACATGTGGATCACGCTGTCGCATCCAGGTTGCCTCTTCAGAGCAGAAAAGCAGGCGACCCGAATGTCCAATTGTCTTAGGCTTTCGACTACTTTTTCAACGTCGGCCCGTGCCTTACTCGTAACTGCCTGTACTTTTTTACCAAACATCTCGCTCTTTCTTTGAAGCACTTCGCGGAGTACTCTATCGTATTCTTCGACTTTGCCGTACCAGTTGTATATGAACTCCGTGGTTGCCGCTGAGAGTCTTTTGACTTCGGCGGCAGTGAAGCCGTTGCTGCAGTCGCAGGCATCGACACACCCTTCATCCTTGACGAACTCCAAAAGGGCGTGCTTCTCGTATCCATAGATGTCATATCCTGTCTGACAATCAAATGGGTCGTTGAACGCTCGCGGATGAGATAGCCAGAGCTTTCGACTCCTTATGTCCGCGATGTTCTCCGGCGTTGGTCCGTAGAACCTAAAAAGGGACTCGGGCGTATGAGTGTACTTATCATTCAGGAGTGCAGGATCGCCCAAGATAATCTTCGAAAACGTGGGCTGCACCACTGTCTTATGGCTGAAGACGTGCGTAATGAACGCTTTCTGCCATTTGCTTCGAGATTTGCTCCTTCTATACAACACGTGCAGACGCTCCCTTCCTCTCCGCCAACCGTTTTTGCCGTCACGCATATCAAGCGCAACATGATACCTGCCGTTGCATAAGCGTCAACAGTTACGTCGTGAATCAACGGCTTACGACAATCGTTCGAAGCATATTATCCGTGATATGCCTCACTGGAAGGCGTCAATAGAAACCGGATACCCTTGTACCGATCGCCAACATTTTCTAGACCGTAGCATACCATCTATCCTGCTTCAAGCCAGTTTCATCGTTCATACTTTTACGCTTATTCAAGGGACATGATCGGGTACGTTGATGTCGGTTTCCGGTACCGTTACGGGTGAAATCGGTATGAGGCCTGCGCGTGCGCGTCTTCGGCCTTGGCGTCGGGGCTTGTGCCCACTCCGCCGTCGGCCTTGACGCTTGCAAAGGTCATTCGCAACCGCATCAGCAAGTCACAGAGAAGGTGGGTAGCCTACCTCGCTACCCGATCCTAGACTCCAATACTCCTATTGTCGACAAGATCGTTTATCCCATGTACTTTGTCCAAAGGCTTGCATCTTTTACCATGCTTTAAATCTCGCGGCACGAAAACCGCAGTGTTTGAAATCAATCAATGTTGAGCCTGGCGGAGACGGGGATTCCAAGTTGCTGTTCGAGAACCTTCGCTGCAGCTTCGTTGGAATCATGGCCAATTGAGAATTCCTGCCCACTAACCGGTGGAACTATCTTGAGGTCATAGCGAAGACGTACCAAGAATCCATCGCTACGAGTCTTCAGGACTGAAAAGCTGGGATCTCTTAGCTCGGCAAGTATCTTACCAATGCTAGTCCTTCCATCAACATACAGATGGAGGCGCGAAGTACCACATTCTTCAAGCATCTTCCCTTGTTGAACAGGTTGCTTCGCCAGTTCTCGGATTCTCGCGTTTCCAGCCTGATTACCGGCGGCCAATGCTGCTTGGAAGGCGGCAATGATCTGCTCTTTTGTCTTCTTTTCCGTTGCCATGCTGAGTCTCCTTGCTTCCTAACGACCGTTGATATGCCTCGCTGCTATGCCTCACCAAAAACCGCACGAAGTAGTGCCACTCTCCAACATGATTTGAACGGTAGCAAACCCCCTATCCTGCTTCAAGCCTGTTTCGTCGATCATACATTTCCGCTTATTCAAGGGACATGATCGGGTCTAGATTGAGTGTTTCCGATAATGATGCTGGTTAAATCGGGACGAGTCCAGTGCTTGGGCGCGTCTGCGGCCTTGGCGGGGGGCGTAGCCCACTCCGCCTTCGGCCTTGACGCTTGCAAAGGTCATTCGCAACTGCGTCAGTAAGTCACAGAGGAGGTGGGTAGCCGACCCCTCTACCAGACCAAAGACTCCAATAACCCCCCTGTGTACAGTAAGAAGGGCATTGTTATTGTAGACAGGGGGGTTATTGACCCATCCCCTTCATCACCTCTTCTGTGCCACACGGACGCGGTTGCGAATCCACATCCACAGCAAGCGTCAAGGCCGACGGCGGAGTGGGCTCCGCCCCGACGCCAAGGCCGAAGACGCGCACCGAACCATAGAAACGCCCCGATCCCTTGCGCCTCAGCTTCTGCTTGTTACTAGCGGGCTCAAAGAAGTCACCAAGCAAGCTCATGATCGTGGCCTTGTTCCGTTCCCACTCCGCGTAGCCAAACCCAGACGCCGCCATCGTCTTAGTGATCTCCTGCCCCGGAGCCATGCCCACGATCTTGAGGCCGGCGATGCCGTCATCGTACTCAAAGTCCCACTTCATCTCATGGGCCTGGTCCCCCGCCCCTATCGTAGCCGAACCCCCTGTCTCCACATACGCGGACTCCAAAATGAAGTGGGGCATGGTCGGGTACACGCATGCGTCATTGCCTTCTATGCAGGAGTCGGGTCTGGGGCCAGCGCATGAGTGTGCCAGAACCCTTGGCTGCGTTCACGCCTTTTCGGGGACCTCCGTGGGGTCGCTTGTACCGGTTTCAAGTGCATTTGTACTGGAAACCTGGGCCAAGGCACCGGTTCCTAGCCCAAAGAATCAGGCCCCGAAGTCCCTGGAACCGGTACAGAACCCCCTTGGTTTAGGTACCGGGGTCTGTGTCTGACGCCAGACTCTTGCCATGGAGAGCAGGCGCGGTGGGCGAACGCTTCTACGCATCTGCACCATCTGCAACGTGCAGAGAACGTCGGCACATCAATCGGGCTTGTACACGCTCTCCATGATGTGCTAACGTTTGCATACAGTTCTATTCGAGGTCACGTTGGAGTGTTCCGGCGTGTCTGCGGCCAAGCCGTGGTTCGCGGCCATGTGAGAGCCAGTTCGTTCTTTAATGCGCTGGGGATCCCTCGCGACCGCCGGTTTGAATTCCTGCCGTCTGCACTCACCAGGAAGAGGGAACGACGAATGTCATCTCCGAAAGCTACAGCACGCATGTTTGAGGCCGCCCGACGAGAGTCTCAGCGCATAGCCAAGTTACGCCAGCGAGACCTTGAGCGGCAAGCTAAGGAGATGGCGAAGCTTTCAGCGCTCGATCAGGCCCGGCTGGAGGTCGAGACCTACGAGAACTCGCTGGATATCCTGCTGTCCGTTCACAAGGAGCAGGCGGACGCCATGGACTGGCTATCGATCGCCTCATCCTTGCCTCCCGTCCCCCCTCGCCGCCAGTCGCACAACGAACTCAAGGCCCGCCAGAGGCAGGCAGTAACACCCTATCTTCTGGAGAGCGGGAACGCCGTGGAGCGGGCGCAAGAGCAGGATGAACGGGATTTCCAAGAGGCCCAACAAACTCACGCCGCAGATGTCGTGGAATGGGAGAATATGACCGCCCTTGCGCGTCGCATCCTCAGCAGCGACACCGGCGCATACATCAAGGCCATAGAAGAGCTCAGCCCGTTCACGGAACTCTCGACGATCGGCTCCTCGCTTCACTTCAAAGTCCACAACCGGCACCTTGTCGAGGTTAACGTCACCACCTGTGGCCGCCAGGCAATACCCGCAGAGGTCAAGACACTCACGTCAACGGGGAAAGTCTCGGTAAAGGCCATGCCCAAACCCCGTTTCCTCGAAATCTACCAAGACTACGTCTGCGGCTGCGTTCTGCGTGTGGCGAGAGAACTCTTCGCTTTGCTTCCGGTCGATGCCCTGTTGATCACCGCCTCCGCGGAGGCGTTGGACACCAGCACTGGCCATGCGGTTGAGCGCCCATTCCTATCCGTCTTCATACCTCGCGCCACCCTTACCGCACTCAACTTTGAAACGCTGGACCCGTCGGACTCGATTATGGCCATGACTCACCGCGGCGAACTGAAGGCGTCACGAAAGACGGGCGACTTCGAATTCATCACGCCGCTGACGGTTTCCGACCTCACACCGTCAGAAGCCCCAGGCGGCAAGCCCTTCAGCGATCTCATCGGCCATGCCCAAAGGCTCCGGGCAGCCATGGCCGCGCAATGCGAGAAACTGGCCCCCCTGCAGATTGAATCATCCCTTTCCAATGGAGAACCCGCATGACCAACATCCTCGCCATCATTTGCGTCGCCCTGCTCATCGCCGTTGCCGTCTTCCTCTTCCTAAACAAACGCCTTTCCCGCCTCGTGGCCCAGCGCGATTCAGATGTCCTCGCCGCCAAGCAGCAGACCGTGAACGCCATTCAGGAGTGCGAGGTGGAGATGACCCGCGTCCGAAAGGAAACGGAGCAATCGCTTGCAGAGGCGCAGAAGCTTCTCGACCAGCAGATCGCGGACATGCGCGTTGAATCCGCGCGTGTGCGAGAGCACTATGAAGCCGAGTCACGCAAGGTCGCCGAAGCCACGCAAGCCCAACTCGCGAAAGCCAATGCAGACGCCGAGAACCTGCGCCGCTATGCCCCGCTCCACGACGCCGAGCAAGAGGTCCGGCAAACCCTCGAAAATGCCATCAAGGAGGCGGAGGCCCTTCGCGTACAGGCACAAACCCTGCTTGACCAGTCCCGGGCCTCCGCGGATATAGACAGGCTACGCGCGACCGAACAGGCGAAGGCCATCTACGAGCAGGCGGACGCCCGGCTCAACCAGGCGACCCGCGATGCCGGACGCATTATCGCCGGCGCCGAGAAGCGGGCTCAGGAGATTGCCGGCGAGGCCCACGATGCCCTCCGCGACAAGCAGATCCTTGAGCGTGCCGCCGAGGCCATGCGCAACATAGTCGAAGGCTACGGCAACCGGTATATCGTGCCCACGCACAGCCTGCTTGACGACCTCGCCGTCGAATTCGGCTACACCTCCGCGGGTGAAGCACTCAAGTCCGCACGCGCTCAATCCAGACGGCTGGTGGAACAGAACGAGGCATCGACTTGCGACTACGTCGAAACCTACCGCCGGGTAACCGCAAACCGGTTTGTCACAGACGCATTCAACGGCCGCGTGGACGCCGTGCTCTCGCGCGTGAAGCACGACAATGTCGGCGTGCTGGAGCAGGAGATCCGCGACGCCTTCAATCTCGTGAACCTCAACGGCAAGGCCTTCAAAGACGCCCGTATCCTGGAGGTCTATCTCAACGCGAGGATTGACGAACTCAAGTGGGCGGCAACGGTGCAGGAACTGGCCCGGAAGCAGCTTGATGAACAGCGCGAGCTCAAGGCACGCATGCGTGACGAAGAAAAGGCGCGCAAGGAATACGAGGCGCAGATGCGCCAAGCCGCAAAGGAGGAGGAGATCAAGAAAAAGGCTGTTGAAGCGATGGCGAGCGAACTCGCGGCGGCCCAGCTCGCCCTTGAACACGCCTCCGCCCAGGACAAGTCCCAATTGGAGCGGAAAATAGCGGCCATGCAGCAAACCAACGAGAGCCTGCAGCAGGAATTGGATGCGGCCACAGCAAAGACCCTCACCATCGCGCAGCAGACCAAAAAAGGCCACGTCTACATCATATCCAACATCGGAGCCTTCGGTGACGGCGTGTACAAGATCGGCCAGACGCGCCGCCTCAACAGGCAGGACCGCATCGACGAACTCGGAGACGCCAGCGTGCCTTTCGACTTTGACGTTCACGCCTGGATCGAGAGCGAGAACGCGCCCGCGCTGGAACACAGGGTCCAGAAGCGCTTCCTAGCGATGCAAGTGAACAAGATGAACTCGCGCAAGGAATTCTTCCGCGTACCCCTCAAAGACATCCGCGATGAGGTCGAGCGCCTCAGCCAGACCGAGTCCTTTACGATCATCCACTGGACAGACGTGGCAACCGCTGCCCATTACCGGGACAGCCTGGACATTGAAGGTGACCAGCCGAAGCTGAAGAAGTGGCTCGAACGTCAGGAGGCTCTGGCCGACCGCGACCTGCGGCTGGACAATCTCCGCCTGACATCGGCCGATGTCGCGGAACCCGCAGTGCAGGAAGAGACTCCCTAAGGGCTCAACACGGCACCCATCGCGCCGGCGGAGCTTGCGCATGGGTGTGCTGTGCCAAAACCGTGGATAGCGCTCACGCCTTATTGGGGTATCGCAGTGAATCTGACCCCGAGAACTCGTACCGGTTTTATCCCTACACTGTACCGGAAACAGCCACTTCTGGACCAATTCCTATACTCAGAAGCACCGCCTAGCCAGCCAGACATCGGCACAGAACCCCATTGTTTCGGCATCCTGACCGTGTCTGACACCAGACACACCGTCCCCGCTGAAAGCACAACACCACATCAGCTCAATGATAGCGATTTGGCATTTTGGTTGTAATGAGGTCCAACGCACAGCTCAGAGCGATCAAGCGCCGAATCAATCATCGAAGTCGTAAAAATAATTTGATGTGTTACGACAGCGCGGGTGGAGAGAGACACTATTACCCTCTGAAAGTTCTGGCTCCGCTCCGACTCCATACCCTTGTCTTCCATATTGTCGCAAATGATCAATCTCGGATACCGGAAAAAGGGCAAACGTAAGGATGCAAAGAATATCGCGTAATGTATGCAGTTTTTCAAGTAGCTGATCGAACTTGCCGAAAACTGATTACGACCATCGACTGCAAATGTGTTCCTCCTGAAGTCAAACGCCACCTTCTTTGCCGTTTGAAACGCTTCTTCACGAGGGAGGTCAGCCTTGAGTAGTTCGACTGCTAAGTCGTGAATAACTTCAAACGCCTCTCCTTTCTTTGACTCTTGATTTTTTTGCTTGGTCAATATTTCAAGATCAATCCGCCGAATATCAGATTTAAGATTCCCAATTCTCAATTTAAGCCGTTCGAGAACACCGATTGCCTTTGCTTGCATATGAAAAAACTGCAGTTGGCTTTCCTGCGTTCCTTTTTCAACAAACAAGGCATCAAGATACTGATCACGACTCGTTCTCACCGTACTCATCATCGCGTCAAATTGCCGTTGTACAGATCGTTCTTTCTCCACTCGCGCTGGTAGCTCCTCTATCAATTGCGTCAACCGGGACTCTTTGTCTTTCAGAAGCGACTCTGATTCTCGGTGCTGAAAAACTAATTCTTGCCGCATTCTCATTGCTTGCGAGCGCCCTACTGTGTCACTAATCGATTGCTTGCACAGGAAACACACATCGTTTGAGGGACGTAGCTCAAGTGTTTTAAGGCAGTGCGGACATCGAGTCAGCGGCAAGTCTCCCAACACTTCTCTCGTTAGAATGGATTCGCCAACATCTGCTATCCTGTTTTCGAGCATTGTGATGAACTCTCGTGAGTCTTCAATATCGAGTTCAAGAGTACGAATTCCCTTCTCGCATTCTTCACGATCTTTCCTCACATCCATCAGCGTAATGGAAAGGTCCTCACCGCCAAACGGTCGACTCTCATTCTGACTAGCTGCGTCTGACTTACTCGCTTCATCGATAGCGTTTTGAAGTTCGGCAATAAACTTGGTGGTCTTGCCCAACGCGATATTGACCTTTTCCAAGTCCAGTTCATGTCCCGTCTGCTGGAGAACTCCGATAGCACTGTTGTACTCTGTCTCCGCCTTATCCAATTCACGCCTCTTGTCGCGAAGCTTGATCTCGCAACGGTACAGCGTGTCGTCATATACACCAAAGAGCAAGTCACGAACGGCTTCTCTTGTGAGAGGAGTGTCGAAATGCTCTGTCCGCATAAGATCTTCCACAAGGCTCAGCTGATCCACGTAGATCAAGCGAAGAATCTGATGCATGGTGATATTACTCTCCATGTCACTGCGAACTTCGGGGAAACCTAATGCTCTAAAAAGCACTTGGGAAAAGCTCTGCCGCTCCTCCGTGCGCTGGAATGAGAAAATCTGCCAACCCTCACCTGCAGACGCCTTCGCGTGCGCCATGTCTCCCCAATAGATCATCATGGGTTGTCTGGAAGCTTTTGTAACAGCTCTGCGCAGTGTTAACGCAGCTCCATTAACGCTAACCTCTAAGAAAACCTCGCTACACAACTCAGCTTCAGCTTTCCATGTTGACAAATCTCCGCCCAGCCCAAAGAAAATAAAGTCCGCAATAGTTGATTTGCCCGAACTGTTCGCACCTCGAATAATATTTACGCCAGAATGGAATATTTGGTCGTAGACAACCTTACCATTCGAAAAGACCGTCATTTGGCATAACATCAATGTTGGTTCAAGTTGCGTCATAGTGATACTCGAATAGTTCGGTACGTCCTCGCAAACCATCATGTCCATAGAGCGGAACCTCCATCAATGGTCCCGTCAAGAGTTCAATCAGTTCCGAGTGCCGTGCATCAGCCTGCACAATTACTTTTTTAAGTTGATCTGGAAAATCAATACCTGATCTCTCAACATAACCCTCTCCCAAAGCGTCCGCAGAGATCAAATTGTGCGAAGCAAGACACCCAAGAGCTTCTACCTGAAAAGGCTCTAGTCGCAAGAAGAGCTGGTATTTATCAGATAAACACTCGAACCTGTTTATCAGTTTCTTGAAGCTTTTCCTTTTTTTTAGGAGGCTTCGTGGAAAACGCATTTCAAGAATCTGTGCAGGAAACAACAGATAGAAGTCCAAGATGCGAATACGTTCAACATGGTGACGGCCAGGTGGCAATCTATTCAGAAGGCACACCATACGAAAAATGCAATGATGTAAATCAAATGCTGGATGATAAACGAGCATCAGTAAGCCCACTTGATATGGCAATTTCCGGTGAGATAATACAGCATGCCGTTTACCTCCTCAGAGTATAGCCGTAAAGGGTTCTCGCCAAGCAGTCTTTGGACATCGTCAATAACATGCGACTGAACCAGCCTATTCACCACTTCTATGGGCTGTCCCATTTGAATTGCAGGTACAACATGTTTTTGGAATCGCGTATAAATTTCTGCCAAAAGAAACGCAAGAATCTCTTGTCCTGCTAGAGAGAATTGATTCTCAAATAGTTTTTTTGAAAAATATTCTTTCGTACGAGACGCGAAATCGAATAAGCAGTCCTGTCCAGCAACCCTCAACTTTGTTTCCAAACCGTCTACCGTCTCGCCGGTAGGCGGCATGATATATCGCATCAGTATTTCCAATGTCTCAGTAAATTTGGCGTCACCTTCTCGCTCCTGCTTGAGTCTGTCAATCAGGTGTCGCATCTGAGTAGGCTCAGAAACGTCATACACGTAGTTCTTTGTCAGGTGCCCTCCAGCTTGGTCACCATAGACAATATTATTGTTCTGACGTGTGTTAGTGATGTCCATTAAATCACTTGGCTACTTCTTGATATCCCTACCCGCTTGGTCCCCAAAGACAACATTCCCGGACTGTTTGGTCCGCGTCGTATTGTTCTTCTGCTTCATAACGATACGCACAGTAATGGCTATTCCCGAGGCCACCAAAACCAGTACGCCAACGAGAGCCAGCATCACTTTTGTAGTGTTCGCGTCCATTCGCTCGTCCTTTCTTCTTACATGCTCAGTCTCACCTTTGACCAATTAAATTTCAAATTTGTATGACAGTTATATCGCATGACGAGACTCGGAAATTCATTTTTATAACGTATCATTGTTAATTTTCGAATTCCAGAACAAATTGCGTCCATTTACCTCCACAATTTGCCCCTATTAATTTCAAAACACCCCAACCCCAAAAGGAGAAGACAATGAGAGAGAAGCTCACGAACTACATCAGAGCCGGTTACCCCGGCATCTGCCTGGTAACGGCGGAGGAGACCAGAGCCGAAGCCGAACTCAAGGCCGTGGCCGTTGCCACGAAGCACGGTCTCGTGGCTTGGTCTGCCACCACCGGACTCGTTGACACCGGTGACGGCCGCGCACTGGGCGCAGAGGACCCCATGGAAGCGATCACAGCCATCGCCAGCTTGCCGGAGAACGCCGTGGTCCTGTTCCGGGACCTGCACATGTTCCTGGCCGACGCCAACCCCGTGCTGGTGCGAGCCCTCAAGGACGCCTTGGCCCATGCCAAGACC
>JAHFSX010000016.1:117174-137745 GCA_023269675.1 Verrucomicrobiota bacterium
TGCCGGAGCCAGCTGCCGCCGGAACTGGAACGCGAGTTCGTCGTCCTCGACTTCGCGCTGCCCGACAAGGTGGCTCTGGGCCAGGTGCTGGATGGCATCTGCGAGTCCGCTAAGCTAAAGAGGAGCAAAGGCGACGAGCGCGAGGCCATACTGGATGCGGCCTCGGGCATGACCTGCTCCGAGGCCGAGAACGCAATGGCCTTGTCCGTGGTCCAGAGCCGGTCCGTTGTGGCCGTGGCTGTGGCCAGGGAGAAGGCGGCCACGGTCAAGCGCAGCGGCCTCCTAGAGGTCGTGGAAGCGCAGGCAGGCCTTGAGGGCATAGGAGGGCTGGACCACTTGAAGCAGTGGCTGCTGAGGCGCAGAGAGGCCTTTGGCAGCAGGGCCGTGGAGTACCGGCTCCCCTGTGCCAAGGGTCTGCTGATCGTGGGTGTGCCCGGCACCGGCAAGAGTCTCACGGCCAAGGCCACGGCCTCAGTGTTCGGCAGGCCCCTGCTGAGACTTGACGCGGGCAGGTTGTTTGGGTCATTGGTCGGGCAATCCGAGGCCAATATGCGCTCCGTGATTCAGGTCGCGGAGGCTGTGGCCCCGTGTGTGCTCTGGATCGATGAGCTGGAGAAAGGGTTCGCGGGGTCCAAGAGTTCGGGTGCCGCTGACGGTGGCACGGGGTCCAGAGTCTTCGGCAGCTTCATCTCCTGGCTGCAGGAGAAGACGGCGCCGGTGTTCGTGGTGGCGACTGCGAATGACGTCAGTCAGTTGCCGCCTGAGCTCTTGCGCAAGGGCCGGTGGGACGAGCTGTTCTTCACGGACCTGCCCAGCGCCAGCGAGCGCGAACAGATCTGGAGGATACAGATCGGACGCTGTGGGCGTAAGCCGGAAGCGTTCGATGTCGAGGGCTTGGCGTTGGCCAGCGAGGGGCATACGGGCGCGGAGATCGAGCAGGCGGTCACGGATGCTCTGTACCGGGCGTTCGCGGAAACAAGGGAGCCGAGGACCGGCGACATGCTGGCTGCAGTCTCGGAATCGGTGCCACTGTCGAAGCTCATGGGCGAGCAGATCCAGGGCCTGCGGAAGTGGGCTCAGGGACGATGCCGGATGGCGGCTAAGTCCGATACCGACACAGAGTCCACGGGTCGGAGGATCGCGGCGTAGGCTAGGTCAAGGGCGCGGGGTTTCCGGTTTGCGGAGCCCCGCGCTGCTTCCCCTTTCAGCTGCCGGTCTCGCTTACCTGTCAGGGTGCAGGCACTTGGATGCGTGATCCTTAGAGGCTAAATGTGTTGACATTCTGTTGACATAATGGTCGCCTATTCTTGCCTTTATACGCCCTTTTGGGTCTCGACCGGAGTTCTGTACAGCACCCGAAACCGGATGATTGGCACTACATAACCATCTCTAGATCACATATTTAAGTTATATGGTGGGCGCGGAGGGGGTCGAACCCTCACGCCTTGCGGCATAGGAACCTAAATCCTACGTGTATGCCAATTTCACCACGCGCCCGAGGAAAGGCCTCGCTCCCGAAGAATCCAGGCGTTCGGCTTTTCAAGAGAGGTCAATTTAACACTCGAAACGGTGAACATCAAACGTTTTTGGGCGAATTCGCCGGTCCGCGCACCGCGCTGCTGACCGCCCCGGCCAGCGCGAACACGGCCGTCACGCGCAGCCCCACGCGCACGGCGCGGGCGACCGCTTCGGGCGAGCCCCCCGTCTGCGAGCCAAGGCACGCCATGTAGATCAGCCCCGCCAGAGCCACGCCTGAAGCGAACCCCACCGTGCGCGCCGCCGCCAGGATCGCGCCCGCGACGCCCTGCCGCTCTTTCGGGACGGCGCCCATGATCGCGCTGTTGTTCGGCGCCGTGAACAGGCCGGTCCCCGCACCGAGCAGGGCCAGGCACGCCACCAGATGTCCCGCAGAGTCCGACAAGCGGAGCCTGCCCAGAAGGGCGACGCCCGCCGCCATCAGCACCATTCCCGCCGTCGCGGGAAGCCGTACGCCCGTCGTGTCCGAAAGGCATCCGCTCGGCCCGGTCACCGCCAGCATCGCGAGCGGCACAGACATCATCATCAGCCCCGCGTGCGACACGGAATACCCTGCGGCTGACAGCAGGTAGAACGGCATCAGGAAGCTCACCGCCGCCGACGCGAGATAACAGAGATAGGCCGCCAGCACAGAGACCGCGAAGGTCCGGTTCGCAAACAGGCGGAAGTCGAGCGCGGGATGCGTGCTCCTGCGTTCAATGATCACGAAGGCGACGGCGCCGCCCGCGGCGAGGCCTGCCAGCCCCTGAATCAGCGGGTGCCCCCACCCCAGATCGGCTCCCTTGCTCAGCACGAGCAGCAGCGAAGCCAGCGTGACGGCCATCGCCGCGGCGCCGGCCGGATCGAACGGCTGCCCCGTGTCCTGCCGGTCGGGACGCAGCACCTTCCGCGCCGCCAGCACCGCGAGCAGCCCGATCGGAACATTCATGTAGAAAATCACGGGCCACCCGAAGTGCTGGGTCAGATAACCGCCCAGACCAGGTCCCGCCGCCACCCCCAGATAGGTCATCGTCGCCTGCAGCCCCAGCGCCCGCCCCCGCTCGTTCGCCGGAAAAGCCGAGATCAGGATCGACGGGCTCAGCGCGAAAATCATGGCCGCCCCCAGCGCCTGGATGACGCGGGCGAGGATCAGAGGCCCGACCGTCCCGGAGAGCCCGCAGCCCAGCGAGCCGGCCACGAACACGAGCAGGCCCGCCATGTAGATGCGCCGCCGGCCGTGAATGTCGGCCAGCCGTCCGAACACGAGCAGCGACGAGCTGACCGTGACGAGGTAAGCCAGAATCACCCACTCGACCGTGGAGACCGGCGACCGCGTCGCATGACCGATGACCGGCAGCGCGACGTTGACCACGCTGGTGTCCAGCGCCGACATGAACGTGCCCGTGCCGACCACCGCCAGCGTCCACCACTTGTGGCCGATCCCCAGCCAGCCGGGTCCCTCACAGAATGTGCCTGTCTCACGCATAGAGTATGCCCCGGAAAATGAGCGCCCTTGACCTGTACACCCGACTTGCCTTCCGCCCCTGCGCACGGATGCGCACGGCACCTCCGAGCGTGGCGCGCCCCTCCTTGGGCGTGCGGGACGTCACGCCAGTTTGCGGATCACGCTGCAGACGACCCCCTCCACCGTGAGCGTGCGCTGGGGGCGGATCGTGCTGTAGCGCTTGTTGGCGGGCTCCAAGCTCACATCCGCCCCGTTCTTGAAGTAGTACTTCAGGGTCCACTCGCCGTCCACGCAGGCGATCACGATGTCCCCGTTGCGCGCCGCCCGCCCGCGCTCCACCAGCACCACGTCGCCCGGCAGAATCCCCGCCTCCTGCATGGAGTCGCCCTCCACCCGCAGCATGAAGGTCGAATCGGGCTTGTTGATCAGATAGTTGTCCAGGCTCATCGTATCCAGCAGCGCCTCCTCGGCCGGCGAGGGGAACCCCGCCGCCACGCTGCCCAGAAGCCGCAGCGGCTGCGGCCCGCGCGGGACCGCGACGAGGCGGCCCGTGGCGGTCTGCGTCAGGACGCCCGCGCGCACGAAACCCTTGGCCATGAGCGACGCGGTGTTCTTGGAGCGCACGCTGAAAAGCGTGCACAGTTCCGTCAGCGTCGGCGCGCGGCCGGTCCGGCGGATGAAGGCGCGGAGCGCCGGGGTGCGTTCATCAATCTTCGATTTCGGCATGCCCTCATATTAGAACATTGGTTCTGTCTGATGCAACCGGAATCCGCCGCCGTCCATTCCCGGGGGTGTAATTCAACTGGGTTGCCTCCGCACCCGAAGGAGGAGTTGGAGTTCCGGAGCCAGGCGTTGCCATGCCATGAAAGTGAACGTGTTTGCGCGATGCGCGAGAGGCCGTGTCTGCATCTAGAATAAAGTCACACCTAGGGCTCCAAAAACCGATTCTTCGCGGAAGGGTTCCTCCTTGTCAAACGCCTCTTTTTCACGGTCTTTTTGCGCTGTCAGTTCTGAACGCCTAAATCTTCCCGTCCGCACCCTCGCGCGTATCTATGTCTCGCCTGGCGCGCGACCGCTTTCCCGCGTCACATCAGCCTGCCGCTCCGCCGCCTCGCCCCCTTGCAGAAGCTCAAGGCGATCCATCAGCCTCTCGTACTCGCCGACATCCATCAGCACCGACGCGGACTTGCCGTGCTGCGTGATCACCATGGGACGGCGCGTCTCCCGGACCTGCAACACACACCGGGTCACGTTTGCCCGGAATTGCGAGAGGGGAATCACACCCGCGTCCAAATCAATACGGTTCATACTGTATTCCTGATTGTACGAAAGTCTGTACGCTTTTCTGACGCATTCTGCAGCCCTTTCTGGCCGCGGAAACCACCGCGCCCGTGCACAATAAAACGCTTGCCTGTTTGCGTCTGCGCGTCATATCGAAAAAAATTCTCATGCGGACGAAAAGCGCCGGCATGTTCTAATTATTGAGACGCATAAATGAGAAAGCATGATGCCTTATTGCCGGCATCATGCTTCCCCTGTCGGCCGCTGCGGGACGGCGCGGCCCCGGACCGCTTGCCCGGCCGTTCCTTTACTGAGCGGCTTCGAGCGCCACCGGGAAGGAGCGTTTGATGTGATAGGCCTTCAGGGCGGGATCGGTATCGGGCACCAGGTAGAACCCCATGCCGGCCGGCAGCTCGGCAAAGAGTTCGCCCCGCACCGGCGTCAGCACGCCGGCGTAAGGCACCCGGCTTTTCGTGTGCACCTGTTTTCCGTTGCGCTCGTAATCATAGTAGATGTTGAACATCCCCTTGAAAAGGCCCGTCCGAGCGGAGGAGACGATCGTCGCCTGCGCGGCGTTGGTCACCGAGTAATCGTACGCGCCGTTCACGAGCGGGGGGTTCGCGCCGAAGGCTATCTTGAGCATGCCCGAGGCCGCCGTGACGACGATTCCAGAAGGAAGCGCTTCGGCCACGTAGTCCCCCGCGCCGTTGCCCGAATAATAGCGCACGCCCGTGGGTTCGGCCGCGCTGAAGAGATAATTGGACGCCAACGCCGATACCGGGCTGTAGTACCCGCCGCACGCGTCGAGCAGCATCTCGAACCCGTCCGCGCCCGACTTCCCGTTGTTCGACTTGCCCTGGCTGCGGGAGCCGGGATTCTCCCAGCGCGCATACCACCCGAGGTCGCGGTCCGTCGCCACGACGCGGGCCTCGCCCGCCCGCAGCCAAAGCAACGCGCCGAACCAGCCGCGCTTCGCGTTAAGCGCGGTGAAAACGGGGATGCACGCCTCCTGCGTGGTCACGGTTTCCGTGGTGTTGGTCGTGTCGACGACGATGTTCGTGGTCGTCGTGGCGGTGAAGAGCATCAGCCGGCTCGACATCGTCATGCTCGTGCCGTCGGCCAACTGGCCGGCGACCTTCACGCCGCCTCCGGCGCCCACGGTCAGGGTCAGATACCCGACGCCCTGCGGGGCTGCGTCCGCGTTGCCCAGCGAAAGCGCCGACGCCTGCGGCAGGGCGACCGTGTAATAGCCCCGGTAGGTGTCCAAGGCGGCCTGCGCCTGCGCGGCATTGGTCGCCGAGCGCTCCGCAAACACGTTTCGCGCCCCATCCAAGAGCAAGGACTCGCCAAGCTTTCCGCCTTCGAGCGAACCCCAGATCCGCTGCTCCCTCACGTACAGCGTGAGTGTGGCCTTCGCGCTGCCGCGTCCGCTCAGCGTGATGCGCCGGGTGCCGTTCGTTTCGGCCGCTTCCCAGGCCGTTCCGTTGAAATTCAGCGGGCCGTCCTGCAGCAGCGCGTGCGCCGTCAGTTTCCCGCGCGCGACATCGGTCACCTTCACGCTGAGCGTGCCGCGCAGGGCCGGGGCCGTCGCGTCGCCGAACGTCCGGCTGCTGTAAAAGAAACCGTCAAACGACCCGGCGGTCGCCAGGGCATCCCCGCCCGGATCGCCGCCCGCGGGTTCGGCGGCCTTCGGAACCCCGAACCAGAACGCCGAAATCGTGACGACCACTGCGAGCTTACTTGCCTTCATGCGCTATTCTCCAGTTTTTTCTTGCGGTTAAGAATTTATCGGACAATCTCCTATTCCGTAATAGGCGCTTGTCGTATCGCATCTTCTGTGCCAACCGGCAGGGCTTCGGCCGCGCCCCTCCGGGCCCTTCCCGACGCGCCGGGAAAGGTGCGGGCCTGAAGCAAGGCCGGTTTGACCCGCCCTCTCGTCCTGTGCTACCGTTGCAAAGCTAAACGAAGGGGGACTCACCGTCATGATGCCAACGCCGCTCCGGGTCGCGCTTGTTCTGGCCGCGGCCGCCTCGCCGCTCCGCGCCGCGCGACCCGCACCGACCGTCGCCGACGTCCGCGTCTTCGCCGTCTACGAGCCGGTCTTCACGCGGCAGGACGTCGAACTCCTGAGCCGCGTCCGGCCCGACTTCGTCTGCCGCGGCTGGTTCAAGTGGCACAACACGCCCGACTGGCAAGCCTACGCCCCGCTCGCTCAAGCCTGCCGGGACAAGGGCATCCTGCTGCAGGGCGGCATCACCTGCGCGGCGCTTTACCCCGGAGAGAACGGCATCGACGACGCCACCTTCCGGGATTTCGCCTGCCACGGCACCGACGGCCAGCCCTACCACTGCCGGTCTTCTGACTTCGGCGGCTGGTATCACCTGAGCCTCTACAACCCGAAAGTGATCGACACCCTCAAGCGCGAGGTGCGCCGCCAGATCGACGCCGGCGCGGTCGGCATCTGGTACGACGAGATCGAGGGCTACTACGACTGGAACCCGACCGAGGGCTACGACCCGTACGCCTGCGCCGCTTTCCGCGCGTGGCTCATCCGCAAATACTGCGGCGGCCAGGGCTGGCGCGAGGACGACCCGCGCTGGCAGACGCACTTCGGCATCGACCTCGCCCGGCACGGCGGCACCATCCGCACCTTCGACTATCTCCGCCACCTCCAGGGCACCCCCGGCAAGGACGGCAAGCCCCTCGCCGCGGATCCGCCCCAGGGCCACCCGCGCGCCTGGGCCGACTCCGCCAGCCCGCTCTACCGCGAGTGGGGCTACGCGTGGGACCGCAAGGCCCGGGGCACCTTCCGCTTCGACACCGTGGCGGAGATCTTCGCCGACCTCCTGGCCGACGCCGACCGCTACGCCCGCGAAAAGTATGGCCGCACGCTCATCAGCACGTACAACCATAACGGCACCGCACGCCCCGGCGTCGCCTTCCAGCAGCCCCACCACGGCGCCCAGCCGCCGCTCTGGAAAAGCCGCCTCGACGGCCGCGTCAGCTATCTCTCCTACTACGAAAATCTCATCGCCGACGCCGCCGAGGTCTGCCCCGGCCAGCCGGTCGTCTTCTTCGTGGACTGGCCGGGCGAGACCGACCGCCTGACCGCGCTGCCGCGGTCGGACCAGACGCACTTCTTCAGCCTCTACATCCCTGAAGCCTATGCCGCCGGCGGCGAGTTCGCGCTGCCCCTGCGCGGCTACAGCTATGTGTCCGCCAGCCAGGGCACCCTCGCCTTTCTCGCGCGCATGGCCGACTTCATCCGCGAATACGCGCCGTGGCTGCGCGGTTCGCGGCCTGCCGCCGACCCGCCGCCAGCTGCGGAAAAACTCACCGTGCGCGTCCGCTCCGCCGCAGGCGGCACCGTCGTCCATCTGGTCAACCACGCCTTCTCCACGCGCGACGTCTGGCCACAGCCCCGCACCAACCTATGCGTCACGCTCGCTTGGGACGGGCCGGCTCCCGCCGGAGCCTTCGCGGTGTCGCCCGACTTCCCGGAACAACGGCCCGTGCCCCTGGCCCTGAAGAACGGACGCCTGGCGCTCGATGTCGGCGCCCTCGCGTGCAGCGCCCTCGTGATCCTCCCCACCGCGAACGGCCCGCGCCCGCTCTCCGGCCGCGCCGCCGACGGCACACACATCCTTTCCACAACCGGCCGCGCCCTCGCCCTTGCGAGCGATGGCCGCTTTACCATCTGGCTCCCGTCTGAGGGTAGGGACGGACCGCTGGGCCGTCCGCAATTACTCGAATGCCTTGAAACCGGCGAACGTCTTCCCGCCCGCGACGGCGTGACCTTCAGCGCGCCGCCGCAAGGAGACTTCGCCTCGGGCCTGCTGCTCGACGCCTTCGGCCTCCCCGCGCGTCACGCCGAACTCGCCAGCGGCGCGCGGCGCTGGCACACCGACGCCTGGGGCCGCTTCCGCGTCCCGCTCGCATGGGCGACGGACGGCCAGATCCAAGCGTGTGTCGAGAACGGCGCCACCAACGCATTCGCGCTGGGCACCGCCTTCACCGCCTGGCGCGTCCATGCCGCGCAGACCCCCATCCTCTCTTTCCCGCCGCTGGAGGGCGAGCGTCCCCGCGGGCCGGGCGCGGTGCCCGCCGTCACCGCCCTCGAAGGCTTCTGGGCCAACTGGCCGGACAAAGACAGTAACCCCGGCGCCATCACCCTGGCCCGCGAAGCGCACCTCGGCCAGACCGCCCTGCGCTGCCGATTCGCACCCGTTCCCCGCGTGTCCTGGCAGAACGTCAACTCGCCCGCGTTCTCGCTCTCCGGCGCCGATGCCGTGGGCCTGGTCTACGCGGGCGACGGCACGGCGCGCACCGTTTTCGCCGTACTGCATGCGTCACAGCGTTTCTATCGTCTCCCGCTTGCGCTCGCCACCCGGGACTGGACCACGTGTCGCCTCGCCCTCGCCGAGTTCCGCGACGAACACGGAGCGCCGTTCAATCCGTCCGCGAACACCGGAGACATCAGCTTCCAGCTCGCGCCCGGCGACCTGGGCGGCACGCCCGCGACCCTCTGGCTGCGGTCGGCGGTCCTGATCAACGGCGCGCCCGTCCAAGCGCAGTGGCGCAGCGAGGCGGCCTTCGACAGCGTGGACGTCGACAACCTGCGCGCAGGGCACCGGCCGCAGCCGCCTCCGCCCTCTGTCGCGGAGCGTCTGCCGCTGGTCCGCTTCGCCGAGGCCCCGCCCCGCCTGCTCGCCAACTGGGACGGCAAGGGAAGTCCGGGCGCGAAGCCGATGGTCGCGGCAACGTGCGTCACGCCCGCGGACCAGCCGCCTTTCCTGAGCGTGCTCCTGCCCGCAGGCGAATGCGCGTGGGGCAACGCCAACGTCCCCCTGCCCGCCCAGCGGCTTCAGGGACAGGACGGCCTGGCGCTGCGCATCCGCGTCAAACCGGTCACGGAGAGCGTCGCGCTCGCGCTGCACATCATGTCTCCAGGCCACGCTCAGGCCTTCTACGCCACGGACGCCGAGGTCGGCGAAGAGTGGGCGGACCTCGTTCTGCCGTGGTCCGAATTCCGCCGGCCCGACGGGCAACCGTACACTCCGTCCCCGGGCGCCTCGATCAATTTGCAGATCTGCCGCCCCGCCCGCGTCCTCACGCAGGAATTCGCGGTCGAGATCGAACAGATCGACGCGTTCACTGCTGAACGGTAAGCCCCCCATGCGCAAGGATGCGCATGGCACATTCGGATGTGGCACGCCCATCCTTGGGCGTGCGGCTTCGACATCTCGCGTATGACCTGACAGAAAGGAACCGACCATGACCCGCGCGCTTCTCCTCCTCACCCTCTGCATCGCGCTCTTTTGCCGCGCAGCCCACGCGCAAACCAACTTCCTGCGCAACGGCGTCACCGCCCACCGCGGCAACTCGGGCGAGCGTCCCGAGAATACGCTGAGCGCTTTCGAAAGCGCGATCGCCGTGGGCGCCGACTGGATCGAGCTGGACGTCTACCTCACGAAGGACCGCCAGCTCGTGGTCACGCACGATCCCGACACCGGACGCGTGGGCGACAAGAAGCTGCGCGTCGCAGACTCCACCTTCGCTGAGCTCCAGACCGTGGATGTGGCGACCCGTTTCCGCACGCTCAATAACCTCGCGGCGGCCGAGTGCCCTCCGGCCCGCATGCCGCTGCTTGCTGACGTGCTCAAGCTGATCGTGAAGCAGAACCGCACGCGCGTCTCGATCCAGCCCAAAGACGAATGCGTGCAGGCGGCCTTCGATATCATCCGCGAGCTGAAGGCCGAGAAATGGGTCGGCTTCAATGACGGCAGCCTCAATAAGATGCGGCAGGTCAAGACGCTTTCGAAAGCGGTTCCGGTGTTCTGGGACCGCAACGCGGACACCGGCATCGACAAGGATATCCGGACCGCGCGCGAGGAGGGCTTCGAGTGCCTCGTGGTCCACCGCAACGGGCTCACGAAAGAGAAGGCGGACAAGATCCGCCAAGCCGGACTCGAGGTCGGCGTCTGGACCGTGGACAGCGAGGCGGAGATGCGTTCATTTCTCGCCCTCGGCGTCGGGCGCTTCTACACCGACCATCCCGCGCTGCTCCTGCGCCTGCAACAAATGCGGTAATGAAAACAAACCGCCGGCGACTGCCATGCGGATCACACCCGCTCAATTCCGCAGCAGCCGCACGATCAGCATGCCTCCAAACTGTTTCATACACGGCCTCTTCTTCCACCGGATGAAAATATTTGGACTTTCCCCGGTAGGGCGTGCGCTCCTGCGCCGCCGTTAATCAGCCAGGAGCGGCGGCACGGAGTGCTCGCCCTACCCGCCATGACCAGGCGTTTTTAATCCAAAGAATTCCGGCCCTTGTATGGCATGCGATACCGGCAGGATGCTCTCCGTCCAAAATGATTCGTTTTCAGCCTCAGGTTCCCTTCCCCGACTCCTATAAATTCAACCGGATTACGATTAAGAGTACGATTATGATTAAGAGGATTCAGGGACCCTTCTTACTCGTAATCTTAATCCTAATCTTAATCTTAATCGTTCAAAAAAGTTGCCCCGCCGTTTGATCCCGCTCAGCGGGCGGCGTGCTAGTTCCTAACTCCTAACTCCTCCCTATCTTCAGCACCGCCGCACCCACGAGACGTCCCGACCGCAGGTCCGCCAGCGCCTCGTTGGCCTGCTCCAGCGCGTAGGTCGTGATGTGGGTCTGCATGCGGATGCCGGCGATCGCCTCGAAGAACGCCACGCCGTCCGCCCGCGTCAGGTTGGCGACCGACCGCACGCACCGCTCCTGCCACAGCAGACGGTACGGGAAGGACGGGATGTCCGACATGTGGATGCCCGCGCACACCACCGTGCCCCCCGGACGCACGTGCGCCAGCGCAGCCGGCACCAGATCGCCCGCCGGCGCGAAGATCAGCGCCGCGTCCAGCGCGTACGGCGGCGGCTCGTCGCTGTTGTCCGCCCAGACGCAGCCCAAACCGCGCGCGAAGGCTTGCGCCTGAATGTCGCCCTTGCGCGTAAACGCATACACCTCGCGTCCCTGCGCGACCGCGATCTGCGCCAGCAGGTGCGCGGCCGCGCCAAACCCGTAGAAGCCGATCCGCCGCGCCTCGGGCGCCATGCGGTAGGCGCGGTAGCCGATCAGTCCCGCGCACAGCAGCGGAGCGGCATGTTCGGACGACCAGCCCGCGGGAATCTTGAAGCAGTAGCGCTCGTCCGCGACGCAATGCTCCGCGTAGCCGCCGTCGAGCGTATAGCCCGTGAACTTCGCCGTGTCGCACAGGTTCTCGTGTCCGGCCTGGCACTGCCCGCACACCCCGCACGTCCAGCCGAGCCACGGCACGCCGATGCGATCGCCGACCCTCACTAGATTGCACTCCGGTCCGAGCGCCTCGACCACGCCCACGATCTCGTGCCCCGGCACGAGCGGCAGCTTCGGCTCCGTGAGCTCCCCGTCCACAACGTGCAGATCGGTGCGGCACACCGCGCACGCCAGCACCCTCACCAGCGCCTGGCCCGCCCCCGGCTCCGGCACCGGCAGATCACAAAGTTCCAGCTTTTGTCCCGACCTTTCCAAAACCATCGCCTTCATGCGGCACCCCCTCGCTGTCTTGCGCTCAGCGTGACAACACCACCTGATCAGAAACTCTTTGGACTTTACTCGGCAGGGCGTGCGCTCCTGCGCCGCCGCTGGTCGGCCAGGGACGGCGGCACGGAGTGCGCGCCCTACCCGTCACTGCTCGCGTAGCGTCTCCTGAACGGCGATGCTTAAGTCAGGGTTTGTAGTGCCGCCTTTAGGCGGAAAGCGCGGCCTGCCAGCCCTGAGATTCCGCCCAAAAGCGGGACTGCGAACGTGTCTACCGGCACAAACAAAACCGGACAGGTCCTGTTGTTTGACGGACACTACGCCATTCGCTTCACCGCGGCACAAGCGAATACCGCAGGTCATCCAGCTTGTCGCCCTCCACCGGCAACAGCGCGCAGGCGAACTGGCGCTGCCATTGCAGATGGTCGTTCCTGACCAGCAGGCAGTTCCAGCCCTGCTTGAGCGCGGCCGGCCCCGCCACCTTGTTCTTGCCGCTCCGGTTCAGGTCGGCGGTCATGACCAGCGCGCCGTTCATCCAGACCTCGAAGCCCAGCGTGGCCGAGAAGGTCCGGTGCGTCAGCTGGAGCTGGACCGGACGGTCCTTCGCGCTGTAGACCCAGCGCACGGCGTACAGCACGTCGTTCTGGCTGCCGAAGCACAGGCTGTAGGGCACCACGGAGTTAGGGTCATCCCCGGCGGTGTAATCGACGCACGGCGTATTCACCTGCCAGGCGTACGTCATATTGCCGTCCTTGAATGGCTCCAGAAAGTGCTTTCCGGCCACGAGTTCCGCCTCCATGAACGGCACGCTGTTGGTCGGCTGATAGCCCGCTCTCCCGCCCCACGCCCTGCCGTTGTCGGGTCCGCAGACCACGCGCCACGGCGCCGGAACCTGCACGGTCTGACGATAGCTCTCCTCGCCCGCCTTGGCGACAATCGACACAGGCGTCTGAAGCAACTCCGGGATGCCGCGGACCGTGAACGTCGCCTCGGTCCGGGTCACGGGCGCCTCGGCCACGCTCCATCCCTTTGGCAGCTCCAGCGAGAAGGTCGGCACCCGCGGAGCCTTCGCCTCGGCTCCGTCGTTCCAGAAGCAGGTCAGACGGTACACCTGCTCCGGGCCGTCCGCGGGGCAGCCCGGCTGCGGCTTGAACCAACAGGTCACGCACGGCTTGGCCGGCGTCAGCTCCGCGACTTTCGCAGCGATCCGCGCCTCGAGCGCCTGGACCAGCTTGTCGTCCTGCAGCGCCGCCGCCATGGCCCTGATGATCGCCGTGTGCCCCAGCGGCTGCTGGGGATGCACCGTGTCCGGCACGACGTGGAAGTCCTGCTTCAGCTTGCGGCACCGTGCCACCACGTCGAAGACCGACGCGGCGGTCGCGGCCGTGCGGCAGCCCTCCTCTTTGGCGAGCTCGGACGTGAGCTGCGTCATGCGGTCGCGCACGCGATTCTTGGGCGAAAGCGGGTCCTCGGTCAGCGGCGTGATCTCGCACAGGACGATCTCCCGCGGCGTGACGCGCTCGCGGATCGCCCGGACCAGCTCGCGGTACTTCGCCTTCCAGGTCTGCAGCACCGCCTCGTCATCCCGCATCGTCGGGCGCAGAATGTCGTTCATGCCGAGCAGGATGAAAACGATGTCGCCGTGCTTGGCGAAGGCGGTCTGGACGTCGAAGCCGCCGGTGTTGGCCGGCACGGACTGCGTGCGGCTCTTGACCTCCAGGGTGTCCTTCCAGTCAAAGAGCGTGTTGCCGGAGAAGCCGAGCCCGATGACCTCGTTGTCATACGAGGGATAGACTTTGTGAAGCTCGTTGGTGAACTGATGATAATAGCCCTGCGAACTGCCCACGGCCTGGGCCGTGATGCTGTCTCCCACGAAAATGATCCGGTCGTTCGGCTTGAGCAGCGACTCCGCGCACGCCACCGTTGTCATCCATCCGGCAACCAACGCCATCAAACATACTTTCATTCGATCTCCCTTTCTCATTTCAACATCGTCGCGAGTTCCTGTTCGCTCACAGGCACGTCGGGCTGGAACAGCGGGCCGGCCATGTAGTCCAGCAGGCTGCGCTTCAACTGCCGTGCGACCGGACGCTTCTCCAAATCGCTGACGACGTCAACGGAGCAGACCAGCAGGCGACCCGTCCCGAACTTCGCCTCGAAGACCAGCGCCAGCCGCCGGTTGTCCGTGTACGAGTCGACCACGGCGACACAGGGCCGCAGCGCCTGCGGCAGCCCGTCGAGCCGCATCGCCGACGAGCGCATCACCGGGTCCCACCACTGCCAGTCAGAGTAGTAGTCGGTCGGGAAACCGGCCAGCGCCGGATCGGCCGGGTTGACCAGCAGCCCCATGGTCTTGGAAACTTGCGTGTGCTTCATCTGCACGTTCCAGAAAACCGGCGTGAAGGTGCCGGGAACCGGCTCCTTCAGCGCCTCGGCTTTGGGCAGCAGCAAAACGGCACCGCCCTTGTGCAGCGCCTCGCGGACCGGCGCGTCCCACTGCGTGGCGACCAGCACCCCGGCCGGGACATCGGCCGGAACCTTCGCCGGATAAACCCAGATGTTCCACGTGTTGGCGTTCGCGCCCGGCCGCTCGACGCGCAGGACGACCTTGTCCGCGGCGGTGACGGCCGCCAGCGCCGCCTGGACTGTTCCGGCCACGCCCACAGCGCCCCGCGCGACGCTTGTGTCCGGCAGCTGTCCGTGCCCGTACAGCCGCCCGCCCGCTCCCAGAAGCGACCACGTCGTCGCGCCGGCGGAGACTCCCGCCCCGTAGTTGGCCACGTCGATCCTCACGTCCAGCGTTTCGTCATTCGTCCACACGCGCTTGGGAAGGCGCGCCAGCAGCACGACGGGCGAGCAGAAGCCGCGGAACTCCGCCGGCGTGATCAGCCCTTTCGACTCCCACAGCGAGCTGAGGATTCCGATCGTCGAGGTGCCCTGGCCGGGATAGTCGTGGATGTCCAGCAGCTCGAAGCCGCCCAAGCCGGGCGTGCGCAGGGCCGACTCGACCTCCTCCTTGTACAGGGCCAGCGCGAGCATGCCCGACGCGCGCGTGAAATCGGCGGACCACTCGAGCAGCCCCTTCCCCTTCAGACGCTCGCGGATGGTCTCGAAGTTGTCCGCGCGCTGCGCGCCGTGATAGCGGGTGATCTCGCGCAGGTCGGGATAGACCGCCCACTGCCCGACCTCATGCGTCAGCAGGGGCCGGTCGAGACCCACCAGCGAGGGCCCGTAGTCGAAAACCGTCTCCGGCGCCCGCGTATTGAAGCGCGACGTGTCGATGACCCGACCGCCGCCCCACTGGATGCCGCACATCGGCTCTTTGCCGGTGACCGGCCACGCGCTCGCATAGAAGTCGTCGATCCGCTTGGGACCATCCTGCCGATACGGATGCGTGGTTGACGTGTAGAAGTGCCGCGGGTCGGTCTCCTGCCCGAAGCGCACTTTCTTGGCCAGCACCTCTTGATGCCGCGCCAGGAATTCGCCCCCTGCAACCAGCTGCTCGTTGCCCATGGAGACGAAGAGCAGCGACGGGTGATTGCCGTACGTCTTCACAATGTTGGCCAGCTCGGCGCTGAGGAAATCCTCGACGCTCTTGGCCTCGTCCTTCGAGGGGCAGGAGGTGCCCGGAAGCTCAACTTGAAAATAGAAGCCCAGCTCGTCCGCCGCCGTGAACGCCGCGTCAGGCGGGGTGCAGGAGTGGAAGCGGAACAGGTTCAGCCCGTAGGCCTTGGCCGTCCCGATCACCTTGCGCCACGACGCCACGTCGACGGGCGGATGCCCGGTGAGCGGAAAAATGAAATCCTCCAGCGTGCCGCGCATGAAGACGGGCTGGCCGTTGACCGTGAACTGCGTTCCCCGCTTGCCCAGCTCGCGCAAACCGAAATCCACCGCGCGGGCGTCCGAGCAATCCTGACCCGTCAGCGTGAGCGCGAGCGTGTAGAGCTGCGGCGTGAACTCGTCCCAGGGCCGCACCGGCTGCTCGGCTTTCAGGCGCTGCTCGAAGCGCTGCTCCGCCTCGCCGTTCAGCTCCAGATTCCACACGGCGGCCGTCACCTGCGCCTCTGGATGCCCCCGCTCGGCCCACTGCGCCTGGAGCTTCACCGCGCCTTTCTTGCCGCTCAGGTTCCGCACCTTCACGCGCACCGCGACCGAGGAGGACGCGACATCGGGGTAGACGTCCGCCGCCGCGATGGCCACCGGGTCCTGCGCGCACAGCTCGATGCGGCCGAGAATCCCGTTCCAGTTGTACGACCAGGTGTGGTGCCCGCCGCAGTTGAGCTTCGCCCCGCTTTTCACCTCGGTGGTCAGGTCCAGATACTTGATCATGTTGTCCGGGCTGACCTCCATGCCGGTGTTGCGGTTGGCGTTGTCGACCATCACCGTCAGGCGGTGCCGGCCCGGCGCCAGAGCCGGCGACAGGTCATACACGTGGGGCGAGACCAGGCTGTTCCGCGTCCCCTGGAGGCGGTCGTTGACCCAGACGAAGGTTTCCCACTGGCAGCGCTCCATGAACAATTCGATGCGCTTGCCGCGCCACGTGTCCGGAATCACGACCTCGGTCTGATACCACACCGCGCCCTGATAGGGGTAAACCGTCGCCAGCCCGTGCAGGCTTGCCTTCCCCGGCTCCGGTTTCGCGGCGGCCGGGATGCGCGGATTGGAGGCCACGGTTCCGGGCAGCCGCGCCGGGTCGCCGGCGAACACCTCGCCCGGCCAGCCCTTGCGGATCCCGTCGCCCGCAGGATCCATCCGGATCTGCCACTCGCCCGCCAGCGACTGCACCTGCGGGCTGCACAGGCCCACCGCCGCGCTACACGCGAAAAGCACGATCGACAAAATGAAGTGAAGTCCCCGTTTCATACCCGATTCCCCCTTTATCAAAAGTCGCGACAATGGTCATGTTTGGTTATTGATTTAATACAATATTGGTCGGCATTGCAAGCGCGACAGCGTATTCGTTCAATATGCCGTCGCGAACGACCCTCACCTGTTTATGACATGGCCGATACGCCTGACGCCTTTCGGACAAGCGATGTGGCTCGCGGGATTTTGGCGAATGAACCGGAGGACTTGATCTCGCGCGCGGCTCGGTCTACAATCCAGCGCATGAGAATCTGCTTTCTAACGGCCGCAACTTTGGCCCTGTTCACGTGTTTACCCTGTTCGGCCGCAGACTCGGCCGACACGCGCGCCCTGCCGACGTGGAACGACCTCCCGTCCATTCATATGAAAGGCAGGCTGAGGGCCTTCTGGAACGTCGGCGGCCGCGACCGCGAAGCGAACGAGCTGGCCGCCGCCGACCACGGCTTGGAGAGCGTTGCCCTGCTGAACACCTATTCCGACTATCCGGGCCGACAGAAGGAAAAAATCGTGCCCGCTGGCTCGAACCCGTGGGACAAACCGCCCTTCTTCGAGCGGATCGTGCGCCGCAACATCGATGCGACAACGCCCAAAGCCATCTTCGTTCACGACGTCGAATTCCACTTCGAGGAAGATACCGACGCGCTGTGGACCAATCCCGTGATCCGCGCCGCCTCGCACGCGACCTCCCCCCGCGCTTTCCGCGACGCCTATTACCGCGAGTGGGCGTCGTGGTTCGCCTTGCCTTGCCAATGGGCGAAGGAAAAGTATCCGGACACGCCGGTCGGCATCTATGGTCCACAGCCCTTCCGTCGCGACTACTGGGGCGTGGCCGGCAAGGAGGCCCGGCAGATCGACGGCACGCACAAGACCGACGCCGAGCTGTGGCAACACATCGCGCCGGCCGTGGACTTCTGCGTGGCGAGCATCTACTGCTTCTACGACGACCCCGGCTCCGTGTACTACATGGGCGCCAACGTCGAAGAGAACGTCCAGCGCATGCGGGCCTGCTCCGACAAGCCGGTCTACGCCTACCTCTGGCTGCGCTACCACGACAGCAACGCTAAGCTGAAGGACCAAGAGGTCGCCGACTATCTGGCCGAGGCCATGGCCGTGCTGCCCTATTTCTGCGGCGCCCGCGCTACCGTGCTGTGGGGCTGGGAGCCGAAGGGCCAGGGCCCCTATTACCGCACCCTGCCCGTCTTCATGCGCAGCCTCACGCGCGTTGCCGGCCTGTCGGAGGAAATCGCCCGAGCCACGCCGCTCAACGATGCTCCGATTCACGCGGCCTGGAAAGCCAAGGCGCCGCTGATCCGGAAGCTGCGCATCAGCGGGTCCGATTGGCTCGTCCTCGCGACTCACCCGTGGCAGGCCGACACCGCAGCGACGAACGTGATCGCGCGGTGCGGCACGCTGGACGTGCCGCTCGCGATCCGCGGCAAGCACACGGAGATCTACCGCGTCACGAACGGACACGCCGCACACATCGACTAATCCCCGGGGAGGAAATGACCTTATTCGGCAGCGCGTTCTGCAGACCCGTCCCTCTGCGTGTCAGGGCGGGGACCCGTACCGCTTCTTGGCACGGCCAAGATGCGCCACGGCCCCCCGCCGCACGCGGTGCGCTACCCGTTCAGCGTCCAGCCGCTGCGGTACTCGCGCTTGAGCAGCGCGTTCCCCTCCTCGCTGTTCGTCACGCGCCCGGCCTTGCCGTCGTAGTCGAGCTTCTTGCCGACGCGGTACGCCACGAGCCCGAGGCACATCTGCTCGATCATGTTCGCGCTGTACTCGAAGTCGCATGCGGTCTTCAGCGACGGGTTCTTGCAGGCGTTGATCCACTGTTTCTGGAAATGCCCGACGGGGGGGAGCTGCTCTTCCTTTTTGCGCGGATGGAAGTAGGAGAGGCTTCCGTCCTTGCCAAGCGGGATCAGCATACGCGACGTGAAGTCGGCCACCAGAAGGCCCTCGCTGCCTTTGAACATCGCGCCGTGTCCGATCTTGTTAAGGTCCACGAAGTCGCTGGGGGACTTCGGCATCGCGCCGCCCTGGTACCACGAAACGCCGATCGGTCCGCGCCAGCTGTTGGCGGGGTGCTCGAAGCGCATCTCGGCATTGACCGGTGTGACGTCGGGGTTGAGCGGCTCGCCCTTCGCCTCGGCGGAGGTCGGCAGGCCGCAGTCCACCGCGTTCCAGAGCAAGTCCATCGTGTGGCTGCCCATGTCGCCGATCTGGCCGGTGCCGAAGTCCCAGTACATGTTCCACTGCAGGCAGTTCGCCCCCGCCTTGGCCGAGAAGTACTCCGGGTTGTACGGGTGGTCGGTCTTCACCGGCCCCAGCCACAGGTCGTAATGCAGGCCGTCCGGCGGCGTCCCCCCGGCGGGCAGATAGCCCGGCTTGGGGATCTTGCGGTTGCCCCAGGCGTAGGCGCTCTTCAGTTCGCCGATCGCGCCGTCGCGGATCATCTCGGCGATGCGGCTGAAGTTATCGTGCGCGTGCCGCTGCATGCCGACCTGCGTCGCGAGCTTGCCCTTTTTCGGCAGCCAGTTAGCGCGCACCACGCGTGCTTCCTCGACGGAGATCCCCAGCGGCTTCTCCAGATAGACGTGTTTGCCGCGGTTCAGCGCCCAGTTGGCGATGAACGCGTGGGTGAAGTCGGTCGTGCAGATCACGACGGCGTCGATGTCTTTCTGCTCGAGGCATTTCCGCCAGTCGCTGTAGGTCTTCGCATTCGGGAAACGCTTGGCCGCGTCCACGAGGTTCCGGTCCCAGACGTCGCAGAGCGCCACGACGTTCTCGTCCGCGATCGAATCGAAGTGCGCCAGACCGCGCCCCCAGGTGCCGATCAGCGCGATGTTCAGCTTGTTGCCCGGCGCAGCCTGCCCGCGCAACCCGTTCGGAAAGATCAGCAAGCCGGCCCCCGTGACCATCGCCGATTTCAGGAATCCACGTCGTTTCATTTTTTCCCTTCCTTCTCCACTCGCGTCCCGCGGGCGAGTCAGGCACCGTGCCGACGCCCACAATCCGATTCATTATGAGGGAGGGATGAAAAGAGTCAACCCCGAAAACCCCGAAAACCGCAGGGTGTGATTCAACTTTGGCCTCTTCTAACGTTGAAAGCGGCAGTCAGAATAGCTATTCTTTTCAATCGCATCATAAACCGTGTAAAAATGCCGTCCTGTGGTGGGGCGGCATGCAGGTTGCCGTTGCCGAAATCCATTTGGACTGAAATACGCTCTCCCAGTGAGGCGGCCCGCACGGAGGCGGGCCCTCCACGGCGAGTGTTAACGGGGCGAAGCGCGCTGGAGGGACGACCTCCGTGTCGTCCTTCCGATGAGTCCAGACCGGTGTCGCGACGGGCATGCGTTTAAGCATAATAGTCAGCGAGGAGGGACCATGAGAAGTACCCGTAGGGAATTTGTGTGCCGTATGGCCGCGGGCGCCGCCGCGGCGGTGGCCGCGCCGGTGATCCTGCCGTCGTCGGCGCTGGGAGCCGCCGGGCAGACCGCGCCGGGCAACCGGGTCGCCGTCGGGCTGATCGGCATGGGCAAGATGATGTGGTCGCATCTGCGGGGCTGCCTCGGCCGCGAGGATGTCCAGATTGTCGCGATCTGCGATGTCGAGCGGAACCGCCTCAAGGTCTGTCAGGACCTGATCGCGGAGACCTACTCCAAGCGCTTCGGCCAGGCCTACAAGGGGGTTGCGGTCCATCGCGACTTCCGCGAGCTGCTTGCCCGCCCCGACATCGACGCGGTCATGATCGCCACCCCGACCAACTGGCACGCCATCCAGGCGGTCGAGGCCATGAAGGCCGGCAAGGACGTCTACTGCGAGAAGCCTCTGGCGCTGACCATCCGCGAGGCCCAGGCGATCGCCGAGGCGGCCCGCC
>JAHFSX010000083.1 GCA_023269675.1 Verrucomicrobiota bacterium
GATCTGGCTATTGATGCGAAACGCGCCGATGCCGTGCCGAACACAGAAGTCCAGCGCGGACATCAAGGTCTGCGCGTTATGAAGGGCGATCGCCGCAAGTGCCTCACGTCGGGCCGATGCCGTCCGCCGGCCCAGCACCGCGGCGGTCGCCTGTCGGAACCGGATTGGTTCCCGCATGAACACACAGCATAGCCCCAGCCTGATCATAGCCCTCTCCGCTCTCCTGGATGCACACGGACGCAGCAGCAATTCTAATTTTGGTTATTTTTGTTTTGTCGTTGTATAGCGTATGATTTATGCTCTATACTATCGGCATGAACAAAGGGAAAGCATCGTCCGCCGAGAAACGCGACGCGCTGCTCGTCGAGATGGCCTCGTTGCGCGGCCTGCTGAACGGCTCGCTCGTTCAGCGGTACTCGACCTGCTCGCGGAAGAGTTGCGCCTGCCACAAGGGGCAGCGGCACGGGCCGCGTCTGTATCTGGCCGCCACCGGAGATGGGGGCCAGCGGCAGACCTACATCCCGGTGGCGCTCGCCGCCCGGGCGACGGAGGGCGTGTCGCAGGGCCGGCGCCTGCGGGCCATCGTCCGTGAAGTCACCGCCCTGAACCTGCGGCTGCTGCGCGCGGCCACGGAGGAGGCCGGCCGTGGATAAGGGGTCCGCCCCTTCCGCGAACTCGTACGCGCGGTGCATCGGGATCGTCAGGACGGCGGCGGCGGGGTTTCCCGACACGAGGACGGGAAGCAACACCCACCACACCATCACGGACGCGGTAATGTCCGCGTTCGCCGTGTTCTTTCTCCAGTCCCCGTCATGGCTGTCCTGCCAGCGGGCCATGCAGGCCGAGAAAGGCGGAAGCAACGCCCTGACGCTCTTCGGCATCGGGGCCGTCCCGACGGACAACCACGTCAGGCACCTGCTGGACCCGGCCCCCCCGGAACGGCTCCACGGCGCGTACCGGAATCTGCTCGGGATCCTGGAGGAGAGCGGCGCGCTGGAACGCTACCGCGTCCTCGGAGGGCACACAGCCGTCGCCCTCGACGGAACGGACTTCCACAGTTCGGAGAAGATCGCGTGCCCGGGCTGTCTGGTCGCCCGCCACAGGGACGGGCGCACGGTCTTCAGCCACAAGGCGGTCACGCCCGCCATCGTGGCGCCGGGCGTCCGGCAGGCCGTCCCCCTGCGCCCCGAGTTCGTCGCGCCGCAAGACGGCGCGGAAAAGCAGGACTGCGAAATCAACGCCTCCAAGCGCTGGTTGGACGACACGGCGGGCTGGCTACGCAACGCCGGCGCCGTCCTGCTCGGCGACGACCTGTACGCGCACGGGCCGTTCTGCCGGAAAGTCCTGCTCCACAGCCTGCACTTCATCTTCACCTGCCTCCGGGAGTCCCACAAGGCTACCTACGAGTGGCTCGACCTCCTGGAGCCAAGCGACTTCCAGACCCTCAGCGAGACACGCAGGGACAGCGACGGGCGTAAACGGACGTGGACCGTCCGCTTCGCGAAGGGCGTCCCCTTGGCGGGGGAGGACGGCACGCTCCGCGTGAACTGGCTCGAACTGACCGTGACCGACGCCAAGGGACGGCAGACCTACTGCAACTGCTGGGCGACCGACATGGACGTGGACGCCGGCAACGCCGTGGAACTGGCCGCGTGCGGTCGCGCCCGCTGGACCATCGAGAACGGGAACAACAACACGCTCAAGACCAAGGGCTACCACCTGGACCATAACTTCGGGCACGGCAGGAAGCATCTGGCCAACACGCTGGCCGCCATCAACATCCTCGCGTTCCTGACGCACACCGTTCTCGATCTCACCGAACGGCATTACCGCCTCATCCGCGACCGTCTCGGCAGCCGACGCGAGTTCTTCCTCCACCTCCACGTCCTGACCGTCTATCACCTGTTCCGGTCGTGGGAAGACTTCGAGGACTTCGTCATGAAGGCCCACCAGCTCGGGCCGCACGCGCCGACGGCCCCGCCCGAACTGACGACCAAAGGCCTTCTCAAGCGCAACCCCACACGCAAGAGCCGTTAGCCCAGAAACCCTTGCCGCGCGCGGCCGCCCTCCCGTTCGAAAACGCAGGGATCGACGGACCTCGCGTGCCAACTGCCTTTACTCTCAGGGCGGCACCCTCACGACGCGCCTACCAGCCGTGGCAGGCGGAATCCCATGCCCGACCGTTTCAACCAGAAAACCATGCGCCCAACAACAATCCATTGAATATCGGCTAAGCATTGGAATCAAAATTAGAATTGCTGCCCGTTCTGTCGCTATTGCCCGTTCTCAAGGCTCGGCTTGCGGCGCGATACCGAGCAAGCCGTCCAGCACATGCCGCAACCGCTCGGGCAAGTTGTCACGCTTGCTCAGCACAGCCCGCGTCCATTGCGACAGGCAATTCCTAACCTGATCGTCGGGCGTCGTCCCGGTCACGATCACCACCGGGATGGCGTCGCCCCCTGAACGCCGGCGAAGCACGTTCAGGAATTCAAGCCCATCCATATTCGGCATGAACAGGTCCAGCAGGATCACATCGGGGGTGAAGTGTGCCAGCGCCTCCAACGCATCGGCCCCGTCGGAGGCCACGCGCACCTCGACAGGTTCCCGTTCCAAAATGGCGGTCAGCAGACGCTGGTCATCCTCGCTGTCTTCCACCACCAGCACGCGCGGCCGGCTGCAGCGCTGCAGCACGCGGATGAGATCCTCGCGCGACACGGGTTTTTGCAGCACGTCGACGGCGCCCAGCACGGCGCCGCGCTGCTCGCCGGCCACCACGCTCACTACGACCGTGGGGATCGCCGCCACCTCGGGGTCCTCTTTGAGGCGCCGCAGCACTGTCCAGCCATCCATGTCCGGCATGATCAGGTCCAGCGTGATCGC
>JAHFSX010000072.1 GCA_023269675.1 Verrucomicrobiota bacterium
CCCCGCCCGACTGGTGATCTCTCCCCGCGCCAAGGCCCTCGCCAAAGACGCCTGCATCAACCCCGCGCGCGTCACCGGCACCGGGCCCAACGGCCGCATCGTCGAGAAGGACGTGCAGGCTTACCTCGCCGCCGCCGGCTACGACGCGCTGCGCATCACGCCCGCCGCCAAACGCCTGGCCGCCGAGAAGGAGATCGACATCCTCACCGTCCGCGGCTCCGGCGACGCCGGCCGCGTCATGGTCGAGGACGTCGAGCGCGCCATCCGCCGCAGGCCCGCCGCCCTCTCCCGCATGCGCCAGGTCATCGGCCGCCGCCTCGTGGAAAGCAAGCAGACCATCCCGCACTTCTATGTCACGGTCAAGGCGGACATCACCGACCTGATGACCTACCGCACGGACCTCAAGGCCAGAGGCCTCAATTACAGCGTCAACGACTTCGTGCTCGAATCCGTCATCCTCTCGCTGGAGGAGTTCCCGATCGTCAACTCCGTCACCGACGGCCTGACCGTCTCGTGGCGCGGCGACGTGTCCCTCGGCATGGCGGTCAGCGTCGAGAACGGCCTCGTGGTGCCGGTCATCCGCGCCGCGCAGTCCCTCACCCTCAAAGAGCTGAGCGCGCAGACCAAGGCGCTGGCCGAGAAAGCCCGCACCGGCAAGCTCACGCCGGACGAGATGGTCGGCAGCTCCTTCACGGTCTCGAACATGGGCATGCTGAACGTGGACCAGTTCACGGCCATCATCAACCCCGGCGAGGCCGGCATCCTCGCCGTCGCCACGGGACGCCAAGTGCCCGCCGTGGTCAACGGCGAGATCAAGATCCGCACGGTCATGGCCATGACCCTCTCGGCCGACCACCGCATCGTGGACGGCTCGACCGGCGCGCTGTTCGTCAACGCCATCAAGTCCAAGCTCGAGAACATCGAGCTCTGGAAATCGCTGGTGTAGTTTTCGAGGAAATCGATAAAACCGAACGAATCGAGTGAATCGATTTCCGACTCCTAACTCCTCAATCCTAACTCCTCCTTTCTGAGAGGTTCCCATGTACGACTTTGACGTCATCGTGATCGGCGCCGGCCCGGGCGGCTATCCCGCCGCCATCCGCGCCGCACAGCTCGGCCAGAAAACCGCCATCATTGAGAAAGAAGCCTTCGGCGGAACCTGCCTCAACTGGGGCTGCATCCCAACCAAGACCCTCATCGCCTCCGCGGAGCGTTACCACCACGCCGCCCACTCCGAAGCCTACGGCATCACCGCCAAAGGCGTCGCCTTCGACTACGCCAAGATGACCGCGCGCAAGTCCGAGATCGTCGCCAAGCTCACCGGCGGCGTGCAGATGCTGCTCAAGTCCAACGGCGTCGAGCTGGTCAAAGGCGCGGCCCGCTTCGAAGGCCCCAACCGCCTCTCCGTCGTCCAGCCTGACGGCACCACGCGCTGGCTCAGCGCCGCCTCGATCATCATCGCGGCCGGCAGCGACTCGGCCATGCCGGGCTTCCTGCCGAAGGACAAGCGCGTCATGGACAGCCGCGCCTTTCTCGACCTCACCGAGCTGCCCAAGAATCTGCTGATCCTCGGCGGCGGCGTGATCGGCTGCGAGTTCGCCTGCATGGCCGCCGCGCTCGGCACCCGGGTCACCGTCGTGGAAATGCTCGAGGACATTGTCATGGTTCTCGACCGCGACGTGCGCCGCGTGCTACGCAAGCGCATGGAATCGCTCGGCGTCACGCTCCTCACCGGCGCGCCGCTCACGGACATCGCGGTCAAGAAGGACAAGGTCACCGGCACCTACAAGGACCAGACCATCGAGGGCGACGTGCTGCTCGTGGCCGTCGGCCGCAAGCCCAACACCGCCGCGCTGGACCTCGCCCGCGCCGGCGTCAAGGCCGACGAGCGCGGCACCATCCCCGTGGACGCGCAGGGCCGCACCAACGTCGCCTCGGTCTTCGCGGTCGGCGACCTCGTCACCGGCTCGATCCAGCTCGCGCATGCGGCCACCCAGCAGGGCGTTGCCGCGGCCGAGGCCGCCGCAGGACGCAAGTCGAAAGTCGAGAAGACCTGCCCCTCCTGCATCTTCACCTCGCCCGAGATCGGCCTGGTCGGCCTCACCGAGACCAAGGCCCAGCAGCTCGGCATCGCGGTCAAGACCGCGGTCTTCCCCTTCTCCGTGCTCGGCAAGGCCATGGCCGCGGGCGAGACCGACGGCTTCGTCAAGTGGATCGCCGACCCGGCCACCGGCCAGGTGCTCGGCGCGCAGGCGGTCGGCTCCCACGCCACGGAGCTGATCGCCGAGGCGACGCTGGCGATCCGCAACGAGCTGACGATCGACGAGCTGGGCAACACGATCCACTGCCACCCGACCCTCTCGGAAGCGTGGATGGAGGCGGCGCACGCGTTCCACAACGCCTGCATCCACCTGCCCAAACGGTAAAGCGAAGACCAACTCTCGACGTTTGACGCTCAACGCACAGGTGGTTTTCCCGACACGTGGCCGTTGAGCGTTGAGCGTTCGGCGTTGAGTGTTCTTTCCACCTATGAGGAGGCGCACCATGGGCACCTTTCGCAACGCTCCCGACCACCGGCAGTCTCTCGCGTTCACTGAACGCCAGAAAGGGATCATCGCGTCAGGCATCACGGTGCTCTGCGCCACGTTCACGATCGCCTTTGTGGCCCTGATCCTCTGGTGCCTCTACGCGCTGCTTTCCGCGGTCTCCGTAGTGCTGACCCCGCTGCTCGTGGCGCTGATCCTCACGCTGCTCTTCAAGCCTTACTACCTGTGGATCCACGCGCGCCTGCGGCGCGCGCACATTCTGGCGATCCCTGCGCTCTTCCTCTCGGTGATCCTGCCCGTCGGCGCGCTGCTTTTCTTCTTCGGCTCGCTCTTCGTCGGCCAACTCGTTGCCCTTTTCGAGTACCTGCCCGCGCTCTTTGAAAAAATATCGGACACGCTGACCGCCTCCAACCCCAATCTGGAGGCCTTCATCACCCAGTTCGGCCTTGAGGATAAGCTGCCGCTCCTCACGGATCCCAAGACCTTCATGGCCTCGCTCATCGACACGGTCTCGTTCGGCTCCATGGGCGGAAAAGCACTCTCTTATGGCATGGGCGCGCTCAAGTACCTGGTCTCGCTGATCGGCTGGCTGGTGGTGCCGATCTACCTGATCTACTTCCTCACGGCCCAACCTTTCTCCGGCAAGAATGTCGAAAGTTTTCTGCCCTTTCTCCGTCCCGACATGCGCCGCGACGTCTCCTATCTGATCGACGAGTTCTCCGGGATCATCGTGTCCTTCTTCCGCGGCCAAGTGACCATCGCCTTCATCCAGGGCGTACTTTTCGGACTCGGCTTCTGGATCGTGGGGCTGCCCTATGGCCTGCTCATCGGCTTTACGCTGGGGTGCTTCAATCTGGTGCCCTACCTCGGCAACATCATCGGCCTGGCGCTCACCCTGCCCATGGCCTTCTTCGGCGAGGGCGGCAGCGGCCTGCGCCTCGGGATGGTCTTCGCCGTGTTCTGTCTGATCCAGTTCATCGACGGGTACTTTGTCACCCCGCGCATCCAAGGCAAGCGGACCGGCCTCAACGACGTGGCGATCATCTTCTCCCTGCTCTTCTGGGGCGTGGTCTTCAAGGGCATCCTGGGCGTGCTCCTCGCCATCCCCCTCAGCGCCTTCATCGTGGTCTTCTGGCGCCTGCTCAAAAACAAGTACATCAAAGAGCTGCTCTGAGCCCAAAGAAGCCCCGCGGCACCGTCTGCCTCTGCGGCAACTGCAGGATGCCGCCGCTTAAGGCCGTTCCCTAAGGCCATCATCTCGAGGCTCACCCCTTCCCGACCTAAACGCTTAGCCCTTTTTCAGATGCCCCTGCCCCTTTTAGCTGTTTGCAGTCACCTCCGGCTCCGCTAACATAATCACCGTCTCCATGCGTGCCCCCGCAAACCAGGCAAAGCCCCGCGCCGCCCGGCTGACGGCAAGCCGCATGGGCGCCGCAGTCCACAAGCAACCCCGGAGAACACCATGAGTCTGGAAATCGAAAGCGCCACGGTGCAGTCAGATGCGGACGGCACCCCCGACACCCACGCTCGCGGCGCTACACCCGACGATCCCGACGTGCTGTTCGAACTCGGCAATCGCCACGCCTGTGGCGCAGCCGACCGCGTGAACATCCGCCAGGCGCTGGATCTGTGGCGCCGGGCAGCCGCCCACGGCAGTTCCGCGGCCATGTATGGCCTCGGGATCGCTTACCTGAACGGCGAAGGCGTTGTGCAAAGCTACCCGCATGCCATCAAATGGCTGCTGCTGGCCGTCACCTGCGATCACCCGGAATCCACGGAGGCTCTGCGCGAAATGAAAGGGGACGTCACAGCCGACGACCATGAGGAGGGCTTCCGTCTCATGCAAGAGTGGGTCGAAAATCCGGCCTCACGCCTCCAGTGACCCCTTCCGCGGATCCGGCGAAGCCACCGGCGACCCGGCGTCTGATCGTCCTCCCGCGATGCCCGGAGGATCAGCCGATGGATCGCCGGAACGACGCGCCGCTACTTGGCCATTTTGACCCGGTAGAATCTCGCACCGGAGAGAACGTTGGTGTCGGTCGCGGACATGGCCGCGTCCACGCCCGGCAGATCGACGTAGTCCAGGAGGTTGGACCACGCCACGAGCGGGTAGAGCGAGGTCGTGGTGTTTACCGTATAGAACCACGTGGCTGTCCCCGGCCATTCGATCACGGCGCGACCATCCTGGATATGGATTGCGGTGATGACGAGCGTGGCCGCCGCCCCGACCGTCTGCACGAAACCGGGCGACACGCTGTCCAGGTAGTTCACATCACCCGAATACGCCGCCGTGACGATGTGGATGCCTTCCTCCAGTTCAGACGTGACGGCGCTGACAGCCGTTCCTCCGGCCATGGCCACCGCGCTGCCGAAGTTCGTGCCGTCAATCCGGAACTGCACCGTGCCGGTGGGGACGGGACCCGACCCCGTGATGGTCGCCGTAAAACTCACCGGCTCGCCGAACGCCGAAGGATTGTGGGAGGACTGCACCACGGACGCCTGCACCTCTGACTGGCCGGAGGAGACCGTTCTGTGCGGCCGCAGCGCAAGCGCACACATGGCCCACTTGCCGGAATCACTGAATGCCGCCGTCCAGGACATGTCCACGCTGGCCGCACCCGCCCTGGTGCTGCCGCCTCCCGTCGTGAACCCGGGAGGGATGGGCGCAGAGTTCCGCATCCAGCGCTGCGTCTGTCCGGTGCCGGTCGCCGTCAGGCTGGTGCTTTGCAGGGCGACCGCATCCACAATCACCTCGCCGAGCGCCGATGAGATGGAAGTGAGTGTCACGTTGCCCAATGTGCCCACGCTGGATAAAAACTCGCCGTAGGGGACGGTCTGGTCCACATTCCTGAAGGTTATCACGCCGACCACCCAGCCCTCGCCTGGTGCCCGGTTGAATCGCGCCACCACATTCGTGGTGCCTGCGGGCGGATTCTTCAAGACCCACATGGAGACCACTTTGTCGTCGTTGGTCCTGAATCCCGCCAACGTCATCGGCAGGGCGCCGTACATGACATTGGTAGGCGCTCCCCGCGCCTCAGGGGTGTTGTTCACCGAGATGCCTGCTACCAGCAGGCGGTTTGAACTGTTCCCGAGGACCGTGTGAGTGACGGATCCGGATGTTACGAACTGGAAAGCGCCGGTGGACACGTTGTCCACGTCGATCGACTCGTCGATCAAGTAGGTCGCCCGGCCGGTCTGCGGCGGCACCGGCACCCCGTTGGTCGTGGTGGGGCGGGCCACCACAGTATTCGTCGCCCTCTGGAAATCGGTGCCGGCCTTGGCCGCGAACGTGACGAACAGGTCCGCGCTGGCGCCCGGCGCCAACGGCCCCACGTTGGTCCAGTTGATGACGCCGTCGTTGAGGTTGTCGACGGACGGGGGCGCCGCGCCGATGTAGCTCAGGAACGCTGTCTCGTACGTGTCCGTCACCGGCACCGTGTCCAGCGCCACATCGCCCGTGTTCGTCACCGCGATCCGGAACACCACCGCCTCGCCGACCTGCGCCGTACCCCCTCCCAGCGGAATCACCTGCGATTTGGCGATGCCCACGCCCGGAGCCTTTGCCGTATGCGGCGCGCCGTTGGTTCCCGGCGGCACCGGCACGCCGTTGGTGGTCGAGGGCGCCGACACCACCAGGTTGGTACCCGTGCCGCTCTTCACCGCGCTGAACCGGCTGGTGATGACCGCGCTCGCGCCCACGGCAAGCGGGCCGACGTTTGTCCAGTTCAAGGTGCCGTCGCTGCCATTGTTCGCAGGCGCCGGCACGGAGCCCACGAAGGCCAGCAGGGACGTGTCGTAGGTGTCCGCCACCGGCACCGTGTCGAGCGGGTAATCGCCGGTGTTGCTCACCGTGATCGTGAAGACGTTGGTCTCGCCCACGGCAGACGGCCGGCCGGCCGGGAAGACCAGGGTCTTGGCCAGGGCAACGGCGGGTGCGACGACCTGGGCCGTGGCCACATTCGTCTCGCTGCCCACGGGCACGCCGTGGACCTCCGTGACCGTGGCGATGACGGTATTCGTGGTCACCCCCGGCAACGTGCTCGCCAGCGCCGTAAATTTGCCCGTGACGACCATCGAGCCGCCAACCGCGAGCGGCCCCACGTTGTCCCAGGTCAACTGGTTGCCGGAGGAGACGGATACCTGCGGCGTCGAGGAGTCGAAGTCCAGGACACTCAAGTCGTAGGTGTCATCCAGCTTGATCGTGCCCAGGGCGATGTCACCGGTGTTGGTCACGATGATCCTGAAGGAAACCGGCTCCCCGACGGCGGCCGGCCGGCCGACCGGCGTGATCAGGGTCTTGAAACTGGTGAACCCCGGCTTCACGGCCGTGTGCGGCACGCTGGACGTACTCGGCGTGATCGGCAGGGCGTTGGTCGTCGCCGGAGACCAGATCGCGACATTCGTGCCCGTCCCGCTGGCCAACGCCTTGAAGCGCGCCGTGACGATCACCTGGCCGCCGATGGCCACCGGCCCCACATTTGTCCAGGAAAGCGTGCCCGTTACGGGATTCGCGCTGTTGGCGGGCGGAGACTGGCTCACGATCTGGAGCAGATTCGTGTCGAAGTTGTCGGCCAGCGACACGGTGTCAAAAGCCACCTCGCCCTGATTGATCATCAGCAAGGTAAAGACGAACTCCTCGCCCACCACCGCGGGTCGTCCCGTCGGGCTCGAAATCTGCTTGGCCACGACGAAGCCGACGGCCACCGCCGTATGCGGCACGCTTGAGGTGCTCGGCACCACCGGCACGTGATTGGTCGTGGATGGAGCGGTAACGACGACGTTCACTCCGGCGCCCGAGACGCGCGCGACAAACCGGGTGGTGACGGTCACGCCTCCTCCCGCCGCCAGCGGACCCACGTTCGTCCAGATCAGCGTGCCCGGCGGCAGGTTCGTGCTGCTTGCCGCCGGCGTCTGCGACACGGCCGACAGCAGGTTCGTGTCGAACGTGTCCACCAAAGGCACCGAATCCAGCCGGATGTCGCCGGTGTTGGTCACCGTCAGCCCGAAGACGATCTCCTCGCCCACCAAGACCGGCCGGCTCAGAGGGCTGATGATCCTCTTCGTGAGAAGCACCCCCGGCGACACGGTGACGTGCGGCACGCTCGAGGTGGACGGCGGCACCGGCACACCGTTGGTCATGGACGGCGCGGTCACCACCACGTTGGTCCCGGTCCCTGACCCCGCCGCCCGGAAGCCCGCCGTGATCGTCGCGCCGGACCCCGGCGTCAGCGGGCCGATGTTCGCCCATTCGAGGACACCGTCGTTGACCGTGTCGTCCGAAGCCGGCAACGCGCTCACGAAGGACAACAAGGTCTCATCGTAGGCGTCCGTCACCGGCACCACATCCAGGGTCACGTCCCCGCGGTTCTGCGCCGTGATGCTAAACAGGACCTCCTCGCCCACCGCCGCCGGACGGCCCGTCGGACTCACGAGCGTCTTGGTGATGCTCACGCGCGGGTTCACGTTGGTGTGCGGCACGTTGTTGGTCGAGGTCAGGGTGACCACGAAGTTCGTGCCCACGCCGTTGGTCAGCGCCGTGAACGCGGCTGTCACCGCTGTCCCCGCGCCGATCCCGAGCGGCCCCACGTTGGCCCATGAAAGCGTATTGCCGGACAGGGACGTCTGCGCCGGGCTGGCCGAGGCGAACGCCAGCAGACCGGTGTTGAACGTGTCCGAAAGCGGCACCGTGTAGACCGGAACCGCGCCCGTGTTGGTGACCGTGATCAGGAACGACACCGTCTCGCCGATCGCCGCCGGCCGGCCCGCCGGCGACAGCACGCGCTTGGCCACCAGCAGCGCGGCGTCCGCCGCCGCGTGGGGCGCGCTGTTGGTCGAGGGCGGCACTGGCACGTTGTTGGTCGTCGTGGGGGCCGACACCACCAGGTTGGTGCCCGCCCCGCTCCTCGCC
>JAHFSX010000017.1 GCA_023269675.1 Verrucomicrobiota bacterium
GTGACATCTCGTTCCTCATGGGTGCCGATTCTACCACGGTGTCCCGCATTTGACGGATGCGCCGGATTCCCGGACACTGCTTCTTCGGCTACGGTGTCCACGACTATGACATACCGCGGCGGGACGGGCTGGGCTTGAAAAACGCCCCGGCGTGTGATAAAAATAAGAACATAGGAGCACAGAACATGCGGCTTCGAGGAGAATATAGACAATGAACAAAGTACGATTACCTCCGCTTTCTTGGGCTAAGGCAACCGTGGTTGTTCCTTTGTCCCGACCCCTTAGCCGCTTCTGAACAATATCCGTGAGCCCTATCCTGAAAGGGGTAGCTAATGAAAAGAGCGATGCTCATATTGACGATATGCTTATTGGCCATAGCCGGACAATCTGAAGTGACCTTTTCTAACGTGACAGCGACGCAGACGCCTGGCACCAAGCGCGTTGTGATTTCATATGATGTGAGCAGCACTCAAACCAATAGGGTGACCGTATGGCTTGGGGTTAAGAACGGCACGGAGGCGGTTGATGCCCTGCAGGTTACAGGCGATTTTGGACAGAATATTGTAACCGGAAGCGGAAAGACGATGATCTGGAACATGGATGCGGATTGGTCGAAAACAAATGCCTCTCTGGTGTTCGCCCTCGGTGCAGACGACAGGATCAGAAATACCCCCGTTCCAACCGGAGGCGATCCCCTAGCCGTATCTTGGGAGGCCGTCAATGATCGCTGGGTAAAAAACATTTATGCCAACGGTGACATCACCATGAGTGACCGTTCCAACAATAGAATGTGGCTCTATAATGCCAATCCATGTGATCCAAAAAACTGGTATAAAGCCAAAAGTTATTGCGACAACTTGACCTACGCCTGGTATTCGGACTGGTATTTACCAGACCAGAACACGCTGATCGAACAACATTCACAGAGAATTTATTTCAGCGGCGTTGTAGAAAATTGCTACTACTGGTCCAGTACTAACGTCACCCTGCCAGGAGGCAGCATAAAAGCTATGGGCGTGAAATCATGGTATTATGCGTATCTTGGCACATTCCGGGTCGAATCAGACTCATTCAGTCCAGACACATACGACTATTTTGTGTGGCCGGTTCGCAGTATGCAATGATCTGCAGTTAACACAGTCGGCGACGCACGTATCTTTTGCTGGCTGACAAATCTTTGTGCGGAAATAAGGATCATTCTGATGAGAAAATGGTTCGCAACGATACTTGGCCTTCTGGGAATAGGCTCAGTGCAGGCCGATTATTCGATAACCAATATAACGGCAAGCGTGGATAACCGCGATTACACGCTGACCGTCGCCTCGGCTTACGGAACTCCGCTTCCGACCATTGGAGCTCATGCAAGTTATTGCTGGCACTCAGCCGTCACCTGCCAAGTCGATGCGGTTGTATCAGCGTATCCTTTCACATATTCCTGTTCTGGTTGGACCGGCACTGGCTCCATTCCGGCCTCAGGCACAACCAACAACACCGGAACCGTGATTCTCAGTGACATCAACTCGTCTTTGACATGGCTTTGGCACCCCATCGGCGATTCGGATTCAGATGGAATGCCTGATTGGTGGGAGCATGATCATTTTGGCAATGATGTGAATCCTAATGCAATGTGTTCGAACGGTCTGAATACGGCGTTGGAAGCCTACATCGCCGGTCTTGACCCGAAGGATCCTAAAGCGGCTTTTCGGACAACATTTCTCCGATCCCCGTCGGATTCGGTTCTCGGTTGGAACACGATTTCAGGACGCATTTACTCGGTATGGTGGTCGACGAACCTGCTGAACGGGTTCGAGCACATCCGACGTAAAATTCCCTGGACGATGAACACTTTTACCGGCACGGTGCATGGAGCTGGAAGTCGGGGCTTTTACAAAATCGAGGTTCAGTTAGAACCTCAACCGCCTGAGGGTGGAGACCCGCTTGCATACTCATGGGAAGTCGTGAGCTCCAGATGGATCAAAAATATCTACGAAAACGGCGATACAACGATGATCGACAGGTCTACCGGTTATATGTGGCTTTATAATGCAAACCCCTGTGGCACGAAAAACTGGTTTGCGGCTTTGAGCTATTGTGACGCGCTAGCGTATGCCGGTTACTCGGACTGGGCGCTTCCGAATCATGACGTGTTAACAACGCAAGCCACTCAGAAGTCGTTCTTCACCAATGTGCAATCGAGTTCCAGCTATTGGACGAGCACAAGTTTGGGCAGCCCGGCTGGCTATGCGTACTCTGTCTACATGGCAAACCCCTTTGTTGAGGATGCGTACTATAAATACACTCCAATCTTTGTCTGGCCTTATCGAGTGATCCAATAGGCCTGGCGAGGGACTGGTTGCTTCCCATGCGCAGGCGGAATAGGGGGTCGAGGCGGAATAGGGGTGACAAACGGACAAAGAAGGAAAGGCGGCCGGTAGGCCACCCTCTCTCTGAGTTTGTTCAGCGCGGCCAGGTTCACTTGCCCTTCTTCAACTCCTCGGCCAGCCACTCGTCAGCCGTCAGCTTCTTGTCGCCGCCGCCACCGCCCGCCGGGGGCTTCGCGGCTTTGCCGGTCAGTTTCTCCAGACGGTCCACCTCGGCCTTGAGCGCGTCACGTTCCGTTTTGAGCGTGTCGCGCTCGGCGGTCAGCGTGTCGCGTTCCGTTTTGAACGTGTCCCGCTCGGCAGTGAGATCGGCGACAACCTTATCGGCAGCAGCCTTGTCCGCGGCGGCTTTATCAGTGGCGGCTTTGTCAGCGGCGGCCTTGTCGGCCGCCGCTTGATCGACAGCGACCTTGTCAGCGGCGGCTTTGTCGGAGGCAGCTTTGTCGGCGGCAGCCTGGTCAATCACTTCCTTCGCAACGTCATCGGGTTTGCTCATAACTCTCCTTTTGCTTTGACTCACCAATTGCCTTCATCACGAAGGCGCCCTGAATGAGAATCTGTAACACGAAGACGCAAAGACACAAAGAACACGAAGTGGTTTCTTTGAGCTTCTTTGAGTCTTGGTGCCTTTGTGTTGGATGTCGGGTCGGGTTTACTCGTCCGTTTCTTGGTCGGTTTCACTTGCCATGTTCTCGATCAGGCCGAGCATGACCGACATGCCGGCCGTGATCCCGTAATCGTGCGGGGACCTTTCGGCCACCGAGAGCGCCCGCCCGGCCGCGACGTCATGCAGCGTCAGCAGGAACTTCGTTTCCGACGGGGTTTTCAGAAACTGCAGGAGCTGTTTCCGGTCCGCGTCCTTCCAGGGTTCTGGAGCCTCATATCGCGCCTTCGGCAGCGGCGGCTTGCGGCCCGTGGTGTCGAATTGATTCATGTGAACCTCCTTAACGATTTAAAGACGGGATGAACAGGATGGGGAGGTTGCGTTTAATCCTGTAAATCATGTAAATCCTGTCAAAAAAACGGTTGCGTTGCGGACGGCTCGGCGGTCCGTCCCTACCGATTCATTCGGTCTCTTGCTTTTTGCCGACTGCCGATTGCCGACTGTCCTCCGTCTTCCGTCCTCGGTCCTCCGGCCTCCGTCCTCAGGTCCACGTCCTCCGCCTGTTTGCGCAAAAATCATAAAAGTTCGTGCGCAAAAGTAGATAGTTTGCGCTTGGGATGCTGGTATACTGATGCTGTATGTTGTTTTCGGGTTCGGCGGCGTGGTCAGTGGCATAAGGAAATCCCAGAATGAGAAAAACGTTTGTGGCATGGGCGATGTCGTGTTTGGGCGTGCTGTCGCTGCTGGCGGCGGACGGCACGTGGACCGGGGCGGTGGACGGCGCGTGGAGCGCCGCCGCGAACTGGCAGGGCGGGACCGTGGCCTCGGGCGCGGGCTCGTCGGCCTATCTGTCGAACCTGGCGGGGCCGATCCGGATCACCAACGACGTCGCCGGCCTGAAGCTCAAGGCGCTCGTGGCGTACGGCGGGGCCTACACGCTTTACGGGCAGCCGCTCACGCTCGAGGGCGCTTTGCTGAACAGCATCAGCGTCAGTAACGGGGCACTTGTGGTCGGCCACACCGTCAATCTGAGCAGCAACGTGCAGGTGGTCGTGGAGACGGCGGCGAGCCTGACGACGACGGGGCTAATCGACTATTGGGGGCTCACCAACACGGTCACGAAAAAAGGGTCGGGCGAGTGGGTGTTCGCGGGACGCTGCGCGGAGACCAATGCGAACGCGTTCTTCGATGTCTTGGGCGGCACGGTCCGCTTTGCGGCCGGCTCGGTCTTTACCAAGCGCGGCGGCAACCGCGAGAATGTCCGCGTGGGCTACGGCGGGCTTCCCGGGCGTGCCGTGGTGGAGAGCGGCGCGACCGTGAACATCGACGGCTTTGTGCTGGGGCACGACACGTCCAACGCCAAAGGTGCCCTGCTCGTGGACGGCGGCACGCTTACGGCCAACACGATGGACACGAGCAGCCCGATTCTGGTCGGGCGGTATGCCGTCGGGTCGCTGAGCGTGTCGAACGCGGCGTCGGTGGATATCGTCAACTGGTTGGGTTTAGGCGCGTTTAACCGGGGCGAGCTGAATGTCGGCGGCAACAGCACCGTGTCGGTCGGGCGCTTGGCGTTCGGGGTGATGTTGCAGGAGTCCTCGACTTTTGTGGGGCCGGGCGTTGTCACGGTCGGCTCCGGCCTGCTGTCGGTCACCAACCAGTTCGTGTGGAGGTCGTCGGGTGTGGCGGCGCGCACGAATCTCATGACCGTGGGTAACGGGTCGGCGGGAAGCGCCACCTTGCGGCTGCCCGCCACGGTGAAATCGGCCTCGAACAACGGGTCCGCCCGCCTGACCGTCAACGGCGGCACGTTGGAGATGATCGGCGTCCGCGACGCGGGCAGCGGGGCTTCGCTGACGAATTACCTTTTCGGACTGGAACAGCTTTGGGTCGGCCGCGGCGGAGCGGTCTTGGATGTCACGAGCAACGATGTCGTGATCACGCAGCTGATCGCGCGCGATCCGTCGGAGCTGCGGCTGGGCGGCGGTCTGACGAAGCGCGGCGCGGGCTGGCTGACGTTGGCGGGCGGATGCACGTACGAGGGCCCGACGGTGGTCCAGCAGGGCACGCTGCGGCTGCGCGGCGCGTTGCCGGCCGGCGCGACGGTGGTGGCTCCGGGAGCGGCGCTCAGCCTGGCGGACGGGCAGCTCCGCGCCTTCGAGCCGTCGGCGCTGACCGCCGGGCAGGGCGGCGAGTCGGTGATCGAGCTGGAACTCGGAGCGGCCGCAGCCAGCGACAGCCTGACGCTGGCGGCGGGATCGCAACTGGGAACGGTGCGGTTGGCCTTGGTCTTTCTTCCCGGCGTGGTTGGCACATGGCCCGGCGACTATGTGGTCGCAACCTATGCGGGCGCCGATCCCGATGTGAGCGGATGGGCGGTGCAGGTGCCGGCGGGCGTGTCGGCCTCATTCGAGACGCAATCCGCGCAGAAGCGTGTGGTCATGCACGTGACGTCTGTGGCGACGGGGAACTCGGTCTGGATCGCGCCCGGCTCCGGCGCGTGGGCGACCGCGGCCAACTGGAACGCGGCCCCGGTCAGCGATCCGGCGACACAGGTCCTGTTCGGCAACGCGCTCGGCATGGCGGCCACGGTGAGCCTGGGCTCCGCGGCGACGCTGGGACGCTTGACCTTTGACACGCCTTACGCCTGCACGCTGAGCGGCGCGGGGCTCACCTTCGGCGCGAGCGGAACGCCGGGCGCGTTGTCCGTCCAGCAAGGGGCGCACGTGATCCGCTCCGCCGTGAGCCTGCCCGCCAATCTGACGGTGACGGCGCAGCCGGCCGCCTCGGTGCAGTTCGACGGCGCGGTGACCGGCAGCGGCATCACGGTGACGGGCGGCGGTGCGGTGGCGGTCTCCAACAGCGCGCTGGACAGCGTGGCGCTGACCTTGGACGGCGGGGCGCTGAGCGTGCCGGAAACCGCCACGATCGGCACGGCGGTCACCCTGGCTGCGGCGGGCGGGACGGTGGCGCCGGCCGCGGGCAAGACGGCGACGCTCTCCGGCGCGCTCAGCGGGCCGGGGGCGCTGACCAAGACCGGCGCGAGCATCGCGGTGCTGAGCGGCGCGAACTCGGCGACAGGCGTGCGCACGGTGCAGAACGGCACGCTGACCTTGTCGTCGCTGACCGACGGCGGCGACCTGGTGATCGGCGAAGGCACGCTGAAGTACACGGGGCCGAATGTCGCGACCGCGAAGGGGTTCACGATCCGGACGAGCAACGCCAAATTGGGCGCCGCTTTCGAGAGCGACTCGGACGTGACCTTCAACGGGAACATCAAAACGGATAGCGGCGTCTTCATCAAAGCGGGCAGGGGCACGCTCACGTTCGCAGCAACGGGCGAAAACCGCATCGGGACGGGCGACGGTTCGGACATCTATCAGGCGGTGGTGAATCGCGGCGCGTACGGCGAAAGCCCGACGCAGGGGCTGCGCATTTTCCAGGTGCTGAACGGCAAGGTCGTGATGGGGGTGCCGGGCCAGACCAACATCTTCAACAACACGGTCATTGTCGGCGGCGAAAGCACGCTTGCGGCCAACGCCGAAACCGCCGGTCATCTCGAGATCAACGGCGGCGTGCTGCAGTGCGGGTACATCACCATCGGGCGCGGCAACGGCAGCGCGGTGACCGCGCCGACCGGGGTGGTGTCCTCGGTCCACATCAACGGAGGGCTGGTGCAGAGCTCGGCGGGCCTCTACATGGGGGCGCGCCTCGACCAGACGACGATCACGGCCCGTCCGCTCTTCGAGATGAACGACGGCGTGTTCACGGGGCCGGTGCTCTTCTGCGGAAGCGCGACCGGCACCATCCGCCCGCGCCTGCTGTTCAACGGCGGGTTTGTGGCGATCACCGGTCCGAACAGCGGCGACGTGCGTCTGGCGGTCGATGGCGGATGCACGAGCGAAACCGTGGTCGCGGGCGGCGTGCTGTCCATCTCGAACACGGTCATCCGCATCGCGGACACCAGCGCCGCCGCCAAGGGCGTGGTGCGCCTCAACGGCGGACGTCTGATCACCCGCGGCTTCGAGCGGCTGGGCAGCGGCGTGGGCGAGCTCTACCTGAACGGCGGCGTGATGCAGAACTGCCAGAGCATGACGCTGACGAACCTGTCCTCCGCCACCGTGCAGGCGGGCGGACTTGTGGCTGACGTGCCGGCGGGACTCACGCTGACGGTCATGCAGACGCTCGCCCACGACGCGGCGCTGGGCGGATCACCCGACGGCGGCGTCATCAAGCTGGGCAACGGCACACTGTCCTTTGGGTTGAGCCAGACCTATACCGGCCCGACGGTCGTCTCCGGCGGCGTCTTCCGGTTGGCGGCCGCGCTGGCGGTGACCAACCTGACACTGGCGGGCGGCACCACGCTGCAGCTGACAGACGGAGTTAACCGGCCCTTCACACCCTCGGCCTTTGTGGCTGGCGATGCCAACGGTAATGCGCGGGTCGAGCTGGACGTGTCGGCCGACGGCAGCGCGTACGATGTGCTGGCGCTGCCTTCCGGCTTCGCGGGGTCATTGACGTTCCGCCTCTACAAGACTGGCACGGCGACGCTGTTCGTGCGGCCCGGCCGCTATCCGCTGGTGACGTTCAGCGGCGCGGCGCCGTCCACCGCCGGCTGGGCGGTCGAGGGCTTGGGCACGGTCGCGTCGTTCGAGACCGAGGGCACGGCCATCTATATCCGCATCGGCAGCGGCGCCGGCGCGGCGGGGTCTTCCGTTTGGACGAACGCGTTGGGAGGCGCCTGGTCCACGGCCGGCAACTGGTCCGCGGCTCCCGCGGACGACGCCTCGGCCAGTGTGTTTTTCGGCAACGCGATCGCCGCGCCCGCGACGATCACGACCGGCGGCGGCGTGACCTTCGGATACCTGGCGGTCGACAGCGCGGTCGCCTACCGCTGGAGCGGCGGCGCGCTGACGCTGGGTTCGGCGGCGAGCAACGCCGTGATCCACGTCGCGCAAGGCGCGCACGCGGTCGACGCGGATCTGGCCGCGCCCTCCGCGGCGTCCGTGCTGATCGACGCCGGCGCGACCCTGCAGGTCAACGGCGCGGTCACCGGGGCGGGCGGTTTGTCGGTGACGGGCGGCACGCTGGCGCTGACCAACGGGCCGGCTTGCGACGTGCCGGTCACGCTGGACGGGGTGACGCTGTCCCTGCCGCAGGCCACGGTGTTCGATACGCCCTTCACGCTGGGCGCCGGCGGGGCGGTGTTCACGCCGGCCACCGGGCGCACGGTGACCGTCACGTCGGACATCGCCGGCGCGGGCGGGCTGACCAAGAGCGGGTCGAGCTTCCTGGCACTTGCGGGAGCCAGCACGTTTGCCGGCGACTTGACGGTGCGCAACGGCACGCTGTCGCTTGCGGCCGAGCCGGGGAGCGCCCTGGTGATCGGTGAAGGCACGTTCAGGTATACCGGACCGGCCGCGGCCTTCACGCGCGGCTATACGGTCCGCACGACGTCGGCCACGCAGGCCGCCACAATCGACACGGACGCGGACATCACCTTCAACGGTCAGGTCAAGGCCGACCTGGGCGCGTTCATCAAGTTCGGCAGCGGCACGCTGACCTACGCGTATCCGGGCGAGAACACGCTGAGCGCGGGTGACAACATCAACTACGGAAGCGTCAACCTGAACCGCCAGCCCTATGGCGACACGCCCTCGCAGGGCTACCGCAGCTTCAACGTCTTCAACGGCAAGGTGGTGCTCGGCGCCGCCGGGCAAACCAACCGCTTCGCCAGCGCCATCATCATCGGCGGCCAGAGCACGACGAACGCGGACGCCGAGACCGCCGCCAGCATGGAGATCAGCGACGGCGTGAACCTGCTGACGGACTATATCACCGTCGGACGCGGCAACGGCAGCCTGGCCACCGCGCCGACCGGCATGGTCTCGACGCTGACGGTCAACGGCGGCACGACCCTCGCGAGCGGCTTCTGGATGGCGGCGATGATGACCAACATGACGACGCTGACCGCGCGGCCGGTCTTCACGATGAACGCCGGCGCGCTGAGCACGCTGAATTTTTACTGCGGCAGCTTGGGCGGCACACCCAAACCGAAGATCGTGATCAACGGCGGCACGCTGACGGTCGGGCCGAACGACGCGATGAAACTCGCGAACAGTCCCGGCTGCGAAACCGAACTGACGATCACGGGGGGCAGCCTCGTGCTGACCAACCAGGTGCTGAGCCTGGCGGAGAACTACGTCGGCGCCAAGGGCGTTCTCAATCTCGACGGCGGGCGCCTGGTCGCGCTCAACCTCACGCAGAACAGCACCAATGGGGCCGGCCTCGTGAACTTCAACGGCGGCACCTTCCAGCCCAGCGCGTCGCAGACGCTGAGCGCGTTGGCGTTGACGAACCGGTTGGGTGGCGCGCGCTTTGATGTCCCGGCCGGCGTGACCTTCACGCTGAACCGGACCCTCAACCATGACGCGACTTTGGGGGCAGCCGCGGACGGCGGGCTGGCCAAGTTGGGCGCGGGCACGCTGGTTGTGGCGGGCGCGCAGGCCTACACCGGGCCCACGGTGGTCTCCAACGGCACGCTGAGTGTGACCGGCACGCTGCCGGCGGAGGCGGAGCTGATCGCCGCGCCCGAAGGGGCGCTGATCCTGGCCGCGCCCGCTGCGGCCCCGTTGGCCGCCGGCCGCCTTTCCCTCGGCAGCGCGTCGGGAGCGGAGGCGTCGCTGACGCTGACCGCCGACCAGGCGCGCTTTGCGGCCGGCGGGGCGCTGGCGTTGTCGGGCGACCTGTTCCTCGGCAAGACGGCGGTGACGCTGTTGGCGCGGGAGACCGGGACGGCGCCCGCCACCAACGGCACCTACGTGGTTTTCGCCTGCGCCGGCACGATCTCCGGCGCGGCCGCGGACCTGCGGATCGCCAACCCGATTCTGGGCAAGGCGTATGCGTTCTCCGTGGTCGGCAGCGAGGTGCTTCTGACGGTCGCGGCCGCGTCATCGGAGTCGGGCGCGGTCGTTTGGAACCAGACCACGGGCGGCGATTGGGCCGAAGGCGGCAATTGGATCACGCCGCCGGGGGCCGGCGCGGCGGGCCTGACCGTCGGTTTCCTGGACGCGATCACGGCGCCGTCGACGGTCAACGTGACGGACGCGGTGGTGGCGGGCGCGCTGCTCTTTAACAACGCCAGCGCCTACACGCTGTCGGGCGGCGGCAGTCTGGAGCTTGCGGCGACGAACGGAGCGGCGGTGATCGACGCCGATCTGGGCGTCCACGCGGTCGCGCTGCCGACCACCCTGGATGCCGCGACGGCGGTGACAACGGCGACGAACGCTGAAGTGTGGCTGACGGGAGAGGTGAAGGGCTCGGGCTCGCTGACCAAAGAGGGCGCGGGACGTCTGCTCTTGTCGGGAACCAACACCTACACGGGCGGAACCGAGGTGAAGGCGGGCGTGGCGGATGTGGCGGGTGGAAGCCCGTTCGGGACCGGCCCCGTGGTCTTCAACGGCGGGTCGGTTGCCGGCAAGGGCGACGGATCGGTTACGGTGCCGAACGCGGTCACGGTCCTGAAGAGCATCTACATCGGGGCTTACGCGCCGCTCGCCTTGACGGGCGACTGGACCGCCACGGGCGATATCCTCTTCATGAAGGTTTCCTCGAATGAGCTGACGGTGGCGGGGGCGATGAACCCGTCGACCGGCAGCAAGAGCCGTCTGGAGTTCCGCGAGGGTTCGGTCCGGTTCGCCGCGGGGGCGAACGCGACGTTTACGCACCCCACGACGCGTGAGACCATCGACTTCCGGTCACCCGCCAGCGCATCGGTCACCCGCTCGATCACGGTCGAGCCCGGCGCGAGCGTTTCGACCCGGTGCCTGTATGTGGGGTTCGGCTCCTCCAACAGGATCTCGGTCACCGGCGGCAGCCTGACGCTGAGCGGATATGTTGGCAGCCCGTATAGTGACGCGCTCATCATGGGCGCCGCGGGTCTGGCCTCCCCGCGGGTCTGGGACCGTCTCGAGGTGTCGGGCGGCTCGGTCTACGCGGCGGACGGCTACTGGTGCCTGATGGGCGTGGACAAGGCCGTGACGACCCTGGACGTGTCGGGCGGCACGGTTTCGCTGGGCCAGGTCTCGATGGGCCACCGCTACCAGACGGACCAGAACACGTCCTCACCGTCATCGGACGTGATCGTGCGCGGCGGCGTGCTCGAGGTGCGCCAGCGATTGAACTGGATGGGCGACCTCTACGGGCTGCGGCTGAACGCGGTGTACCTGAACGGCGGGCGGTTGCGTTTGCCCGCGACGTTCGCCTCGGTGAGCAACCGCGTGAACCAGACGCGTCTGGTTTTCAACGGCGGCGTGCTTGAGACGCCGGGCGGCGGGACGGATGCGGAGAATCCGACGAATTACCTGTACGGCCTGAAACAGGCGTATGTCGGCGCGGGCGGCGCGGTTGTGGACACGCAAGGCCGTTCGGTCACGCTGGCCCAGCGTCTGAGCGCGCTCGGCGGCGCGGCCGACGGCGGCGTGGTCAAACGCGGCCTAGGCGCCCTGACGCTGGCGGCGCCGCCGTGCGTGACCGGCCGGATCGATGTTCAGAGCGGCACGCTGCGCTTGCCGCCGGAGGCCGGCACGGCTTATCCGGACGACCCGATGCTGCGCCTGTCATTCGAGAACGGCGTGCAGGCCGACGATTCCCCGTATGCGCGGAACGCGTTAACCTTCAAGGGCAACACGAACAACCTGAATCTGGTGGCGGGAAAGAACGGGAACGCCGCGCTGGCGTTCAACGGCCAGAACGCGCTGTATGTGAATTACGTCGACGATATGGTCAGCATGGATGCCTACACCGTTTCCGCCTGGATCTACAAACCGACCTTCGCGGGCAGCAACCAGTCGCTGACCTTCTTCGGGACGCTGGACGACTATACGCCCACGGCGCACGAGCTCCTGCTGCGAACCACGAGCGGCGCGTTCCGGATGCTGATGACCGGTGCGGACAACAAGGGCTTCGGGCAACGCATCGTCGAGGTGACCAACGCGTTGCCGCTGAACACCTGGACGATGCTGACGCTGGTCGTGAACGGGACCAACGGCGTCGCGATGTATGTGAACGGCGAAAAGCGCACGATGCGGTCAAGCGAGACCGGCGAGGGCGGCCCGTGGACCCTGTCCGCCGATTACGGCATCGGGAAGTCCTGGTACCTGACCGGCCGGACGAGCGGCCGCCTGTGCGCCATCGGCACGACGGCCACGTCGGACACCGACTTCTTCAACGGCACCATGGACGACGTGACGATTTACCGCCGGGCGCTGTCGGAGCCCGAGATCGCGCTGCTCCGTCAGGCCAAGGTGCCCTACGGCAAACGCGTGCGCGTGGCGGCGGGCACGGCTCTGGATCTGGCGGGCTCCGCGCAGACGCTCCGGGAGCTCACCGGCGAGGGTTCGATCGGCAACGGGAACGCGACGGTGAGCGACCTGCTCAACCCCGGCGACGCGGCGAACTCTGCGCCAGGCGCCGTGCTGACGGCGACGGACAGCCTGACGCTCGGCACCAACGTCATCTACACCTGCAACTGGAAGCCGGAGGAGAACGACCTGGTGGATGTGTGGGGCACGTTGCGGGTCGATGGCGCGGGCACAGTGGATCTGGGATTGACCACGCCTGCGCAGATGCCCGGCGCTCCTCACCTGAGGTCCTTCCCGGTCATGTACTACGGCGCCATCGTCAACGCGGCGAATTTCTCGCAGTGGAAAGTGACCGGCATCGGACGCGCCGTACGGGCGGCAACCGTGAGCGCCGCCAACGGCGTGGTGACCGTGAATCTGGACGTGCCCAGCGGGACGCTGATCCTGATGCGGTGATGATCGGGAACCGGGGCAGAGTTGACTGAGTTCAGGCAGGGCGAGCGCCCGGCGGCGCCGGATGCGGCGGCGCGGGGCGCTCGCCCTGCCGGTTTGGAATCATGAAGAACGTAAAACGGGTAGGGATCTTTTTAGCGGCGCTCGCAGGGGCCGCCATCGCGCGCGAGACACCGGTTTTGGCTCTGAGCTTCGATGATGAGGGCGTGGCCGTCCCTCAGGCCGCCGGCGCGCCGGTGCGGGTGCCGGGGGTGCGGGGCCAGGCGCTCTGGTTCTGGGGCGAGCCCGGGCAGGGCGTGACCGTCTCGGACCGGGCCGGACTGGACCTGACCGACGAGATGAGTATCAGCGCCTGGATCTGGGTGCAGCGCTTCGGCGACCATCAGACCCTCGTATGGAAGGGCGACCGCAAGCCGGCCGTCGACCAGATCAATTACCGGCTGGCAGTCCGTCCGGAAGGCACGCTCGAGTTTTCCTTCAAAGGGCCTGCGGACGAATGGTGGCAGATCAGCTCGCCTGCGCCGGTGCCGCTGCACCGGTGGGTGCAGGTGACGGCGAGTTTCAACCGCGGGATGGCCGCCCTCGAGGTCGGCGGCGCGCGCGTGGCGGAGGGCCGCATGCGCACGTTTGCGGCGGCGGGTTCCAAGCCGGCCTGGCCGGGCGACCGCCTGCTGGCGAATGACGCGCCGCTGGAGGTCGGGGCCGGGCAGGAGCCTTCGGGCGAGGCGGGTCAGTTCTTCTGCGGGGCGATCGACGAGGTGTGCGTCTGGCCGGCGGCGCTCTCCGCGTCCGCCTCGGTGCCCGACGTGCCCGCCGGGCCGTCGCCGCTGGCGGCGATGCGCCTCTTCGAGAAAGAGTTCACGGCGGCCGAGATCCGTGCGGCGCCGGTGCTGGCCGGACGCGCCGGCGACGGGCGGACCCCGTGGGTGCTGGAGATCGGCTTTCCCGGCAGCCTGCGGCAGAGCTTCAGGGTGCCCGGCTCGAGCGCACCGGACGGCACCTTCCGCTATCTGCTCGACGACGCCTGCGGCCTGATCGATCTGCGTGGCGCCGAGCGGGTGAGCGTATGCGCCTACCGCTGCGGGGACGCCGCTACCCGGAGCGTGTCGGACGTGTCGCTCCAGCCCGCCGCGAAGTCCGCGCAGGTCGTGGTGGAGCCGGGCCGGCCGCTCCAGCAGATCCGGGGCTTCGGCTGTTATGCCGATCTGCCCAAGACGTTTCTGTCCGATCCTGCGGCGCGTGAACGCGAGTATGCCCCGCTCCTGGCCGCGCTCCGCGAGATCGGGGTCACGCAGCTCGATTTCAGCATCGGCGCGCAGCTCTTGGAGCCGCAGAACGACGACGCCGATCCGCGGCACATCAACTGGGAGCCCTATCGCCAACGCTTCGCTTCCGAGAAGGGTCTGCGCACGCTCGTCAGCTATCTCGCCTACGTCCAGTCGCAGGGTTTCACGACCGGGCTCCGCGTGATCAGCTATGCGGAGTGGCAGTGGGTCGGGCAGGGGGGCGGCAGGTCGCCCGACAGCGACGAGGTGGCCGAGATGTGCGTGGCGCTGCTGACGCTGCTGCGCGAGGAGGGCGTCGCGCTCACGCACCTCGTGCCGGTGTGGGAGCCGGCCTTTCCGCCCGAAGCTGTGGCGGAGGTGTGCGCCAAGACCGCCCGGCTGGCCAAGAGCCACGGCTTTGATCTCCCGGTTGTCGGTCCCTACCGGATCGCGACGGGCGGGCAGGGCATGGATATGGACGCGATGCCGGACCGTTACCTGAACGGCAAGCGCTATGTGGAGGCCTATCTGCGGGCGATGGGCGATCTCGGCACGGTGGTCGGCGTGGAGGACTACGCTTCGGGCTGGGCCATGACCGAGCCGAACCTGAAGCGGCTGTGCCGCGAGGTGATCGAGCCGGCCGGTCCGGCGGCGGGCCGGCCGCGGGAGCTGTGGCTGCTGGAGTACGGGCCGCTCTGTGGCATCGGGCCGTGGAACTTCTACCCGTCGCGCTGGCACGGCGCCTACGCGGGCTACGAGTCCGCCTTCCGGTTGGCGCGGATGGTGCATCAGGAGCTGGGGGGCGGGGTCAGCAGCTTCTACTTCTGGAAGGCGTACGACGGGGTGGGCGACAGCGACCTGATCAGCTCGTTCGGCCTGGTCAAGAGCGCGCGGCACGACAGCGAGCGGCGGCCGGCCTACAATACGGCGCGCGTGCTCTGGAAGCATGTCCCGCGCGGGGCGAGGAATTTGGAATGCGCGGCGGACGGCGGCGTGCTGGCCAGCGCGGTCGTCAAAGACGGCCGGTTTACGGTGCTGCTGACCAATCCCCGCAGCGTGAGCGTCACGGCGGATGTCCGGCTGACCGGCACGGCGCTGGCGCCGCAGGCGTTTCTCTGCAGTTCGACGGAGGCGGTCGCTTATCAGGAGCGTGAGCTTGCGGTGCCGGGCGGGAGTGACGTGGCGCTGGAGTTGGCTCCGCGCAGCGTGAACGCGCTGGTCTGCAGAGCCGCGCAGGCGACGGTGCCGTTTGTGCGTACGGTCTGGCCGGAGGCTTCGGCGCGGCACGTTTACCTGAGCGATCTGCCGTGGTCAGCCGTGAGCGTGGCGGGAAAACGCGAGCTGCTGCGCCAGCCCGTCAATGGCATGGGCGCGGGCGTGCGGCAGGACGAGACGACCGCGTACGATTGGCTGACGCTCGGCGGCGCGCGCTACCGCAAAGGCCTCGGGACGAAAACGCCTTCCGAGGTGCTCTATGAACTGGACGGCGGATACGCGTCTTTCGAGGCCCTAATCGGAATCGACGACGCCTCGCGTAAATCGGAGAAGGCCGCGGTCTTTGAGGTCTTTCTTGACGGCAAGAAGGCGTTCGCCAGCGAACCGTTGAGGGCGGGACAGGCGGGGGTGCCGGTGCGCGTGCCCTGCGCGGGAGGAAAGACGCTGCGGCTGACCGCCACGGGCCCCGACGGCGTGATGGCCGACTGGTGCGAGGCGCGGCTGGTGCGGTGATCCGCCGGTTGCGCAAAAGTGATAGAATAGTTGCGCAAAACAGTATAGTTTTTGATCGACAGCACCCGTATAATAGGGCAACAAACAAAGGAGGGGCGGATGCGGATTTTAAAGGTCGCGGGGGCCGTTTTCGGGGTCGTGTTCACGATGGTCTCGGGCGCTTCGGGTTATACTTACGCGCGGCACTGGCAGGGGGTCGGCGGCACGGGGGTCGGCGATTATAATGTGCCCTCAAACTGGTCGGAGGGCTTCGTGCCCGCGCTGGACGACCTGGCCGCCTTCAATAACACGGGTAACAAGAACTGGCTGGTCACTTTCACGGAAGATGTGACTAACGAGGGCTTCTCAGTCGTCGCCCCCGCTGCGGCATACGAAAGCATTTTCAATCTGAACCAGCATACCTATTGGGCGACGAATTCCTTTAACACGTGGCAGGGGGCGGGCGGACGTGTCACCCTCACGAACGGGACGCTGCGGGCTCTCGCGTTAAACTGTGAGACAGCGCCCATAATCGGCTCAACGCCGACAAATCACGCGGTCATTGCCTTTAAGAATGTCCGGTCCGAGTCGGCCTTGGCAAGGGTTTCAGGCACGTTTACCTCGTTTGAAGGCGGCGAACATTCGGTCTCCAGCAGCATGACCGTGGGGGCAGCGGCAGACGCGCGTGCTTATGCTACGGTCTGCCTGTCGGGAGGCACCCGCTTCGGGGTGACGAACGAACTTCGAGTTGGTGATGCGGCGGGTGCGACGGGGCGAATGGACGTCGCTGAGGCCGAGTTCCGTATGGGGAACAGAACGAACTACCTGGGGGTCGTTGTCCGGAGCAAAGGCACTCTGACGATTGGCGCGGGAGCGAACGTTTTCTCGGGCGGACCACTGTATGTCGGGAACAGCGGGCATGGCGTGCTGGAGCAGACGGGCGGGATTTGCAGCGTCAGCAACGGGTTTGACCTCGGCGAAAACGCGGGGTCGCGCGGTGAACTCAAAGTCCAAGGGGGCCAGTTTTCGATTCGCGACTTGCGTCCGTCGGTCATCAACTATTTTCGCGTGGGCGTCATTGCAGGGGCGACGGGCGAGGTCACGCTGGCGGGCGGCAGCTTCTCGTACACGGGTGAAGCGTGTGCGATGGGGCGTTCCGGGTACGGAAAAATGGGCGTTACGGGCGGAACCAATTTTTTCGGAAACAATTTTATGATTGGCTCCTTGATCGGCGGAATCGGTGAAATGACGGTACTGGGCGGAACGAACACGTTCAGCAGCGCTTCCGGTGCTCGTCTGCAGGTCGGCGGTTACGGCCGGGGGTCACTGCTGTGCGTGGGCGGAACAAACAGCGTCTGCAACTTCGCGGTCGCGAATGACGCGGGATCCTCCGGCACGATGACGGTGTCGAACGGTCTGTGGACGGTCACCGAGCACTCGTGGGTGGGAAACAGCGGAAACGGAACGTTGACCATCAACGGCGGCGAAATGCGATATTTTAAGGATGGCGCTGTGCTGTCGATCGGGCGTTATGCGGGCGCTACAGGCGAGGTCACTGTGGCGGGCGGGCTGGTAGACATGCTGGTCAACGGTGAGGTCTGGGTCGGCCGTGGTGACCAGACGAAATCATCAGGACGACTCGTGCTCACGGGCACCGGAGTCCTGCGGACCAAACAGATCTTCGAGAAGATTGCGAGTTCGTCTGCGGCGAGCCAGATTCTTTTCGACGGCGGGACGCTGAAAGCCTCGGTGTCTGGCGCGCTGGTCTATGACGTGGATGATGTGCGGCTGACGGCGAACGGCATGGTGGTGGACTCGGCCGGGTATACTGTCAGCGTGGTGCCGACTTTGCAGGACGCGGCGGGGCAGGCGGGCGGCATCACCAAGAAGGGCGCGGGCACGTTGACGCTGGCGGGCGCGCGAACGGCCACGGGGCCGGTGTCCGTGCTGGGCGGCACGCTGGTCGTGAGCAATGATGTGGCCGTGGCCGCAGGCGTCTCGCGGGTCGACGGCACGCTGGTCCTGACGGCGGCCTATCGGCTGACCGTGGGCGCGGGCGCGGCGCTGGCGGGCACCGGCACGGTGGCACGGGTGACGCTGCAGGACAACGCCGTATGCGCGCGCGACAGGGCGGATGGCGCGTTTGCGCCGCTCACCGTCGGCGACTGCGTCGCGGAAGACCGACTGACCATCGCCTTGACCGGTTACAGCTTTACGGAGCTGAAAACGCCGGTGCCGTTGATCCGTTCCCCGACGGCATTCATCGCTCCTTCGAAAGTTACGGTGACGCTGAACGGGCAACCGAATACCTTCTTGAGAGCGAAATTCGTGGAGGCCGGCGGGCAGCAGGTGCTCACCGTCTCCTACTTGTCGGGCACGCTGATTTCCGTGCTGTGACGGTGAGCCTCTCGGGGCACGTTTCAAGTGGAAGGGTTTAAGTGGCATGAGGCGCGTGCGGTATGTTGCGGTAGGTGTCCTTGTGGCCGTGGCGCAAGGCGGTTTCGCGGCGGACGCGGATGTGCGGACTTCCGTGGAGACGGCGCACCGCGAGATCTGGCGCCGCTTCATCTCGCCGCACGGCACGCTCTACGACTACACGGGGCTGGACGGCCGCGTGCTGCTGCCCACGGCCGAAGAGTGCCGTGACCACCAGCCCAACGCGCTGGGCTGGTGGACGCCGATCGAAAACGGCGGCTTCTTCGGAGGTCTGTATCTCGACGCGCTGACGCGCCGCTGGTTGGTCACCCTCGACCCGCAGGCGGCCGCGGAAGCCCGCCAAGTAGCGTCGGGGCTGCTGAAGCTGGCGGTGTCCAATGCGGTCCCTGGCTTCATCGCGCGCGGGTTCGCAAGTGACGGCGCGGGCCACTATGCCGCGAGTTCCAGCGACCAGACCTATCCGTGGTTCTACGGTCTCTGGCGCTACGCCACGAGCGCGCTGCCGGGCGACGCCGAGCGCCAGGCCGCGGTGGCCGTGATGACGCGCGTCGCGCAGGGGCTGGAGGCTAACGACTGGAGAATGCCGTGCGATCGCGTGGGCTTCGGCCATTTCGGCCACTGGTCGGGCGGATTCGCCGGCACGCGCGGCGTGCTCGCCGGGGCGGAGCCGCAGTTCGATGCGGCGGTGCGCTTCTTGTTTGTTCTCAGGGCGATGCATCAGGTCACCGGCGACGCGCGCTGGCTGACGCTGTATCGCGAGCGGCTGGCGGAGACACCGCCCGGCACGTCGCGCACACGGCGGCAAATCTGCGCGGAGGGCGTCAGCTACGTGGCTCCGGGGGAGCCGCCCCGCTACCCCGAGAGCCCGCCCATCTGGACCTCGGCCAGCACTCAGGCCGGCTTGAGGGCGCTGGCGGATATGGAGACGGACGCGGCGGTCCGGAAAGAGTTTCAGCGCGGCCTCGACGCGAACGCGGCCAGCGCGGCGCGCTTTGTCGCCTTGTACAGCACGTACGACAACGCCAACGCGCTGGCTTTCGACATCAACTGGCGTTCGTTGTGTGCGGACGGGTCGGCGCAGGCGGACATCGGCGCGGCGGTTCAGCTGGCGCGGAAACAGTACTCCGCGTGGAACCGCCAGTCGCCCCGGCGCGTCGCGGAGGCTGACGGCATGCGCGACCCGCTGTTCGCGGCTTGGATCGTGGCGCTTTCCGGCAACGCCGAGCTTCTGGCGAAAGCGGACATGGACATACGCGGCGCGCTTAAGTACTATCAGTGGGAACGGTTGCACACGTGTCTGTTTTTCATGGCGGAGTGCGTGTACTGGCAGTTGCAGGCGCCGGGGGCGACGACGCGCGTTCAGAAACCATAATGGGGTTTGATTGAAACCGCCTTGCAAAATAAGGGGATGCGAGTAATGGAAAGAATACCGCGACTGATCACACGGCGTGCATGGCTTGTCCTCGCGCTGTCGGCTTTGACGTTCGTGTGGCCTGCATCTGTAAGGGCGGTCGACTCGCCAATCGAGGCGGCGCTGAGGCCGTATGTCGCCTCGAACTGGCTGGCCGGCGCGGTCACGGTGGTGGTCGGTACGGAGGGGGTCATCAGCCAGGACGCGGTCGGGTACTCCGACGTGGCCGGCAAGACGCCGATGGCGACGGACGCCTGCTTCTGGATCGCCTCCATGACGAAACCGATCACCGCCACCGCGTTCATGATGCTCGTGGACGAGGGCAAAGTCTCGCTGGACGATCCGGTCGGCAAGTACATCCCGCAGATGAACAGCCTGTGGGTGGTCGACAAGAAGGAGAGTGAAGCGATGAGCCTGAAGCGGCTGGCGCGGCCGATCACGCTCCGCCACCTGCTGTCGCACACGTCGGGCCTGCCGTTTCTCACGCCGGTGCTGACCGACGATCTCGCCTCGCTGCCGCTGGACCAGCAGGTGCTGAGCTTCACGATGAACCCGCTCGAATTCCAGCCCGGCGAGGGCTACCGCTACTCCAACGAGGGCATCGACACTGTCGGCCGCGTGATCGAGATCGTGAGCGGCATGCCCTATGAGAAGTTTCTGCAGACCCGGCTCTTCGATCCGCTGGGCATGCGTGACACGACCTTTTTTCCCTCCGCGCAACAGGTGCGGCGCCTGGCGAAAGCGTACGGCCCGAGCGCGGATAAAAGCGGGCTGGCCGAGACCGCGATCCCGTACCTGCGGCTGCCCTTGGACCGGCCGGGACGCAATCCCGAGCCGGGCGGCGGGCTCTTCTCGACCGGCGCGGATCTGGCGCGCTTCTGCCAGATGCTGCTCAACAAAGGCATGTTCAATGGCAGCCGGATCATCTCTGAGAACGCGATCGCGGAGCTGTCCAAGATTCAGACGGGCCAGCCGAAGCAGAAGTACGGGCTCGGATTTACGGTGGATCAGGACGGGCACGGCGCGTTCGGGCACGGCGGCGCGCTGGCGACGAACATGACGGTCTATCCTGACCGGCGGCTCGCGCTGATCTGGCTCGTCCAGGTGCGCGGCGGGTATCCGGGCAAGGGCGGCGAGGCGCAGGGCGCGTTCAGCGCCGCGGCGTTTAAGGCCGGACCGGCGGCCCCGTGAAGGGCTTGCCGTCAGATTCCAGTAGGCAGCGCGTCTAGAGTGGTGTCCCTTAAACGGCTCTAACTGCGTTAGGGCTTGCAGTGCCGCCTTCAGGCGGAACGCGAAGCCGGATTGACCTGAGAGACCGCCTAAAGGCGGGACTACGAACGTAGTCACCTGTAAAATAAAAACGAACGGGTCCCGGTACTTACGGGACACTGCACTGGGGGCGAGACGTGATGCGGAAATGCGTGTGTTTGATGGCGTGCGGCGTTCTACTGACGGGAGCGGCCCACTGCGGACAGGGTTTTGCGCGGTTTATCACGCGCGACGGCAACCGGCTCATGGACGGGGACAAGGAGTTCCGCTTCATGGGCGCGAACATGCCGGGGCTGGTGCTGCCTTACGACTTCACCGTGCGGCTGCCGGAGCGCATGACGCTGCCCACGGCGTGGGAGCAGGAGGACGCCTTCAAGACCCTCGACCGCATGGGGCTGCGCGTGGTGCGCACGTGGAACCTGCCGATGCGCGAGCCCAAGGAGGCGGCGCAGCCGTGGCACTACGTGCTCGGGCCGGGGCAGTTCAACGAGGAGGCGTTCAAGACCATCGACCGGCTGCTGGCGCTGGCGAACCAGTATCGCGTGCGCGTGATGCTCGACCTCACGGCGGACTACGGCGACTATCTGGGCGGCGTCGGCACCTACGCCGCGCACCGCGGCAAGAAGCGCTCCGCCTTCTATACCGACCCGCAGCTCCGCGAGGACTACAAGGCCACGGTTAGGTTCGTGCTGACCCGCACGAACACGCTGACCGGCGTGGCCTACCGCGACGACAAGGCGATCCTCGCCTGGCAGTTCGGCAATGAGATGATGGGCTCGAACACCAACTGGCTCTCCGAGATGGCGGCCTACATGAAGAGCCTCGACCCCAACCACCTGGTGGCCGAGACGCGCCACCGCCCGGGCGTGGTGCCGCTGATCGACCCCAACATCGACCTGCTGACGCGCCACTACTACACCAGCTACGCGGGCCTGGGCAAGGGGTGGAGCGACGCCTTGCGTGCCGAAGTCGCATCGGTCAAGGGCCAGCGCCCTTTCTTCGTGGGCGAGTACGGGCCCTACGTGGACGGCAAGATCTTCACGCGCGAGAACGTGGCGGCGAAGCACAAAGAGTTCCTGGACTTCTGCATTGAAACCCCGGGGGTGGCTGGCGCGCTGCTGTGGAGCATGTATTTCCACCACCGCGACGGCGGCTACTACTGGCACCAGATCTACACCTTCCCGAGCGTGTGGTCGTACCACTTCCCCGGCTCGGCCAGCGGCGCCGCCCACGACGAGATCGGCATCGTCCGCGGCCTGCGCGAGGCGGCCTTCCGCATCCAGGGGCTGCCCGTGCCGGAGGTGAGCGCGCCGGACGCGCCCGAGCTGCTGCCGTTCAAGGACGTGCCGATGTTCACCTGGCGCGGCTCGGCAGGAGCGGAGGGATACGACATCGAGCGCGCCGCGACGCCGCAGGGGCCGTGGGCCGTGATCGCCGAGAACGTGTCGGACGCGGACGCGGCCTACTGTCCGCTCTTCAGCGACGAGACCGCGAAGGCGGGCGAGACGTGGTGCTACCGCGTGACCGCGCGCAACACGGGCGGCCGCTCGCCGCCGTCGAACGGCGTTGGCCCGGTGAAGATCGCGGGCGCCTGTTTTGTCGACGAGTTCAAGAGCCTGGCGCGCGCGTCGGGGAAATCCGATGCGCTCAAACTCGACAACACCTACAACGCGTGGTACGCCGAGCATCTCTTCCGCGTGAAGGGCAACACCAACGACTGGCTCGGCTACGCGGTGGCGGGGCCGGTGCGCGAAGTGCGCGTGACCGCGTTCTTCACGGCCGGGCAGGTGAACGATCCGGTGTTCTCGTTCTCGGCTGACGGGGCCGCCTTTGCGGCGGTGACCGCGCAACGCGCTGAGCGCCCGTTGCAGGCGATCCCGAAAGGCGACGCGAAAAAGCGGCAGGTGCTGGTGACCTACACGCTCGCTCCGCCCGCGGGCATGCGTCACGTGAAGATCGCGTGGTCCGGCCCCATGGCGCTCGACCGCGTGGAGATCGAGCACGCGGGGCAATGAGTCGGGCGGTTCGGGGTGTCGGATGCAACCTGAATCGGATCAAGGCGGCGCGGTTGGTAGGGACGCATCCCCGAGGCGTCCGCAACGCGTGCCCGGAGCGCCCGCGCTACCGGTAGCCCGCGATCTCCGAGCGCGGCGGACGGTTCGGGGAACCGTCCCTACCATCAGAGACATGAGGATGAAAATGAAAAACAGATTACTTTTCTTGGGATGTTCTCTCTGCGTTTGTTTCCTCTCCGCGCAGGAGGCGCCGCAGCCGCTGTTTGCGATCCGTCCGGGCGTCGCTCTGCCGTACAAGAGCAAGACCGTCACGCAGGGGCAGGAGTTCGTCGCGGTGAAGCCCGTGTATGTGACCGCGCTCGGGTACCTCGACGAGGGCGGCGACGGCTTGGCCAAGGATCGGTGCGTGCGGATCTACCGGGTGAGTGACGCCGCCCTGCTGGCGACGGGCGTGGTGGCGCGCGCGGGCGGAGAGGTGCGCGCGGGGTTCCGCTTCGCGTCGCTGCCGCAGGCGGTGCGGCTGTTGCCGGACCGCTATGTGGTCGTGGCCGATTTCGAGGAGGGCTCGGACCGCTACCTCTCGATGGCCGACGTGGCGGATTTCAACACGGCGGGCGGAGCGGTCGCGAATCCCAAGACCGGGCGCTGGAACACGGACGGGCGCGGGTATCCGGACCATGCGCTGCCGAACCTCGACGGCATGGCGGTCCACATGGCCGGCCCGAACCTGCTCTTCACGCTGACCGCGCCGGTGAAGTGGAGCGAGGCGCAGCGGCTGGACGCGGCTTCGCCGCTGGTGGACGAGCAGGACGCGGAGCGTCTCGCGCCCTGCGCGGGCATCGTCGACCGCCAGGCGCTGCCGGTGGCCCAGGCGCTGCTGGACGCGCTCCGCGCCCTGCCGCAGAAGAAAGATGGGAAGCTCCTGAGCGGCCAGTTCATGGGCTGGTACCCGTTGGTGTCGCTGGCCACCGCGAACGAGATTTTTCAGCAGACCAGCAACTGGGTGGCGGTGGCGGGCTTCGACTACTACGAGACCTTCGTCAACACGCCCAAGACCAAGCCCGACACGTTCAAGCCGCCGCGCTGGCGTGCGGTCAACGAGCTGGCGAAAGCCTACTGGCAGATGGGCGGGGTGGTCACGATCTCGTGCCACATGACCAATCCGTGGGACGGCGGGCTCGCCTGGAGCAAGGCCGGCCGCTTCGAGGATCTCTTGGATAAGAGCACGCCGGCCTATGCGCGCTACATGGAGCAGGCCGACGAGGTGGCGCGCGGCCTGGGCGCGCTGCAGGACGCGGGCGTGCCGGTCCTGTTCCGCCCGTTTCACGAGATGACCGGAGCCTTCTGGTGGGGCGCCCGCAACCCGGTCGCGTTCCGCAAAGTCTGGCGCGAACTGTTTACGTACTACACGCAGGAGAAGGGGCTTCACAACCTGGTCTGGGTCTGGTCGCCGATGGTCTCCGACAGGGCCATGAGCTATTATCCCGGCAACGCGTACGTCGACGTGACCGGGCTCGACATCTACGCCGCCAGCGTGGCCACGGCGCAGGGGACATACGCGGAGTTGATGCGGACGGGCAAGCCCTTTGCGGTGACGGAGTTCGGCCCGCCCGGCAACTCGCTGGACAACACCTCGCCGCGCAACTACGATTACGGGCCGTTTGCGCAACAGATCGCCGAGCATCTGCCGGACACGGTTTTCTTTCTGGCGTGGCGCGACGCGTGGGGCCTGCACCGCAACCTCAACGCGAAGCGGCTGCTTGATGATCCGCTGGTGCTGAACCGCGGCGAGCTGGATTTCACGTCGCGGACGCAGGGCTTCGAGCGCTTCATCACGCGCGCCGGCGGCAAGCTCATGGACGGCGACAAGGAGTTCCGCTTCGTGGGCGCGAACATGCCGGGGCTGGTGGTGCCGTACGATTTCACGCTGCGGCTGCCGGAGCGCATGGTCCTGCCCACGCCGTGGGAGATCGAGGACGCCATGAAGACGCTCTCCCGCATGGGCATGCGCGTGGTGCGCACCTGGAACCTGCCGATGCGCGGTCCGGACGAGGCGCCGGCGCCGTGGCACTACATCCTGTCGCCCGGCCTCTTCAACGAGGAGGCGTTCAAGACCATCGACCATACCCTCGCGCTGGCGAACCGGTACGGCGTGCGCGTGATGCTCTGCCTGTCGGCCGAGGCCGGCGATTACCTCGGCGGCATCGGCACCTATGCGGCGCACCGCGGCAAGCGGCGCGGCGACTTCTGGACCGACCCGCAGCTGCGCGAGGACTACAAGGCCACGGTGCGCTACGTGCTCAACCGCGTCAACACCGTGACGGGCGTGCCGTACAAGGACGACAAGGTGCTGCTCGCGTGGCAGTTCGGCAACGAGATGCACGGCGCGCAGACCAACTGGCTTTGCGAGATGGCGGCCTACATGAAGAGCCTCGATCCCAACCATCTGGTCGCGGAGACCCGTCACTCGCCCGCGTTCGCGCCGCAGCTCATCGACCCCAACATCGACCTGCTGACGCGCCACCTCTACACCGACTACGCCCTGTCGGGCACCAACTGGGTGGCGGCGGTCAAGCGCGAGGCCGAGCAGATCAAGGGACAGCGTCCCTTTTTCGTGGGCGAGTTCGGGCCCTACATCGACGGCAAGGTGCTGACCCGCGAAAACGTGGAAGGCAAGCTCAAGGCGTTCTTGGATACGTGCGTTGACACGGAGGGCGTGTCCGGCGCGCTGCTGTGGAGCATGTATTTCCATCACCGCGACGGCGGTTACTATTGGCACCAGATATTCACCTACCCGAGCGTCTGGTCGTATCACTTCCCCGGGTTCCCCAGCGCGGACGCGCAGGCGGAGATCGGCGTCATGCGCGAGATGCGCGCGGCGGCGTTCCGCATGCAGGGCGCGCCCGTGCCGCCGGTGCGCGCGCCGGACGCGCCGGAGCTCTTGCCCTTCAAGGGTGTGCCGATGTTCGCTTGGCGCGGTTCGGCGGGTGCGGAGGGATACGACATCGAGCGGGCGGCCTCGGCGCAAGGCCCCTGGTCGGTGCTGGCGGAAAACGTTTCGGACGCGGAGGTCGCGTACCGGCCGCTCTTCAGCGACGAGACGGCCAAGGCGGGCGAGACGTGGCTTTATCGCGTGACGGCGCGCAACGCGGGCGGCCGGTCGGCGCCCTCCAACGTGGTCGGCCCGGTGGCCGTGAAGGAGATTTGCCTCGTGGACGAATTCCACGGGCTGACGCGCGTGGAGGGGCGGTCGGCGGGTCTGGCGCTTGACAACACCTACAACGCGCGTTACGCCGAGTATCTTTTCCGCGTGCGCGGCACCACGAACGACTGGCTCAGCTATGCCGTCGCGGCACCGCGCGAGGCGCGCGTGACGGCTTTCTTCCAGCCCGCATCCGGGCCGGTCAGCGACCCGGCGTTTATGGCGTCGGAGGACGGGCAGAGCTTTGCGTCCGTGATCGCGGCCAGGCGCACCGAGCGTGCGCACAGTGCGCCGCCGCATCGTGGCGATCAGTACCGTCAGACCCAAGTCGATTATGTGCTTCTGCCGCCTGCGGGCACCCGCCACCTCAAGCTCGTCTGGACCGCGCCCATGGCCCTCGACCGCGTGGAGATCTTTCAGCCGGGCAAGTAGCGCGCACGTCCCACGCGGCCAAACCCTGTGAATCGAGGGTTAGCCTCCGGCGTTCAGGATGGCTTCGAGCTCGCCCTGGCAGAGCCGCAGCGCGTCCACGACGTCGGGGTCGAAGTGGCTGCCCCGCCACCGTTGAATTTCGCTGAGCGCCTCCTCCGCGGAGCGGGGCGCGGCGTAAGGGCGGCCGGCCCGTATCGCGTCGTAGGTGTCGGCCACCGCAAGAATGCGCGCGCCCATGCAGATCCGCTTGCCTTTGAGCCCGCGCGGGTAGCCGGAGCCGTCGAGGCGCTCGTGATGCGAGAAGACGATTTCTGAAAAGGCTGTGAACTCGGGGCTGGACTGGAGGATGTCGTATCCGGTTTTGGGGTGCTTTTGAATGAGGTCGCGTTCCTCCGCGGTCAACGGCTCGGGCTTCAGCAGGATCGTGTCGTGGATGGCGATTTTGCCGATGTCGTGCACCAGGGCGCTGTGTGTGATGAGGTCGATCTGGTCGGCCGGAAGCTTCAGGACCCGCGTCAGCACGCCCGCCATGAGCGAGACCCGCCTGCAGTGGCTGCCGGTCGCTTTTTCGCGGGCGTCGAGCATGGCGATCAGCGCGTTGAAGGCCAAGCGGAACGGCTGTCCGTGCGCGTCACAGCGGGGCGCCGCCTCTGCGGCCGGGGCATCGCCGGACATGGCAAAGGACATGCCGTTGCGGCCGGTGCGCTTGATGCGGTAGAGCGCGCGGTCCGCCAGGATCAGCATGTTTTCAAGGGACTGGCCCTGCACAGGCGTCCCGCAGCTGGCACCGATCGAGACGGTGATGAAGAGCTCGGTCTTCCCTTTTGAGAACGCGTGCTGGCGCACAGCCGTGAGGATTTTCTTGGCCGTCAGGCGGGTGGTCTCGGCATCGGCCGCAGGCAGGGCGATCACGATCTCATCGCCGCCGTAACGGCAGATCAGGTCGGAGGCGCGCAGGAGCGACCGCAGCAGTTTAGCGCTCGCCTTCAGGATGCGGTCGCCCGTCGCATGGCCGTAGCGGTCGTTGATCAGCTTGAAATGGTCGATGTCGATAATCAGGAAGCCGATGTCGTGCCGCTCCCGCTCCGCCAGAGACTTGGCCCTCAGCAACTCGCTTTCGAAGCCCCGCCGGTTCAGCAAACCCGTCAGCGCGTCCTCCTGCGAAAGGCGCTGCAGCTTGCGCTGGCTTTTCTTGAGCTCCCGCGTGACCGCTCCCAGATCCTTGCAGGTCGCCTGCAGCTGCGTCTCGTTCGCCTGGAGCGTTTCAATGGATTGCCTGAGGTCGGCCTCCAGCTGCTTCCGCCGCGTGATGTCCTCCGCGATCTTCAGATAATAGCGGAGGGTGCCGTCGGCGTCGAGGACAGGGGAGATGGACGCCTGTTCCCAATAGTGCTCGCCGTTCTTTTTGCGGTTGTGGAACTCGCCGCTCCAGTCTTCGCCCCTCCGCAGCTGCTTCCAGAGCGCTCGGTAGCAGCTCTCCGGCATGAGTCCGGACTTCAGCAGCGAAGCCTTCTGGCCGACCGCCTCCGACGCCGCATAGCCGGTCAGCGCGCTGAACTTCCGGTTGACGTATTCGATGGCGCCCTCGGCGTCGGTGATGACCACGGTCGCCGGGCCGTTCATGACGGCGCTTGTCAGAACGTCCGTGAGTTCCCGTCCTGCCTTTTTCGGTGCGGCGGCGGGCTGCGGCAACGAGCACTTTTTTCGCATGGTCGGTAAGTATAGACGAAACCGGGCCCCGCGTAAATGTCTAGTGGACCGCTATTATCTGCTTGTCGCTCCCTGCGGGTTGGAGTAAAATCTTAGACAAAGTGACAATTATGAAGACTACTTGCACACACGTGATTGGAACGGTTCTGCTGGCGTTGGGGTGCCTCGCGGCTGCGGCCCGGGGCGAAACACCCAAGCGGGGCGGTCTGGTTTTGCAGTTTGACGACGGCTGGACCTCCTGGCGGTCGCTGACGGCGCCGGCGTTGGCGCGGGCCGGCGGCCGGGCGACCGCGTTCGTCAACAACCAGTACATCCACAACGGCCGGATCACTTTCGAAGACCTGCGCGCGCTGCAGAACGACTTCGGATGGGAAATCGGCACGCACACGTACACGCACCTGAATGCGGTCCGGTACGCGCAGCAGCACGGCGTGAAGGAGTGGACGGACGCGCTGCTCTTGCGCTCCGTGAGCGAATTGCGGGAGGCCGGGCTGAAGGTGGGCAACCTCGTTTTTCCGTTCAACGCCTATTCGCCGGAGCTCGGGCGCGCCGCCCTGGATCACGGGGTCGGCTCCTACCGCCGCGCGGATCCGTTCGCGCTCGCGGACGGACGCCGCGACGACGGGTCTGTGCCGGGGACGGCGATTGACCTGACGCGCTATGTGCCTCTGGCGGTGCTCAAGCAATGGGTGGACATGGCGCACGAGCGCGGACAGGTGCTGTTCCTTTACGGCCACCGGGTGCTGCCGGATGACGCTTTTGTGACCGGTCGCGTGACGCGGGTTTCCGCGCATGAGTTGCTGGCGGAGGCGGATGTGATCTTGCCGCAGGGCGAGGATGTCGTGCTGGTTCCAGATATCGCACGACGCAGCCCCGCGGGCTCAGTCGGCAGCCTCGCCGTGGCCGAGGGACGGCGCATCAGTACACCGGAGTCGGGCCCGGATCTGACCCGCCTGACCGCGCCCGGCGCCACGTTCCTGATCGGACCGGCTTACGGGACCCGGCTATCCGATTTCGTCGGCCTGATCGGCTATGCGGCGGAACGTTTACCCTTTTACACGGTTGCGGAAATCGTGGCCGGCAGGCACGAGGCGTCCGCGCCAAAGACGGGCGAGCCCAAATAGGCTTGGACCCCATGGATCTTTGGACAGGCTCGGCAGGATGAACAGGATCAATCTTCAAGAAAGAGCCTGTTTTATCCTGACAGCCTGCCGCGAAATAGTGAATTCAAGAGTCCTCTGTCGGGTCAGAGAGGGGGCAGACATGAAAATAGGCATCCGATGTAAAATATGGGCGCTGCGGGCCGCTTTGGCGCTGGGCGTGGCGGGCGGCGTCAAGGCGACAGCCGGAGGCTTGGCGGAGATTCGAGGCCTGCTGCGCGGCGAAGACGGCCGCGTGACGCTGGAGATCGCCCCTTCCGGCGACTCCGGCGAGTTCCTCGATGTTTTTTCGTCAGACAACCTGACCGTGCCCGGGTGGCGGCTGCACGGGGCGTATCTGCGGCCGGAAAGCAAACAGCCGCTGTTCTGGCCCGAAACCACGAACGCGACGGTGCAGGGGCAGGTGCCAACCCGTTTCTTCAGGATCGGCCGGGCGGATGTCGACCGCAACGAAAACGGCATTCCCGATGTCCGCGAGTCCCTGACCCATGTGCACGACCTGTCGCCGGCATTCCGGGCGCGCTGGGCGCGGGCCGGACTGCCCGGGGCGCCGACCAACTACACGTCGGTGCTGAATGTCAGGAATTTCGGGGCGAAGGGCAACGGCACCACTGACGACGCGGCCGCCATCGCCGCCGTGATCGCGCAGGCGCCCGCCGGCAGCGTGGTTTACCTGCCGGCCGGGACTTACCGGCTGACGCAGACGCTCTGCCTCAAGCCGGACATGATCCTGCGGGGCGACGGCTCGGCGCTGACCAGCCTGATCTTCGAGGGGGCCGGAACCGCCAGCCGCTGCATCGGCATCATCCGCTGGGACAGCAACCAGCCCACGGCGTATGTCACGCTGACGGACGGGATGGGCATGGGGTCCACCGTGCTGACCGTGTCGAGCGTGGCCGGTTTCCAGGCGGGGGACATCATCGAGATCGAAGAGGACAACGATGCCGCCTGGGGGCTGATCGAGGAGTGGCAGCTGCGGCTGCCCGGGCAGATCAACCGCGTGGTGGCGGTGGATACGGCCAACCGCCGGCTGACGCTCGACCGCCATCTGCGCCACACGTTCACCGCCGCGCGCAACCCGCGGCTGCGCAAGCTGGTCACCATGGCGAACGTCGGAATCGAGAACCTGTTCATCCGCCGCAAGGACGCTGTGGTCGGGTACACGATCGAGATGAAGTACGCGGTCAGATGCTGGATCCGGAATGTCGAAAGCTACATGACGTATAAAGGCCACGTCTGGATGGACCGTGCGTTCGAGTGCGACGTGCGCCAGAGCTACTTCCACGACTCGTTTGTGTTCGGCGGTGACGGGCAAGGATACGGCGTCGGCTGCGGCAAGCGGACGTCGGACTGCCTGATCGAAGACAACGTGTTCCAGCATCTGCGGCATTCGATGATCGTCGGCATCGGCGCCAACGGCAACGTCTACGGCTACAATTTCTCCACCCAGCGGGCGATCGACCCGGTGACCGGAACGCCGCAGGCCGACATCTCCGTGCACGGGAACTACGTGTTCATGAATCTTTTCGAAGGCAACGTGTTGGAGGACGCCGACGTGCCGGACTGGTACTGGCCGGCCGGGCCGGGGAACACGCTGTTCCGCAACCGCATCGTCAACAGCGGCACCGCGATCGACGTCGGCTCGAACAACCAGAACTTCCTCGGCAACGTGCTGACGCGCGGCACCATCAAAACGGCGCTGTCGCTGGAGGGCGTCGTCGATTACGGGAATGTCAAACAAGGCGACACGGCGACCGTCACCTGGCCCGGGTGTACCTGCCACACGCTGCCGGATTCGCTTTATCGCAGCGTGCCGCCCGAATTCATCCGCAAGGCCGCCGGCGTCTCTTGGCCGCCCATCGGGCCGGACGAGCCCTTGGATGCGGCGATCCCCTCCAAGCAGCGCTTCGCCAGCGGCCTGTACGTGCCGTGATCACAGGGTGCGATTCAGTTTCGTTGAAACTGAATCGCACCAAAGAGAATTTAGGAGTTAGGAGTTAGGAGTTGGGAGTTGGAAGCGCAGAAGACCCTGAAAACAGGGCGTTCGACAAGGAGGAACCCTTCCGCGAAGAACCGTTTCGAGAGGCCATACGTGTGACCTCGGTTTGAAGACACGAACACAGACTCTCGAGCATGATACGAACACGTTCGCTGCCATGGCATTGCAACTCCTAACTCCTAAATCCCAATTCCTCCTTCGGGTGTGGATTCAACGAAGTTGAATCACACCCGCGGACAGTCACCCTTTGACAACGCCGGCCGATTTTGAAAGACTCAACCCCAAAGGGTGAATAGCCTCACAGCTGAAACCGCTATGCACCTTTCCGGGTTCAGGACAACATCAACACGAAGGGGTCATGTCATGGGTAAGTTTACGGTCGCTCTTCTCGCTTGCATCACACTGGCCGGCGCGGCTTGCGCGCAGGAACCGGTCTCGCTCTTTGACGGCAAGACGCTTGCGGGCTGGAAGGCGGTCACCTGCGAGGCGGAGGTGGTGGACGGGGCCATCCTGATCAAAGCCGGCAACGGTTTCCTGCTGGCCGACAAGCCGTACGGCGACTTCATCCTCGAGTGCGACTGGAAGGCGCTGAACAAGGAGATGTGGGACTCCGGCATCTACTTCCGCAGCGGAGCGCCGACAAACAACTTCCCCTGGCCCAAAGAGCATCAGGTGAACATGCGGCGCGGCCAGGAGGGCGCCATCAACGGCGCCGACAAAACCAAAGCCGCCAGCCTCTACAAGCCGGGCGAATGGAACCACTTCAAACTCACGGTCAAAGGCAAGACGGCCGAGCTTGAGTTCAACGGCGAGAAGGCCTGGAGCCGCGACGGGATCGAGCCGGCGAAAGGCAACCTCTGCCTCCAGGCCGAGGTTCCCAAGGGCGGGCAGTTCCTCTTCAAGAACATCACGCTTGTCGATCTGGACGCGATCAAGAAATAACGGCGCGGGTGCCATGTTGCAACCGCAGACTCAGGGACGGAAAGGAAAGGCAGCCGCGCGGCTGCCTTTCTTAATGTGTTTCTTGCAGCCGCTGACCGGCTGGGTAGGGACGCCTCCCCGAGGCGTCCGCCGGGGCGCTCTCTCGGAGAGTCCGCGCTGCCGGCGGCCCGTGATCTCCGCTGCCGGCGGACGGTTCGGGGAACCGTCCCTACCTTCGAGGACGCACATTCGATCGGCCAGGGACGCCGAGCCGCGCCGGATCAGAACCGGCCGGTGAGGCCGATCCGGCCGTGCTGGCGCTGGTAGTCCGGGCTTTCAGAGTAGCCGAGTTCCGCGCTCAGGCTTAAGCGCTTGGTCAGGGCGTATTCGCCCACCGCGCGGGAGCCCCAGACGAACTGCCAGCCGGTGTCGCGCTCGCGGGCGTAGCCGGCCTCGGCGCTCACGGCGCCGCTCAGCCGACCCCACGCGCCGCGCATGGTGATGTGCAGTTGGTGCTGTTCGAGCTGCTCGGGGGCCCAGTATTCGGGCGGGTCCCTGTCGCTGTCGGCGAAGCGGAAGCGCCAGCCGATGCCCGTGTAGGGCCACTCGCTGAGGCGGTACAGCAGCCGGCCGTCGAGCATCGAGGTGTTGTTCCCGTCGGAGCGCTCGATCTGCGAGACGTCGGCAAAGAGGTCGAACACATCGGCCAGGCGCGTATAGGTGCGCAGGGCGTAGGTGTCGGCGTCGATGTTCGCCCGCAGGGCTTCCACGGTTTCGATCTCCTCCCGCGACGCGGTCAACACCAGATGACCGCTCAGCAGCGGGTTGGGCAAGCGCAGCGCGACGTCGCCGCCCCAGTGGCTGTCGAGGTCGTCCATGTCCAGTTGCCAGACGCTGCCGGCGAGCCAGACCTGCGGAGCCAGGTACGCCAGGCCGCTCAGGCCCACGCGCGTGCCGTATTCGCTGCCGAGGCCGTCGGTCGACCAGCGGTCGCGGTCGGCCAGTGCGCCGAGCCGCAGCCTCTCGCCGAGATACGCGTCGCCGTACGCGCCGTACCGGTAATGGTCGCGGTCCTCGTTGTCCTTCCAGCCGGACAGGTAAACGGTGGCCTCCGGACGGCGGCGCTCGTCCAGCCGCTCCAGCGCGCGCTGGATGCGCTCAGCTTCGGGATCCAGCGCCTGCGCGGCGCGCAACTTCGCCAGCGCGGTGGGGATGTCGCCCTGCCGGTCCGCGTTCATGCCCCAGTTGAAGGTGGTCTCGCGGCAGTCCGCCCCGGCTTTCTCGGCTTCGGCGAAGGCGGCATAGGCCGCCTCGTGCTGCCCGTTCCAGTACAGCACCCGGGCCAGTTCGAGCCGGGCGCGCGCCAGCGGGTGCCCGGCGGCGAGGTAGGTCGAGAGCGCCGCCTCGTCCCATTCCGGCGGCACGGCGCGCGCGGGGATCCGCAGAGGATCGCTCTTCGCGCCGCGCAGGTAGAAGCCGCTGTCGTCGAAGTAGACGGCGTGCGTGAAATGGCGCGCCACGGCGGCATGCAGGACCGCCATGTTGTTGGTGTCGGAGTCGAGCGAGCGGTGCCCGAAGTCGCCGGCCGGATAGACCAGGATGCGTTCGTCCGTCTGCCGCAGCGTGCGGGCGGCCCCGGCCAGCGCCTGATCGACGCGGCCGTCAAAGGCGTCCTGGGTTTCGCGCGCGCCGTCCGTCATCAGCGGATGGGTCAGGGGGTTGCCGAGCACCCCGGACGCATTCACCATTCCGCGGCGGAGGTCAGCGGGACCGCCGGAGGCCAGCCGCCAGCGGCCGCTGGTCAGCAGGGGGGTGAGGCGCTCGGGCAGCGGCAGGCCGGAGAGAGTCAGCGACGGAATGTTCGCGTTGCCGGCATAGACGACCCGGGCGTTGTGCTTTTGGAGGACCGGATCGAGCGCCTCGATCACCTCGGCCTCGGGGTCGATCAGCACGATCATGACATGGCGGGCGTCCGGCTTCTCGGAGATTTGGCTGAAGGCGTTGACGAAGACCACCCCGTCGTCGGACAGGCGCTTGACGTGGCGGCTGATCTGATCGACCGAGTTCCTGCCGGCGTAAGGGTGGCGCGCGACGGACTGGTAGACCAGCACGGGCACCGCCTGTGCGAGCGGGGTGCGTGCCAAGGGGCGGAGGATGTTCAGCGCCTTGTGGAAGTGGTCCTGCTGCGCCAGTGAATTGGCGTAGGCGCGCAAGGCCTCGGGATTGTCGGGCTGGATGTCGGTGCGGACGCGCGCATACTCGACCGCCTCGTCGAGCTGTCCGTCCCGCGTGGAGGTGTCGCGCAGCGCCGTCAGCGACGGGACGAAAACCGGGTTGCGGCCGAGCTGCTGCCGGTAGAACAGCGGGACCTCGTTGGTTGCGCCGACGGCCGCCAGCATGCGGCCGGCCAGCAACGTCAGCGGCACGTTGCCTGGGTCCTGCGCGAGGAAGGCGCGCGCGGAAGCCAGCGCGGCGGGCGCGTTCGTCTCCAGCTTTTCGAGGCTTTCGGCATGATAGCGCAGGAGCCCTTGGGAGGGGGTGACGGCGAGCCCGCGAGCGGCCCATTCGGCCGCGGCGGCGTTGTGCGCGCGCGCCGAGGAGATTTCCGCCATCAGTTCGAAGACCCGGCTGTCCGGGGAGGTGCCGGCCATCGCCTGCAGGAGTTCCATGGCCTCGTCAGGGCGGTAGAGCCGGTAGAGCGCGTTGGCGTTCTCGATGCCGTAGTAGGCGACGTCTGGGCTGGTCTGACGGAGCACTTCCCACTGTGCGAGCGCTTCGCGGGTGTCGCCCAGGCGCGTCAGCATTTCCGCCAGATAGGAGCGCAGCACGGCTTCGCCAGCATCGACTTGCCGGGCAAACCACTCCGCCTCGGCGCGCGCTTCGGCGACCCGCCCCTGGCTGAGGAGGCTGTTGAACAGGATCTGGCGCAGCAGCGGCTGCTGCGGCTCGAGGGCGAGACTCTGGCGCAACGCCGGGATCGCCTCGTCCGCGCGGCCCTGCCGGTCGGCCCGCAGACCTTTGATGCCCGCCAGCCGGGCCGGCTTGGAGACCCGTTTCTCAAAGCTGTCCAGCCAGGCGTAGGGCGTCTTGCCTTCGGTGCGTTCGGCCAGAAGCACGGCCCAGGCCCAGCTTGCCCGGTCAGGGTCGCGCTCCAGCACGCGACGGTACAGGCTCAAGGCCTGTTCAGGAGCCGCGCGCACCCGGCTCGCTTCGGCGGCCGTTTCCAGAATGTCCGTGACGCGGCCGCTGTAGCGATCCGTCTTGTCCAGAACAGCCTCCAGCCGGCCCACGAGCGAGGGGGTCTCAGGGCGGGTGCTGCCGAGGCGCAGCGCTTCCAGCGCCAGGTCGGCGCGTTCGGGCGAGAGTGCGGTGGCCGAGCCCATCAGCGGCTCGAGATAGGTGGCGATGTCCGCGAATTGCCCGTTCACCGCGCGCGCGTAGGCCAGGTAAAGCCCGACATCCGGAGTGCGGTCGCCGGCCTGCCACGCGCTCAGCAAGATCGGTTCGGCCGCCCGCAGCCGGCCGGCCCGGGCCAGGGCCAGTCCGAGCGTGGAAGGCGGTTCTTTCGGATTGACCCGGCGCAGGAAAGCCAGCGCCTCGTCGCCCGCGCCCTCTTCCGACAGGCGGGCGACCACTTGAAACACCACGCGCTCGCGGGCATCGATCCCGGCCTCGACGGCTTCGGTCAAGCGCGCCAGGGCTTCCGGCCGCCGTCCCTGTGTCCACAGGGCCCAGCCCAGGTCGCGGCGCGTCGCCGGGTCGCCGGGGCGGACGGCCAGCGCCTGCTCAAAGGCCTTCACGGCTTCGGGGACGCGCCCGCCGCGCTGATGAAGCACGGCCAGTTCGCGCCAGGCCGAGGCGTCGTCCGGCTTGATTTTGACCGCGCGTTCGAGCGCGGCGACGGCTTGGTCGTTCCGCTCCAGCCGGGTCAGCCCGGCAGCCAGTTCGCGCCAGGCGGCGGCATCCTCCGGCTTGAGCTGGACCACCCGCTCGAGTGCGGCGACGGCCTGCTCGTGGCGCTCCAGCCGGGTCAGCCCGGTGGCCATCTCGCGCCAGGCGGCGGCGTCTTCGGGCTGGAGTTTGACCGCCCGCTCGAGCGCGGCGACGGATTGTTCGTGGCGCTCCAGCCGTGAAAGACCGGCGGCCATCTCGCGCCAGGCGGTGGCCTCCTCGGGCTTGAGCCGGGTCACCCGTTCGAGCGCGGTGACGGCCGGCTCGTAGCGCTGCAGCCGCGTCAGCCCGACGGCCATCTCGCGCCAGGCGGAGGCGTCCTCGGGCTTGAGCCGGGTCACCCGTTCGAGCGCGGCGACGGCGGGCTCGGAGCGCTTCTGCAGGGTCAGCCAAGAGGCCAGTTCGCGCCAGGCGGAGGCGTCCTCGGGCTTGAGCTCGACCACCCGCTCGAGTGCGGCGATGGCCTGGTCGGCCCGCTGCAGCCGGGTCAGCCAGGCGGCCAGGTCGCGCCAGACGGCGGCGTCCTCGGGCTTCAGGCGCAGGTAGGCGCTGAGCGCGCGGACCGCCTCGTTTTGCTGCTGCGCTTGCCAGCACGCCTGTGCCAGGCCGCGCCAGGCGGTCGCGTCTTTCTCGTCCATGTTCACCGCGCGCTGAAGGGCGGCCACGGCCTCTTGCGGTTTGCCGCCGCGCAACAAGGCGAGGCCGTACTGCCGCCAGGCGGGAGGATGGGCGGGGTCAAGGTCGACGGCGCCGCGCGCCAAGCGCTCGGCGTCGGCGAACTTCTCCGCGGCCAGCGCGGTTTGCGAGTCACGGATCAGTTGGGTGACGTTGGCCGTGTTCTGAGCGTATGAGGGGCGGGGTGCCGCCCCGAGCCAGCCCACCAGCAGCACAAAGAGTAAAAGGTTCAGATTTTTCATGGTAAGCGCTCCTTTCAGCGATCGGTCATCGAGTCAAGCCGACGCAGGGTTGAAATGTCCGGCGCGAGGGCGCCGTCCGCCTCGCGCAGGGCCAGGCGGTTCGCCGGGATCACGCGCAACAGCCACGCGAGCGCCCGGTCGGCTTCCGCGCCGAGGCCGTTCACGACAATCACTTCGTCGGGCGTCGCTTGCGCGATCGACCGGCCCCATTCCAGCGCCTGCGCGGGGGTCAGCAGGTGCGTCACGCGGAAATTCCGGTTGCGCAGTTCGGCGGCCAGCGGGAGCGCCGGTCCCTCCACGGCCAAGGCGGGGGTCAGCATCTTCAGGTCGGCGCGTGTCAGTTCGGCGTCGATGGCGCCGGCCCAGGCGCGCGCCGCCTCGGCGTCCAGCGCGGCGCCCCCGGTCAGCAGGGGGACGGTGTGGATGCCGGCGACGGCCGTCTGCAGCAGATCCTGCTGCGCCGTTTGGGCCAGGCTGGGCGTCTCGCCGGCGCGGAACCAGTTCGGCAGGATCGCCTGCACCTGCTCCCGGTCGGCGTCCGGAACGAGTCGGATGCTGTTGGCGAGAACCCAGCGCGACGGCAGCGGGCGGGCCGTGAAGGCGCTCACGCGCAGGTCGCCCTGTTCGCTTCCCAGGCCGACGCGTCCGCGGCGGGTGGCGGGCGAGATCGGCAGGTTCTCGGCGACCGGCTTGTCGTTCAGCCACACCCACGCCCGGTTGTTGCGGATGCGGAGCCGGATGCGGCGGATGCTTTGCGCATCGTCTGCGGCGGGGCGGCGGCATAGCGTGTAGAGACGGGTTCCCAGACGCTCCTGCACGCGCAGCCCTTCGGCATCGCAGGTCACGCGCAGCCAGGAGCGCACGCTCGTGTAACGCGCATACAGGGCGGCGCAGCCTTTCGCGTCCGGTTGCAGTTCCGCGCTGACTTCGATGTCGGTCCATGCGTCGGAGCCGCGCAGCCAGGCGGCCGCTCCGGCAGAGAGGTGCAGCGCGGCGTCCCGCAGTCCGCCCTCGCGTTCAAACACCCAGTCCTGGGCGTTCCCGAGGGCAGCCTGGGGCCGGCTGCGTGGCTGGCTGGAGGCCAGCTCGGCCAAGAGTTGCGCGGGCGTCCAGTCGCCGGGCACGCGCAGGCGGGTCATGGACCACGGGTCGCTTCCCGGGCCGTTGAAGGCGTTCGAGCCGCCGATAAAGGCCAGGCTGAAATGGCGGGTGACGGCGTCCCGGTTCGCCGCCTCGGCGAGCGGGTCGGAGTCGGGGCTCTGGCCGGCCTCGGCAAAGGGGTAGAGGTAGAGCAGCGGCGGCTTGCCGGCCGCGTCTTCCAGCACGCTCGCGGAGCGGGCATAGTCCTGGAGGATGCGGTTGCGGAAGGCGTCGGCGCTCTCCACTTTCCCGTCCAGCCGGATGCGCTGTGCCAGGAAGCGGCCCTGCTCGGAGGAAGCGGTGCCGGGGAGCGGCTCAATCGCCTGATGGCCCATGCTGCCGACCTGCCACTGGGGCAGCCTGACCACGCGGCGGACATCGGCCCGCTTCAGATAGAAGCTGCCCCACTGGCGCATGACAGAGGTCGGCACGGTAATGACCGCCGTGAATCCTGTCCTCTGCAGCACGGGCGTCGCCCGGATGAAGGCCTCCTTGCGGCCGCCCTCGAAGATCAGCAGCAGCGCCTTGTCGGGCAGCGGCGCGCGCTCGTCCAGAAAGGCGCGCACGTCCTCCGGGCGGACCGTCCGGTAACCGGCGTCCCGCAAGGCGGACAGCTGCGCCTCCAGCCGCTTGACCGACGGATAGACGGGGGAGTCCGTCCGCGCGATGCCGGCGTAGGAGAGGACGGTCACGCCGTTCCAGCTCCGCCACGTTGCGGGCGCGTAGTCCGGCAGGGGCGTCGGGCGCATGAGCACGTAGGCCACAAACGCGGCGAGCGCAGCTAAAACAAACCATTGGGCAAACAGTGAATATTTTTTCATAACGCACCTCAGCTTCTTGTGGCCCATTCGTTGCGCCAGGACGTCAGCACGGCCCACGGCGTTTGCCAGACCAGAACAAACATGTAATAGAAGCAGAACACGGTTCCGTAAAACCAGAGCCGCGAACGCTTGTAGAGGAGGTAGGTGCTGCTCATCAGCGCGCTCATCAGCGTGATGCCGACAATGTACATGAGCGGCGATGTGCGCTGGACGAGCGGCACGTAGATCAGCGCCCGCAGCACAATGGCCGGGCCGATCAGCGGCAGGAAGAAGCCCAGGTAGAAGGAGAGGGCCATCAGGGGCTGTTTGCGCCACATGAAAGTCGATGCGATCAGGCTTTCCCGGAACCAGGAGCGCTTCCAGCGCAACTGCTGGCGCAGGAAGGTCCCGTGGTCTTCCGGGACCAGGGTGGTGACTCGGGCCTTGGATTCGTAAACGACCTTGTAGCCGCGGCGCAACAGGCTGTTGGTCAGGCTGCGGTCGTCACCGAAGGTGGCTGGACGGCCCATGAACATCTGGCTGAGCCACTCGGGCATGATCTCCTGGAGCACCTCCCGCCGGTAGGCGGCGATCGGGCCTGACAGGCAGGAGACGGAGTCGAATACGCTCTCGGCGGCCTTCATCACGCGGAAGGCGACGAAGTAGCGGACCGTCTGCATGCGGGTCAGCAGGTTGGTCCAGACGTTCTCCACGTCGCAGTGGCCGGTGATGGCGGCGACCTGGGGATCGGCAAAACGGTTCACCAGCTGGCGCAAGGCGTCGGGCTGGAGAAAACTGTCGGAGTCGATGAACACGATCACCTCTCCGTTGGCCAGGCCCACGCCTGCGGCCAGGGCGTGCCGCTTGCCGGCGTTCTTCTCCAGGCCGAGAACCACCAGCTCCGGGTAGATCTTCTGCGAAGCCTGCATGACCGCCAGAGAGCGGTCCGTGCTGCAGTCATCTACGGCGATGACCTGCAGGCGTTCGCGCGGGTAGTCCGCCTCCATGAGCTGCCTGAGCGTCCGCGTGACGTTTTCCTCCTCGTTGCGCACAGGAACGATCACGGAAATCGTCGGCAACACGGCCAAAGGCTTGGAGTCGCCGTAGAAAGCGGCAAAGATAAAGCGGCTGAGCAGGTAGCCGCCCACCAGCAGGCTGTAGAGGAACACCGGCACGTCAAACCAGAAATAGTAGAGGTTCTCGTACTTGATCACCATGATCAGACTGGCCGCCACAAACAATACGGCCGCCGCCAGCCAGCGCAGGTAACTCCACGCGGTGCGCTGGTAACGCACGCCGAGATCCTCTTCAAAGGCCAGCCCCATCAGCGGCTGCCCGGCTTCGCGATGCAGGACCGCGGCGTTCGTGGAGACGACGCCTTGGATAAACGCCTCGGGCATCACGCCTTCGGGGATGCGGAACTGGACGCGGATGCGCGTCTCTTCCGGCGGTACCCCGGGAGCCTCGATCAGCAGGCCGCCGCTGGAAATGTCATGCACCGTCGCCGCATACTCGCGGGCGTCTTTGCCTTGTCCCACAAAGATGCGGGCGGGAAAATCCGCCAGATACCGTTCGACCGCGCGCCGGTCGGAGTAATTGGGCCTGGAACGGGATCGGAGACGCCTTTCAGGCGCCGGTTCAGGATAGCTTTGAGTTTCGTTTTTCATGGTGTCACCCCCACTGGTGTTAAGCTTCACCGACTCTTCTCTTTTGCGATGCCCGCAGTATGCTTTATGCGATAACTAAAGTCAACAGCAAAAGTTAGCCGTGTATAACATTTTTAAGATGGCCGGCAAGCCCTGATTCAGGCGATGATTGCGTGAGGCGCTATCCGTTTGACGGTCGGCCTGCGAAACGTGTAAGGTATCTGACAACATGAAGAAAATCATAGTTACGGCCTTGGCGGCGTGCGCCCTCGCGGCCTCAGGCGGTCTGGCGGAGACGCCCGCGCCGTCATCGGGCGCGCGGGTCACGGTCGTCAACAAGGGCTTCTCCGGACGCAACAGCCGGGACGGTTTGCGCCTGATGGACAAAGAGGTTCTGGCTCTCAAGCCGCAACACGTGATCGTCTTTTTCGGCATGAACGACGCGATGAACTCGGGGAACCTGCTGCCGCTGGCCGACTACGAGGCCAATCTGCGGACGCTGGTGAAGAGGCTGGCGGACGGCGGCGTGAAGACTGTGGCGCTGGTGACGATCAACCCGGTCATTGAGGAGTATGTCCGGGCGCGCCACCCGAAGCATCCGCAAAAAGCGAACCTGCAGGCGTGCCTGGCGGCCTACGATCAGGCCGTGCGTAAAATCGCGCAAGAGGACAAGCTGCCGCTCATCGACCTGCGCGAGATCATCGAGAAGCACGGGGGGGCGGCGATCTCGGAAACGTGCCTGATCCGCTGCGAGAAGAACGGCGGAGGCCGGGACGGCGTCCATCTGACGCCCGCGGCCTATGCCCTGCTGGGCGCGCGCGCGTTTGCGGTGGTCAGTGACCGCGTGAAGCCCGGCGATACGGTCGTCTGTTTCGGCGACAGCCTGACCTTCGGCGCGGGCGCGCAAGGCGCGGGCACGGCGACCGGCGAGACCTATCCCGCCGCGTTGCAGCGCGGCTTCGACGGGAGAAAAAGCGAGTAAACGCTGAACCCCGAATCCCGACTCCGGCCCGCTCCTATTTCACCGGCAGGGTGGGGGCGAGGTTTTTCAGGTCGGTCCAGAGCGTGCCCTCGCCCGCGTGGATGATGCGGATGCCGAGCGTCGGGTTGAGCTTGTCGACAAAGGTCAGTTCGGCCAGCGTGGCCGGGTTTTTGAAGACACCCGCGCGCAGCTGTTCGCCGAGGGCCTTTTCGTTTGAGACGGCGAACTCGGCCTTGACCTTGGCCTCGCCCTGCACCTGGGTGATCTGGGCCTGCACCAGCGACTTCTCCAGATTGATGGTGGCCACTTCCAGCGCGGTTTCGGCCTGGATGCCGGCGACCTCGTTTTTGGTCTGCGCGCCGATGGTGGCGACCAGTTTCTCGGTCTCCTGCTCGACCTGTTTCTTGAGTTGTTCGACCAAGGCGGTCTCGGTGTTGAGCTCGGCCTGTTTGCGGGCGGTGTCCTGGCGCGCCTTGTTGGTCAGGTCCTGCTCTTTGGCGACGCTGGAGTCCTGGATCGGCACCAGGATGTCGTTCGGAACCTCGGCGTGGCGGATGATCGCGTTGTGGATCACGATGTGCTTTTCCTTCAGCACGCGCGTGAGCTCCGCGTTCAGGTCCTTTTGGAAGAGCTCGCGGCCTTCGCCGTCGATGAAGTCGCGCGCCTTGTAGCTCGAGCCCTTGATGCGCGAGATCGAGAGCACCTGGGGCAGGATGATCTTCTCGACCACGGCCGGGAGGTCGCCGTAGAGCATGTAGATGCGCGAGATGTTCTCGGGCAGCAGCTCGAACTCGACCGTCATGTCCAGCAGGATCTGGAAGCCGTCGCGCGAGGGGAACTCGACGCAGCGGTCGATGCCGAAAGCCACGGACTCCGGCGCGATGGAGCCTTGCTGGATCTTTTCGGCGGCCGGCGCGTTCGCCTCGGACGGCGCGGCCTGGCCGCGCGCCTTGCCCGGCGCGGTCTTCTTGGGGGCGCTGCGGCGCAGGGAGCCGCCCAGGGAGTCGGCGGCGGCCGAGGTGCTCAGCGCCTGCTGCGAGATGAAGCCGCGGTCGCGGTTCTTCTCGAGGTACTCGTTGCGCTTTTCCTGCTGAACCTGGATGGTGTTCTGCTGCAGCGAGTCCAGGGCGCTGCTGGCGTTGGAGATCTGGCTCTTGGTGAGCACCACGCTGCCGGAGCGTCCGAGGATCGAGACCTGGTTCATGCCGATTTCCAGCACATCCACCTGGTAGGCGCGCGGGTTGATGTAGTAGATGCCGGGCTGGAGCACGTCCTTCATGACGCCCTGCTGCCCGGGGCCGGCGAACTCGCCGGGCTTGACGGGCGCGCCGGTCTGCGAGGTGACGATACCGACGTAGCCGATGGGGATGTTCACCGCGTCGAGCATCGTGATCTCGTAGCCCTCCGGGTTGAGGCGGTAGGTTCCCGGGCCGAGCACGTCTTTCCAGACGCCCTTGCAGGCGGTGTCGGCGGCGAGGATCTCGCCGGGCGGCAGCTCCTTGCCGACCTTGGAGGTGACCACGCCGACCTTGCCGACCGGAATCGCGGTGACCGGCACGATGCGCCAGTCGTTGTTGACCGGGTCGAGGAAATGGCGGCCTTCCGGCAAGGGGTCCTTGCGGACGCCCTTCTGGCCGGCTTCGGCGAGGATCTGCCCGGCGGGCAGCGGCGCGCCGCGTTTGGCGGTGACGATCGCCATATAGCCGGCCGGCACCGGGATGCGGCAGAAGGTCCAGACGAAAAGGCCGGAAACGGCGGAGAGCAGCAGGACGGGGACGAGGATGAGGGAGATCGACTTCATTGGGCGGCCCCTCCTTTCTTGGCAGGGTCAAGGGGTGGCGGGGTCGGCTTGGGCGGCGGCGCGGGTTTTGCGGCGGGTCCGGACGCCTCGGCCGCGGGCGCCGGCCGGGTCTTCACCGGCAGGCCGAAGACGTCGCCGTTGGCGTCGGTGGTGAGCACGCTCTGGATGTTCGGCGCGGTCTTGTCGTACAGCCGGGCGCGGATGTAGTCCGTCTCGTCGCGGTAGACGGCGACCTGCTGCTTCAGCACGTCGGCGTCGGCGCGGTTCTTGGCCTCGACCACCTTGCGGTCCGCCTCGGCGAGGGTGAGGAGCGCCTCGGCGTCGGCGCGGGCGGCCTGGAGGCCGATCTTGGCGACGTCGAGCTCGGTTTTGGCCGCGATGGTTTTCTCGACCTTCACCTGCTCGGCGCCGATGGTCATGCGGATGCGTTCGGTGTCGGCGGTGACCTTGAGGCGGTTCTGCTCGGCCAGCGCTCTCTGCTTCTCCAGCTCGGCCAGCGACTGGGCCTGGACGATCTGCTGCTCGATCCGCTTCGACTCCTGCGCCGCGAGCTCGCGGTCGCGGATGATGCTGGCGATCTGCTGGGGGGCCATGATGTCGCGGATCAGCACGGAGTTGAGCGAGATGCCCCACGGCGCGCAGACGGACTTCAGGTAGGTCTCGAGGCTGTCCTGAAACGCCTGGCGCGACTCGCCGACGATGAACTCCGTCGCGGTCTTCTTGCTGCCCTCGATGCGGAAGAAGCCGCGCGCGCTGGGCAGGATCAGCTTCTGCATGATGTCGTCCATGTCGCCGACCTCGTGGGTGAGCAGGGCGGCCTTCTCCACGCTGAGGTTGAACTCCAGCGTGCCTTCGACCGTGATCGGAAAGCCGTCGAGCGTCAGGAACAGGATCGCGTCGCCGCCGCTGAGCTCGAAGCGCTGGCTCTGGATGTTGACGATCGAGACCGCATAGAGGAAGGGGTTGAGGCGGTGCGTGCCCTCCTTGAGGACCTCGCTCTGCACGCCCTTGGTGTCCTTGGCGACGAGGAAGCCCTTGTCCGTGGCGGAGGTTGCCGCGCCGCCGCTCAGGATGTCTTCGCCGCAGAGCGAGGTGACCACGCCCACGTTGCCGGGCGCGATCTTGATGTCGTCGAAGAGCTTCACCTCGTAGGCATAAGGGTTGATGCGGTGCTTGCCGGTGCCGAGCACCTCGCGCACGATCCCCTTGTAGCTCGCGTCCGGCGCGATGATCTTGCCGCCGGGGAGGTCTTTGCCGAATTTGCGCACGAGCACGCCGAATTTGCCGGCCGGGATGTCGGTGGCGGGGGTGATCGACCAGCTCCACGTATAGGGGTTGTAGAAGAAACGGCCTTCCGGCAGAACCTCGGGCTGGAGGCCCTTGTACTCCGGCGACTCGGCGAGAATCCGGTCGGTCGGCAGGTTTTTGCCGGTTTTTTTGAGGAGGATGGCGATTTCGCCGTTGCCGGGTTCGATCCGCCAGAAGAACCAGACCCACAGGGGCGCGAACAGGAGGACGGCCAAGGCCAGGAAGGGCAGCGCGGCCGCGGGGTTCGCGGGCGCGCGGGGCGGCCGCGGGGGCGGCGGCGCGTCGCGGCGCGGGAATGCCGGACGATGGGCGTCCAGCGGCGGCGGAACAGGATCTGTTTCTTCGTTCATGTGGCGGTCTCCCAATGTTCGCGCCAGTTTAACGGAGCCCAGGCCTGATTGTCTAGGGGAAAGCGCGGCTTTGGCCTGCCGCCCGGCCCGCGCCCGCATTTGCTCCGGGCTTTTTGCGGGCTTGTAAGAACGGCCCTGTTTTTACTACACTACACGGTTCTCGTTTGAACAGCGGATCAGGAAAGCAGGGCGATTATGAAGCAGATCGGTGTAGGGCTTTTAGGTTTCGGAACCGTGGGCGCGGGCGTCGCGGACGGGTTGCAGCGCAACCGCAAGGTGATGGCGCAGCGTCTGGGCGTGGACGTGGTGCTCAAGCAGATCGCGGATCTCGACATCGCGACCGACCGGGGCGTGTCGGTGGGTCAGGCCGTGCTGACCACGGACGCGATGGCGGTGATCAACGATCCGGAGATCCAGGTCGTCGTTGAGCTGATCGGCGGCACGGGCATCGCGAAGAAACTCGTGCTGGCGGCGCTGAACGCGGGCAAAGCGGTGGTGACCGCCAACAAGAAGCTGCTGGCCGAGTACGGCGAGGAGATTTTCGGGGCGGCCGAGCGCAACGGGGTGGACATCTATTTCGGCGCGAGCGTGGGCGGGGGCATCCCGATCATCCGCGTGCTGCGCGAAGGACTGGCCGGCAACGAGATCCAGAGCATCCACGGGATCCTGAACGGCACCTGCAACTACATCCTGACGCGCATGGAGAACGAGGGGCTGCCCTTCGGCGAGGTGCTGGACGCGGCGCAGAAGGCCGGCTACGCCGAGGTCGACCCGAGCCTGGACATCGACGGGTTCGACACGGCGCACAAGGCGATCATCCTGGCCTCGCTGGCCTACGGGTTCCACGTGCCGATGGAGAAGGTGCTGGTCGAGGGCATCCGCAACCTGGCGGGGCTGGACGTGCAGTACGCGGCCGAGTTCGGCTACCGTATCAAGCTGCTGGCGGTGGTGAAGCGCGACGGCGACGAGGTCGAGGTGCGCGTCCATCCCACGCTGGTGCCGCTGACGCACATGCTGGCGTCGGTGAGCAACGTGTTCAACGCGGCGATGGTGCGCGGCGACCTGAGCGGCGACACCCTCTATTACGGGCGCGGCGCGGGGCGCGAGCCCACGGCGAGCACGGTGATCGGCGACATCGGCGACATCGCGCGCAACCTGATGGCGGGCAAGTCGCGCTACCGGCGCGGCGTGGGCGTGGCGAACGAGGGCCAGCTGCGCATGCGTGCGGCGGACGACATCGTGAGCCGCTATTACGTGCGCCTGATGGTGCACGACAAGGCCGGCTCGCTGGGGGTGATGACGACGATCCTGGGCCAGCATGGGGTCAGCATTCTGGCGGCCACGCAGAAGGCGCAGCCGGAGGAGATGGAGAACGCGGGCTACGTGCCGGTGGTGATCCTGACGCACGCGGCCAAAGGCGCGGAGATCGACGCGGCGCTGCGCGAGATCTGCGCGGCCGGCGTGTTGAAAGAAGAGCCTGTGAAGTTGCGGATGATTTAAGCGAAGGAGATACGATGAAGGTTTGTAAGTTCGGGGGCTCGTCCGTCGCCAGTGCGGAACAGGTGACCAAGATTGTGGATATCGTGCTGGCCGACCCGGAACGGCGGATTGTGGTCGTCTCGGCGCCGGGCAAGCGCAACAAGGCGGATACCAAGGTCACCGATCTGCTGATCGCGTGCGCCGAGCTAGCGTTGGCGGACAAGGAGTATGAGGACACGCTGGCGGCGATCGTGGAGCGCTATGCCGAAATCCAGCGCGAGCTGAAGCTCCCGGCCGGCATCACGGCGGAGATCGAGAAAGACCTGCGTTTCCGGCTGGCGGGCGACAAGTCGCACCGCGGGATTTTCATGGATTGCATGAAGGCCGCGGGCGAGGACAACAGCGCGAAGATCGTGGCGCAGGCGTTTCAGGCGCGCGGCATCCGGGCGGTGTATCTCGACCCGCGCGAGGCGGGCATGTACCTGACCAACGATTTCGGCAATGCGCAGCTGCTCGAGGAGTCGTACCAGTTTCTCGCCAAGACCCTCAGGAACCGCGACGAGATCGTGATTTTTCCCGGCTTTTTCGGCTACACCAAGGACGGCAAGGTGGCGACCTTCCCGCGCGGCGGCTCGGACATCACGGGCTCGATTCTAGCGGCGGCCGTGAAGGCCGACGTGTACGAGAACTTCACCGACGTGGACTCGGTTTATCCGGTTGATCCGCGCCTGGTGCCGGACGTGAAGGCGGGCATTCCGGTGATGACCTACCGGGAGATGCGCGAGCTGTCGTACGCGGGGTTCGGCGTGTTTCACGACGAGGCGGTGATCCCGGCCGTGAAGGCGGGCATCCCGATCAACGTGCGCAACACCAACCGTCCGCAGGAGCCGGGCACGATGATCGTGCAGTCCCGCCGCGTGCTGGCGGGCAGCGTGGTGGGCGTGGCGAGCGACGACGGGTTCTGCAATATCTTTGTGGACAAGTACATGATGAACCGCGAGATCGGGTTCGGGCGCCACCTGCTGCAGATCCTGGAATGGGAGGGCGTCTCGTATGAGCACATGCCTTCCGGCATCGACAACGTGTCGGTGGTGATCCGCGACAGGAATTTCGACCCGGCGTGCGAGAAGCGCGTGGTCGAGCGCATCAAGCGCGACCTGAACCCCGACGCGGTACTGGTGGAGCGCGGGTACGCGCTGGTGATGGTGGTGGGAGAGGGCCTCTACTACACGGTGGGCATGGCCTCCAAAGCCACGCAGGCGCTGTCGAGCGCGGGCGTGAACATCGAGATGATGAACCAGGGCTCGTCGGAGATCAGCATGATGTTCGGGGTCAAAGCCGAGCAGCGCGCCCAGGCAGTCCAGGCCCTGTACAAGGCATTCTTCTAAGAAGGAGGAGTTAGAATTTAGGGTTCAGGAGTTGAGCAAGCCGGGCCGAGAAATGCTAAATGCTAAATGCTAAATCCTAAATCCTAAATCCTAAATCCTAAATGACCATGGACAAAGTCTTCCTTTACGACACCACCTTGCGGGACGGGGCGCAGGGAGAGGGCATTTCGTTTTCGGACACGGGCAAGGTGCGCTTCGCGCGCCTGCTGGATGATTTCGGCATCGACTACATCGAGGGCGGGTTCGCGGGCTCCAATCCGCGCGACCGCCGGTTCTTTGAGGACATCCGCAAGGAGCAGCTGACCCACGCGCGCGTCACGGCGTTCGGCAGCACCCGCCGGGTGGACGTGGACGCCAAGGACGACCCGCAGCTCGCGGGGCTGCTGGCGGCGGACACGGAGTGGGTGACCATCTACGGCAAGTCGTGGCTGATGCACGTGAGGGACGTGTTGCGCACGACGGCCGACAACAACGTGCAGATGATCGCCGACACGGTGGGGTTCCTCAAGGCGGCGGGGCGCCAGGTGTTCTTCGATGCGGAGCACTTCTTCGACGGGTACAAGGACGACCCGGCGTACGCGCTGCGCGCGCTCGGCGCGGCGGTGCGGGAGGGCGCGGCGGGCGTGGTGCTGTGCGACACGAACGGCGGCAGCCTGCCGCACCAGGTGTTTGAGGTGACGCGCCAGGTGTGCGCGGCGTTCCCCGGCGTGCAGGTCGGCATCCACACGCACGACGACAGCGGGCTGGCGGTGGCGAATTCTCTGGAGGGCGTGCGTGCGGGCGCGCGGCAGGTGCAGGGCTGCGTGAACGGCTACGGCGAGCGCACGGGCAACGCCAACATCGTGAGCGTCATCCCCTCGCTGGAGCTGAAGATGGGCTTCCGCTGCGTGGGCGAGGAGAAGCTGCGGAAGCTGCGCGAGGTGTCGCTGGTGACCGATGACCTGGCGAACCAGCGGCCTGATCCGCGGCAGCCGTTCGTGGGGCGCTCCGCGTTCAGCCACAAGGCGGGGGCGCACGTCAACGCCATCCAGAAGAACCCCAAGACTTTCGAGCACATCGATCCCGAGCAGGTCGGCAACCAGCGGCACGTGCTGGTCTCCGAGCTGTCGGGCAACGCGAACGTGATGATGAAGGCGGCGGAGCTGGGCACGGACGTCTCGTCGCTGGACAAGGAGACGACGCGGGCGATTCTCGAGGAGGTCAAGCGGCGCGAGAACAAGGGCTACTCCTACGAGTCGGCGGACGGCTCGTTTAAGATCCTCTTGCAGAAGGTGCTCAAGAAGCACACGCCGTTCTTTGAGCTGGAGGGCTTCCGCGTGATCGTGGAGAAGCGCGGGCGCGACGAGCCGTGCCTTTCCGAGGCCACGATCAAGGTCAAGGTGAACGGCGAGACCGAGCTCACGGCGGGCGAGGGGCACGGGCCGGTGGACGCGCTCAACGCGGCGCTGCGGCAGGCCCTCACGCGCTTCTACCCCGAGATCGAGGACATCACCCTGACCGACTACCGCGTGCGCATTCTGGACCCGCAGGAGGCGACGCGGGCGGTGACGCGCGTGCTGATCGAGTCGGGCGACGGCGTGCGGCAGTGGGGCACGGTGGGCGTTTCCGAGAACATCATCGAGGCCTCGTGGCAGGCGCTGTCGGACAGCGTGGAGTACAAGCTGTACGAAGACCGGGTGAAGTAGCTCAGGGCCGGCCGGGGGCGGACGCGGCGGCCGGATCGTGATGGGGCGAGGCCGGGCAGCGGAAGGTGCGGGGCGCATGGGGCCAGTAGGCTGCCAGCGCCCATGCCACGGCGATGCCGACGAGCATGCCGGCGAAGACCTCTTTCTGCGTGTGCCCCAGCAGTTCCTTCAGATGGTTTTGCCGCAGCTTGTGCTGTTTGAAAAGCTCCTCGAGCATCAGGTTCAGGATTTTGGCTTGATGGCCCGCGGCGCGGCGGACGCCGGCGGCGTCGAACATCGTGATGGCGGCGAACCCGGCGGCGAGCATGGTGATGGGCGCGTCGAAGCCCTCCGTCAAGCCGATCGAGGTGCAGAGCCCGCAAACCATGGCGGAGTGGGCGCTGGGCATGCCGCCTGTGCTGAGCAGGTAGCGGAAGTCGACCTGTCCGGTCTTGACGAGACCTGTGGTCATCTTGATCATCTGCGCCAGCGTCCAGCCGACAAACGCCGACCAGAACCACAAGGTGGTGAAAAGGTGTATGGGATTGGGGTCTGCGATCATGTGGGAACCACGTTTTCCGGCGGCGCGGCGACAGCGCCGAAGCTCGGCCAGAATGTTGACATTATGACATGCGGGTCGGGATGCTGGCAAAGGTTTTCTGGCGGCCGCAGCCGGCGGAAAAGGGAGGGTGCCGTTTTACCGCGGGTTTTTTGCCAAGGTGTGACTTTTTTTCGTTTCTGTATTGCAATCCTAGTCACGCGGGATTAAATTGTAACCACTAAATGGTAAAAGGTGTCAAGGCGTGCGACGCTTGACCGAGGCATGGAGAAAGTCACAATGAATAAAAGTCTCTGCGTGCAGGAACGTGTCACGGTGGTCGTGGCAATGACCATTCTTTTTACGGCGGGTTCGGTTTTCGCTCAGATGGCGCGGCCGGGGCAGCGCCTGGCGCCTGCCGCGGGGCAGCCTGCCGCCACGCGCGGCGGCGGAGAGCGGTCCGAGGCGGTCGAGATCAAGCGCATGCCGCCGCCGAACAAGACCGCGATGGTGCGGACGCCGGAGTTCACCGTCAACGTGCAGAACACCATGCCCAAGGTGAGTAAGAAGCCGCGCGAGTGGGCCCTTTTCGAGGTGAAGTACGAGAGCGCTGCCAAGTGGACGGACGAGCTCACCTTCAATTACCATGTGATGACCAAGGGCAAGAACGACGAGGGCAAGGAAGCTTTCAGCTATTACACCACAACCCTGCGGTACATCGACATTTCCAAAGGCGAGCACATGAGCTGCGTGGCGATACCGCCGAGCCTGGTGGAACGTTACGGCGAGCCGATCTCGGTGGCGCTGGAGATTACGAGCAAAGAGGGCAAGGTGTTGGACAGCAAGTCCGAGTCCATCATCCCCTTGCCTAAAGAGTGGTGGAAAGACAGCAACGTGCTGGACAAGCCGCAGGTGACCCGTCGTAACGGGTTGGTTGACCGTTCGAAGACCCCGTTCGCGGTGATTAACGTGGACGATTACGAGGTGGTGCAATAGTGTTCTCCTCTGACCGCATTCTTGCGCTCAACGTGGGCGCGAGCAAGATCGTTCTGGCCGAGTACAGCGTCAAAAGCGGGCGTCCGCCGGAGTTGATGAACTACGGTACGGCCGAGTTGGCTGTCGATCCCGAGAACGAAACCGGAGCGGGGGCGCACCTGGTCTCCGCCATCCGCGAAGTCATGAAGACGCACGGGATCCATCCGGCGCCGCTGATGTTGGCTTTGTCGGGACAGATGGTTTTCCCCCGTTTTGTGCGGCTGCCGGCCGTGGGCGAAGACAAGCTGTTGCAGATGGTGCAGTATGAGGTCGAGCAGAACGTGCCGTTTCCGATCGACGAGATCGTCTGGAACCACCAGTTCATCGGCGACGCCTCGTCGGGTGAGCAGAGCGCGATGATCGTGGCGGCGAAAATCGAGAACGTGCGCGAGATCACCGACCGTGTGCTCGAAGTGGGGCTGGAGCCGGAGATTGTGGACGTGGCTCCCATGGCCCTCTACAACTGCCTGCGCTACAACTACGCCGATTTGAGCGGGTGCACGGTGCTGCTGGACATCGGCGCGCGTTCGACGAACCTGATTTTCGTCGAGGACGAGAAGATTTACAGCCGCTGCATCCCGGTGGCGGGCAACGCCATCACGCAGGAGCTGGTCAAGAGTTTCCAGATCCCGTTTGCCGAGGCCGAGGCGCTGAAGCGCGAGCGCGCTTTTGTGGCGCTGGGCGGCGTGTACGCGACCGAGGACGAGACCTCGGAGCGCATCTCCAAGATCGTCCGCAATGTGGTGACGCGCCTGCACGCGGAGATCAGCCGTTCGGTGAATTTCTACCGCAGCCAGCAGGGCGGGAGCGCGCCGATGCGGATGTTGCTGACCGGCGGCTCGTCGGTGCTGCCGCATTTGGATACGTTCTTCCGCGAGAAGCTGCAGGTCGAAGTGGCCTATCTCAACCCGTTCACGAATGTCGGGCTGAGCAGCCGCATCAACCGCGAGAAGGCGGGGACCGACGCGTTCGTCTTGGCGGAGACGGTGGGCTTGGCCCTGCGGCGTTCGTTGGCTTGCCCGGTCGAGATCAACCTGATGCCGCCGGAGATCGTCAAGCGCAAGTCTTTCAAAAAGCGCATTCCGTTCTTCGGGCTGGCGGCGGCGGGCGTGCTGCTGAGTCTCGGCATCTGGACGATGTACGAGAATCAGATGCAAAAGCTCTACGCGTTCCAGAACGAACAGGTCGCCGCCAAATTAGCCGCGTGCCAGACGAAAAAGGCCAGCTTAGCCAAAGTCGAGAAGTCGAAAGAGGAGGTTGAGCGCAAGGCCGAGGCGGTGAAGAACGTGATCAAGGAGCGGACCGCGTGGCTGAAACGGGTCGACGCGATACGCAAGAGCCTGTTCGAGGGCATGTGGCTGACGGAGATGGGGCCCGTGAAAGACGCGAACGGCGCGGTCACCGGCCTGCGCATCGTCGGCCGCGGGTGGGCCGACAAGCTGAAGGTGATCGAGGAGAAGGCCAAGGCGGCGGGCCGCACCGCCACCGCCGTCGAAGAACTCCGCGACCGGCTGAAGACCCAGTCGGTGTTCGGCAAAGAGGCGCAGGACGTCAAGATTGTTGGCGTTAAAGATGTCGAGGCGTATTTGATTGAATTCACAATCGAGGCGGCGTTGGCGACGTCAGCCGACCCGAAGGATGCGACTGCACGATGAAACGTCATCAAATCATACTGGGTGTTTGCGGGGTCCTCATGGCGGCGGTCTGCCTGGGCGCGGGGTGGTTCCTGTTCTCGGCGATGATGGCCAAGAATGCGGCGGCGGAAGAGCGTAATCAGAAGTATGAGGAGCTGCAGAGCCTCTACAACGAGAAGGTTTTTCCGAGCGCGGAAAACATCGCCCGCGTCAAAGAGGACCGGAAGTCGCTCGAGGCCTGGCTGGTCACGGCGTCGAACCTGGTGCACAAAGGAGATTTGCAGGTCGACCAGATGAGCCCGACCGGTTTCAAGCAGACGCTGCAAGCGACGGTGCGCAGGCTGTCGTCCCAGATCGGCACGGTCAACGGAAAAGTGGTGGCCGCAGGTTTCAATTTCGGTTTCGACAAGTACCTGGGCACGTCCGACAGCCTGCCCGCGTCGGAACATGTGGCGCAGCTCTCGCAGCAGCTGACGATCATCGAGCTGCTGTGCAAAGAACTGTTTGCCGCCAACATCCTCTCGCTGGAGACGGTGACGCGTGAAACCTTCGACGAGCAAAGCGCCGACCAGCCTAAACAGGATGATAACTCCAACCGCCGGAAGCGGCGCCGCGACGATAGCGGACGGGCGCCGGCGGCCGCGGCCGCTGTCAGCAACACGAGCGAGTTCTTCTCGAAGCAGCGCTTCACCCTTGAGTTCAAGACCCGGCCGTCCGCTTTCATCGATGCGCTGAACCGGCTGGCAGCCATGGATCTGTTTGTGGTGGTGGCCGAGACCGAGTTTCGCAAGACCGATGACCCTCTGGCCAAACGCACCTCGAAGAAAAAAGACAGCACGGCGGAGGGTGCCGCGGTCGTCGACACCGCCACGCTGACGCATGCCGAGCGGATCGTGACCGATCCGGAGCTTGAGCCGCCGGTAAGCGTGAAACTTGACATTGACGTCTATTCATTTAAGGGAGTGTAAGTCGTGGCCTTGAAAATCAACCCCAACCTTCCTTTTATCCGTCAATATGACAAGCTCATTGCGGTCGCCGTGCTGATCTTCCTTTTGATCTCGCTCTTCTACCTGACCAATGCGGGTACGGCGCGCAAAAAAGAGGAGTCGAAGTACATCCGGCAGCTCGAGGGCCTCAAGCCGAAATCGGAACTTGTTCCGCCGATGGATCTGGCCGAATACGAGGCGTCCGCGCGTCTGGCGCGCACGCCGATCCAACTGGAATCGCCCAAGGCCCGGCAGGCCGGGTTTATGGCCCCCGAGACCCGCGTGACCTGCGTTTCGCCCACGTGCCAAAAGCCGATTCCGTATGCGGCGGTGAAGTGCCCCTTCTGCGACGCGGTGCAACCGACCCCGCCCGAGTTTGATCCGAAACTCGATTCGGATAAAGATCAGATACCGGACAGTGTCGAAATCCAGTGGGGCCTGAACCCTCAGGATCCGGCCGACGCGAAGGGCGATCTCGACAGTGACGCCTTTAACAATCTCGAAGAGTTTCTTGCCGGCACAGATCCGAAAGACCCGAAATCTCATCCGGCGCTGGTCAACCTGTTGCGCGTCAAAGAGCTGCGGGGCAAACGCCTGCCGATCATTTTCAGCGGCGTGAATAAAATGCCCGACGGCATGCAGTTGGTGTTCAACCATGCCGGGGCGAGCCGGAAAACGTACTGGGTGCGCGAGGGGCAGCCGATCGGCGACTCCGGCTATACGGCCGGCAAGCTGGACGTCAAGTCCGAGGAGCGCGAAAACCCCAATATGCCCGGCATCAAGTCGCGGGTGGATGTATCGACGGTTGTTGTCAAACGCCAGTCTGACGGCAAGGAAGTGACGTTGAGGCTCAACGAAGGCAGTAAAAACACAGATGTTGAAGCGATCATCGTGTTGCCGTTGGACAACACCGAGTATACGGCGTTGGAAGGCGGCAAGTTCAAGATGCGCGATGAAACATACCGTGTGGTTTCTGTCGATAACGTGACAACGTCGGTTGTGATAGAGAACGAAGCGACCGGACAACAAAAAGTTGTTCGCAAGCTTGATTAGTTTTCTGAATCAAGGTATATTGGGCATTCATTTTACTGCTCAAAGGTCAAAAAGCTGCCACATAAAGAGGAGTCTCCCCAGATGACGCACAGTTCAAGGTGGTTGTTAGTTGTGAGTGTTTCTGTCGTGGCTTGCGGTGCAATAACTTGTCTGTACGCGCAAGATGACCTCGAAGCGCTGCTGCAGGATCTTGGTGGCAAGCAGAAGCCTGCGGCCGTTGCTCCTAAACAAGAGGCTCCCGCCGCTGCTGTGCCGGCGGAGGCTGCGCCCGCGCCCGCGGTGGCGGAAAAGCCGGCTGAAGTCGTGCCCGCTCCCGTCATGGAAAAGCCGGCCGAGGCCGCGCCCGCCCCCGCTCCCGTCGTGGAGAAGCCCGCCGAAGTCGCTCCCGTTCCCGCCATGGAAAAGCCCGCCGAGGCCGCTCCTGCGCCTGTCGCGGAGAAGCCCGCCGAAGCCGCCCCCGCTGCGGTGGCCGAGAAACCCGTCGAGGTCGCGCCGGCCACGGTTGCGGCTGCCGCACCCGAGACGAGTGAGACCGGCAGTCTCGTTTCTGAACTGCTGACGCTGGAGACCCTCCGCCGCAAGTCGCTGGATGACCACGGCTACGCGTCACTGGCGACCGCCCGTAAAGCGTTGCGCGACGGTGACTATCCGCTGGCCCGCGATCAATACAAGCAGGCTCTTGATTTTATCGGCAACCGCCCCGACACCATGGCCGCGCGCGATGAAGCTGCGGCTGGCATCAGCGAGGCTTTCTATCGTGACGCCAAGCTGGCCATGAAGAAAGGCGACTACGAAAAGGCCCTGCCCTTGGCGTCGCAGGCGCTCGAACGCGGTCACCCCCAGGCTGGACGGTTGGTTGAGACGTTAAAGAAGGAGCCGGCCAAAACCGCCGCAGACGTGACGAGCATTTCCCATCGCATCAATGACGCCGACTACAAAGAACAGCGCGATGAGGTCCGCCGCCTCCTCCGCCGCTCCCGCCAATTTTTCACGACGGCCGAGTATGACAAAGCCTTGGAGTCGTGCGAACTGGTGTTGCGCGACTACCCCTTCAACACCGAAGCCATGGAACTGCGCGACCGGATTGCCGACCGCATGAAGGATGTTGCGGACGTGGAGTTTGAAGCCACCCGCAGCCTGATGATCAAAGACGTGCGCAAAACCTGGACGCCTGAGCGCTATGCCATCGAGAGCTCGCAGTTGCCCAAGGGCAAGGGCGATGTGACCTCGAAGCAAAAGGTCGCCCAGATCAGCGGCACCAAGACCTCCGAGCAGATCGTCCAGCAGAAGCTGAAGGAGATCGTGATTCCCGAGGTCACGTTCCGCCCGCCGGCCACGATCATTGACGCGGTCGACTTCTTCAAACAGGCCAGCCGTGACTATGACAAACCCGAGATTCCGGTCGAGCAGCGCGGCGTGAACCTGGTGCTCAAGCTGTCGTCGAATTCCGCCCCCGCGGCCACGGCCGAACCGGCGGCGCCCGCGTCGGCTGACCCCTTCGCGGCCCCTGCGGCTTCGTCCCAGGCGGGCGGCGTGCCGCAGATCTCGGCGCTGAGTGCCCGGTTCATCAGCCTCTATGATGCGCTCAAATTGGTTTGCGATGTGACGGGCATGAAGTTCCGCATCCGCGGCAACATCGTGATGATCGTCCCCGCGAATGATCCCGACGCCGAGCTGGTCACCCGCTCGTATAACGTCTTGGCCACCTTGTCCGAGCGCGTCTCTTCGGCCCAGAGCGAGCTCGGGGCGGGCGCGGGCGCCGCCGGCGGCGAGAACACCTTCATGACGACGAAGAACATGGAGGCCAAGCAGGACTGGAAAGTCTTCTTCCAGCAGATGGGCGTGGTGTGGCCCGACGGCTCGTCGATCTCGTATATGGCCACCATCGGCAAACTGCGCGTGACCAACACCTCCGAACAGCTCGCGGTGTTCGAGCAGGTGCTCGAGGATTTGAACGTGACCCCGCGCCTGATCGAGATCGAGGCCCGCTTCGTGGAAGTCTCGCAGAAGGACCTTAATTCGCTCGGCTTCGAGTGGCTGCTCAACAGCGACTTCAGCTTTGACGCGGGCGGGTTCCTTGACAAGGCGCTGAACATGAAGGAGCACAGCAACGTGCAGGTGCCGCTCACGGACGCGGCCGGCAATCCGATGAGCGATTCGCAGGGCAACCCCTTGTACGCGTATCAGCCCTATCAGAAACCCGGAAGCATGGACGGGACGGCTGGGTACGTCACCGACGCCACCGGCACGCACCCCGTGACGGCGGGCGCAGGGCAGGCCGGATTGGTGGACGCGCTCAATCACAACGCCAGCGTGAACTCGATCGACGGCACGGCCTACACGACCGGCAACCGCTACCTGAGCACGACCGGCAACCCGATCTCCGGCGAGGGTGCCAGCAACAACGACAAGTTTATGAAGGTCAACGCCTTCCTGGGCAATGCGGATCTTTCGATGATCTTGCACATGCTCAGCCAGCGTTCCGACACGGACCTGCTCTCGGCGCCGAAAGTGGTGACCAAGTCCGGACAGGAAGCGGTGATGAAGGTTGTGACCGAGTATATCTACCCGACCGAGTTCGAGGTGACGATGTCGCAGCAGTCCAGCGGCGGCAGCATCACCGGCGGCGGCGCGTCCGACCCCTTGGCGATGGTCGAGCCCCAGAACTTCGAGATGCGCGAGGTCGGCGTGATCCTGCAAGTCGTGCCGGAGGTTTCCGCCGAAGGCCAGATGATCAACCTGATGCTCAATCCGCAGGTCGTTTCCGAGCCCGTGTGGAAGAATTACGGCACGAAGATCCCGAAGACGGTCAACCCCGGCTTCATTAACACGGTGACGGGTGTGTTCTCGCCCCCGGTGATCGCTTACACGGAGTTGCCGATGGAGCAGCCCTTCTTCCATGTGCGCTCGGTCCAGACCCAGCTCTCGATCTATAACGGCGCGACGGTGGTGATGGGTGGCTTGATCACCGAGGCCCGCACGACGATCGAGGACAAGATCCCCTTCCTGGGCGACATGCCCTACATCGGACGACTGTTCCGCAGCAAGTCCGAGCAGTCCGAGAAGCGCAACCTGCTGGTGTTCGTGACGGCGCGGCTGGTGGATCCGGCCGGACGCTCGGTGCGCACGAGCGGCGGGGAGTCGGCGCTGATGGGCGGCGGGAGTGATGCCGGTACGGTGTCGGGCCAGGGGCATGCGATGACGACGGTCTCGGCCCCGGCTCCGGAAGCGGCCGCCAAGTAATGTTCTCTGGTTCGCGGCCCTGCTCAGGCAGGGCCGTGAACCGTTTCACGATGCAGCATTTTTAGCAGCGGCGGCCTTAACGGTTGCCGCCGCCAGAGCAGGTCGACGGTTCGGGGAACCGTCCCTCGCGGTTATGAGACAGGTGCCGTACGGCTGCGGTTCGTTCCGCGGGCCACACCGATCGAATCCCCGTTATCTTTCATGTGACGCCCGCCTGTGGGCTGTCACACTTCAGGGTTATCTTGACCGAAGGCGGATGCCCTTCTGGCGTCTGCCACTTATCTGAATGATCATGCGGGTTGCCATAACGGGCGGCATTGCATGCGGCAAGAGTCTCTTTTCCCACTATCTGGGCCAGTTGGGAGCGGATGTTCTTGACGCGGACGATGTGGTCCATCGGCTGGAAGAGCCGGGAGGCGCGGCTGTGGACGCGATCACCGGTCTTTTTGGCGAGGGCGTGCGCCGGCCGGACGGCGGGATCGACCGGGCGTCGCTGGGGACGCTGGTCTTCGGAGACGACACGGCGCGGGCGCGTCTGAACGGCGTGGTCCATCCGCTGGTGAAGGCGGCTTTTGAAGCATGGCTGGCCGAACCCGGCCAGCGCGTGAAGGCTGCGGTGATCCCCCTTCTGTTCGAGGTGGGATGGGACGCAGAGTGGGATGTGATTATCTGCCTCGTGTCGAGCGAGGCGGTTCAACTTGAACGGTTAACGCGCGCCAGGGGGCTTTCGGAAGAGCAGGCCCGGCGGCGCATTGCCGCGCAGATGCCGGTTGCGGAAAAAGCCGCACGGTCGCATCTCGTGGTGAATAACGATGCCGACGCGACCGCGTTGGCGCTGGAGGCGGCCAGAGTGTATCGCTTCCTTATAGAGAGGTTCGAATGAGTACTGAGCAAGAGACCCCGAGCAATCCGGATAGCCAGCAGGGGCAGTCCGCGAAACAAGAACCAGCCGGTGCTCCGCCCCCCGCAAGGTGGGGACGTTTCGGTCCGCGCCCGCCCACCAATCCGGTCGCACGGCCTTCGGCGGACCGGGGCGAGCGCCGCGACAACGGCGGCCACGGCGGCCACGCCGGAAGACGCCCCCAGCGTCCGCAGAAGCACCATCAGCGCGGCGGCGGCGCGCCGCGGGGCGGCATGATGAAGCCGGCGGGGCCTCACGGCATGGGCGATTATGATCAGCCGCCGGCCGGCCCCGGGGCGCCGTATGCGGGCCAGCAGCCCGGGCCCTTGCCGGAGGATGTCTCGCAGGCGGCCGGCCGCGGGCCGGCGGGGGAGGGTTGCCAGCCGCCGAACCACGAGAACCTGCCGGACCTCTATCTGACCGACCTGCAGAAGAAAGAGGTCCCCGAGTTGCAGGCGCTCCTGCCGAACGCCAATCCCGAGGATCTCGCGCAGATGCGCAAGCACGAGATTATTTTCGAGATCATCCGCAGTTACCTGCGCCGCGGCGGCACGGTGATCACGAGCGGCGTTTTGGAGATTCTGCCGGACGGGTACGGCTTTTTGCGTGCGCCCAAGAGCAACTATCTGCAATGCCCGGAGGATGTCTACGCCTCGCCTTCGCAGGTGCGTCGCTTTGCCCTGCGGACGGGTGACCAGGTTGAGGGGCCGGTGCGTGATCCGAAGGAGAAGGAGCGCTTCTTCGCCCTCGGCCGCGTGGACACGGTGAACGGCAAGCCCGCCGCCGAGGCGCGCCGCCTCGTGCATTTCGAGAATCTGACGCCGCTCTTCCCCGACCGGCGCATCCGCTTGGAGACCTCCCCCGACGAGGTGGCGATGCGCGTGATGGACATCTTCACGCCGATCGGTTTCGGCCAGCGCGGACTGATTGTGGCGCCGCCGCGCACGGGCAAGACCGTCTTGTTGCAGAAGGTGGCCAATTCGATCTCGGAGAACCATCCGGACGCGATGCTGATCATCCTGCTGATCGACGAGCGGCCTGAAGAGGTGACCGACATGCAACGGAACACCAAGGCTCAGGTGCTGAGCTCGACCTTCGACGAGGCGCCCGAGCGGCACGTGCAGGTTGCGGAAATGGTGATCGAGGTGGCGAAGCGCCAGGTCGAAAGCGGCCGCGACGTGGTCATCCTGCTCGACAGCATCACGCGTCTGGCGCGCGCCTACAACACGGTGCAGCCGCACAGCGGCAAGATCCTCTCGGGCGGCGTGGACGCCAACGCGTTGCACAAGCCGAAACGCTTTTTCGGCGCGGCCCGCAACATCGAGAACGGCGGCAGCCTGACGATCATCGCCACGGCGCTGGTCGACACCGGCAGCCGCATGGACGACGTGATCTTCGAGGAGTTCAAGGGCACGGGCAACATGGAACTCTGTCTCGACCGCCAGCTGGTGGACAAGCGCGTGTTCCCGGCCATCAACATGGAGAAGTCCGGCACCCGCAAGGAGGAGCTGTTGCTCTATCCGGAGGAGCTGAACCGCACGTGGATTCTGCGGCGCGCGCTCAACGGCGTGCCTCCGGTCGAAGCCATGGAGATGATCATCAAGCGGATCAAGAACACCAAGAGCAACGCGGAGTTCCTGGTCAGCATCAAAGAGGCCTAGGACCTCCGCCAAGCGCGAGTCCTCGGGTGATGCGCGATGTTCCGGCACAGGCGAAGCGTGCCGCGTCGCGCGATGCAGTTTTTACGTGAAGTGAAACGGCGGGCGTGCTATTCTTAATGCCCCTTTTTTGTTGGCTTAAAGTTTGTGAAAGGTTTTTCAGGATGAAAGTGGATACGCAGCATATCGGGCCCTGCAAGGTCAAAGTGATCGTCAAGGCCGAGGCGGACGAGACCCGGACCGATTATGAAGACGTGGTGAAATCGTTCATGCAGCACGGACGCGTCCCCGGTTTCCGTCAGGGCAAGGTCCCGCGCGAGATCGTCAAGCGCGACTTTTACAAGGAGATTACCGAAGAGGTCCAGGGGCGCCTGTTCCGGACCCTTTACCGTAAAGCCCTTGAGCAAGAGAAAATCAAGATGGTTTCGCTGCGGGATGTCGGCGACATGCTCTTCTCGCCGGAAACCGGCATCACCTTCGCGATGACGCTGGATGTGCAGCCCTCGTTTGAACTGCCGAATTATAAGAAGGTTCCGGTCACGTTCGAAGAGCCGGTGGTCACCGAGGAGCAGGTGGCCGAGCATCTCGACCGGCTGCGCAAGGCGTTCGCCAAGTTTGAGGAGGCGCCGGCCGGGCACGGGGTCGAGGCGGGCGATTTGGTGAGCATCGATTTCGTCGGCTTGATCAACGGACAGCCCGTCAAAGACGTCGCGCCCGATGCCAAGGCCATCGCCGAAGGCACCGACTTCTGGATTCAGGTGGAGGAGGACCGCTTCCTTCCCGAAATCGTGCATGCGATCAAGGGCATGAAGGCGGGCGAGTCCACCGAGGTCAAGTTCAAGTTCGACAAGGAGCAGCCGGTGGCGGCGCTGCGCGGCCAGAAGGCGGTTTACAGCGTGACGGTGAAGACCGTCCGCATGCGCGTGCTGCCGAAGGACGAGGAGCTGCTCGCGCAGGTGAAGATCGATTCCATGGACAAGCTGCGCGATCAAACCCGCACCAACCTGGGCGAGTCGGCTCAGCAGGCGGAGAAGCAGCGGCGCGAGCAGACGATCATCGAGTTCCTGCTCAAGAAGAGCGAGTTCGAGCTGCCGGAGTCGCAGGTCTCGGACGAGATCAACACCACGCTGGACCGCATGATGAACGAGGCGCATTACCGCGGCCTGACGCGCGAGGATCTGGAGAAGAACCGCGAGGCCATCATCGAGAACGCCACGGCGAGCGCCAAACGGCAGCTGCGGGTGCGGTACGTGCTCGGGCGCATTGCGGAGCTGGAGAATATCACGCTGACGGACGCGGAGGTGGATCAGAAGATCGCCGAGCTGTCGGTGGATTTCCGCATGAAGCCCGAACAGCTCCGCGCGCAGATTGAAAAGAACGAGCGGATGGACACGCTGCGGTCTCAGATCCGCGACGAGAAAACGATGCGTTTCCTCCTGGAAGAGGCCAAACGCTAACGAGCGGCCACCCCGCGACCCAGTCCCTAAGTTTTGTAGGAGGAGTGACATGAACGTAAGCCAAGGAACGATGCTGGTTCCGATCGTGGTCGAGCAGACCGGACGCGGCGAGCGCGCGTATGATATTTATTCGCGGCTGTTGCAGGACCGCATCGTGTTCATCGGGACGGGGATCAACGACGATGTCAGCAATGTCATCATCGCCCAGTTGCTCTTCCTGCAGTCGCAGGACGCGACCAAGGAGATCTCGGTCTACATCAACTCGCCCGGCGGGTCGGTCACGGCCGGGCTCGCCATTTACGACACCATGCAGTTCATCACCTGCGACGTGGCCACCTACTGCGTAGGCCAGGCGGCGAGCATGGGCGCGGTGTTGCTGGCGGCGGGCCGCAAAGGCAAGCGCTTCTCGCTGCCGAACGCCCGCATCATGATCCATCAGCCCTGGGGCGGCGCGGAAGGCAAGGCCTCGGACATCAGCATCGCGGCCAAGGAGATTCTGCGCCTCAAGGACCGCCTGAACGAGATCCTGGCCGTCCATACCGGCAAGAGCGTCGAGGTGTTGTCGAACGACACGGAACGCGACTTCTTCATGTCGGCCGAAGAGGCCAAAGTTTACGGACTTGTGGACGAGGTGCTCACGAAGCGCCTCCCGGAGAAATAACTATGGCCCGTCGCACCCCTACGCCCCCGGAAAACGTGGTCTGCTCGTTCTGCGGCAAAGACGAGAAAGCCGGGGCCATGATCATTCCCGGCCCCGGGGCCAACATCTGCAGCGACTGCGTGGAGATCTGCACGCGGATCGTGGCCGAGAACGCGCCCGGCAAGAAGAAGGCGGGCGCCGGCACGTTGCCTGCGTTGAAGGTGCCGCCGCCGGCCGAGATCAAGCAGTTCCTCGACCAGTACCTCATCGGGCACGAGCGCACGAAGAAGATGCTGTCCGTGGCGGTCCACAACCACTACAAGCGGCTGACCCAGCCGACCGGCGGCAAGGACGACGCTTTCGCGGATGTGGAGATCGAGAAGAGCAACATCCTGATGATCGGCCCGACCGGCTGCGGCAAGACCCTGTTCGCGCGGACGCTCGCCCGCATGCTGGACGTGCCGTTCGCGATCGCGGACGCGACCACGATCACCGAGGCCGGCTATGTCGGCGAGGACGTGGAGAATATCCTGCTGTATCTCCTGCAGTCCGCGGACATGGACGTGGGCAAGGCCGAGCGCGGCATCATCTACATCGACGAGATCGACAAGATCGCCCGCAAGACCGAGAACGTGTCGATCACGCGCGACGTTTCCGGCGAGGGCGTGCAGCAGGCGCTGCTGAAGATTCTCGAGGGCACAATTTCCCGCGTGCCGCCGCAGGGCGGGCGCAAGCATCCGCAGCAGGAGTACATCGCCCTCAACACGCGGAACATCCTCTTCATCTGCGGCGGCGCGTTCGTCGGGCTGGACTCGATCGTGCATCAGCGCGAGGGCCGCCAGACGATCGGGTACGCCGAACAGAACGCCGCCGCCCGCAAGGTGCGCGCGAAGAGCGACAAGCCGGTGCCGCTGGCGGTGCAGCCGGAAGACCTGATCCGCTTCGGCCTGATTCCCGAGTTCGTGGGACGTTTGCCGGTGTTGACCTCGATGTGCGACATGTCCGAGGACGACCTGGTCCGGATCCTGACCGAGCCCAAGAACTGCCTGGTGCGGCAGTATCAGAAGCTGCTCGCGATGGAAGGCGTGAAGCTGGCGTTCGACGAGGCGGCGCTGCGCGAGATGGCCAAGCTGGCGATGAAGCGCAAGGCGGGCGCGCGCGGACTGCGGGCGGTCATGGAAGATCTCATGATGGAGATCATGTACGAGGCCCCTGGCAACAGCAAGCTCAAGGACATCCGCATCACGGCCGCGATGGTCTTGGCGCAGGCCGAGGGCGGCGACGCGGCCTCGCATCTGCTGGCCTAGCCGCGCCGGAAAGGCGCGGCTCAGGCTGACAGGTGTGTCTAGGCTGTTAGGCTGTTAGGTGAGGCCGGGGAACGGGGCAGCGTATGCCTCTGTCCGCAAACCAGGTCTGCCTAAGCGTCTGACAGCCTAAACCCCTGACAGGCTGCGTTCCCCTCACACCGCCGCGGCGACGATGCGGTTCTTCTCGTCGAGCCGCACGATCTTGGGGTGGTGGTGCGGGCGCTCGGTGTCGTCGAGCTGACACCAGACCATCACGATCAGGCGGTCGCCGATCGTGCCTTTGTAAGCCGCCGCGCCGTTCAGGCAGGCGACGCCGCTGCCGCGCGGGCCTTTGATCGCATAGGTCTCTAAGCGCTTGCCGTTGTCGAGGTTGGCGATCAGCAGCTTTTCGTAGTTCAGGATGCCGATGGCATCCATCAGATCCTCGTCGATGGTCAGGCTGCCTTCGTATTCTTTGTCCGCCTGCGTCACGCGCAAGTGGTGCAATTTGGCTTTGAGAAGCGTACAGAGCATGGTATCCCTTTGAAAAAGAGGGCGAAAGGATAAGCCGAAGCCCGGAAATATGCAAGGATTCTTAGTCGGCAGTTGCAAAACACCCCGCTTACGCTTATCTTATTCCGCATGGCGGACAAGGGGCCGCAAAAGGAGTTCGTATGGCTTTGAATGTGGTGGGGGAGATTGATGACCGCGTGGCGGTGCGTCACGTCTTGATGAGCGTGTCGGACAAAACCGGCCTGGAGACGTTTGTGCCGGGCCTGGTTCAGGCTTGTCCTGATGTGCGGATCTTGTCAACGGGCGGCACCTACACGGCGGTGGGCCAGATTCTCGGGCCCGTCTTGGCGCGGAAGCACCTGGTGCCGGTCTCCGACTACACGGGACAGCCGGAGATGCAGGGCGGCCTGGTGAAGACGCTGGATTTCAAAATCTACCTCGGCCTGCTGAGCGAGACTTACAACAGCGCGCATCAGCAGGATCTCGCGCGCACGCAGGCGGTGGCGATCGACATGGTGGTGGTCAACCTCTACCCGTTTAAGCAGGCCGTGGCGCGGCTCGGCGTGACCCCCGAAGAGGCGCGCACCCATATCGACATCGGCGGCCCCTGCATGGTGAGGGCGTCGGCCAAGAACTACCTGCGCGTGGCGTCGGTGACCGATCCCGCCGATTACGCGTCGCTGCTCGGCGAGCTGGGCGCGCAGCGCGGCACGTTGGGTCTGGCGACGCGGCTGTGCCTCATGAAAAAGGCCTTTGCCCACACCGCGCAATACGACGCGGCGATCGCCGCCTTTTTCGCCAACGTTGCGGAGGAGCAGTCGCGCAGGGCCTACACGGTCCACGGAGCACCATGATCGACCTGCATCTGCATTCCACGAATTCAGACGGTTCAGAAACGCCCGAGGAATTGGTGCTCCGCGGACGGCAGGCCGGACTGACGGCGATGGCGCTGACCGACCACGACAACATGGGCGGGGTTGAGGAGTTTTTGGCAACCTGCCGCAGCCAGGGGATGACCGGCATCGCGGGCGTCGAGATCAGCGCCGCGGTCGAAGAGGGGCATGGCACGCTGCATATTCTCGGCTACGGGCTGAACCCCGAATATCCGCTGGTGAAGGAAAGCCTGGACCGCGTGTTGAATGGCCGCGCCTGGCGCAACGACCAGATCCTGGCCAAGCTGAACGAGATGGGGCTTGAGCTGGAATGGTCCGAGGTGCAGGCGTGCGCGGGAGAGGATGTGATCGGACGGGCGCACTTTGCGCAGGCGCTGATCGACCGCGATTACGTTTCGTCGGTGGCCGAGGCCTTTGAGCGCTATCTGGCGAAGGGGCGCCCGGCCTATGTGGACCGCTACCGGCTCTATCCCGAGGAGGGCATCCGCATGATCCGCGAGGCGGGGGGCGTCGCCGTGATCGCGCACCCGTTCACGTGGGAGACGGACGACGCCAAACTGGAGGCCGGGCTGCGCAGCCTGAAGGCGCTGGGGCTCGCGGGCGTCGAGGCCGTGTATTCGGAGTACAATCAGGAACAGACCGTGACCCTGCTGCGTCTGGCGAAGAGACTGGAGCTGCTGCCGACGGGAGGGTCGGACTACCATGGGATCGTCAAGCCCGACATCGCGCTGGGCCGCGGTTTCGGCTCGCTGTGCGTGCCGGACGCCTACCTGGCGCCGTTGCTGCAGTCGCTGGGGCACGACAATCCGTGGGTGGTTGTCAGCGAAAGGTAGCGCGCGCTTTCTGAACGCGCCCCGCGGCGGGGCCACCGCGGATCGAGGGATGGCACATTGGGGAGCCGGATGACGCATGAACTGGATTGACACGTTAGCCGATCTGATCCGCCGGACCACCAGCGACTTGCCGTCGGATGTGGAGGCCGCGCTGTGCTCGGCGGCGGCCGCCGAGCCGGCGCAGTCCCAGGCGGCGGTGCTGCTGCAGTCGCTGGTGGCGAACACGGGCCTCGCGCGGGCGCAGTCCACGCCGCTGTGCCAGGACACCGGCACGCTGACCTTTTTCTGGCGGGTGCCGCGCGGCACGGACACGCAGGCGCTGGAGCATGCCGCCCGGGCAGCGGTTCTGGCCGCCACCGAGCGGGGATGGCTGCGCCGCAACACCATCGAGACGCTTTCGGGGAAGTCGGTTGACACGAACGTCACGGAGGGGTGGCCCGCGTGCCATTTCGAGCAGGTTGACCCCGAGCCTTCCGGCGGACCAGGCGTTCCGGGCCTTCGGCAGTTCGAGGTCTGGCTGATGCAGAAGGGCGGCGGCAGCGAGAACATGAGCGCCCAGTTCAGCCTGCCGGATGAGGCGCTGAACGCCGGGCGCGACCTCGAGGGGGTGCGCAAGTGCCTGCTGCAGGCGGTGTGGCGCGCGCAGGGCTTCGGGTGCGCGCCGGGCGTGCTGGGGGTGTGCATCGGGGCTGACCGCGCCGAAGGCTTTCTGGTGGCGAAGCGGCAGCTGCTGCGTCCGCTGGATGACGCGTCGCCGGAGCCGGAACTGGCCGCGCTGGAGCGGCGCGTCCTGGACGAGGCCAACCGGCTCGGCATAGGGCCCATGGGCTTGGGCGGCGGGACCACGCTGCTCGGGGTCAAGATCGCCGTGCGTCCGCGCCTGCCCGCCTCGTATTTTGTGACGGTCGCCTACATGTGCTGGGCCTGCCGGCGCCGCGGCGTGCGGATGACGGAAGGCACGGTCGAATGGCTGGGGTGAAGATGAAACAGCTTCGGTATCCCTTTTCCGAGGAGGCGGTGCGCGCGCTGCGCGCCGGCGAGATCGTGCAGGTGAACGGGCGCGTCTTTACGGGACGCGACCGGCTGCACAAGCATCTGGCCGAGGGCGGCGCCTGCCCGGTCTCCCTGCGCGACGGCGCGCTCTACCACTGCGGCCCGGTGGTGGTGCCGCAGGGCGAGGGGTGGCGCGTGGTGGCGGCGGGGCCGACCACCTCGGCGCGCGAGGAGCCCTACATGGCGGAGATCATCGCGCGTCACGGCGTGCGGCTGGTCATCGGTAAAGGCGGCATGGGCGCCGCCACCCAGGCGGCCTGCGCGCGGTGCGGCTGCGTGTACCTGCAGGCCGTGGGCGGCGCGGCGGCGCTGCTCGCGCAGCGGATCAAGCGCGTGGAGGGCGTGTGCTTCCTCGACACGTTTGGCGCGACCGAGGCGCTGTGGCAATTGGAGGTCGAGGCGTTCGAGGCGGTGGTCGGCATCGACACGCACGGGCGCAACCTGTTCGACGAGGTGAAGACGCACTCGGCCGCGCGGCTGCGCGAACTGCTGGGGAGCGACTGAAGCACGTCTCCGTCGGGGGACGTGTTGCGCATCGCCGCGTTTTTCTGTGCGACCTTTGATGGAGCATGTGCTAAAATACGGCGAATTTCTCACGTAACAGGAAATCGGGCATGCGTATTGTTTTCATGGGTTCGTCAGAAGCCTCGGCCACCGCGCTTAGGGCGATCTTAAAGTCACCGCTGCTGAAAGTCGTCGGCGTCGTGACTCAGCCGGATCGTCCCTCGGGCCGGCACCAGCGCTTCACCCCCTGCCCCTGCAAGGCGTATGCCACGCTGCAAGGGCTGCACCCCGTCATTTCCCCCGAGAAGGTCAATGCGCCCGAGGTGCTGGCGCAGATCGAGCAGCTCAAGCCCGACGTGATCGTGGTGGTGGCGTTCGGCCAGTTTCTCGGCAAGCGTCTGCTGTCGCTCGCGCCGCACGGCTGTGTCAACGGCCACTTCTCCCTCCTGCCCAAGTACCGCGGCGCGGCGCCCGTGCAGGCCGCGATCGCCGCGGGCGAAGAGGTGACCGGCGTGACGGTCATGCTGATGGCGGAAGGGATGGACAACGGCGACATGCTGCTGAAAGCCGTCGAGCCGATCTGTTCTGACGACACCGCGGTGACGCTGATGGACCGGCTGGCGATCCTGGGCGCGGTCACCATGGTCAAGGCGCTGAAGCTGATGATCGGCGGCGGGCTCACGCGCGAGCCGCAGGATCACGCGCGGGCCACGTATGCGCCGAAGATGCAGAAGAACCATGGCCTGATCGACTGGTCGCTGCCGGCCGCCGTGATCGAGCGGCGCATCCGCGCGTATGACCCCTGGCCGGGCGCCTTCACCTTTCTGCCGCTGCGCCTGTCCAAGCCCGGGTTTTCCGGGCGGCTGAAGGTGTTGCAGGCTGAGATCCTGAAAGAGGCGGTGGAGGGCTCGGAGAGGTTGGCGCCGGGATCGGTCTGCGCGCTCTCGCCGATCGGCGCGGTGGTGACGACCGGCGACGCGCCCTTGTGCCTGACGGCGGTGCAGCCGGACGGCAGCCGCCGCATGGACGGCAAGTCGTTTTTGAACGGACATCCGATGCAGCCGGGCGACCGGTTCGGCGAGGTGCCGGAGATCGCGGCGATGCCAAAGCAGGAGGGAATGCCATGAGGCAGGGTTCAGGGTTCCAGGTCCGGCGTTTGACCCGTCTGGCGGCCGTGTCTCTCCTTGCGCTGGCCGCGGGCTGCGTCACCAACCCGATCACCGGCCAGCAGCAGTTCAGCCTGGTGGGCAAGGGCGAGCTGATCACGCTCGCCAAGCAGGCCGCGCCGTCACAGCTCGCCTCGGACTACGGCGTCTTTAATGACGGGCAGGTCAACGCCTACGTCACACAGGTTGGGCGCCGCCTGGTTGCGACGCTGAAGTCGGCCGATGTGGTCTATCCGGATATGCCGTTCAGCTTCCAGGTGGTCAATGCCGTCTACATCAACGCCTACGCCTTTCCCGACGGGACGATCGCGATTACGCGCGGGATGATGGCCGAGTTGGAGAACGAGGCGCAGTTGGCGGCGGTGCTGGGCCACGAGATTGCGCACGTGAATTGCGGGCACACCGCCGCGGCGATGAGCAAGAGCACGGTGTACGATGCGCTGGTCTCGGGCACGCGGGGGTATCTGGCGAGCAAAGGCAGTTCGTGGGCGGAGCTGGCCGGCACGGCCGGCCAGTTGGGCAGCGCCGTGGTTCTGGCCAGCTACAGCCGCGAGCAGGAGCGCCAGGCGGATCAGGGCGGCCTGATGTACATGGTGCGCGCGGGCTACGATCCGAAGGGCATGGTGGATTTGATGCAACTGCTGGTGCGCATCAGCGGCGCCAGCCCTTCGGCCCTTGAGCAGATGTTCTCCACGCATCCGATGAGCGCGGCGCGACTGCAGGCCGCGCAGACCCGTATCCAAGCCGAGTACGCGGGGCGGAATGCGGGTTCAAACAATCAGGCCGCGTTTCTGGCGGCCACGGCGGGGCTCCGCAAGAGCAAGCCGGCGCTCAAGCAGTTCGCGGCGGCGGAAGCGCAGCTCGCCCAGAAACAGTTTGTTGCCGCCAAGAGCGCGGCCGAACAGGGTCTGCGGCTGGCGCCGAACGATTACGTCGGCCTGATGTTGGTGGCGCAGGCCAGCCAGAAGGGCGGCAATCTCGCGGAAGCGCAGCAGGCGGCCGCGCTGGCGGCACGCGTGAATCCCTCCGGCGCGCGGGCGCAGGGCGTGTTGGCGCAGTGCGCCCTGCAGAACAAGCATTACGCGGCGGCGCTGACGCACCTCGACGCCTTCGAGCGGCAGGTCCCGGGCGACGCAGGCGCCTCGTTCTACAAAGGGATGGCCTACGAGGGCCAGGGCCAGAAACAGCAGGCGGCACAGGCTTATCAGCGCTATCTGCAGCAGGGCGGCGCGGCTTCGGCGCAGGGGCAGTACGCCACGCAGCGCCTCCAGCAACTCGCGCCTCCGCCCGCGGCGGCACGGTAAAGCATGATTCGCGACACAGGGTTTACGGTGACGGCGGAAGAGGCGGGCCAGCGGCTCGACAGCGTGTTGCAGGGGCGCTTCCCTTCCTCCAGCCGCGCGTTCTGCCGCCAGGCGCTCGAGGCCGGGCAGGTGCAGGTGAATGGCCGGCCGTGCCTGAAGGGGAACAAGCTGCGTCCCGGTGACGGCGTCACGGTCGAGAGGCTGAAAGAGGCGTGCGACAACCGCGTGCGGCCCGATGCGGCGGTGCCCGTGCGGATCGTGTTCGCGGATGCGCACCTGATCGTCGCCAACAAACCCGCAGGCATGCCGGTGCACCCCCTGACGAGCGAGGAGACCGGCACGCTGATGAACGGGCTGGTGGCGCGCTACCCCGAACTCGCGGAGCTGGGCGATCAGCCCCTGATGGCGGGCGCGCTGCACCGCATCGACACCGGCACCTCGGGACTCGTGCTGGCGGCCCGCACGCAGGCGGCGTTCGGCGGGCTGCGCGCGCAGTTCGAGTCGCAAGCGGTGGAAAAGATCTACCTCGCCTTGGTGGAGGGCCACGTGGCGGTGCCCGGCCGGCTCGAACACGATCTGGCGCACCACCCCGCGTTCCGCGGCAAGATGGTGGACGCGCGGTCGCTGGCCGCACCGGACCGGCGCATGCGCGCGGAGACCGCCTACAAGCCTTTGGAGCTGGCGGGGCGTAACACGCTGCTGGAGGTGACGATCCGCACGGGCGTGACGCACCAGATCCGCTGCCAGCTCGCGCTGGGCGGCTATCCGATCGTCAACGACACGCTTTACGGGGCTAAGCCCGTCGATGGGTGCACACGTCATTTCCTGCACGCGTATGAGGTGGTTTTTCGGCATCCGGCGTCGGGTCAGCCGTGCCGCATCCGCGCGCCGCTGACCGACGATTTCCAGGCTTATCTCCACAACTTGCAGACGGTGTGAAAAGACGGTAAGATGACGCCCAGCAAATAGGCAAGCCCGCCGCCCGCGCAGCGGGAGCAAAGGCGCGGTGACTTTCTTTAAGGATTAAGATTACGAGTATGATTAGGATTACGAAGGAAGCGCGACCTCCTAATCTTAATCGTAGGCTTGATCATCATGCGCTCAAGTTGCCGACAAGGGGGAAAGATGGACACGACAGCGTTCGGCGGCAGGCTGGTTGGCGTTTTAGGGGCCGTCGTGTTTTTGACGTGTTCCGCGCAGGCGTTCAACGTCTATGTGTTCGCGGACATGGAGGGGTGCAGCGGGATTGCCGGCAGTGACCAGGTCAGCGGTGCGCGGGCGGAGGAGGGGCGGCGGCTGATGGCCGAAGAGATAAACGCGTGCATCGCCGGGTGCTTTGCGGCCGGGGCGACCGGGGTCGTCGTGCGGGACGGCCACGGGAGCGGCATGAACGTGAATGCGAAGTCGGTCGACGCACGTGCCCGGCTGGTTCAGGGTGCGACGCCCGGCGTGCGTTTCAAGGATCTTGAGGGGGCCGAGGCGCTGATCCTGCTGGGGTATCACGCGAAGGCGCTGACGTCCGGAGCCGTGTTGGCGCACTCCTATTCGTCGGCGACGATCCAGGGGATGTGGCTGAACGGACGCGAGGTGGGCGAGATCGGCGTGGATGCGGCGATCGCGGCGGAGCATCACGTTCCGGTTGTGATGGTTGCGGGCGATGACAAGACCGTCGCCGAGGCGCAGGCGTGGATTCCCGGGGTCGTGACCTGCGAGACGAAGCGGGGGACTGGGCCGCAGAGCGCGGAGCTGTTGCCGGTAGACGCGGCGCACCGCCTGATCACGCGTCAGACCGAGGCGGCGCTCGCGCGGCGCAAAACCATGCCGTTGACCGCGGTGAGTTATCCGGCCACGATCCGCTGGGACTACCTGCCGCCGGGTTCGTTGCGCACGTACCATCCCGCGTTCCAGCCGGCCGCAAATCCGAAGCGGGTCGAGAAGACCGGCGAGTCGGTAGAACGCTTGCTTTTGGGGAAGTCATGAAGAAAAACTCCGATCCACTGCGTGAGAAGATCGCCTGTCATCCGCAGGTGACGGCGTTCAGGCTCAAGGTGTACGGGGCCCTGCTGGAGGTGCCGAAAGGGTATGTCACTACGTACGGGCGGTTGGCGCGGCGTGTCGGCTGCGGCTCGGCGCAGGCCGTGGGCAACGCGTTGCGGGCGAATCCGTTCGCGCCGGAGGTGCCTTGCCACCGTGTGGTGGCGGCAGATCTCTCCATCGGCGGATTCTGCGGGCGCCGCGCGGGCGACGAGATCGCCCGCAAGATCGCCTTGCTCACCGCGGAGGGCGTGCCGCTGGACGCGGCCGGCCGGCTGCGGGACGCGCGGCGGGTGTGGAGCTTCGGGCCCCGGCAGAAACAGGGAAGCGAATGAGAGCCGGACGTGACATGCGGGCATTTGTGATTCCGCTTCTGGTGGCGGCATGTGTGTGGGGGGCCTCGGCCGCTGCGGAGAGGGTGACTGTGCGGGTGTTGCCGCAGGCCGTGGCCACGAATGGCGAGCCGTTCCGGCTGGGATTCCAAACGGGCTTTCTTGAGGGGCCGGGGAACCCGTTGCGGGCCGAGTGCTTCTCCGAAGAAAATATCGCGGCGGAAGCGCGTGCGACGGTGAAGACCGTGCCTGATCCGAACACGGGTCGCAAGGTGTTCCGGGTTGCGAATGACGGTGATCAGCCGTGCGGGGTGACCCTGACGACAAGTGTGCTGCGCACAGGCGTGGGCTATACGGTGAGCGTGCGCTGTCGCCGCGTGAAGGGAAGCGGGGCGTTTCGGTTGGATTTCGCGCCGGCCGGTGGCGGGGCGGACGAGGTCACGGGGAAGTCCGCGTCGGTGAAGGGCGAGGAGTTCGTCGCCAAGGCGTTCACGGTGAAGCCGCAGGCGGACGGGGCCTTCCGGTGCGCCTTCCGGCTGGCCGCGGGTGCCGTGATGGAGTTCGCCGATTTCTCGATGCTGCCGGAGGATGCGGAGGGAGGGTGGGACCGTCCCTCGCTCGAGGCGCTGCGGAATGTCGGTCCGGGCGACTTGCGCTGGCCGGTGCAACAGGGCGTGGGGTTCTACAACTGGTACGATGGCGTGGGGCCGCGACGCTTGCGGCGGGCGGTCACGCCCACGGCCCGGGCCGAGGACGGCCACGATTTCGGCACCGTCGAGTTCGTGGATTTCTGTCGGCTGACCGGCGCGCAGCCGCTGGTCCGCGTGGCGGTTTATCGGCCGGGGTGCGCCGATCCGCGGGTGGATGATCTGACTGCGGCGGTGCGGCTGGCTGCGGACTGGGTGGCTTACTGCAACGCGACCAACGGCCAGCCGTTGGCGGTGTTGCGTGCGCGGCACGGGCATGCGGCGCCGCTGGGGGTCAGGCGTTGGGAGCTGGCGGCGGAGGACGGCGGAGCGGTGGACGGGGCTGTCTGCCAGGCGTATGCGGCGGCGATGAAGGCGGAGGACCCGCAGATCCAGGTGGGGGTCGCGCTGGAGGGGGCGCGCCCGGCGGCCTTGGAGGCGGTGCTGCGGGGTGCCGGCGGGGTGTTGGATTTCGTCTCGTGCGATGCGGCCGGGGCGGGGGCGACGGTTGCAGAGTGGAATCAAAAGAACGGGACGCGGCTGCGGATGGCGGCCACGCGGCTGGACGGTGTCCGCGACCGGTATGTGGCGCAGGTGATGGGGCGGCTGGAGGCGGGTGACGAGGCGGAGCGTAGCTATTACGGCACCTGGTATGACGCGCTGGCCGTGGCTTATGCGGCTTTGGCGCGGATGCGGCAGGGCGGGTGCGTGGCGGCGTGCACGCCGTTCTATCCCGAGCAGGTCTTGTACCGCGTGCCGTACGCGCGGCAGAAGCTCACCGAGACCGGCTTGCTGTTGGCGCTGTTCAACCGTTTTCCGGCGAGTGTTCCGCTGGTTTCAGAGGGGTTGCCGGCGGAAGAGGATGCGCCGTTCCGGGTGCAGGCGGCCTGGACCGAAGACGACTCGGCGCTGGTGGTGTACATTTACAACTCAGGCCCGGAGGCGCGGGAGGTCCGGCTTGACCTGACGGCGCTGAAACGGCGTTTCGCCTTCTGGGTATCGGATCAGCTGGCGGCGGAGATCACGGCGCGGCGCGCGGCGCAAACCGTGCCGGTCTACCGCCGGCAGAAGGCCGGTGCGGCGCTGACGCAGGTGGTCCCGTGCGAGGTCGCGCCGGCCTCCTTCACCCGGATTGTTGTGAAGGAGTAGGCCGCTGCAAAAAAAAGAAGCGGCCCCGGGAACCCCCGGGACCGCGGCTTTTTGCGAGTCGAAGCGCGGCTTACACCAGGCCTTGCTCCAGCATCGCGGTGGCGACCTTCATAAAGGCGCTGATGTTCGCGCCCATGACGTAGTTGCCCTTGTGGCCGAACTCTTCGGCGCGGCTCCAGCACTGCTGGTGGATGTCCACCATGATCATGTGCAGGCGTTTCTCGACCTCTTCGCGGGTCCAGGAGTAGCGCATCGAGTTCTGGCTCATTTCCAGACCCGAGGTCGCCACGCCGCCGGCGTTGGCGGCCTTGCCCGGCGCGTACATGATCTTCGCGGCCAGGAACTGTTCGATGGCTTCCGGCGTGCTGGGCATGTTGGCGCCTTCGGCGACCAGCGTGCAGCCGTTCTTGAGCAGCGCGGCGGCGTCTTCTTTGCTGATCTCGTTCTGCGTGGCGGACGGGAAGGCGCAATCGCACTTGATCCCCCACGGGCGCTGGCCTTCGAAGTACTTGCAGCCGAACTTGTCGGCGTATTCCTTGATGCGGCCGCGCTTGACGTTCTTGAGGTCCATGGCGAAGGCCAGCTTTTCGGCGTCGATGCCGGCGGGATCGTGGATCGTGCCGGCCGAGTCGGAGAGCGTGACGCATTTGGCGCCGAGCTGGTTCAGCTTCTCGATCGTGTACTGCGCGACGTTGCCCGAACCGGAGACCGAGCAGATCTTGCCGGCGAAGCTCTCGCTGCGTTTCTTCAGCATCTCCTGAGCGAAGAAGACGCAGCCATAGCCGGTCGCCTCCGGCCGGATCAGCGAGCCGCCCCAGGTGAGGCCCTTGCCGGTCAGCACGCCCGTGAACTCGTTGCGCAGGCGCTTGTATTGGCCGAACAGATAGCCGATCTCGCGGCCGCCCACGCCGATATCGCCCGCCGGGACGTCGGTGTCCGGGCCGATGTGGCGGAAAAGCTCGTTCATGAAGGACTGGCAGAAGCGCATGACTTCGCGGTCAGACTTGCCCTTGGGGTCGAAGTCCGCGCCGCCTTTGCCGCCGCCCATGGGCAGGGTCGTGAGGGCGTTTTTGAAGAGCTGCTCGAAGCCGAGGAACTTCAGGATGCTCTGGTTGACGGAGGGGTGCAGGCGCAGGCCGCCTTTGTAGGGGCCGATGGCGCTGCTGAATTCGACGCGGAAGCCGCGGTTGATCTGGAAAACGCCTTTGTCATCCTCCCACGGTACGCGGAAAACGATCATGCGCTCGGGCTCGACGATCCGGTCGAGGATGCGCTCTTTTTCGAACACGGGGCGGGCTTTGACCACGGGCTCGAGCGATTCGAGGACTTCCGCGACGGCTTGCAGGAATTCGGGCTCATTCGCGTTGCGCTTGCGTACGTTCTCGAGAACGTTCTTTACATAGCTCATTTTTGTCTCCTAACCGATGGGTGATTACACTTACGTCACTTGAACGTGAATAATATACGGAAAGCATCAAGCGTGCCATAATTTTTTACAAAAGCAGGGGTCCTTTTCACCTTGAAGCGTTCGGCTGTCAACCGTCAAGATTGTTGCAAATGACAAATATGTACGACGTAATTGTCCTGCATGACATATTTGTCTGTCGCGGGGCGTCCAGCGTTTAGGAGGTGGGACGGGGCGGACGTGCGCGGCGCGCGCCGCCGCGCCCGTTTCGACGCCTGTTGCGGCAGGAGCCCAAACGTGCTATTCTGAGCATTGTATTTTTGTTTTCAAGCGGACCGGGGACAATTCGCCCGCGCGAGGACCCGAAGACCAGCAAGGTGACACCCGTTATGAACCGAATCATCAAGAAAACGCAGCTCTCGGCCGAAGTCTTCCGCATGGAGGTCGAGGCGCCCCTCATCGCCCACGAACGCCAGCCCGGCCAGTTCATCATCCTGCAGGTGGATCAGGCCGTCGGCGAACGCATTCCCCTCACCATCGCGGACGCGGATCCGCTCAAAGGCACGATCACCCTGATTTTCCAGGCCGTCGGCAGGACGACCCACCTGCTGGCGGAGAAAGCGGTGGGCGACTCGATCGAAGCGCTGCTCGGCCCCTTGGGCCAGCCGACCCACGTCGCGAAGGTCGGGCACGTGGTCTGCGTGGGCGGCGGCATCGGCGTCGCGCCCCTGCATCCCATCGCGCAGGCCCTGAAGGCCGCCGGCAACAAGGTCACCGTCATCATGGGCGCGCGCACCAAGGCGTTGCTCATCATGGAGGAGGAGATGCGCAAGATCGCCGACGACCTCATCATCGTCACGGACGACGGTTCCTGCGGGCGCAAAGGGCTCGTGACCCACCCGCTCAAGGAACTTTGCGAACAGTCGCCCAAGCCCGACCTGGCCGTGATCATCGGGCCGCCCATCATGATGAAGTTCGGCGCGGAGACCACCCGGCCGTACGGCGTGCCCACCGTCGTTTCGCTCAACACCATCATGATCGACGGCACCGGCATGTGCGGCGGCTGCCGCGTGACGGTCGGCGGCAAGACCAAGTTCGTCTGCGTGGACGGTCCCGAGTTCGACGGCCATCTGGTGGATTTCGACAACATGATGAAGCGCCTGCGCGCCTACAAGCCGCGCGAGGACGCCGACCACCACGCGCATCACCACTGCAAGCTCGAAGATGCCGCCAATGCCCTGCCCAAGGCGTAAGCTTCTTCCCTGCCCGGCTTCTAACTCCTAACTCCTCCTTTCTTCTTATGCACGCTACTCCCGAATCCCTCCATCAGGCCGCCGTTGCCAAACTGGCGGAACTTTCAGGCAAGACGCTGTCGCCCAGAGACCGTATGGCGATCCCCGTACAGGAGATGCCCTCGCAGGATCCCGAGGTGCGGCGCCACAACATGAGCGAGGTCGCGCTGGGCTACACCGCCGAGCAGGCGCAACTCGAGGCGCAGCGCTGTCTCCAGTGTAAAAACGCGCCGTGCGTGAACGGCTGCCCCGTGCGTATCCGCATCCCCGAATTTCTCAAGGCCGCCGCCGCGGGCCAGTTCGGCGAAGCCGTCGCGATCATCCGCGAAAACAGTCTGCTGCCGGCCGTGTGCGGGCGCGTCTGCCCGCAGGAGGTGCAGTGCCAGCTGCCCTGCACGCTGGGCAAAGCGCTGAAAAGCGTCGACTTGGCCGTGTCCATCGGCCGCGTCGAAAGGTATGTCTCGGACTTGCACCGCGAGAGCGGCCAACAGGCCGTGCCCGAGGTGAAAACCGCCACCGGCAGGAAGGTCGCCGTGATCGGCAGCGGACCCGCCAGCATCACCGTGGCGGCCGATGTGCGCCGGGAGGGCCACGACGTGACGATGTTCGAGGCGTTCCACAAACCCGGCGGCGTGCTGATTTACGGCATCCCGGAGTTCCGCCTGCCCAAGACCATCGTTCAGAACGAGATCGACATCCTCAAAGAGATGGGCGTCAAGCTGGAGACGAACTACGTGGTGGGCCGCACGCGTAAGCTCCAGGATCTGATCGACAAAGACGGTTTCAACGCGGTCTTCGTCGGCACCGGGGCGGGCCTGCCCAAGTTCATGAACATCCCGGGCGAGAATCTCGTGGGCGTGTTCTCCGCGAACGAGTATCTGACGCGGGCGAACCTGATGAAGGCCTATGACACCGAGCATGCGCATACGCCGCTTTACAACTCCAAGAAGGTCGCGGTGCTTGGCGGCGGCAACGTCGCCATGGACGCGGCCCGCATGGCCCTGCGCCTGGGCGCGGCGGAGGTTCATCTGATCTACCGCCGCACGGAGAAGGAGATGCCCGCCCGCGTGGAGGAGGTCGGCCATGCCCGTGAAGAGGGCGTGACCTTCCACATGCTCCAGAACGCGGTGCGCATCCTCGGGGACGCCAACGACTGCGTCACGCAGATCGAGTGCCTGCGTTACGAACTCGGCGAGCCGGACGCCTCGGGCCGCCGCAGCCCGGTGCCCCTCGCGGGCAGCGAGTTCTTGATGGAAGTCGACACCGTCATTGTGGCGATCGGCAACGGCTCCAACCCGCTGATCAGCCAGACGACCGCAGGGCTCCAGGTCAACAAGTACGGCAACATCATCGTGGACGCGAAGGGCAAGACCTCGATCGACGGCATCTATGCGGGCGGCGACATCGTGCTCGGCGCCGCCACCGTGATCCTCGCGATGGGCGAAGGCCGCCGCGCGGCAGCCGCCATCAACGCGCAGCTGGCCGGAGGATGACCCCAAGGCGGGGAGCCCATGTCCATGGTAGGGGCGGACCGCTGGGCCGCCCGCGGCTCGCCCGGCGGTCGAGCCCTACCCAACGCGGAAACGCAAGACCATTGGCCAGCCGGTTAAAGGATCAGGTATCCGCAATGCGCCGCGAACCCATCGATTACTCGGTCACCGAGGAGATCGCGCACAGCTCGATTCACGCGCTCGGGAGCCACCTCGGCGCGGCCATGCTCGCACTGCTGGTGGTGTTCGGGGTGCAGAGCGGCACGCAGGTGTTCTGGAAGGTGGTCAGCGGCTCGGTTTTCGGCGTGACCATCATCCTGCTTTACACCGTTTCGTCAGTCTACCACGCGGTGACGCATCCGCGCGCCAAGCAGATCCTGGAGGTCTGCGACCACATGGCGATCTACTTCCTGATCGCCGGGTCTTACACGCCCTTCACGCTGGTCACGCTGCGCGAGGCGCACCCGCGGGTGGCCTGGACCATCTTCGGGATTGTGTGGGGGCTGACGGCCGCGGGCGTGATCTTCAAGATTTTCACGACCGGGAAGCTGCGCGTCGCATCGACCCTCGCCTACATCGGCATGGGGTGGATCGTCGTCTTCGCCGTCAAGCCGCTGATGGACGCCATGCCGCTGGCCGGGCTGGCCTGGCTGGCGGCGGGCGGCGGGCGGCGGACTCTACACGGTGGGCACGGTCTTCTATCTGTGGCGGATCATGCCGTACCACCACGCGGTGTGGCACCTTTTCGTGCTGGCCGGCACGTGCAGCCACTTCGTCTGCGTGCTCTTCTACGTGATGATGCGGTAAGGTGTTTAGCGGTTTAGGCTGTTAGATTGTTAGGCAGGTCATTCTGCTGAACAAGAAAAGGCACTGCAAGACAGAAAAAACCCCCTTTTGCCGTTGGCTCAGGGGGTTGCCGACTACTGACGTTAGGACTCGCCCAACGTTGTTGTTATCTGCCTAACAGCCTCACAGTCTAAACACCTAACAGCCTACTTCACCTCTTTGATGATGGTCGTGGCGGCCTTGAGCACGCCGGCCACATTGGCGAGGTCGGTGGGGATGATCATGGTGTTGTTGGCCTTGGCCATCTTGCCGAACTCGGTCAGATACTGCTGCGCGAGCTGCATGTTCACCGCGTTCATGCCGCCCTGGTCGTTGATCGCCGACGCCACCTGGCGGATGCCGCTGGCCTGCGCCTCGGCCACCAGCAGGATCTCCTGCGCGCGGCCCGCAGCCTCGTTGATGCGCTTCATCTTCTCGCCTTCGGAGATCGCGATCGCCTGCTGCTTCTCGCCTTCGGCGCGGTTGATCTTGGCCTGGCGGTCGCCCTCCGACTCGGCGATCAGCGCGCGCTTCTCGCGCTCGGCGCGCATCTGCTTCTCCATCGCGTCGCGGATGGTCTGCGGCGGCGTGATGTTCTTGATCTCGTAACGGGTCACCTTGATGCCCCAGGGCTCAGAGGCTTTGTCCACCGCCTCGACGATCGACGTGTTCACCAGCGTGCGCTCCTCGAAGCTCCGGTCCAGCTCCAGCTTGCCCATCTCGCTGCGCATGGTGGTCTGCGCGAGCTGCACGGTGGCGAAGAGGTAGTTCCCGATGCCGTACGAGGCCTTGGCGGGATCCATCACCATCATGTACAGGATGCCGTCCACTTCGACCGTGATGTTGTCGCGCGTGATGCACTGCTGCGGAGGCACGTCGATGGCCTGCTCCTTGAGCGTGTGCTTGTATGACACGCGGTCGATGATCGGCACCAGCAGGTGCAGTCCCGCATCGAGGGTGCAGTGGTATTTGCCCAGCCGCTCCACGATGAACGCCTGTTTCTGCGGCACGATGCGCACGCACTTGAGAATCGTGTAAACCACCGCGAAGGCGATGAGTAAGGCTACCCAGGGTCCCATGTTCCGCTCCTTTTTTTACTTGTTCTTCCGACAGACCAGGCGGCTCCGAACGGTCCAAGACCGTCAGACCGCCTCGACTTTCAACGTGAGATTGGACCGGCTGCGGATGCGCACGGTTGCGCCCGCCGGAAACACGGTTTCGGCCTCGGCCGTCCAGTTGGTCCCGCAAAACTCCACGCGGCCCGGCTTGTTCGGCGCGACCGCTTCGACCACGACCGCCAGCTTGCCGCTGAACTCGTCGCTCGGGCTGCCCGACACCTCCCGCTCGCCGTTAAAGACTTTTTTCAGACTCTTGCGCAGCAGGAAAATGTACAGAACTGAAAAAACGGAGAAGCCGATCCACTGCCACCCTTGGCCCAGAGCGGGGGCGAGCCACGTGACCACCGCCACCGTCAAGGCCGCCAAACCGAAAAAGATCGAAACCAATCCCGGCGTCATCACCTCGATGATGATCAGGACGATTCCCAAGGCCAACCAGTAAATGGGCGTCATTTGCATAACCTCGATTCCTTCCACCCTGCACATCAGCATCCAGGTGGCTAGTAAAACAAGTCGCCTGCCCCTTGGCAAGTAAAAGCGGTGCGCAACGCGGGCGGCGCGCGCGGAAGTCAGCGGCGGGTGTCGAATCTGCGGTTGCGGAAGTAGAGCGCGGTGTCGATGCCGACCATCAGCACGTTCAGCAGATAGAGCCCGAGCACCGGGTCGCGGAGCTGCCCCGCCGTGATCTTGTTCATGATGCCCGCCGCGTAACCGACGAGGACCACGCCCAGGAAGAACACGCTCTTGCCCTGGCTGGTGCGCGCCCGCCACGATTTGAGGATCGAGAACGGCCAGGCCGCGCCGAAACAGAGGAGCATGATGGCTTCGTAGAGAGAGAAATGCATGGGAGGTTTCTGGTTTCAGGTTTCGGGGTTCCGCGGCGGGAGAGGGACGCGGCCCTGCGGGTCATTGGTTTTCCGTCCTCTGACGTCTGCCCTCCGGCTTCCGGCTCACAGCAGGTTGCGGATCTGGTTGGCCTCGCGGATGAGCGCTTCGAGTTTGTCGAAATCGTTCGCCTCCAGGCAGCGCTTGAGTTCCTGCACGCGCTCCGAGAAGGCGTCGATGGCCTTCAGGACATGCTCGCGGTTCTGCTTGAAGATCGGCACCCACATCTCGGGCGAGCTCTTGGCCAGGCGCACGGTGGAGGCGAAGCCGCCGCCCGCCAGACGCGGCACGGCATAGCCCGCCTTTTCCTCGTTCTGGACGGCCAGCGAGAGCGCGTAGGCGACCACGTGGGAGAGGTGCGAGACGTAGGCGGCGTGACGGTCGTGCTGCTCGGAGGTCATGAACTCGAACTTGAGCCCCACGGCGTAGAACAGCTCCAGCGCGGTCTTGCAGGCGTCCGGCGCGCTCCACTCCAGGTCGCAAAGCAGGACGGTCTTGCCTTTGAAGAGACCTGCGAGCGCGGCGTCGGGCCCGGCGTTTTCGGTGCCGGCCATGGGATGGGCGGCCACGTACCGGTCGCGGTTCGGATGCTGCCGCACGGCCTCGGCGAGCAGAAACTTGGTGGAGCCGAGGTCGATGACGGTCTGCGTCGGGCGGATGGCATCGAGGACGCGGGGCAGGAGCGTCTCAATCGCATTCACGGGCACGGCCAGCAGGATCACGTCGCTCTGCTGCAACGCGCCGTCGAGCGAGACGAGCCGGTCGACAAGCCCGAGCTGCAAGGCGCGGGCGGCGTGCTCCTGCGAGGAGTCCACGCCGAGCAGTTCCGTGGCGAGTCCCGCGATGCGCAGGTCCTTCGCGAAAGAGCCGCCGATAAGGCCGAGGCCGATGATGGAGATCGTCATGGTTGGAAGGTCGGGAGGTTAGAGAGTTTGACGGTTCAACGTTACGGGCGAAACACCGTGCGTATAGTGTAGACAGCGGGGTGCGCCCGCGCAAGGGAAACATGGGGATGACCGGCGGCGCGCATCGACAAGGTGAAGGGGTATCCAATCATGCTTGGGTAACCGTGTACGCGCCCGGCCTTCAATGCGCGACAAATCGTTGCGCCCGGCGGGGAAGCCGGGCCCGTTCGGCGGGCGCATGACAGGCAGGGGGCAGCCCTTGCCTGTCACGGCCCCGCGCGGGGCTGCAAGGGCCGGTTAAACCGCGTCCCGGTCTTTCGCGCCGGTGCGGATGTCCTGCGCCTCGTCGATCGTGGACACAAAGATCTTGCCGTCGCCGTGCCTCCCCGTGTGGGCGTGTTCGCGGATGGCGGCAACGATGGTGTCCTTGTCGGCGTCGGCGCAGACGATTTCCAGTTTGGTCTTGCTGACAATGCCCAGCGGGTCGGCGTTCTCTTCGAAGTGGTGTCCGGGCTCGGCGGTCAGGCGGCCGAAGCCGCGGCAGGGGAGCAGGGTCATGCCGTGGATGCCGGCGTCCCGCAGGGCGTCCGTGACTTTGTCGGCCATGAAGGGCTGGATATAGGCTGTGATCTGTTTCATTGATGGTTCCTATCGGTTACGCGTGTGTCACTCAAGCTTTGGCTTCGGCCCGTTCGCGCCGTGATTCCGCGATGTGGTAGATCGCCGGCAGGACGATCAGCGTGAGCGCCAGCGAGGACGCGAGGCCCCCCAGGATGACGGCCGCCAGGGGGCGCTGGATCTCCGACCCGCTGCCCGTGGCGTAGATCATCGGCAGCAGCCCCAACAGCGTCGTCAGCGTGGTCATCATGAGGGGCCTGAGCCGTAGCTCGCACCCTTTGCGTACGGCGTCCGCCGTGCTCAGGCCCTCCTGCCGGAGTTGGTTGAAGAAGGTCACGAGCATCACGCCGTTTTCCACCGCGGTGCCGAACAGCACGATGAAGCCGATCGCCGTCGAGACGCTCAGGTTGATCTTGAGCGCGACCATCGTGAGGATGCCGCCCACCAGGGCGAACGGCAGGTTCACGATCACCAGAAATGCGCTCCGAACCGAGCCGAGGGCCGAGAACAGCATCAGGAAGATAAGCAGGATCGAGACCGGCACGACCACCCCCAGCCGTTTCATGGCGCGCTGCTGGTTTTCGAACTGCCCGCCGTATTCGAGGAAGTACCCGGTCGGCAGCGCCTGGGAGAGCGCTTGCAGCGCGCGCTGGGTCTCCGCCACGAAGCTGCCCATGTCCCGGCCGCGGATATTGCACTCGACGACCACGCGGCGCATGCCTTTCTCGCGGCTCACCTGGGCCGGGCTTTCCGTTTCACGGATCTTGGCCAGGCTGGAGAGCGGAACCCGCAGGCCGTCCGGCGCGCTCACCAGCAGCCGTCCCAGCGCAGCGAGGTCGTTGCGGGCACTCTCGGGAAACCGGACGAGCACGGCGAAACGCATCTGCCCCTCGATCATCGTGGTCGCGACCTTGCCGCCGACCGCGGTTTCGATCAGGTCGTTGATGTCGGCGAGATCGATCTTGTAGCGCGCGATGGCCTTGCGGTCCACGACGATCTCGATCTGCGCCGCGCCCGAGATCTGCTCGACCTTGACGTCCTCGGCTCCGCGGATGCCGCCCATGACGGAGGCGATCTTGTCCGCCTGCGGCTTGAGCACGTCCAGGTCAGGCCCGTACACCTTCACGGCGAGGTCGCTCTTGACGCCGGAGATCAGCTCGTTGACGCGCAGCGCGATCGGCTGCGAGAAGGAGAGGCGCACGCCTGGAATCGCCGCGAGGTCCTGCTTGAGGGCATCGACCAGGGCGGCCTTGCTGCGGCCCGTCTTCCACTCCTTTTCGGGGTGCAGCATGATGACGAAGTCATTCTGCTCGGGGCCCATGGGGTCTTCAGAAATCTCGGCGCGGCCGGTTTTCGTCACCACGGTTTCAACCTCGGGGAACTTGAGAATCCGCTGCTCCATGACGGTGCCGACGGCCACAGAGCCGTCCAGCGAGGCGGACGGCAAGCGCACGCAGTTGATCGCGAGCGCGCCTTCGTCGAGCTGAGGCAGGAACTCTGTTCCGAGCCTCGGCACGAGGCCCATCGTCGCGGCAAACAGCGTGACCGCGACCATGACCGTGGCCCACCTGAAGCGCAGCGCCAGTGTGAGCACCGGCAGGTACACGGCCTTAAGGACGCGGATGCTGAAGTTGTCGCGCGTCGTCTTCTGCCCCTTCAGGAACAGCGCGCACAGGACCGGCGTGATGGTGAGCGCGGCCACCAGCGACCCGGCCATGGCGAAACACATGGTCGTCGCCAGCGGCTTGAACATCTTGCCCTCCATCTGCTCCAGCGTGAAGAGGGGCAGCAGGACCACGATGATGATCAGGATCGCGAAGACGATCGGCCGCGCGACCTCGACAATCGCCTCGTAAACGATCGTCCCCTTGAGGACTTTCTGGCTGGCACGCTCGGACAGGAGCCGGGCGACGTTTTCCGTGACCACGATGGACGCGTCGACCACCATGCCGAGAGCGAGGGCGAGCCCGCCCAAACTCATGAGGTTGGCGGTCACGCCCTGCCAGCCCATCAGGATGAAGGTGATGAAGGCCGTGAAAGGCAGCGCGAGCGCCACAATGATCGCGCCCCGGGCGTTGCCCAGGAACATGAACAGCACGAGCACCACGAAAACGCCGCCCTGCATCAGGGCGTCGCTGACGGTCTTGATGCAGGCCTGGATCAGCGAGGTGCGGTCATAGAAGGGGGTGAGGGTGACGTCCTTCGGCAGGCTGGCCTGGATGGCGGGTATCGCCTTCTTGACGCTGTCCACGACGAACTTGGAGTTGGCCCCGCGCAGCATGATGACCATGCCCGCGACGGTTTCGCCTTTGCCGTCCTTGGAGACCGCGCCCTGCCGCGTCTGGGGGCCGATCTTCACATCCGCCACGTTTTTCAGATAGACGGGCGTGCCGTCCTTCGCGTGGAGCACAACGCTTTCGATATCGGAGATGTCCTGAAACAGGCCGACGCCGCGGACATACGATTGCTCCCAGCCCCTCGTGAGGAAGCTGCCGCCGGAATTGGCGTTGTTTCTCTCGATCCCCGCGAGCACGTCCGGCAGCGTAAGCTTGTACTTCAGCAGGCGTGCGGGATCGACCAGCACGTGGTACTGCTTGACGAACCCGCCGAAGCTGTTGACCTCGTTCACCCCGGTGATCGCGCGCAGCTGTGGCGAGACCAGCCAGTCCTGGATGGTGCGCAGCTCCATGGGCGAACGGCTGGCGCTCTCCAGTGTGTACTGGTAGATCTCGCCGAGACCCGTGCTGATCGGCCCCATCTCCGGCTCGACACCGGCGGGCAGCTGCTCCTTCGCGGACTGCAGCCGCTCGAAGACCAGCTGCCGCGCGAAATAGGTGTCGACGTCGTCCTCGAAGACGACGATGACCTGCGAGAAGCCGGCTTTGGACATGGAGCGCACCTGGCGGACTTTGGGCAGCCCCTGCAGCGATTTCTCAATGGGGAACGTGACCCGCTGCTCGACATCGACCGAAGCGAGCCCCGGAGCTTCGGCCAGAACCATGACCTGCACGTTGGTGACGTCCGGGAAGGCGTCGATGGGCAGCATCTGCCAGGCGACCACGCCTGCCACGGAGACTGCGGCGGCGGCGATGATGACCATGAGCCGCTGCGTCAGCATGAACTTGATGAAAGTGTTTAACATAAGGGTGTTCCTCAATTCTGGAAAGGGTCTGAGTGGTTTAGACCTTCAGGCGAACAGCCTGCGGCCTCAGACCTGCTCGTTTGTGTTTGTGTGTGTGGGGATCACGTTCGTAGTACCGCCTTTAGGCGGAATCTCAGGTCAATCCGGCGTCGCTTTCCGTCTAAAGGCGGTACTACAAACACTGGCTCAGGGATAGCCATTTGAGGGACACTACACTAGTCCGCGCAGCCGGCTCCCATTTTGGCACGCAGGACATCGGACTTGAGGACGAACGCGCCTTCCGTGGCGATCTGCGCGCCTTCCTTCAGCCCGCGTGTGATCTCGACGCTGTCTGCGAAGTCACGGCCAGGCTCCACGTCCGTGCGCAGGGCGAAGCCGTCGCGCACCATGCGGAACACGAAGTGTTTGCCCTCGTCGGACATCAGGGCGCTTTTGGGCACGGCGATCACTTTCTCGGGCGTCTCGAACACGACGTTGGCCGCGCAGAACATGCCGGGGCGCAAGAGGCCCTCGGCGTTGCCCAGTACGGCGCGGATTTTGACCGTGCGGGTGTCTTCGTCCATGGTCGCGCCGATCAGGTCGATGGTGCCCTCGAAGGTCCGCTCCGGGAGTGAGGACACCTTGACCTGCACGCGCAGGGCCCCTTTCTTCGCCTCCGCAGTCAGGGCCGGGAGGTCGTTTTCGTAGACCTCCAGCCAGACCCAGACCGACGAGAGGTCAGCGACTGTCAGAACGTCCTTGCCCCTTTCGACAGTCTCGCCCAGATTGAGGTGCTTCTCGATCACGATGCCGCTCTGCGGAGCCTGCACCGGCAGCACGCTGGGCTTGCCGGACTGGCCGTCCGCCGTCAGGGCGGCGATGGCCTTCGCGTCTAGACCCATGACGGCGAGGGCGTTCCCGGCCGACTCCAGCTCGACGCGGTATTCGTCGTATTTCATCTGCGCGTCCACCATGTCGGCCTCGGGGCTGAGCTTCTGGGCGACGAGCGACTTCTCGCGCTCGAGGTTCTTCAGCGTGAGGGCGGCGAGGGTCTTGTTCTTGCGGTAGGCGCCGATGGCGAGGCCGAGTTCGGGGCTTTCGAGCTCGAACAGCACGCCGTCTTTCTTGACCGTTTGGCCCAGTGCGGTCTTGATGGTGCGCACCGTGCCGGCGACGCGCGGCGAGATATGCGTCAGGGCCGCGTCGTTCAGAACGATTTCACCGTGGAGCGGCAGCAGCGACTGCGCGTTTTGTCTCGTGACGGGGAGGATCTTGACCAGGCCGGCTTTGCCCGGCGCGGTGATGAGCGACGGGTCCAGCTTGACGAGGCCGAGCTCGTAGCGGCACTCGTCGCAGGTGTATTGCGGAATCTTGTGTTCGCACGTGGCGGTAAAGAGCTCTGCCTCCGTGCGCGTTTGGTGTTCGGCCCCGTCGTGCTTGTCTTCGGCGAACAGGGGGGCGGAGGCAAATGCCGCCAGGGCAAAGAGAGTGATCGTGGCGTGTTTCATGGGGTTGCTCCTTGGATGATGGTTAAAGGGTTGAAGGTTCGGTGCCCGTGAGCCTTCCGAGGTCGATGCGCAGGCTCTCATACTCGGTCACGGATTCAATGAAACGGAGACGGGCCTCCACCAGCGCACGTCGGGCTTCGAGTACGTCGAGATACCCTGCCTTGCCCTGCTTGTGAGCATCCCTTACCAGGGAGAGGGTCCGTTCGGTAACCGGCATGACCGTCCCCTTCACCCGGGCGGTTTTCGCCGCGAGCGTATCCAGACGCGCGTAAAGCTGCCGGATATGGCCCTCGATCTTCAGGCGCGCCGCGACCGTTTCCAGCCGGGCAGCCTCCGCGTCGGCCTCTGCCGCCCGCACACCGTCCATGTTGCGCGTGTAGAACGGCAGCTCGATGCCCGCCCCGGCGACAAATCCGAAGTCTCCGCCCTCCTCGAACCGCCGCGCGCCGGCGCTCAGCTCCACGTTCGGCACACGCGCCGCACGCGCCGCTCCGATCCGCGCACCGTAGGCATGCGTCTGCGCCTCTGCGGCCAGCAGCTCGGGGTTCGAGGCCGCGCGCACCAGGAGCGTGTCCAGCGGCGGCAGCGCCGCCGCCGTCCCCGCGTCGAACGGGCCGGAAACCGCGTCGAACGTTGGCTCGGTCTCGCCCCAGAGCAGGGCCAGATCACGGACCGCGTCGCGCTGCTCGGCCTTCCGCGCCTCCAGCTCGATCTCCGCTTTCGCGGTTTCGGCGCGGGCGCGTTCCGTCTCCAGCACCGTCGCCTTGCCCGCCTTCTCGCGGGCAGCGGCCACGGACTCCGTCTCCCGGATCAGCGCCAGCGCCTCCTCGGCGAGGCGGGCCTTTTCCTGGGCGCTCTGCACGGCCAGCGCGGCGCGGCGCGTCTCGAACAGGGCCGCGCGCAGCCGCACCTCCTGTTCCGCGCGGGTCACAGCCGTCTCCGCCTCGGCCACCGCCGTCCGGTGCCGGCGCTTGCCGCCCAGCTCGATTTCCTGCGAGACCGCCACCGTGGTCTCGGCCGCGTCGACGCCTTCGACGGCGCCGGAGCCGGCCACGTTCTCGACCTCCGCTTGCAGCCGGGGATTGACGGGCCTTGCCGCCTGCCGGGCGCGCCGTTCGGCGGCCTCGGTCTTGTACGGCGAGGACTTGAGCTCTGGGCTCCGATCCGCGACGCGCATCAGGCACTCTTCGACGGTCACGGTCCGGGACGCGCCAGGCTCTGCGGCCCGGAGCGTAAATGCACACAGAAGCATCGCGCACGGGCACACGGGTGCCCGGAACAGGGTAAAAGGATTCATGATTAGACAACCTTCCGACAAGGTCAAAGGCGATAGACACGCACGTTTTTCCAGCGCCTGACGCAGGCGCTGCACAGCACGATTAGCCGTTCGTGAGTGGCGGTCGGAAGATGTCGTCGGGAAGCAGCAGCGCACGGATCGTTTCGTCCGTGGCAGGGACCAACACCGAGACCGGTTGCCCGATGTGGAAGGAGACCTCCGCGACAGGCTCGATGGCGGCATGGCCGTGACACGTGCAGACCGCCGATTCCTCGCAGCCGTCTTGTCCACACAGGGCGCTGTCGCGATGGCACACCACCAAGTGGGCGGTCGTTTGGAACCAAACAACCGCGAGCAGCAGGACGGTCGCCCGTCTAAAGATGTGTAAAGCCTTGAGCATGGGTCAGGGCGCATAACATACCGTTTTCTGGATGAAAGTCAAGGGCGGCGGTAGATGGCCCGCCATCCGGTTGAGCGCCGGAGGAGAGAAAAATCAGGGGGTTAGACTTGTGCAATCCTTAAGAGTCAATTAAAATGACGCCATGGTCAAAGGGCGCATTAGAAACGGACAAAGGCTAAGCGGGGCTCTGGCATTTGTCGCTGGCCTGCCGAGGCCGATGGGGTGGCTGTCGCGATGTATGGCCAGCAGGCGCGCGGGCGAGTTGGAGGAGACCCGCGAAGGGCCGAGGCGCGAGGATGACGAGCGGCTGCAGGCGGAGTTGCTGCTCCGGTTGCAGCGCGACCTGGCCCTGGCCATGGGCGAGGCGTCGACGGTGCGGACGTGCCTGAACCATCTTGCGGACACGATCTTGCGGATACCCGGCGTCGACTGTTGCGGGGTGTTTCTCGTGAGGGGGCAGGGGGGGGCTCTGGAACTGGCGGCGTATCGGGGAATCAGTGCCGCTTACGCTGAGGCGTATGCGGTGTATGACGGGCACTCCCCTTTAGGTACGGAAGTTCTGGCGGGCAGGAGCGTGTGGCTGGATCATGAGGCGTTGAGCCGGGTCGGCGATCCCGCCACGGTTCAGGAAGGGCTGCGCTCGATGATCGTGGTGCCGGTGAAGTTCGAGACGGGCATTATTGCCACGCTGCATGTCTCGTCCCATAAGGCCGACGGGTTCTCGGCCAACACGATGACCACCATCGAAGCGCTGGCCTCGCTGATGGGCAGCACGATTGCCCGCCTGCGTGTGGAGGAGGCCCTGCGGCAGAGCGAGGAGCGGTGCCGCAGGATCGTCGAGCACGCCGAGGTAGGGCTGGTCATGGTCAATGAGGCGGGAGAGCTGCTTCTCGACAACCGCGCGGCGCGCGATGTCGTAACAGATGTGCGGGGCGGCCTGCAGAGGCCGGGGGCCGGGCACGGCGGCGTACGGATGTGCGGAAAGCGTTGGCAGGAGCAGGTGCGGCGGGTGCTGGCCACGGGTGAGACGCTGGAGTTCAGCAGCCGGATCATCGTCGCCGGCGAGCCCCGGTGGTTTGAGATTACGATGCGCCCGTTCCCCGACACCGAGCCGGCCTCCCGCGAGGTCCTCATCGTGACGAAAGACGTCACCGGGCAGCGGCAGATGCTGTCCGCGCTGCAAGAGCGCGAAGTCAATTTCAGGAATCTGACCGAGAACGCTTCGGATGTGATTGTGATCGTCGAGGCGGGGGGGCGGGTTGTTTATACCGGCAGTCGTGTGGAAGCCCTGTCGGGGTATACGGTCAGCGAAGTTCAGCGCATGACCCTGTGCGAGCTGGTGCATCCGTCCCATCGGGGTCTGGTGCAGGAGCGGCTCAAGGCACGGATCGGGGGGGGGGCGGTTCCCTCGCGCTACGAAACGGAGATCCTGCATAAAGACGGGCGGGCGGTCCCCGTCGAGCTGGCCGCCAACGTCGTGGTGTGGCACGATGAGACCTGCGTGATGGCCTCGGTGCGCGACATCGCCGAACGGCGGCGGGCCGAGGCGGCCTTGCGGGAGAGCGAGGCTCTTTTCAGAAGCGTGGCAGAGGGGGCTTTCGATCCGATCGTGCTGGTGGATACGGATGGCCGTTACCTGTATGCCAACGGGCGCACGGCTGAGCTGACCGGCTATACGGTCGAGGAGCTGCAGGGCTTGACGTTTGGACGTCTGATTCACCCGCGTGAGAGCAAGCGGGTCGAAAAGGTATTTGAAGACCGGCGGAGCGGGCGGCCCGCGCCCGCGTGGTATGAAACGGTCTTATGCCGCAAGGACGGCACGGCGGTTCCGATCGAGGTTTCCGCCCATGAAAGCGAGTGGCGGGGCAAGCGCACGTTTGTGGGCGTTTACAGGGACATTTCCGAGCGCAAGCGCCTGGAGACGGAGATCCTGCGGATCGGCGAGTGGGAGAAGACCCGGATCGGCCAGGACCTGCACGATTCCATCGGCCAGCAGCTGGTCGGCATGGCCTATCTCGTGGAGGCGCTCGAACATGATTTGAAAAAAGCGCGATCCCGGCATGCGGCCGCCGCCACGCAAATCGCCGCGAGCTGCAAGACGGCCCACGGCCAGCTCAGGAACGTCGTCCGCGGGCTGTTGCCCGTCAAGATGAGCGACGGGCTTCCGGACGGGTTGCGGCGGTTGGCGGAAAACGTTCAGGCGCAGATGGGGGTCGTGTGCACGCTCCAGTGCGCCCTCGATGTGAACGGCCTTAACCTTGCGAGCATGGGGCACCTTTACCATATCGCGCAAGAGGCGGTGACGAACGCCGTCCGGCACGGGCGGGCGCGGCAGGTGGACATCACGCTCGAACGGGCCGGCGAGCGGGGCGAATTGCGCATCGACGATGACGGTAAAGGCTTTTGCCAGATTTCAGCGAGGGTCACCGGCTCCGGTCTCAAGATCATGCGCTATCGGGCGGACATGATCAGCGGCACGCTGTCGGTGGCCCGCAATGCGAGGGGCGGCATGTCGGTGCGCTGCACGTTCGACATGGCTCCGGGGATGGATTTGAATCAGGAGGTTGAAAATGAAGAGTCATAAAAAAGGCGCCCCCGACGTGAAAGAGACGGCGCCGCAGCCGAAACGGATCATGCTGGTGGACGATCACCCGCTGGTGAGCCAAGGCATCGCGACGCTCATCCGGGCGAAATCGGATATGGAGGTCTTCGCGGAGGTCGGCTGCGCGGACGATGCCCTGGTCGCGCTCGCGAAAGACGTTCCGGACCTGATGCTTCTGGACATTTCGCTGCCGGGCACCAATGGCATCGAACTGCTCAAGGACCTGCGCATCCGCTATCCGGGACTGCGTGTGCTGGTGCTTTCGATGCATGAGGAAAGCGTGTACGCCGAACGCGCGTTGCGCGCCGGTGCGCACGGGTACATCATGAAGCATGAGCCGGGCCTGAAGGTGATCGAGGCGATCCGCTGCGTGTTGGGGGGGGAGCTGTACGTCAGTCCGGCCATCGCTTCGCGGATGCTGAAACTGTTTGTCTCAAACAAGCCGGGTGGGGACACGCGGACCGATATGGAGAAGCTCAGCGACCGCGAGCTGCAGGTGTATAACCATATCGGGAGCGGCTTGGCCACGCGTCAGATCGCCGAGCAGCTCAATCTGAGCATCAAGACGATCCAGACCTACCGCGAGCACGTCAAACGCAAGCTCGGTTTACGGAACGCTACGGAGCTCATTCATCACGCCACGCATTGGGTCGAGACCGAAACGGGACAGGCGCAACCCGAGCTGGAGGCATTGCCCTGAGTGCGGCATCCCCGTTTAGGCGGGGGCGTGGACTGCCGGAGAAAACAGGACACCGGACGGCTGAAAAAGTGTATGATCGTGCCCGTGAATAACAAACAGGTTTTGTTGGGGACCGCGGTTATGCTGCTGGTCTCGGCCGGGTGCAGCTCATACCGGGAGTCGAACACGGTGCGCACGCCGGAAGAGCAGATTCTGCTGAGTAAAGCGGTCGACTATTCCCTCGCGGGAGCGATCCCCTCCGGGCTTGTCGGGCGGCGGGTTTTCCTCGACGTTTCGAACCTGGAGTGTCCGGACAAGCTGTATGTGACGGACGCGGTGCGGCAGGGGCTTGCGGCCCAAGGGGCCCGCATGGTCGATAAGGCGGGGGAATCGGATGCGGTCGTGACGGTGCGCGCGGGCATGCTGGCGACGCAGTCCGGTGCGGCGCTGGTGGGGATTCCCGCGTTCAAACTGCCGTCGCCGTTGACCGCAGGCACGCTCGAAACGCCGGAGCTGGCGCTGTTCAAACGGTCCAAGCAGGAAGGGCTGGCCAAGCTATCGCTGACCGCTTACGACAACGACACGAAAGAGCTTCTGGACGCGCGCACGGGAACGGCGCGGACCTACTACAACCGGTGGCACATCCTCTTCCTCGTCAATTTCAACGTCACCAACGTGCCGGAACTGGAGATTCCTAACTCAGCGAAGAAGTGAGTTAAAGGCTTGCGGCGCGTTTGATGAAAAACCGTTGGCGGTGTTCCTCGGCCAAGGAGCCCAGCCGGGCCGCGACGTCCGGGTGCGCCTCGATCACGTTCGTGGTTTCGAACGGGTCGGTGGCCATGTCGAAGAGCGCGAGGCCGATCTGCTCCTGGCGGTAGGTGCCGGGCCGCCCGTCTGTCCCGGCTGCGACCAGCGTGCGGTACGCATGCGGCACGTGCAGCTTCCAGCGTCCGTCGCCGCTGAAGATCCCCTCGAAACTTTTGCCGGTGGTGAAGGCGTAGTAGTCGTGCGGGTTTTCCGCGCCGGGCTTGCCGGTCATCAGATCCCAGACATCCTTGCCGTCGAGCGGCGTCGGCGGCAGGGGCGCGCCGGCGAGCCGCGCGAAGGTCGGCAGCAGGTCGATGGTGCAGAGGAACGTGTCCGACACGCCGCCCGCCGGGAGCTGCCCCGGAAGTTTCATGATGCACGCGCTGCGCGTGCCGCCGTCGAACCCCGTGCCCTTGGCCTCGCGGTAGGGGGTTTTGCCCGCGTGGTTGCCGTACGATGCCCACGGGCCGTTGTCTGACGTGAAGACCACCAGCGTGCGCTCCTCGACCCCCGACTCCCGCAACGCGCGCATGATCTCGCCGACCGACCAGTCGATCTCCAGCATCACGTCGCCGTAGAGCCCCGCGCCGGATTTGCCGCGGAACTTCTCGCCCACCGCAAGCGGCACGTGCGGCATGTTGTGCGGCACGTAGAGGAAGAAGGGCTGGGCCTTCTTGCGCCGGATGAAATCGACCGCGTGCTCGGTGTACCAGCGGGTCAGGTGGGTCTGATCTTCCTGGCTCACGTCTTCGATGGCGACGTTGCCGTTTTCCCAGAATTGGAGCGGGAAGGCGTCGAAGGCGCGCGACTCGGGGTGGTGCCGCCACATGTCGTTGGAGTACATCAGGCCGCACGACTCGTCAAAGCCCCGCGCGGGCGGCCGCGTCGCGGGCTGGTCCCCGATGTGCCATTTGCCGAACACGGCCGTGGCGTAGCCCCGGGGCTTGAGGACTTGCGCGATGGTCGGCCACTGGGGGTCCAGGCCGCGGGCGCGGGGCCCGTGCGCGCCGACCAGGCCGGTGCGTTCGGGGTAGCACCCGGTCAGCAGCGCGCCGCGCGACGCGGAGCAGATCGCCTGCGGCACGTGGAAATTGGTGAAGCGGCATCCCTCGGCGGCGAGCTGCCGCACGTTCGGCGTGTCGTAGGCGGGCGCGCCGAACGGGCGGAAGTCCGCGAAGCCGGAATCGTCGAGGAAGATCACCACGATGTTGGGCGGACGCGGCGTGACTCCCGCGGAGACGCAGGAGGAGGCCAGCCCCGCTGCGGCGCTGAGGCCGGCGGCTTTCAGGAATCCGCGACGTGACGTTTCGTGGCTCATTCGTTCGGACCTCCTTCGTAGTACGCTCCCGTTGCCGAAACGCTCAACTCCCAACGCTCACCGTTTAACAATCAAACGGAGGGCTCCATCCTTGGGCGTTGAGCTTTTTTCATCACCCGTATGAGCAGCAGTAGTCGGTGAGGCTCGCGACGCTCAGGCTGAACTTGGCGTTGGCCGGTACTTCGAACGCCTCGCCGCCGCGCACGGTTTTCCAGGCGGTCTCGCCGGGCAGCAGCACCTCGAGTTCGCCGGCCAGGATCTCCATGACCTCGCGGGTGTCCGTGCCGAAGGTGTACTCGCCGGGCAGCATGATGCCGAGGGTCTTTTTCGAGCCGTCCGCGAAGAGCACGGTGCGGCTGGTCACTTTGCCGTCCGAGTAGACGTTGGCTTTTTTGACGACGGTCACATTCTTGAACTCGCTCATGGGTGATCCTTTCTTTTCAGGGGTAATGTTCCGGTGCGAATCATAGGTGAAACGGGGGGGCGTCCGCAAGCCGCATGTGGCTTGCGCCGCAGGCGCGGGCGCGCGGCGCCGGACCCCCTGCGCGGCTGATGCGGGTTGTATACACATTTTAATCCGCGATTTACAAGACGCGGCGATTCAGAAAGCGTATGATGCTGACATTGTTTAATTTGGGCTGGGGATTTTAAAGCGCGGGGCGTCTTCAGGGTCCGATCCGTGTCTGTGACAGGACACGGCGGCGGGCAGCGGGAGCGGCCGCGCAAACGCAAAGGGGGAGAGCTGATGAACGCGTGTGTGTCCGAGACGAAACAGCAGGGCCGGGGCGGATCGCTGAACCGCCGTCAGTTTCTGAAACGCGCGGCCGCGGTCAGCGGCGCGCTCGCGGTGCCTTACTTTATCCCCGCGTCGGCCTTGGGTCGCGACGGGGCCGTGGCGCCGAGCAACCGTATCGTGATGGCCGGCATCGGCCTGGGGAACCGGGGCACCGGCGATCTCGGAAGCTGGATTCTGCCCGACCCGCAGGCGCAGTTCGTGGCCATCTGCGACGTCCGGCGCGAGCGCCGCGACGCCATCAAGGCCATGACCGACAAGAAATACGGCAACGCCGACTGCAAGACCTACATCGAGATGGCGGACGTGCTGGCGCGGCCGGACATCGACGCGATCCTCACTGCCACCAGCGACCGCCTCCATGCCACTGTCTCCATCCGCGCCATGCGCGCCGGCAAGGACGTCTACACCGAGAAGCCGGCCTCGATGACCATCGCCGAAGGCCAGGCCGTGGTCAAGACCGCCAAGCAGTATGGCCGCGTCTACCAGGCCGGCATGCAGCGCCTGAGCGAGGCGAACTTCATCGTCTGCAACGAGCTCTTGCGCCTGGGCCGCCTGGGCGAGGTCAAGACCGTCTACGCGCACCTCGCGCCGTGGGGCAACGTCAACATGAGCCGCGAATGGCTGCCGGAACAGACGCTCCCGGACCCGCAGGAATTGGACTGGGACCGCTGGCTTGGCCCCTGCCCGTGGCGCCCCTTCAACCTGGGTTACACGCGCGGCGGATGGCACGGCCAGCACGATTTCTACAGCAGCGTCATCGGCGAGTGGGGCTCGCACACCTTCGCGCAGTGCCACGCGGCGCTGGGCATGCAGGACAGTTCTCCGGTCCGCTACCCCTACGTCGCGACCGCGACGGCGGACGGCATGGCGATGCCCTTCGCGAACGGCGTGACCATGATCCAAAAGCAGGAAGGGTGGCGCGGCACCTGCGGGGTCCGCTACGTCGGCAGCGAGGGCTGGGCCGCCTGCGCCGACGGCTACGCGCGTCCGGAGGTCTCCAACCCCGCGCTGCTGGCCGACTACAACAAGATCCTCCAGGATTATCTCACGCGCACGGGGCATGTGGTCGGGCACATGCAGGATTTCTTCAAGTGCGTCAAGAACCGCACCGTCACCGTGGCCAACCCCGGCCTCATGCACCGTTCGATGAGCACCGTGCACTGCGCGAACATCGCCCAGTGGCTGAAGCGCGACCTCACCTGGGATCCCGTCAAAGAGGAGTTTGTCAACGACGCGCAGGCCAACCGGTTCCGCTCCCGCGCCGCACGCGAGGGCTGGCAGATCTGCTAAGTTTTTGATTTCGTGCGAATCGGTGGAATCGATTCAATCGATTCGCCCGGTTCGCTCGACATTTTTCGATTCACTCGACATTCCTAACAGAGCCATCCATTATGAAAATCTTTTCTTTCTCCATCGCCGTTCTCGCCGCCGTGCACTGCGCCCGCGCCGAGATCCCCGCTGCCGACCTCCTGAACGAAAACAAACTGCTCGAAGTTATCCAGAAGGCCGAGACCTCCGACAACGACAAGGTCACCGCTTGCCAGAACCTAGGCTGGTGCGGGACCCGTGCGGCCGTCGCCCCGTTGACCGCGCTTCTGTCGAATGAGAAGCCGGTGCTCCGCCATGCGGCGCGCTACGGGCTGGAGATGATTCCCGACCCGGCGGTCGAGGAGGCCTTCTGCGAGGCGGCCGGACGCCTTACCGGTCCTGCGCTCGTGGGCGTGCTGCAGTCGATGGGCAACCGCGGCAACGCGCGGTCGGTTTCCATCCTGAGCGGGCGGATGTCTGACCGTGAAGCCGGCGTCGCGGAGGCTGCGGCGCACGCCCTGGGCAAGCTGGCCACGCCCGAGGCGCTGGCCGCGCTCAAGGCCGGCCTCGGCAAAAGTTCCGTCGTGGCGGTGGCTTACCTGAACGGCGCGGGCAAGGCCGCATGCATGGATCAGGCCCAAGCCGCGGCCTGCTACGCCGATATCCGCAACACCAAAGAGGCCGTCAGCCCGGGCACCCGCCTGGCCGCCCTCCGCGGCGAGATCGTCACCGCGGGCCCGGCGGGCGTGAAGCTCTGGGAAGAGGCCATCGCGGGCGCGGACGCCGACACCGTGGACGCGGCCCTGCGCGCGGCCCTGGACCTGCCGGCGAGCGAGCCGGCGACCGCCGCTTTCGCCACGGCCCTTGCCAAGGTGCCGGCTGTGCAGGCGCGCCTGGCGACGGTGCTGGGCCGGCGCGGCGACAAGGCCGCCGTCCCGGCCTTGGCCGCTCTCGCCAAGGGCCAGAACGCCGCCGGCCCGGAGAGCAGCCTGGCCGCGGCCGCCGCGCTCGCGGCGCTCAACGACCCCGCCGCACTGCCGCCGCTGCTGGCGCTGGCCAAGCATGCGGACGCCTCCATCGCCGATGCCGCCAAGGACGAGATCATGGGTTTCGAGGGTAAAGCCGCGGATGACGCCGTGCTGGTCATGATGGCCGATGCCGACGCCGCCACCCGTCTGGCGGGCATCGACATGGCGCTGCGCCGCCGCATGGCCGCCGCTGTGCCGTCCCTCGTCAAACTCACCACCGACGCCGACGCGAAAATCCTCGACGCCGCCGTCAAGGGCGTGGGCGATCTCGGCACGGACAAGGAGATCCCGGCGCTGCTGGCCGTGCTCAAGAAGTCCCCGCAGAGCGAGACCGCCGTCCGCGCGCTCTCCTCCCTCTGCGCCCGTTACGCGCGCCCCCGCGGCGGCAAGACCGTCATCAAGAGCGCGTTCTACGGCAACTTCGAGAGCGACCTGACCAAAGACGTCGCCGCCAATGTCCAGAAGCTCGTGGACGCCGGCTCCATCACCATCCAGGCGTCTGGCCGCCTCTGCAAGTGGGACGGTTTCAGCGAAGACCCGGCGCCGGGCAAGCCCAAGGCGCTCCGCATGGTCTACCTCTTCGACGGCGTCGAGAAAAGCGTCCAGGTGCGCGACAACGAGGCCGTGCACCTGAGCGGCGAGACCTTGCTGCCGGTGGCGATGACCCCGGTCAAGGCCGCCTACGACGCCGCGCAAGGGGCTGAGAAGCTCGCGCTCTTCACGGTGCTGACCTCGCTCGCGAATGAGCAGGGGCTCATGGTCGCCCGCGCCGCCGCGGCCCAGGCGTCTGATGCCGCCCTGCGCGAGGCCGCGGTCCGCGCGCTCGCCGAGTGGAAAACCCCCGAAGCGCTCGAGGATGCGGCCGCCTTCGCCCAGAACGCGCCCACGGCCCGCCTCAAGATTCTCGCGCTCCGCGGCTTCGTGCGCCAGCTGGAGCTGAGCTTCACCATCCCGCCCGAGCGGCAGATCGCACGTCTGGAGCAGGCCCAGGCCTGGGCGGTCCGTGACGAGGACAAGGCCTTCCTGACGGCCGCCCTGGCCGTCACCCGCCGGCAGATCGCCGAGCAGGGTTTCAAACCGATGTTCGATGGGGTCAGCCTGAAACAGTGGAAGGGCGGCGGCGGTTTCTGGCAGGCCAAGGACGGCCTTCTGCAGGCGCAGAGCTCACCCGACAAAGTGTGCAAACAGCAGTGCCATCTCATCTGGACCGGCGGGAAGCCGGGTGACTTTGAAATGCGTTGCGAATTCAAACTCAGCCCGGAGGCCAACTCCGGCATCCAGATCCGCACGCGCGATCAGGAGTTCGGCGACAGCGGCTACCAGGCCGACATGAACGGCGGCGGCAACTACGCCGGCTATCTCTACCATCCCAAGCAGCACCTCGTCGGCGAACGCGGCGCCAAGGTCACCATCGCGGCCGACGGGAAGAAGAGCGTCGAGCGTTTCGCCGACGCGAAGGAACTCGGCGACAAGGTGTTCAAGAAGGACGACTGGAACGAATACGCCATCATCGCAAAGGGACAGACGGTCACCCTCTTCGTCAACGGCATGAAAACGTGCGAGCTGACCGATGCCCGCCCCGACATGCTGCCCAAGAACGGCTTCATCACCCTGCAGATGCACCCCGGCCCGCCGATGAAGATCCAGTACCGCAACCTGCGCATCAAGGAACTGAAGTAGACGCTGCCGGGAGGGAAGGCCCGGACCGCTCCGCGCGCGTCCGGGACGCGTTCACGGCCGCGCGCATGGCCAGAGCGGCACCTGCCTGCGCGCGAGAGCCTGCCGCAGGCGGGCGACCGCGACCTCTTTGGCTTTGGCCTCGACCTCGACCGTCAGGTCCAGCGCGAGCCACTGCTCCGGAAAATCCGCCGGCGCGATAAAGTCGTGGTGCGGCCGCGGGTTCTTGCCGCCATGTCCGTCTTTCGGACTCGAGACATGGAAGAGCGGCTCGCGGTCCCACGTGGCGAGCGCCTGCGCGGTGGCCTCCTCGACGGAGAGCCCGTCCGGCAGGCAGCGGTGGTGGTGCACGTCGTACACGAAGGGGATGCCGGTTTCCCGGCAGAGGGGCAGCAGGTCGGCGGGCGTGTAGGTGCGGTCGTCGTTCTCGAGCGTCAGTCGCGCGCGCACCGCCTTGGGCAAGGTTTTGATCACGGCGGCCACGCGCGCGAGCGCCTCGGCCTTGTTGCCGTAAGCGCCGCCTGCGTGGATGTTGATCACGTCGGCGTTGATCCAGGCGGCGACTTCGGCCTGGTACTCCAGGTCGGCGATCGAGAGGCGGGTGATCTCCGGTTTGAGGGCGCTCAGCAGGATGAACTGGTCGGGGTGGAAGGTGAGGCGCAGGTTGTGCTGACGGGCGAAACGTCCGCAGGCCTTGAAGGCGGCGACGATCGCGTCGGCCTCCGGCAGGTCCTCGACGGCATAGCCGACCCCGTGATGGGTCTTGACCGGCAGGATCTGGCTGTTGACCCGGAAGCAGCCGATCCGGTGTTCCGCGCAATAGGCGAGCGCGAGGCGGAGCGCCTCGGCGTTGGCGAGGGCGAGCTGCGAAAGCTTCTCCAGCCGTTGCGCGCGCGGAAGCCGCTGCAGGGCGGTCACCGTGGTGGTCCTGAACGCGATCGGCGCTTCGTGGAACTTGCAGCAGAGTCCGAGTCGGATCACAGCGTCTCCTTGGTTGTCGCGTATGGTACACGGTCGGGGAGAAGTTAGGAAGGAAGAGTTAGAAGGTAGGATTTAGGAGTTGAGATTGCATAAAGGCCCTGAAAACGGGGCGCTCGACAAGGAGGAACCCTTCCTCGAAGCATGGTTTCTAGGTGCAATACGTGTGACTTCATTTTGAAGACACGAATACCGACTCTCGCACGTCGCGCGAACACGTTCACTTTCATAACATTGCAACTCCTAAATCCTAACTCCTCCTTCGGGTGTGGATTCAACAAAGTTGAATCACACCCCTCGGCGGCGCGGGATTGTTTCCGGGGGCGGCTTTTGGTACCGTGATGCGCATAAATCAAATCATGGATTGGCGGACGCCGCCAAGAAGGAGGACAGGCACAATGGCATCGATCAAAGGGACCCAGACGGAGAAGAATGTTCTGACCGCGTTTACGGGCGAGTCGGCGGCGCGCAACCGCTACACCTACTGGGCCGGGCAGGCCAAGAAGGAAGGCTTTGTCCAGATCGAGTCGATCTTCGAGGAGACCGCGAACCAGGAGAAGGAGCACGCCAAGCGCCTGTTCAAGTTCCTGGAAGGCGGCGAGGTGCAGGTCACGATCGGCCTGCCGGCCGGCGTGATCGGCAAGACCATGGACAACCTGAACCATGCGGCCGAGGGCGAGGAGTACGAGTGGCAGCACATGTATCCGGACTTCGCCAAGGTGGCGCGCGCCGAGGGCTTTGAAGAGGTCGCCAAGACGATGGAGTCGATCGCGGTGGCCGAGAAGTTCCATGGCGCGCGCTACCGCACGCTGGCCGCGAACATCGCCAAGGGCATCGTCTTTAAACGCGACAACCCCAAGACCGTGTGGCGCTGCCGCAACTGCGGGTTCATCCACGAGGGCGCGGAAGCCATGGACGTGTGCCCGGCTTGCGCCCATCCCAAGGCGCAGTTCGAGCTGGCGCCGAGCAACTGGTAAGAGACGAAGTTCATGAGTGCGTTAGTTCAGTAGTTCATTCGTGTATCCAGCGAGTTGCTGCAATAAAAGCTAACGCATTAACGCACGAACGCACGAACGCACTAACGCACTAATGAACTCCTGAACCGCCGCACTTCTTTCAGACCCACATCAGGCGGTCGAGGGAGCGGTACTGGATCGCCTCGGAGACGTGGTTGGCGCCGATGGTGTCGGCCTCGGCCATGTCCGCGATCGTGCGCGCGACCTTGACGATCCGGTCATAGGCGCGGGCGCTGAAGTTCAGCTCGCTCATCGCCAGCTTGAGCAGCTCGGCCGCGTCGGAGCCGAGCGCGCAGAAGCTCTGCACCTCGCGCGCGGACATGCCGGCGTTGCAGGTGACGCGCGGCAGCTGCCGGAAGCGCTCGCGCTGGCGGGTGCGGCAGACGGCCACGCGCGCGCGGATCGCCACCGAGGACTCGCCTTGGCCGAGCGAGGTGAGGTCGTGGTAGCGCACGGGCGGCACTTCGATGTGGATGTCGATGCGGTCCAGCAGCGGCCCCGAGATCCTGTTGCGGTAAGCCTGGATCTTGGTGGAGGTGCAGCGGCACTCGCGCTTGGGGTCGCCCGCGTAGCCGCACGGGCAGGGGTTCATCGCCGCCACCAGCATGAACTGCGAGGGGAAGTCGAGCGTGGCGACGGCGCGCGAGATCGTCACGTGGCCGTCCTCGAGCGGCTGGCGCAGCACCTCCAGCACGTTGCGGTGGAACTCGGGCAGCTCGTCGAGGAAGAGCACGCCGCGGTGGGCGAGGCTCACCTCGCCTGGCAGCGGGTGGGTGCCGCCGCCCAGCAGCCCCGCGTCCGAGATGGTGTGGTGCGGCGCGCGGAAGGGCCGGTGCAGCACCAGCGCCTGGTGGCTCTTGAGCGTGCCGGCCACGCTGTGGATGCGCGTGGCCTCGAGCGCCTCCTCCAGCGTCAGCTCCGGCAGGATCGAGGCGATGCGCCGGGCGAGCATGGTTTTGCCGGCGCCGGGCGATCCGATCATGAGGATGTTGTGGCCGCCGCTGACGGCGACCTCGATCGCGCGCTTGGCGGTCTCCTGCCCCTTGACGTCGGCGAAGTCGTCGGTGTGCTGGCGCTCGCGCTCCACCAGGTCGGCGAGGTCGATCCTGAAGGGCTCGAGCTGCAGCTTGCCGGAGAGGAAGTCGATGGCCTCGCGCAGGTGGCGCACGGGGTAGACGTCGATGCCCTCGGCCACGGCGGCCTCCTCGGCGTTGTCGGCGGGCACGAGGATGCCGCGCTTGCCCTGGCGGCGCATCTCGAGGGTGACCGGCAGGACGCCGCGCACGCGGCGGATCTCGCCGCTAAGCGCGAGCTCGCCGATCAGGGCGTACTGGTCGAGGTGCGGCATTTCGGCCTCGCCCGTGGCGGCGAGCAGGCCCGCGGCGATGGGCAGGTCGTAGACCGGGCCCTCCTTCTTGATGTCGGCGGGCGCGAGGTTGATGGTGGTGCGGCCGAGGGTGGGGCGGAACCCGGAGTTGTTCATCGCGGTCCAGACGCGGTCCTTGCTCTCGCGCACCGCCGCGTCGGGCAGTCCGACGATCACGAACTGGGAGTCGCCGCGGCCGGCGTTGACCTCGATCTCCACGGCATAGGCGTTGACCCCATACACGGCACCAGAGTAAACACGGGAGAGCATGTTTAAATTCCTTTTGTACGGCGGTCAGTTTAGAAAAAAAAGCAAGCTCTTGCGAGCACAAAGGATGCGAAGCGAAAAACGGGAAAGGCCATTTTTCCGTGGCGGTCGGGCTTTACAGCCCTGCGCGGATGTTATACGCTACCCAATCCATAGACGAGGTGCAATTTTGTTTTGCGGCAGGAGGACACATGACTACGACAACGAGGAATTTGGCGACCTTGCTCGCCCAGGCCGGTAACCGCTGTGATCCGGCGACGGGGGCCATCTCGGTGCCGATCTATCAGACGGCCTCCTTCGGCCACCCGGCGCTGGGGCAGAGCACGGGCTTCGATTATTCGCGCTCGTCCAACCCGACCCGGCTCGCGCTCGAGGAGACGCTGGCGGCCATTGACGGCGGCCACCGCGGGTTCGCCTTCGCCTCGGGCCTGGCGGCGATCGATACGGTCCTGCGGCTCTTTGCCCCGAACGACCGGCTGGTGGTCACCGAGGATCTCTACGGCGGCACGTTCCGCCTCTTCGACAAGGTGTACCGGCCGCTCGGCATCGAGGCGGTCTATGTGGACACCTCCGATCTGGACGCGCTGCGGGCCGCCCTGGCGGACCCGCGCGTGCGCGGCGTCTTCATCGAGTCGCCCACCAATCCCCTCCTGCGGATCGCCGATGTCCGCGCCATCGCCGCACTGGCGCGCGCGCGCGGCGCGCTCACGATCGTGGACAACACCTTCCTGACGCCCTGCCTGCAGCGCCCGCTCGACCAGGGCGCGGACCTTGTGGTTTACAGCGCCACCAAGTACTTGGCGGGCCACAACGACGTGGTCGCCGGCGCGGTCATCACCCGCACGCCGGAGCTGTCGGAGCGGGTTGCTTTCCTGCAGAACGCCGTCGGCGGCATCCTCGGGCCGCAGGACGCCTGGCTCACCTTGCGCGGCTTGAAGACGCTGGCGCTGCGCGTCGCCCGGCAGCAGGAGAACGCCATCACCATCGCGGAGTGGCTCTGTACGCATCCGCACGTGCGGCGCGTCTACTACCCGGGCTTGCCCGGGCATGCCGGCCGTGATATTCTCCTGCGCGAAAAGAGCGGGTGGGGCGGCATGATCGCGTTCGAGGTCGACGACCCCGCCCGCGTGGCGGGCATCCTGTCGGGGGTGCGGGTCTTCCTGTTCGCGGAGAGTCTGGGCGGCGTGGAGTCGCTGATCACCTATCCCGCGGTGCAGACCCACGCGGACCTCGATGCGGACACGCGCCTGCGGCTGGGCATCAACGACCGCCTGCTGCGCCTCTCGATCGGCATCGAGGACGCGCAGGACCTGATCCAGGACTTAGAGGGGGTATTGTGAACGACCGCACACGACTGATCCACGCCGGGCGGGACCGCGATCCGCACACGGGCGCCTCCAGCATTCCCATCTATCAGGTCTCGACCTTCGACCAGCCTGACCCCGAGCATCTCGGGGCCTACGACTACGCCCGCAGCGACAACCCGACGCGCGAGGCGCTGGAGCATACCATCGCCGTGCTCGAGGGCGGCGCGCGCGGCCTGGCCTTCGCTTCGGGCATGGCCGCCACCTCGTCCGCGCTGCTGCTCTTCCAGACCGGCGACCATATGGTGGTGGGGCGGGACATCTACGGCGGCACCTACCGCGTCCTCACCACGCTTTTCAAGCGCTGGGGCCTCGACGTCACGTTCGTCGACAGCACCGATCCGGAAAACGTGCGCCGGGCGATCAAACCGTCCACGCGCGGCCTTTTCGTGGAGAGCCCCGCCAACCCGCTGTTGCAGGTCACCGACCTGCGCGCCATGGCGGAACTCGCCCGCGAACACGACCTCATCGCCATCACCGACAACACCTTCATGACGCCGCACTTGCAGCGGCCGCTCGAGCTCGGCTTCGACATCGTGGTCCACAGCGCCACGAAGTTCCTCGGCGGGCACAGCGACCTGATCGCCGGACTGGCGGTGACCCGCGAGGAGGCTCTGGGCCGGCGGCTGAAAGCGGTGCAGAACAGCTTCGGCGCCATTCTGGGCCCGCAGGATGCTTGGCTTGTCTTGCGCGGGATCAAGACGCTGGCGGTGCGGCTCGAGGAGCAGCAGCGCGCGGCGGGCGACATCGCGCGCTGGCTGCAAGGGCGTGCGGATGTCCGGCGGGTCTTCTATCCCGGTCTTGAAGGGCACGCCGGGCGCGAGATCCACGCGCGCCAGGCCCGCGGCGGCGGGGCGGTGGTCTCGTTCGAGCTGGCGGACGGCCCCGCGGCGGTGGCCTTCCTGAAGCGCGTGAAGCTTCCGCTGGTGGCGGTCAGCCTCGGCGGCGTGGAGAGCATCCTTTCCTATCCGGTCACCATGTCGCATGCGGCCATGCCGCGCGAAGAGCGGCTGGCGCGCGGCATCACGGACGGGCTCGTGCGCCTCTCCGTCGGCCTGGAGTCCTCCGAAGACCTGATCGCGGACATGGAGTCGGCGCTGGGCCCCGCTTCGCGCGGGGCGTAGCGTGCCCAGATGATCAAGACTCGCCAACCGCACGGACAGATGGCCGCGTTGCCGCCCATGCGCAGGGATGCGCATGGCACGTTCCTGGATGTGGCACGCCCATCCTTGGGCGTGCGCAAACGCGCCCGAGAGAGGCGCCGGTTCACGCCGCAGACAGTGACCGCCCATGCGCAAGGATGCGCATGGCACATCCAGGGATGTGGCACGCGCATAAGAAAGGAGCCGGTTCATGCCGCAGACCAGTGACCGCACCCGCCATTTCACGGAGTCCGTGATCCGCCGCATGACGCGCGTCGCCAACGCGTGCGGGGCGGTCAACCTCTCCCAGGGGTTCCCTGATTTCGATCCGCCGCCGGCGCTGCTCGCCGCGGCCGAGCGCGCCGCGCGCCAAGGCCCGCACCAGTACGCCGTCACGTGGGGCGCGGCGAACTTCCGCCAGGCCTTCGCCCGCAAGCAGTCGCGCTTCATGGGTGTGCCCGTGGACGCGGACGCGAACGTGGTCGTCACCTGCGGCAGCACGGAGGCCATGATGGCGGCGATGATGACCGCCTGCAACCCCGGCGACAAGGTCGTCATCTTCTCGCCTTTTTACGAGAACTACACCGCCGACACCGTGCTCACCGGCGCGCTGCCCGTCTACGTGCCGCTGCGTCCGCCCCATTTCGACTTCGACCCCGCCGAGCTGCGCGCCGCCTTCGAGAAGCACCGGCCCAAGGCGCTGATCCTGTGCAACCCCTCCAACCCCTCCGGCAAGGTCTTCACGCGCCCGGAGCTGGAGCTGATCGCCGGGCTCGCGCAGGAGTTCGACGCCTTCGTGATCACGGACGAGGTCTACGAGCACATCGTCTACGCGCCGCACACGCACACCTACATGGCCTCGCTGCCGGGCATGTTCGAGCGCACGATCTCGTGCAGCTCGCTCTCGAAGACCTACTCCATCACCGGCTGGCGCCTGGGCACGGTGGTGGCCGCGCCTGCCGTAGTCGACGTGGTGCGCAAAGTGCACGATTTCCTGACGGTCGGCGCGGCCTCGCCGCTGCAGGAGGCGGCGGTGACCGCGCTGGAATTCCCGGACGCCTATTATCAGGAGCTGGCCGCAAAGTATGGCGACCTGCGGGAGGTGTTCACCGGCTGGCTGGACCGCGCCGGGCTGAGCTACACCCAGCCGCAGGGGGCGTACTACGTCATGGTCGACGCCAGCGAGTTCGGGGTGACCGACGATGTGGCCTTCTGCGAATGGCTGGCGCGCGAGGTCGGCGTGGCGGCCGTGCCCGGCTCCAGTTTTTTCCGCGAGCCGGTCCGGCATCTGGTCCGCTTCCACTTCGCCAAGCGTGAGGAGACGCTGAACGCGGCGGGGGAGCGCCTGCTGCGCCTGCGCGAACGTGTGGCAGGCGCCGGAAGCAGAGCGAAGTGGTGAGCTCGTCGTTTATGGGGGCAGGGGGCATTCACCCGCAGGGGAAGAGGCGTCATGTTAAGCACGGTAATCTTGCAATCAGGTTTGATGGATTTTGGTTTTCCGTGTGCGCGTGCAGCGTCCCTTAAAGGGATATACGCGGTCTAGTGCTTGTCGTTCAGCCTTCGGGCGGAAACCTTTGCCGGCATGCCTTGGGATTTCCCCTGAAGGCGGTACTACGAGCGTGTTCCCGCCACGAAGAACTAAAGAAACGGTCGGGTTATGTGTGCGACGATACGCTAGATGCCGCCGCCCTGCTCAAACAGGTCAGCCAGGGCCCGAAGCACGGCGGCTTCCTTTTCATCCGCGCCGACGGCCTCGATTTCCAGGGCCGTTCCCGCGCCCGCCCCGAGCGTCAGCAGCTGCAGGACCGAACACGCGTCCGCCTGCGGGCAACCTTCACACCGGATGTGCACGGAGGTCCCGGACTGCTGGGCGATTTTGGAAACCTGCGAAGCGACGCGCAGGTGCAGGCCTTGTGCGCACTGAACAATGACATTTCGGATTTTCATGTGGATCTCTCCTTCGCGTGTCCGCCGTATCGTACGCGCCGTTGACCGAAACCGCCCGTTCGCCTCAGCAAATAGTCGACTGTGTCTATCGACAATGTAAGTGTGGCATGAGTGGGCTGATTTGTAAAGAAAAGCCCGTTTTTAGTTGAAAAAGACTAAAAATAGGCATCGATTGCTGGACCATCGATGCGATGGAGGGGGTCCATGCGATTTATTTTGAAATTCCAGTTGCACTCCGGAAGTCCCTTTTACTAAATTCACCGACTTGTAGATAGACAATGTAGATAATAATTAAAACAGACGAATGAGATGAGACATGAACAAGCAGAATGATACGGTGAGGGAATTCGTTTTTGCGGCGGGACTGCTCGCCGCGGCGGCTGAGGCGGCCGTCCCGCTGAACGGCTTGCAGGGTAACGGCGGCGTCGCCTTTAACCCGCTGGCGTATCTCGCGGGCAGTTATGCCGAGGGCGAGAAGGGCGCGGTGGGCGAGTGGGTCAGCAAGCCGCAGGTCGGCGCTTGGTACGTCAACCTGGACGACGCGGACATCAACTGGTACGCGGCGTGCTGCGCTCCGATGAAATCGTCACCGGTGTTCTCAGACACGGCGACTACGACACGGTCCTTTTCGGAAACGTGGACATCCTGCCCGCGAAGAACGTGGCGGTCGGCGTCGAGTACAAGCAGGGCGTGGATGCGGGCGGCTCCGCGGCCGGCCAGATCCAGAACTCCGACTACTGGGACGGGCACGTGGCCTGGTTCGTGACCGACAAGCTGAGCCTCGTGGCGGCATATGTCGATACCGGTGACGCGGGCAGGGGCTTCTCCGACCTCGGCGTCGGCGGCGGACTGGTGCTGAGCGCGCAGTACGCGTTCTAACGCCGCTGCGCGGAAGCTTCCGATTTTATCAAAAGACCATTGACGGGCGTCGGCGGAATGTCTATATTGTGGACATCTTAACTAGACAAACTAGTGTTTGCGATTCAAGGCCTAACCGCCGGACGCCCGTCCATCAGGAGGAACGAAAATGAGCGAGACGAAACCAGGACTTTATACGCTGTCGCTGCACGCCGGACAGGTTCCCGATCCGACCACCGGTTCGCGGACGGTTCCGCTGTATCAGACGGCGTCGTACGTGTTCAAGAGCTCGGAGCACGCGGCGAATCTTTTCGCCCTGAAGGAGTTCGGCAACATCTACACGCGGCTGATGAACCCCACGACGGACGTGTTCGAGAAGCGCGTGGCGGCGCTGGAGGGCGGCACGGGCGCGCTGGCCACGGCCTCCGGGCAGGCCGCGATCACCTACGCGCTGCTGGCGATCACGCGGCTCGGCGACGAGATCGTGGCGGGCAACAACCTCTACGGCGGGACCTACCAGCTCTTCCACCACACCTTCCCGAAGCTCGGGCGCACGGTGGTTTTCGCCGACTCGCGCGACCCGGAGTCCATCCGGCGGGCCATCACGCCCAAGACCCGCGCGGTGTACATCGAGACCCTCGGCAACCCCAAGCTGGACGTGCCGGACTTCGAGGCGATCGCGAAGATCGCGCACGAGGCGGGCATCCCGCTGGTCGTGGACAACACGGTGGGCATCGGGCTGGTGCGGCCGTTCGAGCACGGCGCGGACATCATCGCCAGCTCCGCCACCAAGTACATCGGCGGGCACGGCACCTCGATCGGCGGCGTGATCGTGGACTCGGGCAACTTCAAGTGGAACAACGGCAAGTTCCCGGAGTTCACCGAGCCTGACCCGAGCTACCACGGCATCGCCTACTGGGACGCCCTGGGGAACGTGCCGGGCATGGGCAACGTGGCCTTCATCCTGAAGATCCGCGTGACCCTGATGCGCGACATCGGAGCGGTGTTGAGCCCGTTCAACGCCCGCGAGTTCCTGCTCGGCCTGGAGACGCTGCCGCTGCGGCAGGCGCGCCACTCGGCGAACGCGCTGGCGCTCGCCACGTGGCTCAAGGCCCACCCGCTCGTGGCGTGGGTGAACTACCCCGGACTCAAGGACAGCCCGAACCATGCGGTGGCCGCGAAGTACCTGAAGCGCGGTTTCGGCGGCATCCTCGGCTTCGGCATCAAGGGCGGACGCGCGGCGGGCATGCGTTTCATCGACAGCGTGAAGCTGCTCTCGCACCTCGCCAACATCGGCGACGCCAAGACGCTGGTGATCCACCCGGCCTCGACCACGCACCAGCAGCTCACGGCCGCGGAGCAGGCCGAGACCGGCGTGACCGAGGACTACATCCGGCTTTCGGTGGGACTGGAAGATCTCGAGGACATCCAGGCGGACATCGAGCAGGCTCTGAGCGCGAGCCAACTTTAACCGTACAAAACGAGGACTTTTTACACGCTGTTTCGAGACTGGATGAACAGGATCGGCTTGTCTACACTGTAATCATGTAAATCAGGTCCGATGATCTAGGCGTAAGCGTGTACGAGGTGAAAGGAGAGCGACCATGAGCAGAATCTACAGTGACAACTCGCAATCCATCGGCAACACGCCGCTGGTCAAGCTGAACCGGGTGGCACAAGGCCTGAAGGCGACCATCCTGGTTAAAGTCGAGGGGCGTAATCCCTCATACTCGGTGAAGTGCCGCATCGGTGCGGCCATGGTGTGGGACGCGGAGCAGCGGGGCGTGCTCAAGCCCGGCGTCGAGATCGTGGAGCCGACGAGCGGCAACACCGGCATCGCGCTGGCCTATGTGGCCGCCGCCCGCGGCTATAAGCTGACCCTCACCATGCCGGAGACGATGAGCCTCGAGCGGCGCCGGGTGCTGGCGGCGTTCGGAGCCCAGCTCGTGTTGACGCCCGGCACCGAGGGCATGAAGGGCGCGATCAAGCGGGCCGAGGAGATGGCGGCCTCGGACCCCAAGCGGTTCTTCCTGCCGCAGCAGTTCAAGAATCCGGCGAATCCGGCCATCCACGAGCGGACGACCGGTCCCGAGATCTGGACCGACACCGACGGGGGCATCGATGTCCTGGTGGCCGGCGTGGGCACCGGAGGCACGATCACCGGCATCTCGCGGTATATCAAGAACACGCAGGGGAAGAAGATCCTCTCCGTCGCCGTGGAGCCGAAAGAGAGCCCGGTCATCACGCAGAAGTTGGCCGGACAGGAACTCAAGCCCGGCCCCCACAAAATCCAAGGCATCGGCGCGGGATTCATCCCCGACACGCTCGACCTGTCGGTCATCGACCGCGTGGAGCAGGTGGAGAGCGCGGAGGCCATCGAGTTCGCGCGGCGCCTGGCGCGTGAGGAGGGCCAGCTGGTCGGCATCTCGAGCGGCGCGGCTGTGGCGGCGGCCGTGCGCCTGGCCCAGCTGGCGGAGTTCGCGGGCAAAACCATCGTGGTGATCCTGCCGGACGCGGGTGAGCGGTACCTCTCGACGGTGCTCTTCGAGGGCATCGGCTGAGGGCGCGGGTGAGCCGTGTCTGACAGCATCCGGTCGGGCGAGCGCTCCCGCGCCGCCGGCGGACGGACAAAATCGGCGGCACGGAGTGCATGCCCGACAGGCCCGCAGGCGACTGCGGGCCTTTATGCTTCTGCGCTTTGGCTTTCGCCTGCCGGCTATTTTTGATACAACAGTCGAAACAAATGTCGGTTCCCAAGGAGACGTGAGAGCGAGATGAAAAGATCGGTGATGGTGGCGTGGGTGGCGGCGGGCGTCTGCCTCGCGGCAACGGTGGTTTATCTGGGCGTGCGCGACCGGCGCCCGGTGCTGGTCTGCCTGGGCGACAGCCTGACCGCGTGCGGCGGGCCCGGGGGCCATTTCAGCGACTGGCTGGCGCAGGGGCTGCCGCAGGTGAAGGTGGTCGACGCGGGCATCGGCGGCGACACGCTGGCGGGCGGGCGCCTGCGCTACGCGAAGGACGTGCTCTCGCACCGGCCCGCGGTGGTGCTGATCGCGCTGGGCGCGAACGATTTCTGGCAGCGCGCCCGTCCGGTCGAGGAGATGGCCGCCGACCTGGAGGCGATGGTGCGCGAGGCGCGCGACAAAAAAATTCAGGTGGTGGTGGCGGGCTGTTTCGGCGACCGGCACTTCTGGGACGAGACCTGCGTCGAGTTTGATTTCGGTCGGTATGAGCTGGCTTGGGAAATCGCGCAGATGGAGCGCGCGGTGTGTCGGCAGCACGGCTGCCTCTATGTGCCCAACATGCAGGTCGACGTGAAGCCCAACCGCTTGGCGCCGTATTGGGACGAGACGGACCACCCGAACCGCGCGGGCAACGAACAGGTGGCGCTGCGCCTGATGCCGACGCTGCGGTTGGCGCTGGAAGAGGCCGCGAAGCAGCGGCTGTAGCCCACGCGTGGCGCGGTCCCGGATTGCGGGGCCGCGCACGGGTGTGCTACATTACGCATGGTCATCACGACAACGGGGGCAGATATGGCTGATTGGCGGAATGAGTTGAGCGGGATTCTGGGCGGCAAGGCCCGCGTGACGCGTGCGGAGCAGGAAAACGCGGTTTTCGAGGCGTTTCTCGACGCGACGGCCATGCCGGCGCTGGCGGAGATCGCGGAAGAGCTGGGCGGAAAGCACGGCCGCGATGCCCAGGTGCGCCGCTCGCCGGCCTCGGCGACGCTGAGCGTGCGCGCGGGAGATGTGGAGGAGATCACCTTCCGCGTCATGAAGCATTTCGTGCAGAGCGGCATCTTGCCCCGCGCCGAGGTCCGCCTCAACCGCGGACAGCGTTTCATCAAGTACGAGAGCATGTTCAAGGACGATCCCCAGAACTACCCGATCTCGGACGTGACCAAAGACGAGGTCATCGGCTGTTTTCTCAAATACTACCGGATGGTCATGGACAGCGGCCTGGGCACCACGCCGGACTGAGGCGCGCGGGCCGGGAGGCGCGATTTTCTTAACCGCTCAGGAAGCCCTGCGACGCAGGGTCTTTTTTATAGCCATGGACCGTGTTTTACAGAGGCTGATCGCCTGCCACAGCACCCCCGGGGATGAGGGCGAGGTCCGCGACGTGCTGGAGGCGAGCTGGCAGAGCGCGGGCTGGCGGACCGCACGGCTGGGCGACTATGCGGTCACGGCGCGCGCGCCGTCCGGCGCTTTCGGCCGGCCGGTCTTGCTCGTCTGCGCGCACATGGATTCGCCTGGATACAGCGTGGACCGGCTGGCGCCGGCCGCCGGCGCCGGACCGGCCGGCGTGCGCTTCGGCGTGACGGAGCTGGGCGGCCCCGAGTTTTCAGGCGAGACCGCTCCGGGGCTCATCAAGACGCGTCAGGGCCGCTTTCCGGGCACCTTGCGGCGGGTGGCCGCGCCGGACGCGGAGACCGACATCCGCTTTGAACTGGATGCGGCCGCAGCCGCGCAGGCCGACGTGCGCCACGGCGACCGCGTCTGCTTCGCCCCGCGGTGCACGCGGAAGGGGCCCCTGCTGCAGTCGCCGTTTCTCGACAACCGGCTGGGGTGCTGGGCGCTCACGCGCCTCGCCGCCGAAGCCCGCGCGTGGCAGACGCGCTATGACCTGGTGCTGGGCGCGACGGCGAACGAAGAGCTGTGCGGCTTCGGCGCGCGCGTGCTCGCGGCGCAGGTGCGTCCCGACCTGGTGCTGGTGCTCGACACGACGTATGAATCCGAAGCCCAGGGTGTGCGGCTCGGGCGGGGCCCGGTGCTGACGCTCAGCGACGCGTCGGTCCTGCTCAGCCCCCAGACCCGGGACCATGTGCTGGCGATCCTGGCGCGGGCGGGCGTGCCGGTGCAGACCGAGGTCTACAATTTCAGCGGCACGGACGCGCGGGCCTTCCCGCAGCAGGGTCTGCCCTGCCCGGTGCTGCCGCTGCTGGTGCCGACGCGCGGCAACCATTCGCCCTGCGAGGCGGCGGACGAGCGTGACCTCGAGTCGTGGCTGCCGGCGATCCGCGCGGTCGCCGAAAATTATTAACACAAAGACACGAAGACGCTAAGGAGAGACGCGCCATGAGTTTTTTGTGTTCTTTGTGCCTTTGAGTCTTTGTGTGAGCTGTATCCATTGTATTCTGGTCAAGTCGGCAGAGGAGCGGGAATGGAAGTCTGTGTGTTAGCGAGCGGTAGCAAGGGCAACTGCATCTACGTGGCCGGCGGCGGCACGGCGCTGCTGGTGGATGCCGGACTGTCCGCGCGCGAGATGGTGGCGCGTCTGCAGGCGGCGGGCATCGCGCCCGAGTCCATTCAGGCCGTGCTCTTCACGCACGATCATGTCGATCATTACCGGGGCATCGAGGTGTTCCGCCGCAAGTTTCCCGTGCGCCTGTTCGCGAACGAGGGCACCGCCGCCGGGATCGAGCAAAGCTGCCCCAAGCTGGCCAGCGAGTGGGAGATTTTCGAGACCTCCTCGAGCTTCGAGATCGGCGGGCTGCACGTCGAGGCCTTCACGGTGCCGCACGACGCGGCTGATCCGGTGGGCTTCGTGTTCGACGACGGCGCGGCGCGCCTGTGCCTGGCGACGGACCTGGGACAGGCCACGCCGCTGATCCGCGCCAAGCTGGCGCAGTGCCACGCCGCCATTCTGGAGAGCAACCACGATTACGACATGCTGATGCAGTCGGAGCGCCCCTGGCCGCTGAAAACCCGGATCGCGGGGCGCAGCGGGCATCTCTCCAACGAGGATGCGGCGGCGCTGATCTGCGCGGCGCTCTCCGAACAGCTGCACACGCTTTGGCTGGCGCACCTGAGCGAGGAGTGCAACACCCCGGCGCTGGCGCTCAACACCATGCGGCAGGCGCTGCGCGCGGCCGGCCGCGAGGACGTCCGCATCGAGGTGATGAGCCAGACCCGGGTGAGCGCGCGGCTCGTGTTTTAAGGCGTTTAGGGTTGACACTGGCGCGTGTGCCGCATACGCTTGCATCCTATTTAACCCTGTGGAGGAGTGTGCGATGAAACAGATGCTTTTTGCGGTGGCGGCGGTGATGGGAGCGGCGGCGGCGTTCGGGGCGGAAGGGCCGGCGCTGAACACGTTGACCGAGCAGGAGAAGAGCGAGGGCTGGAGCCTGCTGTGGAACGGCCAGAGCGGAGACGGGTGGCGCAGCACCGGACGTGACGCCTTCCCCGAGAAGGGCTGGGCCATGGCGGACGGCGTGCTGACCGTGCAGCCGAAGAACGCCAAGGGCACGGGCGGCGACATCATCACGAAAGCGGTCTACACCAACTTTATCCTGAAGGCCGAGTTCCGGCTGACGCCCGCGGCGAACAGCGGCATCAAGTATTTCTTCGATCCGAAGGTGAGCGGCGGCACCGCGCTGGAGTACCAGGTGCTGGACGCGGCGCATCCGGACGCGGCGAAAGGCATCGACGGCAACCGCAAGGTCGGCTCGTTCTATGACGTGCTGCCGGCCGTCAACGCCAAGCCGAAGCCGCTCGGCGAATGGAACAGCGCGATGATCGTCTGCAGGGGCAAGAAGGTCGAGCACTGGCTCAACGGCGAGAAAGTGGTGGAGTTCGAGCGCGGTTCCGAGGCCTTCCGCGCGGCCGTGGCCAAGAGCAAGTTCAGCAAGTTCCCGAACTGGGGCGAGCAGGTGGCCGGGCACATCCTGTTGCAGGACCACCAGGACAGCGTCTCTTTCCGCAATATCAAGATCAAAGTCTTGGAGTAGGGCGCGGCGGTGTGGTTCAGCCCGGTGAATCGACACCCGAAGGAGGAGTTAGGAAGTAGGATTTGGGAGTGGCGATGCCGCGCGTGTGAGCATCCCACTCCTAATTTCTAACTCCTAATTCCTAATTTTTTTTGAGGAGGTTCGTATGGCGGTTTCAGTCGGGTTCATCAGTCTCGGGTGTTCGAAGAATCTGGTCGATTCGCAGGTGATGGCGGGTTATCTCAAATCCGGCGCGATCGCGCTGGCGCCGTCGCCCGAGGAGGCCGACGTGATTCTGGTGAACACCTGCTCGTTCATCGAGGCCGCGCGCGAGGAGGCGGCCGAGGCGATTCTGAGCGCGTGCGAACACAAGAAGAACGGCGGCTGCCGCGCGGTGATCGTGACCGGCTGCATGGTGCAGCGCTACAAGGCGCGGCTGAGCCGGGCTTTCCCGGATGTGGACGCGTTCCTGGGCGTGGACGAGCTGGAGCAGGTCGCCGATGTGGTGCGGCGCGTGGCGTCGGGCAAAACCTGCGGCGTGGTCGCCGGCCCGGGCGCACCGGTCAAGGTCTACAATCCGACCTATCCGTCGCTGCTGTTCACGGGCGGCCCGTTCGCCTACCTGAAGATCGCGGATGGCTGCGACCACCGCTGCGCGTACTGCGCGATCCCCAATATCCGCGGCCATTTCCGCTCGCGCGGGTCCGACGATCTGTTGAAGGAGGCCGCCGGGATGGTGCGGGCGGGGGTGAAAGAGATCAACCTGATTTCGCAGGATTCGCTGCGTTACGGCCAGGACAAGGAAGGCGAGCTGCCGATCGCCGAGCTCATGCGGCGGATCGACGCGCTGGAGGGCGATTTCCGCTTCCGCGTGCTCTACGGGTACCCGGCGGGCGTGACCGACAAGGTGCTGGAGGTGCTGAACACGGCCCAGCACGTCTGCAAGTATCTGGATCTGCCGGTGCAGCACAGCCACCCCGACATTTTGCGGGCCATGAACCGCGGCAAGGCCGTGGCGGCGACGCAGGACCTGGCGGCGCGGCTGCGTCAGGCCGTGCCCGGGGTCGTGCTGCGCACGACCTGCCTCGTGGGTTTCCCCCATGAGACCGAGGAGCACTTCGAGCACTTGATGGCCTACGTGGCGCAGGAGAAGTTCGATCATCTCGGCGTGTTCGCCTTCTCGCCGGAGGAGGAGACGCCGGCGTTCGAGATGGACGGCGTGCCCGCGCCGGAGGTGGCCGAGGAGCGTTGCCAGCGGCTGATGGCGCTGCAGAAGACCATCGTGCAGGAACGGGCGGAGGCGCTGAAGGGCACGACCGATACCGTGCTGCTGCTGCGGCAGGAGAGCCCGGCGGTCTGGAGCGGACGGCTGCCGCGTCAGGCGCCGGAGGTGGACGGCGAGACCCGCGTGACCGGCGTGCCGCGTCAGGCCAAGCTGGGTGATTTCGTGCGCGCCAAGATCACGGGCTACAAGGAATACGACTTGGAAGCGCGGGCGCTCTGAGGCTTGGACGCAGGGTCGGGCGAGCGCTCCGCGCCGCCGTTGAAAAAGGGTGACCATGATCATTCAGGCTTTGAAGGTTGTGTTGGAAGAGGCCGAGCTGGCCGCCAAAGTGCAAGACGGCTTGTCCGCGGTCAAGCAGCTGAAGGACGTGACGTTCGGCCTGGTTCCGGGTGCGGTCAAAGTGGGAGGCAAGTTCCAGGTCGGATTCGCCATCCCGTTCGAGACCCAGTGGACGGTCGAGGTGCTGGAGCAGGGGCGCCGGCTGGGCGTGCGGCTGGCGCACGTTTCGGTGGGCCTGATCGGCATGAGCGCGGCGATGGTGACTTCGCAGGTGATGGGCGCGCTCGCGCAGAAGCTGCAAGGCGTGCCCGGCGTGGCCGTGGAGAACGACGTGATCCTGCTTGATCCGGCGGTGCTGCTGGCGGCGAAGGGTGTCCGGCTGGACGCGCCGGTCAAGCGCATCGGCGTGCTGCAGGGCCGCGTCGAGCTCGAGGTGTGAGGACAGCTTAGAGGCGGGCGGTAGGCGTGGACACGAACTCCTTTTTTCAAGATCTGGCCGTGATTCTGGTGGCCGTGGGTGCCGTGTCGGCGCTGTTCACGCGCTTGGGGTGGCCGAAGGTCATCGGCTACATTCTGGCAGGGACGCTCCTCGGCAGGCACACGCTGGGCGGGTCGCTCGTCATCAACGAGGGCAGCATCGCGGTGCTGGGTCAGATCGGCGTGGTCTTCCTGATGTTTACGCTGGGGCTGGAGTTCAGCCTGCGCAAACTGAAGAAGGTCGGGCACGTGATTTTTCCGACCGCGCTGCTGGATATGGCGGTGATGATCTGGGCCGGCCACTTCATCGGCACGAAGTTCCTGGGGTGGGGCTCGGTGCAGAGCCTGTTCCTCGGGGCGGCGATCAGCGATTCGGCCACGACCCTGCTGGCGAAGACCGTCAGCGACATGGGCTGGAGCGCGCGGCGCTTCACGAAGTACATTTTCGGGGTGACCATCACCGAGGACATCCTGTGTGTCGGCGTGATCGCGCTGCTGACCGGGCTGGTGCGGTCAGGGGCGATGCGGGCGGGGGAGATGGCGCACAGCCTGGGCGCGCTGGCGCTCTTTCTGACCGGGGTGACGGTGTTCGGGCTGCTGCTGGTGCCGCGCGTGATGAACCGCGTGGCGCGCCTGAAGGACGACGAGTCGCTGCTGCTGACGATGCTCGGCTTCTGTTTCCTGGTCTCCTTCATCGCGGCGAAACTGAACTTCAGTCTGGCCTTGGGCGCGTTCCTGGTGGGTGTGATGGGGGCGGAGTCGGAGCCGCTGAAGCGGATCTATCAGCAGTGTTTGCCGCTGCGCACGATGTTCAGCGCCATCTTCTTCGTGACGATCGGGCTGCTGATCGATCCGGCGCAGATGCTGGCGCACTGGCAGGCGATCCTGGGGGTCACGCTGGCGGTGGTCGCGGGCAAGAGCGTCAACTGCACGCTGGGCGCGCTGCTGACGGGGCTCGATCTCAAGAACGCCATCCAGACCGGCATCGGGTTGGCGCAGATCGGCGAGTTCGCCTATCTGGTGGCGCTGATCGGGCTGACCATGCATGCGGTGGACAGCTCGCTCTACCAGATCGCGGTCGGCGTCTCGGTGCTCACCACGCTGCTGAACCCCTTCCTCTTGCGGGCGTCGGACCCGTTTTCGGACTGGGTCGAGCGCCGGCTGCCCAGGCGGTGGACCGAGTATCTGGAGACCTACGCCAATTGGGCGGAGCGCTTCCTGCACAGTTCCGCGCCCGGCGCCACGGTGAAGGCCATCCGCTTCAATCTGGCCCTGGCCCTGCTGCAGCTGGCGCTGGTCGCCGTGATCTTCATCGCGGCTGGCATGTTGGCGCGGCTGGATTACGCCCGGTTCTCGCCGTTTATCGAGGAGAACAAGAAGACGGTCCTGTGGGGTGCGGCCAGCCTGCTGACGGTCCCGAACGCGATTTTCCTCCTCTTCCGGGCCCGCGCGCTGGGCGGGGCTGTGGCGGACGCCTTGATCCCCGCGAAGGTGGCGGAGACCTTGTGGGCGCAGTCCTTCCGGCGGGTCACCCGCCTGCTGTTCGCGGGCGCGGGCATTGCCGTGCTGTTCTTCGAAAGCGCGATGTTGAGCGGCTCGATCATGCCCGAGCAGGGCTGGGCGCGGGCGCTGGTGGGGGTGACGCTGCTGGGGGTCGGCGTGTTCGGCTGGAAGCGGGTCCGGCGCATGGGCTCGGAATCGCTGGAAACCTTGAGGAGCGTGCTGGCGAAGGAGGCCGAGGTGGATCCCGCCGATTCGACGGCCGAGATTCTGGATATCCACACCGAGCGGCTCGCGCTCAGGAACGCGGCCAAGGTGTGCGGGCGCTCGTTGCGGGAGATCGACCTGCGGGCGCAGACCGGCGCGAGCGTCATCGGCGTCGAACGCGGCGGCAAGACGATCGCGAACCCCGCGGCCGACGACAAGCTGGCGGTGGGCGACGTGCTGCTGCTGCTGGGGGATGACGAGCAGATCGCCCAGGCGCGGGCGCTGCTGGGCTGAGCCGGTCGCCGCCCGGTCTGGACCGGCACAAAAAAAGACCGGGTGTCAGGCGACAGCCGGTCTCGTCAGCGAAGGCGGTCAGGCCGCTCCGGCTACGTCTTGTGGCGGTAGATGATGCGTCCTTTGCTCAGGTCGTAAGGCGAGATCTCCAGGGTCACTTTGTCGCCTGCCGCGATCTTGATGAAGAACTTGCGCATCTTGCCGGAGATATGGGCCAGCACTTCGTGACCGTTCTCCAGTTTCACCTTGTACATGGTGGCGGGAAGAACCTTGACTACGACCCCTACGACTTCAATGGCATCATCACTCGGCATAGATCTCCGTCCTTAAAGAATGAAAATTGATGATTCAATGTACCATGGCGGCCGGGCGATGACAAGCCTTGTGCGTTGAAATTCTTTTCCACGATTTCCTTTGATTCCGGTTAGGCAACGGGTAAACTGCTTTCCCATTATGGCTTATGAAGTATTAGCACGCAAATGGCGGCCGAAACATTTTGAGGATGTGGTCGGGCAGGAGCACGTCACGCGCACGCTTAAAAACGCGATCGAGACCGGGCGCGTGGCGCATGCCTACCTGTTCATTGGGCCGCGCGGCATCGGCAAGACCTCGCTGGCGCGCATTTTCGCCAAGGCGCTGAACTGCGAGAAGGGGCCGACGCCGGTGCCGTGCTGCGAATGCAGCATGTGCCGCGAGATCGCGGCGGGCAACGCGCTGGACGTGCTGGAGATCGACGGCGCCTCGAACAACGGCGTGGACCAGGTGCGCGACCTGCGCGACCAGGTGCAGTTCGCGCCCACGCGCGGCAGCTTCAAGATCATCATCATCGACGAAGTCCACATGCTCTCCACGGCGGCCTTCAACGCGCTGCTGAAGACGCTGGAGGAGCCGCCGCCGCATGTGAAGTTCATCTTCGCCACGACCGAAGGCGACAAGGTGCTGCCGACCATCATTTCGCGCTGCCAGCGCTTCGACCTGCGCCGCATCCAGACGCCGCTGATCGTCGAGCGCCTGCGCCACATCTGCGGGGCGGAGCACATCACGATCGACGACGACGCCCTGCTGGCGGTCGCGCGCGGCGCCGAAGGCGGCATGCGCGACGCGCTCTCCGCGCTCGACCAGCTCATCTCGTTCAAGGGCGACCTGCTGACCGAGGACGACGTGCTGGCCGTGTTCGGGCTGGTTTCGCGCAAGTCGCTGGAGACCCTGGCGGCCGCGGTCCTCACCGGCAACATGGGCGAGATCCTGCGGCTGGTGGACATGTTCGACAGCGCGGGCAAGGACATGCGGCGGCTGACGGTTGAGCTGATGGAGCATTTCCGCAACCTCCTGATTTATCAGTATGTCGGCGAGAACATGGCCAACCTCGACGCCACGCCGGAGCAGATCCGCGCGCTGGCGGCGCAGGCCGCGCTGGCGGATTCGACGCGCGTGCTGCAGATCGCCGACCAGCTGGGCGAGATGGAGGGTCGGCTGCGCTACGCGCTCTCCGTGCGCACGCTGATCGAGATGTCGCTGATCCGCTGCGCCCGCGTGGCGCGCTCGGTGTCGCTGGACGAGGTGCTCCGGCGGCTGAACGCGATCCGCACGGCCGAGCCGCCCGCCGCGACGGCCGCGCCCGTGCCCGCGGCCAAACCCGCCGCCACCAATCTTTATGACGACCCCGCGCTCAAGCACGTCATGCAGATGTTCGACGGCAAGGTCGTCGGCGTCGAAGACGGCAACGACTAGCGCCCTGGCACATTTAGTCTAGCCGCGGTGCGCGTGCTGTTGAGGGCGTGCGCGCGTTTCATTTTATTCACCACCAAGACGCCAAGGACACGGAGTCCACCAAGATATATTTTGGTGAGCTTGGAGGTCTTGGTGTCTTGGTGGTGAATAAAACAGGGGTCCCAGGTGCGAAGGATTAAGCAGGGGACTGTGCCGCCGCGTCCAGCAGGGCCGGGAGCTGTCCGATGGAGTCGAGGATATAGTCGGGCCCGAAGCCGAAGCGGGCGAGGTCTTGACGCTGCGCCACGCCCGAGAGCACGAGCACGGTCTCGATGCCGGACTCGATGCCCGAGATGATGTCGGTGTCCATGCGGTCGCCGACGATCAGGGCGTTCTCGCGCGGGCAGCCGAGCAGGCCGAGGCCGGTGCGCATCATCAGCGGGTTGGGCTTGCCCACGAAATAGGCCTTCACGCCGGTCGAGAGCTCGATCGGCGCCAGCAGCGCGCCGCAGGCGGGGATGATGCCGTTCTCGGCCGGGCCGGTGAGGTCCGGGTTGGTGCCGATCAGCTTGGCGCCGTTGAGCACCAGGCGCACGGCCTTCTTGATGGTCTCGTAGGTGTACATGGGCGTCTCGCCCACCACCACGTAGTCCGGGTTCACGTCGTTCGTGGAGAAGCCCGCGTCGTAGAGCGCGTTGATCAGGCCGGGCTGGCCGATGACGTAGGCGCTGCCGCCGGGCTTCTGCGAGGCGAGGAAGGCGGCGGTGGCCATGGCGCTGGTGTAGAAGTGTCTCTCCTCGATGTCCACGCCCATGCGGTGCAGCTTCTCGCTCAGCTCGCGCGGCGAGCGCTCGCTGCTGTTGGTGAGGAAGAGGAATGGGAGGCTGGTCTTGCGCAGCCAGGCGATGAACTCGAGCGTGCCGGGCAGGATCTTGTTGCCGTGGTAGATCACGCCGTCCATGTCGCAGAGGATGCCGCGTTTCGCGTGGGGGGCGGTGTTGTTTTTCATAGGGTCTCCAGGAGGGCGAGGCGTTTGACCAGCGCGAGGCAGAGCTCGGCCGAGTTGGCCGCGGCGTGCGTCAGGAAGGACTGGAAGTCGAGGGCGTTGTCGCCCTTGCAGGGGACGTCGCTGAGCGCGCGCAGGATCAGGAAGGGCACGCCGAAGCGGGTGCAGGCCTGGGCGATGGCGCCGCCCTCCATGTCGACGCACTGCACGGCGTCGTCGAACTGGCGGCGGATGTGCGCGATCTGTTCGGGCTTGTAGATGAAGGCGTCGGACGAGCCGAGCAGTCCGTGGTGGCAGGTCAGCTTCACGGTGTGCTCGGCGACGAGCGCCTGAAAGCGCGCGAGCAGGTCGGGCGAGGCCTGGAAGCGCGGGGCGCAGCCCATCATCTGGCCGTAGGCGAAGCCGAGGGGGGTGACGTCCACGTCGGTGTAGACGATCTCTTCGGGAACGACGAGGTCGAGGATTTTCTGCTGGGGCTGCAGGCCGCCCGCGCAGCCGGTGTTGATGACGCAGCCGGGGTCGAAGTCGGAGAGCAGCAGGGCGAGGGTGCAGGCGGCGTTGACCTTGCCGACGCCGGACTGGGCGATCACCAGGTCCTGCGTCCCGAAGCGGGCGTGGTACAGCTGGGTGTTGAAGTGGATGCGGGCGTCGTGCTCCGGAAAAACCGCCAGCAGGGCGTCCAGCTCCTCCTTCATGGCGGCCACGAGGGCGATCGGTTTCTTCATGCGCGTTAGTTTCATATGAATCCCCTTGCATGTCAACAGGTTCGGTGGCGAGAAAATCGGTTTTCGTCAGCCATCTCCCCTTGAACGCCATAGTGAAACAGGATAAACTAAGGTCCAATTATGGAAACGAATAAGCGCAAACTGCTGCTGGTGGATGATGACCCGAGCCTGCTCGAGACGTTGGGAGACTTTTTGACGTTCGAGGGTTACGAGGTGCTGTGTGCGACGAGCGGGGAAGAGGCGCTGGTCAAGATGCGGCCGTTCCAGCCCGACCTCATCATTCTGGACATGGGCATGCCGGGCATGGGCGGGACCGGCTTCATGGACCGCATCACGAACCCCGACGGACGCACGCTGTATCCGGTGCTGATCCTCACGGCGCGCGCCTCCATGGCGGAATACTTCGCGGACAAACAGGTCGCGGGCTTCATCGCCAAACCGTGCGACCCGGCGGACCTGCTGATGGAGGTGGGGCGGATCCTCTTCATGAGCGCGAGCGAGGGGGCCCATGCGACCACGTCCCAGGTGAAGCGCCGTCTGGTGGTGGCCGAGGGCGATCCCGTGCTGAGGGAGACGCTGCGCACCGAGTTCCTGCGGGCCGGGTTCGAGGTCGAGGCGGTGGCCACAGGTCCCGAAGCCCTGGAGGCGTGCGTGACCCTCAAGCCGGACGCGCTGGTCATGCGTCTGGAGCTGGAGGGCATGAGCGCGGACGAGGTGATCGGCATGCTGAAGCGCCTGCCGCACTCGCGCGGCACGCAGGCGGTGGTCTACGGCTTCGACCTGCCGGAAGCGCAGCTGGAGCACGTGGTCAACCTCGACATTCCGCAGAACTGCATGCTCAAGGATCTGACCGTCAACACGATCATCGACCGCACCATGGCTGTGACCGGCGCCTGAGACGCCGGGGCCGGCAGAGACGATCCCGCCGCCTGCAGAGCGGGAACAAACGGAAAGGTAACTTTCCTGAACGGTTAAGTTTAAGATTACGAGTACGGTTAAGAAAGGTGCCCGGTCCCTTCTAATCCTCATCGTGCTCCCAATCGTAACCGCCTGAAGTTATCGACGAGGAAGCTTTATGCGTTGTCCTAAATGCGGCCACCTGGATGACAAGGTCCTGGACAGCCGGGCCGCGCGCGAGGGCGCGTCGATCCGCCGGCGCCGGCAGTGCCTGGCGTGCGAACACCGCTTCACCACCTACGAGGAGATCGTGAAAGACGAGCTCCGGGTGATCAAGCGGGACGGTCGGCGCGAGGAGTTCAGCCGCCTGAAGCTGGAGCGCGGCCTCATGCGGGCGTGCGAGAAGCGGCCCATCAGCGCGGACCAGATCCACGACTTGGTCGACCAGATCATCGAAGGGTTCGAGGGCGAGAGCGAAATCACCTCCGACGCGATCGGCGAGGCGGTGATGACCCGGCTGCACAAGTTGGACGAGGTGGCCTACGTCCGCTTCGCCTCGGTTTACCGCCGTTTCGCGGATGTGAACCAGTTCCTCAAAGCGGTCAAGGACGTGGTCGAGAAGAACTGACGGACAAGGCTGTAGGCTGCCGAGACGGAGAAGCGCTTGCCGGCATTCGCTCAGCCTGTCATCCTACAGCCTACAGCCTACAGCCTACAGCCTACAGCCTACAGCCTATCTCCATGTACAAACTCACGGTTTATGTTCCGGTCGCTCATGTGGAGTCCGTAAAGGAGGCCCTTTTCGCGGCCGGGGCGGGGCGTTATGCCGCCTATGACCGCTGCTGCTGGCAGGTGCTGGGGCAGGGTCAGTTCCGGCCGCTGGCGGGCAGCGACCCCTTCATCGGCCAGGCCGGTGTCGTCGAGCATGTGCCCGAGTACCGCGTCGAGATGATCTGCGCGGAGGAGGCGGTCGCCGCCGTCACCGCCGCGTTGCGTGCGGCCCATCCTTACGAGGAGCCCGCATTCGATTTTGTCCGCCTGGCTTAAGACGCGCGGCGGAAGGGGGGGTGATATGACGATCCGCACCTTTTTGGAGGATGCCGTCTGTCAGGCGCCGGAGCAGCCGGCGCAGAAGTTCTTTCATCAGGACCGGTGGGTGACGCGCAGTTACGCCGCTCTGAAGGAGCGGGTGGCGCGCGCGGCGTCGATCGCGCACCTGCTGGAGATAGAGCCCGGCGTGCAGAACGTGGCGCTGATGCTGGAGAACGGTCCCGCATGGCAGGAGATTTACCTGGCGCTGGCGGGTGCGGGCGTGACGGTCGTGCCGCTCGACCCCAAACTGCGCGAGCCCGAGGTGACGCACATCCTCAAAGACTCCGAAGCGGCCGCGATCTTTGCAGGGCCCAAGCTTCATGGCGTGTTGAGCCAGTCCTGCGCGAAGCTGCCCAGTCTGCGGGCCTGCGTCTGGGTGGGCGCAAACGAGTCCGCCACGGAGGGTCTGGAGGGGCGGGCCTGTTACGCGTATGAGGCGCTGATGAGCCGTGCGACTTCGGCGCGCGAGGCCGCGCGGACGTGGTTCGAGAACCACCGTCCCGAGGAGGGCTCGACCGCTTCGATCATCTACACGTCCGGCACCACGGGCAAGCCCAAGGGGGCGGTGCTCACGCACGGCAACTTCACCTCGAACGTGGAAGGCACGGTCGATCGGGTCGGCTTCTATCCGACCGACAACTTTCTGAACGTGCTGCCGCTGTTTCATGCCTTCTCCTTCACGGCGAATTTCATGCTGCCGCTGGGGATCAAAGGGTGCTGCAGCTTTGTGCGCTCGCTGCGCACCGTTTCAGAGGACATGCGGCTGCTGCAGCCGACGGTGCTGGTGGCGGTGCCGCTGATGGCCGAGAAACTTTATGCGCGCGTGGCGGAGAAGCTGAGCAAGAGTCTGGTGGCGCGCGGATTGTTGGGCATCGGGCTGAAGTCGATTGTCAGAAAGAAGGTCATCGAGTCGTTCGGCGGCAAGCTGCGCCTGCTGGGGATCGGCGGCGCGCCGGCCCCGCTGGCGGTGCTCAAAGGGTTTCAGGAGGTGGGCGTGCCGGTTTTGGAGGGCTACGGACTGACCGAGTGCGCGCCGGGCGTGGCCTACCCCAATCTGGCCTGGTACGTTCCCGGGACGGTCGGGCGCGTGCTTCCCAACATGCAGTACCGGCTGGCGGACGTGGACGCCACGGGCGCGGGGGAGCTGTGCGTGAAAGGCCCGAACGTGATGAGGGGGTACTACAATAACCCCGAAGCCACGGCGGAGGCGTTCGACGCGGACGGGTTCTTCCGCACCGGCGACCTGGTGCGCTTTGACGGCAAGAAGAACATGACGGTCTGCGGGCGCAAGAAGGCGCTCATCATTAATCGCGAGGGGAAGAACATTTACCCCGAGGAGGTCGAACAGGCGATCGAGCGCTGCCCCTTCGTCAAAGACATCCTGGTGCTCGGGTACCGCCTGGGCGGCGAGCGCGGCGAGCGCGTCGGGGCGATCGCCGTGCCGGACGCCGAGGCTGTCACCGCCTGGCATAAAGGCGTGCCGCTGTCGCGTGAGGCGACGGAGGCCTTTCTGCGCGAGGAGGTGCTCGCGAGCTGCCGCAAGCAGGTGGCCGACTATAAGCTGCCCCGCAAAATCGTGGTCCGGCACGAGCCGCTGGAGCGTACCCCGACCCTGAAGGTGCGGCGCGTGGTCTACGCCGGCACGCTGGACGAGCGCGCGGCGGCGCCCGCCCCCCTGTCCGGTTCCGCGTGAGCCGGCGGGACGTCCGGCGGCTGAAAACCGTTTAAAACACGGCGGCGGGGATTGCGGCCGCACGCCGAGTATGGTAAGCTTTTGACACATTTATGAGTACATTTCTCTTTCGCTGCATACCTGTGCTGGTCAGTTGCGTCGTTTTTGTCTGGTCTGCGCGAGCGGATGAGGCGTTTTCCGGTTTTGAGCAGATCAAAACCAAGGCCGCGAAGCTGGCCGGTGCGCCTTACAAGGACTGGAACCTCCCGTCCTCCAATGCCGTGCACCAGCTGTCGTACGACCAGTACCGCGACATCCGGTTCAATACGCGCAAGGCGATCTGGCGCTACGACCACATCCCGTTCCAGATGCACCTGTTCCATCCCGGCTGGATCCAGAACGACCAGGTGGATGTGAATGTGGTGCAGGACGGCCGGGCGGTCGCCTTGCGTTACGATCAGGACCTGTTCGATTTCGGGACCAACCAGATCGGCAAGATCGATGCGGGCGGCATGAAGTTCTCCGGCTTCCGTATCCACTATCCGCTGAACCGTCCGGACTATCTCGACGAGCTGATCGTGTTCCAGGGGGCGACCTATTTCCGGGCGCTGGCGAAGAACATGGTTTACGGCCTCTCGGCCCGTGCCATCGCCGTGAACTGCGGGGGGCCCGGCCCGGAGGAGTTTCCGCGTTTCCGCGAATTCTGGGTATGCCGCCCGGAGGCCAAGGAGGATTTCATCCGCGTCTACGGCGTCTTTGACAGCCCCAGCCTGGCGGGGGCGGGCGAGTTTGTGATCCGGCCCGGCGCGGTGACGGTGATGGAGAACCGCGTGGCGGTCTACGCCCGCACGAACATCGCGCACCTGGGGATCGCGCCGCTGACCAGCATGTACTGGTACGGGCGGAACTCCGCGTTGCGCTTTTCCGATTTCCGGCCCGAGGTGCACGACTCCGACGGCCTGCTGATGAGCAACGGGATCGGCGAGTGGCTGTGGCGCCCGCTGGTGAACGAGGGCAAGTTCCGGCTTTGCTCCTTCGGCGACCGCAACCCCAAGGGTTTCGGTCTGATGCAGCGCGACCGCGCGTTCGCCTCGTACGAGGACCTCGAAGCCCATTATCAGGACCGCCCGGCCGTGTGGGTCACGCCGAAAGGGGAGTGGGGGGCGGGCTCGGTGCGCCTGCTGGAGCTGCCGGCGGTGGACGAGTTCGGCGACAACGTGGTGGCTTTCTGGGAGCCGCAGACGCCGCTGTCGGCCGGCCAGAGCGCGGAGTTTGCCTACGAGCTGCGCTGGTTCCACGACGACCCGGCGCTGCCCCAGACGGGCCGCACGGTGACGACGCGCGTCGCGGACCTTCCCGACTACGGCCAGAAGTCCAAGGCCGACAAGAGCATCACCCGCAAATTCGTGCTGGATTTCGCCTGGCCCACCCTCGCGGCCGACGTGGAGGCGGGCAAGCTCAACGCCGTGGTGAGCGTGCAAGGCGCGACGGTCTCCAAGCCGGTCGAGCAGTACAATCCGTATGATCGGACGTGGCGCGTGTTTTTCAGCGCCACCGTCGCCGCCGGGGGACAGCCGGTGGAACTGCGTGCATTTGTGCGTCGTGACAAACAGCCGGTGACGGAAACATGGATCTATCTCTGGAATCCATAACCCTGCCGCCTTGGAATCCGGCGCGGGCAGAAGAGTGGAATGACGCTTACGAGAAGGTGGAGAACTATCTCCGCGCCTGCCGCGTGGGCAGCCATCTCCAGCGCGCCCGCCTGATCGCGCTGATTCTCCAGCGGGTTTACGACCGGACGCAGTCGGACCCGACGGTGGAGGACCGCTCGCTGCCCGAGTTGGCCATCGTCGAAGTGCGCGACCGCATCGCCGAGTGGCTCAGCCACTATCTGCCGCCGCGCGCCGACGGGCGCTTGCTCAATCTCGGCGAAGGCATGTTGGCGATCTACCTGTGTGACGGGCCGACGCGCTGGCCGTATGCGTTTCTGGACTCGCAGCGCATGCCGCCCGAGTTCGCCGAGGCGCTCAGCGCCCGCGTGGTGCGCGCCGGACCCGACCTGGCCGTGAGCAGCATGGTGCCGCGCGACATGGATTTGGGGATGATGCCCGAGTTCGTCGGCAGCGCCATGGAGACGTTTGAAGCGGTGCCGATCCTTAAAACCCTGCTGGCCTGGCTGCTGTTCTTCGGGCTGCTGGGTTTCCTCTTCTGGTACACCCGTTAAACGGACGAACCCGTCCCATCCCCTTCAACCTATGAGTGACCCAACCGACGCGCCATCGCAGATTCCCGTGCAGGTGTTCAACCCCTCCCGGCATTCGGCCCGGCGTCAGGTGCTGTTCTTCTCGTGCGTGGTGGTGCTCACCTCGGTGGCCACCTGGCTGATGGCGGACATTCTCTGGCGCGGCGGGCTGAGCGGACTGGAGACCGCCATGCTGGTCCTGTTCGTGCCGCTTTTCGGCATGGTCGCGCTGGGCTTCACCCAGGCGGCCGTCGGGTTCGTCATGCTCTTGCGCCGCCGCGACACGTATGAGATCACCGCGACGCTGCCGCCCGGCGATCCGGTCGCCTCGCAGCTGCCGGCCACGGCCCTGCTGATTCCGATCTACAACGAGGACGTCAGCCGCGTCTACGAGGGGTTGCGCGCGATGTACCTCGCCTTGGCCAACGCGGGCCTGATCGGCTGCTTCGACTTCTTCATCCTCAGCGACTCGACCGACGCGAACAAGTGGATCGAGGAGGAGGTCGGCTGGATCGACCTGTGCAAGCAGCTCAAGGGGTTCGGGCGCATTTTCTACCGCAAGCGCCACATTCCGCTGAACCGCAAGAGCGGCAACATCAGCGACTTCTGCCGCCGCTGGGGCAAGCGCTACCGCTACATGGTGGTGCTCGACGCGGACAGCCTGATGGAGGCCAAGACCCTGGCGCGCATGGTGCAGCTCATGGAGGCCAACCCGCAGACCGGCATCCTCCAGACCGCGCCCCAGCCGATCCAGGCGCAGACGCCGCTGGCGCGCATGCTGCAGTTCGCCGGGCACTGCTACGGGCCGATTTTTCAGGCGGGCCTCAACTATTGGCAGTGCAACAACGGAAACTTCTGGGGCCACAACGCCATCATCCGCACCGCGCCGTTCATCGAGCACTGCGCCCTGCCGGCCATGCCCGGCTCCAAGCACTCGCGCTTCATGAGCCACGACTACGTGGAGGCCGCGCTGATGCGCCGGGCCAACTATGAGGTGTGGCTGGCCTATACGCTCGGCGGCTCCTTCGAGAACGTGCCGCCCACGATGATCGACTGCGCCAAGCGCGACCGCCGCTGGTGCCGCGGCAACTTCCAGCACAGCTGGCTGCTCATGGCCCAAGGCCTGCTTCCGATCAACCGCCTGCACCTTTCGCTGGGCATTCTCTCGTATCTCTCTTCGCCGCTCTGGCTCGCCTTCCTGGTCCTGGGCATGGTCCAGTTCCGCCGCGAAACCCATTTCCCCGAGGCGACTTTCGACGCCGACATCGGCATCTCCTCGTATCTCGACATCGGCGGCGGACGGCTCTCGCTCTACCTTTTCTTGGCGACCCTGGTCATGCTGACGCTGCCCAAGGTTCTGGCGACCCTGCTGGTGCTGATTGACCGCGAGAAGCGGCAGGCTTTCGGCGGCGGCGTGCGGACCGTGGTCAGCTTCGTCACGGAGCACCTGTTCTCGGCCCTGATGGCGCCGGTCCTGATGCTCTTCACCTCGCTTTCCGTGACCTTTGTGCTGCTGGGCCGCGAGATCTCCTGGGGGTCGCAGCGCCGCGACGCGAGCGGCATGGACTGGGGCGGCATCTTGCGGGCCCACGCGTGGCACACGGCGCTCGGCCTGGTGTGCGGCGAGCTCTCCTACCGCATCCACCCCGCCTTCTTCTGGTGGATGATGCCGGTGACCCTCGGGCTGGTCTTCTCCATCCCGCTCTCCGCGCTGCTCGCCCACGAGCCGATCGGCCGGCTGCTGAACCGCATGGGGCTCTTCCGGACGCCGCCGGAGACGCACCCGCCCATGATGGTGACGCACATGGAGAAGAACCTGGAAGTCTGCCGCAGCCAGGTGCCGCCGCCGGAGTGGCTGCAGAAGCATTACGGTGTGGCGCAGGTGGTGCTCGACCCTTACATCAACGCCGCGCACGTCTCGCTGCTGCGCGTCAAGCGCAAGCTGAGCTACCCGAGCACCGCCTACTTCCAGAAGCTCAGCGAGCGGCTGCTGAAGCAGGGCCCCTCCGCGCTCAACCGCCGCGAGATGCTCGCCCTGCTGCGCAACGCCGACTCGATGACCGAAGTCCACGACCGGCTCTGGAAGATGCCGGACCGCCAGCTGCCCGACTGGTGGAAGATGGCCATGCGCCACTACAACGTCCTGACCGGACGCCCGCGCACGCCGCTCTACCGCTAGTCCTCCTTGCGCACGTCCACGCGGGTGGAGCCGCCGCGCGCGTAGGGCGGGGGGCTCACCACCGCCTTGCCGTCATCCGGCGGCGGGGGCGTCTTGGCGCCGAAGAACGGGAACCCGAACGGCGCGCGCGGCCCGCCGCCCTCCTCGGCCAGCACCTGGCGGTACTCGCTGCCGGCGGCCGAGAAGATCACCCAGCCGATCAGGAGCTTGAAATAGGAGCCGTCGCTGATGAAGTGCCAGAACAGGGTGCCCACGGCCCCGGGGATGCGCGGGTTGGGCAGGTTGATCCCCAAGATGTTGCAGAGCGCGAAAAAGATCATCGTTCCCGCTAAAAAGCGTCCGATGCGCGAGGCGATCCAGGTGGCCCGCAGTCTGGACATTCTGACTTGCAGCGCCGAGCGCAAAATGCGGCCGCCGTCCATCGGAAAGGCCGGCAGCAGGTTGAATCCGAAAAGCATGAGGTTCAGCTTGCCGACGGAGTACATGATGAAGCCGGCCAGATTATCGGTCAGGTAGCCGGCGTGGAACAGATAGGCGGGCACGAAATATCCCGCGAGGCCGAGCGCGAGGCTGACGGCCGGCCCAGCGATGGCGACCAGAAATTCTTGCCAGTGCTTGCGCGGCATGTTCTCCAGCGTGGCGCGTCCGCCGATGATCATGAGCGTGATGTCGCGCACGCGGCAGCCGAAGGCCATGGAGGTGAGGCTGTGCCCCAGCTCGTGCAGCGTGATCGACAGGAGCAGGAACACGCCAGCCGCCAGACCGTAGAGGGGGTTGTCATATCCGCGCACAAACAGGAACATCAGCAGGATCAGCGAGATGTCCAAATAAATCGGGATGCCGAAGACGCGGCAGAGCTGGTAGGATGTTTTGATCATAAGGGTGTTCGTGGCGCGTAGGGGCGGACCTGAGTGTCCGCCCTGTTTACAGGGTAGTGACCAGCACCGTGCTGGCGGCATCGGGGGTGAGCGTGTAGCCGGAAGCGGCAGCCGGGATGAGGGCGCTCGAGCCTGCGCTCAGCGTGACGCGCGCGCCGCCCGCGGCGGCGGTCACCCGGCCCGAGGTGACGAACAGCGCGTGGAAGGTGGTGCCGTCCAAGGCCAGCGCCTGCGGTTGGGCCAGGTCGAGTTTGCGCAGCGTGAAGAACCCGCACGACACCACGTCCGACCAGCGGTTGGCGCCCTCGCAGGCGTTGACGACGGGCGTGACCATCCGCGGCGGCCGGAGCGTCCAGTCGATCGTCTTGAAGCTCTCCTCGATGTGCAGCTGGCGCGGCTGGCCGTCCGCGCCGGCGCGGCCCCAGTCGAAGAGCCGGTAGGTGGTGTTGGAGTTCTGCTGCACCTCGTAGATCAGGCAGCCCGCGCCGATGGCGTGGACCAGCCCGCCCGGGATGAAGAGGGCCTGGCCGCTCTCGACCGGCAAGCGCACGAGCTGCGCGGCGGCCGTGCCGTCCGCCAGCGCGGCCCGCAGCGAGTCCGCGGTGACGCCCTCCGCCAGTCCGGCGTAGAGGCTGGCGCCCGGGGTGCGGTCGAGCACGACCCACATCTCGGTCTTGGGCTCGCCGCCGGTGCGGGCGGCGTTGGCGGCGTTGGGGTGGACCTGCACGCTGAGGCGGTCCCGCGCGTCGATCAGTTTGAACAGCAGGGGAAAGCGCGCGGCGTCGGGGGCACGGGTGCCGAGCAGGGCGGGTCCGAATTCGGCGGCCAGGCCGGCGAGCCCGCGTCCGGCGCAGGGGCCCGAGGCCACGACGCTCTCGCCGTCGGGATGGGCCGAGATCTCCCACGACTCGGCGCATACGGCCGGCGCGCCGGCGCGGCCATATGCGGCGGGGATGCGGCTGCCGCCCCAGAGATAGTCTTTGTAAACGGGCTTGAAAACGAGCGGGGTCAGAATCGCGTGCATGTTTTGGGAGTTTACCAACCTGCGGACGGATTGCAAGTGTGTGAACACGTCGCAGTCCGTCAAATAGAAAAGACACCGTAGGTTTTTCTTGGGGACGGTCGATCCGTCAAATGCTGGACACTGAGAGAGGCTGGCGGAGATGGGGTGTGCCCGTTGGTGTGGAGGTCTGCC
>JAHFSX010000001.1:0-1676 GCA_023269675.1 Verrucomicrobiota bacterium
GACCGGCCGCGACACCTCTAACATCCTCTTCTACTACGTCTTCGGCCTGCTCAAACTGGCCGTGATCATGCAGCAGATCTACTACCGCTTCAAGACCGGCACCACCAAAGACGAACGCTTCGGCGCCCTGATCCTGTTCATCTACCTGATGGGCCAGATGGCGGCGCGCGCCGTAGAAACGGAAAGGATCTCGCAGTAGTCGAAACGGCGCGCGTGTACGCAGCGAAGCGGAGCACAATTTCGCTGGACTCGCTGTAATACTTGGTCATTCTTCATCGGCAAAGTAGTCTGTGTCTATCCGCTTAACCTCGTAGGAAGACACGGGGGATACACCAACGTTGAAGTCGACCATGAACTGGGCGAGGCGCAGCCCGTCGATTAAGATGACCTTGGAATCGAGATGTTTCACATACTCTGCCGCATCCTTGGTGAATGACGAAGTGGTAATAAACACTCCCTTCCGAGCCCGTTGACCTTGGAGCGCGCCCACGAATTTTTGAACTTCGGGGCGGCCGACAGAACCCTCCCAGCGTTTGGCCTGAATGTAGATCACGTCCAAGCCGAGTCGGTCCTCCTTAATGATGCCATCTATACCTTCATCGCCACTTTGTCCAATGCGCTCACCTGCGTCCTTCCTGGAACCGCCGTATCCCATCGCAACCAGAAGCTCAACGACCAGGCGCTCAAAGAAACTCGGTGTTGAGGTTCTTACTTTTTCCAGAATCCCGTCGGCCAATGCTCCACGCAACTGCTGATACGCGGCATCCAAGGCCTCTTCCGGTGTTTCCATTGTTTCAGGGGCATCCGGCGTCGCAACGGACATCTCGTCGCCAGGCGAGGAGGACCGCCAGCTATTGAACTCATCGAAATTTCGCAAATACTTGATGTTGACCTTGTCCGGAGGGTTTTTCAAAACGGATCGTCCCCGTTCTGTGATCATCACGTGTCCCCGGCTCGGCGCATCAAGGAGCCCCGCTTTCTTCAGGTAGACCGTAGCCCAATACACCCGGTTGTCGAAGCGCGACTGGCGCCCACTGGTTAACAGTTCCTTTCGTTCATCCGCTGAAACCCCCATCTTCTCCCCAAGAATATCAATGATTTCTGTCAGGCTGTGGTCATTACCGTCCCCGCAGTACTGTAGAAACGGCAGCATTATTGATTGGAAATCTGGAATCATCCCGTACCTCCTTTCTCGTGCCCATATGACCTATCTTGAAACAGATGCAAGCAGTTTAGCCTTGAAAGCAGTTGGGTTCAATATTCAAAGCTAACCGCTAACAGAGGGCGATTCCCTTTACTTTGCGGCGAATAGGCGATATAATCTCCGCATGAAACGCGGAGATTATAGTTACATCTGGCAGTTGCCTGATTGGCCACAATGGCGTTACGACCTTGGTGCACTTGCCGGTTCGTTGGCGGAAGTCAGCCGTGCCCAAGGGCTGCTACTGGGTCGTCTGGCTGACATTGGGATGGGACTGCGTGACCAAGCCAGCCTGTCAGCACTCACCGAGGACGTCATCAAGACCAGCGAAATCGAAGGAGAGCGGCTGGACGCGGCGTCGGTGCGCTCTTCCATCGCGCGGCGGTTGGGCGTGGACATCGGGGCACTGGCTCCGGTGGACCGGCATGTGGACGGTTTGGTCGAGATGGTGCTGGATGCGACGGGACGTTGCGAC
>JAHFSX010000001.1:1686-2815 GCA_023269675.1 Verrucomicrobiota bacterium
GGGTCCGGGTCGGGGCCTTTCGCGACGACGCGAACGGCGCGATGCAGGTCGTCTCTGGCCCCGTCCATCGCCAACAGGTCCATTTCGAGGCGCCGCCTGCGGCATGCCTCGCCGCCGAGTTGAAACGCTTTCTTGACTGGCTGAACGGCGACACCGGCACCTCCCCCCTGCTCAAGGCCGGCTTGGCGCATCTGTGGTTTGTGACGCTACACCCCTTTGACGACGGCAACGGACGTATTGGCCGGGCGGTGGGTGATTTGCTGCTGGCACGGGCCGAGAACAGTCCGCAGCGCTTTTACAGTCTGTCGGCGCAAATCCAACGTGAGCGGCGCGACTACTATGACATCCTGGAGCGCACGCAGAAAGGCACACTCGACGTCACCCCCTGGCTTAACTGGTTCCTGGACGCGCTGCACCGCGCGGTCAACAGCGCCCAATTCGCCCTGGACGCAGTCCTCGTCAAGACCCGCTTTTGGCAACGCTGGGCCGCCACGCCGATGAACGCACGACAGGTAAATTTGGTCAACCGCCTGCTCGACGGTTTCGACGGCAAACTCACCAGCAGCAAATGGGCGATCCTCGCGAAGTGCTCCCCCGACACGGCACTGCGCGACATCCAGGAACTGATCGCGCTGGGCGTGCTGCGCAAAACCGCCGGCGGCGGACGCAGCACGGGATATGAGTTGAACGGCTGAGGCATGATTGGTGCGGCATGGCCGCGACCGAAGGCCAGCCTGACGCCAAAAAAGCAGGGAAGGGGATTGAACCACAGAGGGCACAGAGGGCACAGAGGAAAACTTCAAATAGTCCGGGTGAAAAGGATGAATCGCAAGAATGAACCGCCCGTCCCTCCGTGTACCTCTGTGCCCTCTGTGGTTCATTTTTCCAATGAGCCGGATCGCGGCAAAAGGCGCGTGCCAATTCCTCTCCTCGAAGTGACACAGCGGTTCCCTTTATAATCGTCCCGACATTGAACGGCTTATGCGCGGGACAATGGGAACTTTCTTCCCGGCTCGGTGCGCGATGCAAATGGTCTGAAATTCAAGGATGGGAGACGGTTCGGTTTGGCCACGCGTGTTTACAAAAGTCTTGGAACGGTATTGTTGCTGGCGTTGGGGATCGCCGTGGG
>JAHFSX010000057.1 GCA_023269675.1 Verrucomicrobiota bacterium
CCGGCAGGCCCAGCAGCCCCCGCGGCACCGGCCTCGCCCGCCGCGCCGCGCGCGCCGACGCACAGCGGCCGCAGCAGCACGTGCTGCCCTTCCACGCCGTCCTCTTCGGCCACGCCCACCGGCAGGGCCGCGCCATCCGGCACGCCCGCCTCGACGCGCCCGTCGCCGACCGCCACCAGCAGCTGACCCGTCTGACACGCGCCCTTGAGGACCACGCGGGAATTCGCGATCGAGGTCAGCGGGAACACCCCGCACAGGTATCCCTGGTCCGCGCCGCACGTCACGACATACGGCGTGATGTCGGTGTCCGCCGTCGGCAGCACGACATGCCCGTCCGCGTTCAGCTTGGCGAGCCGGCCCGTCGCCAGCGTCAGATCCTCGCCCGCCGGGAAACCCGTCGAGCCGTGTTTGCAGTCGCCCTGCACGTTGTTCATCATGACCGCATCCTCCAAAAGTTCACATCAACCGCGGGGCCGCGCCGTTCCGCACGGCTTCAACGGCCCCGCCATAACCCGTTAACCCGCCACCGTGAGCAGCCCGAGCATCACCGGCCGGACCCGCACGAACTGGCCGTCCACGCCCTTCTCCTCCGCGAGCGCCAGACCGCGGTACGAACCCGCGGCCGCGGGCAGCGCGCGCACCTTGCCCTTGTCCGCCGCCGTCCCGACATCCGCCAGCACCAGCACGTCGCCGGGGTTGCACGTGCCCTTGAGCGTGAGGCGCGCGTTGCGCCCCGCCTCCAGCGCCCGCACGGATACATGTGCCCCGTCCGCGCCGCCGTCCAGCAGCAGGTAGAGAGCGTAATCGCCGTTCGCCGCCGGCAGTTTCACCTCCGCCACGCCGGTGTCATGCGTCAGCACCGTCAGAAGACCCTCCTTACCCGTCAGGCTCTCGCCCGCGAGCACCACGATATCGCCCACCTGAACATCACTCTGGCTCATCTCCGTCCCTCCAGTCCTTCAGCGTTGAGAGTTGGACGTTCGACGTTCAGCGTTTCCCGTCTCCCGTCTCCCGTCCCCAACTCCTAATTCCTAACTCCTAAATCCTAACTCGCGCCGCCGAACTCGTTTTCGGCCGCGCGGAACGCCACCGTGAACGAGCAGCCTTCCTTCCGCGCGATGTCCTGCGCGCGGTTGCGGATCTTCGCCGCCCGGTCCCCGCCGCCCGCCGCACCCTTCTCGGCCACGGCAGGCTTCGCCGTCTCGCGGTTGTGCAGCGGCTTCGGCACCGCGACCGGCGGCACCGCCACAGGAGGCACCGCCGCCGCGGCAGCCGCAGCCTCGGTCTTCGCGGCAGGCTTCAGGCGCTCGCGCATCCGGTTCAGGATACCGACCGCCGCCTCGCGGTTCTCTAGAAACTGCCCGCGCCAGAACCCGCGATCCTCATTCGGGATCACGTCCGCAAAGCCCTCGACATCCTTCTCGGCGAGACTGTTCTCCGACTTGAGGATTTGCTCCATCAGCACCTCGTTCTTCGCCTTCTCAGTCGCCAAAGCCTCTTCCAGCGACTTCACGCGATCATCGGGCACCGCGCCGCCTTCAACCTTCTTTACCTCTTCGCCCATAAGACCCTCCTGTAGAATGTTTCAACCGCCTATACCTAACGCCGATTATCAACATTTCATCACTTCAAAGTTCGACGTTCGGTGTTCGACGTTCGGCGTTCATTCCGCCTTTCCACCAACGCCCGCATCACCGCTTCCCGAGCCGCAGCCAACCTTTGCGCCTTAGCGTCTTTGCGGGAAACATCCATTTCTCCGTCCTCCGTCCGCAGACCTCCGTCCTCAGTCGTCTGGCCTCTCTCTCTCCTCGCCTCCGCCTTCGCCTGCCTCACCGCAAGCGACGCCGCCCGCGCAACGTTCGACCACCGGTTGGCGGTCTCATCGTCCACCTCTTCCAGCGAACAGTGACAGTTACACGGCGGCATGCCCATCGCGGCCCACTCTGGAGCGGTCTTCACCTGTCCAGCGCGCGCCAGGCACACGCCGCAGTGCTCACCGCTGGGGGGATCACCCAACACCCACCGGTATTTCTTCGCACCGCCGACTCGGTTGCCGATACTCCCATTCGCATCATTCGCCCCATTCGCGGTTGCGCCGTCAGGCGCTTCCCCGCCGTCTTCCGGTCTCAGTCCTCCGCCCTCCGCCTTCCGGTTAGCAATCGGCCTTCCGCCGCGGATATTCGGTTCGTTGGTCAGCGCGACGCTCACCAGCATGACCGGTCGGATCTTGCCGCCGCCCAGATCCTCGCACGCCGACGGCGGGGGAAAGACCGGGCTCATCAGACGGAATCTTCCTCCGCGCACAGCAGACAGGCCGGCATCCGACCAGCGCACGCGAGCCCACAGCCCCGTATCGCGCGACTCCAGATCGGAAATCCAACCGGCGGCCTCGCTCGACTTCTCCGTGTCCAGCGAGAAGTGATCGAAGTCCACCAGGACGCCGGGAAAATTGGCGTCAGACTTGTGGCCATTGAAATCAGCCGCGATCCTGTCGCACGCCTCGCGGTCAATGACCTGCGTGACACCCGCACCGACATGCGGGAAATCGCCGCACGGCGTGACTTGCACCCAGCCATCCCCGGCCAACCTGAAATCTTTGTCGCCCATCGTTCGAACCCTCCAATAGAGGGCCCGAAATCAACAAATAGTGTTCCCTGAAAACAGAAAGGCCGCGCGGTTTTCCGTGCGGCCTTTTGCCATCATAAACTACAACGTTCCGACGAACCGGCGGCGCGTCCGCGACGTACGGTTCCTCCGGTTGTTGGCTTTCATGGTAGTCTTCTTTTTTCTCTGGGTGCATGCCAGAGCGCAACTATATTCGTCCACACATCCTTATCACCGTTGAGAATGTGGCCGTAATTCAGGCGGATGTCCTCAGCCATCTTAAATACCGCCTCCGCAAGTTTATTCCTCGGGAACATGCATCCGGCAAATCCGCTTCGGTTTGACGCTAACTCCTGGTCGATAAACAGGTAGGGAACCCTTTCTCGCTCCTTCAGAAACCAGATGACCAACTCCACGTCATAGTACTCGATTGCAACAGATACCACCGAAGCTGTGTAGGTCAGTTGGAAACCATCTTTGAACGAATCACCATTCGGCCATTGTTCTTTTGTGAGACGAAGTCCCATCGTCTCAAGAAATGCGAAGCGGTCTTTGGCTGCATGGCAGATATGCAGAAAGTCGTCGTATGATACTGGTTTGTCATCCGTCTTCATATTCTTCAAACCAACATCAACTACCACCAACACAGGAGCCGAAGGCGAATGGGTCTTGGGTGTGCAGCCTTGTCGACTGCTCTTCCTTATTTTGATTTCCGCTTTCTGAATTCGGTTTAGTTCAACAAAGCCGCTGACGAGGCGCTGAATAGTGGGCGCTGCTGAACCGAACACCGCAATGAGTAGTGAAGCTGTTGCCATCAATGCCGTGGCCATATTAAATCCATCAGGGGGAAACCGCCATGTTATAAGAGACCAGAAAGGGATCAACAGGGCAGAGAAGACGAGGCATCCAATTCCCAATCGGACGAGACGCACTGTCTTACGATTCTCGTCTCCAATAAACGGGCGAGTGCCTTTGAGGAAGAAAACCAATGCCGTCAGAAATATGAACAGGCCGAACGTTGACATTCCGACCACCTGATCATTGTCGCCATACTTCTGAAGTACAATGTAGGCCGCAATCGCAAATATGACAATGACTGCTGTTATCTTTTTCATTTGTTTCGCCACTGCTCACCTTGAGGGTTTCGGCAACCCGTCCGCAAGGTGACGAATACCTTCCGAAGAGTTGTTTGACTACTCCGTGATCTTCCCTGTGAGAAATGGTTTCAGGACTTCCAGAGAAGGTTTCTTCCGATTGACTGTGAGCATCCAGATTTGGACATCAAGTGTGTCACCTCCCGAGTATGCTGGGCCGCAAAGCGTGACCATGGTTCCATCTGTTGAGAGAACCGAATTATAGTGAGGTCGGCCCGGGATGTTCTGCTCAAGCATCATCTTGAGTTGTTCATCCGACGGGAAGTCATTCTGCTCGTGACTCATCTGGACGTGCCAGTCAGAACCGTTCCGCTGGTGGACACAAGCGGGTTGATATGGACCGTACCGGGTCATTGTCACCCCGGCCCACGTCGACTCAAACGGCTTGCCGCGATTCCGGAGTGGAATGCCAAGGCTGAAGCCGTCTTCGCCCTCTTTCCATGTGACAAACCTGTGAAGGTCGCCGGGGTTCCATCGAACAGTTACCATCCAATTCGACCCTTCGGCTGTGAGAGCCTTCTTGAACTGCTGCGTCTGTTCAGGCGGCGACAACGATGCGTCGTGGGGCAGAGATGCGACAAGCACAGCTTGCAGGTCAAGTCCCGTTGGTCTGGCATTAGTCGCGGCGGACACCTCCCGTGTCTCAGGTTGCTTGGTGCAGCCGAGTAGTACCGCAATCAAAGGCAGCATGGCTACGTTTCGCATATCGTTTCTCCTCATGAGCCGAACGTTGAGCGCCATGAACACACGTTAACGCGTTCCGTGGGCGCTCTCGTGGGGCTCATTCTTCTTAGTGATCGTCCCATCTATAACCTCGAGCACTTTGCATTCTTCCGCAGGCATCTCGATGTGACCCAACCCATCGAACTCGATCTTAGCCATGTATGGAACGTAAGGAATGTGTCTGCGTGCCCACAGCCAAAACTTCGGCAAGAACGAGTAAGTGTCTCGATAGTGCGTAACGGTCACTCCGTGGTCACCGCCGGGTTGGAAATCGAGTCGGTGCCGCAAGTTTCCTTCCCACCACGATAACTCCCAGTTCTGAGCTTCGAAGTGCGTATCAAAACGACATTCAACACCGTGTCGAATCGCGGCGTTCTTCAAAACAACCCCAAGATCATCACTGCTCTTTATCATCTTTCTATGCCCAACGAAATTTCCGCGTCATTCGCAAACCTCGGGCTGTGCGCCCGTCCGCGACATCCGCCCATGTTCAGACAGAACTTTGACACGTCCCGCCCAGCCCGTCAAGCCCACTCTCTGGGCTACTCGGCCACACCTGCCACCCCGGCTTCCCCGCTTATCGCGCCTATCACGCATTCTCCGATCTTCCACTAACGCAATAACGCACTAATCAACTAACGAACTTCTCAACCTCCTCCATCCTCAACTCAAACCCAGCCTCCACCGGCCAACCGGGGAACGCCGCAGCCAGCATCGGCGCGTCGAAATCCCGCTGCAGCGCTTCAGACACCATCACCGCGTCTGCCTTCGCCACCTGGTTAAACGCCTCCTGGTGCGCGTTGCCGGCCAGCGTGCCGCTGCCGCTCTCCGTCAGCATGGTCAGCAGACCTCCGGTGCCGAGCAGCGTGATCTGCTTGTCGAGATAGTCCAGATGGTCGCGGAACGGCGGCTTGCCTGTGCCGCCGCCGTTCACATATTTCACGTCCGTCCCGTTGGGCAGATAGCCTCGCCCGTCCTTCACGAGATCCTGCGCGATGGCCAGATATTGTTTCTCCTTCTCCTCGGTCACGCCGGGAGGGCCTACGAAGAACATGGACGGGATTCCGTACACGTCGAGGAACGAACTCCAGTCACGCAGCGCCAGGTTGCGCCGGAAGTACTGTACCGCCAGGATCCGGTCCAGGGCGATGGGGGACTCGACCACCACAAAGTTGCCCCTCTCGATCTTCTCCCCCGTATCCACACCCGAGCGCGCGTCACGGTTGTATGTCCACTCACCGAACATCCCTTCGCGGCACCAGAACCACTGTTCCACCGGTTCGAGACGGACTACGCCCCCGCCGCTGTCGGCAATGTGCTTCTCGACATGCGCGAATCCTCTGAAAGACGCCGAAGACAGAAAGGCCACCGCCTCGCGCAGGTTCTCCACCCGGTCGTACTGATTACGCAGGAACGCCGCCTGCTCAACGGCGAGCACCGTGTCGGTCGGGTTCTCCTCCGGCTTCACGTCCCACTGGCACGACAGCAGCGCCGCCCGCCGCCGCATCAGCACCGTGGCGATCAGCGCGTCCGAGCGCTCCATGGCCTGATAGAACCACTGGAGATCCGCGAACGCCCCGCGCTCGCCCTGTTCGATGAGTTGGACGATCCGTTCCAGCGTCATGCCCCGCAACGGGTTCACATACTCCCGCCACTGGTTATCCTTGCTCGTGTATACCGTCAATGCCATATCCTCGCCTCCTATTTAATGCGCGGAATCAACAGACTCCGCCAATATGGCACGACGGGTAAAGGGTCAGAACGGTCTTGAGCAGCAATGAGATTGTGTGTTACCGTTCAGGCAATGTTGAGAATTTGTGCCTGCGTTTTTGCGCATGCTGATCCGCTAATTCCGTACTATCTGCGATCTTCAGCAAGATGTCAGTTGGACCTATGGGCAACAAATAAGGAAGCAAAATGGAAAAATCACGACGTCATCACTATCTTCCACAGTGTTTTAGCGAACAATTCGCCGATGAAAATGGCAAACTGACTGTCTATGACAAGGACAAGGACTGCTATTTTCCAGGCACTCCAATGAATCTCTTTGTGGAAATTGATAGGAACAGTTTACGGGACGAGAATGGAATAGTTGATGATAAAATCGAAAGAATGTACTCAAAAATAGACGGTAAATTTGCGACTACACTTCATAGAGTTGTTGAAACTGGTAATCTATCAGTTGAAGACCTAAGACTGATACTTTTTCTTGCATACTCGACAAAATGGCGCGTTCCACAGTACGACAATGCCTTCGCGGAAGCAAAGAAACTCCTAACTGTGTCTGACTTGGGTTTAAGGGTAAGAAGTGAAGGAAAACAACTTGCTGTTGACCTTGAAGTGGCCTTTAACTCGGAAGAAAAGCAGGAAATGAAACGCTTGCTGTTGGCACTTCAACCATTTCGACACACGCAAGAATATCAGAAAATATTCAAGAATTCCTTTTTGCTAAGTTCTCCAATTCCGTCATTTATTGGTGACTGCCCATTCAATGAGTATCCTGTAAATACAAACCAACTATTCGAAGACTTCGTTTTCCCAATTTCTAAGCATCTGACATTGATCCACACAACAAGAGTTGCGAAAGAAGACCTTACGAAAGCCCTTGAGAGAGGTGATTATGATAGCTTTATTGGTGCATTTTCGCGAGCCCGAGACTGTTCGATACTGTTCACTTCCGAAAGATTTGTAGCATGCGCAGACCGCTTGTATCTTAAGGATATAGTTGACATATATAAAACAACGAAAGCTCGGATCTCATCTCCAGATCTCATTCAGTGCGCGGTCTTTGAGGTGCTTCATAACTATGGAACGTACTTGCATCTGTAGCTATCATGCATTGAGAAGTAGGCAGAACTCTAACATTACGCTTAAACGCTAACAAAAAGGATAACAAGTGCCCACACAGTTTCCAATGCGCCCAAGTGCGCACCAAATCGAAGATGAGTCAATTACCTTTTTCGCAAGATGTTTGCCAGTAGGTTGGACCTGTGATCGACCTCAACATGATTACGGAGTTGATATTCGTGTCGGTTTAGCGGCTGACGGAATGCTTAACGGGCAACAACTCATCGTTCAGCTAAAAGCTAGCGAAAAGGCGGCCCGTGGTAATTCAGTAGCGGTTACTCTCGAAGTTCGGACGCTGAACTATCTTCGAAACATGTTGGAGGTAGCCCTCATCGTGAAGTATGTCGCTACTGAAAGAGAAGCATATTGGCTGCTCTTGAAGGACTATGTAAAAGAGCCCCCCGAAGGGCAGAAGTCGGTTACTATGCGCATTCCGCGTGCAAATCGGCTTTCAGCAAATCCATGGAGAACAATCGCCGAACATGTTGAAGCGGTTCATTACAGAAAGTTGCGTGCAAATGCGCATTAAGTTTTGGCACGTCAATATCAAGGCATCTACCCCGTATATCAAAGTCGGCTCGCGCAAGCGTACTCATGTGTCAAACGTTACGCCAAAGTTACCGATCTCTGCCCTCTGATCTCCGACCTCTGAAGCCCAGCCACAAGCCTCAGCATTCTCCCCGGCTCCACACCGAACGTGTGGCAGCCCCACACTCCAAGAGCGAGCGCCATCACGCAGTCATCGTGATACCCGCTCGGCGCGGCGTAAGAGATTTGCCCGGTCGGGCCGATCTCATACTCATACCGCTTCATTTCCGCCGTCAGAACATCCCACGTGGCAGGCCACGTCACACGGCGTTGCTCGACTGCCACCATGAGACCCTGAACAAGCTCGCGCTTGGTCTGTGCGGTTATTTTGAACCCCTCGACGTGTGGCAGTACTCGGCGCAGATCATCGAAAACAGGATCACCGACACCCGTGGCGTCCATCACAAGCCGGGCCTGCCACCGCTTCACAAACCCAGCGATACGCTCACGTTGAACAGGCCAGTCGAACTGGTTGAAGCGTTCGATCTCCAGACACAGCCCAGTCTTCGCGTCAATGGCGATGCATACCGTCCAGTCCGTGTGCTTGGCGATGTCACACCCGACAACCACCGTTCTCCTCTGTGACCTCTGTGCCTCTGTGAGAGCTTCTTCCCCGGTCTCCGAAATCAAACATCCATCGACGCCGCGGAACACTCCCGCGCTGTCTTCCAAAAACTCCGCCATGTACTCCTGACGGAACACATCCTCGGGCAGCGTGCGGCGGGCCTCTTCCCATTCCTTTGCCGGAAAGTATGGCGACACGTTTGACGGGAAGGTGAACGACCGGAACCCATCCTGCCGCTCGACACCGCGCGTGAACATGTCGAAAAACCAGTTTCGGCCGGCGGGTGTGGAGATGAACACACCCCAGCCGAACGTCTGAGCCAGAGTCGGCCTCAGAGCGTAGTTCCACACATCAACAGGCACGGCGGCTGCCTCATCGATCACAAGGCCCCGGAATCCGAAGCCGCGAATGGAATCCGGATTATCGGCACTCAGCATCCACACCCGGCACGGACCCTTTGCGCCCTCAAACTCCACCCTGGTCGGCATCCGCCCGACGACCCTCACAAAGTCAGGCGCGATGGTTCTGAAGGCCTCGACACCTCGCTCTGCCACACCGTATGTCGGCGCGACCCAACCATAGTCGCCGCCGATCTCGCCGCCGCCCCGATCCAGCAACTCCGCCGCCATACAAAGCGTCTTGCCGAACCTGCGGCCCGTACAAATCGTCCGGAACCGGGCATCGCGGGCATTGTGGATCAACTGTTGCGAGGCATGTGGTGTGTAGTCAATCTGCATAACTCTCCCAAAAAACTTAAGCGTTATTCGGCTGCCACATCGGCAGCCGACACCAGGCTCTTCCACTCGATCACACGGTCGCCAGTCTCCAGGACACCCTTGGTCTCTTTCGGCAACAGCGGCATGATGATATTCACGAAGAACCACATGGGTTTCTCTTTCAGGGTCTTCTCCAAGGCTGCCTCGATCAACTCGATGTTCTCATCCTTGGCGACAACCTGATCCAGCGCATACAAAGCCTTGGCGCGGCCGGTTAGCAGACCCTTCGGCCGTCCGGCGGGATTCCCGGAAACACCTTTTTCAAACAAAGCCATGACAACCACCTCCTAAAACAGGCAGCAAATCAACACAGAGAGGTCGATGCAAACACCCCAAACCTCGTTCGCCGCCCCCCACGCCCGCAGGATAGCGGGCGGGGAGAGGGGGGCGGCTCACTCGCACCGGTGCCGCCGCCGCAGGATAGCGGCGGGGGACACGGCACCTTAATCGGGCTTCGCCCGAAAGAGACACCCCCGACGCCGCGCACGGCCGCAGGATAGCGGCCGGAGAAAGCGCGGCTGCGCCTGTCCAACCTACTCCCGCCGGCGCTTGCGCGCCTTTCACCGGTCCGAAAGGCACCCCCTCAACTCAACCGTCCCGACGGCGGCGCACGCCCGCAGGATAGCGGGCGGGCACTGCGCCGCCTGCGTCGGCCTGCGCCCCGCGCGGGATAGCGCGGGGCATGCAGGCCTCTTTGCCCCGCAGAGAGGTTGTGTCCCGGCGTAGCCCTCTCCGTCCGGCGCATCGCGACCGGCGCACATCTCGGTCGTTCCTCCCTCGAAGGCGCCTCTCGCCGGCCGCTGCCCCTCCCCCCCGCCGCACGCCGCGCAGGATAGCGCGGCGGCGCTGGCGCTGCGGCGGGGACCGCCCGCAGGATAGCGGGCGGAGATGGGAGGGGCTTCGCTAGCCGTCGCCCCGATGGGCCGTGTCCGTACCGAAGAGTCTACATCCCTCGGGGCTCCGGCTGCCGGCTCGCCGCCACGGGTAGAGGCTAGGGGGGCACATCCCCCCAAACCCCCTTGACCACGCTGCGCGCACGCCGCCTCTGCCGCGCCGCCGCTTCGCCGCAGGATAGCGGCGGCCGGCCCGCAGGATAGCGGGCCGGCTGGCGGCGCGGCTCGGCGTCGCGCGCTCCGCTCCGGCGGCCCGCAGCGCCCCGCCCTGGGGCAACCTCGGAGCCTGAATACAGTCTCCTCGGCGGCTCTGGCACCTCCCGTCGATCTCGCCGGACTACCGGCGAGCTGCCGGGGGTGCCGCCGCCGTCCCCGGCGGGCCGCATCGGCGGGCCTTGCTCCCCACAGGGTCACTTGGCCACGGGCTCCGGCCGAAGAGCGGCCTGCGCGACGGCGGGGGGAGGCTTCCCCCCGGACCCCTCGCGCCCGCGCCCGGATGCCCTGATCGCCCGCCCGACTGCCCGCTCCCCCCGCCGCCCCCGAACCCCGGCGAACCCCCCACATAAGGCTGGCCTTCCGGGGGCTCGACAGCCGCCTATTCAGAAGACGGCGGCTGTTCTGGGGGGAGCGGGTGCCGCCTAAGCCCGGCGGCACCCTTCGGGCAGCGGGCGGACTCCAGGTTCCGGGCACCGCGTCTCCGGCAGTCATCCGGGCGGCTCGTGCGTCTCGCACGCCCGGCTTCCCGCCTTCACCGCGGTTTCCGCGGGCTTACCCAACCGGCGGCCTCCGGCGGCAGAGCCGCCTCGGCCGCCACGACCGGAGGCGTGCGGCAAACGTGCTGCGCACCGTTGCCGCTTTTCATCACCCCGGCCCGGTCGGACAGGCGGACGCCACTTCGCGCCGCCCGCCCGCCGCCCCGGTTCCCTTCCCGGACCCATCTCTCCAGCAGTTTGATCAGCATGCCGGTGGCAGGCGTAACGTTCAGATCCGCCTGCGTCTCTGAACGGTTACGCCGTCAGGACCGCGCGCGGTATCCGCCGGCGCTGCGCGCCGATCGGCCGCCGCAACCCTGACCGTCCGCCTTGGCGGCGTCCGGAATGCGTAGCCCGAATGGCCACAAGCTAACGCGTCCGCCGCTGCTGTGCAGCCATGCGCCCTCGGCCCCTTCCGCTGAACGCCCTGCGTCCGCGCATCCGCCCCGCATACGGGAACGTCTGCGCTACCGCCGGTCATCATCGTCGGTGCCTCCAGCGTACGGTCACCGGCGGAACGCTCACGCGGTTGGCATCGCGCCGGGAGGCGCTCCGTCCGGCGTCCTCACTCGCAGGCTCCCTGCGGCGCCGGCCTTCGCGTCCACCGGCGTTGTCGCGATCAGACGCGGCGGTCCGGAGGACGGCCCACCGCTCCAGGCTCCCACGCCTCGCCGCTGCTGCGCAGCCGAGCCGCGCCGGGCCCCGCGTCGGCTCGCCCCGCGCCCCAGGCGTCCAGTCGCCCGGACTACCGGGCTTGGTGTTGCCGCCGGGGCGCGCTTCGCCGCCTTGTGCCCGGCGCGGCACGGTGCCGGCAGGCGTTCCCGCAGCGTGCATCACGGCGGCCAGCGCGCAGGCCCGGACTACCGGCCCTTGCGCGTTCGCCGCCGTTTTCATCTCCCCGGTGCGGCGGCCCCGTCGATCCCGCCGAGGGCCGCCGCCAACCCTGGCCGTCCGCCTGCGGCGGCCGGACGACGGTGCCCCGTGTGGCAGGCGTAACGTTCTGATCCGGCTACGTCTCAGAACGGTCCGCCGTCTATTCCCCAGTGCGGCGTCCGCCGCCGCTGCGCGTCGATCGCCCGCCGCCCGGTCCCCTTCCCGGACCCATCTCTCCAGCAGTTCAATCAGCACAACGACACCCATGTAACCGTCTTGGGGTGGCGACGCGTCCCCCCGCGGCGAGCTTCCCCGCCTGGCTACAGGCGGGGCGATCTCGCCGACTCCCCCCGATACCAGACGCCCCGGCACTGACACGGGCTCGCACGGGCGGCGCGTGCATGCGCACGCCATACCGGCCCGGCACCGGCCCGCCACACGGCGTTGAGTGGAGATACGACCCGGCGCGCGTGTGGGCGGGCCTTGCCGGCCGGTGCCAGTCGCAAGCTCGTTGGCAGCCGGCCGCCATCCGGGCCGGTACGGTCTCCGCCGCTTGTTTACCGCGGTGGCATCACGTCGGCCAGCGCAACGGTCCGCTTCCTCGCAAGCTCCTTGCGGGCCTTGTGCGCTCGCCGCCATTTTCAGATCCCCATCGCGTCAGCCGCCGCCGCTGCGCGTCGACCGGCTGCCACAACGACCGCACTCGGGTGGCCGCAAGCGGCAACCCTGCGGGGCGCTGCCTGTGCCGCACCTGCGCGGCCCCCTCCAAAAAGCGAAGCGCATGCGGGCAGGGTGGACTTAGATTTTTCGTATCCGAAAAAGCTCGTCCGCATCGCCCGCATGCCGGAGCGTCGAGCGCCCCGCGCGTCCCTTCGGGGATAGGCACAGGCTTTTCGCTCCGCTCAAAACCCCCGTCACCAAGGCCGGCACAATACACCGCCGTGTCCGCCTCCTCAGCCGCTTCCGGAACCCGACGCCGCGCCGGTTGCAGCGGTCACGCCAACGCCTCGGCTACTCGCGCCGGCGGAGTACCGCCTTTGGCATGCCCGTTGCCGACTGCGCGCCTGATCGGCAGGCGTCCGGTCATCCGTGCCTCCTTCCCGGACGCTTCCCCGTTCCCCAGGGTTCCTCCAGCGCCCTCACCGTCCTATCTGCAATCTCGTGGCTTTAACGCTACTGCCCTGTCCTTTAGCCATCATCGCGAATACACAGGCGAGGATGATGGCGAAAGGAAAGGGCAGCGTTATGAGTCAGCCACTTTACAGATTGCAGAGCAGGGCCGGTTTGAGTGCGGCGTCCACCGCGGCGGGTGCCGCGAGTGAGGAATCCGGACTCAGTCAGAGCAGACGTTTTGTCACACCTTCCCTGCCTGCCCTTCCCGCCTCACCCGAAAGGAGCCACACCATGAACAGCTACGCCGAGACTACCCTGCGCGCACTCGCCGCACAGACCCGCCGCACGCCCTACGAGGTGCAGACCCTTCTAGCGCTCATCGCCCAGCGTGACGCCGAGACCGTCCCCGAAGGCCGCAAATACGCCCTCGCCAACGGCGGAGAGCCCGCGACCGAGGCCGAGCTGGCCTATCTCGCCCGCCTCTGCCGCAACTGCCCGCCCATCCCCGTTGACCGCCCGCCCGATCCGGCCGACTTCAACGACTGGGAAGCCCGCGGCCCCCGCGGCGATTTCTAATCAACCGATGTACGGGCGAACCTGTGTGTTCGCCCCTCTCAGAAAGGAGCCCACCATGAACACGATGCTCACCACGCTCGGCACGCAGGCCGAATTCCATCAGACCTGGCAGGTCCTCATGCAGCAGCTCGAGACCCTGCTTTCCATCGCCCACCGGCGCAGCCCGAACCGCACCGAAACGCTGGAAGCGATCAGCATCGCCAAGCACCTGCTCAACAAGGTAGGCGACCAGCTGGACCACGCCATCACCGCCGACTGAACCCCCGCCCGCCCGTGAGCATCGTTCGCGGGCAGAAAGGCCACCATGAAACGCAACCGCTACACGCCCTCCAAAAAAACCCACGAACTCGACACACTCAAACTGTTGACCACCCCCGAACAGTATGAGGTCATCACCGATGCCATGCTCGGCGAGGAAGGCGACCACTTCATCGAACTCATCGACCGCATTCACGCCATGTGGCAGGCCATGCCCAAGACCTACGAGACCGACGGCCAAGGTTGCGCCGCCCTCGCACAGCTTCACTACTTCACCGGCGCTTGCGACTGGTGGATCGTGGAGAAGGATGCCGACCCCGACCACGTGGGCCAGGTGCAGGCCTTCGGAATCGCCGACCTCGGCATGGGACCGGAAGCGGGTTACATCTCAATCCCCGAACTACTCGAGAACGGCGTAGAGCTGGATCTTTATTTCAAGCCCAAGAGGCTCGGCGAACTCCTCGGTTAAACACCGCGCGGGCGGCCTTCACCGGCCGCCCTTTTTGCTTCCAAAAAACCGCCGCGCCCTGTTCGGTCGCGGCCACAAACCCAGCCGACCTTTCAGCTCGGCCGGGTCCCATGAGATGCAATAGACCAATTATGATTTCGCGATCCATACCGCTAGCCACGCCACAATGAACAGCCCAGGAAGAAGACTCCATATCCCGATATAATGAGACATCCTATTCGACAGCCAGCCACGATACTGTCTCAAACCAATTACGTCAGGTCCTTTGTAATCTGAAGGTCGATTCTTGTCCCAAAATTCACATAACTCGAATATCGCACGCGACGCACCTGCAACGGTGAAAAAAATGATGATGGAAAGACCTACTCCGAGAAGGATCAAAATTTTAAAAAGAGATTCAACATTCTTGTCCCAGGCAAAACTCAGCGCTGCAAAAAGAAGTCCTTGCCCTGTTATCAGCCAAGTCAATCGATGGTTAACAAGCTCATTTTCGTGTTGAATCATCGAGCGAATGGTTTGATCAAGACCAGTTGACTCATCCGCATTGCACATCGATCACCTCCAATTTCTGGTGTGGCTGCGTTCTTCTAACCCAACTTATACCCAGTCAGTATAACCATTTTGTCACAGTCACCCCAATATTATTTATGTTGTCCCAAGGGGCTTTATTGCGCAAACAGTTGCGTGATTTATGGCACCCTGCGTTGTCAACAACATATCCCCCGCGTCAGCTTACCCGGCCGTCGCGGGTCCCGGTCCGAATAACGCACTCCCGTATTAACGCACTGCCGCACTTCCCCCCTTTCCCCTCCTCGCCATACTCAGGCGCTTGCGCTTCCTTGCCGCCTGCCTCTTCGCCTTCTCCGGCAGCAACTGCTTCAGATGCGGATGCGCCTCCAGCGCCCGCCGCAACTGAAGTTCGGCGGCTTGCGGCGTCACTTGCAGTTCCTCTCCGATCATCCGGTAACTGTCGCCGTGATAACGCCGCTGCAAGATCCTGAACGTGCGCGGCGGCAGCTCCAGAAAACCGCGAACAGCTTCCGCCAGCACCGAGAGCGGCAGCACATCCGGCCCGTCATCCGGCGGCCCCCCGGTCACCGGCGTGTCCCGCGCCTCGTCAAACGTCATCGTATGCGAGCTGTCTTCCTTCAGCTTGCACGACGCGCAGGGCGTGTCCTCATACCGCACGCCGCCATGCCCGGCTTCCTTAATCTTCGCCGCGAATTCACAGGTACTGCAGTTCATTTCCTATACCTCCTGTCTCCGATTTCTTCATAACCGTCCTCCGTCCTCAGCCCTCCGTCCTCCCTCTCCCGTCCTGATCGCCGCCTGCTGAATCAGGGGGAAGGGTCAGGGGGGAAGGGGGGCCCAAAAACGCGGTGTGTGTCGCGCCGCGGGCCACCTCCAGCCCGTTTTCCCCGCCGTCGCCCACGCGTGCTCTGCATGCGTCAACGATGTCCAGCAGCCGGATCAGATCATCCGCGTACACGATCACCACCCACGGCTTCTTGTTCATGCGGTGCATCACGGCCGGCACCTCGCCCGTGGACGCGTCGCGCCGCGCCTGCTCCAGACCCGGGTAGAGCCGCAGCGCCTCGACCCGCTTCACCTCCAGGTGGAGCCCCGGCAGATCGCCGGCCAGGTCCGGCGACTCCGGCCCGCCGTGGTACTGCCGCCCCCGGTGGAACTTGGTGCCCAGCACCTCGTTCAGTTTCGCGGCCGCCTCGCGCTCGCCCTCGGCCCCTTTCCTTCGTGACATCATGCCCATCTCTCCGCCCTCCCTTTCCGCTGGCAACACCCTGCGGCTTTCGCAGGGGCGTTGCCAGTTGGCAAACGGGCCCCTTTAACACGTAGTGTTAAGGGCCGGTTGCCAACCGGCAAGCGAGCCTTGGCAAATTGGGGTTGGCAAACGCCAATTTGCCAACCCTAAAACACCAGTTCCCCGACCTCCTCCAAACCCGACCGCGTGACCTCGTAACGGTTGCACCGGTTGACCTGCCGGCACGTCAGCCACCCGGCCGCCACCGCCTGCTCCAGCAATCCCTTCGCCGTGCCGTCCGAACACCGGACGTCACCCACGATCCTCGCGCGGTACTGGTTGCCGCTCAGGCCGGGATACTTGTGCACCGCGATCACCGCCAGTCGCGGATCGTAAACCGCCTCGTTCACCGGCGGCCGGTGACCCCCGCCCTGCGCCCCGCCCCCGCCGCGCGCCGCCGCCTCCTCGGCCGCGTCCGCCGCGTGCCAGCAGATCATCCCCTCCTCGGGCGCGTGCGCCACGCAGCGGACGCACGTCGGCTTGCCCTCGCGGTCTTTCCAGCGCAGCCGCTTGCCGCGCTTGGCCGCGATCATCTCGAACACGTCGTGCGACCCGATCGACCGGAACGCCAACGCGCACCGCGACGGGTTGATCCACTCCGCGCTGCCCGAGCCGAGATAGGCGAAGTCGCCCGCCGTCCACACCGACTTCTGCACCCCGCTCGGCGGCTTGTTCACGTGGTGCACGAAGAAGAGCCCCACCTTGTGCCGCTGCACCAGCGGGTTCATCAGCTCGCGCATGAACCGGCTCACGTCCTTCTGGCTGTTGCTGTCCCCTCCCAGATACGCGAACGCCGGGTCTGCGATCACCAGATCGTAGGCCCCGTCCACCTTGCCGTACTCCGTCAGGCACGCGTCCAAGATGTCCGCGAAATCGTCGCTGCTCTTGTCGTTCACCGTCACCACCGCGATCCGCCGCCGCGCCAGCGCGTTCTCCTCGGCCGTCAGTTCCGAGCTTCCCCGCTCGATCCCGTCCCGCATCTCCGCGAGGTCGCCCTCGTCGTTCTCCGCCTGGATCAGCATAATCCGCATGCCGTTGCGCTGGTAATGCTCGCCCGGTTCGATACCGAACAGCGCCCGCCCCGCCGCGAAGTGCGTCATCATCTGCGCCACGAAGGCCGACTTGCCGATGCCCGTCGGCCCGCACACCAGCCCCATGCCACCCTTATACAGGAAGCGGTGCCGGATCAGCTCGGTCGGATCGTCGCCGTAAACCGGCGCCTTCAGGTCGCCCCAGAACACCCGCGGCGGCAGCGCCAGCCCTGCCGGCAGAACCGGCTCCACGGCGGCGGCGATCTCCGCCGCCCGCGCCGGCGTCAACAGCCCCTCCGCCAGCGCCATCTCGAGTGGGTTTTGGTTTGTCCCGGTCATCTCGTTGCCCTTCCCGTCTTCCCGACTCCGTCAACTGACCTCCGGCTCCGGCTTCATCCCTCACCCTTCCAGTACACGACCTTCTGCCGCACCGTCGACCCGTCGGCCCGGCGTCGCAGCCCTCCCGGCATCCGCACCCAGCCGCACGGGTCCCAGCGGCTGGGGTCGGCCCCGAGCGACACCGCCCACGCGAAGAACAGCGCCGCGCCCCGCTCGTTCAGCCCCCCGCAGGCGTACCAGCAGTGCAGGCTCTTGCCGCCCGAATCCACCGCCATCTTCAGCGGCAGCACCCGCCCCAGCGCCGACCCGATCTTCGCCTGCTCCTCCCGGCCCAGCGCGGGATCGTCGAACTCCGCCACCACCCACCGCCTGGCCGCGATGTTGGCCTGGCACCGCACCGACAGCTTGCCCTCCTTGTTGGGCACCGCGGCCGACCCCTTGAGCGGGTTCGGGCACACGAACTGCGCACCGCCCGCCCGCGGCCCCCAGTACCCCTCCAGCGTCGCCGCCACCGCCGTCTCGCAGCGGTACCCGCCGCAGATCGTCTCCTCCATCCCGAACAGCCCGCCCAGCGCCTCCGCCGCCGTCACACCCGTGTCGGTCACCCCGTCGAACAGCGGCGCGCCGCACTTCGCCAGGGCGGCCGCGCGCTCGCCCTTGTCGCACACCGGCCACTGGAAGGACGGTCTGCGGCCGACCGGCCCCTCCGGCGGCGCGTCATACGCCAGCGCCACCGCCGCCGCGATCTCCCGCTCCGGCACCTGCCGGTGCGTCACCCACCGCCGGCACACCTCGCGCAGGAACGCCGCGCAGTTCTCCCGGGGCATCGCGCGGCACAAGCCGCACGCCGCCCGCGCCAGCCAGCGGTGCGTCTCGCCCGCCAACGGCGGCTTCTCCAGCAGCCGCACCACGCTCTCCGAAAAAGGCCATAACCTCGCCATAAAACCCCCAATCCTGTCAGTCCAACAAAATTCCCATTCGCGCCATTCGCTTGATTCGCGGTTGAATTCTCTCTCTCACCTGACAGCCTACAGCCTAAACCGCTAACAGCCTGTTCGGTGTAACCGCCGGACATCACTTCCCGTACCGCGACATCAGCTTCCCGTCCACCTTGAGCGGCAGCCCCGGTGCCCAAGCCAGCGGCTTCTCCATGATCGCCTTGATCCGCTTCAGATCCTCGTGCGCCGTCACCTCCGGCAGCTCGAACACCAGTTCATCATGCACCGACAGCACCGGCCGGTAAGCCGCTTGATCCGCCGCCCTGGCCACCCAAAAAGCAGCGGCGGGATTCGCCCCTCGAGTACGCGATCGATTACGACAACCATGACATGGTGAAAGTGCTGTTGGACGGCGGCGCCGACATCGAGCACAACGAGCGCTACTGCGCATTGCAGCACGCCGTGGCGTGTCATCGGTTGGACATGGTGAAACTGATGGTCGAGCACGGGGCGGACGTCGCCCGGGTGGACGTGCGCGAGGTGTTCGACACGTACGAGCCCGGCCTCATAGACTATTTCATCGAACAGGGGGCGGACATGGAGACGGACAACCCGCTTGCTTACGCCTTCTGCGAGCGGATCTATCCGGCGCTCGGGGTGTACAAACGCTACAAGGACCGGTTCCCCTGTTTCATTAAGCAGGCCGAGATCGCATTGCGGCACCACTGCGACAAATGGAACATGAAATGGGTGTCGCTCATGCTCTGGCTCGGAGCCGACCCGTATGCCCGGGGGGTGAGCGACCCGGATGAGTCTGACGATATTGACGCGCCTCACGATCATTGGTGCGCGATCGACCATGCGATATGGAGCGGGCATCCTGAGATTCTTGATTTCAAGCGGGTCGGTTATCGGCCCCAACACCCGGATGCGGTCAGGGTGCTCAGATTCGCCAGCGGACATGGTGATGTTGTGGCGGTGGAAAAACTGCTGAGCCACGGCTACCGGCCCAACGACAGGCCGGACGGCACGTCGTCGCTGATTTCAGGCGAACTGATGAGACCTACCTGGTACTGCCAAAAAGTGTATTTGGGGCACAACAGGTTTGAAAGTCAGATCATTCCTGTGCACGTGTTCGAGAAGTTGAAGGTTTTGACAATGCTTCTGAAAAGCGGCGCCAGATGGCGGCCGGTGGATCGGACCGAGATCACCGAAATGCGGAAGTCGCTGAAAATGCTGGGTCCCGACATATCGGCGGAATTCGTCTGGCTGATGGTCAAGTATCAGGCATGCGAGCGACGGGTGATGGAGCAGTTGTTCAGTCCCGAGGGTATACGGATACACGTTTACAAGCATATAGGAAGGATCGTCGAACTGAGAGAGCGGTTGCCGGAAGTGCTGCCTTACGGCAGTTAAACCTAAATTAAGGTTCACGTTAGAATAAAGTTGAAGCTTGAACATGCCATTTTTTTCATGATATCTTAAAAAACAATTATGCAAGGTTGCATGAGGATCGACGGCAACTTCATGTCAGGATGCACATGAGATCTGTTTACCCGAGAACGTACTGAAAAAGTTTGCGCCTCGTACCGGCGGTAATTGCACGAATAAGCAGTGAAAGGAAAACTGAAATGGGATTCTGGAAAGTTGCAGGTTGGGTCTTTTTTCCCGGGCCTTCAGCCGTGATCGCAATAGCAAGTCACGTTAAGACTAACATTGAAGAAAGAGGGTACCGTGCGGGTGAGAGAGCAGCAACCGCAAAAGAAAAGCAGCGTGTGGAAAATATGGTCAATGATTTAAAGACCGCACAGGCAAAGCTTCAGAGCGACAAGGAGTGTTGGGAGTTTCTTATAGCAGTGTATGCGGTTGGCGTGGCTACAGCCTGCGCTGACGGGAACATATCAGAGGAAGAGCTGAAAGATCTTGAGGAATACACTGCAGGAATCATGAGTTCCAAATTGCCTCCAGAGGTGAAGGGGATTATCGCTCTTATCAAGAGCAACCCGCCATCTTTCAGCACGGCCATGACGTATGTCAAGAAGGTCGGCGGGATTGACTTGAAACTCTTCGAAAATGTCATCATGTTGGTTTCGGCCAGCGATGGCCGAGTGGCTGAGGAGGAGACCGCTTTGCTTGCGGCCTTCCGCAAGGCTGCTGCGTAGCATAAGGCAGGTTAGTGTTATGGACAGTGTTGACCGGTTTTTGAAGAGAAAACAGCTTCTTAGAGACATCGATGAAGGGTATGGCCTGCCAGTGGTCGTTGATCAGGCACGTGTTGACCAATTCCTAGCGTCGGAAATTGATGTTCTATCCATTCAAGTGGTTAATCAAGGTCTAAACAAGGCATACGATTTCACTTTCAATGTTGATGTTTCTGATCAAGAAGCAAAGGAACTGGTACGTGTTCTTGAGAAGGACTTTGACGACCAGAAGTTCAACGCACTCCTCACAGCTTGCAGGAATGACGTTCTTTCCGCTTTGATAGGGCCTTTCGGTCTTGGCGGGCTCGTTGCCTCGGGTGATAATAATGGGGGTAATGTAGACACGATTCGCAATGTGAGAGAGGGCGTTTTCGCTACGGAAAAAGAAAGAATCGCTTATGAGTCCCGTGGTAATTACAACTCAAACGAATATCATGGACACCCCGGTTATATTTCAAAAAACAGGGAAATGACCGAAAAACAGGAGGCTGGCACTTTGGTGGATCCGCATACTGGCATTAAAATCGGAAGAGATTGCAAAAAGAATTTGGATCACACAATTGCGGCGGTCGAGATTCATGATGACGCAGGACGCGCTCTTTCCGAGTTGGATGGACCTTCCTTGGCTAATAAAGACAGTAATCTTAATGTAACAACGGAAAATATAAACAAGACCAAGAAGCAAAAGTCCATGTCTGAATATTTAGACTATGTGGACGTAAATATCGCTAAATTAAAGAGTAAGGGCAACCTGAGTGAGAACGAGCAGAAACAGCTTTGTAAGCTGGAGCAACAAAAAAAGAACATTGATCCTGAAAAAGCTCGAGCTATAGATAAAAAGGCCAGAGATGAATATAATAACACAATAAACAACCAGTACTACAAAGGCAAAAAATTTATCGGGAACGCCGCTAAAACCAGCGCCATTGAGGGCGGTAAAATGGGGTTGCAGCAAGCGCTCGGTCTCGTCTTCTGCGAATTTTTCAAGGCGATCTTTGACGAACTGAAAGACATCTACGACAACGGCTTTTCAAAGGGCTTTGAAGATGATCGCTTTCTTCACGTCCTCAAAGAACGTCTTCATCGTATCGCAAAAAGGATCGCCGCATGTTGGAAGGATGCCTTCAAAGCTTTTGGTGTCGGTTTTATTTCCGGTCTTTTATCTAACCTTGTTACCGTTGTGATCAACATGTTTGTTCGCACGGGAAAACGTATGGTCAGAATTATTCGAGAAGGCTTTTATTCACTTTTACAAGCGATCAAGATGTTGTGTTTTCCGCAGGAGAACATGACTCATGCGCAAGCCGCTCACGCTGCGACTAAGCTCATTGCGGCTGGACTGACAGTGATCGGTGGTATAGCCCTGGAGCAACACATTGACAATATGATAAAGGCGGCGCCTTTGCTTGAGCCTTTTGCCGACCTCCTCACTACGGTACTTGTTGGCGGACTGACAGGGCTGGCGACCACATTCATTGTCTATGCGATCGACAAACTTGACATGTTTAACGTGAACGACAAGGAGAAGCATGGTTTTGTGATGGGTCGATTGACGGCTGATTTAGACCGGATGTTTGTTGAAGGAGATGATCTGATCGATGAAATGACGCTTTGTTACCCATAGGTGCGAAAGGCGAGTTAAGCGCGATAGTAGGGGAAGCGGATTGGTCTCTCACAGAGGCACAGAGAACACAGAGTATTTCGGGGTGGCGGATTATCGGGTTGGCGCGATAAGCGGGAAGCGGGGGCGGGAAGTTCGTTATTTCATTATGCGGCCCTATACTGAAAGTGAATCTCCGTCGGCGGGCAGGAGGACGTTGCTGAAATGCTGTGCGAAGACAGCCGCGTGTTCGGTGTGAATGGGGATGACGGTCGCGGGACGGAGGCCTTCGATGAGGCGCTTCAGGTCCGACCAGGACGCGTGTCCGCTGGTGTGGAGGTAGTCGCGTTTGATGCCGTACGTCTCGCAGAACGGCCGCACGTACTTGTCCTCAGCCCAATAGCCTTCCCACATGGACCAGACCACCTGCACCAGGCGCGACTCGTCGCCAAGCTCGCTCTCGATATCGGCCATTTTCCTGTTCGAGCGCATGAGCAGCACGATGCCGCCGGCATGCGCGTGCATCTCTTTTTTGCCGATCCATTTGGGTTTGCTCGATTCGACAAATGCCGCGTGCCCGGCCTCGTTCAGCCGCAGCTGCTGGTAGCCCCAGGGCACCATCCGGATCTCGGGCCAGTCCCATTGCGGAAGGCTGTCCGACAGGCAGGTGAGCTTGTTCAGCGTAAAGGCCGTGTACAGGTCGATGACCAGCGTCTTCTGTGTCCGCTTGGCGGCACGGTAGACGGTCACAATCCGGTCGAGGTTCTGGGCCGAGCAGAAGATGAGCGTCATGTGGCGCTGCCGGCTGAACAGCCGCATGAACGCGGGCTCCAACGATTGCTCGGTTTCCGGCTCGTGATCCGGTCGGCCGATCGTGGTGCCCTCTACGACGAGCGTGTCGATCGTTCCGGCCAGGTCGCGGATCAGGTTGCCGTAGAGGTAACCCTTGCGGCCGTGGGCGCGCAGATCACCGGTGTAGAGCAGCCGTTTGCCGTTACTCTCCACCAGCAGCGCCGCTGCGTCGGGCGCGGAGTGGTCGACCGGAATGGCGGTCACCGCCAAAGAACCGAACCGCTGCGGAGTCCGCAGCGGCAGGGTGCGCCGGTTGGCTATGGCCTTGCGCAGCGGCAGGAAGGGCGCGAGCGCCTCGGTCAGCGCCCATGCGCCTTCCGTGGCGTACACGGCAATATCCGCGTGGACGAAGTGCGCCAGCCCCATGTGGTCCTGGTGCACGTGGGACATAATGACGGCCCGGACCTCGGGCTTTTCACCGGCATAGACACCGGTGACGCGCGGCAAGACGCCCGACGTGAGCAGGGCCTGGACCGACTGTTCGGTTGCCGGCGGCTCATCTGCGCCCGGCACCGTCAGGGGCAGCCCAAGGTCGAGCAGGATCCGGTCGCTTCCCGACCGCACCTCAACGCATGAGCCGCCGATCTGCCTGGTTCCCCGATGGATGGTGAGGTTCATAAACGCCTTTCCGCGATGTCCGGAATGCTCCTCGACCATTGAACACCCAGGCTTCGCGTGTGCTCCGACGCTCAGATATCTGTTTTCAATCTGAGTGTCAATTGGTGCACAAGGATTGAGGGACTAGCTTTGATCAGTTCTTGAATCGCTGACGCGCCTATACCGGAATAGCCCACTACAATGATACGCGCTTTCACCTGGCCGGTGATCTCGATGCTATCGAATGCAGGTGTTGGCAAAAGTTCAAGCGCCTTGAGTTGAAGATAGACTTTCTCGTAGCATGCTTTGTAAGAGTCAAACTGTTTGGTTAGATGATCGACGTAGCTCTGCAGTTGCTGCGCAACCTTTCCCGTCAGTTCAGGATTGTTGCCTAGTTTGACCTCCAGAATCTCGAAACCGTACAGGGTACACCCCGGCTCGAGTTGGCGTAAACCAAGCAGGTCCATTTGGCCGGAAAAGTGAGCATCAGCAACTTGGCGATCAATTATAAACCAATCGGAGCATGCGTTGTCGGCGATAAACATTTGCTCAAACGTTGTTTCCTCGCAGTAGTTACGTTTTTTAATCAGTTGGCAGAAATCCAACAGGTGCTCTTTTTGAAAGAACGGATGAAGAAGTCCTGTTTGGAGAATAATAGAAACGCGGCCATTCTTCGTCTTTGCCATATTCGTGAACCGACCGTCCAAGGCAGCCTTGCTGCCACAGTAGAACTTGTCGCTGAGTTCGACGAGATATGAGCCGTCTGCTCTGAAGGCGACCTTTGCAAGGCTGTTCCCGCGGTAATAGATGTTGAAGTATTTTCCTCGTAAAGCTATGGCCAACTCACCTTTCGATGCACTAACTATTTTAAGCAGAAAGGCAAAATCTGCCTTCATGCGGGCCAGATCATTTTTGGACAAATTGCGGCTGATCGGATCGGCGAGCTTCTTGGACGGCAGGACTGTCATCGTTGTCTCCTTTAAGGTTTGGTTGTCACACATGTTCGCTTCCCGTGCGCCCAGCGACATATCCGGGTTGCCGTCCGTGCAGTAGATCCAGACGGACTGTTTGGCGGGGTGCTTTGAATATTGGGCGCGCGCGGCCTCGGACAGGCAGACGCTCCGGTCACGGCAGAAAAAAACCAGCAGGTCATCGTGTCCCACCTTACGTTTTCCGCTGATCGGTTTGGCCGGCGGGAAGAGCGCAGGAATCACGGCTGGTTTGGGCGAGCTGTCCGCGGTGGCCATGTCGCACAGCGCCTGCGCCCAGCCGAGGCTGTTGATGCCGGGGCCGCCGTTGCGGCACTTGACGGCATGATGAAGCGTCCCGTCGTCCCAGCCGAAGGAGAATAAAAAGACCGGGTATTCCAGGTTGTTGTCATTTTGGACGCTCGCGACGTGGCGGAGCACCTGGCTGACGATCCCGTTCGCGTTGCCCAGTCCCCGCTGAATGTACACAACCACGGAGCCGTATCCGCGGGCGTCCGCATCTCCGCTAACGGTTTCGTCTTCAAAGCGCCGTGACTCGCGCTGATCCGACACGGTTGGGCAGGGTCGGGAGCTCTTGAGATGACGGCGTAATTTTACGGCTTGTTCTTCGGTCAGTTGCATAAGATTCTCATTTCATATCATGGAAAGCGCGTCATGCGCCTTGTAGCCTTTGGGAAACAAGTATGTGCCGGGTTCGGCACCGTCCTCAATGAGATACCCGGCCATCAGCAGCACCTCCAGGTCGCGCTGGGCGGTCCTCAGCGAAACCTCAAAACGGTTCATGACATCCCGCAGCCGCAGTCCCGTATCGTCCAGGCACTTGATCATAAACATGAGGCGCACGATCTGGCGCTCGCGCTTCTCCCAGACCGCCTTGCTTTGGGGCGGCTTCGCGGCCCGGACCATCTGGTCGCGGAGGTAGCCGACAGTCAACGGGGCCGGAGCGTGGATCACATTCCTGGTGGGGAGCTTCGCCGCGTAAGGGCAGGGCTGGACGAGGAGCATGCGGAACTCCACGTCCACGTAGGATCCGTAGAGGTCGCACAGGACGTTCCACGCTTCCTCGCTCAAGAGTGTGGGGTCGACCACGGCCAGATCGCACCAGATGGCGATGAAGTTCGTGTAATCCCAAGCGGTGAGTGTCCGTGCGACACCGCCAGCGGCCGCCTCGCGCACCAAGGCCTTCGTGGCGTCGTCGACCTGCATGATGACGGCGGCCGGTCCGTCCCCGTCGAAGACGATGGGGACGGCTTCCTGTTCCGTGCCTTCCTGACTCGCTGATGCTTGGTCCATGGTCCCTTCCGGCGGTATGCTGGTTGTGTTCATGCGGGCAGTATAGTCGAGGGGGGCGACATCCTCATGTCGCGGTCCTGAAAATTCCATTAATTTGTTTCCGTAGACGCCGACGACCCGGTCTTGCCGGGAAAAGACTCATGGTTCACGTGCTGGTGATCGTCGACTAACGGGTCTTCCAGATGCGGACGTCGTCAAAGAGGACGCCCGGGCCGTTCACGGCGAAGTGGAAACTGCTTTTGGTCTCATGGGCGATGCCCGGCGACTGGAGAAAGCCGGCCGGTTGGCCGTCGAGACTCACGCGCATCCGGTCTCCCGCGATTTCGATGGCGACCTTGTGCCATTTCGACGGATCGAGCGTGACGGGTGCGGATGAGCCGCGCCCTGCCAGCAGCTTGTTGGCTTCCGCCTTGCGTGCAGGGTCTTTGCGCATCTCGAAGATGTCATTGCGCATCACACCCTCCTTGTCGTCGCCGAGCGTGACCTGTTTGGGAGTGAAGGCGACGCGGCAGATATGTCCGGCGTGCGAGCCTTTGAAGGTCTGGTCATCGAAGGCCGCGTTGAATCCGCTCGAGCCGTCGAGTTTGAACCTGAACTCGACCACCACGTCCTTCATCGGGCGGTAGACGCGCCCCACCGCGCCGTGGTCGGCACGGGTCTGCACGCCTTTGAGAACGCCGTTCGTGACGGTGAAGGTAGGAATCAACGACTTCCACTCGCCGAGGGCGGCGCGCTCGAAGTCGTCGGACAGGAGCTGCTCGCCTTTCTGGGCGATAGGTTCGGCAGGTATCTCCGCGGCTGTGGCGACGAGGGGGAGGGCGAGGCAAAGGAAGGTGAGTAGTTTCATGGTGTGTTCCGGTTGGGGGTTGTGTTTTGATGGTGCTAGGATTTGGTCAGATGCCAGCCGTTGCCGTACTGGCAGGCGTAGGCGCGGAGCGAGACGCCGCTCTCTTTGCGGATGATGGAGGCGCGGCGCTTGGCGTCCTGCTCGGTCTGGTAGGCATCCTTCGGCTGGCCGTCGCTCCCGGCGCAGAAGGCGCATTTCTTGGAAGGCGTCTGGCGGTTGGCGGGGGACAGGTGCCACTTGTTGCAGGTCTGGCAGAGATACGGCGTGAGGGCGCGCCTGTATTCGGCGCTGGCGTATTTCGCGGCCTCGCTCGCTTCGCTCTCGGTGCCGTACTCGGTGAGCGGCTTGCCGGTTTTCTTGCCGGTGCAGGTCTTGCTTTTGAGACACATGGCGATGACCTTAGGTGGCGGACGAGCGACTCGCGACGCGCGGGGGAGATGATGTCCGCAGATGTAATCCAATCCTGAATGTGACCAAGGCCCTCTTACGACCCTGCTGACTTTTGTTTTGTGGCGCACATTATATCGGATATAGCTCCTTCATGGCCATTGTTTGCAGCTTTTTGCAGCCATTTAGACGCTTTAACCGTGTCTTGCGGAACACCGTTCCCCCGCGCATAGCATAAACTCAGATTGTACTGTGCGTTCGGCTCTTGTTGTTCGGCAGCCTGCTTGAACCAGTCGAAAGCTTTGGCAGGGTCTTGATCGAAATGGATCCCCTCGGAATAGTGAACGCCGAGTTGATACTGCGCCGAAGCGTTTCCTTGGTTGGCTGATTTTTCGAACCAGAAACAGGCAACCGCATCATTTTTGTCGACACCCCATCCGTTTGAATAACAGTCGCCGAGAAAATTTTGTGCTGCCGCATGATTCTGTGCGGCGGCCTTCTTGAAGTAAACAACCGCTTTCGCCAGTTTATCTTCCACGGTTTTATCCGCAAAGAAGTGTTTTGCCAGTTGGTACTGTGATTCAATGTGTCCCTTGTCTGCCGCGGTCTGAAGCCAATGAACAGCGAGGAGATCATCCTTCGTTATGCCGTCCCCCTTCAGGAGATGCAGGCCGAGCGCGAATTGCGCTTCAGCATAGCCCTGCTCCGCCGCCAATTGATACCATTTGACGGCATCGGAGGTGCTCCTTGCGATCTTTTCACCGAACGCATCGGCGAGTGCAGATTTAAGCTTAGCGTCCATTTCGGGAGTCGGTCCTGCCCTGTTCTGTTTTTCGATGCTATTCCCGGTGATTAATTTCGCTATTTTGTCATTAACGTTGAACTTGTGCCACAAAACCCCGGCAGCAAGAATGATGAGAGCCATTGTGAGAAACGCAGACAGCTTATTGCGGAAGCCGTAGAGCACGGTCATTATTCAGTTCCTTTCGGTGAAGCTGTGTCCCCCAAATCAGAATTTGGTTTGAAGAGTGCGTTGAGGTCGCGGGTGATGGTGGTGACCTGGTGGGGAGTGAGTGTGCGGGAGGGGGAGGGACGCTTGAGATAATCCTCCAGGGTTTTGAGCGTCTGGACGTCAAGGTTGCAGCGGGTGCCTTGTTCGACAGAGACCGAGGCGAGGGGAAAGACCATGACCGCTTGAACGAATGTGCTGATGTTGGAGAGGGCCTCGATCTTCCTCTTGAGGTTCAAGGCGCGGCCGAGGATGGCCTTGCCGTGTTTGGTGTTGTCATGCTTGCCGTCAACAGTGAGGATGCCCGGTCCGGATAGGGAGACGTGCCCCTTCCAGTTCTTGGTCTCCAGGGCGAACACACCGGTGGGACCGACGACGATGTGGTCGATGTTCCCGCCGATGACCACCGGAACCTGCTCAAAATCGGCCGTCACATTGACCGCGCGGCTTCCCACCGTCAGCGTCTGCGCGGCCGTCAAGAGACTGGCGAACAGGTCGGCAGGCATCCAGCCGGTTAATAGGGTTAGGGTTTGTTACGCTAGCGCTTCACGGTGCGGCGTCGAGTTCGACACGGAAGGACCGTTTAAGACGGTACCGCAACAAGGCGGGGTCGTTGTCCGGAATCAGGTAATGCCCCTGACCGGTGGGCAAATCCGCAAAGTCATCGGAGCGCACCGGAGTGAGCACACCTTCATAGGGTACTCTTACAGCCTTGTGTTGCAGACGGCTGCTGAGTGTGTAGTCGTAATAGAGGAAGAATGTGCCTTTGAAGATTCCCGTCCTGGATGTGAACGACAGCGTCGCCATGGAACTGTTCTCCGCCGAATAGTCGTAGGCTCCGCTCAATAGCGCCGGGCGTGTCACGAAAGGCGCTCTCGACGCCGCCGGCACGCTGCATGTCAGTGATCCGGCCTCCGCAGGCCAACAGTCCCGTTTCTACCGCGTGGTTTTTCCGTAACGCACTGACGGTCGAGAGCGCGGACATTACTTCCGGCCGGGGCGCGAGGACTTCAAGCAGCGCATCCTCGCCGCCATGCCCCGCCTGCTCGCCTGGCCGACGGAGGCCGAAATTAAAGGCACGGGCAGCGCCGGCGCGAAACTTGACGCCGCGCTAGCGGGTCTGGAAGGGCTGAGCCAGGAGGACATGGAGAAGGTAGCGATGAGGATGAAAGAGATGATGGGGAAGGGTTGAGGGCGGGAGTGCGTTAGTGCGTGAATTGGGGGGAAGTAGGAGAGGGAGAGGAGAAGAGTAGACGGGATTGACTGGGTGGCTGGGTGAGACGGTCTGGCGTTATAGTGCATTATATCGACACGGATGACAGCGCAGTCCGTCAAATAGAAAAGACACCGTAGGTTTTTCTTGGGGACGGTCGATCCGTCAAATGCTGGACACTGAGAGAGGCTGGCGGAGATGGGGTGTGCCCGTTGGTGTGGAGGTCTGC
>JAHFSX010000073.1 GCA_023269675.1 Verrucomicrobiota bacterium
GGGCGCTGCGTCAGCCCTCCCGGAAAGCCCTTCGGGCTCTCCGGGTCCCAGGGCTTCCTCGCCTCCGTCCCCAACTTTTCCCATTTTCTCAGAAGCGTGCATTTCATTTTGCACTTCGCGTTTGGTAGTTTTTTTGACGATGGGGGTTGACAGATCTCAAGCCGTCGGCTACACTATGGGTGACGATTGGGGAGGGGATGAGACCCGAGGCCCCGCGTCGAGGGACACGAAGGAGAAAGGAGGCCGTTCTTAAGGATTTATCTTTTCGAAGCTCCGTAGCCCAGGTGCAGACCGTCAGACGAAAGTCTTGAAAATGGCCATGGGCATGTGAACGATGGCTGATCAGGCGCTTGACGCCTACACAGACGCTGAGGGGCTTGCCAGACTGAGGAAGCGACCGCGCAACACGTCCGGCGACTTTCGCCAAGTAAAGTGACAACAGGTTGCATAGCGGTTTCCAGTACGAACGTCAGGCAGTGCATCACTCATCTTCTGACTGGAAAAAGTCGGACGTTTTTCACCGGTACATGAGAAAAGGTAATGCGCAGGTACCTGAGAGCCCCGGACCGCTGGAAAGGCGGACCGGCTGAGAGTCGACATAACGACGAAAGGAAGTGTTCTCTGATTAACGATACTATATGCGGAAGCGCATAGGGGTTCCCTCACAGAATTGAGGGGACCCTTTTTTTATGCCTGAAGCTGGTGAAGCGTCTCCGCTTGGCTATATCTGAATGAGGGTTTGTCGTACCGCCTCTAGGCGGAACTCGACGCGGGATGGACCAGGGATTCCGCCTGAAGGCGGTACTACGAACGTGCTCGCCTACAGCCTACAGTTTGTAGTCTGCAGCCTTCCGATTCCGCCTAAAGGCGGTTCTGCGAACGTGTTCACCGCCACCGAAAAAAACATGTCCCGCGGTCGCGCCCCGCAGCTCAACGCGCCACGCGGAAGGGTTGATGTTCAAGAGAATGGATGGTAAGATTTCGAAAAAAGGGGGGGATCCCATGAAAATCGCGGGTGAAGTCGTGCGTTTTCGACCTTTATGTGCCTGGGTGGCCGGAGCCTGTTGGGTGGCCGGCGCGGCGTCAGAGCCGCCGAAGGCCGCCGAAGCCGTGCCTCCGGCCAAGATGCTGAGCCGGGCGTTCAGCGACGTTGACGCCGAGGCCTTCCGCGAACCGCCCCAGGTGTTCCGCCCCGAGACCTGGTTTCATTTCATCGGCGGGAACGTGTCGCCGGCGGGGATCACGGCCGACCTCGAGGCCATCCAGGGCGCGGGCATCTCCGGGATTCAGCTCTTTCACGGGCAGTTCGGCGGGCCGTGGCCGGGCGTGGAGCCGCAGATCAAGTGCCTCAGCGCGCCGTGGGACGGCGCGGTGCGCCACGTCGCCGAAGAGTGCCGGAGGCTCGGGCTGCGGTTCACCATGCAGAACTGTCCGGGCTGGGCGATGTCCGGCGGGCCGTGGATCGCGCCGAGCAACGCCATGCGGCATTTGGTCTGGAGCCGCACGGACCTTGCGGGCGGCAGCAACGTGACGGCCGTCCTCCCGCAGCCCCAGCCGAGCAAAGAGGCGTGGCGCGATTACCGCGAGGTGGCCGTGGTGGCTTTCCCGGCGCCTGCGGGGGACACGGGGCGGCCGCTGGTGCCGTCGGCGGTCAAGAGCAACCGGGAAGAGCTGCCCTGGGCGGCCTGCCTGACAGGCGGGAAGGGCGGGAAGATCGCCCTGGAGCCCGGCCAGGCGCCGGTCTGGGTGGAAGCCACCTTTCAGGAGGCGGTGACGCTCCGCACGGTGCAGTTCCCGTCGGTGCAGAGCTTTAACCACCGCTGGTGCTACCGGCCCGGCGTGACGGTGACGGTGCAGGCCGTTTTGCCGGACGGCCTGCGCGAGGTGGCGCGGGTCGAGATGCCGCAGAGCAACTGGCAGGACAACAAGCCGATCTCGCTGGCGTGTTCGGAGGTCCCGGCCAAGGCATACCGGATCACCATCGACAACCAGCACGCCATGGCGTTCGCGTCGCTCCAGCTTTTTACCGGAGCCCGGAAGGACAACTGGGAGGCGGAGGCGGCGTGGGTGCTGCGCGGTTTGGATCGCCGGCCGCATCCCCTGCAGACGCAGGCGGCGTGGCTTGATCCCGCGCGGGTCATCGATTTGACGGGCAGGACGGATGCGCAGGGGCGGCTGGTCTGGGATGCGCCGGCGGGTGACTGGACGGTGGTGCGCCTGGGCCACGTGAATTCGGGCAAGAAGAACGGGCCCGCGCCGGCCGAGGCGACGGGATGGGAGTGCGACAAGCTTTCGCCGGTCGGGGCGGAGGCGCACTTCGCGGGCTACATCGGGCGGCTCTCCGGCAAGAAGGGGCCGGCCGGCGGCGGGCTTTTGCAGGGCATGCTGATGGACAGCTGGGAGTGCGAGACGCAGACGTGGACGCCGGGGATGGAGGCGCAGTTCATGCGGCTGCGCGGCTATCCGCTGGCGCCGTGGCTGCCGGCGCTCATGGGCTATGTGGTGGGCGATCCGGAGACCACGACGCGCTTTCTCCGCGACTGGCGCGCGACGGTCAACGACCTGCTGGCGAAGAACTTTTTCGGGCGCATGGCGGCGCTGGGGCACAAGCGCGGCTTGGCGGTCTCGTTCGAGACGGCGCCGGGGGATGTGTCCCCGGGCGACATCCTGGAGTATTACAAATACGCGGATGTGCCGATGTGCGAATTCTGGCAGCCGCGTTCCGAGGATTTTGTCGGAAGCTTTGATTTCAAGCCGGTCAAGCCGTGCGTGTCGGCGGCGCGGCTGTACGGCAAGCCGCGGGTGGCGGCCGAGGCCTTCACCTCCTTCGCGCTGACGTGGAATGAACACCCGGGCATGCTCAAGGACATCGCGAACATGCATTTCGCCGAAGGCGTGACGCATCTGGTTTTCCACACCTACACGCACAATCCGCGCACCGATTTCCTGCCGCCGGGCACCGCGTTCGGCTCGGGCATCGGCACGCCCTTCCTGCGCGGACAGACCTGGTGGCGGCATATGCCGGAGTTCGTGAATTACTTGGCCCGCTGCGGCTACCTTCTCGAACGGGGGCGGCCGGTCTCCGACGTGCTCTGGTATCTGGGCGACGAGTTGGACCACAAGCCGCCCCAGCTCGCGCCGTTTCCCGCCGGGTTCAAGTACGACTACTGCAATCCCGACATCCTGCTCAACCGCCTGTCGGTGCGCGACGGCCAGCTCGTGACGCCCGAAGGTCTGCGGTACCGCGTGCTTTGGCTGCGGGATTGCCCGCGGATGCTGCCTGAGACCGCGGAGAAGCTGTTGGCGCTGGTCCGCAAGGGCGCGGTGGTGGTCGGGGCGCGTCCGCAGGGGCTGGCCACGCTGAGCGGCGGGGCCAAGGCGGAGAAGCGTTTCAGGGACGCGGTGCGCGCGCTGTGGGGTGATGAGGACGCGGCGGGCGAGCGGTCCGTGGGCAAGGGGCGCGTGTTCGCGGCCGTTGCTCTGGAGGCCGCGTTGGCGCGGCTCGCGGTCGGGCCGGACGTGCTCGGCGAGGGGGTGGTGTGGTGCCACCGTCAGGCAAAGGACGCCGATTGGTATTTCGTGGCGGCCCCGGCGGGCAAGGGGTTCGAGGGCACGCTCGGTTTCCGGGCGGAGGGCGCGGCCGAGCTGTGGGACCCCGTGACCGGCGCGGTGCGGCCGGCGGGCGTGTCGCGGCGCGAGGGAGGGCGCTGTTTCGCGAGACTGGACTTGCCGCCGTCCGGAGCGTGCTTCGTGGTGTTCAGAGCCGCAGGCAAGGAGGCCGCTACGGTCGTGCGCGTCGAGCGCGACGGCAAGCCCGTGATGGACGCGCGGGAGACCCGTCCGGTTGACTCCGGGCCGAAAGTGGTCTCGGCCCGCTATGGCGATCTGGCGAGAGAGGGGCGCTGGGTTGACGTGACGCGCTTTGTGCAGGCCGCGCTGTCGCGCGGCGAAACGGCGGTCCGCTCTTCCAACGGGTGGGCGCAGGGCGATCCCGCGCTCGGGACGCGCAAGCGGCTCGCGGTCACGCTGCGGCAGGCGGACGGGCGGGAAGAGACCCGCGAGGTCTGGGAGGGTGATCCGCTGCCGCTCCTTACGGCGCCGGCCGCGGCCCCGAAGGTGTGCGAGGTGGCGGAGGGTGGACGCGCCTTGATCGCGTGGGAGCCGGGGCGGTACGTGATGACGCGTTCCGACGGCACGACGCTGACGGCGGAGACCCGCGCCCCGCGCGGCATCCCCTTGTCCGACGCCTGGACGGTGGGCTTCCCGACGGGCTGGGGGGCTCCGGATACGCTGCGGTTGAGCGCGCTGAAAGCGTGGCCCGAGCTGGAGCTGTCCCCTGAGGGGCGGGCGTTTTCAGGCACGGCGGCGTACACGGCCGAGTTCACGCTCGGCGCGGCGGAGACGAACGCCTGTGTCGAGCTGGACCTGGGGCGCGTCGAGGTGATCGCCAGCGCGCGCGTCAACGGCGCGGCGGCGGGAACCGTGTGGTCGCCGCCCTACCGCCTGGACATCTCGCGTCTGGTTAAGCCCGGAGTGAACCGGCTGACGGTCGACGTCACCAGCACCTGGTTCAACCGGCTGGCCTACGACGCCGGGCTGGCGGAGGCGGAACGCAAGACCTGGACGATCAAAGGGCCGGCCCAAGGGGCGGAGCCGCAGCCCGCGGGGCTGCTGGGCCCCGTGACCCTGCGCGTGGGGGCGAGCCTGCGCTGAGCGCCGCACGCGGGTTGAAGTCGCCGCCGCGGGATGTTAAACTGACGCCCTTACCTACACCCTTAATCAGGAGTCTTAATGAACCGCAGAAGCTTCATCACGTCCCTCTGTTCCGTTGGCGCCGCGCTCGTCGCGGCCCCGCAGCTGCCGGCGCAGGAGGCCCCGGCCGCGGGCCAGCGGGAGTTTGTCGAGATCCGCACCTACACCTGTTCCAGCGTGGAGAAGCGGGACAAGCTGCTCGGGATTTTCGATGCGGCGCTGATTCCCGCGCTGAACCGCCAGGGGGTCAAGAGCGTCGGCGTGTTCTGGAGCGACGGCGCGGTGAACGACGGGAACGCGGCGTATGCGACCAACGTGATCGTCGTGGTGCCGCACCCGGATGCGGCGTCGCTCGCGGCGAGCGACCAGCGGCTGCTGGCCGACGCCCGGTTCATGAAAGACGCGGCGCCGCTGTTCGAGGCGCCCATCAAGGATCCGCTGTATGACGCCTGCTCCAGCTCGCTGCTTTACACCTTTGCGACGCTGCCGCAGGTCAAGCAGGTGACGCCTTCCGCGGACCGGCTGCTGCAGCTCCGCATCTACAACAGCTACACGATCGAGCGCAACGCCAAGAAGATCGCGATGTTCGAGCAGGGCGGGGAAATCGGCGTCTTTCGCGCGTGCGGCATGCAGCCGGTCTTGTTCGGCCAGGCGCTCGCGGGCGACAAGCTCGCCAACCTGACCTACCTGCTGGCGTTCGAGAACAAAGAGGCGAAAGAGGCGGCGTGGAAAACCTTCAAGGCGCATCCGGAATGGCTGAAGCTGAAGGCTGACCCGCAGTACACGAACACGGCGACCAAGATCACCAACATCGTGCTGCGTCCGTCCAAAGCCTCGCAGCTTTAGCCGGCGGCGCGGCTCACTCGCCGACTTTGCAGAGGGCGCAGTGGCGGCAGTCGAGTTCCAGCGGGAGCGGGGCGGATTCGCCCCGCTTCCGCGCGGCCACGGCCTGCACGTGGTTGATGAACGCGAGGATCAGCCCGAGGGTGACGAAGCCGCCGGCGGGCAGCACGACCAGCACCATGGCGTGGCTGTGGATGTTCTTGATCGCGAGGTCGCCCCACAGGGTGACCGAGCCGCTGCCGAGAAATTCGCGGATCGTGGCCATGAGGGAGAGCGAGAGGGTGAAGCCGATGCCCATGCCCAAGCCGTCGACCGCGCTGTAGAGCACGCCGTTTTTAGAGGCGTAGGCTTCGGCGCGGCCGAGGATGATGCAGTTCACCACGATGAGCGGAATGAAGATGCCGAGGCTTTGCGCCAGAGCGGGGGTGTAGGCCTGCATCAGAAGGTCCACCACCTGGACGAAGGCGGCGATGACGACGATGTAGCAGGGGATGCGCACGGCGGAGGGGATGATGTTGCGCAGCGCCGAGATGGCCGCGTTCGAACAGATCAGGACGAAGATGCAGGCCACGCCCATGCCCAGGGCGTTCTCGAGCGAGGTGGTGAGGGCCAGCGTGGGGCACATGCCGAGCACCAGGCGGAAGGTCGGATTCTCTTTGATGATGCCGCGGGTCAGTTCGGTGAGCAAACTCATGATCTTACAACCTTTTCGTCAAACCGAACCCCGCCGGCGGATGGCACGGCGGGTCGGTTAAGCGGGGTATTATGACGAATCAGGCCGCTAAAAGCAATCCGTTCTTAGGCCTCGTCAGGGACCTCGATGCGGATCGTCCGGCTCTTGTGGTCCTTCAGGGACTGCGGGTCGGAGGTCTTGTGTTCGAGGTCGCTGCCGTGCAGGGTGCCGGGCTCCGAGAAGAAGGGCACTTCGAAGCTGACGCCGCACGCCGGGCATTCCGAGGCGGTGCCGGCCATATCGGACGGCGCCTCGATCTCCTGGCGGCAGTTCTTGCAGAAGAAGGAGAGCATGCGCTTCTTCGGCAGCGGTTTCTGGGGCGCGGGGGTGCCGGCGTTCTCGAAGCCCAGTGCCGCGAGGTCGATCCGGATGGTTTGCCCCTTCTGCTTGTGTTCGAGCGGGGAGGGGGCCGCCGCGGACGGGGCTTCCGGCGAAGCGGCGGCGGCGGGACCGGCCGCGGCGGGTGCGGCGGCGGGTGCCGGCAGGGCGGGGCCGTGCAGCGTGCCGGGCTCGGAGAGGGAGGGCACCATGATGGACTCGCCGCACGCGGGGCACTCGGCCAGCAGGCCCGCGGCCGACAGGGGGGCTTCGATCTCCTGTTTACACTTCTTGCAGCAGAACGAGACGGCTTTGGAGTAATCTTCCAGAATCTCGGGCGCGGGGGTCGCCGGCAGCACGGTCATCAGGTTCTCCGGCAGCGGCGTGACGGCGTTTCGCGCCTTTTTCAGCACGCGCACGCGCAGCGAGTCATGTTCAGCAATGAGAATTCTTTCTCCGGTTTGAGGATTCCGGACCTTGCGGGCATTCCGCCGGATGACGTCGAAACGGCAGAGGCCCGGCAGCGTAAACCCCTCGTTGCAGGCCTCGCGGTAGACGATCTGCTGAAGCGCATCCAGCATCAGACGCGCTTTTTTCTGTGAAACCCCGACATTAAATCCCAATTCGCGAACAAGATGGCTTTTCTGGTAGGTGTTTTTTTTCATGAAGCAGTCTCTCGGAAAGTTGAATGTTGTTATAATAGAGCAAAAATGATGCCAAAACGCGGCCAGAGGGGGTCGCGGCAGTTTGGCATCGAATCTGCTTGTTACGCTGCCGGACATATCGATGAGGAACTGAAGCATGGCGATGAAATTCTGGTTTGGAAAAAAGGAGACTGAGCAGGATGCGCCCCGCGGGGTCGCCTGTGATGTTTTGTCGTTCCCTGAGCGGATGGGCAACGGGGGGACGTCTTTGGCGGCGCCCTCTCAGCTGTTCGTTGCGCCTCCGCGGGCGGCGACTATGACGGAGTCGAAGGTCCTCGTCTCCCAGCAGTTGTTTTCAGCGGGGGCGGCGCGCCAGGAGGCTGTTCCGCCGGCCGCCGCCGCGGGCGGGGCGCCGGCTGCGAATCCGCCGGCGGCAGCGGCCCCGTTCAACCTTCCGGCTGCGCCGGCCGAGGCTGTGTCGGCGCCCCCGGCGGTTCCCGCCGCGG
>JAHFSX010000074.1 GCA_023269675.1 Verrucomicrobiota bacterium
AGACCTCCACACCAACGGGCACACCCCATCTCCGCCAGCCTCTCTCAGTGTCCAGCATTTGACGGATCGACCGTCCCCAAGAAAAACCTACGGTGTCTTTTCTATTTGACGGACTGCGCCGCTCCCATCCCCGTTCTCCGGCTTTCGTCGTCCGTCCTCAACCCTCCCTCCCCCCAACTTCCCATAACCTCCGTAACTATTAAGGGGGCGCGCGGTTTCCCCGTCCGCCCGAACAAAGGAGAATTATGGACACCACCACCATGAAGGGCACGGTCCAGGGCTATTTCGACCGGGCTTTCGACGAGATGACCGACAAGGAGCTTGAAAAACCGCTCGCCAACAGCGGCTTGGGCGTGAAAGCCAAGCTGGCCCCGAATTCGGTCAAAAAACATCTAACCACCAAGACGCGAAGGGCACCCAGCCTCACAAAGAATTACAACTTTGTGTTTCTTGTTGTCCTTTGTGTCTTTGTGTCTTCGTGTTAAATCTCTCAACTCAACATCCAATACCCAACACAAAGGCACGAAGACTCTAAGATAACCTCAAGACTTGATTCTCAGTTTTTGAAACCCTTTCGTGTTCTTTGTGTCTTTGTGTCTTCGTGTTAAATCTCTCACCTCAGCATCCACCGCGAAACCACAAATAGCACCAAGGTCTCCAACATTCAAAAACTTGGTGTTCTTGGTGCTCTTGGCGTCTTGGTGGTAAATCTCTCAACTCAACATCCACCGCGAAGCCTCACCTCACCACCTTCACGTTCCGGAAGGCGGCCGTGTCGCCGAACACGAGGAAAGTCAGCGCGGTCTTCGGCTGCCCGAGGACCGCGTGGCGGCCGGCGACCGTCACGTCGTTCACCTGCACCATGACCTCGTCGGCCTTACAGGTGATCCGCACCGGATACCAGCGGTCCTTCTCCAACTTCAGATTTTTGCGAGACCTCTAAAGACCTGTCCCTTAGTTACCCTAAAGACCTGTCCCTTAGTTACCGATCATAAAGGTTACAGCGCCCATGGCTGCAAGCGCTATACCGCTTGCATCAAAATTTCGCCTCTGAGCGGCTTTTACACGAATACACACCTTCTTCGCGTTTTCCGCTAGCTGACGCGCAGGGGTTAGCCGATTTCTCACACCGTATTTCGTACGCTATAATTGCAGAGAAATTAACACACGCTCGGACCCTTTTCAAGGCCGCCTTTCCGACAGGTGACCGGGCGGGAGGCGGCGCGGCGAGCGCCACTGCAAGTGTCTGCCACAATCCGCATACCCGAACTACTCGAAGTCGGCGCTGAACTCGACTTTTATCACACTCCCAAGACCGTTGCCGAGATCCTCGGCCGCTGCGTCGCATAAAAAAACCGGACGCAGGCGGAATGCCTGCGCCCGGCTCGTATTCGGCGGATAACCACTCCGATGTGTCAGGCAAGCTCACCTTTTATTTGCCATCCCAAGACGGCGGCCGCCTTCTCTAACGTCGGCAGCGTTTCGGACGGATTGTCCGGATCGAGGCGCCGGTCCAACGACGACACACTGGTCTCCATCCGTCGCGCAAGCCGGACAACGCGGGTTATGCCACCTCAGTGGGCGGGGTTAAAGGGCATGAGGCCGATTCAACGAGAACATTTTGACGGTGGGCGTTGACGGGCGGGGCCAACAGCCGTATGATGGGTCCGTCTTCCGGCCAGGAATATGAAAACGCCCGGGCTGACAGGCGCGGGTGCGCCTGCACGGAAAATACCGGAGGGACGGATGTGCGCGGCGACGTTGTTCCCAGCAATAATCCGCGGGCAAGAGCGGCGAACACCCGCAAGAGATCGAGCCCATGCAATACTGGCTCCGCAAAGCCGCCGTCATTTTAGCCAACGGCTACATCCTCTTCTTCTTCTCGGAGCGGGTCTTCTGGTCCTTTTGGCGTGCCGGTGACAGCCTTCGCGGATCTGTGCTTACCTGGCTCGTCTACTGCCTGCTCGGATGGATCTTCATAGACCTCGTGAGGCGATTCCGAGTCGCTTCGTTCGCGCCGCTTTTCCTTTGTGGGGCGGTCTTCGGATGGGTGGGTGAAGGGGTTGTCGTCGATACGCTCTACGGCAATGCGACAAGCCCCTTCCCGTTATCGATTTCCTTCACAGGATTGGCGTGGCATGCCTTGTTGAGTGTCGGCGTGGGCTGGTACTTGACCGGAATGGCATTGACCGCGGAGAAGCCGGCCAGAATCGTTGTGATCTCGCTTGCGGTCGGAGTCGGCTGGGGCCTGTGGGCCTTGTGGTGGCCAGCGGAGCTAAGGAAAAGTGTCGATGCGTCTGTATGGGGATTCGCCAAGCACGCAATGGCGTGCTCGTTTCCCTTCTTCCTCGCGTGGCTGGTCCTTGGGATGGCTCGTCCCCGCTGGTATGAGAGCAGCAGGCTGGCAACGATCATTCTCGGGGTGCTGGCTGCCGTGATTTTCCTGGCGGCACGAGTTCCGGCCCGACCTTTCGCAGCCCTGATCTTGCCCCCACTCTTGACTCTCTGTTGGGTGGGTTTGCGCCGCAACGCACGCACGGCGAAGGGGCCGGATGTCCTCGACGGCATTCTCGGACGCATCCGCCCGCGCAACGTGGTGGCGCTCGTTTTGATCCCACTGGCCGCCATCGCCGTGTACGCCCTATTCCGCAGCATCCATCTCCTCATAGCGACCAATATCGTGCTTTACGTGATCGCGATGCCTCTCGGGTTCTGGTTCTTCTTCCGAAGCCTCTGGTGCATTTTCCGCACGAAGCTTGCTCGGATTGATGAGGAGACGTGTGCTGGGACCTGAACCTCCACGCGGCCACCTTCAAGCCCAAAAATCTAATGCCGCGCCAGTTACGGCGCGGCTCTATTACCTCGCCTTCTTCCGCCCCCCAACTTTACGACTTTAACCCGACTATTAGGGGGTGAAGGAGTCGCCCGATCCCCCGATCAAGGATTATGGACTCTGCTACCATGAAGGGCACGGTCCAGGGCTATTTCGACCGGGCTTTCGACGAGATGACCGACAAGGAGCTTGAAAACCCGCTCGCCAACAGCGGCCTGGGCGTGAAAGCCAAGCTGGCCCCGAATTCGCTCCAGAAAACATTAACCACCAAGGCGCGAAGGTCACCAAGCCTCACCAAGAATTTAAACTTCGTATTTCTTAGTGTCGGGGTGGGAAATCTCTCAACTCAACATCCACAGCCAAGTCACAAAGGGCACCAAGCTTCACCAAGGATCAAACTTCGTGTTTCTTGGCGCTCTTGGCGTCTTGGTGGTTAATCTCATAATTCAACATCCACCACCAAGTCACAAAGGGCACCAAGGGTCACCAAGGGACACCAAGAATTGGTCATTATTGTTCACTTCAAAAACTTGGTGTTCCTTCGTGCTCTTGGTGTCTTGGTGGTTAATCTCATAATTCAACATCCATCACCAAGTCACGGAGAGCGCCAAGGTCTCCAAGATTAAAAAACTTCGTGTTTCTTGGTGTACTTGGTGTCTTGGTGGTAAATCTCTCACCTCAACATACACCGCCACGTCACGGAAGGCACCAAGGGTCACCAAGATTAAAAAACTTCGTGTTTCTTGGTGCCCTTGGTGTCTTGGTGGTAAAAAATCGAAGCGGGCACCATGGCCTGAGGACGCGAAGCCCCGGCGGGCAGGCAGGGGCGGCAGCGACAAAAAGCGCACGTCAATTGATGCGGATCAGCGTGCCTTGGATAACCTCCACCCGCACTTCGCCTTTGACATTGTCGTAAACGACGTGCCAGCGCGTCCCTCCCACAAAATTTGCGGCGGCGAACGGTCCGGTCAGCCCTCCCGGCGCACAGGTCGCGATCACATACGACATGCCTGATTTGAGCTGGTTCACGTCCTGAATCTGAAGGGTCGAGCCCGTCAGGTTCAGGGTGCCCTGCACCTTAAGCAGATCGTTCGTCCCTCCGACAGACGTGTCGATCAACAAGGTCCCGCTCAGTGTCGTGGCGGCTGCGAGCGTCAGCGTGCCGATCACATTCGTGCCGCCCGGCGCGGCTACGCCGCTGACCGCCAGCGTGCCGTTGGTGACCACTCCGCGCCCGCCTAGCCCGGCCAAGGTCTGCGCGCCGCCGCCCAGATCTAACACGGCGCCCGATGTTACGGTGACCACTGTACCCGTGGGCAGTTTTCCGACGGAACCGCCGTCCGCCAACGTGGCGAAGGCAACCCGGTCGATCCATGTTGCGGAGTCGGTACCCGTTGTAGTCCCTTGGAAGGTCAGTGTGTGTGCGCCGCCTGACAGAACGGCTGATCCCGTGTAGATGGCACCTGCATCGCTGAACTCGGCCGCGGCGAATCCAAATTTGCTCACCCCGTCGATTTTGACAGCAACCGCCGAGGCGGCCGTGGTGGGCCGTTTGCCGGCCATGAAGGAGATCAAGTACAGGCCGTCAGCCGGTAGAGAGAGGGTCGTTGAAATCGTGCCGTTGGCCTGTATGTAGCCGGCATACGCTCCATCTATTAAATCGCTGGCGCCCACCCATGTGGATCCCGAGGCAGCGATGCCCGCGCTCGAAAAGGCCCAGACGGCGTTGGTGGGGCTGTAGCTCCAAACCCCGCCGTTGGCCAGCGTTTCGTGTTTCTCGAAAGACGCATTGGTAACGGTCACAGACGCCGTCAACTTCAGCGTGCCGCCTTTGATCAAGGTCGCGCCGCCGTAGGTGTTCGTGCCGGAAAGCGCCAGCGTTCCATTGCCGTCCTTGCTCAGGCCGCCGGCACCCGTGATGGCTCCGACGGAAAGCGTCGTGCCCGGCCCGTTGGTCGCATTCACGGTGATGGTCGCGTTCTGAAGCAGCTCCACGTTGTCAATCGTCTGCCACGTCGTATTCGTCACGCCGCCGAAGGTCAACGACACGGCGGCGGCCGTCGCGTTGGTGGCGGCTTTGCTCAGCGCCAACATGGAAGACGTGTTGATAAACGTGACATACGTGTCAGCTGGAATATGGAGCCCTGAAACCGGCATTCCCGCGACCAAGCCGGCGGTGCTGCCTGAGCGCGCGCGTAAATCATACCACGTGCTTTGGCCGCCAACCGTGAACGTCTTGCTGACGGAGGGAGCGGCGGCCCGGCCGGTGACAACAAAGTTGCCGCCATTCAGAACCAGGCGGGACGTCCGGTCGTAAAACTCGCTGACCGCATCCCGCGCGACCCAGCTCGCCCGCTTATTGAAACTCAGGTTCAGGGTGTCGGCTGCGACCGTTGTCGCGCCGGTATAGGAGCCCCCGGAGAAGGTCAGTGTGCCCAACCCCTGTTTCGTCAGGCCTCCGGAACCTTTCTTCGCAAACGTCGGAAGCGCCTCAGGGTTTTTGCCGTTGCTGTCGATCACCGCGCCGCCACTCTGCACCTGATACGTGGCCATGCTGTTTTTGCCCGAATCCTCGTCAAAGAGGATATCACTGCGTGCTCTCAGCGTGCCGCCGTTAAAGGTGACGAGATAGGCTCCTCCGTTGGGGGCGCTTAGCGCAATATGCGCGGTCTCGAGCGTTCCCGCGTTCAGGTTGAGATAGCCGGTGCTGCCGTCCAGATGAGTAATACCGTTCATCACGGTCATGGTACCGCCGTTCAGGTTCAGCGTTCCCTTGTTGTTCCAGCCGAGCATCACATCACTCGTGTTTGTGACGACCGCCCCGGGATTGATGTTAATGGTAAAACTGTCCTCGCCCGAATGTCCGCCAATTCGGTTTGAAGTGGTGAGGTTGCCGTCGACGTTCAGGGTGACAGCATCGCGCAAACGGAACCCGTATGTATTGTATTGATAGACGGGCGGGTATCCAACCGTTGTAAAAGATGCGCCGGACGGGATCGTGATCGTGGTTCCGGCTACGCCTCCCGTGATTCCGTACCAGTCGGTGCTGGCGTCCATAATGTCAATGGAGTTGAAGATGTTCGTCCCCGCGAAAATGAACGTGCCGCCGCCGCTGACATTGAGGTTGCGCGTACTGCTGACGCCGTTGGCCCGGTTCGTGACGGTCACGCCGGACGAGACCCACAGCAGCGGATTGGTGATGCCGAAGGAGAGGGTGTTGTTGCCGTTGCCTTCAAGGGTGTAGCTTCCGGACCCAGCGGCGTTGAATCTGAGATTGCCGACCGTGATGGGCTCGCCCAGCGTGATCGTACCCGCCGCGCCGGAACCCGCGCCGATGATGGCGAGATCGGGCACCGCGCTGTTGTTCCAGTTCGTGTTGGCGGCCGAGTTGTTCCACCAGTTGGTGCCGGACGTGCTCGCAGTCCAAATTCCGGAGCCGTCCTGGGCGCCGGTTGCACCTGTGTCCGCATCCCACGTGTTGGTGGTGGCCGCATAGGCCATATGGGCGCAGATCCCGATGACCGTTGCCACACCTCGAACCGTTTTCCCGCTCGTCATGTCATGCTCCTTGTCACTGGCGTCCCATAGTCTGAACCGGAACGGAGCGCACCCCGCTCCACCCGTTTTTACTAAACGTCCCGCAAGCCATTGTAATTGGGTGTTATTATGCGGGGTGGCGGTGAAATTAGTCAACCCCCGACACCCCTGATTTTTAACACCCCGATGTCAGCTTCTTTTTTCGAACCGAATAACCGCTGCGCCTGAGGCTCTTTGCATTCCCTGCGGCCATTCATACACGTCTGGTTCCGGTCTAACGCTCAATCGCCGGAAAGGAACAGGCCCTCCAGCGGGCCGAGCGTCAGACTGGCGCCGACGGGCTCGCCCGAGTTGGCCTCGAGATCCTGACCCGCCGTGCCGTGGATGCGGCGGAACGCGCGGCCCGGCGCAAGGCCGGCGAGGCTGAACGTGACAGGCGCGTGGCCGGGGTTGGCGAGGACCACGCCGTGTTCGAAGAGGCGGTACTGCGCGTCGGACGCGGCATGCGCCGTCAGGGCGCGCAGCGTAACAGACTCGCCGCCTTCGATATGGAAGGTGAGGTCCACGCGCTTGGAGCGTAGACCTCGAAAATAGAACGAAGACGCGAAGGGCTTGGCGTTCATCCAGGTCATGAGGACCCGCGGCGGGGTCACCTCCGACTCCGGCACACCCGCGCGGACCAGCTTCACGTCACCCCAAAAACCCTGGTCGGTGGTCGCGTTGTCGTGCGGTCCGCAATCCGCCACGAATTGGATGCGCACGCGTTTACCCGCCCAAGGCGCGAGCGGGACCGAGCGCGGCAGCCACGCGTGCGCCTTCGTCGACTCCTCGAACACCGGCTTGAACGCCCCCGTCTTCCCGCCGGAAAACTCGGCGACCGCAACGCGGAACCATACGCCGTCGGAACGCGCGGGCGCCTTCTCGGACATGCCCAGGCAGAAGCGGAGCTCGGTCTCCGGCGGCACCTCGACGTCGCGGCACCAGTAGACATAACCCTTCACGGCTTTGAACGGGGGATGAATGGCGTAGGCCGGCAGGATGCGGTCGCCGATCTTCACGCCCGGCTGAAAGACCGCCCGCGCGCCTGACGCCTCGTTGATCGGTGTTTCACCTCGGCCGCGCAAGGCCATGCCCGTTGCGTCCGCGTCACGTTCCGTCAGCGGCAGCGCGCCGCCGCGGATGCCGACCTCCGCGAAGCGCGCCATCTCGGGCGGATACGCTGTGCGCGGCTCACCTTGCATCGTCAGCAGCACCGTGAGGTCCTCGCCCGTCACAGGCACATCCCGGATCGCGAAGGCCAGGTCCCGGGCCGAAGGGTCAGTGGAGGTAACGACCACGCCCGCGGCGGTCGCACGCGCCGAGACCGGCCCCGCGATGCGTGCCGCCAGCGCGGAGCCGGCCGGAGCGCCAATGCCGCCGAGC
>JAHFSX010000084.1 GCA_023269675.1 Verrucomicrobiota bacterium
GTCGTGGACGGCGCTGGGGACGAAGACCATCGGCATGGGCCCCGCGCCGTACATCGGGCTCGGGGTGACCAGCCACAAGGGCGGCACGCTGTGCACGGCCGTGTTCGACAATATCACGGCCACGCCGTAAGGCCCGCCGCGGGAACGGCGCGCGGCCCCCTGGCCGCGCGCCGGGTGTACTCAACCGACTGGCGGTCTCCGGCCCTGAGTCCCGGGACCGCCAGCCCAACATCCGCAAACGTGAGGCAAAACGTGAAAACGCCCAAGACAAAACTTCCGAGCTTCATGATGGAAGTGGGGGCGCTGGTAACGGCCGCGTTCGGCTTCTGGCGTTTCTTCGTGCCCGTTCCCGCGCCGCCGGAATCGTCCGCCTCCGAGAGTGAGTCGGGCCCGCCGGCGGAGTCCGGTCCTCTTGGCGACCCGGGCCTTACGCGGAACGACCCCCTTGACAGCAAGGACCTCTCGCCATCAGAACGGGTTCTTCAGTCTCCGACAGCGGTTGAATGTCTCCGGCCGTCAACCCCTTTTCTCAGCGCTTTGGTGGAAGTTGTGAAGTCGGGCCGGTCTGGTCCGGACCCGTCGTCGGAAGAGGAGACGGAACTGGAGCGCTGGATCGGCGGGATAAGCCCAGACAAGTTTCCGCTCGCCCTGGATTACCTCGCGGATCACGACTGCGGGGAGGAGGGCCGGGCGTTGAGCCTGCGCTTGGTCAAGAGCTGGGCCGACCGTGACCCGCGCGCCGCCGCGGCGTGGGCCAGCATCTGCCCTCAGGACGCGCTGCGCCTGGAGGCGCTCCAGGCTGTAGCGGCCGCCTGGGCGGCGTGGAACCTGAACGACGCGGTGGCCTGGGCGCGCCTGCTGACGGCTGAGGGGGACCGCTCCGGCGGCCTGATCGCTCTTGCTTACGAGGCCGCTCGGAACCAGCCGATGGACGCCTTGCGGTTGGTCGTCGACCTGCCGGCGGATGAAGCCCGGGACGGGCTCATCGCCCACGCGGTCAGCCAGTGGGCCGGCAGCACGCCCGCGGACGCTGCGGAATGGGCCGACAGCATTCCTGACCCGGACTTGCGCGAGAACTTGCTGTCCGTCATCGCGGCGGCTTGGGGCGAGAGCGACCCTCTGAGCGCGGCGACGCTGGCGGTGCATGCGCTGCCGCCAGGCAAGCGTCAAGACGATGCGGTTGTGGGGATCGTGGAGCGGTGGGTGCAGAGCGACCCGGAGGCGGCGGCCGCGTGGGTGGCCGAGTTCCCGGAGGGGAAGTTGCGCCTGGAAGCGGTCCAGCACCTGGTGCTGATTTGGGCGGACTTGGACGTGAACCAGGCAGGGAGATGGGTCGCCGGGCTCGAGCAGGGGACCAGCCGCGATTTGGCCATCGCCACCTATGCGGCCAAGATTGCGCCCGCATTCCCGGCGGTGGCCGCCCAGTGGGCCGAGAACATCGACGGAGAATCCGTACGCGCACGCGCGCTGGAGGCTGTCGGGCAGGCGTGGTTGCAGAGCGATGCGCCCGCCGCGCGAGCCTGGCTCGCGGCCATCCCCCTGTCCGGGGACGCAAAGGAGCGGCTGCAGCCGTCTGTCGAAGGGCCCTGAGATGTACGCAATGCCTGCGCTCCATGCTTTGCACCCTGCCCTGATTCTGATGTCGATCGACATCACGGTTTGAACGATGATCGTTTCGCGCCGCGGACGCAGCGGGCTGCCGTCGGTCATGCGGGGACGATTGCGCGGTTCGCCGCGTGTCCATCACGACACGTCGGATTCGGATATAGGGCTTTCGGCGGGCAGGGCTGGTCGTAAGAGGACCGTTGCCGACAGGCATCAAACAGAGATGCGTCAGCGTTCACCTTAGTTCCCTTGCGGGTTTAATGGATGCCATGCTTTCCACTAAAAACGAAACGAAAAACGGGATTCGCCCGATTGTTTAATTTTCGCGAAAACGGTCTAATATCTCCCGTAACAGTGTATTCATCAGTGTGCAGTAATTTTTGCTGGCGGCAGGTGGGCTGTTCCCTCGGCCGGCCGGCACTAACTCCAGAAAGGCGGGTTTAACATGAAGACGTTCCTTTCATCGCAGTTATCGCGCTGGCTGAGCGTGGCTGTCGCGTTACTGGTGGTCATGCCGGCTTCATCCTCTATGATCAGGGCGCAAAAAGAAGTCACACCTCAAACGCCCAACGTGTATCACGTGGGCGACACCATAACCTACACCTTGACAATCGTCAATCCGACCGGCAATCTGGCCGTCAACACGTTGACGAACATCGAGGACACGCTCCCGGACGGTAGCAAAGTGAAGTTGAACAGCGCCGATCTTGTCTTGGTGCCGGGGGGGACGAAGACCTACACCTACACCTATGTTGTCACCTCCAATGACGTGCGGACGGCGGGCTGCAACAGCAGCAAGGTCGCAGTCAACAAACTCAATCTGTCAGGCTATGACAGCAATTGCGACAGTGTGAGCGCCTTCGTTGAAAAGAAATCGCTCATCATCCATCCGGCCATCCACCTCGAGAAGAGCGTGGACCAGCCGGTCATCCAATTGGGAGAGTCGGTGACCTACACCTACGAGGTCACCAACACGGGCGACACGCCGCTGCACAACCTCAT
>JAHFSX010000018.1 GCA_023269675.1 Verrucomicrobiota bacterium
GACCGGCTGTCCGCCGCCCTGCTGCTTCTCGCCAGGCAGGAAACGGAAAGCGGGGTACTCGAGCGGGCTGCTCAACACGTCGTTGTAATACTCGATGACATGGCCCTTCTCGACCAGCCAGGCGAGCTGCACCAGCGTCTCTTTGACCTTGGCGTCATCGCCCCCGGCCAGCGCGGCCACCAGCTCGGCCTTCGTGCAGGCCGCGTGATCGTTCACGAACGTCAGCACGTCGCGCAAAGCCTGCACCGCATGCGTGGGGTCAAGCAACACCGGCTGCTTGAGCATCACAAAGTCCTGTCCCTTCGGATCGTTCACGCGGAAGAGATGCAGATTGCGGTGACGGAACGCGCCGCGCAGGGCGAAGAAGAGCGAAGCCGGGAAGCGGCGTTCACGGTTCAGCGTGTCCTTCAGCGCGAAAAAGAGCGGGCGGCTGGAGGTCTGCATGGCGACGGCCGCCGTGCAGATCAGATGACGCGAGCTGGCGATCTGCTCCGGGAGAATCTCCCGCATGAAGACCAGCTCCGCCACATCGCGCTCCATAGAAGGCGCTTTCGGCGCCGGCTCGTGCTCGGCCGACTCCGCGGACGCCGATCCCCCAGCCTGCTCGGGCACCGGTTCGGCAACCGTCGCGGCCGCACCCTTGCGGCGGTAGATCTTTTTGCGGGTGCACTGCTGACGCCACTTTTCGATCACCTCGGTCTCACGGACCGTCTCGATCCGCGCGCGGTAGGCCTCTTCGGTCATGCTCGGATACTTCGTCCGCAGCATCTCGTGCACCTTGGAGTTGAAGCTGTGGTGGTTCGGGGGCCCGAGCAGCTCGCCGCTCAGACCGCACCGCGCCACGACCACAAACGCGCCTGACGGCGGGTCGCAGTCGATCTCCTCCACATCGAAGAAATCGTCCATGTGCCGGTTGACGAGATGCGCGCGGATCTCCTCTTCGGTCAGCGCGGGCAGCCCGCACACCTTGCACTGGAACAGCATCAGCTGCTGATCCTTGAGCGGCTCGATGCGGATGAGGCACGAAGCCGGGTTGTCGAGGAAGAGCCAGGCGATATCGCGCAACGGGAACGCGCGGTGCGACGTCTGGATGCGGCGGATCACCGCGCCCAGCGCCTTCTGCTCCGGCAGCACGCGGATCTCGAGCGGCAACGGGGTGTACTCGGGGCGCACCGGACGGAAGTCGCGGCGCTCGCCGCCCCGATCCTGATAAGGCGCACCACCTGCAGGGCGGAACCCGCCGCCTTCGGGCCGCGGCCCGCGGAGATCGGCCACCGCGGCGCGAGATTCCGGTCGAGGCATGTCGGACCCGGGAGCACGGGGCGGCGTTCCGTCAAACTCACGACGCGGCGGCTTGCGGTCCGGCTTCCTGCGGTCGCGGTCATCAAAATTGCGCTGCGGACGACGGTCACGACCTCCGTCGCGCCCGCCATGACGGCCATCGCCGTCCTCGCCGCCGTCTGACCGTTCATCCCGATAGCGCTGGATATTCGCATCCGGGGACGTACGCGCCCAGCTCGGTGCAAAACTCAGACTCAAATCCAACACTATCCCGCCGTTGTCCTGCTTTGCAGGTTTCGCCTCTTCGTTCTCGCTCATGGTTAAGACATGTTACCTTTTGTATGACCGCGCGGTCAATGGGTTTTATCACACCGCGCCGTTCGCCACCGCCGCCAGCAGCCCGCCGTTGAGCAGAATGGTTCTCTGCCTGGGACTGAGGGTCGTCGAAACGGGGAACGAAGTGCCTTGCGTCACGTTGTTAACCATGGCCTTGCCGTCACCCGCGACCGCCGCGCGCAGCCCCTCGATCACCAGCTTGTCCGCCTGCGCGACCGCGTCGTAATCCGCCGGGTTGTCGAAAATGAGCGGCACGATGCCGAAGTTGATCAGGTTCGCGAGATGGATGCGCTCGATGCTCTTGGCGACCAGCGCCCGCACGCCCAAGTACATCGGGCACATCGCCGCGTGCTCGCGGCTCGACCCCTGGCCGTAGCTCTCGCCCGCCACAATGATGTTGTGCAGCCCCGCGTCGCGGTTCGCCGAGGCGTTCGCGTAGAACGCGGAGTCCACGTGCTCGAAGACGTACTTCGCGTACTGCGGCACGTTGGAGCGGTACTTCAGGCGGTTGCCCGCCGGCATGATGTGGTCGGTCGTGATCTTGTCCCCGACCTTGATGACCGCCACGCCGTTCAGCGTCGCGGGGAGCGGCTGTCCCGGCGGCACCTCTCCGATGTTCGGGCCGCGGACGATCGCCGTGCCCGGCACGCCCCGGCCGGCGGTCTCGCGGAACAGGAAAAGGCTGTCGTCCACGTCGAACGCCGCGGGCTCCGCCACCTCTTGCGGCAACGCGGCCACGGTGCGCGGATCGGTGAGCACGCCGGTCAGCGCCGCCGCCACCGCCGTCTCCGGGCTCACCAGGTAGACCTGCGCGGTGCGCGTGCCGCTGCGCCCCTCGAAGTTGCGGTTGCTGGTGCGCAGGCTGACCGCGTCCGTGCCGGGCGACATGTGGTTGCCGATGCAGAAGCCGCAGGCGTTCTCGAGGATGCGCACGCCCGCCGAGACGAGATCGGTCAGCAGCCCCTCGCGCGCCAGCATCTCCACCACCTGGCGCGACCCCGGCGCCACGCCGACCTCCACGTCGGGATGCACCTTCCGGCCGCGCAGCATCAGCGCCACGGTCTTGAGGTCGCGGTAAGACGAGTTGGTGCAGGAGCCGATCAGCACCTGGTTGACCTTCTTGCCGGCGAGCGACGCCACGGTGGCGATGTTGCCCGGCGAGTGCGGGCACGCGGCCATGGGCTCCAGCGCGCTCAGGTCGATCTCCAGCGTCTGGTCATAGGCCGCGCCCGCGTCGGCCACGAGTTCGACCCAGTCCCGCTCGCGGCCCTGGGCCTTGAGGAAGGCGCGCGTCGTGGCGTCGCTCGGGAACACCGAGGTGGTCACGCCCAGCTCCGCGCCCATGTTGGTGATGGTCGCCCGCGACGGCACGCCGAGGCCGGCCACGCCGGGGCCGCCGTACTCCAGCACGCGGCCCACGTTGCCGTGCGTGCCGTAGGCCGCAAGCACTTTCAGGATCACATCCTTGGCGGACACGCCGGGCTTGAGCGCGCCCGTCAGGCACACCCGCACGACCGTCGGGCTGGTCAGGTAAAACGGCCCGCCGCCCATGGCCACCGCCACGTCGATGCCGCCCGCGCCGATCGCGAGCATGCCGATGCCGCCGCCCGTGGGCGTGTGCGAGTCGCTGCCGAGCAGGGTCGCGCCCGGCTTGCCGAAGCGCTCGAGGTGCAGCTGGTGGCAGATGCCGTTGCCGGGGCGCGAGAAGACCACGCCGTAGCGCTGCGCCACGCTCTTGAGGTACGCGTGGTCGTCGGCGTTCTCGAAGCCGACCTGGATCGTGTTGTGGTCCACGTAGCTCACGGCCAGGTCCGCCTTCACGCGGTCGAGCCCCATGCTCTCGAACTGCAGGTAGGCCATGGTGCCGGTCGCGTCCTGCGTCAGCGTCTGGTCGATGCGGATCGCCAGTTCTTGGCCCGGGGTCAGATCGCCGGAAACCCGGTGGGCGGCGAGGATCTTTTCGACAATGTTCTGTGCCATGCGGAGTGCTCCTTGTGAAATGGGTTATGGTGCAAAAAAACGCGCGGCGCAACAAGTCTAAACTTCAAGGCCCGCCGGCAGAAAACAGAAAGGGCCGGGTTGCCCCGGCCCCCTTGATGGGTCCTGCCAAGTCCGCCTATTTGTAGTAGCGGGCGATCTCCTCCTTGGCGATCTCGCACCAGGCGATCGCGCGCGACGGGTCGTTATGGATCGTTTCATAATCCTTCATGATGATCTCGAGGTGGCAGCCCTTGGCCTTCTCGAGAATGTCGCGGATATCCTTCCGCGCGGCGGCCTCGTCGAAGACGTCCGTGGAAAGCACCGCCGGATTCGGGCGGCAGGAGTAGACGTACTTGTCCTGCAGGGCGGCCGCCATCTTGGCGCGGTCGCAGGAGGGCGACACGCTGACGCGCCGGATGTTCGGGATGTTCTTGAGGTAGTCCCAGCGCTCCGAGATCGGCTCGCAGCACCCGTAGCAGACCAGCCCGAAGCGCTCCATGACCGGCTTCTGGTACTGCAGGACGAACTCGCTGAACAGCTCCGGGGCGAGGTCCTTGGTGTCCTGGCTCTCGAACAGGGCCCACAAATCCTTGGCGCGCGCCGTGCCCTGGTAATCCTTGGCGGGCAGCTGCGTGGTCCAGCCGAAACCGCCCGAGCCGATGTAGTCGCCCTCGTTGTTCAGGCTGTAGAGCCCCGCGTTCTCGAGGAAGGTGATCAGGTCCAGCGTGCCGTCGCGCAGGAACGCCATCAGGTTGTGGACCCCTTGCGGATTCTCCCGGATGTCCTTCATGAATTGCAGGAAGCCGCGCATCTTGATCAGCTCGCGGGTCAAACCCAACGACCAGTACCACTTCTCCCGCAACTTGACCGGCAACACCCCTTCAAAGACCTCGCGCGCCAGATGCACGACCTCGGTCGTCGCATCCCGATCCACGTTGATCGTCTGGAACTGGAGCCCGCTCAAATCATTCAAATCCGTCAGCGTCGGCTGCGGGTTGACCGACGAGGTGTCCGGCCCCCAGAACGTCCGCTTGTAGACCCATCCCACCGTGAACCGGCTTTCCACGACCCGGTCGTCGCCCATCTTCTCGCCCCAGAAAATCTCTTTGCGCAGCCGGTGTTCCCATTGCCGGGCGAGGCGGTGGGAGCACTCCAGCGAAGAGTCGGGGATGATCTCCCGCCAGCTGAATTCAGGGTCGCAGAGAATCAGCGGGCGCGAAGCCTGCAGCGCGTTTTGCCGTGTCCAGAGGACCTTCTTTTCCGCCTCGATTTGGCGCGTGGATAACGCCATGACCCGTTCACCCAGCCGGCGCAAAACCTCGCGCTCCGACTGGGTGATGGTCAGGTCTGCGACATGCGTATCCAGCGCCACATTGCCCGGTTGGTCAAGATCATTCATACCGAACGCTCCCTTCCTGTTTACACGTTATCTTACACTCCCGCCGCACAACCGGAATCATCCCAGACCACCGGCCGCCCGGCAACGCAAGCCCGCACACAGTGCGGTCCCGCTTTAATGTCGCGATTATATAGAGACAACGGCTTTCTGTCCACCGCAGAAGCGGAAAAACGCCCGAAAAACAGGGGCTTCTTAAAAAGCGGGCGGCGTCCCCTTCCGCTTTGACTCCACTCTCCTAATCCAGTAGAATTTCAAGCACAAAAAATGTATGTCGCACCCGCCTCCGGCCGGTTTCGACCCGCGGGCCACGCGAATCGCGCTGGCGTGTAGCGCACCACCCCTCAAGCCCACAGGCGCAGTATGCCCCATCATATCCTCACCCTCCAACAGGCCGCGCGGCACATACGGATCCCCGAACGGGAGCTGTTCCATCTGGTGCAGCGCCACGAGATCCCCTGTCAGCGCCGCGGCGAGGAGATCCTCTTCGAGCACCGCCTGCTCGACGACTGGGCGCAGCGCCGCATCCTCGGCCTGCCCACCAAATCCCTGACCGAACAGCATCGCGAAGAGACCGCCGACCGCACGCGCCTGGCGACCGAAGATGTCCTCGTCGCGCGTCTCTGCCGCCCCGAATGGATCGACCCCGCGCTCACCGCGCGCACCAAGCCGGGGGTGATCCGCGACATGGTCGCGCTCGCGGTCTCGACCGGCCTGCTCTACGACGACGCGGCCCTGCATCGCGAGATCGAGGAGCGGGAGAGCGTCAGCTCCACGGCCATCGGCGGCGGCGCGGCGTTCCTGCACGCGCGCTACCACGACCCCTATCAGTCCTCGGACTCGTTCGTGGTGCTCGGCAAGACGGGCCAGCAGATCTTCTTCGGCGCGCAGGACGGCGCGGAGACCGACCTCTTCTTCCTGATCTGCTGCACCGACGACGCGCTGCATCTGCACACGCTGACCCGGCTCTGCATGCTGGCGCACGGAACAAGTCTGCTTCCGGACCTGCGCGCCGCGACCACGGCTGAAGAGATGTACGGCATCCTTTGCCGGGCGGAGTGCGCCCTGCTGAAGACCCTGTGAAAAAGCGCACGGTTTGGGCGGTCATGCCGCGGGCGAGCGCCCTGCCGGATAAAGTCTAAATGATCTTCGGCCCGGGCGGGTTGCGCGTGGCAACCCTGAACCGGCCTACTTCAGCTCGGACTCGTAAGGGATCGGCACGCCGTACTGTTTGTTGACCTTCAGCATCTCCGCGAAGAGCTGCTGCTGCGCGTCGCGCGAGTAGGCTCCGACCAGATGAAACATCTTCTGCTGCGCCCAGCGGGCCTTCACCGCCGGAGTTCCCTGCTTGGCGTGCCGCGTCAGACTCAGCCGGAAGATCGAATCGTACCCCTTGTCCGCCGCCAGCCCGCGGACCTGAAACACCAGCTCTTCCGTACCCTCGGGGCAGACGCCCGAGAGTTCCAGCGGCCGGTCCTTGTAGAGATTGGTCGTGCGCTTGGGATAGACCTCGCTCTTGGAGGCGGAGTCGAAGACCACGGACACGTCGCCCATCACGGGATTGCGGATGCCCTCGTACTCCGTGGCCATGGACGCGGGAATGTCCCAGCGGTTTCCCGACAGCACCTTGGCCGTGCCGCGGTTGCAGTAGGTCAGCATGTCGAGCAGGTAGACGTTGGCGCTGCCCTGGGTGCCGTACATGTAGACCGACATCATGCCGTTGTTGAGCGACGAGAACTCTCCGATGATCTTGGCGCTCTCCGTGATGCCGAAGGTCGGCTTGCCGTCCGTCACGAGGAACGCGACCATCGGCCGTTTCGGATCCCGCTGAAGCTTCATCAGCGAACGCAACGACCCGAACACGTCGGTCTGCCCGAAGGAGTGCAGGCCCGCGACGAACGCGGCCGCGGCCTGCTTGCTCGCGGGCGTCACCGCCGTCCATGCGGGAAAACAGTTCTCGAAGCTCTCGCGGAAGGCGACCACGTTGAAGCGGTCCTCCGGATTCAACGAGTCCAGCGCCGCGGTAAAGGCCCGCCGGCAGAAGTTCAGGCGCTCTTCCGAAATCGACGCGGAGACATCCTGGACCAGCACGATGTCCTTGGCGATCACCGGCACGTTCTTATCCGCACGCGGCTGGATGCCGACGCGGAAGTAAACGCGGCCCGGCTCCTGGGGATCGCGGTAGATCTCCAGCCCGACCGCCAGCAGGTCATCGATCGGAACGTAATCGATCGACTCCTGCAGCGCCGCGATCTGCGCCTGCGCCTCGCGCGCCTTGCGCTCCTCCTCGCTGAGCGCGCTCGCGGCCACCTGCTTGTTCGCGCTGTCCAGCTGCTTTTGCACCAGCTCCTGCCGGCCCTTCGTGAGCGGCGTCGCCTCCGGCTTCGCAAGCCCGTCCGGCTGCCCTAAGCCGCCGGGCTTGCCGCTCTTCTCTCCCGGCTGCATCCCGAAGCGCGACTCGGTCGCGTCCTTCGAGACCTGCGACGGGGTGCCCGGCGCCCCGGGTGCCGGAACCTTGAAGGTGCCCTTGCTGATCTCGGTGTCGAACACCTCGGCCGACTCGAGCGGCTTGGGCTGCTCGGGGTCCTTGCCGAACCTGCGTCCCGCGAGGTCGATCGACGGCACAATGTCGGGAGCTTTGGGCACCCGCTCGATCATCGGGATCTCGCGCCGCGGCAGGGCGGCAACCTCGTCCTGCACGGTGCGGTCAAAAATCTGGGCGATCTCCTGACGCGGCATCCACGGCGTGACGTCCACCTGGTCGACCGCCGCATCCTTGAGCGCGGGCACGCCCGGCGCGAGCGCCTCGCGCGGGATCGGCGGGGGAGCCGTCAGGGCGGGGCTCGCGCTCTGGCTCAGCGTCTCCACCCGTTCGCTGACCTCGATCGGGCCCCGGCTGGGCGCGTCGCGCTCGCCGGCGATCTTCGCCGACATGCGGCTCGGATCCGCACGCATCATCTCCACCCGCATCGGCGGCACCCGGTCGCCCGCCATCCAGTCGCGACCCTTTTCCGCCAACCGCGAGAACCCGTTGAGGGTCCAGTCCGCAAAGAAGTACATGAGGATCAAGTGGATGATCGCCGACAGCAAAACCGCCACGCAGGCCAACATCCAGTGGTGCTCACTGGACCGCTGATGCTGCCCGAATCCATAAGGAGTCATCATGAGCAGACCTTCCTCTCCAGAGCCACCGCCTGCGCCTGTCCCGGGGTTGCCAGCGGCGAGGCCGGATACCGGGCGCGCAGCTCTTCGCGCATCGCCTTGGCCTCGTCTTTGCGCCCCAGCTTGTCGAGCAGGGCGGCCGCCTTGCTCAGCGCCGCGGGCACCAGCACGGGATCATCGAACAAGATCCCCACGCTCATGTAATAGCGCAACGCGCCCTCGGCGTCGCCCTTCTGCTCGGCGTTGCGCGCCAGCCCGGCGTAGGCGTTGGCCCGCAAGCCCAACAGGTCGGGGGAGGCCGCGCGCGTGGCCGCGTCATTCAAGTGTTTGAAGGCCTCGTCGAAGCGTCCGGCATCGGTGAGCAACTCGCCCAGACGCAGCGCCGCCTCGGCGCCGTAGACCGTCGCGGCCCCCGTGCCCAGCGCCTGCGTGAAGGCGTTGATCGCCGCGTCGCGCTCGTTCTTGGCGCGGTGGACGCGTCCCAGCAGGGTCCACGCCGTCTGCAGCCACCCCTTGTCGGGCTTGAGCGCGATCATCACGTTGGCGGCCTGCACCGCCGCGTCGAACTGCTGCTGCTCGATCTGAAACTCAGCCAGCCACGCCAGCCGGTCCACGCCCAGCTTCTCGGCGATCGGCGCGTCAATCAGCTTCTGGAACAGCGCCGCCGCCTCGGGCTTGCGCCCGGCCTGCTGCAGGATCATGCCCAGCTCCAGCATCGCCTCCCGCTCGAACTCTTTGGAAGGCGCCGCGGCCAGGCAAGCCCGGAACAGCCTCTCGGCCTCGGCGAGGTCATTCGCCTGGCGGCAGATCGAGCCCCTCCAATACAGCACTTCGGCTTTGCGCGGATCCGCGGGGAAGCGCCGCATCCGCTCGTCCAGCGTCGCGCCCGCGGCGCGCGGATTTTTCGTGCGCAACTCCTCCATCGCCTTCTGGTACAGGGTCTCGGCCGCCATCTCGCTGTTCGGGTACTTGGTCAACAGCGCCGTCCAGTCGCGCAGCGCCGTCTCGCTCTGACCCAGCCGCGCCAGACACACACCCGACGCGTACAGCGCCTTGGCCGCCAAGGGGTCGTCGGGGAAACGGCCCGCCGCCTGCAGGAACCAGGAGGAGGCTGACTCCCACGCCTCCTGCTTCTGCAACAGCCAGCCCAGCCGGTAAAGCGCGTCCTTCACGAACGGGCTCTGGGGGCACTTGTCCACCAGCAGACGGCAGTTCTGCACCGCGATCTCCGGCTGCCCCACCGCGATCGCCGCCTCGGAATTCATCCAGTACACGTGGTCCGCCAGCGCCGCCGGCGGCGGCCGGCCCTGCGCGGAGAGCTTCAGCACCTCCTGATACTTGCCGTCGCGATAGAGCGTCGAGAGCTTTTCATACCCGGCCTGACCCGCGAGCCGCCCCTCCGGATAAGCCGCGAGCTGCTGGTCGTACAGCGCCACCGCCTGGGTCCGCTGCTCGAGCTGCCGCAGACAGTTGGCCTTGACGTAGAGCACCTCCTCCCGCAGCGGATGCTGCGCGTTGCCGATGATCAGGTCCAGGACATCCGAAGCCTCCTTGAAGCGCCCCGCATAGTAATTCGCCCACCCCGCCGACAAGGCGCTCTCGACCACGCGCGGCGAGTTCGGATACTTGGCGCGCAGGGCCTGGAACAGGTTGGCGCTCTCCTCGTAGCGCGCGTCCACCAGCGCCACCTGCGCCGCGAAATAGTAGGCCTCCTCCGCCACCTTCGGATCTTTGGCCTTGTGCGCCAAGTCCAGGTAAATCCCCATCGCCCGGCGCCGGTCCTCCGGCTTGCCGGTCTTGGTCAGGATCCAGGCGATCCGCAAGCCCGAATACATGCCGTAATCCGTGTCGGGGTACTCCTTGCCCAGCTGCTCATAGCGCGCCAACGCGTCAGACGGACGGTTCATCTTCTCCAACGTCTCGCCCCCGTGGTACAGCGCGGCCGACCGGACCTCCGGCGGCAGCCCCGCCGCTGACAGCTTCTCGAAGGCGGCCGCCGCAGACTCCAGCGCGCCTCCGCCCGCCTCCATCTGAATCAGCGCGCGCTGCAGATTGGCGCGGTGCACGTTCGCGCTCGCCGGACACGCCTCGACCAGCCTTTTATACGCGGCCTCGGCCTCGGCCGGATGTCTGGTGCGGCGCTGGCACTCGCCCAAGCGGAACAGCACGTTGTCGAGCCCCGGCACATCCGGCATTTCCGCCAGCGCCGCGTACTCGCGCGCCGCCAGCTCGAACAGGCTGCGCCGGAAGAGGCCGTCCGCCAGCTGAAGCCGGTCCTGGAGTTCCACGGGGTCGGCCAGGGCCGAGACCCCCGCGCACAGCAGCCCCGCCCACAAAACGTGTAGCCGTGCCCTCATTTGCTCTCCGTCGCGCCGCTCTTGTCTTCGGTCGTGGCCATCGAAAAGTTCCAGATGTCGGCCATGCGGCAGGTGTCGACCACCTTGATGAGCGCCTCGTACCGCGTGTCCTTGTCCGCGCGCAGCACCACCGGCTGGCCCGGGAAGTAGCGCGCCAGCCGGTCCAGACGGCCCTTCAGCGCCTCCAGCGTCAGGTCCTGCTGGTTGACCGACACGCGGCCGTCCTTGGCGATGTTGATGATGATCTCGCCCGGCAGGCGGTCCGGCACCTTGCCGCTCTTGGCCGACGGCAGGCTGATGGAAACCTCATACTCCCACTGCGAGAAAATCGAGGTCGTGATGAAGAAAAAGAGCATGAGGAAGATGATGTCCATCATGGACGTCAACTGAAACGCGGGGAGCATGCCCCGACGGTTCTTGCGGAAGTTCATGTTCTGTCGATCCTGTCGATGTAGGACGATTTGGGACCCGTGCCCGCGCCGATGATCGTGGTCAGAATCTCAGCGGAGGCTGTTTCCAGATTCGAGATCTGACGGCTCGCGCGCCGCCGGAACCACGCGTAGAACGCCATGCACGGGATCGCGACGACCAGCCCGAAGATCGTGGTCACGATCGCCTGCGACACGCCGGCCGCCAGCACCACCGGCTTGGCGCTCGCGACATCGCTGGCGACCGAACCGAACGCCGTCAACATGCCCAGCACCGTGCCCAGCAGGCCCAGCAAAGGCGCGATCGTCGCGACGTCCAGCAGAAACTCCGTCTGCCCCTGGATGGCGTCCGCCTGGCGCGCCCCCTCCGACTCCACCGCGCCGCGCAAGAGCGACACGTCGCACTGCGGCACATTGCGCAGACAGTCCAGCGCCGCCAGCACCACCGCCGACAACGGGCACGGATGGCGGTCGCACAGCCGCCGCACCTCGTTCATGTCGTTCGCGCGCACCCGGGCGATGACGTCGATCAGCAGCGCGCGGGGCGCCACCGCCCCGGCCCGCAGCACCGTCACAAAGTAAAAGACCATCGCCAGCGCGAAGACCGAGATGGCGGCGAGCACCCACATGATCCAGCCGCCGTACACCCACGCCTGCTTGAACGACATCCCGTAGGCGTTGGCGGCCGCCGGAACCCCGGCCGCGGCAGTCGCCGCCTCCTGCGCGATCGCGCACGTCAGGAACCCCATGCAGGCCACAAGGCCCACAACCGTTTTCTTATTCATCCTGCTTTTCATCATTTCTCCCCTGCATGCCACGTTTGAAAAAGCTCACGCCACAGGAAACGCAACCCCCAGCAACTTGCCGAAGGCCGCCTGAGACTGTTTGCGCCGCGTCCGCACCCACCGCCGCACGTCGCTGACGCGCGCCTTGTACCACGCGAAATCCAAGCCCGCCGTCCCGCCCAGATGCGTCTTCGCCGCCAGCGCCTGGTCAGGGTCGGCCGAAGCCAGCTCGTCCAGGTGCGAGCGCACGTGCTGATACGCGTCGCGGAACGGCATGCCGCCCGCCACCAGCTCCAGCGCGCGGTCGGTCGCGAACACGCCGGGGGTGAACCCCGCGCGCAGCCGCTCCGGACGCACGGCGAGCGAACCCGCCATCAGCGCCATGATCCGCAGCGAGGCGCGCGTCACGCGCAGCCCCTCCATATAAAGCTCCTTGGTCTCCTGCAGGTCGCGGTTGTACCCGCCCGGCATCGCCTTCAGGATCGTGTTCGCCGCGGCCCCGTATCCCAACACCACCGCGGTCTTGGCGCGGATCAGCTCCAGCACGTCGGGGTTGTACTTCTGCGGCATGATGCTGCTGCCGGTGCACAGCTCCGGCGGCAGGACGAAATAGCCGAACTCCGGCATCGAGAAGAGGATCAGGTCCTCGGCCAGACGCGAGAGGCTCAGCATGATCTGCCCGCAGGCCGCGAGCATCACCGCCTCGTTCTTGCCGCGCACGTTGCTCGCGTGGAAAACATTGTGGTGCGGCCCTGAAAACCCGAGGAGCTTCGCCGTCAGCTCGCGGTCCACCGGGAGCGGCACGCCGTAGCCGGCCGCCGACCCCAGCGGGCAGCGGTCGTTGTAGGTGTAGGCCGCCTCCACCAGCAGCAGGTCGTCCAGCAGCGTCTCGGCATACGCCGTGGCCCACAGGCCCACGGAGCTGGGCATCGCGGGCTGCAGATGCGTGCGCCCCACCATCGGCACCTTCACGTGCCGCTTGCCGAACGCCACCAAGCCCTCGGCCAGCGCCGCCACCTCATCGGTCAGCCCCAGCAGCTGGTCACGCGCGTGCAGACGGATGTCGACCGCCACCTGGTCGTTGCGGCTGCGCCCCGTATGCACCTTGCGGCCGAGATCGCCCAGCCGCTCGGTCAAGCGGCGCTCGACGGCCAGGTGGACGTCCTGGTCCGCCTCGGTGATCGTGAAGCCGCCGGCCTTCACCTCGCGCATCACCTCCACCAGCGCCGCCACCACGCGGTTGCGTTCTTCAGTCCCCAGAATCGCGGGTTTCACGCGCATTCTGGAAAGCATCGTCACGTGGGCCGCCGTGCCCAGACAGTCCCACACCGCCAAATCGAGATCCAAAACCGGGTCTTTGCCAACCGTGAACGACAAGACGTCCGGATGGATTTTGCCCACGATCGTTTTCTGCCCGCTCGCCGTTTTCTTCATGTCCGCCCTTTGCTCCGAAGCCCGCCCCGCGCCCGCCGCCTGCGGCCGCGCTACTTTTCCACCGTCCGCTGCAACACCGCGCCCTGCGCCGTCCTGCGCTCCAGCTCCTTGCGCATCCCCTCCGCTTCCATCAAAAGCCGGGAGAGCTCACCCTGCTTCTCGCCCCGCGCCAGCGCGTTCAGAAAGGCGGCGTAGGCGTCAGAAACAGCAAGAAGCATACCATCGCGCCCGAACGCCGCCATCCGCAGCTCCAGCGCCTTGGCCGCGGCGCCGCGGCGGATCACCGGATCGTCCGCCAGGGCAACCGCCTCCTGGAACGTGCGCCACGTCCGGCTTGGGTCCAGAGTTTTACCATATTCCGCCGGATAGAGCAACAGATGGGCGCGGAAGCGGCGCACGATCCCGCAGGTCGTCAGGCCGGGCTTGATGACCACGCGCCCCTCCGACAGCAGCCAGAGGTCCAGCGCCGCGTCGAAGGCCGCCGGGTCATCCGTGCCGGCGAGCAGGAGGCCGGCGCCTTCCGGACGCCACGCCGTGCCGGTCGCCGCTCCGCGCAGCAGCGCCTCGAAGGCGTTGAGGGCGGGGCGCTTCTCCAGGAACCAGCTCGCCAGCATCGCCGCCACGGCCGGCTCGCGCGTCGCCGCCAGGCTGTCGGCCGCGAAAAGCTCGACCGCCGCCGGCAGGCAGGCGTGCGACCACAGGAGCAGCATGCGGTCGGCATCGGCTTGCCGCGGCTCGTGATCCATGTAGCGCACCAGGCCGTCGACCAGCCACGCGGGCAGTTCGCGCATCGACGCCTCCGTCCCCCCCGCGTCGACCATCCACGCGCGCAGCAGCGCCGCACAGATGGCCCGGCGGAATTTCGCCAGATCAGCCGCCTCCGGGTCGGGCAGCTCGATCCGTTCGCGCACGCCACCCTCGCGGTCGCGCAGCCGCGCCGTCAACACGCGCGTGTCGCCGGCGCTCTTGCCGCCGATGGCGATCTCCAGGGGACACGCCTGCGAGCCGAACTTGAGCCGCGTCGCGCGCTTCAGCTCCTCCCGCGTGCGGTCCACGAAGACCAGCACCGGCGCGCGGTAACCCGCCTTCGACGCGGGCGCATACACCACGACGGTGCCGTCTTTCGAATAAACCGGGGTGGCGGGCGGCCCCGCCCGCGAAATCCGCGGCCCATCCGTCTGCGCGCCGGCCGCGCCGGCCAGGGCCAGCCAGACCCACGCGCCCGCCAGGCGCGGCATCCCCGCTCCCCGAAACTCTCTTCCGTGAAAAACCATGGGGGAGATTGTCGCACCTTCGCCCGCGCGTTTCAACCCTGCAGTCGGGAAAGGCGACGTTCCGGCTTTGCACCCGCGACGCGTTTCGTTATGATGCTCCACAAGATGGATGTTGGTCTGCCTTATGAAACCTAACCGCCAGCCCCGTTACTTCAGCCGCCAGGTGATCGATGCGCAACGGTTCTACCTCAACCTGCGCAAAGATATCGTGGACGATCTCGCCGTCATGAGCGGCGGACTCGAGAAGTGCTCGCCCGAATACGACAACGCGCGGACGAGCTTCGCACACCCCTGCATCGAGTTCGTGATCCGCGGCAGCGGCACCGTGCGCTTCGGCGAGGTGACGCACCCGCTCACGCCCGGCACGGTGTTCGCCTACGGGCCGCGGCTCGGCCACCGCATCACCTCCGCTCCCGCCACGCCCCTCTGGAAATATTTCGTGGTCTTCACCGGCGTCAAAAGCCCGAAGCTGCTGGAGCGCTGCGGCATGGGGTCCGGCAGCGTGGGGCACATCGCGCAGCCGGAGCGCATCCAGGCGGTTTTCGACGACCTGATCAGCCAAGGCCTGGGCGACCACGCGGACCGCGCCCAGCAGTGCGCGACGGTTCTGCAGTACCTGGTCCTCAAGATCGGGGAGCTGTACCGTCCGGCGGACGACATCGGCGCGAAAGCCTTCGCCACCTACGAGCGGGTGCGCCGCCACATCGCCGAGCGCTTCGAGACCATCACCAGCCTCTCCGAGATCGCGGCGGCCTGCGAGGTTGACGAGGCCTACATCTGCCGGCTGTTCCGGCGCTTCGGGCGTGAGAGCCCGTTCCAATATCTGCTGCACCTGCGCCTCAACCGCGCGGCGGCCCTGCTGCAGACCACGGAGTGGCTCATCCAGGACATCGCCGCGGCGCTGCGCTTCACCGACGCGTTCAACTTCTCGCGCACATTCCGCCACGCGTTCGGCGTCTCGCCGAACGAGTTCCGGCGGCGGGGCTGAGAGCCACGGATCAGCGGCCCTGGGCCAGGCGCAGCGCCAGGCGCTCGGGCAGTCCGGCTTTCATGTTCTTGTCCATCGCGGTCTCGATGTCGTACCGCACCCGGATGAAGTCCAGCTCCTTGGTCTTCGCGCTGTAGAGCACATAGGTGCTGCGCGGGTCGCTGTCGCGCGGCTGCCCGACGCTGCCCACGTTGATGAAAAACTTGGGGCCGAAGGTGATCTTGATCTTGCACGGCTCCACGCGCATCACCTCGCGCTGCTTCTCGTAGATCATCGGCACATGCGTGTGCCCGTGGAAGCAGAGCGAGGTCATCTGGTAGCTGAAATTCGCCTCCGCCGCCAAGGTGTCGAACACATACCCCCACCGCTCCGGCATGTCGAGCGTGCTGTGCACCAGCGTGAAGCCGCCCAGGGCCTTCTGGTAGGGCAGGTCGTGCAGCCACTTGACATCGTCCTCCGTCAGCTGGCGCCGCGTCCAGGCGATCACGCTGGCGGCCAGGGGCTGGAAGTCGTCCAGGCTCTCGTTGTAGGAGCAGTAATGGTCGTGGTTGCCACGCACCGTCACACAACCGATCTCGCGCATCACTTTGATGCACTGAGAAGGGCTGGCGTTATACCCCACCACGTCGCCCACCGACACGAAGTCGGTCACCCCCCGGCCGCGGGCGTCCTCGATTACGGCGGTCAGCGCCTCCAGGTTCGCGTGGATATCCCCCAAAATCGCGTATTTTCGATCCATGATAAAATTAGGCTCAGGTGATTTTCATCGCGGCGGCGGCCAGCGGCAGGTCTTCGGCCGTCGTGATCTTGATGTTGGGACGCGGCCACTCGACCAGGCGTACAGGCTCGCCGATCAGCTCCAAGGCGCCGGCCTCATCCGTCACCGTCAGCTTCTGCTCCTCGACCGTGCGGTAGGCGCGGCGCAGCACCTCCACGCTGAAAGCCTGCGGCGTCTGCACCGCCCACAGCTTGGTGCGGTCGACGGTGTGGTCCACGGTCGACCCGCGCTCGACGTACTTGACGGTGTCCCAGATCCGCGAGGCCGCGATGCCGCACCCGTTGCGCTTGGCGTACTTGATGATCTCGGTGATCAGCTCGGGGGTCACGCACGGGCGCGCCCCGTCATGCGTGATCACCACGCGGGTCTCGGGATCCATCTCCTTCATCCCGTTGAGGACCGAATCCTGACGGCGCGCGCCGCCCGCCACGATCTTGCGGATCTTGGAAATGCCGAACATCTGGGTCACGCTTTTGGCGGGCAGCACCTGGTCCTTGCGCACCACCAGGATGATCTGGTCGATCTCAGCGCACTGCTCGAAGGCCAGCAGCGACCAGGCGATCACCGGCTTCGCGCCCAAATTCAAAAAAGCCTTGTCTGTATTCGAGCCCATCCGCTCGCTTTTTCCGGCTGCCACAATGATAGCGGTGTTCATGTTTCTTTCCTTAAAAGCTTCACAGCAAACCTCACGGCCGGCGCACGGCGACTCCCTGTCTGACATCCGTGTGCGACACCTTCACCGGTCGCTTCGCTTGGCACGTTGACCAAATGCAAAGACGGGTCTGATATTACCAGCGGCTAAAGCCAATCGTCAAGCAGAGACGTCGAATTTGTGCGGCGCGCGCGCGCCGCAGGAAACCGTCTTAAAAATGCCGTCGCATTTGGGTTGCCGTCGGCTGGAAGAGCCCCTATGATAAACGGTCCTTTCGGAGCTGAACTCTTTTTAAGCGGAACGTCCCCATGCATTCTGAACTTTTCCAAATCGGCCCCCTCACCCTCCGCGCCTTCGGGCTCTGCATGGCGCTGGGATTCCTTTTCGGCTGGCAGGCCGCCGTCTGGCTCAGCAAACGCACGGGCCAGAACCCGGACCAGCTCACCTCGCTGTTGACGTGGCTGATGGTCTCCGCCGTGCTCGGCGCCCGCACCGCCTACGTGCTGGAGCACTGGACCGCCGAGTTCGCCGCCCACCCGCTCGACGTCCTGCGCATCGACCAAGGCGGGCTGATGTTCTACGGCGGACTCATCGCCGCCGCGTTTGTCCTGGCGCTCTACGCGCGCATCTACCGCCAGCACCTGTTCCAGATCACCGATCTGGTGCTCGCCGTGGTGCCGATCGGCCACGCGTTCGGGCGGCTGGGCTGCTTCATGCACGGCTGCTGTTACGGCAAGATCACCCAGTCCTGCATCGGCGTCGCCTTCCCCCCGCATTCGCCCGCCTGGTGGGAGCAGGCCTCCGCCACCCCGCCGCTGATCGCGCAGGACGCGCTCGCCAGCCTGCCGGTGATCCCGACCCAGCTGATCGAGTCGGCCGCCAACTTCATCCTCTTCATCGTCCTCTACCGGCTCTACCCCCGCCGCCACCGCCAGCGCGGCTTCGTCACCGGCTGTTATCTCGTCAGCTACGCCGCGCTGCGCTTCGGCATCGAATACCTGCGCGGCGACCCGCGCCTGGCGATCGGGCCTTTTTCGATCAGCCAGACCATCAGCCTGGGCATCATGGCCCTCGGCGCCGGCTGCCTCGCGTATGCCCGCCGGACCGCACCTCGCGCCGCCTAGCGCGCGGCATCTTTGGGCTGGATTTTCCAGCGCGGCCGTCGTATTCTATTCCCCGCTATACAGCGAAGGGGGAAAGAAGATGAAGGGGATTCTGGCGGTATTGCTTTTGGGTTCGGGGATTGTACAGGCTGACGTCACGCAGGGAGTCATTCCTTTGCAGGCGGCAGCCCCTAAGGAGCTAAAGAACGTGCAGATTATCATCGATACCAGCATGGGAGCCATCACGGCGGAACTCTATCCCGCGAAGGCGCCCCTTACGGTCAGCAACGTGCTGTCCTACATCGACGCCAAGTTTTACGACGCCACGATCTTCCATCGCGTGATCGACGGCTTCATGATCCAGGGCGGCGGCTTCACGCGCGACATGATCCAGAAAAAGAATCAGGCGCCGATCAAGAACGAGGCCGACAACGGCTTGCACAACGAGCGCGGAACCCTCGCCATGGCGCGCACCATGATCGTGGACAGCGCCACCAGCCAGTTCTTCATCAACCTGGTCGACAACTCCAGCCACCTGGACTTCAAGTCGAAGACCGACGCGGGCTGGGGCTATTGCGTGTTCGGCAAGGTCGTCGAGGGCATGGACGTGGTCGATAAGATCGCCAAGGTCCGCACCGACCTCTCGGGACGCCTCCAGAACGTGCCGGCCGAGCCGGTGGTCATCAACAGCGTCCGCCGCAAAGCCGACGCCGCCGCGCCCGAAGCGGCCAAATAGCCCGCTGCGCCGCGCTCCGAGCCTCCTGTCAGCCTGTCGGCGGCTATCCGCCGTTCAGGCTGTGTTTGTCTTTTTAGCCTTCATCCTTTAGCCTCCAGCCTTTCCCATGTCAGCAAGCACGTACGACGACAAGCATATCCAGACCCTCTCGGCGATCGAGCACATCCGCAAACGCACCGGCATGTACATCGGCCGCACCAGCGACGGCAGCCAGTACGAGGACGGCATCTACATCCTCCTCAAGGAGGTGCTCGACAATGCCGTCGACGAGTTCATCATGGGCAACGGCAAGCGCGTCGAGATCGCCATCAACTACACCACCGGCGAGGTCTCCGTGCGCGACTACGGCCGCGGCATCCCGCTCGGCAAAGTGGTCGAGTGCGTCTCGCAGATCAACACCGGCGGCAAGTTCAACGACGACTCCTTCCAGTTCTCCGTCGGCATGAACGGCGTCGGCACCAAGGCCGTCAACGCCCTCTCCACCGACTTCGAGGTCCGCGCCTTCCGCGACGGGGAGTTCTCCGAAGCCTTTTTCAAGCAGGGCGTGCTCGCCTCGCAAAAGCGCGGCAAGTGCCCCGCGCCCCAGCGCAACGGCACCTACGTGCGCTTCACGCCCGACCCCGAGATCTTCAAGAAGTACCAGTTCCGCGAGGAGCACGTCGCGCGCCGCATGCGCATGTACGCCTACCTCAACGCCGGCCTCACCCTCGAGGTCAACGGCACCAAGTTCATCTCGGAGAACGGCCTGCTCGACCTCATCCACGACGAGGCCCAGTTCGAGAAGCTCTACCAGCCCTTCCACTACCGCTCCAAGACCCTCGAGCTGGTCTTCACCCACACCAACCGTTTCAGCGAGGACTACTACTCGTTCGTCAACGGCCAGTTCACCAACGACGGCGGCACCCACCTCTCGGCCTTCAAGGAGGCCCTGCTCAAAGCCGTCAACGAGTTCAGCAAGAAGAAGTTCGACGGCGACGACGTGCGCGAGGGCATCATCGGCGCCATCGCCATCCGCCTCAAGGACCCGATCTTCGAGTCGCAGACCAAGAACAAGCTCGGCAACCAGGAGATCCGCGCCGACCTCGTCGCGGAGATCAAGCGCGTCATCGTCGAGATGTTCCACCGGCTGCCCGCCGAGGCCGGCAAGCTCATCGGCAAGATCGAGGACACCAGCAAGCTGCGGGCCGAGCTCAACGCCGTCAAGAAGCTCTCCCGCGAGCGCTCCCGCGCCGTCTCGGTGCGCGTGCCCCAGCTCAAAGACTGCAAGCGCCACCTGCACAAGCAGAAGGGCACCGGCCTCGACACCATGCTCTTCATCACCGAGGGCCAGTCCGCCGGCGGCTCGATCGTGAGCTGCCGCGACGTCACCACCCAGGCCATCTTCACCCTCAAGGGCAAGCCGCTCAACGTCTGCGACCTCAAGCGCGACGCGCTCTACAAGAACGTCGAGATCTACAACCTCATGCAGAGCCTCGACATCGAGGAGACCGTCGACAACCTGCGCTACCAGAAGGTCATCCTCGCCACCGACGCCGATGTGGACGGCCTCCACATCCGCAACCTGATGATCACCGTCTTCCTGCGCTTCTTCGACCGCGTCATCAAGGAAGGCCACCTCTACATCCTCGAGACGCCCCTCTTCCGCGTGCGCAACAAGAAGGAGACCTTCTACTGCTACAACGAGGACGAGCGCGTCCGCGCCATGGAGAAGTGCGGCAAGAACCCCGAGATCACCCGCTTCAAAGGCCTCGGCGAGATCTCGCCCGGCGAGTTCGGGGCCTTCATCGGCAAGACCATGCGCCTGACGCCCGTGGACTGCACCAGCGACCACGCGCTGACCGACACCGTCGAATTCTACATGGGCCGCAACACCCAGGAGCGGCGCGCCTACATCATGGACCACCTGGTGATCACCGAGGAATCGTTATCGTGAGCAAAGATCCAGGAAAGCCGCATAAAGGCCCCCCGGCCGACCCCGCCAGCGAGCCGCCAAGCTTCGCCTTCGACAACTTGCCGCTCTTCGAGGGCGCGCGCGCCGGCCTGGCGCCCGCCCCCGCCGCCGAGGACGCCGACTCGCCCGTCCCGCAGCCCCAGGGCGGCCTCAACCTCACCGCCGCCGAACGCCAGCTCGCCGCCAACACGCACGGCGGCAGCGGCCCCCTGCGCGACCTGATGGACGGGAACTTCCTGCAGTTCGCCTCCTACACCATCTGCAACCGCGCCATCCCCACCGTCGAGGACGGGCTCAAGCCCGTGCAGCGCCGCATCCTGCACGCGCTGTGGGAGAAGGACGACGGGCGCTTCATCAAGGTCGCCAACATCGTCGGCCACACCATGCAGTACCACCCGCACGGCGACGCCTCCATCGGCGACGCGCTCGTGCACCTCACCAACAAGCGCTACCTGATCGAGGGCCAGGGCAACTACGGCAACATCTTCACCGGCGACCCCGCGGCCGCCTCGCGCTACATCGAGTGCCGCCTCACCGACCTCGCCCGCAACGAGATCTACAACCCCAAGCTCACCGCCTTCATCCCCAGCTACGACGGCCGCAACAAGGAGCCCGTGCTCCTGCCCTCCAAGCTGCCGCTGCTGCTGATGCTCGGCGCGGACGGCATCGCCGTGGGCCTCTCCACCGCCATCCTGCCCCACAATTTCATCGAGCTGCTCGAGGCCCAGATCGCCATCATCCAGAAGAAGCCCTTCCAGGTGCTGCCGGACTTCATGACCGGCGGAGCGATGGACGTCTCCGAGTACGCCGACGGCGCGGGGCGCATCAAGATCCGCGCCACCGTCGAGCACCGCCAGCCCGGCAAGCTCATCATCACCGCCCTGCCGTGGGGACAGACCACCGAGTCGCTCATCGCCGACATCGAGGAAGCGATCCAAAAGAAGAAGGTGCCGGTCCGCCAGATCAACGACTTCACCGCCGAGAAGGTCGAAATCGAGCTCGTGCTCACCGTCGGCGCCTCCCAGGAGCAGGCCACCGCCGCCCTCTTCGCCTTCACCTCCTGCGAATCCTTCATCTCCAGCCGGCCCGTCGTGCTCTTCCGCAACCGCCCGCGCGAGATGACCGTGTCCGAGATCCTCGTGGCCTGCACCGACCAGCTCCTCGACCTCCTGGCCCGCGAGCTCGAGCTGCGCAAGCGCGAGCTCGACGACCTCTTCCACTACAAGACGCTCGAGCAGATCTTCATCGAGGAGCGCATCTACAAGCGCATCGAGGAGCAGGTCACCTACGAGGCCGTGCAGCAGGCCGTGCTCGACGGCTTCAAGCCCTTCCGCAAGAAGCTGCGCCGCGACGTCACGCTCGAGGACGTGGAGGGCCTGCTCCAGATCAAGATCCGCCGCATCTCGCGCTACGACATCAACAAGAACCGCGAAGAGATCGAGAACATCCTCAAGGAGGAGTCCGAGGTCGCCGAGAACATCAAGGGCCTGCGCGCCTACGCGGTCCGCTACCTCAAGGCCCTCGTCAAAAAGTACAAGGACCGCTACCCGCGCCTCACGCAGATCTCCGCCAAGCCCTTCGCCCAGATCGAGATGCGCGCCCTCACCGCGACGGAGCTGACGCTCAAGATCGACGCGGAGAACGGCTACATCGGCACCGACCTGCGTACCGGCGAGGAGCTCTTCAAGTGCTCCTCGCTCGACAAGATCCTCGTGGTGTGGAACGACGGCCGCTACAAGATGATGCCGCCGCCGGACAAGTTCTTCATCGACAAGAACTACGCGTACTGCAAGATCTTCGACCGCGAGAAGGAGTTCACCGCGGTCTACACCGAGCCGCACTACGGCTTCACCTACATCAAGCGCTTCGCGTTCGGCGGCGCCATCCAGAACAAGGAGTACCACCTTGCGCCGGAGAAGAGCAAGCTGATCCTCTTCGAGGAGGGCGTGCCCGAGCTGGTCTACGTCAAGTACAAGCCCGCCAAGGCCCAGCGCATCCACCAGCAGATGTTCAGCCCCGCCGAAGTGCTGGTCAAAGGCGTCTCGGCCAAGGGCATCCAGATGACCTCCAAGGACATCGCCAAGATCGTCACCAGGAAGCCCGGCTGGTGGGACGACAACGAGGCCACCCCCAAGGGCGTGCTGACGTGAGATAAGAGAAAACGCTCAACGCCGAACACCCAACTTCGAACACGCAAGGTTGCTAACTCATCACTTGGGCGTTCAACGTTCGGTGTTCAGCGTTTGACGTTCAAGCCCCTCCGTTCAAGCCTCGCGCCGTTCAAGCCCGCCGGCAAATCCATTTGACGGCCGTCCGCGGAGCAGGTACAGTTTTCGCGCTGGTCCAGCGAACGTCACCTGCGCGAATAACAGGGATGTCGCGGCAGCCAAAAAAACGGGGACGAAACGGATCACGCATGAGACACACACCCAAGCCCCTGCTCTCTCTGGTGCTGGCTACGCTGGCGGGACTCGCCTTCGGCGGCGACATCCAACGCGTCACGTTCCGCGAGGTGGACACGCTGTTCGCCAACCCCGGCGCGGGCTGGATGAGCCAGCAGCGCACTCCTAAAAGCGACCCGCGGTTCCCCTGCTCGGTCGCCTACATCCGCTTCCACTGGGCGGACGTCGAACCGTCGGAAGGCCAGTACGACTGGAAGATCATCGACGACGCCATCGCCGCCTGGAAACCGCGCGGCGCGACCGTGTCGATGCGGGTGATGACCTGCAGCGCACACAGCGCCGGCTATTACTCTTCGCCCAAATGGCTGTTCGACGCCGGCTGCAAAGGCTTCGAGTATGAGGTCGGCGGGGGTGACCCCACCAGCGGCGGCAAACGCATCCCCCGCATTGAGCCCGACTACGCCGACCCGCTCTATCTGGCCAAGCATGCCGCTTTCATCAAGGCGCTGGGCCAGCGCTACGACGGCCAACCGGGCGTGGAGTTCCTCGACATCGGCTCCTATGGCAACTGGGGCGAGTGGCACACGAAGCATCCCGTGCCGGTCGCCGTGCGCAAGAGCATCGTGGACATGTATCTGAGCGCCTTCAAGAAGACGCCGCTCGTCTTCATGTCCGATGACGCGGAGGTGCTGGCCTACGCGCTCGAACACGGCACGGGGTTCCGCCGCGACGGCGTCGGCTCGCCCTGGCACGAGCAGAACTGGATCGGCTCGAAGAAATACGCCGCCGTTCAGGGCATGGCGGACACATGGAAGGCCGCGCCGGTGGTCTTCGAATGGTTTGGCGATTTCGACTATCTGAAGTCGCGCGGCTGGTCGTTCGACAGCGCGGTGAACTTCATGCTGACCAATCACGTCACGCTGATCAACGACAACATCGGCCGTTTCCCGCCGGAAGCCTTGCCGCAACTGGAACGGCTGGCCCGGCTCGCCGGGTACCGCTTCCTCCTGCGCGAGCTTTCACATCCGGCGGCGGTGAAATGCGGGTCAAGCCTCAGCGTGAACATGAAATGGGCCAACGTCGGCGTGGGCAAGCTCTATCGGCCCTTCAAGCTGCGCCTGTCGCTCCTCGACGCGGCAGGTCTGCCGGTGGCCACCTCCGAGTCCGCGGCTGATCCGCGTGACTGGCTGCCCGGCGAGCGTGACCTTGCCGAAACGCTCCGGATCCCTGCCGCGCTGAAGGCCGGCGACTACACGCTGGCGGCGGCCATGGTTGATCCTTCCGGCCGGCTGCCTCCGCTGCGGCTGGCCATGGACGCGCCTGAGCGCGCGGGCCGCTACACGGTCAGCCGGGTTCAGGTCCAACCCGAATAGTCAAACAGACGGTCACGAAAGGCCCGCATGAAACACACGTTCCTCCTCGGCACAGCCTGGCTGCTCGCCAGCCGCCTTTGCGCCGCCGATCTTCAACCGGAACCGGCGCGCCCCGCCGCCGACGTTGCCTCCGGTCTCGTCGGCCACTGGCGCTTCGACGGATGCGACGGGACAACCGTGAAGGATCTCTCCGGCGCGGGCAACGCAGGCACCATCGCCTTTGGCGAACTCCGGAAAGAGACGGGCGCCACGTCGCTCGAGCTGGACGGACTCGACGGACATGTGCGCATCGAACCGAGGACGCCTTTCAACCTGCGAACGAATATCACCACGGTCCTGTGGGTCAAGGCCTCGCGCCTCCGCGCCAACACCGTGCTCTTCGGCATCCCCAACGCCAAGCCGGGCTGGGAAACGCCGGTGTTCGGGATGTACGCCTCCGGCGGCCATATCGTCTACGGCCAGTTCGGCGACAAAGGGGTCCCGAAAGCGCTCGTCGAGACCGCGTCTGAGCTGCCGCTGGACAGGTGGACCTTTCTGGCCGCCACCTCGGACGGCGCGATGCTGCGCATCTACCTCAACGGCGCGCGCGACGCCGAGCTGGCGCAGCGTGCGGCGCTGGGCTTCAACGGCCAGCCGCTTCTGATCGGCAAAGGACTGGGCGACAAGCCGTCGCTCAAAGGGCGCGTCGGAGAACTCCGGATCTACAACCGCGCGCTGACGGCCGACGAGGTGCGCGCGCTCTTCGAGCAGACGCGCACCGCGTACGACCTGTCGCCGCCGCTCCGCGCCGCCGCCCGCGACGGGACCGTGCCGGTCGAAACGCACGGCAACAACCCTGACCTCGCCGTCCCGTGGCGCGTCCAGCCCACGCGCCTGCTTGAGAAGCTCGACGGATACACGCCCTCGGGGGAGCAGGTCAAGCTGGACCGCTACGGCGGACGGCTGGACCGGCCGCGGGAGCAGGCGACCGGATTCTTCCGCACGAAGAAGGTCGACGGCCGCTGGTGGCTGATCGACCCGGAAGGCTGCCGCTTCTATCATGTCGCGGTCAACACCGTCCGCGAGCCCAAGGACGTGAGCGCGACTTTCGGGTCAAACGAAAGTTGGGCCGAGGCGGCCACGGAGCAACTGCGGGCGAACGGGTTCAACGGCCTGGGCAACGGCTCCAGCACACGCCTGCAGAAGGTCAAGGATCCGCTGGTCTGGGTGCTGCGCCACAACTTCCTCTTCGCTTTCGCGCGCGAGAAGAAGCTCGTCGAGGCGGCGTCGGGGACGCAGGGCTTCCCGAACCGCTGCATGCCGGTCTTCCATCCCGACTTCCCCGCGTTCTGCGAGACGTACGGCAAGGAGTTGGCGGCCACGGCAAACGACCCCACGCTGCTCGGCATCATGACCGAGAACGAGATCCAGTGCCCCGTCGACCTGCTCGACCGCTATCTGGCCAGCGACGCGACAAACCCCGATCTGAAACCCGGCCGCGACGCCGCCGCGGCGTGGCTGACCGCGCGGAAAGGCTCGGCCGACGCGCAGGGGCTGACGCGGCGCGACCGCTACGAGTTCATCGCGTATGCGTTCGGCCGCTACTACAGCATCGTGACGCCGGTCGTGCGCAAGTACGACCCGAACCATCTCTATCTCGGCTCGCGGATCAACTACTCCACCGGCGAGTTCGACAACCCGTGGTTCTGGAAGGCGCTCGCGCCTTACCACGATGTCGTCTCGGTGAACTACTACGGCCGCTGGGGCCCGCAGCCGGACGAGCTCGGCGACTGGGCCGCGTGGGCGGACAAACCGATCCTGATCACGGAATGGTACGCCAAGGCCATGGACGTGCCGGGCCTGGCGAACACGCACGGGGCGGGATGGGTCGTGCGCACGCAGGAGGACCGCGCGCGCTACTACCAGCACTTCGCGCTGGGTGCGCTGGAGACGAAGAACATCGTCGGCTGGCACTTCTTCAAGTACCTCGACGACCCGCCGGAATCGAAGGCGCTGGACAACCTGGGCGGCGCCAACAAGGGCATGTTCGACGCGCGCGGCAAGCCCCACCAGCCGCTGCTCGACCGCGCCCGCGCCGTGAACCGCGAGGCTTATCCGCTGATCGAGTTCTTCGACGGACGGAAGTAGGCAGGAGTCGACCGTCATGCGGGTGCCAAAGAACTCAAAAGTGGCCATGCTGCTCGGCTGCCTGACCTTCGGTTCGCTGACCCTTTGCGCGGAGACACCCCTTGCGGCGCCAAGACTGCTGAGTCCGGTCCACGGCATGGCGATGACCGACGTGGCCAGTTATTTCCAGTGGCGGCCGCTCGCCGGCTGCTCGAACTTCGTCATCCAGGTCGCACGCGACGCGGCCTTCAAGGATGTTGTCACCGAGCGGCGGACCGTGAACAAGGGCTTCCACAAGAACCTGTACTTTCCGAAAGACCCCCTGCCCGCCGGCCACTATTTCTGGCGGGTGCGCGCGCTGCGGGGCACGAACGAAGGACCGTGGAGCGCCGTCTCTGCGGTGACCGTGAACGCCGACCATCCGGTCCTGCCGGATGTCATCCGCACGATCGGCCCGGAGCATCCTCTCTTCCTGATGCGCAGCCGCACCTGGGACCCCCTCAAGTATCCGGACAACGCGAAAGGGATCATCCCGGCCGGGCTGGAGCGGGTCATCATCGTGGACGATCTGGCCATGGCCTCTGAAAAGGTGTTCGAGCGGGCCCGGAAATATCAGGAGCTCGGCGTGGATTTCGTGATCTGGAACAACCGCTGCCAGGTCGCGCTCGCCACGCTCGAGTATGTGTTTCAGAACTTCAGCCACTGCCTCGGCACGGCCGAGGGCGAGCACTTCAGCGGCATGTACTGGGAGAAGGGCCCGGAAGGCAATCTGGCGGAGTGCGATTACGTGCACCGCGCGTGGACGCTGTGCGCCAAGTACGGACGCTTCTATTTCTTCGCCGACGGCGACGGCGGCAGTTACCGCTGGCCGGGGTTCGCGGCGCGGGAGAAGGAGACGCTGGCGCGCTATCGCCGGAACATCGTGCCGATGTTCAAGACCACCAACGGCGATATGGCGCTGCACTCCTACGGCGCGGTCCAGGGACTGATGGCTTCGGGCTATGTGGGGAACTGCGGCATCTGGGTGGACGAGTGGATCTGGCCGTGCTGCGGCTTCGGCAAGCTGGGCGAGCTCATTCCCGAGGAGAAGATCTGGGAGACCCGCCGCAAGCTGGGCACCCGGCAGTGCCCGTGGGTCTACGACATCCAGATGTGGCTGATGGGCATTGTTTCGGGCTCGACCGTGTTCCAGCTCGAATCGGCGCATCAGTGGACGCCCGAGGGCAAGGCCGCCGGAAACTACACGCGGTTCTTCCTGCCGTTTGTGAAGGCCGTCGTCGAGCACAGCCTCATCCCGTCGCGCGAAGCGTTCCTGAAGAACATCGGCGTGGCGGTCGCGGGCGACCTGGAGCTGGCCAGAGGCAGGCACGGGAAGCGTTACACCGGCGGTTTCGCGTACCTGAACGAACTCTATGCGCTCAAGGCCAAAGGCGACCAGGAGTTCATTCCCAACGACAGCCGGTACGGCATCGTGTGTTTGCTGCCGCCGGGCGCGGCTTGCCTGAATGCGGAAACACGGGTCGTGCCGCAGGATCAACTGGCGGATCCTGAAAAAGCCCAGGCGCTGTTCAACCGGAGTTATCCTCCACGTTTTCGCGGCGACGCTTTCATGTGGGCCTGCGACGGCACGGTGATCGTCACCGACTCCCATGAGAATCAGGACATTCCGCAGACCTTCTCCATGCCGCTCGACAACCGTCTCGTGCGTGCGCTCGGCGGCTCCGTCGGCGTCCACCAGTATCTCATCGGCAAGAGCGCCAAGGACGGTCAGAGCCTCTGGCTCCAGACCAACAGTGAAGATCCGGATCGCGAGCTCGTCCTGACCCTCGCCTGCGCGCGCAAACCCGCGTGGCGCGCCGAGCCGGCGTCGGCGGCGGTGGAGTCCCGGTGGGACGAGGCGTCGAAAACCCTGACGCTGCGCCTTTCGCACCGTCAGGGTGCGGTCGAGGTCAGCGTCGACTAGGACGTTCTCCTTCTCCCGCTCACACCCCGTCGACAAGAATGGCCCGATAGTCGGCGCCGCGGAAGCGGTGCTCCCGCGCTTCGCGGTAGGCGGGACTGTCGTACCAGGCCTTGGCCGCCGCCATCGAGGGAAACTCGAGGATCACGACGCCCTCGGCCTGAGGCCCTTCCAGCACCTCTTGTGCGCCATAGGCGGCCAGCACCTTTACCGGGTGACCGCCCAAGGTTCCTCCGGCTTTGCCCGCATAGGCCTGCATCTCCGCGGGATCGCGCGTCAGCTCACGAATGAAAATCGCATACGCGGCCATAGTGTGCCTCCTTGGTTTTTCGGACGTGCGCTCAGCACTGCCCCTTTTCACATCTTCATTTTAGACTTTCCTTTTTCAGACATCAAGCCCCGCGCCCCCGCTCATCGGGTGTGATTCAACTTTGTTGAATCCACACCCGAAGGAGGAATTAGAATTTAGGCGTTAGGTGTTGCAATGCCATGAAAGTGTATGTGTTAGCGCGATGCGCGCGAGGCCGTGTTTGCGGCTTCAAAATGAAGTCACACGGATGGCTCCAAAAATCGGTTCTTCGCGGAAGGGCTCCTCCTAGCCTAACGCCTCTTTTTCACGGCATTTTTGCGTTACCAACTCCTAACTCCTAAATTCTCCTTGGTGCGATTCAGTTTCAACGAAACTGAATCGCACCCCCGCTCATCCGGCTAGCGAATGCACAAGGGCCCTTGACTCTCCCGCACGGAAAGAGATAAGCTCGCGCCAACATGTACGAACACCACCACACACCGCCGCTGAGCTTAGGCCGGTTCATCCGGCGCATGGCTTTTCACGCTTGCCTGGCGCTGGCCGTGATCTCGGCCTCTCTGTTTGCCGGCATGCTCGGGTACGGGCACTTCGAGCAGATGGCGTGGCTCGACGCCTTCCTCAACGCCGCAATGATTCTCGGCGGGATGGGGCCCGTCAAAACGGAGCTGACCGATCCCGGCAAGCTTTTCGCTGGCCTGTACGCCCTGTATTCGGGCGTGCTGTTCATCGCGGTCATGGGCCTCATGCTGGCGCCGGTCGTCCACCGGGTGCTCCACCGCTTCCATTGGGATGATGAACATGAGGCCAAATGAGCGGCTTTACGGCCGTGCGCCTTTACCGTAGAATACGCGCGTGCTGATCCATGAAGCGCCACCGCCAGTTCAGTATCCCTTAAATGGCAGGACCTGTTCGCTTTTGTTTGTGTAGGTGAATACGTTCGTAGTACCGCCTTTAGGCGGAGGCTCAGATCCATCCGGCCTCGCTTTCCGCCTAAAGGCGGCACTCCAAACCCTAACTCCGGTAGAGCCATATAAGGGACACAGCACCAGTCGCACGCGCGCGCTTTGTCGTCAGGAGGTACTGTCATGAATCCGAAAGAACTGGACAAGCCCAGGGACACCCCGAACGCGGCCGAGCCGATGCCGGTCTTGTTCGTCGGCCACGGCACGCCGATGAACGCCATCGAGGAGAACGCTTTTTCGAAGGCCTGGCGCGACGTGGGCGAGGCCCTGCCCAGGCCCAAGGCCGTCCTGTGCGTCTCGGCCCATTGGGAGACGTGGGGAGCGCGGGCGACCGTCATGGAGAAGCCGCGCACGATCCACGACTTCGGCGGCTTTCCCCAGACGCTCTTCGATGTGCAGTACCCCGCGCCGGGCTGCCCTTGGCTGGCGCGGCAGACGAAGGACGTGATCACGCCGCTCGCCGTCGGACTGGACGAGGAGTGGGGGCTCGACCACGGTTGCTGGAGTGTGCTCAAGCATATGTACCCGCAGGCCGATGTCCCTGTGATCCAGCTGAGCCTGGACTATACCCGGACGGGACCGCAGCATTACGCTCTGGCCAAGGAGCTGGCGCCCCTTCGGCATCAGGGCGTGCTCATTCTCGGCAGCGGCAACATGGTGCACAACCTGCGCCGGCTGGCGGTGAAAAGCGGCGGCGATTTCAACCAGCCGTTCGGCTTCGACTGGGCGCTGGAGGCCAGCGCGCTGTTCAAACGGCTGATCGACGGAAACCGCCATCAGGAGCTGGCCGATTATCCTTCGCTGGGACCGGCTGTCCAGCTGGCCGTGCCGACACCGGAACATTACCTGCCGCTGCTCTATGCGCTCGCCCTGAAACAGGAGAGCGAGACCGTCACCTATTTCAACGACCAAGCGGTCGGCGGCTCGCTGACGATGACCTCGCTGATCATCGACAGCGCGGCGCGGAACGCTCAACACGCCAAGCGCATCCCGTAAGCGGACCTGCGTTCCGGCCGCCTGTGGCGGAACGACGAAACCGGACCCTACACCCGGTCACGCGCGCCTTGCGGCGCGGGGGCTGCGCATCACCCGTTGACCAGCGCCAGGACGCCGGCGATCCCTTTGCGGATCAGCATGACCGCGATCGCGGCCAGCAGCAGGCTGGCGACTTTGGAGACCGTCTTCGTGCCCGTCCGCCCCATGAAGCGCGTGATCGGACCCGAGAAGGCGAAGATCACGCCCGCGAGCGCGATGTTGACGACCACCGCCGCGGCGGTCAAGCCCAGCCCGTGGATGCCGACCAGCAGGATGCAGGTCGTCAGCACGCCCGGACCGGTGATCAGCGGCACACCGATCGGCACGGCGCCGAGATCCATCGGGTTGACCGCGCGATGGTTCCGCTCGCCCGCGAGGACGTTGTTCAGCGCGATGGCGAACAGGAGTATCCCTCCGGCGATCATGAAGTCCGACACCGTGATGCCCATGAACCGCAGGAGCACCGGACCGAAGACGAGAAACGCCAGCGCGACCGTCAAGGCGGTGACGACCGACTGCACGACAACCTTCTTCAGCCTGGCCTCTTCCATGCCCTCGGTGAGGGCGATGAACAGCGGCAACACGCCGATCGCGTCCACGGCCACGAACAGCGGCACAAAACACAGCCAGAACTCTTTCATCGTATTCAGCCCCTCCCCGCCGGCATCCATCTGAAAACCTTGCCCCGCGCGGCGCACACGCCCGCGCGGTTATGGCCGGACCATCTTATACCCGGGGCTCGTCCAGCGGCAACCCTTCTCCTTTTCCACCTCCCGTTTTTGATATATCAGTAATGATAATAAACTGAACAAAACGGTTGATTTGCCGTTGACTGACATTCTTCGGTATACCATACTGCGAATGTAATTTGTTAAGGAGATCTTCATGAGACTTTTGGTCGGCTTGTCCCTGGCGCTCTGCATGTCTTTCACTCTCTCGGCCCAGACTCTGAACCAGCAGGGCCTCGCCCGGCTGGTGGGCTGGTGGAAACTGGACGACGCCACCAACACGACCCTGCTGGCGGACTCGTCCGGCCGCGGCCGGAACGCCGCCAAAGGACCCGGCGTCACCATCGTCGACGGCCGCTTCGGCAAGGCCGCGCGCTTCGACGGGACGACCAATGCCTGGGCCTCGTTCACCACCCCCCAACTCACCAACATGACGATCTCGGCTTGGGTCTACATGGATGGCATCCCCAACAACATTCTGCCCCGCATCATGCAGCTCGGGCCTGACACTTACTATCTCATGCCGTCAAACTCGCCGAGCCTGCTGGGCCAGTTCTCCCTCGGTGTACAAGGCAACAGCTGGCCAACCGGCGTATCGGCGCCTTTCAAGTACACGACCAACAAGTGGTTCCACGCCGCCGTGGTCTACCGCCAGGAGTACACCAACGCCACCGACCGCGTGGTCTGGTCCTCCTTCTACATCAACGGCGTGCGGTGTGGCGATCCCGGCACAAAGACCGCCTACAAATCCGCCATCCCTGCCGGCACGGCGTTCATCGGCAACAACAGTTTCGGCATCGGCGCCATACGCCCGCTCACCGGCCTGATGGACGACGTCCGCCTCTACGACGCGCCGCTGTCCGACAAAGAGATTCTGGCGCTCTATCAAAACTGCCCTTTGTCGGTCGACGCCGGCAAAGATCAGACCTGCTACCGCGCGGAAACGCTCCTGCAGGGACGTTTGATCAGCACCAACCCGTTCACGCGCGACCTCTCCGCCGCCACCGCGTGGAGCGTGGTCTCCGTACCCGACGGCGCCGCTCCCGCCCTCCGGACCCCGTGGCTGCCCGCCTCTTCCGTTACGCTGCCTTTGGACGGAACGTACGTCTTCCGGCTGACGGCATCGAACGACTTGGGCGTCGCCTCGGATGACGTGACCTTCATCCGCCATACCGAAGCGGCGCCGGACGGCAACGCCGCGCCCGCGGCCATCCCGCTCTGGACCGCCACGAACACGGTGCTCGGCGCCGGCGCGCCGCTCGCGGCGACGGTCACGGACGACGGCAAGCCGACCAACACGACGCGGGTCTGCTGGAGCAAAGTCAGCGGCCCCGGCGCCGTCTTCTTCGACAACCCCTTCACCAACAGCACGACGGCCTACTTCTCGACCAACGGCACCTACGTGGTCCAGCTGGAAGCGGACGACGGCGCGCTGCTGCGCTCGACCAATGTGACCGTGACCGTCACGCCGCCGGCCGGCAACCTGTCGGACGGACTGGTCCACTGGTGGCGCATGGATGACGACCCTTCCCTTAAAAAGGCCATCGACAGCGCGAGCAGCAACACGCTCAGCTTCAGCAATCAGGCGTTCCTGCAGCCCGGCAAAACGGGATACGGGTTCCGCGCGCCCACCTACAACGCGTACGCGCAAGCCGCCAACCTCCCGACCAATGCCGAGACGATGACTTTCTCCACCTGGCTCTATTACGACAGCGCCTACACCAACAACCCGACCATGCGCATCTTCTACTGCGGCGACAACTTCCGCATCCTCTATAACCGCGATTTAAACCAGATCGACCTCTCGACGTATTCCGTCGGTAACGCAACCGATTTCGGATGGTCCTTCTCCGCTGTGAAACTCACCACGAACCAGTGGTTCCACGTCGCCGTGCTCTTCGACCGCCGAGCCGCGGCCAGTGGCTCGAAGCAGGTCCTTTATCTGAACGGCATACGCTATCTTTCCACCGCAAACGGCGGCGTCTTCTCCGGCGCGGCCGCCTTTGTCGCGCCGTTCCTGATCGGCAACAACGCCACGACCGGCACCCGCAACTTCGACGGCGTGCTCGACGAGATGCGCGTCTACAACCGCTTCATCACCGACGAGGAGGCCCGGCTCTTGGCGAACGACCCGGACAACAACCACGCGCCGGTCATCGAGGGCCCGACCGACCTGACCGCCAAAGTCGGCCGACAGGTCGCGCTTGCAGGCGTTGTGACCGATGACGGACAACCTTTCGGGAAGACGTTCGCCGCCGGCTGGTCGGTCGTGTCAGGCGATGCCGCCAGCGTGCTCTTCACCGATGCGTCGCTCCCCGGCACCACCGCGACCTTTACGAAAACCGGCGAGTATGTGATCATGCTCGCGGCCTCGGACACCGAGTTGCAGGCCGCCTCCCTCATGCGTGTCACGGTCCTGCCGACCGGCACGCTCATCTCGGTGAGGTAGAGGGATCCATTGGTAGGGACGCCTCCCCGAGACGTCCGCCGGTCCTGAGCTGAGCTGATGGGCGGACGGTTCGGGGAACCGTCCCTACCTTGAAAACGGAATACCGAACCCAAAAAGAGACCCATGAATACACCTGTCGCTTCACGCAGACTCTGGCTGACTCACACCGCGGCGGTCCTGACCGCATGCTCGGCCTTCGCCGCCGCGCCCGAAGCCATCCCGGACCCGCGCCACATCGCGACCGGCTGGGTCATCCCCAGCAACCACTACGCCGACCAGCCCTACATCGTGAAGACCGACGACGGCGCGTGGCTGTGCGCCATCACCACCGGCAGCGGGGTTGAGGGCGCGCCCGGCCAGCACGTGGTCTCGATGCGCAGCACCAACCAGGGCAAAACATGGGACCCGCCCGTGGACGTCGAGCCCGCCGTCGGCCCCGAGGCCTCCTACGCCGTGCTGCTCAAGGTGCCCTACGGCCGCGTCTACTGCTTCTACAATCACAACACCGACCGCGTCCCCGAGGTGAAGCGCGAGGACGGCGGCGTGTATAAGCGCGTGGATTCGCTCGGCCACTACGTCTTCAAATACTCCGACGACCACGGCCGCACCTGGTCCGCGCAGCGCACCGACATCCCCATGCGCGAGTTCGACTGCGACCGCACCAACGCCTACGGCGGCCAGCTCAAGTTCTTCTGGAACGTGGGCCGCCCGCTGATCCTCGGCGACGCGGCGCTCTGCGTGATCCACAAGGTCGGAGCCATGGGCGCGGGCTTCTTCGCGCAGTCGGAGGGTGCCTTCCTCAAGAGCCCCAACCTCCTGACCGAGCGCGACCCCGCCAAAATCACCTTCGCGACCCTGCCCGAAGGCACCGTCGGCCTGCGCACCCCTCCCGGCGGCGGACGCGTTTCCGAAGAGCAGAGCGTCGTCCCGCTCAGCGACGGCTCGCTCTACTGCGTCTACCGCACCATCGACGGCTGGCCCGCATGCTCCTACAGCCGCGACGGCGCCCGCACCTGGAGCACACCCGCCTACAAGAGCTACACGCCCGGCGGCCCGCGCGTCAAGCACCCGCGCGCCGCCAACTTCGTCTGGAAGTGTTCCAACGGCAAGTTCCTCTACTGGTACCACAACCACGGCGGACGCTTCGTCGGCGAACTCGGCGCGAACGGCAAGGACGGCCGCAGCCCGTACGACGACCGCAACCCCGCCTGGCTTATGGCCGGACGCGAGACCGACACGCCGCAGGGCCGCATGATCGAGTGGTCGCAGCCCGAAATCCTGCTCTACGACGACGACCCCTACATCCGCATGAGCTACCCCGACCTCGTGGAGGAGAACGGCGCCTTCTTCATCACCGAGACCCAGAAGACCGTCGGACACACCCACGCCATTTCACCCGCGCTGACCGACGGACTCTTCAGCCAGTGGGACGCCCGAACCGTGGCCACCAACGGCCTGGTCCTGAACCTCTCCTCCCGTAAGGCGCTCATGCCCGCCCGGACCGCCATGCCCAAATTGCCCGCCCTGAACCGGCGCGACACGAAATCCGAAGACCAGCGCGGCCAGGACCTGCGCGCGGGCTTCAGCCTCGACTTCTGGCTGAAGCTCGACGCGCTCACGCCAGGACAGCCCCTGATCGACAGCCGCGACGCCGAAGGCAAAGGCATCCTCGTCGCCACCGCCGAGGACGGCGCGCTCCGCATCACCCTCAATGACGGCCGCAGCGAGGCCGCCTGGTCCAGCGACCGCGAACTCCTGCAGGCCGGCAAAACCCATCACGCCGTGGTCACCGTGGACGGCGGCCCCAAGATCATCACCTTCGTGGTGGACGGCACGCTCTGCGACGGCGGCGACCAGCGCCAGTTCGGCTGGGGCCGCTTCAGCCCCGACCTGCGCACGCCCGCCGGCTCCGCGACCCTCGCGATCGCCCCCGCGGTGCAGTCGCTCCGCCTTTACAACCGCGCCCTGCGCACCAGCGAGGCGGTCGGGAACTTCAAGGCGGGCGTTCAGCCGTGAGATCTCCGCATGTTGTGCCGGCTTCAGCCGGCAACGCGACAATGACGAACCGCCGCCTGAAGGCGGTACAACATACCCGGCACTTTTCATGAAAACCACGCTCCTCACACTCGCGCTCCTCGCGCTCTACTCCCTCGCCGCCGAGCTACCGCTCGTCTCTTTCGATTTCGAGGGGACCCTCGTCAACGCGGGCTCGCTGGGCGGAGAGGGCCGCTTCCAAACCTACGCGCAGGGCGAGGATCCGGTGTTCGGCGCCGGCCCGTTCGGCCGCTGCCTCGACCTGACGGCCGCCAGCCGCCACGGCGGAACAGCACCCAACGATCCGCCCGCCGGCGGCGCCGTGCTCTTCCGCGACGCCGCGCTGGACACGCTCGACAGCTTCACGCTGGTGCTCTGGGCGCGGCAGAACCCGCTCGCGCAAGGCTCCAACGCCCGCCTGCTCCACAAGCCCGGCGCGTGGGATCTGACGGCGCACCCCTCCGGCCTCTCGCTGGCACTCGGACCAGACGCCGTCAAAATGCCCTACCTGCTGACCGGTCCCGCCAGACTCAACCTCGCCGCCACCTGGTGCTTCTTCGCCGTGGCCGTGACCCCGCAGACCGTAACCGCCTTTGTCGGCAGCCGGCAGCAGCCGCTCACGCGGGCGGGCGCCGCGCCGCGCCATGATGCGGGCGCGGCCTCCGCCGGCGAACTGGCGCTGGGTAACTTCGGCGCCATCCGGCCCTTCAACGGCTGGCTGGACCGCGTGCGCGTCTGCCGCGGCGCGCTGGACGAAGCCTCGCTCCGCGCGCTCTTCGAGGCGGACCTGGCCTCCGCCGAGGAAATCGCCGCGCCGCCCGTCGCCGACCTGGGACGCGCGCCCGCGACCAACCACCTGTTCCGCCTGGCGCCCTCCGCCATCCCCTTCTCCACGCGTTGGCAGCGCACGAATTCCCTCGACGTGATGCAGGCCTTCCACGCCACGCACTGCCTCTGGGTCTATGGCAACGAAAACAACTTCGTCCGCCGGATCCAAACTATGGGCCTCTTCTATCAGGGCACACTCAACGGCCTGCAGGGCCAGGAGCACGCCACCACGAACCGGACGGCGCAGGGCGACGCCTCGGGCCGCCACGAGGACCTGGACGGCAACAAGAACACGCCCCACTGGATGGTGACCTTCGGCCCCAAGACCTTCACGGGCTGCTGCAACCATCCCGCCTTCCGCCAGCTTTTCTTCGGCGAGGCCCGGCGCCTGGTCGCTGCGGGCGTCGACTCGATCCACGTGGACGACTGGGAGATGAACGCGAGCTGGGTCCGCAGCGCGGGCGTCTGTTTCTGCGACGTCTGCCGCAGCGGCTTCCGCGAGTGGCTGGCCCGCCGCTGCACGCTCGAAGAGCTGAAGGGCCTGGGCATCGAGGACGTCGCCGCGTTCGACTACCGCGCGCACCTCAAGCGGCACGGCGTGCCCGACGCCGCGGCCTACCGCGCGCGCTACCGCACCTTGCCGCTGACCCCGCAGTTCACCGACTTCCAGATCGAGAGCATGCGCGCCTTTTTCAGGGAGTTCCGCCAGCGGCTCGACGCCTGGTCGCCGGAGAAGTACATCCCCGTCTCGGTCAACGGCCTCCTCACCCCGCTGCGTCCCGACCATGTGCTCTACGGTGTGGACGTGATCGACTTCCTGCAGGGGGAATCCTCGCTGAACGCCGAGTACCAGACGCCCAACGAATATGTCTTCGGCGCCAAGATCGCGGAGGCCGCGGGCCTCACGCAGGTGGTCTCGCCCATTCCGCGCAGCACCGCGCGCACCCGCGCCGCGCTCGCCACCACCTACGCGCTCGGCCAGCCCTATCTCGTGCCGTGGGACCTCTACATGGGCAGCGACGCCAGCGGCATCCAGCCGCGCTACTTCGGCACGCGCGAGCAGTACGGCGACCTCTACGACTTCGTGCGCGACCGCCGCGCCCTGCTGGACACGCACGTGTCCGCCGCCGAGGTGGGCGTGCTGATCAACGGCGACCTGCCGGGCGCGGCCACCGAAGCCTTCTGCCGCCAGCTCGCCGCGCGCCAGATCCCCTTCCACATCCTCCTCGGCGCCAGCCGCTACGCGCGCGTGCCGCTGCGGGCCGACGACCTGCGGACGCTCCGCCTGCTGGTCGAGCTCAGCCCCGCGGCCACCTTCTGCGCCGAGGACCGGGCCGTGCTGCAGGCCGCGCGCGCCTCCGGCCTGACGCGCTTCGTCCCCGCCTCCGCCGACGTGGCGAAGTCCTGCCGCCTGCTGGAGCTGGATCTGCTGCGCCTCGAAGGCCCGGAGGACCTCTACGCCTTCTTGCGCGTGAACCGCGGCGCGCGGTCGGCCGCGATCCACGTGGTGAACTGGAACCTCGCGCCCGACGGCGAGCGCGCCGAGACGTATCGGAACGCGACGGTCACGCTTCTCCACCCTGAACGCTGGGGCGCGCTCGCGCACGTCGTGTGGCACGAACCCGGCCGTCCCTCCGTCATCCTCGTGCCGGAACGTCATGCCGACTCCATCCGCCTGACCCTGCCGCAGGTCACGACCTGGGGCATCATCGAAATCCGCTAGGCCTACCCCATGGACAACACGCACCGCCCGCGCAGATTTTCACTTCGCCCTCTCCTTCTGATCGCCCTCGGCAGGGCGGCGCTGGTGCACGCCGACACCGCCTGGCGGGACTACGCCGTCTACCAGCCGACCGTCGAGCGCGCCTTCGTCTGCGACGCCACCGCCCAGAAGCTGCGCTATAACCACGACAGCAGCGTCGCCTGGTTCGGCGGCCGCTGGTTCTGTCTCTGGAACGCCAACTCCATTCCCGAAGAGGGCGCGCCCGGCCAGCTCAACTATGTGAGCACGAGCAGCGACGGCCTGGCGTGGTCGGAACCCCGTCCCGCCTTCTCCGACCCGGACCTGTGCGCCAACCCGGTGCCTTGTCCGAAAGGCACGCAGTGGCAGCCGGACCTGATCGTGGTCAGTAACCGTCTGTGGTGCGTCTGGAGCCAGGCTTCAAAGGACGAGCACAACGGCTGTTATCTCTCCTTGCTGGAAAGCCCGGACGGCAAGTGGACCAACCGCCTGCTGACCTGGGAGGGCAAAGCCGATCCCGTCATCGACGGCAAAACCTACAGGCTCTTTCCCACGCAGAATCCGGTCCGGCTCAGCACCGGCCGCGTGCTTGCCCCCGTCACCATGATGGGACCGGCCTCCGCCACGGCCCCCTCCAGCAAGTCCGGCTGGTACGGGCTCGAGAAGCGCAACAGCGTGCTCTACACCGACGACAGCGGCGCGACGTGGCGGGTCTCGCCCGGCACCGTGCTGCCCGGCCTCGACTGGCGCCAGTGGGAGCCGACCGTCTTCGAACAGCCGGACGGCTCGGTGATGATGTTCGCGCGCAACAACCTGATCCCCGCCTTCGAGAACGCCGCAGCCGCGCCCGCCCAAACGCTCACCTGGGCGCTCTCGAAAGACGGCGGCGCGACCTGGTCGCCGCAGGCCTTCGTGCCGCTGCAGACCGTCGTCTCGCGCATGCACGTCCTGCGCCAGGAAGGCTGCGACCGCTACCTGATGATCCACAACGACTGGCTGACCGGAACGTTCGGCACGGACCGCCGCAACCTCGCCCTCTTCGTCAACCGCGGCGGCGGCCTGGATTTCGTCGCGGGCACAGGGCTCACCGACACCGAGCGCGAGGTCGCCTATCCGCAGATGGCGCTGCACGGCGACACCCTGCTGGCCTCCTACAGCCAAGGGCCCTGCGCCCTGCGCGGCATCAAGGCGGTGCGCGTCACGCCGCTGCCGGACCCGGAGCGGCTCTACCTCTACCCGCGCGCCAACCTGCCGGCCGCGGCGCGCTGCGCCGTCGCCGGCAACGCCCTGCACCTCGGCGGCGGCCGCGCGCTGACATGCCGCGCCGCGCCGCGGGTGTCGCCGGACGGACTCAGCTGCGCGGCCTGGATCAACCCCGAGGAGGACGGCGCGCTCTTCGACAACCGGAGCCCCGCCGGCGGTTTTGTCTGGGGACTTTCCGGCACCTGCTTCGTGCACCTCGGCGAGCCGGCCAGAAACATCCGCTCGACCCTGCGGGTGCTGAGCGGCCGCTGGAATTATGTCGGCCTGACCCTCGATTACGCCCGCGGCAGCGTGACCTTCCACGTGAACGGGGAACACGAGCGCGTGACCTTCAAGCCGGGTTCCCGCACGATGGCCGGCACGTCGGCCACCCTGGCCGGCCCGAACCCCGCGACCAGCTCCCTGTCCGCATTCTCGGGTGCGCTCCGCTCCTTCGCGCTCTACGGCACCAACCGCCTCACGTACGCTGAGCACCGCCGCCTCTTCGAGCACCAGACGCTCACGACATCGCAGGCGCCGACCCTGCGGCTTGCGCCCGCGGACGCGGACGCGCTGGCCCGCGACTTCGTGATGCCGACCGCGGCGACCGTCGCGCCAGAAGCGGTGCAAAACGAAGCGATCGGCGGCCAGAGCGTCCTGCGCTTCACCGGCGCAGCCTCGGCAGGCATCGAGCTGGCCGCCAACGAGCGCGCGCACGGCGACGCCGTCGAGCTCGAGCTCACTTTCCAGATCGAAAGCGGTGACGGACAAGTGATCTGTACCGCGGGCGACGCCAACCAGCCCGCGCGCGTGCGCGTCCGCGGCGGCGATCTCGTGCTGTGCGCCAACAGCCAGACGCAGACGTGCGGCCGCGTCACGGCCGGCGCGTGGCAGCGCCTCGCGCTGCGGACCCAGGGCAACGTCACGCGGGCCGCGCTGGACGGCCAGCCGGCCGTCGAGGTCCGGCACAGCCCCGAGGCCACGTGGCTCTACCTCGGCGAGGGCTACCGCCCCGCCGCGCCGGTCACCTGCGACACGGTGTTCCGCGTCGATGTGAAGTCGGTCAGATCAAGAATCGACACCCCCCGAGATTTGCCGTAGCCCTTTGGCAATGCCTGCCGGCCCCTTTCGAAAATGTACGAACTTCATTCGGCAGGGCGAGCGCTCCTGCGCCGCCGCTTAACGACAGAGAACGGCGGCACGGAGTGCTCGCCCTACCAACAATCCCTTTCGACTGGACATTTTCCGCAAAGAACCTTAGCGAGTGTGATTCAATAGTCCTCCGCGCCCACGGCGGACCCTCACGCCTCGTCGGCCGCGGCTTCCGAAACGTCAGGCACATCATCCTCCGGAACCTCGGAGGTCAGCAGGGCGGCGGCCTCGCCGACCGGCAGCTCCTGCACGTCCTTGAGCTTGCGGCCGACGGCCCGTGACCGGACTTTGGCCTTCTCGATGGTGTCGGAGGCCTGGGTCAGCTTCTTCTGCACCGCATCCAGAACGTCCCCGTACTTGGTCCACTCGGTCTTGACCGCGGCCAGCAGGTTCCAGACCTCGCTCGAGCGCTTCTGGATCGCCAGCGTGCGGAAGCCCATCTGCAGGCTGCTCAGGATGGACCAGAGGGTCGTCGGCCCCGCGATCACCACGCGGCGGTCGCGCTGGATCGTCTCAGCCAGGCCGGTCCGGCGGATGACCTCCGCGAAGAGGCCCTCGATCGGCAGGAACAGGATCGCGAAGTCGGTGGTCTTGGGCGGGTTGAGGTACTTGTCGCAGATGTCGCCCGCGCAGGCCTTGACGCGGTTTTCGAGCTGCTTGCCGGCCGCCTCGACGCCGTCGGCATCCCCACGGTCCTGGGCCTCCAGCAGGCGCTGATAGTCCTCGACCGGGAACTTCGCGTCGATCGGGAGCCAGACGGTCTCGTCCTTGTCGGCGCTCTGCCCCGGCAGCTTGACCGCGAACTCGACGCGCTCGCCGCCGTCCTTGGTCGCCACGTTGACGGCGAACTGGTCGGGGTTGAGCACCTGCTCCAAGAGCGCGCCGAGCTGGACCTCGCCCCAGGTCCCGCGCGTCTTGACGTTGGTGAGCACCTTCTTGAGGTCGCCGACTCCCGTGGCCAGCGTCTGCATCTCGCCCAGCCCCTTGTGCACCTGCTCCAGCCGGTCGCTGACCTGTTTGAAGGACTCGCCCAGGCGCTTTTCCAGCGTGCCCTGGAGCTTCTCGTCCACCGTCTGGCGCATCTGCTCCAGCTGCTTGGCGTTGTCGTTCTGGAGGCTCTGGAGCTTCTCCTCCACCGTGCCCCGCACCGCCTCCAGCTTCTTCTCGTTCGACTCCTGCAGCTTGGCGATCGCCTCCGTCATGGTGTCGAGCTGGGCCTTCTGGATGCCGCCCAGGTCGCGCATGCGCTGCGCCATCTGCTCCCACTGCTTGGCGTTGTCGTTCTGCAGGCTCTGGAGCCGCTCCTCCACCGTGGCCCGGATCGCCTCCAGCTTCTTCTCGTTCGCTTCCGAAAGCTTCGCGATCGCCTCGGACATAGTGTCGAGCTGGGCCTTCTGCAGACCGGCGACGTCCCGCATGCGCTGCACCACGGAGTCGCCGAAGGTCTTGAACGCCTCCGTGAGCTCCTGCCGCTGCTCCCGCGCGGCCTGGCCCAGCTCGCCGCGGTTGAGGGCCACCTCGGCCCGGACCGTCTGTTCCGTGCGCGCCTGCGCCTTCTCGAACGCCTCCAGCCGGGAGGCGAGCATGGGGTCCCCGGTCCGCGCACCCCGTTTCAGGAGCACGAGCAAAAGCGCCACGGTACTGACAAGCAGTCCGACAGCCAGCAGCAACAGCATATCAGTCACGCAAAACATCCTCTCCAAACAAAGAACCACCCGCCGTGTCATTTTGGGCAGAAAACCCTGCCCGCCCAAACCCGCACCCGGCAGCCACAGGTTCTAATCCCCGCTTACCTTTTTCGTGCGGCATGATAACACGCGCTTTTAACGGGCTTCAAGCCGTATCGCCGCCGAACCCCCGCGTCCGCCACGGTACAGGCCCGCTTCAGCGCAGGCTGGTTAGGGTAAAGGCTGAGTGCTTTTTAAGAGAAATCCGACCATTGCGGGGCCATCTGGTTTGTGAGAGACTTTTTTCAGTGAGTTTCGCTTCTGGAGCCAGACGTCAAACAGGGGGAACCGTGAACCATGAAAACCATCGATGTCCACGAAGAATCAGTATGGGTGACGGATAATGACGGCGCGGAATACACCGTCTCGGTGCCGTTCGCCAATCCGCGCTTGCCGCTCAGCGCGCTCACCGTCCTGATGGTCTGTGACGGGAGGGACTTCACGCCCGCGGACCGCGAAAACGCCCAGCAGCGCCTCGATGCCCTTCCGCAACGGCTGGACAGCATCTTCGCGCAGATGATGGGCCTTCTGGGGGTCAGCGCGGTCCGTGAGCTCCAGGCGGCCAAGGGCACCCCCACGCTGATGCTTCATGCGGGCAATCCGAGCCGCTGGATATTTGCCATGGATACCGTGCCTCAAGCCTCCAGCCTCTTTGTCGAGTGGGAGCACGATCAGATCGTCGGCGTGTGGATCTCGGGCTAAGCCCCTCGGCGGCGCCCAGCGGGAGACCTTAGGGGGCGACGGGACGCTCGGCCACCAGCGTGCGCGTAGAGGGGTGCGTGAAACGCCGGTTGTACTCCAGAAGCGCGGGGTACAGTTCGGGGGACGCCTCGCCGCTGGCCCGCGTGAACGCGCGGGTGATGCACACCTCGCGGCGGCCGTCGGGACGTGCGGTCACGGCGACGCGGTAGTCCAGTTTGCCGAAGCCGTTCGGCAGCACCCAGCTCCTGGATGCCGGCACCAGCGGCAGGCGCGTGTAACCCGCCGGCAAGGTGATGCGGCAGGCCAGCTCCGACGTGTCGGTGACGCCGAGGAAGAGCGGGTTCTCGCGCGTGTCGTCGCGCAGCGGGAAGATCGCCCCGGCGACGTCCGGGATCAGCAGCGTGAGGGCGTTGCCGGCAGCCACGGCGTAATTCGCGGCGGTGACCGTGTAGGTGCGGTAACCCGGATACGCCTCGGTCTCGGCGACCAGCTCGGAGGCCGCCTCGGCCGATTTGGCGACCGCGCCGACCAGTTCGAGGTGGTGGCGGCGGCGGTCCTCGGGCAGCATCTCTTTGTACTGTTTGCGGAAGGGGCCGACGGCCGTGCCGTAGAACCAGTTGGTGACCGTGATGCGGGCCGTGCCGCTCGCGTCCAGCTCGATGGACATCGAATTCTTGACGGTGTCGCGGAAAGGCAGGGCCACGGCCACCCTCGCGATCTTCCCGCTCAGCGTGAGCGCAGGAGCGGCGTCAAGCTTGGAGACCCCGAGCTCGTCGTACTGGTCGCCCTCGTTCAGATAGTACGTGACGCCCTGATGCCGCACCACCACCAGCGGATTGCCGTAGAAACCGAGCTGCGGCACATCCCGCAAAGGTTGGGAATATGCGGGATACTCGGTCGTGTCCGAAGAGGCGAAAACGATCTCGGCGTCGAACCCCGCGGCATCGAGCATCGCGGCCAGCAGGATTGCCCGGTCGGCGGGGTGCCCGTACTGGTCGGCCAGCGTGCGGTCAGGCGTCGAGAGGCAGCCGAGCGGCAACTCGAGGAAGGAGGGCCCCGCAGGCCGGACAGTGCGCAAGACTTCATCGCGGATGGCGAGGATGCGGGCATGCGGGTCTTTGAGCCCCTTGACCAAAGCCTTGGCGCGCTGGCGCGCGTCCGTGTCGCCGCCGGAGACCGCCCCGATCGCGCGGCTCAGCCGGCGCGCGTGCGTCCGCCAGTCGCCGAACGACACGTAAAGGGTGGGCTTGAAGAAGTGCCAGGGCGGCAACTGCTCCTCGGAGCGAACCATGGGCTGACGGCCGGCGCGATACGTGAGCACGACCGACGCGGCGTTGGTCTCGGCGGTGCGGGTGACCGATTCGGGGTGGAACATCAGGACGGAGGGCGCGAGCGACCGCGGGTACGTCAGCCGGAAGGTTTCGCTCTGAACCGGCTCCATGCCGCCGAAGATCTCGCAGTGGCTGTAAAAGCAGGCGTTCGTCTGGGTGAAGCGCGTGGTGACCGAGATCACGCTGCCGGTCTCCACGCCCGGCAGGTTCACCACCAGGGTTTTCGCGGCGGGATAGCGCGGCGCCGACCCTGCCCACGCGGCATCCATGATGTTGATCTCTTTGGGCGTCACCGCGTGGACCGCGCCGCTCGCGTTCGAGACCGTGGCGGAAACCAGCTCGAAGCTCTGCCACACGGGGTTGTAGTTGAACTTCAGCTCGGCGCCCTTCTTCTTGCCCGCATACGTGAGGATGCGCTTGGTCCAGGTTTGCGTGGTGGTCCAGGCCTGCGGAGTCAAGAGGCGCGTGTCGGTTTCACTCGCGAGCACCTCCTGGTCGGGAGCGAGGGTGTCTTTCGCCTCGAAGAGCGGGCGGTGGCGGCTGGCGGACTCGACCTCCTTCAGGATCTTCTTGAGCTCCAGGTAGTCGGAGGGCGTGAACTCGGGCGTCTTGAGCACATAGTCCAGACGGCCGGCGAGAATGCCGTTGGTCACAGCCTGGGTCATGACGAAACGCACGCCGGCGCGGTCGACGCGCACGTCTTCGGGCAACGCATGGACCGCCCCGAGGCCGGCGGCGATATCCAACCTGACCTGCTCCTCGATGCCGCAGGTGATGCCCGTCTCCATGGTATAGCGGCGCGCTTTCAGGCCGGTCTGGCCGATGACAAAATTGACATACCCCAAGGCCGTGCCCAGCCAAGGGAGGGTGGCGAGGTCCAGCCCGTCGCCGCGCACGGGGAAGTCGGGCACGCGGCTGGTGAGCGCGACGGTCAGCGGCGTCTCGGTATCCTGAAGGTCTTCGGGCGTGATGACGCACTCGATAACCTCCGCGCCGGAAAGCCGGCTCTTCAGCATCGACTCAAAGAACTTGCGGCGCTGCTCGGCCTTCTGCCGCAGGAAATGCCCGCGGTAGGCGTTGTCGTTGATGCCCTCGAAGGCGATTCTGGATTTGAGCAGCAACGCGCCGGTGTCATCCAGCGTGCCCTCGGTGAAGATGCGCGTGAGGTTCTTCTCGGCGGGGTAGACGTCGGAGACCAGCAGCGTCTCGCCTTCAGGCCGCGCCACCAGATAGCTGCGGTTGCAGAGATAGGCGGGGAAGAGGTCGCGGGTGTTCTCATCCGTGGGGTCGAGGAGAATGTAACCGCCGCCCGGCTTGTCCACCGCGGTGATGGCGTGGTTGAAGAAGGGCAGCGGCACGTCGGGATCCATCTTTTCGCTGGCGTTGATCAGCACGGGGTAGGCCGGAATGCCGGCCAAGCGCAGCAGGGCGGCCAGCAGGGCGGCCTTGTCGCGGCAGACGCCATAGCGGTTGTTGAAGGTCAGGCTGACCTCATGCGGCGCGTAGCCGGGCGAGACGTCCTCGGTGGTGATGCCCATGTAGCGGATGTCCTGCGAGACGAACTTGAAGACACGGCGCAGCTTCTCCTCCCGCGAGGCGGCGCCTTCGACCAGCTTGTCCGCCATGGCCTGCATCTCCGGCGTCGTTTTCGACAGGGCGGGCTGACACAGCTCCCAGTACCAGCGCGACACCGCGCGCCAGTCCTCGATCGTGCTGAGCAGCAGCCGCTGGACCTGCGTGTGCAGCGGCGGCATGTCGGGCTCGGGAAACATGCGCGGCACGTTGGTCACCTTCCACGTGTGCAGCGTGCGCCCGTCCGCCTGCCGGGTCTCGGCGTAAGCCACGGTGTTGGTGACGGGCGCGCGCAGGACCTTGTGGCGGATCGGCCGCTCAGCCGGCGCGGAGATGGCGTAGTCGAGCTTGACGATCGGCGAGTCGTATTCGAAAACGGTGTAGTCGCTCCACGTGCCGGGCACGCGCGCCGTGGTGGTGATGCGGCAGGTGACCAGATGACAGAGGTCGCCGATTTCCAGACCGGGCATGGAGAAACTCAAGATCTTGTTGCTGGGGTCGTAGATGTTCGCGCCCATCTGGCCGGGCTCGGTCATGACGCGCGAATAGGCAGCGGTATCAATGGGAATCACGCGACCGTCGGGCTTGACGATCTCCGCGCGGAACACGAAGGAGGTGCCGTAGTGCAGGTCGAAGGCGAGCTCATGGGACGAGCCGTCGCGGCGGCCTTTCTCCGTGAGGATTTTCGAATACTCGTCATCCCACGCGATCGAGGTGCCGTCTTTCTCAAAGACCTCCAGCACATGGTCATCCACCAGCACGCGGTCGGCGTCCGGGAAGCGCGTGTCCGTCACCGCGCGTGCGGCCGCGATCACCGTCTGCGCGTCCAGCAGGAAGCCGGGCGCCGGCTCGGCCGCTCCGCAAGCGAGTCGGGCAAGAAAAAGCAGGGGCGTCAGGGAGAGAAGGGGCTTCATCATTTTTTAATTCCTAAGCAGTGCCGATGTCCGTGTATTAAACCAGATAACCGGGGTTCACTCCAGCCTCGATGCGGATGATCCGCAGCCGGAGACGCCGGCCGTTCGCATTCGCAATGCGGCCGCGACTGTGCTTTAATATCGCCTTTTCAACACGGGAGTTTTTCATGATCCGGTTGTCCTGTCTGCTGGCCTTGCTGTCCGCCACCCTCGCCCGCGCGGCGGGCGCGTCCCCCGCTTTCATCGCCACCCATCCGCCCAAATTCTGGGAGGGCCGCGAATTTCCCGGCGCCAAAGGCTCGGTCTCGGTTTCCGAGGACCATGTGGCGCACACGCGGTTCGACTTCACCGGCGGCGGTCATTACGTCGAGACGCAGTTCGCCATCGACCCGCCGCAGGCGGTCCGCGCGATCACGTTCAGCGCCGAAAGAAGCGCCGGCTACCCGCTCACCGTGCGCGTCCGGGACGCGCAAGGCCAGACCTTCCAGAAGGCCGTCAGCCACACCGGGACGGGCTGGACGACCTTCCGCTGCGACATGAACAACTGGACCGGCAGCTGGGGCGGTGCCGAGGACGGCGTCCTGCGGCAGCCCGTCGCCGGCTTTTCGGTCCTGGTGGAGAACACGCGGCAGCCCGCCCCGGCCGGCGAGCTGTCGCTCAAAGACATCGTGCTCGACACCTATACGGACGAGGAGCGCGGCAAACTTCAGAGCCGCACGTTCCGCCTGTGCAACCGTTACACCGTCTCCGACTTCGAAAGCGGCGAGGTCAACGCGTTTGAGCACAACCGGTTCTCTTCCCATCCCGGCGGCAGCCTGGACCGGGGCGTGCTGCGCGCCGATTTCTCGAAAACCGACCGCGTCTCGATCGGGCACTCGCTGGCCATCCTCGGCGAACCCGAGGAGCTGCTCCTGACCGTCGAAGCCGACGCCGCGGCGGCCGGCGCGGAATTCGAGATCGGCATCGGCTCGCATTTCATGACCTTCACGCGCACCCTCGGCTCCCTGCGCAAGCCGCTCAAGGAGGGGCAGAAGATCTGGCAGACGTTCACGGTTCCCGCTCCGCCCGCCGAAGGCTGGCGCTGGTCGGGCGGCGCGAACGACGGCAAGGCGCGGTATCCGCTGCGACTCTCCTTCGTCAACCTGCGCAAGGGCGCCGCGCAGAAGAACGCCTTCAGCGTCCGACTGGTCTCGCTCGAGGCCAACACCCGCATCGGCCGCGCCCAGTCGCTCGCGCTGCGCACGCGCCTGCTGCCCAACGGCGGGCGCCCCGTCGCGCTCACAGGCGAGCTGCGCAACCTCGACAGCGCGGTCCACAGCGGCCCGCTCGACGTCGAGCTCAAAAACTGGGACGGCGTCGTGATCGGCACCGCCCGCACAAACCTGCCCGCGCTGCTGCCCGGCCAGACGCGCACCTTCACCCTCCCCTTGCCGGCCGTACCCTCCACGGCCGCCTTTGCGGAGACCGTCAGCACCTTCACCCCCGATGACTCCGGGACGGCGACCTCCTGGTCCTCGACGTGGACCGCCGCGCTGGCGGATGCGGGCCCGGACGACCTCCGCCCCGACCTGCCGTGGGGCATGGGGGTCTACCTCTACCGCAACGGCTGGGACGCGGCCGGCTATGCGAACATGGAGCAGGTGGCGGGCCTCGCCCAGGCCGCGGGCGTCAAATGGTCGCGCGAAGAGTTCCAGTGGCACCGCATGGAGCCCCGGCGCGGCGCCTACGACTTCAGCTTTTACGACCGGCTCGTCGAGACCGCCAACCGGCACGGCCTCAGCGTCTACGCGCTGGTCGGCTACTGGACGCCGTGGACCAAGCCCTACGAGGAGGAGGGCTTCAAGGACTACTGCGCCTTTCTGCGCGTGCTGGTGCGGCGCTACAAGGACCGCATCCACCATTGGGAAATCTACAACGAACCCAACATCTTCTTCTGGAGCGGCCCGCGCGAGCGTTACCCCGCGCTGCTGAAGATGGCCTACGAGACGGTCAAGGCCGAGGACCCCGGCGCGCACGTGCTGGGCTGCAGCACGGCGGGCATCGACACGCCTTTCATCCAGATGTGCCTCGACGCGCAGGCGCCCTTCGACACGCTCACCATCCATCCCTACCGCGGCGCGCTGCACGAGGAAACCTTCATGAGCGAGCTGGCCGCGACCCGCAAGCAGGTCGGAGGCCGCGAGGTGTGGATCACCGAAATGGGCTGGCCCACCATCCCCGGCAACGCCACCGAGCGCCAACAGGCCGCCCTGCTCGCGCGCAGCTACCTGACCGCCATCGGCTCCGGCGCCAGCCACAACATCTGCTGGTACGACTTCCGCAATGACGGATGGAACCCTTATTACAACGAGGAAAACTTCGGCATCCTGTATCAGGACCTCGTCCCCAAGCCGGCCTACCGCGCGCTCGCCGCGGTCTGCCGGACCTTCCGGAGCGGCGTGCCCTCGCTGACGCGCGTCCCGCTGGGAAAGACCTCCAGCGGCCTTTATCTCTTCCGCATGGGCGCGTCCTCCGCCCTTTGGTCGGACGACTTGCGCGCGACGGTCGCGGTCAAAGCGGCCGGCACCCCCGACATCCGCAACCTCATGGGCGAACCGGTGCGCGCCGCCCGGACAGACGGGCGCTGGCTGGTCCAAACCGATGCGCTGCATCCTCTCTTTTTCCAGAACGTCGCCGTGGAAGAGGCGGCGCCTGCCGACGCCCCGGAGCCCAGCGCCCCCGGCCCGGTCGCATTCTAGGGCCCTGCGGTTCTAAACTTCACCTTTTGCTTGATTCTGCCGTGACATACCGGCCCCAAAAAGGGATAATGCCCAATGTTCATAATCCTGTTTGGGGAGTGTGACGAGGACTGACACGCCATGACCGACACGTTAAAACTGCTGACCATGCTCGCCTGGTCGGCCTGCGCCGCAGGCTTGGCTTGGTATTGCTTGCACATCGCGCGGCAGATCACCTATGTCACCTTGGCCGACGGACGGCAGCAGGAGCGCAAGCTGCCGCTCATCTTCCGGCTGCTCCTGCCGTTTGTGCCGAACTTCGACGGGCTCGTCATGCGCGAGACCTTCAAGAAGACGCGCGACACCGCCGACCGCCAGCTCGTGTCAGCCGGCTTCGAGGGGCTGCTCAACGGAAAAGAGTTCGCCGCCATCAAGCTGCTCATGCCCCTGGTCTGCGGGGCGTTCTGGTTCGCGCTCCTGAAGCTCTTCGGCTCCGCCTTTCCGAAATCCTCCCTGGCCGAGAACCTCGAAATCTCCTGGCTGTTGGGCATTGCCCTTTTCTACTACTACCCCCTGCTCTGGCTGCGCCGCGCGCTCACCTTCCGCCACAATGCCATCCAACGCGCCCTCCCCTTTGTCCTGGACCTGCTCACCCTCTCCGTCGAGGCGGGCATGGACTTCATGAGCGCGCTCCAGCGCAACTGCGAGCGCCGCAAACTCGACCCGCTGAACGAGGAGCTCATCCGCATGACGCGCGAGATCCAGGTGGGCATCCCGCGGCGCGTGGCGCTGCGCAACATGGCGCAAAGGGTGAACCTGACGGACCTGCGTTCGGTGGCGAACGCGCTGATCCAGGCCGACGAGCTTGGCGTCAGCATCGGCGCGATCCTGCGCATCCAGTCGGACCAGATGCGCTCGCGCCGTTTCGACCGCGCCGAGAAACTGGCCAACGAGGCCCCCGTCAAGATGCTGGGGCCCCTGATGCTCTGCATCTTCCCTGCGGTTTTCATCATCCTTCTCGGCCCCATTCTCCGTCAAACCATGGAGCAACTGTTCTAACCTATGAGCAACTACCACTACACCCTCCTCATCGACGAAGGCCCGCTCAAGGGACGCCGGTATCCCGTCAGCTTCGCGGGGCTCAAGCTGGGGCGCTCCAGCCAGTGCGACATCGCGGTCAACGACCTGTTGCTCTCGCGCACCCACTGCCGCTTCGAGCTGCGCGGCGATGAGCTTTGGGTCATCGACCTCGCCAGCGCCAACCAGACCCTCATCAACGACACGCCCGTCGACGAGGCGCGGCTGAATCCCGAGGACACCATCAAAGTCGGGCAGTCCGTCCTGCGGGTGGAGCGGACCGACATCTCCACCGCCACGCTGGCCGCGGCCGACCTGCCGCCGGCCGGAGCTCCCGACGTGGTGATCGATCTCGGCTTCGGCAAGGACGAGCACGCCGACGCCCACGCCAAAAAGAATTTCCTGCGGCCCGTCATCTGGACCCTCGCGTCCTTGCTGATCCTGATTGTCGGCGCCACCCTGATCCTCGACCCCGCCAGCCGCGCCAAAGACGGCGCCGCCGCCAAACCCCAGGCGATCGAGCTGGAAAAAACGCTGCTGCTCAACTACGAGAAGGTCGAGGCCACCCAGGACAACATCTTCCGCTACGAGCTGACGCTCTCCCCCGCCGGGATGCTGGCCGTCAAGATCGACGATCTCTCGGGCAAGAACCGCCACGTGCGAAAAGAGAAGCTGGTCGATCCCGGGCTGCTGGCCGAGCTGGCCCGGGACATCGAAAGCAGCGGGTTCTTCTCGCTCGACCGGACCTACACCGGGTTCGCGGCCCACCCCAACACGCTGAACGAGTGGACCCTGACGGTCGCCATCGGCAAGAAGGCGCACACCTGCCGCGTCACCAACCGGCAGGAGCCCGACAGCTTCCGCGCCCTGCGCGAAAAGCTGGAGACCTTCAGCAAGAACGAACTCGGCATCTGGGCCATCCAGTTCTCGACCGAGAAGCTCACCGAGCTCGCGCGCAACGCGCTGGCCGTCGCCCGCAAAAAATTCGAGGAGCGCGAGGTCAAGTACGGCAACATCTTCGAAGCCATCCGCAACTACCAAGAAGCCGTCTTCTACCTCGACACCGTCAACCCGAAGCCCGATTTCTACGCCGAGATCATCGACGGCTTCGAGGCCGCCCAGGAGGAGCTCGACAAGCGTTACAAGGAACAAAACTTCCGCGCCGACCGCGCCATCAACCTCTCCGACTGGCCGGTCGCCGCGCGCGAGCTGAAGATCCTCTGCGAAATCATCCCGGACCGGGCCGACGCCCGCCACAAAGAGGCCACACGTAAACTGATCGACGTGGAGAACCGCCTCAAGAAACACCACCGTTAACCCGCCCAGCCCCGCGCCCCGCTAAGGTAAACCGCCATGACACGTAAACGCTTTCTGTCCCTCTTCGCCGTGCTCCTCGGCCTCACCGTCCAGGCCGCCAAAGACAAAGGCCCGGCCACGCGGCTCGACGTCACCTCGCAACCGCCCGGCGCCACCGTCAGCGTGGACCATAAGGAAAAGGGCGTCACGCCGCTCTCCCTCACCGACCTCACCCCCGGGCAGCACCTGCTCCACGTCACCCGGGCGAACTACCGCGACAGCTTCGACTCCGTCGTGCTGGAGACCGGCGTCAGCCGCACCGCGGCCTTCAAGCTGGAACCGCTGACCGGCATCCTCCTGCTCACCACCACGCCCGACGGGTGCGAGGTCTCAGCGAAAGGCGTCGCGCTCGGGGTCACGCCGCTGCTCATCACCACGCTCGAGAGCGGCACCCACCGGCTCACCGTCGCGTCGCCCGGCTATCAGCCCAAAGAGGTCGAAGTGACCCTCGAAGGCCGCACGCCCCTCAAGCAGGAAGTCGCCCTCATGTCCGACTCCGGCACCATCGCCGTCACCTCCGACCCCGCCGGGGCCGAGGTGCTGGTCAACGGCATCGCGCGCGGCAAGACCCCCTGCCGCGTGGACCGCATCCCCGGCGGCTCGGTGACCCTGGAGGTCAAGGCCGAAGGCTTCCAGCCGCACAGCCGCGACGTCGCCCTCGCCGCCGGCGAGGTGCAGACGGTCGAGGTGCAGCTCAAGCCCCTGCCCGGCACCTTGCGCGTCGTCTCCATCCCCGAGGCCGGCCGCGTCTACATCAACGACGAGTTCAAGGGCGAGTCCCCTTACGACCTCGCCAACGCCAAGCCCGGGACCTACCGCGTGCGCGTGGACAAGACCGGCTACGAACCCGTCGCGCGCGACGTGACCCTCGAAAAAGGCGCCTCCATCACCGAGGAGTTCCGCCTGGCGAAAAACACCGGGCGGCTCGAGCTCATCACCGCGCCCGCCGGGTCCACGGTGCTCATCGACGGCAAAAAGATCGGCATCACCCTCACGCACGGCACCGACACCAGCGCCGTCTCCGATCCTTTCGCCATCGAGGAGGCGCTGGAAGGCGAACACTCGGTCGAGATTTTCCGCAAAGGCTTTGCCACGCAGAAGCGTAAGATCGAGATCAAGCGCGGCGAAACCCTCACCCTCCAATTCAAGCTCGTCCGGCAGTTCATCCCGAACTACGAGGTCACCACCACCCGCTCGTATTACAAGGGCGTGCTGGAGTTCCAGAACGAGGAAGGCATCCGCATCGAAACCGCGCCGGGCATCAGCCAGACCATCCCCATGAAGGATGTGAAGAAGCACGGCCCCCTGCAAGTGAGTGAATGAGTTGGCCAGTTCATTAGTGCATGAGTTCATGAGTTCATTAGTGATAACCTTCCGCACGCACTGACGCACTTAGGCACGAATGAACTAATGCACTAACGCACTAATGAACTAATGCACTTTCCCTCCTTCCCCGTCGACGCCATCCTGCCGGAGATCGCCGCCTCGCTCGCGGCGAACCGCCCGGTCGTGCTGCAGGCGCCGCCCGGCTCCGGCAAAACCACCCGCGTCGCGCCCTTCCTGATGGACGCGCCCTGGCTGCGCGGCCGCAAGATCCTGCTGCTCGAGCCGCGCCGGCTCGCCGCGCGCGCGGCGGCCGGCTACATGGCCCGCCTGCGCGGCGAGGCCGTCGGCCAGTCGATCGGCTACCACATCCGACTGGACCGCAAGGTCGGCCCCCGCACGCGCGTCGAGATCCTCACCGAGGGCCTCCTCACCCAGCGCCTGCTCAGCGACCCCGAACTCGCCGACGTCGGCCTCGTCATCTTCGACGAGTTCCACGAGCGCTCCCTCGCGGCCGACACCGGCCTCGCCCTCGCGCTCGACGTCCGCCGCGCCCTGCGCCCCGACCTGCGCCTCGTCGTGATGTCCGCCACCATCCGCCCCGACCCCGTGGCCACGCACCTCGGCGACGCCGACATCCACACCGCCGAGGCCCGCATGTTCCCCGTGGAGACGCGCCTGCTCACCCGCGCCTCCGGCGCCCCCGTGCCGGTGCAGGCCGCCGAGGCCGTGCGGCGGGCGCTGGCCGAGGAGCCGGGCAGCCTGCTCGTCTTCCTCCCCGGCGAAGGCGAGATCCGCCGCGCCCTCGCGCTCCTGCGCGCCGCGCCCCTGCCGCCCGACGTCTCGCTCCACCCGCTCTTCGGCGCGCTGCCGCGCGAGGAGCAGGACGCCGCCGTGGAGCCGCCCGCGCCCGGACGCCGCAAGGTCGTGCTCGCCACCTCCATCGCCGAGTCCTCGCTCACCATCGAGGGCATCCGCGTGGTGATCGACACCGGCTGGATGCGCGTGCCCCGCTTCTCGCCGCGCAACGGCATGTCGCGTCTCGAGACCCTGCGCATCACCCGCGACCGCGCCGACCAGCGCCGCGGCCGCGCGGGCCGCCTCTGCCCCGGCGTCTGCTACCGGCTCTGGGACGAGGTCACCGACCAGCAGCTCGGCCCCGAGGCGCTCCCCGAGATCTACGACGCCGACCTTGCCGCCACGGTCCTGCAGTCCGCCGAGTGGGGCACCTCCGCGCGCGACGGCCTGCCCTGGTTCACCCCGCCCCCCGACGCCGCCTGGCGCCAGGCCACCGCCCTGCTCCAGGAGCTCGGCGCCCTCTCCCCCTCTCCCCTACAGCCCGCAGCCTACAGCCTACAGCCTTCCCCGTCCCCCACCATCACCGCGCGCGGCCGCGCCATGGTCAAGCTGCCCCTCCACCCGCGCCTCTCCCACATGATCTTCGAGGCCGCGCGCGCGGGCTGCGCCCAGCACGCCTGCCTGCTCGCCGCCGCCCTGGCCGAGGCCTCCTCCGAATCCTCCCTGCGCTTTGAAACCGACGCCCGACGCCTGCTCGACCGCCTCGGGCACGCCGACCACGACGGCTTCACCTACCGCGTCAAGGAGCTCGCCCGCCGCTGGGGCCACGCCTATCCCGCCCAGGACGCGCAGCGCCTGTCGGAGGGGCTGCTGCTGGCCTGGGCCTTCCCCGACCGCATCGCCCGCCGCCGCGACGCCGCCGGCCGCTACCTCATGCGCAACGGGCGCGGCGCGCTCCTCGACACCTCCGACCCGCTGGCCCAGGCCGAGTGGCTCGTGGCCGCCGAGCTGCAGGACGACACCACCGACGCCAAGATCCGCCTCGCCGCGCCCGTCACGCGCGAGGAGGTCGAAGCGACGTTCAGCGCGGAGTTCGAGAGCCGCGCGCTCACCTCGTGGGACAAGCGCACGGAATCCGTGCAGGCCGTGAACCGCGTCTGCCTCGGCGCCATCGTGATCAAGGAAGGCGGGCAGGCCGCGCCCGACCCCGCCGACCTTCTGGCGGCGCTCTTCGAGGGCATCCGCCAGAAAGGCGTCGACCAGCTGCCGTGGTCGAAAAGCTCACGCGCGCTGCAGGCCCGGATCTGCTTCCTGCACAAGACCCTGCCCGAAGCGTCCTGGCCTGACCTCGGCGACGCCGAGCTGCTCGCGAACCTCGAAGCGTGGCTCGGCCCCTACTGCGACGGCGTGACGCGCTGGAGCCACGTGCAGGCGCTGGACCTGACCAGCATCCTGCTGAGCCGGCTTGACACCTGCGGCTGCCCCCGCCGCCTCCTGGACGAGCTCGCGCCCACGCACCTGCCCGTGCCGAGCGGCTCGCGCATCCAGGTGCAGTACGACCAGGACGCGCCGTACATGGCGGTGCGCATCCAGGAGGTGTTCGGCCTGACCCGGACGCCCGCGATCGCGGGCGGCCGCGTGCCCGTCGTGATGCACCTGCTCTCGCCCGCGCAGCGGCCCGTGCAGGTCACGCGCGACCTCGAGAGCTTCTGGGCCACGGGCTACGCCTACGTCCGCAAAGACCTCCGCGGCCGCTACCCCAAACACTACTGGCCCGAAGACCCGCGCGAAGCCACCCCCACGCACCGCGTCCGCCCGCCGCCGTCATAAAGCGTCCCTTCGCCATGGGACCTTCCTTCTAAATTGTGAGACCTTTTCATCTCTTCTTCCCTCTCGACAATCACCTGATCATCAGATTATCATATCATCATGAATTACTTGGCTGTTAAAGATCTGAAGGCCCCCAAGCTCGTCCGCGAGACGCTGGCCGCGTACGGCACGGCCTTGGTGACGAACAACGGCAAACCCATGGCCATGCTGATTGACCTGGCCGAAGGCGAGGATCCCGAGCAGTTGGCAGAAGCCATCCGCATGGCGCGGGCGCGTCTGGCACTCTCCGACCTGCGGACCTCAAGCCGCGTCAAAGGCACAGACAAGCTCTCGCTCAACCAGATCACCTCAGAGATCCGGGCCGCGCGCGCCGAACGCAAGACCCGCCGGGCCATCCCATGACCGCCGCCGTTTTCGACACCAACGTGGTCGTTTCGGGAATGCTCTCACCGGACGGGACCCCCGGCAAACTGCTAGATGCGATTCTCGACGGTCTTTGTCAGCCGGTTGTCACAGACAGCATACTGGCGGAATATGAGACCGTATTGGGCCGCCCGAAATTCGGATTTCCCCCGTCCAAAGTCCATTTCCTGCTCGACGCCATCCGTTCACGCGCCCGGCACGCGCCCTTTTCCCCCGTGTTTAACGCCCATGACCTGCCTGACCCCGATGACGTGATCTTTCTGGAAGCCGCTGCCAGCCTTTGTGTCCCCATTGTTACCGGCAACCTCAAGCACTACCCCAGAAAAGTTGTCGGCAGCACCCCGGTCCTTTCCCCTGCCGCGTTCCTCGCCCAACTTTGCGAATAGCTTCCTTGTAACCCCCTTGCACGGGCCTGCATGCTTGAGCACGATGGCAGCCCGAAGGCGGAGATCAGCTGAAGCCGACCAGCTCTTGGCGCTCCTCGTCCCAGACTTTCAGCCGGACGGCGCCCAGGCTTTGCCGGATCGTGAGGGGCGGCCTGGCTTGCAGAGCGGGAACGGCATCGTAGCACGCCTTGAGCCGGTAATTCGGAATCCGGGGGCCCAAGTGATGCACGTGGTGGTACCCGATGCTGCCGGAGAACCAGCGCAGCACCGCCGGCAAACGGTAAAAGGAGCTGCCCTCCATGGCGGCCCGCAACCCGCTCCACTCCCCTTTGCGCGCCCAGTACACCCCCTTGAACTGGTGCTGAACGAAGAAGAGCCAGACCCCCGCCGCGCCGGCCATCCATAACACGGGCAGCTGGACAAGCAGGTACGTCCGCCACCCGAGGCAGCGGGCGGCGACCATCACCATCCCGGCGATGAGCAGGTTCGTGAGCAGAACACTCATCCGTTCCTTGCGCTTCGTCGTGTGCGTCGGAAGACGGTAGCGGAGCAGGAAGCTGAACAGCGCGCCCAGCCCCAGCAGCCCCACCGGACTGCGGTAGAAGCGGTAAAACAGCCGGAGCGCCCTTGGTTTGGCAGCGTACTCGGTGCGCGTCAGCGTCCAGATGTCGCCGAACCCGCGCGCGTCAAGGTTCGCGTAGGTGGCGTGGTGCCGAAGATGGCTGAAGCGCCAGTCCTCGAACGGGGTGAAGACCAGCACGCCGAAAACATAACCGAAGAAAGTGTTCGCGCCTTTGCGCGGGAAGAGCGAACCGTGCACGCAATCATGAAACAGGATGAAGATCCGGACCAGAAAAGCGGCGGCGGCCACCGCCAGCGCCAGCGTCAGGGCATACGGGCCGCCGCGCTGGACCGAGAGGATCATCAGGAACCACAGGCACCCGTAAGGCAGAAGCGTGTTCAGAACCTGCCAGCTGGCCTGGCCGGCACTGGAATCCCGGTAGTTCAACAGGGTCGCATGCCACGCGGGCCACGTGCGCTCCGCGCTCTGAGCCTGCGGAGTCTGGCCGGGAGACCGTGTTTCAATGACCGCCATAGTCACGCCTCCGATCGGATGTTCCTTCCTTCGGGCCGTCCCGCGCCCGGGCCCTTGCCGTTGTTCGCCTGAGTTGCGGCATCCGGTCGCCTGACGCGGGGGCAGGCGATCAACCGTATGAAAACGTTAACATACGGGATTCTCTTCTTTCAAGCCCATTGTGCGGGGCCTGATCCGGAAGGGTGTGATTCAACTTCGTTGAATCCACACCCGAAGGAGGAGGTCGGATTTAGGAGTTGGGAGTTGCAATGCCATGGCAGCGAACGTGTTCGTGTCTTCAAAATGAGGTCAAACGTCGTGCCTCAAGAAACGGTTGTTCGCGGAAGGGCTCCTCCTTGTCGAACGCCCTGTTTCCAGGGTCTTCCGCGCTTCCAACTCCTCAATCCCAACTCCTGAATGCTCCTGGGTGCGACTCAGTTTCAACGAAGCTGAATCGCACCCGATCCGGCAGGCGGGCGGCTGAGTGGGGCGGCAGGCCCCGATCCGCCAAGTTGCTCTGCCCCGGGAAACGTGCTATAAATCGCCCGGTGAAAAGTTAACCGCGAACCGCCGACCCCGGAACCCCTATGATCGCTACCCAGCAGCTCCAAGCCGTCGCCACCCTCGCCGCGCGCCGCGCGGGCGAACACGTCCTCGCCAACCTCCACCGCCGCGGCGACGTGAACTCGCTCCTGCGCACCGACGTGAAGCACAAGCTCGACGTCGAGGCTCAGGAAACCGCCACAGCCGTCATCCTCGCGGCCTTCCCGGACCACGCCATCCTCGGCGAGGAGACCTGCGACGCGCCCCTGCCCGAGAGCGACTACGTCTGGATCATCGACCCGATCGACGGCACGATCAACTTCTTCCACGGCCTGCCCTGGTGGTGCTGCTCGGTGGCCTTGCGCTACAGGGGCAAGGCCATCGCCGCCGCGGTCTTCCTCCCCGAGATGGGCCAGATGTACGAGGCCGCCTGCGACGGTCCGGCGCTCTGTAACGGCGCGCCCATCCACGTCTCGCAGACCGTCCGGATCGACCTCGCGATGCTGGCGACCGGCGCGGACAAGTGGGACCTCGGCGAGCACGCGTTCCGCTTCATGCGCAAGGTCGCGGAAATCGCGCAGCGGCCGCGCATCCTCGGCGCGGCCGCGGTGGACATGTGCCTGGTGGCGGCGGGCAAGCTTGACGGCTACTTCGAGTCGGGCATCTACGTCTGGGACATGGCCGCCGCCAGCCTGATCGTCGAGCGCGCGGGCGGCCGGTGCGAGATCCTCAAGTCCTACCCCAAGCACCGCATGGCGTTCCTCGCCACCAACGCCGGCGTGCACGACGCCTGCCGCGACGCGCTCCTGCCGCTGCTGAAAGACTGAGACGGCAAAAGCCGTAGCGGACGTTTCTTGCCGAGGAAGCGCTCGACGCCGAACGCTCGGCACGCGCCGCTCACGCGCGTTTCCTCCCTCCCCGAGGGGCAGGCGTCAAGCGGTGAACGTTTGATTCCTTTCCTGCGCCCCGGGGACGCCTGGAAGGCGAGACTCCGACGAGCCGCCTTTTTTTTCAGAAACCGCTTGCATCTGACCGGCCTGAGGAGTACAAACAAAGCCGTTTGGAGCGGGAAAGGAGGCGGCCATGTTTACAATCTATCACTGGGAAGGCGGTGGCCTGAAAGAGGTGCCCGCCTTGACCGGTTCGTGTTGGATCAACCTGGCCGACCCGTCCACCGAGGAGATTTCCCGCGTCCAGGAGCTCACCGGCGTCCCGCGCGAGTTCCTCACCGACCCCCTCGACAAAGACGAGCGGCCCCGTCTCGAGATCGAAAAGGGCGTGACGCTCCTGATCTGCCACGTGCCGTACCATGAGCCGCACGAGAACCTGATCCCCTTCCACACCTTGCCGCTCGGCATCATCCTCACCGACACGAACGTCATCACCATCTGCAACCGCCAGACGCCCGTGACCAGCACCTTTCTGGACCAGATCCGCCGCGTCTGCCCGCCCGAGGATCAGTTCCGTTTCGCCTTCCAGCTCCTGTGGCACTCCGCGATCCTCTACCTGCGCTACCTGCGCGACATCCGCCAGCGGGCGGACATGGTGGAGCAGGACCTGCACGAGTCGATCTCGAACGAGGCGCTGATGCGGCTGCTGAACATCGAGAAGAGCTTGGTCTACTTCACCACCTCCCTCAAGGCGAACGACATCCTGATCGGCCGGCTCGAGCACACGCGCCAGCTCGACATCCCCGACAAGGACCTCGACGTGCTGGAGGACGTCGCGGTCGAGTACCGCCAGGCGCTGGAGATGGCCACCATCCACAGCAACATCCTCACCGGCACGCTCGACACGTTCGCCTCGATCATCTCGAACAACCTCAACAACGTGATGAAGTACCTCACCTCCATCACGGTCGTGCTCATGCTCCCCACGCTGGTCGGCAGCATCTACGGCATGAACGTCGCGCTGCCGATGCAGCACTATCCCCACGCCTTCGCGATCCTGATGGGCGTCTCGATCCTGATCTCCGTGGCCGTCGTGATCGTCCTGGCCCGCCGCCGCTTCTTCTAAATCCGCCGCGCGGCCCGCAGGGCCGCCGGCGCGCGACGCCCCCCCGCCAACATTGCTGCGGTGTCATTTTGTTCACAGGGGCTTGTTTCCCCTCCGCACTTTCGGTATATTATTTGCCTTTTCGAAAGGTGCGTGTTCCATGCTTTTCCTGCAAACCAAGTTCTCGTGGCTGGCCGCGCCTCTGCTGTGGCTGGCCGGCGCCATTGTGCTCTCCGCGGTTTGGGCGACGCACACGCCCGAGTGGATCAATGCCCATTTCAACAACAACGGCGCCTCGCCGGTCGAGGCGGCGACCATCGGCTTTTTCTTCCTGCAGATCGCGTTCTTCTGGCTCTTGCCGCCCGTGCGCCCCGGCCGCCACCGCAATTTCTGGCTCGCGGATTTCTCCCTGATCACCTTGTTCGCCATCAGCCGCGAGCTCGACTGGCACAAGCTGCTGATCACGACCTCGAACCTGCCCGGGGCCACGCACGGCACGCCGTTCAAACTCAAATACCTCCTCAACGCCGACAATCCGCTGGCCGACCGGCTCATCGTCGCCGCCTGTTTCGGGCTCGCCCTCGCGCTCTGCGGCGGGACGCTGCTCTATTTTCTGCGCCGGCTGCTCAGGGGCCTCGCCAAGCTGCATCCCGTCTGCTGGTCGGTCGCCTTTCTGGGCGGCGCCGCCCTGCTGAGCCAGCTGTTCGACCGCTTGCCGGCCGAACTGCGCCACAGCTGCGGCATCCATCTTTCTCCGAGCCAGCACGCCTTGACCACCGTGTTCGAGGAGGGCCAGGAGCTGCTCCTGCCGCTCTTCATCATCCTCGCCGTTGTGCAGGCGCACCTCATCTACGCACGGCCGCCGTCAGAAGACGCCCCGCTGGCGTGCTTCGACAACCTGTAGCGCGACTCGACGCCGGGAGGCTTGCTATGCGCATGTTAGTGATCGAAGACGATGAAAAGATCCAGGCTTTTGTGAGCAAAGGCCTGCGCCAGGACGGGCACACCGTCGACACGGCCTCAACCGGCACCGAAGGTCTCGCGCTCTGGGAGGCGAACCGCTATGACGCCGTCGTGCTCGACATCATGCTGCCGGAGAAGAACGGCATCGCGCTCCTCAAGCACATGCGCAACAAGAACGACCTCACCCCCGTGCTCGTGCTCAGCGCCAAGAGCGCCGTCGACGACCGCGTCTCGGGCCTGGAATCCGGCGCCGACGACTACATGACCAAGCCCTTCTCCTTCTCGGAACTGGCGGCCCGCATCCATGCCATCACGCGCCGCACCCAGGGCGCGGCCCAGAAAGGCAAGAGCAGCACAACCCTCTCCGTCTGCGACGTCACCGTCGACCTGCTGAGGCGCTCGGTCGTCCGCGGCGACAAGAAGATCGATCTGCAGCCGCGCGAGTTCGCCCTGCTGGAGCTGCTCATGCGCAGCCCCAACCGGCCGCTCACCAAAACGCTGATCCTCGAGCGCATCTGGGACTACAGTTTCGACCCCCAGACCAATATCGTGGACGTCCTCGTCTGCCGCCTGCGCAACAAGCTCGACGCCGGCTTCCCCAACAAACTGATCCAAACCATGCGGGGGGTCGGCTATGTTTTCCGGGCGGATGAATAAAAAGTTCCGGTCGTTCGCCGTCTACTTGGGCATGGGGTACCTGATCGTCTACGCCCTCTGCACCGGCGGCATCTTCTTCCTCAGCAGCCGCGTCATCACCAAGTCCGCCCGCGGCTTCGACCGCCAGGACGTGCGGGCCGAGAGCGAGGAGCTCGCGGAAATCCTCGACCAGAACAAGGACGGGAACTGGCTTGCGGAGGAGATCACCCTCGAGCGCTACCCGCCCTCCACCATCGTCATCGTGCGCGTGCTCAGCCCCCAAGGCAAGATCGAGTACGCCATCACCAAGCCCAAAGACATCGACATTCCGGAATGGCGCTCCAACGCCCCGCGCAGCCCGGCCGCCGCGCCTGCGGTCGGATGGGGCGAATACTACCTCAAGCCGCTCCACCGCCATATCCAGGTGCAGACCCTGCGTCTGAAAGACGGGCGCACCCTGCAGGTCGGCAAAGGCTCTTTTCTCGAGTACGACCAGAAATCCATGATGTCGCGCACCCTCTGGCTCTTCATGGGTCTGTCCACCCTGCTTTCCTTTGTCTCCGGCATCTTCATGATGTTCATCACCCTCCGCCCCATCCACCTCATCACGGAGTCCATGAGCCACATCATCGAGACCCACGCGTTCGAGAAAGGCGCCCCGCCGGTCACCAGCGCGATCGCCGAGCTCGACACCCTCGGCAGGCTCTTCACGGTCATGACCGGCAAATACGCCAGCCTGATCCAGGCCATGCGCGAGACCATGGACAACGTCGCCCATGATTTCCGCACCCCGCTCGCCCGCATCCGCGGCGCCTCCGAATTCGCCCTGCACGACAAGCAGCTCCCCGCCGGACTCGCCGACACCCTGGCGGACATCATCGAGGACTGCGACCGGGCCCAGCTCCAGCTCCAGAACCTGATGGACGTGCGCGAGATGGAGAGCGGCTTCGTCGAGCTCAACATCCAGCCCTTCAGCCTCACCCAGCTCATCGGCGAGATCACCGACCTCTACTCCCTGATCGCCGAGGAGAAAAAGATCACCCTCGTTGCGCGCTTGCCCGAACAGGAGATGCTGATCGAAGGCGACAAGTACCGCATCGCCCGCGCCTTGGCCAACCTCGTGGACAACGCCCTGAAGTACACGCCCAAAGGCGGCCAAGTCACCCTCACGTTCGAGGTGCAGCCGGATTCGGTCGTCATCCGCGTGACCGACACCGGCATCGGCATTCCGGAAGACGAGCAGGGCCTGATCTGGCAACGCCTCTTCCGCGGCAAAAAGGCGCGCGAGGCGGAGAAGGGACTGGGCCTCGGGCTGAACATCGTGCAGGTCATCATCGCGGCCCACGGCGGCACCGTGACCCTCGCGAGCGCACCCGGCCAAGGCTCCACCTTCTGCGTGACGCTCCCCAAGACGGCCAGGACCTGCAGCGGCTGAGCCGGCCCGCCGCGACGCATGGCGGCAGGGACGCCTCCCCGAGGCCTCCGCCGGGGCGCGCTCGGAGAGCCCGCGCCACCCGGTGGCCCGCGACCTCCGGGCGCGGCCGGAAACAGCTCCTGCCGTTTCTTAAAAAACCGTCGGGCACGAAGTTTGGACGGCCAAAAGGTCCATGTCACCCTGCGGCCGGCGAGCCGTTGGTCCACAATCTACAGCCTAAAACCTCTCAGCCGTAGGCGCCGAAGCCGAAGAAGCAGTGCCGTTTGGCGAAGCGGTAGGCCCAGGACGTCTCGGGCATGGGCGGCCCGGCGTGATTGTGGCAGCCGCAGACCGGCCGGCCCGCCAGCTCGGCGAAGAAGCTCCCGCGCCCGGAGCTGTCATGCGCGCCGCAGCGCGCCGCCAGCGCCGCCAGCTCGGCCGGATGATCCATCAGCACGCAGCCGCGCGTCAGCGTCGGCACCTCGGCCCGGAACGCCTTCAGGAAAGCCGAGCCTTCGATCGTCGCGGCCACATCCGCCGCGAGATCGAGGCGGGCATCCGAACACTGCAGCGGCGGACAGGGCTCCACGTCACCCAACGCGTTGATGTGGTGGCTGATTCCCGTCGCGGCGGGGCAGAGCGCGTTGCCGTCGTGGTCCCAGTACGCGTCGATGATCACCGCCGCGCGGCAGCGCCGCCGCTGCTCCAGCAGGAAGCGGCGCAGGGCCCGCACCTGCCCGTCGTCCAAGGCCTCGTCGAAGCCCGGTTCGGTGCCCGACGGACGGTAGATGTAGTACCAGACGTAATGCGCGCCGCGCGCGACCATGTCGTCGATGAACGCGGGCGTCACCACATCGGCGAAGGTCGACGCCGAGACGCTGGTGGCCACGCCCGTGATAAGCCCCTGCCGCTTGCAGCACGCCAGGGCCTCCAGCGCCGTACCGTAGGCCCGCCCGTCGCCGCGCCGCGCCGCGTACGTCGCCGCGCCGCCCTCGATGCTGATCAGGGGCGAGACGTTGCCCGCCGCCCGCAGCCGCCTCGCCAGCGCGTCGTCCAGCAGCTGCCCGTTCGTGAAGAGCTGGAAGTAGGAGCCGCGGTGCGCGTCGAAGAAATCAGGCAGCCACGGCAGCAGCAGCGGCTCGCCGCCGAGGATGCCGAAAAACCGGCACCCCTGCGCGGAGCTCTCCGTCACGATCTTGTGGAGCAGCTCCGGCGCCATATCGACCGGCCGCGGCACCCCCGTCGCCCAGCACCCCTTGCAGGCGAGGTTGCAGCGCTGCGTGGCGCTGATGAACACGAAAGGCGGAAACACGGTCCCGTGTTGCTTGCGGCGCTCGAAGCGGCGGATCGCCCGCAGGTTGCCGAGCCCCGCGCCGACGACAAAGTTCCACAGCAGGCGCGGCGGAGTCTCGCGCAGCATGCGCAGCGCCAGCAGGGTGCGCTGCGCAGCCGGCTTCACAGGACCCGATTTCGAATTTCCAGTTTCCAGGTTGCAGCTCCTTTTCACACCACGCCGGAATAGGTGACGCGGTCTTTCTCGGCCTGTTCGAATTTGGCGGGGTCGATCAACGGCGGCCGCTTCTGCCTGCGACGCTCGGCCAGCACGCGCATGGGATCGTCGCCCAAAACCGCCGCGAGCTCATCGGCGGAACGGCGGGCCGGAACGGCGATTTCCCCGTTGAGCTCGGCCTCGTGGCAGAACGGGAAGATCAGCGCGCCCGCGGGACAGAGCCGCGCGCAGGCCGGGCATCCGGTCTTGCAGTTCAGCGGCGCCGCCACGCGCACGCGCCCGGAGGGGTCGCCTTTCCCCGTCTGCTCGTAAACCGAAAACAGGCAGTAGTCGTGACAGGTCCCGCAGCCCGTGCAGCGCGCGCGGTCGATGACCGGATACCACGGCACGCCGTACTCGCGCTTGAGCGCCTCGCGGTCGAACGGCAGCGCGACCCACTCGACGGTGCGTCCGCGCCACGGCACGCCGGCGAAATCGAGCAAGGCCTGGGCCGCGCGCGGCCGCGAACAGCCCACGACGTACGCCGCGTCCGCCGCGGCGAACAGCGCGGCCAGCGCGGGAGCCCCCGGCCTGAGCGCCTGTTCGGCCAGGTCGTCCGCCCGCGCCACCGCCTCCGGGCTGACCCGCGCGTGCGCCGCGAGAAGGGCCGCGCCGTCCGCGCACCAGCGGTCACGGGCACCGAGTGCGAGCAGAATCACTTGGACCTTCACGGGCGCTCCTTCCGCTAGCGGATTTTGACAAGGATGACAAACAGCAGCGGCGTCAGAAACGACTGGATCAGCACGAAGCGCATCAGGACCTGCGCATTGCTCCAGTGCATGTTCTTGCGGCAATGGTCGTGCAGCGGGAAACGGATGCTGTGCAGGGCCTTGACGAGCGCGAACTGACTCTCGGCCGCCTCCGCCGACAACGTGTGCGTGGGCCGCACATCAAAGCCCAGGCGGCGGAAGCCGCGCAACAGGATCAGCTTGAACAGCCCGGTGCCTCCGTTGACCAGCACGACCGGCGAGACCACGACGATCAGAAACGGGTTGCCCGCCACCAGCACCGCCACCCCCACCAGCATGCCCAGCAGCCGCGAGCCCGCGTCCCCCATCAGCACCCGGCTCGGCTCGGCGTTATGCCACAGGTACCCCGCCAGCGAGCCCGCCACCGTGGCGAGCAGGATCGCCCAGCGCGCGCCGTCGGGGTTGTGCGGGATCAGCAGGTAGTCGGCGATCGGCCGGTAGCCGACCACGCCGTAGAGCAGCCCGGCCAGAGCGAAGAGCGAGAGCAGGGTCAGCGATCCCGCGAGGCCGTCCACCCCGTCCGAGCAGTTCGTGGCGTTCAGCGTGAACCAGAGCAGCATCGCCGCACAGGGAATGTAATAGTAGGCCGGCACCGTCACCGCGTGTTTCAAGAACGGCAGCCACACCTGCGAGCCCTGGCCCATGTAGAGGAAGCCCGCGGCCGCCAAGGCCACCGCCAAGTCGAGCAGGCCCTTTTTGAGCTCGCTCCACGGCAGATTGCTGCAGTCATCCAGGTAGCCGAAGAGCATGCTGAGATACAGGCACCCCACCACGCCCGCGTCCCACGGGCTCATCGGCACGAACAGCACCAGCACGGGAACCAGCAGCAGCGCGATCAGCAAGCCCGCGCCGGTGGGCTTGCCGACGGATTTCCGGCCGCCGTCCGCCGCGAAGATCTTGCCGCGGTCCGTCGGCAGCCGGTCCCAGAGGCGCGGCAGAAAACTCCAGACGATCAGCCCGCCGGTCAGCGTTCCCGCGGCCAGCAGCATCATGTGCGACGAGAAGAGCCGGAAAGGCCCCCAGAGCGTCGTCAGATACGGTGCGATCCAGAACAACATTGTCACCCCCGCTCGCGCGCCTACCGGATTGAATGGAGCTGGCGGGCCATGGCCGCGATGTGCGCCGGCGTGGTGCCGCAGCAGCCGCCCAAGATCGAGGCGCCCGCCGCAACCAGCCGCCCGACTTTCGCCGCCATCTCGTCCGGCGCCTCAGGGAAAACCGTCTCGCCGTTCACCAGCACGGGCATGCCCGCGTTGGGCATCGCGATGACCGGCACCTCGGGCGCCGCCGCGCGCAGGCGCGCGACGATGGCGAGCATGTGGTCCGCGCCGGTCCCGCAGTTCGCGCCGATGATATGCGCGCCCGCCGCCAACGCCTGCCGCGCGAACTGTTCGGGCGTCACGCCCATCATCGAGGCGTACCCGCCGTCCGGCTGCGGGTCGAACGTGAAGCTCGCGAGGCAGGTCAGCCCCGTGCACGCGCGCACCGCGCGCACCGCCACGCAGCACTCCTCGATCGCCATCATGGTCTCGACGATCACCGCGTCGGCCCCGCCCTCCTCGAACGCGCGGGCCTGCTCCGCGAAGGCCTCGTAGAACGCCGCCTCGGTCTCGTCGCCGTAAGGCTCCATGAACGCGCCGGTCGGCCCCATGCTGGCCATCACGTGCTGCGTGTCGCCCGCGACCTCGCGCGCCAGCGCCGCGCCGGCGCGGTTGATGGCGGCCACCGACTCCGCCAGCCCGTAGTGTGCCAGCTTGTAGCGGTTGCCGCCGAAGGTGTTGGTCTCGACGATCGCGCTGCCCGCCGCGCGGTACGCCTGATGGACCGAGCGCACGAGCGCCGGCTTGTCCAGGCACCAGGCTTCCGGACACTCGCCGGGCTGCAGCCCGAGCGCGTGCAGCTGCGTGCCCATCCCGCCATCGCAAATCAAAAGCTCTTGTCTGACCCGTTCCTCAAGGCGTCGCATCGCTGGTCCTCATTTCATGCAAAGGGTGTGCGGGCGGCAAACGGCGTGCCCTTAGCCGCCCATAAAAAAGATGTCGGAAGCATAGCAGAAAGCACCCGGGGGAAGAAAGCCGCATTCAATAAAAAAGGGGTGCCGCACGCATGTGCGGCACCCCCCGGAAAGAGAGCTCTGGTTCAACAATTACTTGCTGAGCACAGCATCTTTGGCGGCTTTCGCCAGACGGAACTTGGCCACCGTCTTCGCCGGGATCTTGATCGTCGCGCCGGTAGCGGGATTGCGGCCGGAGCGCGCCAGGCGCTTGACCTTAATCAGCTTGCCGAGTCCGGGCAGCATGATGCCCTTCGGATCTTTAGCGCCAGCGTAAGCGATGTTAAGCATCGTTTCATAGGCCGTGACAGCCTGCTTCTTGCTGATCTCCGCAGCCTCAGCGATTGCTGCCATGATTTCGCTCTTCGTCTTCGGCGTTGCCTTCTTAGCCATAAGTTTACTCCTTTTTTTGCGTGGGATCAAAACCCACAACGATGTACAACATAATCTATTTTTCTTAAGAATCAACACCAAAAACAAAAAACCCTGATATTTTTTCACTATTCACGCTTGCTTTGCCGCGCCAATGGCGCTTCCGCGCGGCGCGGCGGCCCTCAATGGCGCGGGTGAAAGCGGGTGTGGGTGCGCGTGACGTGCCCCTCGTCGACGTGGGTGTAAACCTGCGTCGTCGCGATGTCGGCATGCCCCAGCATTTCCTGAATCGCGCGGATCTGCGCACCGTGGGCCAGCAGGTGGCTGGCGAAGCAATGGCGCAAAACGTGGGGAGAGAGCGCGCTGCCGATCTGCGCGGCCCGCGCGCGTTTGACCAGCATCACAAACACGCCCTGCCGTGTGAACGGCGTCCCCCGCTGCGTCAGGAACAGGCACGCCTCCGCCGCGTCGCCGCGCCGCGCGAAGCGCGGCCGGGCCTCCGCCAGATAGCGCCGGAACCAGCGCGCCGCCTCGTCGCCCATCGGGATCACCCGCTGCTTGTCCCCTTTGCCGACGCAGCGCACAAGGCCCTCTTCCGGCCGCACGTCGGCGACACGCAGCGCCGTGACTTCCGAGACCCGCAACCCGCAGGCGTAGAAAAGTTCCAGCATGCACCGGTCGCGCACGTCGTGGGCCGTATCGCCCGACACCGACCCGAGGAGCCGCGCGACATCCGCTTCCGACAGCGTGCGCGGCAACTGCCGGCCCTTGCCCGGCGCGTCCATGACCGCGGTGACGTCCGCAGGCACGCGCCCCTCGGCGCACAGAAAGGCGAACAGCACTTTGATGGCGATCAGACGCCGCGCCCGCGTGGACGCCGCCATCCCCTGCCGCCGCTGCTCATCCAGAAAGGCCGCGATGTGGTCCCGGCTGACCTGGTCGAAGCCTGCGAGGCCGCAGCGGGCCTGCAGGAATGCCGCGAAGATGCGCAGATCCGTCTCGTAGGCGGCGCGGGTGTTCGCGGCGAGGCCGCGCTCGTAGGCGATGTGATCGAGAAAGTGTGCGATCGGCCCGCGCATGGCGCCCGCCTATTTCGCGGCGGCGTGAATCGCCGGGATGCCGTTCGCGCCGTAGCCGGCCTCCGCGATCGCGATTTCGATATTCTTGTGCGCGACCACCATCGAGTCATAGGTGACGGTGACGGTGTGCTCCTTCACGTCGTACACGGCCTGCTCCTTATTCACGCCGTTCAGCGGCGCCAGCGCCTTGCGGATGCGCTGCACATCCTCCTCCGCAGCCATGGCCGGAACCTTGACCGTGAACACGCGGACATCCGACACGCGGCAGCCGGACACGAGCAGAACGCCGAACAGCACAAACAGGGAAAACAGGTGTTTCATGCGGGTTATCATAGCGAAACCGGCCAGAGTCGCGCAACGTAAACTTGCGGCGGCAACTTTTCAAAAAGGATGGGCAATAATCGGCCGGACAGCCCGTTTAAAAGGACGTTGCGTCTAGCGGATCTAACGAACAAAAGGAGTAATGCAATGAGCAGAATCTGTTTCGCCGCGATGCTGGCGATCGTCACGGCCACCTCTTCCGTCCTGGCCCAGGGCGCGACCCCGCCTGCCGCGCAGGAGTTTCCCAAGCGCGTGAACATGGGCGCCGACGCCCTCAAGCAGTTTGACAAGGACGGCGACGGCAAGCTCAGCGACACGGAGCGCGCCGCCATGCTCGAAGCCCGCAAAGCCATGGGCGAGAAGATGCGCCAGGCCCGCGAGAAGGAGTTCGACAAGAACGGCGACGGCAAACTGGACGACGCGGAAAAGGCCGCCATGCTGGAGGCCCGCAAGGCGCAGCGGGAGCAGTTCATGAAAGCCCGCGAGAAGGAGTTCGACAAGAACGGCGACGGCAAGCTGGACGACGCGGAGAGAGCCGCCATGCTGGAGCAGTTCAAGCAGCGCCACCCGGAAGCCGCCCCGAGGATGCAGGAGATGCTCAAGCGCTTCGACAAGGACGGCGACGGCAAGCTCAATGACGAGGAGCGCAAGGCCATGATGCAGGAGCGCGCCCAGCACATGCAGCAGCCCGGCGCGACCCCGCCGCCGGCCAAGGCCCCGGCCAAAGCGCCCGCGCCCTGAACGGTCTCGCCCCGCGCGGTCCGGCCCCGGACGGGCCGCCATGAAAACACGCCTGCACCCTGTGCGCAGGCGTGTTTTTTATTGTATTCCCCCCTTGCGCGCCTACGACGTTTCTTCGTATAGTAACGACTTCATGTTCTGCCTGACGGCTCTTCGGACGCACATCCGGCTGGCGGGACACCCTCAGGCGGGACAGCCTGAACAAAGGAGGCGGCATGATAGTCGGAATCCAGGATCCGTGGGTGGCGGTCGCGTATCTGCTCTCGATCGGCGGTTCGCTCGTGTGCGTGGTTTACGGCATCCTGCAGTGGAACCGGGGCGACGAGCCGGTTAAGCCGGAAGACGTCCAGTGGGCCAAGGAAGAAAAAGAGGAAATCGAAGCCGCGCTCTGACCTCGCGCGAAACGCAACCCCGCCAAGGAATCATTGACATGGATCTCTTCACGCTCATCGTCGTGCTCGTCTACCTTCTGGCCATCGGCTATCTCGGCTACCAAGGTTACCGCCAGACCAAAACCGCCTCGGACTATCTCGTCGCCGGCCGCAACGCGAACCCGGTGGTGATGGCGCTCTCGTACGGCGCGACCTTCATCAGCACCTCGGCCATCGTCGGCTTCGGCGGCGTGGCCGCCAACTTCGGCATGGGGCTGCTGTGGCTCACGGTGCTGAACATCTTCGTGGGCATCTTCATCGCCTTCGTCGTGCTCGGCAACCCCACGCGGCGCATGGGCCACCACCTCGACGCGCACACCTTCCCGGAGCTGATGGGCAAACGCTACGACAGCCGTTTCGTGCAGATCGTCTGCGCCCTCATCATCTTCTGTTTCATGCCGCTCTATGCCATGGCGGTCATCATCGGCGGCGCAGAGTTCATCGGGCCGATTTTTCACATTTCCTATGACGCCGCGCTCTACCTCTTCGCCGTCATCGTCGCGGCTTACGTCATCGCGGGCGGCATCAAGGGCGTCATGCTGACCGATGCCCTGCAGGGCGCGATCATGCTCGTGGGCATGGTCTTCCTCCTCGGGGTCACCTACCACACCCTCGGAGGCTTCACCGTCGCCCACCAGGCGCTCACCGATCTCGCCCCGCAGGTGCCCAAAGCCCTCGCCGCGATCGGGCACCAGGGCTGGACCTCCATGCCCGCCTTCGGCTGGGCCGCCGCCGGCGCGACCGGTCCCGAAGCCACCCGTTTCAACCTCTGGTGGATCATGGTCTCGACCATCGTCATGGGCGTGGGCATCGGCGTGCTCGCCCAGCCGCAGCTCATCGTGCGCTTCATGACGGTCAAGTCCAAGCAGTCCCTCAACCGCGGCGTCGCGACCGGCGGCATCTTCATCCTCTTCATGACCGGCGTGGCTTTCGTGGTCGGCGCGCTCTCCAACGTCTACTTCGCCAAACACGAGACCATCCGCTGCCAGATCGTGGCGGAGAGCGTGCTGCTCGATCCGGGCGCCGACGGCAAGAGCCCGCTCACGCGCGTCCCGCTCGACGCCGCACCCGCCGTGACCGCGCGCGCCAAAGCGTTCATCGCCTACCGTCTCCCGGATGACAAGGAGGACCAGCCGCTGAACTACCTGATCAAGACCCCGTCCGTCACCTTCACCCACGGCGCGGACGGCGCGCCCGACGTCATCCGCCCGGGCCTCATCGCCATCGCCCGCACGGTCACGCTCGGCACCACCCTGCAAGGCAACAGCGACACGATCATCCCGCGCTACGTCAACAGCGCCTTCCCGAAGTGGTTCGGCGTGCTCTTTCTCATGACGCTGCTCTCCGCCGCCATGAGCACCCTCTCCAGCCAGCTCCACACCATGGGCACGGCGGTCGGGCGCGACATCTTCGAGCCCCTCAGCCGCGGCAACTCGGCGCGCACGGTGCTCATCACGCGCCTCGGCATCATGGTCGGCCTGATCGCCGCCATCATGCTGGGCAAGATGGTGCGCGGCAACATCATCGCGCTGGCCACCGCCATCTTCTTCGGCATCTGCGCGGCGACCTTCCTGCCCGCCTTCCTCGGCGGACTCTTCTGGAAACGCATGACGCGGCCGGCGGCCATCGCCTCCATGCTCACAGGCTTCGTCACCAGCGCCTTCTGGTCGGCCTGCATCAACGCCAAGACCGCCACCGGCCTCGGGCTCTGCAAGACGCTCTTCGGGCAGCCCACGCTGCTGTCGGCTTCGTTCAGCCCCACCTGGGCCGTGGTGGACCCCATCCTGATCGCGTTGCCCGTCGCCGCCTTGACCGCCGTCGCCATCACGTTCATCACCAAGCCGCTGCCGGCGGCGCATGTGGCCTACGTGTTCGGCGGGCGCAAGCCGTCCAAGTAGCGGGACCATCGGATGAAATGACTGGGCTTTACTCGGCAGGGCGTGCGCTCCTGCGCCGCCGCTGATCGGCCAGAAACGGCGGCACGGAGTGCTCGCCCTGCCCGTCACTGCGAGACGATTTAGCCCAAATCGTTCTTGCCCTTGGCAGAACAGGACCAGCAGCGAGCGCGGACGCGCACTCATAAGCGCTGGGAGGGCGAGCGTCCTCGCGAGCCGCCGTCTACGGGCGTGCCGCGCGGACGATCCGCCGCAATTGCATCAGCTGCGCATCGGAGAACGTGCCCACCGGCGCGACGGACGCGTCATAGTTCGGGCCCAGGTCGAGCGTCACGGCCCCGCCCTTCGCCGTCACCGCGCCGGCCCACCGCGCCCAGTCCTCGTCCGGATGCCGCGTGTCGCGCGCCCCCCAGCTCTTGCCCAAGAAGGTCAGCACGTGCCACTGCGAACCTTCCAGCCAACGCCCCGCGCACGCGTACGTAAGCGGGTCGTTGAGCTCGCCTGCCGTGAAGTCCTCCGCGTCGGTCCAGCGCTTCAGGCTCACGCCGGGATTGAACGTCACCACCGCCTGCGGATTGCCGTGCTTCGCGGCCGCGGCATACACGCGGGCGATCTCGGAATCGAAGCCAACCCAGGCGTAACCGCCATCGAACCACCAGCCGGAGACGGCGTCGCCATAACGGTCAGACCACTCGCGGATCACCCCGGCCCACTGCCGGGCAAAGGCCAGATCGATTTTGCGGTCGCGGTTCACCGGCGTTTCAGGCAGCCCGAACGCCCGGACCGCGCGCAGGTCGCCGTTCGGCGTCTGGCACGGCAGGTAGAGCATGAGACGGATGCCGTGCGGCTTCAGCGCCGCCGCGAGCTCCATCGGCAGGTCGCGCGCCGCGCAGCGCTCGCCCGGCGCATAACCCGTGACGGCGCCATAGGCGGCGTTGGGCGCGTTCAGATAGCCCGAGTTCTGGCCCAGCGTGAAAACGAAATAGCGGACACCGGCGTCGGCCAGCTGTTTCGCCACCGCCGGAACATCGAACTTTTCAACCAGAGGGAAGTTGGCTTCGCCTGGCAAGAAATGCATGAACGCGCCGACTTTCGCCTCAGCCATCCAAGCGGTCGCCGGGTTCATCTCCCCGGCCATCCCGCTCCCTGCCAGCAGAAACGCCGCACAGGCCCCCCTCACAACTGCATTCATGCGCTCTCCCGTTTGCCTGCCCCGCACGCCCAGGGATGGGCGTGCCACTACCGGATGTGCCCTGCGCATCCCTGCGCATGGGGCTGCCGTTGCCAAAGGACGTGCCGGCACGTGAGCGGCCATTCCCCGATCATTTGACCGCGCCGCTGTCGTCGAAGCCCTGCACGCCCTCCTGCACCAGCGCCGCGCGGCCGCTGCCGCCCCCGTCCTTAAAGCTCATCTTGCCGCGCAGGGTCAGCCCGTCCACGTCGCGCGCGAAAAGCCCGAAAGCCGGCATCACGCCGTTGGCCTTGGCGTCCGGATACTTGCCCGTCGGGCGTTTCGGCGACCCCGGCGCCTTGGCGACCGACTCCTGGGTGCGCACATCGAAATCGGCCAGCGTGACCTTGCCGATGCGGCCGCCCGCGCTGACGTTGATCTGCGACGCCGCTATGGACCGCGCACATGTCAGCCGCTCGATCACGATGTCGCCGAGCGCGCCGAGATCCGACTCGCGGTGCGAGTCGCGGTCCTGCAGCTGGATGAACACCGGCGCGTAGCAGTCCTCGATGGTGTAGTCGCGGCAGGTGATGTTGCGCACCTTGGCGCCGTCGTTGGACTGCAGGCTGATCGCCGCGATGCAGACGCCCGAAGGGATCGGGTTCTTGCCCGTCGCCTCGCGGTGCTTGCGCACGGTGATGCGCTCGAACAGCACGTTCTGGATGTCCCCCACCGTCTCGGTGCCGATCTTGGTGGCGTTGCAGGTCGTGGCGATCACGCAGTCGCGCACCGTAATGTCCGACATGACCGGATGCCTGTCCGTCGGGACGCTCTTGCCCAGCTCGCTCTTGAGGCAGATCCCGTCGTCGCCGGTCTCGATGTCGCACTTCTCAATCAGCGCGCGGCGGCAGCAGACCAGATCGATGCCGTCGGTGCAGTGCTGCGCGGCATAGGCCCGGTTCCGGATGGTCACCCCGCGGACCACCACATCCTCACACGCGTTCAGCCGGCAGGTCCAGTGCATGCTGTGGCGCAAGGTGACACCCTCGATCAGGATCTCTTTGCAGTGTTGGAAATGGATCACGTAGTGCGGCCGCCGGACCTTCAGGGCTTCGCCTGCCGCGTCGTAGAAGCAGTCGCCTCCGCCCTCGATCACGCCCGTGCCCACCACCGCAATGTTGGTCGCGTTTTCCGCGCCGATAACCGGCAGCTTCTCCTCGCCATAGTCCGCCGGGTCGCGGCTCGGACGCAGCACAGCGCCCTCGTCCAGACGCAGCGTCACGCCGCTCTTGAGCGCCAGCGCGGTCACGCGGTAGACGCCCCTGGGCACCGTCACCTCGCCCCCGCCGCCGGCGGCGACCTGGTCGATCGCGCCTTGAATGCGCCCGGTGCTCAGCGCCCGTCCCTCCGGATCGGCTCCCGCCTGCACGACATCGACCGTCGCGGCACCGGCCAGCCACGCCAGCGCGCACACGCATCCCGCCAACACCCCCCGGACCCGTGACATCATCGTGATCTCCTGCTGTACTTTTGGCAGAATTGCCCAAAACGAAAACGGTCGGGCGAGCGCTCCGCGCCGCCGCGCATCGGTCAAGCGTACAGGTCGGCTCGGCGGCACGGAGTGTTCGCCCGACCGCTGAGCACAAGCCCGTACGGCGGCACGGGCTGCTCGTCCAACCGCCGAGTTCAAGAAATCTCTGCCGGAAAACGCCGCCTACTTCGGCACGAGCGCGGGCAGGCTGCGGGTGATCCAGTCCGGAAGCAGCGGCTCATGCGCGACCACTTCCGTACCCCGCCTGATTTCCAGCTTCAGCGACGCGCCCGTGTAGGTGTTGTCGAACAGGCAGGCCTGGTCCGACAGGGCGACGGCCTCCTTCAGCGAGGCCAGCGAGCGCTCGTACTGTTCGACCACGAGGGCGTCGGGCATGCCGCGCCCCCCCTGCGTCACGCGGAGCCCCACGCGCTGCTTGCAGATTTCCGGCGAGGCCACGCAGACATAGTACAGGTAGACCTGGTATCCCGCCGCCTTCGCCTGCCGCATCAGCGACAGCTCGGAGGGCTCAGGGAACACCGCTTCAAAAGCGATGTCCTCGCCCGCCTCGAGCAGCCGGGTCAGCAGGTAATCCGCGAGGATCGCCATCGCGTAAGACAGCCGCGCGGAATGGTCGCACGTTTCAGGGAGCGTCAGACGCCCGTCCTGAAGCACGACAAAGGGGCACTCCCCGTATTGCTCGCGCAGGGGGTGCGCCCCGTAAAACGCCTTGAGGTCGTCGCCGCTCAGCGAAGCGTGGATGGCCGACAGCACGACGCCCGCGCTGGTTTCCAGCTTCCGCTGCAGCTCCTCGGCGTTGATGTTGGCCCCGATACGGTAATTCTCAGCGCTGAACTGGACCACCGAGGACTTGCCTGACCCGTTGGGTCCGGCGAAAACCCGCAAGCGTTTAACGCGCGGCGTCGGCGAAGGTATACTGTTTGTTGACATCGATAGTACTGGTTTTCAGTGCGACTTTTAAGACATGTCTCGGCGACTTGACGATGCAAGCGCCCTCGGCGTGCTCCACGAAATAACCGACCCGGTTGGCCAGCCGCGCCGCCTTGCGCGTCGCTTTTCTGGCGAGCACCGCGACACGGGCGACATCGTCGTCGAAATCGGGAAGCTCAATGTGTGTATCCTGACTCATCATCCATCATCCTCAGTTGCTTTTCGGCGGATTATATCAGAGTCCGGTTCGGAGGTGGGAAAAAGTCTGCCCCCTCATTCGAACCGCTTCACCGGGCTGTGGCAATAGGGCGTCTTTCCCTTGTGAAAGTAGTAGTCCTGATGGTAAGTCTCCGCGGGCCAGAAGGTCGAGGCCGGCTCCACGCGCGTGGCCACCTTGAAGCCCTTGTCGCGCAGCAGCCCGATCAGCTTCTCGGCCGTCGCTTTCTGCTCCTCGTCGCGGTAGAACACGACCGAGCGGTACTGCTCGCCGATGTCGGGCCCCTGCCGGTCCGTCTGCGTCGGATCGTGGATCTCGAAGAAGAGCCGCGCCAGCGCCTCGTACGTCGTCTGCTTCGGGTCGAAGAGCACCTCGACCGCCTCGATGTGCCCCGTGCGTTTGCCGCACACCTGCTCGTAGGTGGGGTGCTCGGTCTTGCCGCCGGTGTAGCCGCTCACCGCGCGGATCACGCCCTTGGCCTGCTGCAGATAGTACTCCACGCCCCAGAAACAGCCGCCCGCGAAGACCGCCCGCTGAAACGGCTGGTCCAGCTGGGCCTCGGCCACGAAGTCCATGGAGACCGAGTTCACGCAGTGGCGCGTGTTTTTCGGCGTCAGCCGCTCGCCGAGGAAGACGTGGCCCAAGTGTCCGCCGCAGGTGGCGCAGAGGATCTCCGTCCGCTGCCCGTCCGCATCCTTCTCATGCCGCACCGCGCCCGGCACCTCGGCGTCAAACGACGGCCAGCCGCACCCCGAATGGAACTTGTCCTCCGACCGGTACAAGGCCGCTCCGCACCGGCGGCAGGTGTAGACGCCGGCCGCGTCCTGCTTGTCGTATTTGCCCGAGAAGGGCCGCTCCGTGCCCTTTTTGACGATCACACGCTCCTCATCCGCCGTCAGTTTCCGCCACGTCGCATCCATAGGAACCTCCGCCTGCGACAGCGCCGCGAAAGCGGCGGCCGCCAGCCCGATGACGAATTTAAAATACGCGCTTTTCATGCTTTCAGTATAGCCGCTCGGCCCGCCGGACACAAGCGCGGCGGAGCGGAAAACTCCCACCCGCGCCCAGACCGAACCCTCCATCCCGCACGCCCAAGGATGGGCGTGCCACATCCGGGAATGTGCCATGCGCATCCCTGCGCATGGGCGCGGCGACGCGTCCGCGCATTTTGCTTGTTTTTCTTTTTGTCGGAAATGTTCTAACCTATTCCCCGCAAAGGAACGCTTATGCCCGAACTCCCCGAAGTCGAAACCATCGTGCGCGACCTGCGCGCGCAGGGACTGGAACAGGCGGTCATCCGCGCCGTCGAGGTCCGCTGGCCGCGCACCGTCGCCGGCCTGACGCCGCAGCGTTTCGCCCGCGCCCTGACCGGCCGCACCGTCACCCGCGTCGCGCGCCGCGCCAAATACATCGTCGTCACGCTCGACACCGGGGGCCGTCTGCTGATCCACCTGCGCATGACCGGCAAGCTGCGCTTCGCCGCCGCGGGGGAGCAGCCCGGCAGGCACGACCATGTGCTGATCACCCTGGGCGACGGACGCCGCCTCGTTTTCCACGACACGCGCAAGTTCGGCCGCTTCAGCCTCTGCGCCGCGGGCGAGGACCCGTTCGCCGCTCTCGGCCCCGAACCGCTGGACGCGGCCTTCACCGCGGCCGCGCTGCGCGGGCGCCTCGCCGGAAAAAGCCGCATGCTCAAGCCGCTGCTGTTGGATCAGACGTGCGTGGCCGGCCTCGGCAACATCTACGTGGACGAGGCGCTGTGGCAGGCCCGGCTGCACCCGCAGCGCCGCGCCGACACGCTCACCGCGGCGGAGCTCCGGCGCCTGCATTCCGCCATCCGCGAGGTGCTCCAGCGCGGCGTCGACAACAGCGGCACCACCCTGGGCTCGGGCGAAGCCAACTTCTACAGCGTGGCCGGACACCGCGGCCGCAACGCCGACGCCCTGAAGGTGTTCCGCCGCGACGGCCTGCCCTGCCCGCGCTGCGGCACGCTCCTGGCCCGCAGCGTGGTCGCCCAGCGCGGCACCCACTTCTGCCCCGCCTGCCAACGGATATAGGGGTTCAGGGTTGCGCTGAAGAAGTCGCCCATGAACGGTCGGGACGGAGCCCGACCCTCCAGCATGCGAGAAAAACACGCCGCTGTGCGCTTGGAGGGACGACCTCCGTGTCGTCCGCTGAGTTTTTCAATGCAACCTGTTTAGGTGTTTAGACTGTCAGGCTGTTAGGTCGATGGGCTCGGAGACGTTGGCAACTTTCAGCCTAACAGCCTAACTGTCCAACTGCCTGTCAGGCTCCCTACCGCACCACAAACGGCACGCTCTGCGTCACCGCCACGGCCGTCCTGTTCGTGTCGCCCGCCTTCGCGCAACCGAGAATGAGCCGGCCGGCATCGCCCGCCCGCATCACCGCCCCGTCGGCCTTGAGCAGCAGGAACACGTAGTCCTCCTTGTTCGTGTGCTGCACGCCTTGGATCACAAACCCCTTGGGCGGCCACACCACCACCGGCTCATACAGCTTGCCGACCTGCGGCGCGAGGGTCGGACTGAACACGGGCACACGCACCGCCGTCTGGAGCGGAACCGCCACGACCGTCTGGAGCGGCAGCGGCGCGGGCGACTTCCCCGTCAGCTCGATGCGCAACGCCCGCAGGCTGACGCTCGCCTTGGCCGAAAGCTCGCCCGCCGACTGCGCCTCGACCCGCTCCGCCACCCGATAAAAATCCAGCGGCACGGCCGTCCGCTTCACGACACGTCCGCCGACAGGCGCCGCGCCGGTCAGCGACAGCCCGAAGACCGTGTGCGGGAAGCGCACGCCGTCGGTCGACACCGTCATCTTGCACATCGTTGCGTTGGAGGCGATCACGCCGCCTTCGCAGGCGATGCTCAGCGGCGGGTAATCCAGCGTCACGCGCACCTCGCCGTCGAAGCCGTGGATGCGCTGCAGATAGACCGTCGCCAACGCGCTGCCGTCCGCCGGCACATTGAGCGAGGCCGGCGTCATCCACAAACGGAAGTCCGGCCGCGGCGGCCCCACGCGCAGGCGGTAACGGAGCCCGTCCGCGCTCCGGCCCTGCAAATCCGCCACCTCCACCTCAAAAGTCCCCGTTTCAGGCAGCGTCACCCGCACCGCAGGATCGCGCCCCTGCATCGCCGCCTGCACCGTGTTGTTCGTGTTGAACGACCCGCCCGCCACCGCCGCGCCCCGGCTGTCGCGGACCGTCACCACCGGCTGCAGCGGCGAGCCCAGCGCTTCGGCCCGCGCCTCCACATACAGCACGTCGCCGGCGGTCCCGCTGAAGCGGTACAGGTCGCGTCCGCCGGCCTGATCCAGCTCGCCGTTGACCACGCACGGCAGCCCGAGCGTCTGGGCGCCCGCTGAGGCGTCGTTGGGCTCTTGCTCTTCGGCGTCCGGCTCTTCCGCCAGATCGAAGCGCAGCCCCGGCAATACGAGCGCGTCCGCAGCCAGCGTCTCCAGACACAGCTCGCTGTTCTTGCCGCCGGTAAAGAGGCGCACGCGCTTCTGGGCCAGATTGCACCCCGCCAGCCGCACGTTGAGGCTCTCGCCCTCTTGGGCGCCCATCGGCGAAAACCCGGTGACCAGCGGCAACTCGCCCAGCTTGACGCGGTACACGCACGCATCGCCCCCGACGCCCGTGGCGGCCTTGACCTCCAAGCCGTAAACGCCGTCCTGCGGCACCTCGAAGACCAGCACCGGCGCGGTGGACGCGTCGTAAACGGTCACGCCTTCGCAAGGCTTGCCCGCCGCATCCGTCAAACTCAACGCCGGATGGAAGGCCCCGCGCGGCAACGCCCGCGCCTCGGCAAAGGCGACCAGCGTCATACCCTTGGCCGCCTGAAAGCGGTAGCGGTCCGCACCCACCCCGTTCACGCGCCCGTTCAGACACACCGGCAGCGCCTTCAGCGCGATCTCGGTGTTGAACGCCTGGTTGGTGAACGCCTCGCTGACCTCGGGCAGCGTCCCGATCTCGAAACGCACCGGATCGCTCAGCCGATAGGCCGTCGCCACCCGCAAGGAGCGGACGCCCGGCGCCGCCCACTTCTCGACCACGACTTTAAAACGGAAGCGGTTCGGCGCGACCGCCGGGACCGGCCGGCCCTTCTTCGTGTACGTGACGGTCCGCGCCGGCCCCAGAAGCGTGGCTTTGACCCCTGCGCCGCTGACGACCGCCTGAACAACCTCCTGCAGCACCGCGCCGCCGACCTCGATCTCGAATTCGCTCTCCGGCCTGCCCCCCGCCGGATAGACGTAGTTCAGCTCCGGATCAGCCGCCAACCCGGTCAGCGCGCAGGCCAGACAGCCCAACAGCAAAAAAATTCGCATCATGCGCTTCAAGCTCCTTCGGTCTTGTCTCACCGCTTCTCAAGGACGATCTCGTCCGTGCCCGGAACGGCCGCATAACGGACCACCCCCTGAACCGCCTGAACCTCGGCCCGCGAAGGACCCTGCGCCACCCGACACGACGTCCAGTCCGCCGGCACGCGGGTCTCCAGCGTCAGAGCCGTATCGTACAAGGCCGGATCGGCCGCGCAGGCGAGCTGAAGCCTAATCTGAGCCTTGTCCGACTGCACGACCTTGACCGCGGCGCTGCCGCGCTCGGTCAGGTATTTGTGATAGGTGATGTGGTCCGTGACCCACACCTCGCCGCGGCAGGCGTCGAGCTTGTCGAGCAGCGCCGTGAACACCTCCAGCGGCGTCACCAGCCAGTCCCCTCCCACGCCGTGCGAATCGTGATGCCCCATGTCGCCCTTGGCGATGGCCTGGTCCACCAGCCGGCAGACCGCCTCCGCCGTCTTGACGTGGATGGGGTAGCCGAAGAAGGGCGGGCGTTCAATCAGGTTGTACTTGGCCAAAGCGGCGCTCTGCTCGTCCTTGCTGACGGTCCACGGCACGCCGCCGGGCTGCCCGAAGGAGACGAGGAACGGCCGCGCGCGTTCCGGATGACAGGCGCGGATCACGGCTTCGCAGCGTGCCAGCTCGAGATCCAGCTGGACCGCGTTCGTGGCCCCCTGATGCTTGAAGGTGTGGTTGCCGAAGACCACGGCCGGATCTTTCGGCAGCTCCTGCTCCCAGGCCTGGCGCTCGTTCTGGAACGGCCCGTTGCCGGGGTTGATGTAAAAGGTGCCGACCATGCCGCGCCTGCGCAGCTCGGGGATCGCGGATTTGACGTGGCTCTGGCAACTGTCGTCGAACGCCAGCAGGAACACCGCCTTCTTCCCGTCCTTCCACTTCAGCACCGCCGTGTCGGAAGGCTGAAGCAGCGCGCTCTCCGCAGCCGTCGCCACGCATCCCGCCAGCATCGCCGCCGCCATCACCCTTGCGTATTTCATGCTTCTTCCCCCCTTGCCCCGTCCACCCCTGACCCCCGCCGCGCGCCTGCTCGACACTTCACCTTCAGCTCGGCGGGCGCCCTGCGCGCTCAGCCTATCGGCTGGCCCGCGCCCTCTGCGCCGGCGGCCAGCGCGGCGGCCTGCGCTTTCTTGAACGCCTGGAACGCCGCCACCGTCGCGGTTTTCATGTGCTCGCGGTAATGCCCGTACGTCAGCGGCACGCCTTCGCCCATCTCCGACTCCCGCACCTCGCAGTGGAACATCGAGTGCGTCGCCAGTTCAAGCGTGTGCACCACGTTGCAGACATACCACGCCGCCGTGTTGTGCAACACCGGCAGCCCGCCGCGCAGCAGATGCGGAATGTGGTTCCATTTCTGAATGTGGCGCGAGGACTGAAAGCCGAAGAGCGCCACCACCAGCGGGTCCACGTCCTCGCGCAAGACCGACACGCTGAACTGGCCCGATGCCTTGATGCAGCCGTTGGTCCGGGTCTGGTGCTGGCTGCACAGGATCACCGTCGCGGGAAACGCGGTGGACTGGATCAGGGCGTCCACGATGCATCCCGAAAATCCCTCCTCGCAATGGGTGCCCACCACATACAAGCCGCACGAAATCGCAAACAACGCCTTGTCATCCATCTCAGCCGACCTCCCTCACGCCGGCAACGCCGGCAACCTGAACACGTGCGAATCCTCAGCCACCGCCACCATCACCTCGGTCGCGGGGAATCCGTACTTCTCCTGCAGAACCCCCACCGCCGCATCCAGAAACGACTCGGGCGTGGACGCGCCGCTGGCGACCCCCACCGTCCCGGCCGACTCCCAGGCCAACCCGTCCAGCTGCGCCAGCTCGCTCACCAGCACCGCCTCGGCTCCCGCGGCCCGCGCCGTCTCGACCAGCCGCTGGCTGTTCGAGCTGTTCGCGGAACCCAGCACCACCACCCGCCCGCACACCTGGGCCAGCGCAGCCACCGCCTGCTGCCGGTTGCGCGTGGCGTAACAGACATCCGTGCTGGCCGGCAGCCGCAGCGCGGGAAACCGCCGCCGCAGCACCGCCATCACCGCCTCGACCTGCACCTCGCCCAGCGTCGTCTGCGTGACCACCGCGACCGGCGCGCCCTCCGGCAGCGCCAGCGCCTCGGCCTCCTGCGCGCTCTCGACGATGCGCACGTGTCCGGGGGCCTCCCCGGCCACGCCGACCACCTCCTCGTGGCGCCGGTGCCCGATGCAGATCACCGCCGCGCCCTGCGAGGCGAAGCGCCGCACCTCGGCATGCACCTTGGTCACAAACGGGCAGGTCGCGTCGATCACGCGCAGCCCGCGCGCCCGCGCCGCCTGCCAGACCGACGGAGCCACGCCGTGCGCGGAGAACAGGAGCAGCGCGCCCTCCGGCACCGCCTCGATCCGGTCCACGAAAACCATGCCCAGCCCGACCAGCCGCGACACGACCTGCCGGTTGTGCACGATCTCGTTCAGGCAGTAGACGGTCTCGCCGCGGAACCGCGCCAGCACCACCTCGGCGGTCTCCACCGCCCGCGCGACCCCCGAGCAGAAGCCGTGGGGGCGCACCACGATCAGCCGTTTCGGCTGCGTCACGTCTCGTCCCCCTCATCGTCCGCCATATCGTCCGCCACCAATCCGTCGCGCTCCAGGTCCGCCAAAATCCGCTCGGCCGGCGTCAGGTATTTCTTGGTCTTGTTGCAGGCCGCGCACGCCGGCACCACATTGCCCTTGGTGCTGGTCCCGCCGCGGGCGACCGGCACCACGTGGTCCAGCGTCAGCGCCTCGGCGCCGACCTGCCGGCCGCAGTAATGACACACCCCGGCCTGTACCTGCTGCTGCCACCAGGTGCTCTTGCGGAGCTCGCGCGCCTTCCCGCGCTCGCGCGACACGTGCTGCCCGTCTTTGCGTATGTCAACCCAGTCGCTCATACCCGCCTGCCTACAAGGTTCGACTGACCGACTTCCGCAGCGCGATCAGCCGCTGGGCGTGGGTCTCTTCGGCCACCGCCAGCGCCGCGAACGTCTCGCTCAGCCGCTGCAGCGAACTCCGCTCCGACAGGATCCGGTAGAACTGCGCCATGGCGCGCTCGTGCTCGATCGCGTGCTCGACGTCCTTCGAAGCCTTGGCGGCGTCGTGGATCAGCTCGTCCACCGGCGGCAGCACGCCCGCCATTTCGGGGGTGATCTCGATGTCCCGGCCGCCGCCCGCCGCGATGGCCCCGATCATCGCGTCATGATGCCAGCGCTCCTCGAGCGCCAGGCGCGCGAAGACCGCCTTCTCCTCGGGATCCGTCGCCCGCGCCGCCAGCGCCTCGTAATCCTCGTACGCCGCCTGCTCGAAGACCGCCGCCTGCTGGATCACGAAACGGCCCACCCAGCCGGTGATGTGCGACAGCTCTTTGGGCGCGGCCAGCACCCGGTCGGCCCGGGGCAGGAACACCTCGCGCAGCATCAGGCTGCCGAAGATCAGGAACAGCAGGCCGCCCGCGCATTTGATGTAGCGCTCGTCGGGGACAAAGCGCCTCAGCAGCTCGCCCGCCAGCACACCGAAGGCGGTGGAGCAGGTGAGCGCGATCGCTCCCGCCGCGAACACCGTCCACTTCGACGACGCCGTGGCCGATTGGCTCATCACCGCCAGTTGCGTCTTGTCGCCGAGCTCGGCGAGAAAAATCAGCACAAACGTACTGAAAAACAGGGGCCAGTTCACGCGCACCTCCTTATGGAAAAAGAGAAAGTATACACTTTTTCAAGCGTGCCGCGCCATGGTCAACTTCGACAAAACCGCAATCGCGTCCGCGGATTGCCGTGCCTTTACTTGTCCAGCGCCTCCATGTCCTTGCGGCGCTGGGCGTCGATCACGCGGAGCTTGTCCCGCGCCGAAAGGCCCTGGTCCACCGCCGCCTTGCCGGTCACACCCTCGATGACCGTCTGCGCCGTGGACTTCGGTTTCAACGCCGGCTGCTCCGCCGCCGGAACCTGCGGGGACGGCTCGGAGGCGTCGCCGCACCCGCTCAAAAACGTGCCGCACAGCAGCAGACCCGCCGCAGACGCGGGCAGAAAAACAGCCACTCTCATCGTTTTCTCCTTCTAGTCACTTTCAGCTCGCTCACCCGCACATCATGCGAATTCCGCGCGTGAGCCCCAGCCGTTCGCGGAATTCGCGGTTCAAAAAAGCCCCCGTACGCCCTGGGCGACCGCCGGCGCATTCGCGCCTGACCGGTCACCAGCGTAGCAGAACGCCGGCGGGACGTCATTGGGGGAGTTGCGGAGAGCGAGGGGCGCGGCCGTGGACGGGCCGCGCCGCGGGCGGGCCCGCTGAACCGCCAGCCTGCAGGAGCTACTCGGCGAGCAGGATCTTCAAATCGTACGACCAGTTGAAGCCGTAGGTCTCCGGCCGGCCCTGCGCGTTGAGGACCTGCGCCTTGTCCGGCCAGAGGAAGAAGCCGCGCCCTGCGACCCCGTCACTCGGGTCCGCGCGCTCGGGCGTCAGGATGCCCGCGTAGGCAATGGTCTTGGAGGTGTGCGTTGCGGCGTAGTCGAACCACGCCTTGAACGAACCCCTGAAAACGCCCGTCGCCCGGTTCAGCGCGACCGTCAGGCCCACGGCGTTGGTCACACCGCCGTAGTCGTACGCGCGGGAGCCGGCCTCCCTGGCCGGCACGCCCGGCTGCGGGGCAGCGAGGCCGGTCATCGCGCCGTTCCGGTTGGTCACCACCGACAGCACGATGCCGTCCGGATCCCACCAGACCGACGCATGGCGGTTGGTGCCGACGATCGTCTGCGGAGCCGACCCCCAGTCGTCCGTGCCGACCGAGAGCGTCCGGTTCGTGTAGTAGCGGTAGAGGTTGCCGAGCGTATCGTACCAGCCGCCGTCCAGCCAGAGCTCGCGGCGGAAGCCCGTGCCGTAGGCCGAGGTCGCCCGCGGCGCGCGGTTCTCCCAGAGCAGCGGGTCGAATTCGCCCAGAAGGCGCAGGATCACCGGCTCCTCCGCGGCGGCCTTGCAGAACTCGACCAGACCGAACAGGCCGCCGCCCTCGTAGGCGGCCGGCGCGGCCGATATCACCGTGAAGACTCGCCCTTCCTCGTTCAGGATCAGGGCCCCGGACTGCGAAACCGCGGTGCCGTCCGCCAGCCTGCCCGCGGTTTTGACGCCACCGGCCTTGTCTACCGTGAAGGCGAGATAGCCGTTGCCGCATGCGGTGCCGGCCGGCAAGGTCGCCGTGTAGTAGCCGGTGAAGCGCTCCGCGAGGACCGTCGCCATACCCGGCTCTTTCCAGACGCTGCGGTACAGGGTCACCTCAAGGTCGGAGGCCAGGTTCTCTCGCACCAGGCCCAGCGTGGCCGGCACGATGCCATAAGGGTCCCTGATCTCGGGCAGGGTCACCACCAGGAAGACGGGCAGCGACGCGCGCCCGACCGTCGCCGTCGCCGTTATCATGAAGGCGTCCTCCCCATGGCGGAACGCATAAGACTTGGCGCTGAAGCTGTAGGTCGAGTCCCAAAGCGAGAGTTTGCCCGACACGCCTCCCAAGGCGGTAACGTTCATGGATGCGGCGCCCGAACCGTGCCAGTCCCTCCACGCCACACCGTTGAACGTGCCCTGCGCCCAGGCGGGCAGAGGCACAACGTCGACCGTGAACGTGTTTGTGACCGGCCTTTCGGCAACGTTCGCGGCCGTGACCGTGACCCGCGCGGGCGGGTTGCCTGCCGGTGTCGGGGCCGTCGGCACGCCGGCGATGCGGACAACGGTCGCGTTCCTGCCTCCGCTCACGTCCAGCATGGCCTTGAGCCCCGTGGGCAGGCCGGCCACCGTCACGCCCGGCAGCGACTCGGACACGATCCGGACCGGCAGGTTGAAGGCGACGCCGACCACGGCCGTCTGAGGCCCTGGATCTTCCAACACCGGCGGGGGGACATTGGTCGTCGGACCGAAGAGCGCTGTCACGGACACGTTCGCGTTGGGCATCGTCAGTCTCCGCGCGGTTGCCTGTGAACCGTCATCCCACTGCAAAAAAGTATGGCTTGTGGCGGGTATCGCCGTCAGGGAGATCTTTGTGCCAGGCAGGTACAACCCGGCGCCGATCACCGTCCCTCCGCCAGCTGGAATCACGGCCAAGAGACGCGCCTTGACCGTCAACCTCCGCTTCACGGGTACGGCGGCCCTGAAATCGGCGTTGCCCGGCTGGCGTGCCGTGATCACCGCCGTGCCCGCGCCGACGATATGCGCCATGCCTCCCTCGATCTGCAACACGGACCCGTTCGAACTCGCGAACGCCACCGGCAGGCCCGAAGAGGCCGCCGCCTCCAGCACGAAGTCGGGGTCACCCAGCACCCTCGGGGGCAGCGCCTTGAAGGTGACCGTCTGCGCTGCGGACACGTTCTTGACCCTCACCGTCCATCGGGTTGCGGCCGAAAGGCCCTGCCTGTCCAGCGCGACGGCGCTGACTTCGACAAACCTAAACGCCGCCCCGCCTTGCACCGTGTCAGCCCCGGTACTCACGGCGAACGCGCTGCTGATGGCATTCGGCGCCCCGCCGTACGTCACCTGCTGCCGCACGCCGTCCACGAGCCACGTGATGTTGGACATGCCGCGCCCGGCCGCATCGGGGTCGGCGCCGTCGCTCGCCCTCACGCTGAAGCCGAGGGAGGCGCCCTCGCTGACCGTCAGCAGCGTCGTTGCAGGGGCCCGCTCCGTGATCCGGGGAGGGAGGCCGCGGACCCACTGCGCGTAGAGCGTGTGGTCAGCCGCCACCTCCACCGCGGTCACGCCTGAGACCGGCGTCCCGGCGCCGTCCGCCGCTGTCCGCCAGCCCGCGAACGTGTAGCCTGTCCGCGACGGCAGCGGCAACGTGCCGTAAGCTGAACCGTAAATGACCGTCTTTGAACCTGGACTCACCCAGCCGCCTGTAGGTTCGAAGGCCACCATATAGGCGTTGCCTTTGAAAACGGCGGTCAGGACGATATCCGATGGCGGCATGGTCACCGTGGCGGTTGCAGACTTGACGTTATCGACATACTGCGTTGCGCCCTCCCACCGGTCAAAGGCATACCCGACCCGCGGCGTCGCCGTAATCGTAACCAGATTTCCGAGCGTGTGCTCACCGCCCCCGACTCCGCCGTTAACGGTAAGGAGGAAGTCGGGATACCATAGATCCGTCGGACAACCGCCCCACGTGTTCGGAACGCATGGCCAACCCGCGGTGCCGGAACAGCGATAGACGGTCAGGTTGCCGGCCCCAAAGAACACATCCGATCCCAGAGCGGGGGCGTCACCTTTGAAACAGGCGCTGGACAGACAGTCGCAGAAACAGAACGCTAATGTTCCGATGCCGGTCACGCTGGCGGGGAACGTGATGCTGGTCAAGCCGGAGCAATAACAGAACGCCCAGTCCCCAATGTTCGTGACGCCGTTGCCGATCACGGCATTGGTCAGTCCGCTGCAAGCATAGAACGTGTCGCTCTCAATGCTGGTGACGGTGTCGGGGATGGAGATGTCTGTCACTCTCCGGCAAAACCGGAACGCGCCAGCCTCGATTTGGGTGACGCTGTTCGGGATGATGTAACTTCCGGCTTTACCTTCCGGGCACTGGAGGAGCTCGGTCAGGCTCTTGTCAAACAAGACCCCCTCATCACTGCCGAAAGATGCATTGTCTAATTCTACGATGATGGCCGCCAGTCCGCTGCACGCATCGAACACACCTTGCCCGAGGCTCGTGACGCCGCGTCCCAGTGTGACGGTGGTCAGACCGGTGCAGTCATAGAACGCAGTATCGCCGATGCCGATGACGTTGTCTGGAATCAGGACGCTGGTCAAGCCGCCACAGTGATTGAAAGCATCGAACCCGATGCTGATGACGCCGGCACCGATCACCACGTTGGTCATCCTGTTACAACCATAAAAAGCAAAGCTTCCGATGTTGGTGACGCTATTCGGGATGAGGATCTCAGCTAGCGATTCACAGTATCGGAACGCTCCAATCCCGATGCCGACGACGCTGTCGGAAATCGCCATGCTGGTCAGGCGGATACAGCTGCCGAACGTGTCTGCGCTGATACTCGTGACGCCTCTGCCGATCACGGCGTTGGTCAAACTGATGCAGCCTTCAAAAGCTGCGCTTCCGATGCTGGTGACGCTGTTCGGAATGAGGATCTCACGCAGGGATTCACAGTACTGGAATGAACCGTCTCCAAGGCTCGTCACACCGTCGGGCATCGAGATGTTGATCAGGCTGTCGCAGTGGCTGAACGCATTGTCCCCAATACGTGTGACGCTACTACCTATTGTAACGTTGGCGAGGCCCGTGCAGTACTTGAAAGCGTTGTTCCCGATGTCGACGACGCCATTGCCGATCACCGCGTTGGTCAGACCGATGCAGGCATAGAACGTGTCGCTTCCGATGCTGGCGACTTTATCAGGAATCGTAATGTCCGTCAGATACCTGCAGGATTGGAACGCGACGACCGCGATGTGGGCCACGCTGCTTGGGATGCGGTAACTTCCGGCTTTACCCAAGGGGTATTGGAAGAGCGTTGTCAGGTTCTTGTCGAGCAAGACCCCCTCCGCGCTGCAATAGGATGCATTGTCAGGGTCCACGTTGAATGCCACCAGGCTGATGCACTCATCGAACTCACGTTGCCCGAGGCTCGTTACGCTGCGTCCCAGTGTGACGTTGGTCAGGCCAGTGCATTTTTGGAACGCGCTTTTCCCGATGCTAGAGACTCCGTGGCCGACCACCGCGTTGGTCAGGCCTGTGCAGGCATAGAACGCATATTCGCCGATGGTGATGACGGTGTCGGGAACAATGACGCTGGCAAGCCTGACACAGAGCTCGAAAGCACCGTTCCCGATGTAGGCAACACCGTTGCCGATCACCGCGTTGGTCAGCCCTTTGCATGAACAGAACGCATATTCACCGATGCCGGTGACGCTGCCGGGGATCTTGACGCTGGTCAGGCCAGTGCATTCACGGAACGCTGAGTTCCCGATCCTGGCGACACCATTGCCGATCACAGCGGTTATCAGGCCTGTGCAGGAATAGAATGAGGATTCGCCAACGCTGATGACGCTGTCGGGTATCGTGACGCCCGTCAGGCGGGTGCAGTACTGAACCGCACTGTCCTCGATGCTCGTGACGCCGCTGGGAATGGCGAGCATTCCGGCTTTTCCCCATGGACATTGGAGGAGCGAGGTCCGGCCCTTGTCGAACAAGACCCCCTCCGCACTGCTAAAGAATGCATTGGAATCGCCCACGGTGAAAGACGTCAGTCTGCTACATCCTGAGAACGCGCCCATCCCGATGCGGACGACGCCGTTGCCGATCACCGCGTTGGTCAAGCTCGTGCAATAATGAAACGTAGTGTCCCCGATGACGGTGACGCCGTCGGGTATCGTGACGTCGGTCAAACCGGCACACTGGTAGAACGCGCTGTCTCCGATGCTGGTGACGCTGTCGGGGATCGTGATGTCGGTCAGGCCGGGACAGAAAAAGAAAGCGCTCTCCCCGATGCTGGTGACGCCATCAGGAATTGTGACACCGGCCAGGTGAGTACAGAAAGAGAACGCGCCCGCCCCGATGCTGACGACGGGGTACCCGTCCAAGTTGTTTGTGATAGACAGGTCGCCGGAGTAGGAAGGACTGAAGCCGGTGATCGTGGCTTGGCCGTTGGAGACGGTATAGGTGTAATCGCCGGACTGCTCCGCACCTGCGGGAGTGGCGGTCGCCAACAGGTAGAATGCCGACAGGCACGCTGCCCGGCCGATCCGCGCGAGCGGAGGCGCGTGCCCGAATCCGTTTTGTCTTCGCATGAACCATGAGGTGCTCATAGTGCTCCTTTCAAGGACTTGAAGACGGACCGGCTGCCGGTGGCGTACGCGGAAATTCCTGCAAACCGCAAGTCGATCCAAACGCCGCCGGCACACCTCATTTATAAATTCTTACACTTCATATTTGACACCGTTTACGGGGAAAAAACAATCGGGTGAGGTCTGATTCCGATGTCATCGCAACTCGGTCCTTGCGCACGCCGCGGCTCACGCCATGACACTCAGCATAATGCTGACGGACCGACACAAGTCCCCGCCAGGTCGGGAGGGGTTCGTGAAGGCACATGGGGCATTTCACAGGTAGGGCTCGATCCGGCAGGTATCGAAATCGGATCGGCTTTCCGCCCCCTCCAAAAGCAGCGGCAACGCCTGAAGCGTCCGGTCATGGGCGAGGATCTGATTCGGGCGATATGGCATCCGCGACCGGGCTGGACTCTTACGCCGACGCCGAAACAAGATGCGGCGAACGCCCTTGAGCGACTTGTCCGCCATGCAACAGGTCATCTTCCTAGCGCTTCCCCCCACCCGCCGCCGGAAAGATCCTCTTGGGCTTTACGCATAAATTCCACCTTGTCAGAACTCTCGTGGTCCGCCTTCAAAAGCGCGCCCCTGTAATGGTATTTGGTTGCATCAAAACTATATGCATGTGACCCGATAAAAACAATCGATCTGGTATTCAGCTCATGCGTCAGCATTTTCACCATCCCGCATTTGGGTTGGCCTGGTGCAAACTTTTCAGCGTAGTAGATTTGTATCTCATCCGCCTTTTCCTCGCAGATGCCGACATTCATCGCAACGTGATAGTTTCCGGCATATACAAATGCGCCGTCATCTACGCGTACGCGCGTGAGATTAACAAGCTCTTTCGGGAAATAGGTGATATATAAATCCGGCGAAAGTAACATAGAATAAGAGGCGGCGACGGCCACGTACTCGCCGGGCGATGCATTGAGCAAGTAGACTCTCCCATCTTTCGAAAAATTTGATTCGTATACGGCGTCTTTTTTAATATTGATATCATCAACTTTGGCAAAATAAACCGATCTTGCCTTGTAAGTCGGAAAGTGCGCAGGCCCTCTCAATTTTACAGAAAGGCCAACACCTGAGCTGTTACGCTCCTTCATTCGGGGAACTTGTTTAAACGTTGCGCAGCCGAAAAATGAGAGCGACACAGAAATCGCAAGCATCGCTAGTCGCACGTTTTTCATGGGAACTCCTGCTGGTTAATGCTCACCTTGTACCTTGGAGCGCCCTCGCCGTACGGTATTCACATGGACCCCGTGCGATGGATTTGAATGTCATGCCGTGCGCTGTTTGCCTTCCGTCAGCGAGTCTCTCACCCATGCACTTGTAACGTTTATATTAAAACCTTTTCGCCGGAATTACACAATCGGGCAGCGGACTGATTCCGGCTTAATCTTTACTGGCAACCGGCGACTGCTAACACCCTTCTGCAATATAGTCTTTAAGCTGTCAGACAAAGGACCGCCCAAGCGTTTGCGGCCACGCCCCGTGGAGTCGACGCGCAGCGGAAGCCCGCGTTAAGAGGACGCGGGCGGAGCCAGTGCATCCGCCTGGGTCGGGCGACGCCATCCTTTTCCCGAGTGTGCGGCTTCCGGAACGGGCGCGGCGAGACCCGCATCCCCGAACGGTTCTGAATCGGTGCTGAGTTGGAGTTCCAATTTACGCCGCAACCCGTGGCCGAACGCCCCGGCGGCTGTGAGGCCTAAACAATGCGGGGCGCGGAATTACCCGAGCCCCGCTCGCGTTAGACCTCGAATCGAAAAGGTCTCCCGCTGTTGGATTTCGAGGCGACACCGCCTGGGCTCACCTCCCCAAGTGGCCGAGGCGGATATGGACGGCGCGCCGTGAAGGGCGGCCGGGCGCGACATCACTCACGAGGCGCCAAGATTGCGGCGCTGACGTGGCTGGCGCAAGCCTCGCGGCCCGCTGCAGCGGAAACTTCCTCAGAAACGGTAGGCGGGGTTATCAGGAGCGAAGTCGGCTTCAGTCAGCTCGGCGTTCAGTTTGATATTCTCGTACCCGTAGGTTTCGAACAGCTGGTCGTCCCAGTCGTAAATGCGCACCTTGACCAGAAGCCTGCTCGCCAGGTCCTGGTTGATGATCAACCGGTAGGCGTCGTACCCCTTCGCCTTGCACTTAGGAAACACAATTTCCAGAAGTTGTGTCTTGCGGTCGAGCAGCGTTTCCTCCCCGCGCTCAATGAGGCTGAATTCTCCGACCTTGCTCGCCTTATGAACGTTCGTCGCGACGGCCTTCACGATATAGCCAAGCCCGATATCCGTGAACGGATGAAGGTTGTGCTCCATCAGGGCCGGATGCGTGGGTTCCAGGTTCCTCGTGATGAAGCCGAACAGCCCTCCCCTGTGAACCCGTGCCAGGTTTCCGTTCCAGCCTTCCACGTAGAGCAATTCGCTTCCCTTGTACGGTTCCGCGATCCACTCGAGGTACAGGCTGAAAGGGCTCCTGAACTTCATGAGCATGGTCTCTTCTCGAAGAAGCTTCCCGTTAACCCGCTGCTGCTTGTGGAAGACGGCCGTATAGCCCGTCACCCGGCTGTAGGCAGCCTCCGCGTCATTGAGCCACTTTTCGGGATCAGTCGGAACCAGCGCACGTCCCGTGGCCGGCATCATCAAAGCAATGACAAAAAAAGCCGGACAGAGAATATTGACCAGCTTCTTCTTAAAGGCCGCAGGAACTCCGCGAGTTCCCCCGAACCGCCATGTTGGGGAAGGTTCCCAGAACATACTTGGGCTTCGCCTTGAAAGGGACAAACGTGCTTGGAGGTCAGAGACCGGGGACAACCCGGTCTCAACAGTGCTGTAGACGATAGCACTTGGGTCGCGGCTTGTCGAGCGGGCTGCCGCCTGGTCTTGAGGGAGGGGTGCGATTCAGTTTCGTTGAAACTGAGTCGCACCAAGGAGCATTGAGGATATGATCCATAGCCGCGACGTCTGAAAGATTCCGTCAGGCGCGGACCTGTTTCCCGCGGCACTCGCCTAAGTAGGTTTCCTACGAGATGTTCGGGTTTGCCGGGTATGGACCCGAACTGCCATCTGACTTAGAATAACACCATTCATGCGTAAGGCTAAGCCTGTTCGCCGTCGCGCCAGAAGACGACACCCGCGAGCCCCCGCTGGAGGATTGGCTATGTTGAAAGTGCTTTGCATCATCGGTACCCGCCCGGAGGCGATCAAGATGGCCCCGGTGATCCGAGAGCTGGGCAAACACCCGGCGCAGATTCAAACCGTTGTCTGTTCCACGGGCCAGCACCGGCAAATGTTGGACGCCGCCCTGAGCCTGTTCGGCATACGTCCGGACGTCGAGCTGTCCGTCATGCAGGCGAACCAGTCCCTCGCCGGCTTGACCGCGCGGCTCCTGGAAGCGATCGACCGGGTCCTGCTGGATGTGCAGCCTGACTGGGTGTTGGCGCAAGGCGACACCACCACGGTTCTGGCGGCGGCCATGGCCGCCTTCTACCGGCACATCCGCTTCGGCCATGTGGAAGCGGGGTTGCGCACGAACAACACGCAGCACCCGTTTCCCGAGGAGATCAACCGGCGGATGGCGGACGGCATGACCGACCTGCTGTTCGCGCCGACGGTAACCAGCCGCAGCAACCTTCTCCGGGAGCACTACGCCGCCGAAAAGATCATTGTCACCGGCAACACCGTCATCGACGCGCTGGAAATGGTCGCGGCCATGGCTTATGACTGGGACGGCGGCCCGCTGGCAGGACTTCCGGCGGACCAGCGCCTGGTCCTGGTGACGGCGCATCGCCGCGAGAGCACCTGCGGCGAGGGCGGCCCCTTCCGTGAGATCTGTCTCGCCATCCGCGACTTGGCCGAGCACTACGCCGACAACGGCACCCACTTCGTCTATCCGGTCCACCTCAACCCGGCCGTGCGGCGGCACGTCCAAGAAATCCTGGTTCCGGCACGCAACATCAGCCTGCTGGAGCCGCTGGACTACCTGTCGCTGGTGCAGTTGATGAAACGGTGCAGCCTGGTCATCACCGACTCGGGAGGCATCCAGGAGGAAGCCCCGGGGCTGGGCATCCCGGTCTTGGTCATGCGCGAGACCACGGAACGGCCGGAGGGGCTGTCCGAGGGTGTCGTCAAACTGGTCGGCACCTCACGCCAACGGATCCGCACGGAGAGCATGACCGTGCTGGACAGCCCCGCGGCACACCAGGCGATGGCGCGGTCCGTCAACCCTTACGGCGACGGGAAAGCGTCCGCACGCATCGTGTCGGCCCTGCTGAAACCGCCCCGCGCACGCCGGCCCTCCGCTGGCACCGCGGTTTCGGGCGGCAAGCGCAGGGTCGTCCGGAGGCCGTCATGAGCATGTGGCCGGCCCTCCCGCTCGCGCTGCCGCTTCTAGCAAGCCCGCAGATAGCAGATGGCGCGGACTGGCAGGCTTGGATCGTGCGGCTGCTGATCGCCCTGTTCCTCTTGGGGATGATCCAATCGGGTTACACCTGCTGGCTGGCACGGCGGACGATCCGCACGCAGATCGACGCTCCCAAACCCACGCTGACCGAGGTGACGGACCTGGCCGCCGGGCAAGGCCGCCCGCTTCCGTTCATCGCCATCCTCGTGCCGGCCCGCGACGAGGCGGCGGTCATCCACAACACACTCGCCCGGCTTTCGCAGCTGGATTATCCCCGCGACCGTTACGCGGTGGTTGTGATTGTGGATGCGCGCGAGCAGCCTGCCGACGGCGGAGCGACGACGCGACAGATCGCCGAGGCAGTCGGCCGCACCTGGCGGCAAGGCTTGGACCAGCCGCTCCTCCGCGTGCTCGAGGTTCCGGACGCCTACGGCGGCAAGTTCGGCGATCCGCGGCCGACCCACGCACGCTCGACGAAAGGACGCGCGCTGAATTACGCCCTCGAACATGTCCGCGAGGACGCGCACCTGTCGCGGGCGGACATGCTGGGCCTGCTGGACGCCGATGGACGGCTGCACCCGGCGGTGCTGCGCGAGGTCGCCTGGAAAGTGCTGAGCACCGGGAGCCGGCTGCTGCAGGGGCCGGTTTTTCAGGTGTCCAACCTTCAAGCCGTCGGGCTGATCGGCAAAGCCGCCGGCATCGAACTGTCGATCTATCACCTGACCACGCTGGCCCGGCAACTGCTCAGCTGCCGCAAAACCGCCCGGTTCCTGGCCGGCACAAACTACTTTATCGAGAGCCGTCTGATGATGGCGGTGGGCGGATGGGACGACACCGCGCTGGTGGAGGACGCCGAGCTGGGACTGCGCGTGTTTCTTTTTGACAAGGTGGTGCCCCACTGGCTCTCGTGCCACGAGATCGAACAGACCCCGCCGGACCAGGCCAGCTATCTCCGCCAACGCCACCGCTGGGCGCTGGGTCATCTTCAGCTGCTGCCGGTGATCCGGCGTTCGACCCTGCCCTGGCCAGCTAAGCTGCAGCTGCAGGTCCGCGTGTTGCATGCCCTGTGGATGTGTCCGTTCGACCTCGGCCTGCCGGTGTTGTCATGGACGGCGCTGGCACTGGGCTGGGCCACCACATCGTCGCCCACGCTGAACGGCGTGATGGTCAGCCTGTCGTTCGGCTCGCTGTTCGTGTGGGACTATTTCGGCCGGGGGGCCAGGATGCTCAACCCCCACCGGACGCGGCCGGCCGGCCGGCTGTCAAACGGCTGGCTTTCCGTCCAGTTTGTCGCAGCCATGCCCTGGCTGATGGTGATACAGGCCGTGCCGCGGATCACCGCTCTGACCTGCTATCTGGCCGGCCAGAAGAACCCCGCCTGGAGCAAAACCCCGCGGACGGCCGAGGCGCGGCAGGCGATGCCGATGGCGACTCTTGTTTTACGCGGGGGCGACGTGACGGCGGAAACGCAACGCGGCGGCCAGACAGCAACGGGGAGCTAACGCATGTCAAAGTGGATGCCACCCATCGTAGCGATCGCGCTCGGCGCCGCACGGTGCCTGTGCTGGGCCGGGAGCGAGGGCCTGCCGGCGGTCGGTCCGGCCGCGCAGATCTCTGCCGAGGCCACGCCCATGAAGGCGGTCCTGCTGGTCAACGACGAGCTGGACCGGTACAGCGAAGGCCGCAGCCGCCTGGCCAACCTGCTGGACGGGATGGGCCTGCCGTTCGAGCTCTGCCGGCATGACGGTCTCGGCCAGCGGCGTTTGGACGACATCCAGCTCATCATCGTGGCCCCCACGGCGCAGGCCGCGCTGACACTGGACGAAGCCTCCGAGGCCAGCCTGATCAAGGCCTTGGCCCGCGGCGTCAACATCCTGTGGGTCGGCCCCGGGATCTGGGGCACGTTCAAGACCACCAACCTGGCCGACGCCTTCGGGCTGCGCTATGCCGGCCAAGGCTGGAACAGCGACTTCGACGTCGGTGCGGCGGAGTTCACGGATCTGGACGGCGCACGTGCGCGGCTGACCGTTTACAAAGAGATGATCTATAATGTCCAGCCCGCCGCGGCAACGGTCGAACACCGGTTTCTCGACGGCCGCGAAGCCCGTTCGGAAAAGCCCTTCGTCACCAGCCGCCGCCTGCCGGGCGGCGGCCAAGCCGTCTACATCGCCCTGCAACTGCTGAGCTTCTGGAAAGCGGAGGAGTCGGCCGATGTCTTCGCCCGCGCCGAGGTGCTGGCCAAATATATCCGCCGGCTGGTGTCGCAAGGCATCGTCGCCAAACATGCCGTCCGCGACGGCCGGGACGCCGTGCTCATCCTGCGGCTGGAGGACTACGTGCCCGGCGGCTCGCAGATGGCCCACACGGACAAAGCGTGGCTGGCGCGCATGCAGCGGCTGCTGGCGCTGACGCGGCAGGAGCACGTGCCGTTGAACATCGCCATGATCCCGAAGTTCCGTGACCCGTACCGGGGCGAGGCCCACGATTGGGGATCGGACGACCCGTCCATCCGGACGCTGCGGCGCCTGGCCCAAGAGGCCTTCGACTGCGGCGGCACCCCCATCGTCCATGGGTACTATCACCAGATCGGCGCAGGCCCGAACAGCTACAGCGGCGACGACTGGGAAATGTGGGATCCTCAAACGCGGAAATTCCTGTCCGCCGACCAACAGCAACGCATCACGGACGGCGCCTTCGCCGAGGCCGCCCGGCAGTGGCGGATCCTCCCCGCCGTCTGGGAGACGCCGCACTACATCGGCAATGCGGACACCGCCCGCGCCGCCCGCCAAAGCGGTTTCCTGTACGTCACCGAGTCCGACACCAAACTGTTCCCCAACCGCGACGGCTACATGGGCGCGGCCAGCGGCCGGGTGCTGAACATTCCGGAAACCGCGTTCAACTACCCCAAGGACCCCGACGAGATCGGCCGGTCAGGCACGCTCCGCCAGAACGGCATGCTGCCGCGGTTTGTCCGGATGAACGGGCTCCTCTACTTCTTTTACCACAACATGTCGATCCACCAGGAACGGGCACTGGAGAACCTGCTGACGGCGGCGCGGCATTACGACCTGTGGAAGCCGGGGCTGGAGGCCTACGCGCGTTTCTGGGAGGCCCGCCAGCAGGTCAGCGTCAAATCATCCGTCAGGACCGCCGCCCGGCAGATCGACACTCGGGTCGAAAAGCCCTTCGACGGCTTTACGCTGGCGGTCCGGCTGCCGGACGGCGCCCGTCCGTCCGGCGTGCTGATCGACGGAAAAACGGCGGACTGCAAGACGCGGTGCAGCGACGGGGTCTGGTTTGTCTACCCGGTCCTGCCGGCTGCGGAAGCCGTCCAGGTCACGGTACGTTACCTTCGATAGCAGGCGTCCGTGCGGCGGCTGAGTTCGAGCGGGCCGCGGCCCGGGCGTCCGCAAAGCTCACATACTCGTCGAAGAGCCGGGAGGCGGCGCCCCCGGCGGACGGCCGCATGTAGTCGAAGTAGCTGTAAGCCAGCAACCGCCGCTTGAACGCTCCCAGCAGGTCGAGCTGTTGCCGCACGCGCGCAAACTCGGCGGGCTCGGCCTTGAAGCCTCCCTCGTCGATCGGCTGGCCGTGCGTCTGGGCAAACACCTCGCCCACCAGCCATACATCGGTGCCGACCTCGCCCGCCAAGGCGCACAGCGCGTCGATCAAAGGCGCGACGCTCGGCCAGGGAGCCTTCCGCGCCAGACCGGCGCCGTCCTGGAAAACCAGCACATCAACCCCGGACTCCCGCAAAAACAGCGTCCACCAGGTCACGAAATGCACAAGGTTGGCGCGGTCGCGGTCGGTGTAACCGGAAGCCATGATCGGTTTGAGCGCGTCCAGCGCGTTCAGGTGGCCCGTCAGCGCGCCGAAGAAGGACCGCACCTCAGCGCCGCAATCGCCCTCCGCGCCGACGTCGGTGATCTCGTGCGGGATGTACCACCCGTAGAAGCAGCGATGCCCGCGGAGCAGAGGGTAAAGGCGGGTGGCCAGCTGCCGGTTGCGCGCCAGTTCCTCCCGCATGTAAGGCGCCCGGAAACAATCGGCCTTCCACCAGCTCTTGCGGAGCGAAAGCCCGACGCACAGATCCATCCCGGCCGCGTCGGCGGCAGCGACAACCCGGTCGAGGGGGCTGGTGCGGTCGGGCCCCGGCGCCGTGAAATCCAGTTCGTCATACTGCGTCCACTGGACCACCACCATCTTCATGCCTGCGCGCCGCAGCTGCGCGAATTCCGCCGCCCACCGCTCCTGCGCCCACGTCGTGTGCTCCTGCCAGAGCTGCAGAAACGTGCCTTCGAACGCCTCGCCGACAAACAGCCCCTCGTTCGGCGAGGGCGGCGGACCTTGCCGCAGCGCGCCCTCCTGTCGCGGCGCGCCAGCCGGCGGCTGCAACGCCAACGCCGGCGCGCCGCCGCCGCACCGTTTCCAGCAGGCCAGCCCGGCGACGGCGACGAAGGCAACCAGCGCGGCGACAGCCAGACCGGCGGCGGGCTTGCCGATACGCAGCCGCTTTTCGGGCGGACCGGGCACGCGCCCGTCGGAGCCGGATTGACTTGGCGTTTTCATGTTGGGTAGATTGCCAAACAAGTGCGGATGCGTCAAGCATGCGGTCGGAGGCCGGCGGGTTCTTTTATTGCTTGTATGCGGTTCGGGGTTGATCTACCCTAATGATGCGATTTTTATCTGTGTCGACCTTCCTGATGTTTCATACGAAAGGGGTCTGCCAGCATGAGCAAGAGCAAATCGGTGGTCACGGAAATCTGCAACCGCTACGGGAATACCCGCGTCCGGCTCATGGACATCGTGCGCGACGTGCAGCAGGAGCTGGGACACGTCCCGCGCGAGGCCTTCGACCTCATCGCGAAGGGCGCCCACACGCACCGGGTGGAGGTCGAAAGCGTGATCTCCTTCTACGCCTTTCTTTCCGAGCGGAAAAAAGGCGACGTGGTGATCCGGCTCTGCGACGACATCATCGACCGCTATCAGGGCGGCGAGGCCGTGGCCGAGGCGCTGACCCGGGCCCTGGGCATCGGCTTTAACGAGACCACGTCCGACGGCCGGGTCACCCTGGAAAAGACGCCCTCCATCGGGATGAGCGACCAGGCCCCTGCCATGATGGTGAACGACGTGATGGTGACCCGTCTCACGCCGGAGCTCATTCCGGGCCTGGTCGCGAAACTGCGCCAGACCAACGACCCCCAGTCGCTGGTGGAGTCGTACGGAGACGGCAACAATGCGCACGCGCTGATCCGCTCCATGGTCTGCAACAACATCCGCGAGAGCGGCGCGGTGATCCTGGCCGACTACAAGCGGGAGAGAGGGCTGCGCAAGGCTCTGACCGAAACCCCCGCGGACGTGATCGCCGACGTCAAGGCCTCCGGGCTGCGCGGGCGCGGCGGCGCGGGCTTTCTGACGGGCCTGAAATGGGAGCTGACCCGCGAGTCGCCCGGCGCCGAAAAGTTCGTGCTCTGCAACGCCGACGAGGGCGAGCCCGGCACCTTCAAGGACCGCGTGCTGCTGACGGAGCGGGCGGACCTGATGATCGAGGGCATGACGATTGCCGGCTACGCCACCGGGGCCGAGACCGGCATCATCTACCTGCGCGGGGAGTACGCCTATCTGCGGCCCTATCTCGAGGACGTCCTGAACCGGCGCCGCGCCGGCAAGCTGCTGGGAAACGGCATTCTCGGCAACGCGGAGTTTCATTTCGACGTCCGCATCCAGATGGGCGCGGGCGCCTATATCTGCGGCGAGGAGACCTCGCTGATCAGCTCGTGCGAAGGCACGCGCGGCGACCCGAGCGACCGCACGCCCTTCCCCGTGGCCAAAGGGTATCTGGTTTCGCCGACGGCGGTGAACAACGTGGAGACCTACTGCTGCGCGGCCCGCATCATGGACCAGGGCGCAGGCTGGTTCGCCGCCATCGGGACCCAGCGCAGCACGGGCACCAAGCTGCTGAGCGTGTGCGGCGACTGCGCGCGACCGGGCATCTACGAGGTCCCGTTCGGCACGACCCTGCGCGAGGTGCTCAGGCGCGCCGGGGCCGAAAACACGGCGGCCGTCCAGGTGGGCGGGCCGTCCGGCCAGATGGTCGGACCGGCGCAGTTCGACCAGGGGATCAGCTATGAGGAGCTCGCCACGGGCGGCTCCATGATGGTGTTCAGCAACGACCGCGACATCCTCGAGATCGTGGAGGCCTTCATGGAGTTCTTCGTGAAGGAGAGCTGCGGGTACTGCGTGCCGTGCCGCGTCGGCAACGTCCTGCTGAAAAGCCGGATCGAGCGCATCCGCCAGGGCGACGGCGCGCCCGCCGATCTGGCCTATCTGAAAAAGCTCGGCGAAAGCGTCAAGCGCATGAGCCGCTGCGGCCTCGGGCAGACCTCGCCCAACCCGATCCTCACGTCCCTGAAGAATTTCCAGCCCGTGTACAACGCCCTGGTGCGGGAGGACAAGACCGGCCTGCAGAAATCCTTCCACATCATGCGGGCCGTCGAAGAGGCGAGCGTGATCGCCGGACGCCGTTCGGAGGTTTTCCACGCGTAAGGGAGTGCGCCATGAACAAATCCATTCATCTCACGATCGACGGCAAGCCCGTCGAGGCCAAGCACGGGCAGACCATCATGCAGGCCGCCGACGCGGCGGGCATTTATATTCCGCGGCTGTGCTCCCACCCCGATTTGCGGCCGATCGGCAGCTGCCGCGTCTGCACGGTGATCGTGGACGGGCGTCCCCAGGCCGCCTGCGTGAAGCCGGCCATGGACGGCATGGTGATCGAGAACGACACGCCCGAGCTGCTGCAGCACCGCCGGAACATCATCGACATGATGTTCGTCGAGGGCAACCACTTCTGCATGTTCTGCGAGAAGAGCGGCAACTGCGAGCTGCAGGCCATGGCCTACCGCTTCGGCATCACCGCGCCGCAGTACCCCTTCCAGTTCCCGGAGAAGGCGGTCGACGCCTCCCACCCGGACATCATGCTGGACCACAACCGCTGCATCATGTGCGCCCGCTGCGTGCGCGCCTCGCAGGAGCTGGACGGCAAGAACGTGTTCCAGGCCATCGGGCGGGGCTTCCACCGCAAGATCGGCGTCGACGGCGAAAAGGCGCTGGCCGACACGGACATGGCGGTCGGCGACCGGTCGGCGGACGTCTGTCCGGTCGGGTGCATCATCAAGAAGCGGATCGGCTTCCGGACCGCGATCGGCCGGCGCCTTTACGACCGGCAGCCGATCGGCTCCGACATCGAAGCGAACGCCACACCCTGATTTCGAGGAGGGCTCACCCCATGTCAAAACCACGCGTCGCCACAACCTCTTTGGCCGGATGCTTCGGCTGCCACATGTCCCTGCTCGACATCGACGAGCGCATCCTGAGCCTGATCGAGCGGGTCGATTTCGACCGGTCGCCGATCGACGACATCAAGCACATCTCCCAACGCTGCGCCATCGGCCTGATCGAGGGCGGGTGCTGCAACGAGGAGAACGTGCGCGTGCTGTACGAGTTCCGCAAGAACTGCGACCTCCTGATCTCCGTCGGCGACTGCGCGACCATGGGCGGCATTCCGGCCCTGCGCAACAACATCCCGCTGCAGGAGTGCATCGACGAGGCCTACCGCACCGGCGTCACGGTTTACAACCCCGACGACATCACGCCGCAGGATCCGGAAATCCCCCTGCTGCTGAACCGGGTCTACCCCTGCCACGAGGTGGTGAAGATCGACTACTTTCTGCCCGGCTGCCCGCCCTCGGCTGACACCCTGTGGGCGGCGCTCACGGCGCTGCTCTCGGGCCAGCCGTTGGAGCTGCCGTACGAGCTTCTGAAATACGACTGAACATGAATCGGGTGAGGTTTTTTTTGCGGTTTAGCCTGTTAGTCGATTAGGCCTGAATCAACGTGTTACACACCTGCTTTCTGTAGTTTTCTACGGACTACCTAACAGCCTAACTGCCTAACAGCCTGCCCCCTCAGGGGGCAACGGGAGGCACCATGAGTGTGGGAACCAAGAAGATCACGATCGAGCCAGTCACCCGCGTGGAGGGCCACGGCAAAGTGACCATCCTGCTCGACGCGCAGGGGCAGGTCAGCCAGGCCCGCCTGCACATCGTCGAGTTCCGCGGCTTCGAGCGCTTCATCCAGGGGCGCCCCTACTGGGAGGTGCCCGTGCTGGTGCAGCGCCTGTGCGGCATCTGCCCGGTCAGCCACCATCTGGCGGCGGCCAAGGCCATGGACGGCATCGTCGGCGTGGACCGGCTCACGCCCACGGCCGAGAAGATCCGTCGGCTGATGCATTACGGCCAGGTCTTCCAGAGCCACGCCCTGCACTTCTTCCATCTGGTCTCGCCCGACCTGCTGTTCGGCTTCGACGCCGACCCGGCCCTCCGCAACGTGATCGGCGTGGCGAACCGCTTCCCCGAGCTGGCCGTGCAAGGCGTCATGATGCGCAAATTCGGGCAGGAGATCATCAAGGCCACCGCGGGCAAGAAGATCCACGGCACCGGAGCGGTGCCAGGCGGGGTCAACAAGAACCTCTCCGTCGCCGAGCGCGACCCGTTTCTGAAGGACATCGACCAGATGCTCGTCTGGTGCCGCGCCGCCCTCCAGATCGCCAAGACCTACACGCTGGAGCACCTCGCCGAGCTGGCGGATTTCGGCTCGTTCGCCTCGAACCATGTCGCGCTGGTGCGGCCGGACGGCGCGATGGACCTCTACCACGGCAACCTGCGCGCCATCGATTCCGAGGGGAATAAGATCTTCGACCAGGTCGATTACCAGGGCTACTTCAACTACATCGCCGAAGAGGTCAAGCCGTGGTCCTACATGAAGTTCCCCTTCATCTCCAAGCTCGGGCCGGAGACCGGCTGGTACCGCGTGGGGCCGCTGGCGCGGGTCAACGCCTGCGACTTCATCGACACGCCCGAGGCGGAAGCCGCCCGCCAGGAGTTCAAGGCGCTCACCCACGGCAAGCCGAACAACATCACCATGGCCTACCACTGGGCGCGCATGATCGAGCTCCTGCACGCGGGCGAGAAGATCAGGGAACTGCTCAACGACCCCGACCTGCAGGGCACGGACCTGGTGACCCGCGGCGAGCGGCGCGGGGAGTCGGTCGGCCTGATCGAGGCGCCGCGCGGCACGCTCTTCCACCACTACAAGGTCGACAAGAACGACCAGGTCACCATGGCCAACCTGATCGTCTCGACGACCCACAACAACACGCCGATGAACCTCGCCGTGACCGGCGTGGCCAAGAAGTACCTCTCCGGCGCGGTGATCACCGAGGGGCTCCTCAACCGGGTGGAGGTGGCGATCCGCGCCTACGACCCTTGCCTCTCCTGCGCCACCCACGCGCTGGGCCGCATGCCGCTGAGCGTGGAGCTGAAGGATTGTACGGGCCAGATCATCGACAAGAAGGTCGCAGGCTAGTAGTCTGTCCTCTCAAAAATTTCACTTTTGGACAGGATTTGCTGCGTAGATTCGGGTACAAATCTCCATGATTTTCAGGATTGAATTCAATGGCTAACAATCATGTGAATCATGTAATCATGTCCGAAAAATCATAATGTACAATGTACTAGCCCCCCGCGCGGGGATGCGCAGGACACATCGGAATGTGGCACGCCCATCCCTGGGCGTGCGCCGGTAAACAGGACAGGGCGAATATCGTGCGGTTTATCGTGATCGGTTACGGCACCCGTGCCAGGCGGGCCAGGCCCCCCCGCGCAGGGATGCGCATGGCACATCGGAATGTGGCACGCCCATCCCTGGGCGTGCGCCGGTAAACAGGAGAGGGAGAAGACCGTGCGGATACTCGTGATGGGTTACGGCAATCCGGGGCGCCTGGACGACGGGCTCGGGCCCGCGTTCGCCGAACGCATCCAGGCGCTGGACATTCCCGGCGTCACGGTCGACGCCGATTACCAGCTCTGCGTCGAAGACGCCGCGGCCCTCGCCCGGCACGACCTCGTCCTGTTCGCCGACGCTGCGGTCGAGGGTCCGGAACCTTTCGAACTCCAGCCTTTGCAGGCGCGGCACACCGGTCTGGGGTTCAGCAGCCACAGCCTGTCGGCGGGCGCGCTGCTGGGTCTCGCGCAGGAGCTCTTCGGCGCCGCGCCGCGCGCCTTCCTGTTGGGCATCCGCGGGTACGACTTCAACGCCTTCGGCGAACGGCTGTCGGAACGGGCGCAGGCGAATCTCGACGCCGCCGTGGCGCACCTCGAGCCCCTGCTGCGCGACGGCTTCGCGGCCGCATCAAGTTGAATAACGCCAAGGGCACATAATATTTGGGCTAACGTGGGCTCTGCCCTCAACCCGGAATTTCCACCACAAAGACACCAAGACCACGAAGGACACCAAGAAATCTCATCGGTATTACGAACTCAGGCTTTGTGCTCTTTGTGCTCTTCATGTCTTCGTGGTAAGACAACCAGTCTTTTATCGCTGCTCTCAGGCCATAAGTCACTAAAGTCATCGCGTCGTGACGGGTAGGGCGAGCGCTCCGCGCCGCCGCTCGCGCCACACACTCTTGTGTCTGTCGCACGCTCCGGAGCAACGAAGGCTGAAACCGAACGGCCGCCCGCGAGCCGGGCCAGACGCAACGGCGGCGCGGAGCGCTCGCCCTACCGGTGCTTCGCACACACCGTCTGAGTTCCCCTGCCGCTTAGGCATGAAAGACGAAAATACTCGCACTTCACAAAAAAGGGCGCATCCCCGTTTCATTGACCTCAACGGGGCAGGGGTGCCTCAGCACCCCGCCCGTGCGCGGTCCGGGACGTCCCGCGCTACGGCTGCCGCAGCACCGGTAGGGGCGGACGTCTCGGACGCCCCACAAGCGTCGATAGTCTAACGGTCAATGGAACGGGGATGCGCCCCACAAAAAAACGCCTTTGCACACGGTCTTCCACGGCCGCCCCCGCGGTGCTATACTGACCCGCAGGCAAAGGAAGGAGGCAGCGGAGGAACTCATCAGCAGGGCCGGCATCATCCTCGCGGGAACGGGAGGGACGAGACGGCGGCAGGCCCAGAAGGCCTGGCGCGTTGTAGCCGAAGACTGGCTGCTCAGAAGCGGCCATGTCGTTGAGACAACCAACAATGTGTTACCCTATTCTTTCGTCCATTATGGCTTATGAACAGGTTGTGCGCACAACCTGTGAGTACTCGAATCCGGTGCATTCCCATGTTCGCTTCTCATCATTTTATCGCCCTTGGTCCCGCATCAAAAACAGCGTAGCCGTCATGTCGCCCTTTGTCGCTTCATGTTGCGTTCCTTGTGTTGCGCAAACACTGTTTCCAGTTGGATCGCAAGTTCTTTATTAAACGTCTAATAGCGAGGAAACAGATGACAGAGTAGGTTAAACCTAGAAAATGAAGAAACTCCGGAGAGGGATGTTTATACTGGAATAGCAAACATGTGGGGTGCCAAATAATCACCAGTATTGCTATGAGGAAAGGAAAAAATTTGTCATAGACGGGAAGATCTGTAAAGAGTCCGAGAGCTACGTTTATAAGAAAACTGAAAAATAATCCCGGAACGCATACAAGAAAAATGCCGAGTATTTGAATACCCCAGGGTTCATACCAAGGCATGCCTTTGATCAAAGATGTGAAAATGAACAATGCAAGAAGCATTGACAGAAACGAAACGGTAAAGGAAATCAAATATGTGACACATCTCATATTGCCTCCCTTGTATTATGTATGCATAAAAGTACGCAAACCTTCACTTCATCCTCATACCGGAACGTGACCGACCGCTTTCTGAACGGTTCAACGGCTTCGGTTTTTCCGGTCCGGCCAAGCTTAAGTATTGGCCTCATAACGGGACGAGAGATCTCCGTTTTCTCATCATGATTTCTATCCAGAGCGGACGTCGGTAATCATCCCTTGTACTCAATCGGGATGAATTACCTTGTTCGCCTTTTCATTGTCTTTTCTGTTTTTCATCTTCAGCGCCCCAGCAGTCAACAAACAGAGCGTCAAGCATAGCAACATGGCACCAAGATATACCCAACCTGCAAACGGTCGACTCTGCCAGAAGAATGCCAAGATCACTTTCGCCGCCAGCACGCATGAAATCAGAGCTAGGGCAAATACAAGAACCTGCCATTCCTCTCTCTGTTTCTTTCTATCCTTCATGCTCACCCTGTATTATGTATGCATAAAAGTACGCAAACCCTCACTTCGTCCTCATAGCAGGGGTATTAGTTGCGGGTGGCTGAACGCCGCGCATTATGGCACTCCGTTCATTGCTATAGTCGTTCCACAGTAGACCTTTGCAGGGGCCCTCCGCAGTCAGCAAAAAGAACGCAAAACCGGAACTGCCTGAGTTTGTCACTTCTGCTTTGATGGCCTGCCCATCTTTTAAGAAGAAAACTACCTTTTGTCTTCCAACGGGCACAACCAAGGGAACCGGCACGACAAGAAGGGGTGCGATGCCGCACCAGATACGACCAAACTCGTACGTCCAGAGTTCCTCCTGACATCCAGTCGAAGCCGGCGTGATACTAAGCGGGTCGCCCCAGTCGGTTCGTAACTGATCAACCGTGATTATTCTACTGCCGTGCTCAAAACCATGATAGTCAAAAACGTTCTCGATTCCCGTGCCGGCGATGCGAGGGGAATCGAGCGTTTCCGTTTTTCTTCCAAACAGGCCGACACCTATACAGCCTTGTGTTAGCAGAGAGACCGCTAGAATCGGAATCAACATTAGCGTATCGTGAAAATTACTCATTCTATTCTCCAACACAATTCTAATCACCTGTATTATGTATTATGTATGCATAAAAGTACGCAAACCTTCACTTCGTCCTCATAGCGGAACGTTGCCGACCGCTTTCGGTCCGACCAACCTTTGCCATGCCTTTGATTCCTGAACCGTGGCAACTGGCCAAAACCGTATGTTTGGAGCGTATCACCGCGGAAACCTTACCGTCAAGGTGCAATGGCGTCTGGGATGGCTCGGGATGCGCCGGAAGGTCTTACAAGGGTGATGAGCGGTTTGGGGACGCGGAGAAGCGGTAACGGCCCGCCGACCCGCGAGCCCCGTCCCCAACCGTGCTGCACTCACGATCTAAAGTGGGTGGCCTGTGTCTCGTCCATATAGGTCATATCGCGCAGTTACCTAAACAGGGTCATAACCAACCAAATAAGGCCTATGCCCCCTACTGCATAGCAGACAATCTTGATCATTACCCAAGGCCCTTCGGCAAATCCTTCACCGACTCCATTCCAGAAATCGTCTTTCCCAAGTCCTGCAAGCAGTCCGCCGAGGAGGGCGCAACCAGATACGATGAGGACGCCAGGCGTCGCAGATGTGGAAAGCGCCCAGTCCGATCTCATCCAGCAACGCAAACCGATGACACCCCCCACGAGGGCGCCACAAACAAAATGCACGCAGAAGCCGGGCCAGTCAATTCTGTTTTGTCCGTTGTCCATTCTCTTCCCAACGTCAACGACCATCGGCCCCCTGAGCCGAAGGCGAATGGGGGTTCGATGGGTCGTCTCGTTGGGCCTTTGTAATGTTCCCAAGTTCCGCCGACATCTCCGCCAGTGTTGTTGTCACTGACTCAACCGATCGATCAAATTCCGAGAGCAGTATCTCATATTTTCGCTTCCACCTCCATGTTAGGTAACTTTGTATCCCAATCACAAAGAAGCAGACGGCAAAGAAAGATTGGAAGTGTTTTGCGATGAGTGTGGCAACATCGGCAAGATCGAGAAAGATCATCAGTCCGCCGCCTATGATCCCAAACACTCCCAAGCACCAGTCGGCATCATTGTATTTATTGTGCTTATGCAATGCCGTGATCGGAGAAATCGCAGTATTCTGGGGATCGTTACGGCAGTACCTCCAACCCAAGCCCGCGAACGCAAGAGTAAAGAAGACGAGAACACCGCATACAATGCCAACCTTTCGGTCAAAAGAGCCTATTTGTACAGTGCGCCACACGAGGAGCGTGGCAAAGATGGCGAAGGTTAGCGCGATGCCCAAGCAAATCACACCAACCATGATCGCCGAGCCCCGTGGCACCGATCGAAATAATTTTTCATCTTGTCGTGTCATGTTCTCTTCATGCTCAACGTCGGGAATCACCTGCGTGTACCCGCGACAGGTGCATTCCCTTGTTCGCCTTTGTTATTCATCGGTACCCAATCTGCCCTTTAGTGAAACCCTTTGACAGTAGATAACTGTTCAGTTTCTTACAGGATGCTGAATCGAGCATTATGAATCCAACGTCTTTTCCCGTCGGATAGATTCCACAGCCATGGTCGTAACTGATGCTGTGATCACCTGAAGCTGCTTTGATCACTATTGATATATTGCCGTAGCAGAGGTGAGAATCTCCCAGATGTTGCCTCAAATTACGAATTTCTAGACAAGACAGTATCAATTGCAGTTCGGCCGGGTCAGAGATCGCTACCGTTTTGTGTATGGTTCTGTCACTGGGACCCTGTTGTTTGATGGCAAGGTCAATTTGTCTAACGTCGGCTCGACATTTAATAATACATTCGTTGTGTTTTTTTAGTTCCTCTTTGGGCGTTTCACGAAAGTAGAAATAGGCCGCAAGACTAAGCGCGCAGACAATAATGAGGGCCGATAAAGTTGTCTTTCGCATTGTTCTTTCCTTGTTCATTATCTCGATTTTAACCTTTCGCCGGCCCCCCGTTTTCGACTGAAAGGACAACCGTTCGGGAGCCTAAACCAATCGTCCATTTTGTGATGGCGAACGTCGGGAATCATCCCTTGTATTCAAAGGGATGCATTCCCTTGTTCACCTTTTTCATCGACTATTCATATTCTTCGGAAGTGAATCCGAATGCTTGGATTTCATCCGCCGTGGCGTCGCGGAACTCTGACACTTTGACTTGCCGACAGCCAGGGCAAGTACAGTTGTCGTCTTCAATACCACCGTATGTGGCAGTCTCGAGATCATGAGGATTGGGATAGACTGTCCCAACCTCGTCACAGACCAAGACGATATATCCGCACTTCGGACATGTCGAGAAACAGAGTGCGCCCTGACCACTGCAGCACTCGCATCGAGGTTTCTTCAGGTTCCATTTTGGCCTTATAAATTGCATATCGTTTCCTTGGTATGTGTCTGCATAAAAGCACGCGAGCATTCCAATCATCCTCATACCGGAACGGACTAATATCGTCTTAAACCGTTCACCGCAAATAGGTTAGCACAGAAACAAGGTCGTTTCCGCACCCCGGAGGCAAAAACCAGACGTTTGGAAGCTTTCAAAACCAGTAAACGCATGTCCAAACCGCATGTTCGAAGGGTAACACCCTGTAAACCTTACCGTCAAGGCGCAATGGCGTCTGGAATGGGCAAGGACGCATCGGAAGGCTTTTCATGGCCAAATGAACACCCAAGAGGCGCCCCCCCGCTCTTAACCGCTGCAAGCACCCTTGCCGCCGGAAGGGTTGTCGATGGGCGGACTCGTCGGTAAGGGGGATGCGCGCCCCTCCCAGGCAGGCGCAAGCGTAAGCGGCCCCGATTACCGATAGGCCGCCTGTCGGCAACCGGCCACCCTCTGCCGGCTAACGGACGGATTCCACCCCGCAGACGGCCACGGCACCCCAGCGCAACAACGCGGGGTGCCACAGGCCGGAGAGCGGGGCAATGAAGAGGACCGTTGACACGGGCGAAACGCCTATGGCTTGTCATATAGGCCATATCTCACCGCAGTGGATCTCCGACGTGTATCTCCGACGGTCCAAAATTGCCTTTGATTCGAGACCGATCTCGACGGGGAAAACCGATCGAAAAACCCCCGTCTATCCTGTCGGAAAAGCCGATCTTTCCCCTATTTCTAAAATCGAGGCGAACGTTGCGGGGCACGAACGCGCGTCAGCGCGTTCCGTGGCCCCGCTGGTTAGCCTGTCGTTCATCTTGATACTTCAAAAGCAGTCGTTCGGTCCTCCACCCGCGATAGGCTTCCCACCAATTCCGTAAACAATCTGCTGCCTGAGCCGCTGCAAAAAGGAGGAACAGACCAAAGGTCATTCCTGTCATGAACCCAATGATCTTGTAGTTGTCCGGATTAGGTTCGATTTTATGAAAGAACTCGATGAACCAAATAAGGATGGCAAAAAGACACAAAAAGAGAACTGGCCACAACCACCTGAACCGATGCACGGTGTTGACCTTCTTTCTGATTCTCTCGATGTACTCTTCATCGGATAAATGGCGCAATCGTTTCATTTTCATTATGGCTAACGTCGGTAATCATCCCTTGTACTCAATCGGGATGAATTACCTTGTTCGCCTTTTCATTGTCTTTTCTGTTTTTCATCTTCAGCGCCCCAGCAGTCAACAAACAGAGCGTCAAGCATAGCAACATGGCACCAAGATATACCCAACCTGCAAACGGTCGACTCTGCCAGAAGAATGCCAAGATCACTTTCGCCGCCAGCACGCATGAAATCAGAGCTAGGGCAAATACAAGAACCTGCCATTCCTCTCTCTGTTTCTTTCTATCCTTCATGCTCACCCTTGGTACTGTATGCATAAAAGCACGCAAAGCAGACCTATTCATTTCGTGGAGTATCTTCCATTGCGCTCATTCGTCTCAAACCGTTTCCAGTCTGCCGGGTTTCGGTTGAACCGTCATAACCTGCCTGAACCGTATGTTTGGAGCGTATCACCGCGGAAACCTTACCGTCAAGGTGCAATGGCGTCTGGGATGGCCCAGGATGCGCCGGAAGGTCTCACAGGGGCAATGGGCGGTTTGGGGACGGGGCGAAGCGGTAACGGCCTGCCGACCCGCGAGCCCGTCCCCAACCGTGCTGCAATCAAGATCTCAAGTGGATGGCCTGTGGCTCGTCTATATAGGCCATATCACACCGTTGGCGTAACTTGCTCAACCGTTCGGCACCCGATACCGGTCTTCATTTTCCCGATTTTTACCATTCGGTTGCCAACCGCAGTCGACTGACAAATCAACCGTTCGGGAGCCCAAACCGATCATCTATTATTTTTTATGGCGAACGTTGAGGAATCATCCCTTGTAATCAATGGGATGCATTCCCTTGTTCGCCTGTTTCGTTGCTCTTTTAACACCCTTGTCTATGCGACATCGAATGGGGGTACAATGCCTGTGGGCTTCAAAATCCAACAGTCGTCACTATCTTGTCCAAATGCGGGGTCATGAGAACTCTTCCATGCACCTTTTCTCCAGTCAATTCCTTGTCTTCGTGTGTGTCAAGGTTATGAGTCCTCCATCCGCCGATCTCTTTCGATGAACCGCTACTCGTGTCTATCATCTGGTAATGCAGATTACGCTTGCAGTCAACTGCGTGGAGCCATATGCCGCGCTTTGACTTCACGCGAATAATCTCCCTCTTTTCCGAAGAGCCAATTTTCTGTTCGTAAACAACATTGTCAACGGCATAAACAACTCCGTCATCAGAACTCCAGACCGCATGATAAACATGGAAATCTTCTCCGGCAGGTGAAATGGTGAAAACTTCTTTTTCGGCCTTTAGGTCTACGATATGAAAGCGGAACCTGGTCGAAGTGCCAACTTCCTCTGATGCCAGAAGGTAGCGTTTAGACGGAGAGAGGAGTACCGGCCCGTAAGAGGAGTCGTAATACCCAGAAATTTCTGAGCTGCCCATATTCTCAAGGTGAAAAAAAAGAGAGTTTTCCTTGTGTCCTAAGCCAAAGCCCTCGTGTGCATTTTTGGCATAGAGAAGAATGGTCGTGGCATCTACCCAAAAGACCTTGTATCCAGAATATGCGGACAGATTGTTGTGTGGACCAGGATTAGTCAGCATAGGTTTGGTGCCTTCTTTGGTAATTGAGAAGACCCTAAGTCGGCTACGACTGTAACCATCAAATCGCTCCATATATGCCAGATGCTGTCCATCGGGCGAAAACGCATATTCATCGTCCCCGTAACTTGTAAACAAAAGAGGAATGTACGTCCTACTGATTTCCTTACCAGCAAAGTTGTATTCTTTACAAACGAAGGTGTTTGTTTCAGTACGTTTTAAAGTGGCAAAGCTGTGCTCCGTCATGTAGACAGGCTCTTCCCTAAACGTTCCGTCATCCCGCTTGATAATTACTGAAGATCGGTCAGCATCGACAATACAGACTCCTGCACACCCCGCAATAAGGAGAGAAGAGATAATCACGAACGCAGCCGCTGAAAATAGCGGAATACTCGACCAATGGTTATGACTCATCACTTTATCGCGCATTTTGGCATTACCTTTCTGACCAAACGTGAGAACCCTTGGTACTGTATGCATAAAAGCACGCAAAGCAGACCTATTCATTTCGTGGAGTATCTTCCATTACGCTCATTCGTCTCAAACCGTTTCCAGTCTGCCGGGTTTCGGTTGAACCGTCATAACCTGCCTGAACCGTATGTTTGGAGCGTATCACCGCGGAAACCTTACCGTCAAGGTGCAATGGCGTCTGGGATGGCCCAGGATGCGCCGGAAGGTCTCACAGGGGCAATGGGCGGTTTGGGGACGGGGCGAAGCGGTAACGGCCTGCCGACCCGCGAGCCCGTCCCCAACCGTGCTGCAATCAAGATCTCAAGTGGATGGCCTGTGGCTCGTCATATAGGCCATATCTCACCATGATGCATCAACTTGCCTTGTTCGTCGGATTCTGAAACAATTACAACACTAGTTGATTTCGTAATCGTGAAGGTGGGGATCTCGCATTGAACGTCGTTAGGGGGGTGGTGAAAAAATGAATGAAAAATCGCGCTTTCTGACAGTGCTACTGGTTCTCAGCGCTTTCCTGCTCAATGGTTGTTCAATATTTCTTAATGAAAGCAACAAGAAATATGCCTTTTATACAACAGAATTTGAGAATAACCCTCTCAATGAATCACGCGAGGGATTAACCTACACTGGGGCCAAGCAGCAGGACAGGGGACCGACAAACGAATACATCGTCGCAGGAGTCTTTTCCAACAAACGTAAATTTCTCCGCATTATGATTCCAAACAACGCCAGAGGTAAAGAAATCAAATCTTCCCGGAACATCGACGACTTCCGTTCATATTGCCTAAATCAGACTAACGAGCATGCCATTCTCGATGTCATTAGCTCTGATGTTACTGGCGATAGTTCCATTGTTAGTGTTAAACCGTGGGATGGGCTCAACGATTATATCTACCCTGAATACCATAACCATTCCCGTGACGTTGCCTCCAGAGATTTGATTGTTTTCTTTAACGTATATGCAGGTATTAGTGGGGTCTTATTTAAGCGCAAAAGTGACGGCGAACTAGTGCTTATTCCAATACAAAGTGATATTGAATGGAAAAAAAGAAGTCGATGTAATTTGTTTATGCGGCGGTCCGCTTACATCATTACGATCCCTTTAGACATCGTGGCAACACCGTTTTATTTGTTAATTATGATGACAAAGGGTGTTGGATAAGGCCTAATTGTACTTCAAACGGATCAATCCCTGCGCCCTGAATAAGAATCGTGTTTTATTCTTATTGCGGTAGAACTTTGATTACCGCCTAACCGTTCGGTAACCGATATTTCCGTCGTGGATCTCCGCTAGTCCAGCTTTGCCTTTGATCAGGAACCGAACTCACTGTGAAAACTGATCGCAAAATCCCCGTCTATCCTGCCGACCAGACCTGCCTTGATTTGTCTTTGGTTGGCCGGTCCCCGCTCGCCGTGGATCTCCACCGGTCCAAAATTTGTCTTTGATCTTCGGCTGGCAGAACCGGAAAATCAATCAGGGGAACCGCCCGGTCCGTCCTGCCGGAACCCCGAATCCCGGTGCGGCGAACGTTGAGCGCCACGAACGCGCGTCAGCGCGTTCCGTGTGCGCTCTGGTTCGCGCTTGGTCCTGCCTTCGTTAACGCATTCGTGAGAGCGATCATGTTGCAAAGCATGGTCAAAATCACAATGGCCCAAGTGACTTTCGTCAAAGACCGAGGTTTCCATCTGTCCAGATGTCTTCGGCTTTGCATTTCGGCATAGGTCAAAGGGACTATGACAGATGCCAGACTGATGATTGCGCATGTTAGAGCCTGCAAAAGGTGCTTACGCAGTACCATTATAAAGATAGCATCGGTCAGAGGAAGCAGCAGAAAGACGGCCATTAGAAATGAAACAAACGTCAGCGGGTGGTACTGTTGTTTTGTCTTGTTCATTTCATTTCTCTGCGGGCGAACGTCGGGAATCACCCGCCTGTATTCATGAGGGTGCATTACCTGGTTCGCTTTTTGGTTGCTCCATTATCATGTTCTTCGAGATTCATGCCCCCGCAATCCGTATGGCGAATAACAGCCCCGCGACGGCGATAACCAGTACTTCGTTCTGTAGAATGTAGCTACGCATCTGTCCACGCTCCCTTCTCATGTCGCGCGCATGACACAGTATCCGTCCCTGAGGAATGGCGACAACCAGCGCCAAACCTATGAAACATGCGCTTGGGCTCTTGCAGAGTAGGCCCAAGACGAAGCCGATGAGAAGCAGTGGCAAGATATGGTAATCAATTCTCATCGATGTCTTCTGTCGGATTCCTTCATTTTCTCGATTTTAACCTTACGCTTGCCCCACGGTGCCGAGTGACTGATCAACCTTTCGGGAGCCCAAAACCAGTCTTCCATTTTTTGATGGCGAACGTCAGCGATCAGGCCGGGGCGCGGCAGCGCCATCGGCCTGCATCGCTTGGTTGGCCTGTTATTGTGGCAACTTCCCCTTTGGCTTGTCGAACATCGGATGATCCAACTCCTTTGTCAGGACGCATGAGTCATCCGCCGTGAATGCCAGCGATACGACATTCCCGATCTTTAGGTCTTGCAGGACGTACAGGAAAGATTCCATGGCCTTGCGATCGGCTTCTGTCGCTCGATCAAGCATCCCCATTTTATCGAGGATGTCATCTGCACCCACATCCGTTCCGAGATAGACCAAGTGGCCGGAGTCTTGCTTCTTCCCCGTCTTCACGCCGACAAAGTAATTCTGACGAGGCACATCGAGACAGGGCACTAGGTGTTCTCCGCCTCGCCCGTTCTTTGTCGTTGTGTGCGGTAGCTTTCTTGTTTTGATCATTTTATCACTTGGCCAACGTCGGTAATCACCCTCTTGTAATCAAGAGGGTGCATTACCTTGTTCGGCATTGTGTTTTTCTGTTACTTGGGCTCGGGTTGAAATGCCGACTCATGAGCG
>JAHFSX010000019.1 GCA_023269675.1 Verrucomicrobiota bacterium
CTTCATCGGGTGCGGCGTGGGCCAGACGACGATCGCCAAGGTGACGGTGAAGGCGCTGCCCTTCTTCCTGGCGATGATCGTCGCGCTGATGCTGATCACCTACGTCCCGTGGATCTCGCTGGCGATCCCGAGGATGTGTGGCCTGCTGAAATAATCGTGCCTGGACCCGGAGGGTGCCGCTTAGCCCCCTGTGCTCGGGAACGGGGGTGTCCTAGGCGGCTTCGTCGCCGCGTCTGTCCTCGTGCTGGACGCGGTCGAGGTTGTCTTCCGCCTCAAAAATGCCGCGCTCGAGGTTTTCTTTCTTCTCGCCTGTCAGGATGGTCCTGAAGTCCGCCAACGCCGGGAATCACCTGTGAGTACTCGAAACAGGTGCATTCCCTTGTTCGCTTCTCATCATTTCATCGCCCTTGGTATTGGCCTCATAACGGGACGCGCGATCTCCGTTTTTCATCATGATCCCTATACTTTGCGGACCTTTTATGGCGACAGGTCGCCTTCAGGTCAACCTCCTGGTGCGCCTGTTCCGCCGCGGTGCCGGGGGCCATTTCCTGGGGTTCGAGCATGGTCAGCCGTGGCTGTTCTTTCACGTTGCCGCCGGGCACGAGCCGCCAGACCCGCGCAATAAAATAACCCATAAACGTCCGGAAAAGCAGGGTGTTTATGACGTTGAAGCCGGTCTGCGCCATGGCGATGGGCGCGGTGACAGGCGTAAACGCATACTTGCTGGTGAGGCGGTCAATCTGCTACAGTAGTTTACATCAGTAACGATGCGTTGTTGTCTTCTGGGTGCGGGGGCGAGGTGTTCCCGCAGGTATCGCGATGGTCGGGCCGCCATCCATTTGACTGCGCTGTGTGCGCATACAATTGGATGCTTGTATTATGCCTGATCAAAACCCCGCTCAGCCTGAATATAGCAGCGGCGCCGGTTGCCTCACACGGATGTACTGGATGTTCGTGGGCAACGCCTTTTTGGCGATCGCTTTCGGGATGCTGATTGACCGGCGCCCTAAGTTTCCCTCCCTTCTCGACGCGGCCTGCCTGTTTTTTCTGGCGTCGCTCGTGGCCGTGCGTTACATCGACGTCCGTCACCTCAAAGGCGAGAACTCGGACAGCAGCGCGCCCGCCTCGATGGATGACTGGCGCAGGTACGCCTTGTTCCTCGTGCTTGGCAGTGTCGTCGCTTGGCTGGCGATCCGCTTCGTGGTTCCCGTCTTCATGAAATGACCTTACAGTCCGGTCGGGGGAGGGTTTGAAGTTATGGGCATCCGGGTTGTCAGATCGTCGAGCAAGTCGTGGGCAGTCGCCGCACTGACGGCCTTGGCGGCGCTTTTCGCCCGTGCGGCGGAAGCGGAGGGGACAGGCGCCCTGGCGGTCTCGATGGCGCACAGCATGATGATGCTGCTGCTGCAGCTCGGGGCGATCCTGTTCGCGGCGCGGCTGGGCAACATGCTGTTCACGCGCCTGCGCCTGCCGGGCATGTTGGGCGAGTTATGCGCGGGCGTGGCGATCGGACCCTACGCGCTGGGCCGCCTCACCCTGCCCGGCTTCGCGAACGGGCTGTTCCCCGAGTTTTTCATCAGGCTGTCGGAGGGCGGGCATGAACTGCGGTTCGTGGTTTCGCCGGAACTGTACGGCGTCTGCATGCTGGCGGCGGTGGTCCTGCTCTTTCTGGTGGGACTTGAAACCGACCTGAATCTGTTCCTGCGGTATTCGGTCGTGGGCAGCTTGGTCGGAGCGGGCGGCGTCGCCCTTTCGTTCCTGGCCGGCGACTTGCTGAGCGTCTGGCTGTTGCCGTGGGTCGTGCCCGGCACGTATACGGCGCTGAGCCCCGCTTGCGTGTTCCTGGGGGTGCTTTCGACGGCTACGTCGGTGAGCATCACGGCGCGCATTCTCAACGAGAACCGGAGGCTGGACTCGCCCGAGGGCGTGACCATTCTGGCGGGTGCGGTCTTCGACGATGTGCTGGGCATCATCCTGCTGGCCGTCGGCATGGGCGTGGCCGGGGCGACCGCGGCGCAGCATACGGACTGGGCGGGCATCGGCAAGACCGCCTTGGGGACGCTCGTCGTTTGGCTGGGCGCGACGACCGCGGGCGTGCTCGCGGCGCGCACGCTCGCCCACGCGCTCAAGCGCATGGGCGGACACTCCGAGGTCGCGGTCCTGGCGCTGGGGCTTGCGCTGATTATGGCGGGGCTTTTCGAGAGGGCCCACCTGACGATGATCATCGGCAGCTACGTGATGGGGCTGTCGTTTTCGCGCACGGACATCAACCACATGGTGCGCGAGCATTTGCAGCCGGTTTTCGCACTGCTGGTTCCGGTTTTCTTCGCGGTGATGGGCATGATGGTCGATCTGGAGTTGCTGGGCGACCCCAAGATCCTCCTGTTCGGCCTGGTTTATACCGCGGCCTGCATGCTGGCCAAGCTGGCCGGCTGCGGGCTGCCGACGCTGCTCTGCGGGTTTAACCTCAGGGGCGCTCTGCGGGTGGGCGTGGGCATGGTCCCCCGCGGCGAGGTGGCGCTGGTGATCGCGGGTGTCGGGCTGACCTCCGGCTTCATTTCCAAAGAGGTGTTCGGCGTCGCCGTGCTCATGACCCTGCTGACGACACTGACCGCGCCGCCGTTGCTGATCGCGGCCTTCAACAGGAAGGGGAGCGGCCTGCGCCCCGGCAAGAGCCCGCCGGGGCCGTTGGACGTGATGCTGTCGAGCTACTCATTTCCCAATGAGGAGGTGACCGCGCTGTTGCGGAACTCGCTGATGCAGCATCTGGGCCAAGAGGGCTATTTCGCCCACGCGCTGAGCATGAGCGAGGGGATCTACCAGGCGCGCAAAGAGGATGCCGTGCTCAACATCCGGCAGTCCGGCAACACCATCGAGATCGATGCGCCACCGGATGCGGTACCGGTGGTGCGACTGATGATGATCGAGGTGATCGTCGAATTCGAGCAGACGCTGAAGGAGCTCCGCAAGCCGCTCGGCGCGGAACTGCACACGGAGCTTTCGGAAGTGGAGGCGGGCCGCACGGTCCGGCGGGAGACGCTCGCCCGCCATTTGAGTCAGGAGGCGATGGTGCCTGACTTGAAAGCCACCACCAAACGGGCCGCGATCGCGGAGCTGATCGACGTGCTGGCGCGGGCGGGTCTCGTCAAGGACTCCGACGCGGCGCTGGCGAGCGCGCTCAAGCGCGAAGCGGCCATGTCCACCGGGCTGCGGCATGGCATCGCCTGTCCGCACGCGCGCACAGATGCGGTGGGGCGCTTGGTGTGCGCGGTCGGCCTGAAAGCCGACGGCATCGAGTTCCAGTCGATGGACGCGCAACCCGCGCGGGTGATCATCCTGACGCTCTCGCCGACCACGGCGGAGTCTCCCTACATGGCTTTCATGAGTTCCGCGATGGCGGTGCTGCACGAAGAGAAAGCGCTGAAGTTACTGCTCGGCTGCCGGACCTCGGGCGAGATGCTGCGCGCCCTGGTTCCTGATTCCCGCAAGAAATAGATCGGCACCGCCGACAAGGGAGGACGTTATGTTGCTGCAAGGTCTGGTCATTATGGTCGTGGGCGTGGGAATGGTGGTGGGTTTTCTCGGTCTGCTGGTGGGGATCCTGTTGCTGAACGCGAAAATTATCCCGCGGTTCAACCACATTCTGCCGGACGAGCCGCCGAAATCGCGGGCCCAGAGGGCAAGGGCGCACCACGTTCATGAGACTTCTGACGCCGATATCGCCGTCGCGATCGCCGCCGTTTCCGCGCATCGACGCGACCCGGGAAAAGGCTAAAGGATGGCGCGGGAGCCCGGTTTGCGCCGCGAAACAGGGGCGATCACTTCCGACGGGTCACTCGTGCTGCGAGTCGGCTTCCGCTTCGTCATCGCGGGGCTGTTGTTCCAGCCAGTCGGCGATGGCCTTGCGGACCGTCTTCTTGGCCTGGCTGAGCGGTTCGTGGACCGTACAGCCCGCCGCGCGGGCATGGCCGCCGCCGCCGAACTGCTTGGCGAGCACGGTGGCGTCGAGCGGGGCCCGCGTGCGGATGCTGACGCGCGTCTCGGCGTTGTCGTCCTCATCGCCGTAGAAGAAGAGCGCGATGCGGTTGCCGATCAGGCTGCGCGGGATCTCGATGACGTCCTCGGCGTCGGCCTTGGTGCCGCCGGTCTCTTCGAAGTCCTGCCCGGTGAGCGTGACCGAGGCGATCTCGTTGTTCTCGGAGACCGCCAGCGTGCGGAAGGCGCGCCGCTTGAGTTCGACCGAAATGCGGCTGAACGAGCAGTAGAGCTTGTCGTTGATGAAAGCCGTGCGCACGCCGTAGCGCAGCAGGTCGGCCCCGCAGCGCAGCGTGGCGGGGGTGGTGTGGTCATAGGCGAAACGGCCGGTGTCGGTGATGACGGCGACCCACAGCGCCTCGGCCGCCACGGCGTCGAGCTGCCAGCCGGCCTTGCGGGCGAGGCGCCAGACCATTTCGCCGGCGGAGGACATCTTGGGCTCGATCCAGTTCAGGGTTCCGAAGAGGGTGTTGGTGCTGTGGTGGTCGATGTTGATGACCGTCAGCTGGGACGCCAGCGGCTGGATCGCTTCGGGCAGGCGGTCGAACGCGCCGCAATCCACGGAGATTATCAGGTCGCACCGCTTTTTGGCCGCCTTTTCGGGTGCGATGAGTTTGTCGACACCCGCCAGAAAACCGGGGCCGCCCAGCCCTTTGCGGTCAGCCGTGGCCACGGCCTTGATGCCCGCGCGGTTGAGCAGGTGGGCGAGGGCGATCATGCTGCCGAGCGAGTCGCCGTCGGCGCGCACGTGGCCGGTGATCAGGACGCTCTCCGCTTGAGAGATTTTCTTGATCAGCTCTTCCGGTTTGGACTTATGCGGTTTGGGTGTGTGCTGCATGGCAAAAGTGTCAGCGGATCTGGCCGCTTCCGGCCACAACGTATTTGTAAGTGGTCAGCTCCTCGAGCCCCATGGGGCCGCGGGCGTGGAGCTTGTCGGTGCTGATGCCCATCTCCGCGCCCATGCCGAACTCGCCGCCGTCGGTGAAGCGGGTGGAGGCGTTGACATACACCGCGGCCGAGTCGACCTCTTTCATGAACCGCTTGGCGCTGCGCGCGTCGGCGGTGACGATCGCGTCGGAGTGGTGCGAGCTGTAGGTGTTGATGTGCGTGACGGCGGCCTTGAGATCCTTCACGACGCGCACGTTGAGGATCAGGTCCAGGTACTCGGTGGTCCAGTCCTGCGGGGCCGCGGGTTTGCAGGACGGCAATAAGGCGCAGGTGGCCTTGCAGCCGCGCAGCTCCAGCTTGCGTCGGGCGGCCAGCGCGCCGAGCATGGGCAGGAACGCGGCGGCGACGGACTGGTGCACGAGCAGCGTCTCCATGGCGTTGCAGGCGCTGGGGCGCTGGCACTTGGCGTTCTCGACGATGGCGAGCGCCTGGTCCAGCGCGGCGGTGGCGTCGACGAAGACGTGGCAGACGCCCTTGTAGTGCTTGAGCACCGGGACGCGCGCGTTCTCGACCACGGCGCGGATCAGCGACTCGCCGCCGCGGGGGATCACGACGTCCACGCGGTCGTCCAGCTGCACCAGCTCGCGCACGGCCTCGCGGTCGATGGTTTCGATGAGCTGCACGGCGTGCTTGGGCAGGCCCGCGCTGGCGCCGCCCTCCTGCAGGGCGCGGGCGATGGCGAGGTTGGAGTGGAGGGCCTCCTTGCCGCCGCGCAGGATCACGGCGTTGGAGGTCTTGGTGCAGAGCACGGCGGCGTCGGCGGTGACGTTCGGGCGGGATTCGTAGATGATGGCGATGACGCCCAGCGGCACGCGCCGCTTTTCGATCATCAGGCCGTTGGGGCGCGTGCGCTTCCAGATTTTCTTGCCGACCGGGTCGGGCAGCCGGGCGACCTCGCGCACGCCCGCGGTCATGGCGTCGATGCGGGCGTCGGTGAGCGTCAGTCGGTCGAGCATGGCGGCCGAGAGACCTGCGGCCGCGGCCTGCGCGAGGTCCTGGGCGTTCGCCTCTTTGATGAGGTCGCGCTGCTGGTCGAGGGCGTCGGCCATCGCGTTCAGAATGGCGTTCTTCTTCTTGGTCGAGAGGTTCACCAGTTTGCGCGAGGCGGCCAGCGCCTGGTCGCCGATCAGCCGGATGGTGTCGTGTAGAGTCATGTTCAGTTAGGATTTAGGATTTAGGATTTAGAAGGAGTAGCCGGGAGTCTGGAAGTGGGTGGATCGGAGCGAAGAATCTGACGGTCAGACTCTAAACTCCTAACTCCTAAATCCTAACTCCTCCTTTCTCAGAGCGCGCTGCTGAGGATCAGGGTGCCGGTGTCGCCCCCGGACATCACATCGGCCAGCACATTCTTGTTGCGTCCGCAGGCGATCACCACGCCGCAGCCGGCCTTGACCGCGATCTGCGCGGCGCGCAGCTTGGAGTCCATGCCGCCTTTGGAGAGGCCGCCGGCGTCCGCGGGATTGACGAGCGCGAAGGCGTCGTTGACGTTCTCGATGCAGGCCACGCGCTTGCCCTTGGCGTCCAGCACGCCGTCGACGGTGCTGAGGATGATCAGGAGGTCGGCGCGCACCAGTTTCACGACCAGGGCCGCGAGGTAGTCGTTGTCGCCGAGCGACAGGTCGGCCTTGATTTCCTCGTCAGCCACGACGTCGTTCTCGTTGATGATGGGGATGACGTTATAGCGGATCAGGTGCTCCATGGTGCGCTTGGCGTTGGCGAAGCGGATGCGGTGCTGGAAATCGGCATGCGTGAGCAGCACCTGGCCGATCTTGATCTTCTCGGCGATGAAGAGCTCCTCGTACTTGGTCATCAGCCGGGCCTGGCCCACGGCGGCGCACATCTGCAGGTCGGGGACGCTCGTGGGGCGCGCCTTCATGCCGAGCGCCTCGACGCCCGCGCCGACCGCGCCGGAGGAAACGACCAGGATCTCGTAGCCCTGGCGGTGCAGCGCGGCGATCTGGGTGACGAGGCTCTTGAGCGGGCGCATGTCCGGACGGCCTGATTTCTGTGCGATCACGCGGGTCCCGATTTTCACGACGATGCGGCGGGCTTCGGGCAGAAACTCTCTGAAGCGGTGTTCCAAATTCATAAGCAAGCTGCGGGTTAGGCGTTACACGTTGCGGGTTAACTTTAGGGCTGCATTTTAATGGATGTGGGGAGGGAATGCAAGCGGTCTGCGCATAACGGAAAGGCCGGAGCGAATGCCCCGGCCTTTCCTGGTCTCGCTGACAGAGCTGCGGCCTACGAGGCGCCGAGCTGGAAGCGCACGAAACGCTTGATCGTGATCGCGTCGCCGGTGGCTTTCTCGCAGGCTTTCACGACGTCGGTGATCGACTGCTTGGGCTCCTTGACGAAGGGCTGGTGGATCAGGCAGACGTCCGAGTAGAACTTCTGGATCTTGCCCTTGAGGATGCTCTCGACGATGTTGGCGGGCTTCTTCTGCTCCGCAAGCTGGTTGCGGTAGATGTCCTTCTCCGCCTCGACGACCTCGGCGGGGACCTCCTCGGGGACCAGCCAGCGCGGCGCCGCGGCGGCGATCTGGAGGGTGAGGTCATGGACCAGCTCGTTGAACGCCGCGCTCGTGGCGGTCTCGGCCTTGCCGCAGCCGACCTCGACGAGCACGCCGACCTTGCCGCCCATGTGGATATAGGAGGCGACCTGACCCGCGCCGCTCAGGACGTAGCGGGCGGAGCGGCGGATCTTCACGTTCTCGCCGGTCTGCGCGACGATGGTCATCAGCCCTTCCTTCATGGCCGCGCTGATGTCCTCGACGCCTGCGAGCACCGTGCGTGTCACGGCGTCGACGAAATTCTTGAAGTTGTCGGTTTTGGCGACGAAGTCGGTCTCGGTGTTGACTTCGGCCATGCCGATGACGGTGCCGTCGTCCGAAGCGAGGGCCTTGATCGTGCCTTCCTTGGACTCTTTGTCGGCGCGCTTGACCTGGATGGCAAGGCCCTTCTCGCGGAGGAGCTTGATCGCGGCGTCGATGTCGCCGTTGGTGTCGATGAGGGCTTTCTTGCAATCCATCATGCCGGCGTTGGTGCGCTGGCGGAGATCGTTGATCGTTGCGACTGTGATGTCAGCCATGGGGACTCCCTGAAAAAGGTGTTGTTAGAAATGGGAAAGACGTGCCGGAGCGCTCCGGACACGTCTGACTTCTGAGTTATTCCGCGGCGGCAGGGGCGGCTTCGGCGGCCGGAGCTTCTTCGGCCACGGGAGCGGCTTCAGCGGCGGGCGCGGCATCGGACTTGGTCTCGACCGAGGCGGCCTTGGCGTCAACCGCGTCCTTGGCGGCCTTGGCGGCGCGCTTGCGGGTCTCGGTCAGCTTGGCCTTGGCCTTGTCGGCGACCTCGTCGGAGGCGTCCTTGCGGACCTTGCGGTTGGCGCGCTCCTGAGCTTCCTGGCTGGCCTGCTCAGCATCCTTCTGGCGCTGGCGCTCGGAAGCGATGCGCGAATACTCGTCGTTGGCTTCCTTGATGACCTTCGCGAAGGCGTCGGCAATCATCTTGACGCCGCGCACGGCGTCATCGTTGCCCGGGATGACGTGCTCGATGGGGTCGGGGTCGGCGTTGGTGTCGACGATGGCGACCAAGGGGATGCCGAGGCGGGTCGCCTCTTTGACGGCGTTCGTCTCGCGGCAGATGTCGACGATGAAGATCGCGCCGGGCTTGGCGTCCATCTCGGCGATGCCGCCCAGGTTCTTCTGGAGCTTGTCCAGCTCGCGGCGGAGGCTGGCGGCCTCTTTCTTGTGGATGGAGAGCACGCCGTTGTTGTTGCGGCCCATGGCTTCGATCTGGCGCATGCGCTTGACGCTCTTGCGGATCGTCTGGTTGTTGGTGAGCGTGCCGCCCAGCCAGCGCTCGGTCATGTGATACTGGTCGCACGCGATGGCGGCTTCCTTGACCACTTCCTGGGCCTGCTTCTTGGTGGCGACGAAAAGGATCTTCTTGCCGCTCAGCGCCGTCTCGCGCAGGAATTTGGCGGCCTCGTCGATGAGCGTGATCGTCTGGGTGAGATCGATGATGTGGATCCCGTTGCGCTTGTCGAAAATGTAGCGCTTCATCTTGGGGTTCCAGCGCTTGGTCTGATGTCCGAAATGCAGACCCGAGTCCAGCAGGTCTTTGAGGGTGAGCCCGGTGAGGCTCGATACAGGCATGTCCATGTTGAATCCTTCTAACACTGTGGGCGAAACAGTCCGTTCACACCGCCGCAGGCCCGTGCCTGACGCGTGTCACGTTCGTTTTCGTCCGGGTTAATCCGCTTTGACGTGCCGGTTCTGTCGAACCGGAGGCGTCTTCGCTTCCGCACGGGGGAGCCACTCGGCAGCCCGCGCTGGTTTGTGAGCCCCATAAGATAGCGGTTCCGGCCGGATAAGGCAAGCGCCGCGATGCGGTTTTTGCCGGTTTCGGCCGTGGCGGTCAGGCGATGGGGTGGAAGAGGTTAAAGAAGTTTTCGACCAGCTGCGTCAGTTTCGGGCGGCGGCGCCAGTCGGCGTAGCGGATTTCCTGGGCGTGGCCGAGGTCGTTGAGGATCGCGCCCTTCACGCGCGATGCGAAGGCGTCGTTGAAGACCACGAGGTTGGTCTCGTAATTCAGGAAGAGGCTGCGCGGGTCGAAGTTGACGCTGCCGATGATGGACACGGCGTCGTCAAAGACGGCCGCCTTGGCGTGGATGAAGGGCGGCTGGCGCTCGAAGATGCGCACGCCCGCGGTGAGCAGCGCCGCGTAGAGCGCGTGCGAGGCGAAGCGCAGGGTGGGGTGGTTGTTGACCGAGGGCACCAGCACCTTCACATCCACGCCGCGGAAAGCGGCCTGCCGCAGGGCGAGGATCAGGGCCTCGGGCGGGACGAAGTAAGGCGTGACGATCAGGATCTGCTTGCGAGCGAGGTTGATCGCCGCGAAGAAGGTGTCCAGCGCGGCGCCGGTCTCGTCGCGCGTCGGGCCGCTGTTCTGGATGCGCACGGCGAGCTCGCCGACGCGCTCGGGGGCGGGGAAGAAGGTTTTATCGAGGAGCGTTTCCGTCGGCTCGTCGGTCATGTAGTACCAGTCGCGCATGAAGGTGTATTGGAGCTCGAGCACCACCGGGCCGCGGATTTTGAAGTGGTAGTCGATGTTGCCGGGCAGACCGTCGTGCGGCAGATAGACATCGAGGAAATTGACGCCGCCGGTAAAGGCGAGCGTGCCGTCGATGATCAGCAGCTTGCGGTGGTTGCGCAGGTTCAGCTGGAACTTGCGTTTGAGCATGTTGGCTTGCGAGAAGCCGATGATGTGCAGGTTGGGGACATGGCGGTGACGCCAGAAGAAAAGCCGCAGGTTCGCGCCGGCGGAGCCGAAGGCGTCGTATAAGACCCGCACCTGGACGCCCGCCCGGGCGCGTTCGACGAGGAGCGCCATCAGCTGTTGGCCGATGCGGTCGTCGTTGAAGATGTAGGTCGCGAGATGGATGTGCTTGCGGGCGCTGCTGACGGCGAGGAACATCTCCTCCAGCGCCAGTTCGGCCGTTTCGGTCAGCTGCACGTCGTTGCCGCCCAGCAGAGGGTGGTTGCGGGAGAGCTGGTCGAGCACGCGGTTGAACGTGACGAGCGCCTCGTTGTCCAGGGCGGAGGCGAGCGTGGTCTTCTGGGCGTGCAGCGTGGCGAGCGGGTGGTCGTCGCGGGTGTTCTGTATCCGTCGCTTCTGGAAGGTGCTGTCCGAATACTGTTTCTGCCAGCCCTTGCTCGGAATGGTGTTGATGCCGAAGAGCACATAGGCCAGCGGTCCGACAACGGGAAGCGCCGTGGTGAAAAAGATCCAGAGCAGCGAGGTGCGGGCGTCGCGGGGCTTGCGGAGCAGATGCAGGCAGACGGCGATCGAAAGTGCGAAATGCAGCAGCGTGCCGTATCCGATCGACTCCGGCAGACTGAAATTGACTGTGGCGATGAAGCTGAGCATGCGTGTTTCTTTCTGCTGCCGACGAGCGCGTGCCGACGGCCGTTCAGCGTTTTGCGTGGCGTTCGCGTCGCATTATATCAGGAGCGGTAGCGGCGCGAAATGTCATTTTTTGTTTGATTTGCCAGGGGGAGTTCACGCGTGTTATGATGGCCGCATAGTACAGGGAATAAACGGGGGGATTATGAGTTTTGCGGCGGGGATGGTTTTCGGCGGCATGGCGGGGATCGCGTGCCTGTGTTGCGCTCAGCCTGAGTTGCTGAAAAACGGCGGGTTCGAGGAGGGCGACAAGTCGCCTCGGGGCTGGACCCTGTCCCAAGGCAACGGGGCGTGGGTGAAAACGGGCGGGATCGGGGACAGCGCCTGCGTGAAGGTGGAGGGCGACGGCACGTCCGACAACGGGTGGCTCTCCGAGGCGGTCACCTTTTTGCCGAACCACGTCTACCGGCTCAGTTTCAACGCCCGGGGGGAAGAGGCGGGCGGCGGAAGCGTGGTCAGCGGCCCCGCCTTCGCGAATGTCGACGTGGGGGTCCCCGGCAAGAGCTGGACGCGCCACGAGAGCGTGTTCGCCACGCCGATTAAAAAAGACGAGTTGACCGTGCCGGTCCGCCTGGGCCAATGGCAGATGAAGGGCACGGCTTTTTTTGATGAGGCGCGCCTGACGCCGGTCGAGCCGGTCTACGCCGCGCTCGGCGAGCTGGTCTTGGGCGAGGGCGAGAAGCTCGAAGGCAACCGGTACACGTTTGACGCGCCGTTCAGCGGCGAATGCCGCAACCACAGCCGCCCGCTGGTCTGGCACACGGCGCCCTTCAACACGGACCGCTGGTGCTTCGGCGATGCGGCGATGGTGACCTACCGGCACGCCCTGGGCGGCCGCAAACTGCTCTCCGGCACGGTGGAGCTGGGGTGCGGACATTATGTCTCCGGAAGGCTGGCGATCGATGTGTCGGTCGATGCCAAGGAGTGGCAGCACGTGGGCGTGGTGACTAATACGGGGAGCGTGAAGGTGGAGCTGCCGGCCGCGTTGTTTCCGGCCGAGGCCGTCTATGTGCGGTTGCGCGGCGCGAAGGCGACCGGCTTGCAGATCGGCGGCTACACGTATCGGGGGGCGACCGACGGCGAGGCCGTGACAACGGCCGGATCCACGCGTTACATCGAGGCGGTGTCGCGGAACCCGCGGCTGAAGGTTCAGGTCTTGGGGCTGGGCGCGGCTGTGCCCGGCGGCGACAATTTCGTTGACCTGCGTATCCAGAACACGGCCGGCGCGGTCTTCGCCTCCCAAGCGCGCGTCCTGTTCTCACGTCCGGGCGAGATGGTCCGCACCAATGCCGTGGCGGTGAGCGTGCCTGCGGGGGGGGCGTTTGAGCTGCGTGTGCCGTACGAGACTCCGGGGGTCGGTCTGTGGCAGATGGCCGTCGAGCTGGGCGAGGCCTTTACGGCGTGCGGCGCCGTCCGCGTGCCGGAGTTCTACGATGACGCGTACGGCGAGATCATCCCGGTGAACAACCACAAGCTGAACCTGTGGCGGGCCTCTTCCGGCTGGAAGATTCCGCGGCAGCGGGCGCTGCCGCGCCAGATCGCCAAGTCGCTCGCGCTCCGCCTGGCCAAGAACGAGTGGGAGGCGCTGCAGCTGGTGGTGGCCCCCAACGAGACGCTCTCCAATCTGCAGGTTCGTGCGACGGAACTGACGTACGGCAAGAACAGAATCCCGCGTGAGAATGTCGAGGTGCTGCGCGTTGGGTATGTGCCCGTAACCAAGATGACCGACAAGACCGGCACGCTGGCGGATTGGCCTGATCCGTTGCTCCCGCAGCGGCACCCCTGCACGGTGGAGGCGGGCAAGAACCAGCCCTTCTGGATCCGCGTGAAAGCCCCCAAGGATCTGCCGGCCGGCATTTACCGCGGCACGGTGACCGTCGAAGCCGACGGCGTGAAGGTGACAACCGTCCTGAACGCGGAGGTTTACGATTTCGCGTTGCCTGACACGCTGACCTGCGAGACGTCGTTCGGTTTCAGTCCGGGAACGGTGTGGCGGTATCAGAAGGTCACCGACCCCGCGCAGCGGCGCGAGGTGCTGGACAAGTACCTCGCGAGCCTGGCCGAGCATCACATCTCGCCCTACAATCCCGCGCCGCTGGACGATTGGAGCGTCGAGTGGAAGGGGTTGAATCCGTGGCAGGGCGGGGTCATCGACACGCAGGAGAAGACGGAAGGTCTCGGCTCTCTGTTTTTGAACGACACGAGCGACCGCGAAAACGTCAGCGCGTCCTACAAGGCCGTTGTCCCTCTGCCGGAAAAAGGGATCAAGGTCGCTTTCAAACACAAGACCACCCGGCCGCAGAAGTTCCTGTTCGCGCTGAGCTACCAGAAGGCGAACGGCGAGTGGATGTCCGGCCGAAACACCGATCTCGCCATCGACGGCAAGCCGGAGTGGCAAGCGTTTGAGACGGTTCTGACGTCCTTCCCGAAAGAGGCGGTCGCCTGCCATTTCGCGATCTATGCGGCGGGCTATCAGGAGCCCGGCGTGGCGACTGGCGGCCTATGGGTGGACAGCCTGAAGATCACCGACGCCGCGACCGGCAAAGAGATGGTTGAGGGCGGCGCGTTCGAGCCGGTCGACTGCGAGAAGGTCACGCCGGTGTTCGACTGGGCGAAGTGGGACGCGGCCATGACGCGCGCGTTCGACACCTTCCACTTTAACTCTTTCGTCATGCGCGTGGACGGCCTGGGCGGCGGCACCTTCCAGGAACGTTACGAGCCCTCGTTCTTGGGGTTTGCGGAGAGCACGCCGGCATACGACCTGCTGCTCGGCAAGTACCTGAAGGGTGTCGAGGCCCATCTGCGCGAGAAGGGCTGGCTCGACAAGGCCTATGTCTATTGGTTCGACGAGCCCGACCCCAAGGACTACGCCTTCGTGATGAACGGTTTCGCCAAGCTCAAGAAGCATGCGCCCGGATTGCGTCGCATGCTGACCGAACAGGTCGAGAAGGCGCTGGTCGGCGGACCCAACCTCTGGGTGCCGTTGACCCCGTCACTCAACGTCGCGGGCGCGGACGAGCGGCGCAAAGCGGGCGATCAGTTCTGGTGGTATGTGTGCTGCGGTCCGAAAGCGCCCTACGCGACCGAGTTCATCGACCATCCCGGCACCGAGATGCGCGTGTGGCTGTGGCAGACTTGGGCCGAGCGCGTGACCGGCGTTTTGATTTGGGAGACCGACTATTGGACCAGCGACACGGCTTATCCGGACCGCGCCAGTCCGCAGAACCCTTATCTGGATCCGATGTGCTGGGTAGCGGACGGCAAGCTGGCGCCCGGCACCAAACAGCCCTGGGGCAACGGCGACGGGCGCTTCCTCTATCCGCCGGAAGCGGCGGCGGACGGCAAGCCCGCCGCGCCGGTGCTGGACGGGCCGGTGGACACCTTCCGTCTGGAGCTGCTGCGCGACGGGCTGGAGGACTACGAGTATTTCGTGATCCTGAAGCGCCTGCTGGCCGAGAAGGGCGCGACGCTCGATCCGCGCGCGCGCGCCAACTACGAAGTCCTGCTGACCGTGCCCGCCGACCTTTCGGCCAGCCTCACGAGCTTCACGCGCGACCCGGCGACCATCGAGACGCACCGGGATAAGTTGGCGCGCGCCATAGTGGAGTTGCAGAAACGCTAGGAAGCCTTGGTTCTGCGGCCGTGCACGCCCAGGGAATGGCGTGCCACATTTCCGAGAATGTGCCCTGCGCATCCATGCGCAGGGGGGGCACGCCGGGCGCTTTACCCAAGGCTCAATCGGTCGCGCGCGTGGCGAAGCGGTAGTCGCCGGAACCGACCGTGAAGACCGCGTATGCGCCTTGCATGCCGATGAACGCGACGCCCTCGGAGGTTTCCGCAGGGCGGCCGCTCTCCGTTACGGCGTGCTTGTCAGGCGCCGGAACGGAAACCCTGGCCGACGTGTTCACCGGCACGGTCACCCGCAATTCGAGGATTCCGCCGGTTTTTTGCCACCGCACGGCCACGCGTCCCTTGACCGTCGCCTGTGTGGCCTCCACGAAGGTCAGCTCTTTCGGCAGGGAGGGGCGGATGCCGATCTGCCCGAAGCCGGGCTGCAGGGCCGTGATGCCCGCCAGCCGCGTGTAGAACGAGGCGTCCACGCCCGCGAACATGGCGTGGTTGTGCGAGTTCATGCCGCCTTTGACCGTCCACTGCTCCCAGAGGGTCGTGGCGCCCTCGGCGATCTGGAAGCCGAAGCCGGGATAGTCCGGCTGCTTCAACATGCTGACGGCCAAGTCCGCCTGGCCCATGTCGCACAGCACATCGAGCAGATAACGCGTGCCGAAGATGCCGGTGTCGAGATGGCCCTTGTCCTTGCCCCGGATCGTCGCGGCCAGGCGTTCGGACACGGCGGCGCGCTGCGCGTGCGGCACGAGCTCCAAAGCCAGCGGCAGGATCGCGGTCGTCTGCGAACCGTCGCCATACGTCGCGGTCTTCGCGTCGAAACGCTTTTCGTGGAAAGCCTTCGCGATTTCGGCGGACAAATCCGCGTAACGCGCCGCGTCTCCGGCCTTGCCGAGCAGCGCGGCGGTCTCGCCGACGATCCGGGCCAGCGCGGCGTAAAGACACGTGTTCACCTCGGTCACGTCGCCGTGGAAGCCTTCCCAGGTCCCGTCGTTGGGGGGGCACCAGTCGCCGAAGCCCTCGGCATAGACGTGCCCCGGCGTTTTGGCGTGGAGCGCCTCGACATAGGCCCGCATGTTCGCGTAGTTTTCCTCAAGGATACGGACATCCCCATATTGACGATAGAGGCGCCAGGGCAGAAAGACCGTGTCGCCGTTCCAGTCCGGATTGCCGCGTCCGCCCTGGATATCGCCCAGCCATTTCGTGTAGTAGCGGTTCATCCGGAAGTTGCAGAGGGCGGCGTCCTCGTAGGCGAGCGAATCCATCTGGCAGGGGGTCCGCTCATCGCGCATGCAACAGTCGGTCGGGATGCTCATGAAGTTGCTGCGCATCGACCAGACGCAGTTGCTGTGGATGCGGTTGATCACGGCATCCGAAGAAAGGAAGGTTCCGGCTGGCTGCACGTCGGCATGCACCACGCACCCCGTGATGTCATCGAGGGTGGGGCGGCCCGGGTAGCCGGTGACCTCGACGTAGCGGAAACCGTGATAGGTGAAGCGCGGCTCGTAGACTTCCGAGCCTTCCCCGCGCAACACGAACGTGTCGGTTGCCTTGGCGCGTCGGTTGGTCCACATGTCAAGCAGTCCGTCCTTGCCGGTCAGTTCGCTGTGGTGCAAGACGATGCGGGTGCCGCGCGCGCCGGTCGCGCGGACACGCACCCAGCCCGCGAAGTTCTGGCCCATGTCGAAGACGAACACCCCGGGCTTGGGCTCGGACATGCTGGCCGGACGGATGCGCTCCGTCACCCGCACGGGCGGCATGACGTTGGGCGCGAATTTCGCCGAGGTCGCGGCCATCACGCGCGCGGGCCGCCAGCTTTCCGAAGCAAAGGCCGCTGTCGACCAGCCGGGCGTCTCCAGTCCGGCATCATAGACCTCGCCGTCGTAGAGGCTCGCGAAGGTGAGCGGGCTGGGCCCGGCTTGCCAGCTCTCGTCCGTGCCGATTGTGGCCGACGTGCCGTCCTCGTACACCACGTCGAGCTGGAGGATGGCGCGCTTGGCGTCCTCCCATTTCCAGCCCCACTGGGAGTAATCGTCCGCGTAGCCGGGGGCCAGCCACAGGCCCATGGCGTTGTCGCCCGGCTTTACGGCGGCGGTCACATCGAGCGTGTCGAAGAGCAGGCGCTGGGAGTAGGGGGTGTTGGCCGGGGCGAGCACACGGTCGCCGGCTTTCGAGCCGTTCAGATATAGCTCATAGAAGCCGAGCCCGCAGACCGATGCCGTGGCGCGGCGCACGGGTTTGGTCAGGACGAAAGTCTTGCGCAAGCGCGGGCAGTCCTTCGCCAGGGGCGGGCGGTGCAGCAGCGTTGTTCCGGCCACCACGAGCTGCCCTTTTTCCGTTTTGGCCTTGGGAAACGCGGGCTTCCCGCTCTCGAACGACTCGTTGAGAAGGACGGTGCCTCCGGCGTCCGTGACCGACACGTTGTCTACGAGCGACGACTCCTTGCTGTCGGCGCGGAACCCGACCGTGCCGGCGGCGAAGGTGGTGTCGCTGCGCTCGTCGGCCAGTTTGCCGTCGACGCGCGTGCGGATGGTCGCGCCGCGCGTCTCGATCTCCACGCGATGTGTTTTGAGGTCATCGCCGGCGGGGATCACGGAACGCAGCGAGACGGCCGGCAGCATCGACCACACGCCATTCTTTTGGACGTGCGGTCGCAACAGCAGTTCGGGCCCGAATGCGGAATTGAGCTGCCACATATAGCCGTTGGCGCTGTCGCGCATGTGGAAGAGGATACCGACCGCGCCCTTCTGGAGTGTGACGTCCGCGGCCAGGGTCATGTCGCCCCACTCGGGCACGCCCCCGTCGGGCAGGCCGATCCAGCTGGCTTTCCAGTCCGAAGCCTGCAGCAGGCCGACCTGCCACAGGGCGGCAGCGCTCCACGGCGAGGCGACTCCCTGCTGGTCATAGGCGCGGACTTTCCAATAGCAGCGGGACCCGCTCCGCAAAGCCGCTCCCGCGTAGACGATGTGCGTACTCTGATCCGAGGCGACCTTGCCCGTGTCCCACAGGAGCGCCTGGTCCTGCGCCAACTCCTCCGGCGTGGCCGCGACCCTGATCTGGTAGGCGGACTGGCGCTGGCCGCGTCTGTCGTCGTTCAGCGTCCAGCTCAGGCGCGGCTGGAGCGTGTCGACGCCGAGCGGATCGGATGCGTATTCGCAGCGCGGCTCGCCGACGGTCATTGCCGCCCAAGCAGATCCGGCCGCGAGGATCCACGCGGTGAACGGCATGCTCCGCATCATGCTTGCATAATCCAGCCGGTTCGATATCGTTCGCCTCATACTGTCCATCCTCTGGTCGGTTTAACTCGCGGTGATCAGACTTATGCCAATTTTTGGCACCTTAGCACGCGTCGTTTGGGAGGTCAATGCAGAAACGCCGCGTGGTCCTACAGATGGGAGAGCCATGGGCCTGGCCGAAAATACTTCAATCCAGGGGCGTCACGGACAGCCCGTTTTGTTGCAGAGTGCGGGTGACACCGGTGGGGGAGTCTGATACACTGGGCACACTTTCCTTGCGAGTGCGCGACGCATCACGTGAGGCGGTGAATTAGAAAGGCAGTCTCATCATGATCAGCAAAAAAACAGCTAAAGCGATCAACACCCAGATCAACCGTGAATTTTATTCGGCTTTCCTTTATCTCGCCATGGCGAATGACGCGATGGCCAAAGGGTTCAAGGGCGCGGCGAATTGGATGAGCATCCAGTTCAAAGAGGAGCAGGAGCACGCCTTGAAGTTCGCCCATTACCTGCAGGAGCAGAACGTCAAGGTCGAACTGACGGCGATCGCGGCGCCTAAGACCGAGTGGAAGGACCTGCTGGACATGTTCAAGGATGCGCTGGCGCACGAGAAAAAGGTGACGGCGTGGATCAGCGAGATCGCCGATCAGGCGGTCACGGAGAAGGACCACGCCACGCAGAACATGCTGCAGTGGTTCATCAACGAGCAGGTGGAAGAGGAGTCGAACGCGACCGACATCATCTGGATGCTCGAGATGAGCGAGGGCTCGAAGGGCGCGCTGTTCATGGCCGACAAACAGCTCGGCAAGCGCGGACGCGCCTAGGCGCGCGGGCAGAGTGAACAGAGGTGCGGCTTGCGGGCCGCACCTTTTTTATTGGGCGAAAAAGGCGTCGATCAGCCGTCGGGCGATGCTGACGGGTGATGGGATGGGCGGCAGGTGGTCGCGGTCAAACCAGCCGGCCTCGGCGATCTCCTCGCCGTCGGGCGTGATCTCGCCCCCCGCGTATTCGGCGGTGAAACCGATCATCAGATTGTTGGGATAGGGCCACGGCTGGCTGGAGGCGTAACGGATATTCTTGACCCTCAAGCCGACCTCTTCGGCGATTTCGCGCTCGACGGTCTGCTCGAGCGTCTCGTGCGCCTCGACGAACCCGGCGATGAGGCTCCAGAAGGGAACGAGCCCGCCGGCTTTGTGCGCGAGCAAAAGCTGATCGCCGCGGTGGACCAGCGTGATCACCACGGGATTGATGCGCGGGTAGGCGATATGGCCGCAGCCGGCGCAGGCCATGGCGCGCTCCGTGGCGTGGCGCGTGAGCGGCGCGCCGCAGACGCCGCAGAAGCGGTGCGTCTGGCGCCAATGCAGGAGCTGGCGCGCGAGGCCGGCCTGTACCGCCGTCTCGGCGGGGGCGAGGTCGAAGAACGCGCGCAGACCGACCAGCTCCGCGCCGGGCACGGGCGGCTCGTCCGCGGCGGCCACAAACGTATCGGCGCCGAGCGGTTCAACCGACTCGAGGCGCGCGGGGTCAGCCTCGAAGAGGCTGACGACGGCGGTCCCGGTCCGGCGGATCCAGAGTTGGTCGCTCTTGAAAAGGAGGAAGGTGTTCACGGGTTTAAGATCTCGATGTGACGGCGGATGTCGGCGGTGAGCGCCGCGGCATCGGTGCTGGCGAGCCGCGCCAAAATACACTGCCAGCGGTAAGCGAAGCTGCCGGCCTTGTCCAGCGGGCGGTGTTTGAACAGTTTGTCGAAGGCGCGCTGGCGGCGACGGTATTCCTGCTGAACCCGCTCCAGTCGCTGCCGGAACGAGGCCAGATAGATCTCGGCGAACTCCGCCGCGTTGCACATGTGCTTGGCGCGCCGGTTCACCGGCCCGGCGTAAGCCCTGGCCATGCTGCTGAGCGGATACTCGTATTGGGTGAAGGCGCCGGTGTGATCGGATACGATCAGATGGGTCGGCAGGCCGTCGCCGTCGAGCTCGATCACCTCGTCGCCGTCGTCGAACATGACGGAGCGATCGCTGTTGGCGCGGCCGACCACGCTGTTGACGGCGGCGGCCTCTCCCAGCAGGCGCGCGAGGCGGCGGTTGAACTCGGCGTCGGCGTAGCGGCGCGGCACGATTTTGTCGGTCGCGCAGCCGCTGATGTAGCTGCGCTCGAAATAGATGGCCCAGCAGCGCGCGCCGTGGAAGGCCTTGTTCAGGCCGCTGTAGGTTTCGGCCATGCGTCCGGTCGTCACCTTTTCGGGAAGGTTCATGCCGAGCTGGCGGCAGCCGAGACGGCGGTCGAGGATGTAATCGGTGTAGTCCATCGCCTCCGTGATCGACTGGATCAGGTCCTTGCCCTCGTCGAGGTGTTCGGCAACGCCCCACTTCTGGAAGCGCAGGATCCGCAGCTCCGCCTCGGGCTTGTCAGCCTCTTTCACCTGGACTATGTACACGTTGGCGCGGCGCTTCGCGAACTGGGCGCGTGTCGATAGCGAGCGGCTGATGCGTCCGATGTTGATGTACTCGATGGTGCCGAACTCCCGCAGATAGTTGAAGATCACGGCCTTGGCGCGCGGGTCGCAGAGGGCGTTCAACTCGGCGTCGTCGGGCGCGGCTTCCAGCTCCTCGCAGATCGAGTCGACGAGGAGCTCGCCCTCCTCAATGCGGCAGCCGGGCAGCCATTCGATCTGCAGATAGAATTCGGGCGAGATCCCTTCGATGAGCTCCTCCGCCGCGATGGCGTTGGGCTGCATGATGAGTGCGGAACACATCAGGTTGCGCCACTCGATGTTTTCCGGCGTCTCGTCCTGTAAAACGTCCGGCACGGAATGGCGGAAGGCGTCGAGCAGTTTCTGGTAGGCGGAGCGCAGCGCGGCGATCGGCAGCCCCTGGACGTTCAGCGCTTCAAACGCCTGCCGGGTGAAGGCGCATCCGGGGGGGAAGATGTCGATCTCCGGATGGCCGAAGCGGTTGCGCAGGGCGCTGTGCTGCGCGATCTCGGCGAGGTGGGCGCGGAAGATGTCGTCCGAACGCGAGGCCAGCCAGGCGAAGTCGCCGAGGGTCAGGAAGCGCGTGCCGGTCGAGCGGTTGTAAAAGTAGAGCGGCAGGCCGTCGATGCTGACGCGGGAGCTGGCGACGAGGCGGTTCAGCTCTTCGGGCGAAACGGGGATACGGCTCATGCGCCAGTTCTCGCCGCGCGCGCGCAGGGCATTGCGCACCTTTTCGTGCTGGGTGTTGAGGAAACGGATCTTGCGTTTGGATACAAGGGTCTGGAGAAGCTCGTCCGCTTCGAAGGCGAGGTCCATGGCGTTCGGATCGGGACGGATGAGCACGAACTGGTCGTCGAAAAGGAGGTCGACCGAGCGCGTCATCTCGGCGTCGAACTCGTCGTTCGTGAGTTTCGGCTGTCCCGCTGCGAGGCGTTCGCGGTTCAGCTCCATGATCCAGGCGAGCCGTTGCGTGGCGTGGATGCCGGTCAGGGTGACCAGCCCCGGCGAGCGCAGGAAAATCGTGCCGATACGGGATTTGAGCCGGCCCGTTTCGTCACGCGCGAAAAGTGGTTCTCCGAGAAGCTTCATTGCAAAAGGGGGGGGAGGGTGCGAGGTTTAAAGGTTCACAGTTCAACGGCTTGGAGAGGCCGTGCCCGAGGCTCCGGCCGCGCGTCGGGCGGCTTCGAGCGTGTTGTACAAGAGCATGGTGATGGTCATCGGCCCCACGCCGCCGGGCACGGGGGTGATGAGCGAGGCGACCTCCTTGGCCGAGTCGAAGTCCACATCGCCCGCCAGGCGGAACCCGCTCTTCCGGGTGGCGTCCGCGATGCGGTTCACGCCGACGTCGATCACCACCGCGCCGGGCTTGATCATATCGCCGGTGACGGTGTTCGGGCGTCCGGCCGCCACCACGAGAATGTCGGCCTGCCGCGTGAACCGGGCCAGGTCGCGCGTGCCCGTGTGGCAGACCGTGACCGTGGCGTTACCGCCCTCGGCCTTACGCATCAGCAGGTGGGCGACGGGCTTGCCAACGATGTTGCTGCGCCCGACGACGACCGCGTGGCTGCCGGAGGTCTGGACGCCCGCGCGCAACAGCATTTGAATGATGCCGTGCGGGGTGCAGGGCAGATAGCAGGGCGCGCCGATCATCATGCGCCCGACGTTCACGGGGGTGAAGCCGTCCACGTCCTTCTCCGGAGCGATGGCGTCGATGACTGCGCTCTCGTCGATGTGTTTGGGAAGCGGAAGCTGCACGAGGATGCCGTGGATGCGGGGGTCGGCGTTCATGCGGCGCACCAGGGCGAGCGCCTCCTCTTGCGTGGTGGCCGCGGGCACGCGCACATCCTGCGAGTACATGCCGGCCTCGGCGCACGCCGTCTCTTTGGCGGTGACGTAGGAGGTGGAGGCGGGATCCATGCCGATGAGGAGGACGCCCAGACCGGGCGTGATGCCGGTTTCGGCTTTGAGGGTGGCGACATGGGTGGCGATATCCGCACGCAGGTCGGCGGCGAGCTGTTTTCCGTCTAAGATCGTAGCGCTCATAGAGGTGACGAAAGCGTGACACGTTGGGGGTTGAGGGGTGCGCGAAAAAGGAAAAATCCGCGCGCTTAAAAAACGGAGGCCAGTATAGCATAATTCCGGCCGGGCGGTATGGGGAAAAACCGGCGTTTTCAAGGCGCGCGCGGGCCGTCCTCTTCGGTCGCGCTTTTCGGTCGCGGGCCGTCCGCCCTTGACGCCACCCCTGAATGCGTCTACGCTTTTGCCTTCGAATGAGGCTGCGGGCGAGACTCGGTCATGGGCGGAAGGGTGCCCGCTAAAACCGGATCCCTGCGGCACGGGGGCGAGGAGCCGAATGAAAGTTTGTATTTGCGTGGCGGTTCTGATGGCCTTCAGCGTGGGGGCCGATACCGCAGATGAGGCGTTGGGGTTGGCGCAGCGCACGCTCGCCTATGTCGAACGCTCGTCGCCGCGCCCGGCGGCGGCGGCGGAGTTGGCCGCCCTGGCGGCGCGTCTGCCGCAGGCCGCGGGGCCGGCGCCCCGCGCAGCGCTCGAAAAAGAGATCCGCGCGCTGCGCCGGAGCATCCTTTTCTCGCACCCCGCCCTGGATTTCGAGCGGCTGCTGGTCTGCCAGCGCACGCTGCCGTACTCCTGCAACGCCCACATGGTCGACCAGTATCCGGGGCGGTATTCGCGTCCCGGCCCCGGCCTGGTGGTGATCGACCACTGGAAGACCGCACCGCACGCGAGCGAGCCGCTGAAGGGCAAGCTGCCGCCCGGCACGGTGCTCAATCCCGACCTGCATTGGGACGGCGACCGGGTGATCTTCGCCTTTTGCGACCATACGGCCGCGCGGTCGCCCGCGGCCGCAGGGGTGGCGGTGCCGACGCTCGCCGAAATGGCCAAGCGCGGCAAGGGCGCCTGCGGCGATGCCGTGCGCGCGCTCGATCCGGGCAACCCCTGCTTCGCTGACAAGGCCAAAGGGTACGACGTGAACCCGACGGCGCATCTGCGCTATTTCATCTGGGAGGCGGCGCTCGACGGCTCGTGGGCGCGTCAACTCACCGGCACGGCGGACGACCCGCTGGCCACGTGGTGCGGCCGGCAGACGGTGCTGGTCGAGGACGTCGATCCGTGCTACCTGCCCGACGGCGGTTTCGCCTTCACCTCCACACGCTGCCAGGGCTTCGGGCGGTGCCACTGGGGCCGCTACGCGCCCTCGTTCCTGCTCTACCGCGCGGACGCCGGCGGCGCGAACATCCGGCAGCTCTCGTACGGCGAAGCCAACGAGTGGGAGCCCTCGGTGCTCAACGACGGGAGGCTCGTCTACACGCGCTGGGACTACATCAACCGCAACGAGATGTGGCTGCAGAGCCTGTGGACCACGAATCCTGACGGAACAGGCACCGCGCATTTCTACGGCAACTACACGCGCCACCCGTGCATCCAGACCGAGGCGGTCGCGATTCCCGGCTCGCATGTGGTGGTCGCCACGGCCGCGGCCCATCATTTCATCACGGCCGGCTCGCTCATCACCATCGACACGCACAAGGGCGAGGACGGACCCGCGCCGCTCACGCGCGTCACCCCGGAGATCGCGTGGCCCGAGTCGGAGGGGTGGAATCAGCCGGGCTGCTACGCCAATCCATTCCCGCTGAACGACACGCTTTTTCTCGCCAGTTTCTCGCCGGAGAAAGTGGCTTGGGAAAACAAGGAGGGCGGGTACCACGGCACGTGGCCGAGCAACCACGCGTTCGGCGTCTGGCTGGTGGATACGCTGGGCGGCCGCGAGCTGATCTTCCTGGACGCGGCGATCGGCTCCTTTTCGCCCATGCCCATCCGCAAGCGTCCCACGCCGCCGGCGATCCCCTCGCGGCTGCCGCCGCGGGCGCACGCCCCGGACTCCGGGGTCTGTTACCTCGAGAACGTGTACAACTGCCGCGAGCCGCTTGAGAAGGGCTCCGTGAAGTTCCTGCGGCTGAACCAGATCCTCAACCAGCCCACGGCCGAGAAGGCGGTGCGCGGCAGCGTGTTCACCGAACTGCCCCGCCGTCCGCTCGGCATCGTGCCGGTGGCGGCGGACGGTTCGGCCACTTTCCGCATGCCCGCCGGCTGCCCGGTCCAGCTGCAGGCGCTCGATGCGGACGGCAGGGCGGTGATGACCATGCGCTCGTTCCTCTACGCGCACCCGGGCGAGATGATCGGCTGTGCGGGCTGCCACGAGAACCGGTCGCAGTCGGTGACCGCCGCGCAGGCGGCCAAACGCAGGGGGACGGCGTCGGAGCCCGTGCCCACGCCGGTGTTGGACTACGCGGGCGGTTTCAGTTTCATGCGCACCGTGCAGCCGGTGCTCGACCGCCACTGCATCCGGTGTCACGGCCTCGGCGACATGGACAAGCAGAGGTGCCCGGACCTCATCGGCCCGGCGGCCTACACGCAGCTCATCAAGCGCAAGATGGTGAAGCAGGCGGAGTGGTACAAGGAGAGCGACGCGAGCACGCCCAAGGATTATTTCGCGGTGGTGAGCCCGTTGACGGCGATGCTCGAGAAGGGGCATCAGGGCGTGGTGCTGTCGAAGGCCGACTGGGACGCCCTGATCGTGTGGATGGACCTCAACGCGCCGCAGTACGGCGACTACGGCTTCAACCGCGCGGAGCAGCGCGCGGTCGACCCGGAGGGCGAGCGGCGGCTGCGCGGCGAGATCGAGGAGCGCTTCGGCAAGGCCGTGGCCTCGCAGCCGTTCGAGTCGCTGGTGAATGTGGGCCAGCCCGAAAAGAGCCGCATCCTGCTGGCGGCGCTGCCGGCGGCGGCGGGCGGCTGGGGCCAGTTGGCCGACGGCTTCAGCGGCAAGGACGATCCGGCGTATGCCTCCCTGCTGGAAAGCGTGAGGCATGCGGTCAAACCGTTGGCCTATGCGGACATCCACGGAACGTGCGGTCGGGGCAGGGATTGCGTGTGCCAGAGCTGCTGGGTGTGGATGGGTCGGTTCAACGAGGTGCGGCCGGCCCCCGCTGCTGCGCAGACGGCCGCGCGCTGAACCTGCAAAAAAATGCGTCATACCAAAACTCACGCTTGCATTCCGCGGCCCGTTTGATATCCTTTGCTCACTTTTTTCTATGGCGAAAATAGCTCAGTTGGTTAGAGCAGCAGATTGTGGTTCTGCGGGTCGCGGGTTCGAGTCCCGTTTTTCGCCCCAACTTACTCCCCTTTAAAACGCAGGTTTTATTGGGGTTTTTTAATTTCTACGCCCTGTAGACCGTTTTTTGGCCGTTTGCCTTGGGTAACGGCTATACCCCCGTTTCACCCCTCCGCAAGTACGTATTTTACAACAGTTTTACAACACCCCCCCCCGCCACCCGTACCCCCCGACCAAAATATCGGCCTGATCCACCCCGCCCTCAACCACCATAGGGGCATTCTCCCGCACGCGGACGCCATTTCGCTGGCCACGGTCGGCCAGTACCAGCGGTCGGGCACTAGGGGGGGACCATTATCCGCCCGCGACCGTCACCCCCTTCCATCGTCCGTAGATTTTTACCGTTTTTAGCGGCCAGCGGTTTTCGCCGCCGATGACGGTTCCTCGTGCTCGGCAAGCGGCGTACATCGTGGGGAATCGCGGCAGACGCTTAGGAACCGCACGGGCATGACACGTATTCGATACGCACGGGCTGGGCCTTGTCAACGTATGGAACGGGGAAGCACGACGAGAATGGTGCGCTACGTGAGGATTCCACGACGGATTGTCTGACCAATGCGCTTGTGCTACCCTTCTGAGGAAATGATGTGTGTGGTGTACCGGAGCTTAACGCCGATGGCGCGCTTGAACTGGGTGATGCGTGGACGGCAAAACGCCAAAGCGCCGCCCGCGGCCACCCTTCTTGGTATTGGCAGTGCGACTCTTTGGCGTTTAAAACAGCAGAGAATCCGATTGCAAGGCACACAAGCTAGGCCTGTCACCCGAGTGTCGCGCGCCCTTGTTGACCGGAATGGCTCGTCTTCGAATCCCCGCCCGGTCTCCTACTGCTAAGCCGCGATACACCTCCCTGAGCCGGCCTCGACAGACGCTGTGGCCGCCATCCGGCAACGGCCCACTTCCGGAACCCCGCGATCTGCTCGCCTAAAGCGCGATAAGCGCGACAAGCGGGTTAAGCGGGGGGATGAGGATGGAGGTCGGATAAAAAAATCAGGGAAGGGGAGAAACAAGAGGGAGGATTGGGATTGCGGTGGATAGAACAAAAGTTTTAAACCGGCGGCATGTCACCCCAAACCAAGTTAGCCGAGCGCATTCCCGTTCTCAACGAGTGCATCCGGCGCAACGGACGCGCGCCCACGGTGGAGGAACTGCGCGCGCTGTTCGACGTGCGGTCGAAGAACACGGCGTCGGTCATGGCCTCGAAGTTCGTGGAGGCGGACGCGCTGAGCCGTACGGAAACCGGCAGGCTGGTCGCCCCGCGGCTAAGTGCGGCTTGCAAGCTCCGGCTGCTGGGCAGCGTTGCGGCCGGGTTCCCGTCGCCGCCCGAGGAGTCGCTGCTGGACACCATGAGTCTGGACGAGTACCTGATCACCCGGCCGGAGGCGACCTTCATGCTGCGGGTGGAGGGCGACTCGATGATCAAGGCTGGGATCCTGCCGGACGACACGGTGCTGGTGGAGCGGGGGCGGACGCCGCGCAACGGGGACATCGTGGTCGCGTGCGTAGACGCGGCCTGGACCATCAAGTATTTCTACAAGGACGGGAGCGGTATCCGGCTGGAGCCCGCGAACAAGAATTACGAGACGCTCCGGCCCAAGCGCGGGCTGGTGGTCGAGGGGGTGTTCAGAAGCGTGAGATTCGGGATGTGTTTGATGCCGAACATATGCGAGAAATTTTGTCGCTTGCACATCGGACATATCTTAGTCACACTTGAAGTATGCGTTTTGGATCGCGGTACAGATCGGTTAAGGCAGATTTGGATGGAGGGAGGGGAACTATAGCTCCTGACCTCGCCTCCGCGTCGGTGCCTGAAACGCTCGCGGCGCTGCATGTGAAACCCGAGGCCGGCCTGACAAATGCCGAGGTGGACTCCCGCCGGAAAGAGCACGGCTATAATGAGGTGGCCGAGCAGAAGGGGCATCCGCTCCGATTGTTTTTCCATAAGTTTTGGGGTATGTCGGCATGGATGCTCGAACTCATTATGGTACTGTCGGTTGTCCTGCGGAAATATTCGGATCTCGCGGTTGTGAGTGCGCTGCTGGTCGTCAACGCCGGGCTGAGCTTTATGCAGGAACATCGGGCAGCCGGGGTTGTCGAAGCCCTGCGCAAAAGGCTCCAAGTCAGTGCCCGCGTCTTACGTGAATCGAATTGGATGGTCGTTCCTGCGCGGGATCTCGTTCCCGGCGACATCATCCGTGTGCGCCCTGGAGACATCGTCCCGGCGGACGTTAAACTCCTGGCGGGAGAATTGAGCGTTGACCAGTCGGCCCTTACCGGCGAGTCGAAGGACGCGGATAAGGTCTCGGGAGCGGTTCTCTCGGCGGGGTCAGTCGTCCGCCGTGGGGAAGGCAACGGCGTGGTTATGCTGACTGGGGCGAGGACCTACTTCGGGCGTACCACTGAGTTGGTTCAGAAGGCGCGACCGAAACTCCACATCGAAGCGGTGGTGGCGAAGGTCGTCAGATGGCTGTTTGTCATTGTCGGCGTGTTGCTGGGGGTGGTGGCCGTCCTGTCTCTGATTCGCGGCGTGCCGCTGCTTGAGATGGTGCCGCTCCTTCTGGTTCTGCTGATGAGTGCGGTGCCGGTCGCGCTCCCCGTCATGTTCACCGTCAGCATGGCATTCGGTTCGAAGGAACTTGCTAAACGAGGCGTGCTGGTGACGCGCCTCAGCGCCGCGGAGGATGCCGCGACGATGGATGTGCTTTGCGTGGACAAAACGGGCACGATCACGATGAACCAGCTTGCCGTAACCGGCGTGATTCCGCTGGGGCGTGCGGCGGAGTCGGACGTGCTGTTCGCCGGCGCGCTCGCGTCTCAGGAAGCCAATCAGGATCCGATTGATCTGGCGTTCCTGGCCGCGGCGAAGGATCGGCACATCTTCGACGGCGTACCAGCGGTGACGCCCGTATCCTTCGCGCCTTTTGATGCGAAAAATCGGCGGACGGAAGCCGTGGTGAAGCAGTCCGGGCAGCGTTTCCGTGTGATGAAAGGCGCAGTTCGGACGGTCGCCGCGGCCTGCGGACTCCAGCCCCCGGAGATTGAGGCGATCGAGGCCCGGGTCAGCGAATCCGCGCTGAAGGGTTATCGGACGCTGGCGGTTGCCCGCGGTCCCGAGACGGGTGTTCCCGCGTTGGTCGGACTGGTAACTTTGTATGATCCGCTCCGGCCTGACGCCAGGCAACTCATCGCCACACTTCGTGATCTCGGAGTGCCGGTGAAGATGCTAACGGGCGATGCGCTGGCGGTCGCGAGCGAAATCGCGTTCGGAGTCGGATTATCCAATATCCGGCGCGTGGCGGACCTGAAGGCTTCGAGCGCCCAGGCCGGCAACGAGGCGGTCGATCTCTTGGCGGGGGCAGACGGTTTCGCGGAAGTCTATCCGGAGGACAAATACATCGTGGTGCGGCACCTGCAGGCGGCGGGACACGTGACCGGCATGACGGGTGACGGCGTCAACGACGCGCCCGCCCTGCGGCAGGCTGAAGTGGGCATTGCCGTCAGCACGGCGACGGATGTCGCCAAGGGCGCCGCCAGTGTCGTGCTTACCGAACCGGGGCTGACGAACATCGTGGCGCTGGTTCAGCAGGGGCGGACGATCTACCAGCGCATCCTGACGTGGATCATCAACAAGATCAGCCGGACGATCCTGAAGTCGGCTTTCGTTGCTATCGCGTTTGTGGTGACAGGCAAGTTCGTCGTCTCGGCTTTTGCGATGCTGCTGCTGGTTTTCATGACGGATTTCGCGAAGATCGCCCTTGCCACGGACCGCGTCCGGCCGTCGCAGAAACCTGAGACGTGGAACATCGGGGGATTTATCCTGGTGTCCGTGGTGCTGGGTCTTGCGATGGTAGCGGAGGCGCTCTTTCTGTTGTGGTTGGGTTGGGAACGTTTCGGTTTGGCGACCAGCGACGCCGCCCTCTACACCTTCAGTTTCCTGACGCTGCTCTACTTTGCCGTGTTTTCCATCGTGTCCGCGCGGGAACGCCGCGCGTTCTGGTCGACGACGCCCAGCGCGCTTCTCATAGCTGCGCTCCTCGCGGATGCTCTCGTAGGGACGGCTTTGACGCGCGTGGGGTTGCCGGGACTGATGCCGTTGCCTTGGTGGCAGACGCTCGGCATTTTCGCCTATGCTATGGTCATTTGCCTTTGCGTAAATGACGCCATTAAAGTCGTCCTGATCAAGTGGCGAGTTCCTGCCGCAGTGGCATAGATTATTCGACGCGTAACTCCATGTGGGGGAACAGTTTCAAATCCCTACAGTAGGGTTTCACCCCATAGGGCAAGACAGGCTTATCGCGTATTATGAAACAAACGAAAATCTAGAAGCGGCAAAATAAGTGGCTAGGGGAACCTTCGCTTGTTGCGGCAAATAGTTTGCCTGACGCATAGATCAACATGCGAGAATGAAAGGATGGGGTATCATGTTCATTCGATTAGTTCTCGGTGCCGTCGTCGGCGGCATTCTCGGTTACGGCGTGTACCGTTTCATCGGGTGTTCCTCCGGCACTTGCCCTATCACGTCCAACCCGTGGTTAAGCACGATCTTTGGCATGACCCTTGGTGCGTTGCTGTCGAGGGAGGCCTGAGTGCGGCGGGATTGGGCAAGTTTGGCGAAATGGAAAAACCATGAAACTGACCGACGCTGAGTTCTGCGAGTCGCACTGTCCGGTCTGCACCAACGCCCGGAAGGGCAATAAGAGTGCAGGCTTTCTGCAAAGGCTCGAAAGGGCGCTGACAGGCGGCGGCTGTCCCGCCGGCCCGCCAGACGAAGTACGGCGTGAAGCCGAATGAAGTTCGCTCAACGAGCTAATTTGTTATCTGATTCAAGGAGGAGCAGACATGAGAAGAAGAACTGATTGCGCGATGCGGACACACGTCTTGAGAGCGTCCGTTGTCGCTTTGTTTCTCGCAGGTTCGACGGGGCTGGCCGCGGCCATCAAAGACGCGGAGGCCGCATCGCATGGGGATACTGCCGCTGTGCAGACGGTCGTGAAAACATACGAGTTTCCTGGCGTCAAGATCGTGCAGCTCAATCTCGCGGTCCTGTCGCATTACTCGTATTTTGTGGTGAGCGGAACGGAGGCGCTGATGGTCGATCCGGACCGTGACATCCAGGTCTATCTTGACATGGCGAAGAAAGAAGGGTGGGCGGTCAAAGGCGTGTTCCTGACCCATTCTCATGCGGACTTTGTGGCGGGGCACAGCGAGTTCACCAAAGCGCTCGGCTGCTCCGTCTACCAGAGTAAGGAGAGCGGAGCGAAATACTCAATCAACGCGCTTTCTGATCAGCAGACGGTACCGTGGGGCGAAGTCACGCTTCAGTTCTTAAGCACTCCCGGCCACACGCCCGACGGCATGTGCGCCCTCGTTTTCAGCAAGGCCGACAAGGCCAAGCCCTTGGCGATTCTGACCGGCGACACACTCTTCGTGGGCTCGATCGGCCGTCCCGATCTGATGGGCGGCACGATGGCAGCGTCCGCGCTTGCTGGCATGAGTTATGACACGTGGGTGAACAAACTCGCCAAACTCGACGACGGCGTGATCGTGCTCCCCGCCCACGGCGCGGGCTCGCTGTGCGGCGCGAACCTCCGCGACGAGCCTTCCTCGACCATCGGCACGGAACGCAAGAGCAACCCTTATCTGCAACATAAAGCCCGGAACGATTTCATAACGGCGGTTCTGGAAGGGCTCCCCGACGCGCCGCAATACTTTAAGCACAACGCTCAGATGAACCGCGAAGGCCCGCCGCTGGTGACCTGGAGCGCGCCGCTGCCTTCGGTTCCCGCCCTGGACGAAACGCTGACCGACGTCAATACCTCATATGTCGTAGACCTTCGCGACGCGACGAGCTTTGCCGCCGGGCATATCCCCAATTCTGTGAACATCGCCCTGCGCGGCCGATTGGAGACCTGGGTCGGCATCATGGTGCCGTGGGGAAACCGCACCGTGCTGTGCGGCAGCGGCGCGGAACTGAAAGAGGCGGTCTATCGGCTGCACCGCGTCGGCTACGACATCGCGGGCACGGTGGGGATTGACGCATGGGTCGCTGCAAAGCAGCCGGTCTTGTCGAACGAGCCTATTCAGCCGCGGCTTCTTTATCAGCGCATGAAGGACGGCACCGCGCCGGTGATCGTGGATGTGCGCTTGCCGAGCGAGTGGATGGGCCTGCGCATTGGTAACGTCGTAAACCTGCCGCTGAATCTTCTGGGCGAACTCGCGCCGACGAAGCTGGATGCGCAGGAGCCGGTCGTGACGGTCTGTAATTCGGCTTACCGCAGCAGCATGGGCATCGGCGTACTGGAGCGGAAGGGCTTCAAGAAAGTATCCAGCATGGTCGGGGGCAGCGAGGCATGGATCGAGCAAGGTTTGCCGGTGATCCAGCCCGCCGCACCCGGAGGGACAATGTTGTCGCAACCCAAACGCGTCGTCAGGCTGCCCGACCGGATAGACCCGTCCGCGCTCAAACGGCTGCTCATGGACCTGCCCGGCACGTGCGATCTCGTGGATGTGCGGCCCGCCGAGCAGTTCGCCGACTATCACCTGTCCGGCGCGCGCAATGTGGAACTGGCTGACCTGATTTCCGATCCCGCGTTCCTGACAGGCGCGGGGCCGCTGGTGATCGTAGACCGCGACGGCTCGCTGGCCATGGCGGCGGGCGGCATCCTCTCGCAGAAGACCGAACGGCAGGTCAAGGTTCTGTTCGGCGGGCTCGGCGCCTACTGGCGCGACGCGGAGATGGGCGGTCCCGTCAAAGCAGTGCCGCTCGCGCCGGCCGCATCTGCGTCGCCATCGGCTCAGCCGGCGGCACCGGCGCCATCTGCGCCGCAAGCGCCGCAGGCACCGAAAAAGAAAAGCGCGGGGTGTTAATCATGCGAGCGAAACCCTATTCAAATCCGTATCTCGCCGGGGTGTTGCTCGGCATGACCGTGCTGGCCTCGTATCTGATTCTCGGTGCCGGGCTGGGAGCATCCGCGGGCATCGCACGCGCGGGAGCATTCTGCGAACTCGCGCTCGCTCCTGCGCGGACGCTGGCCAGCCGTTACTTCGGCGAATGGGGCGCTGAGCCGCTCAACTACTATCTGGTCTTCATGCTGGCGGGCGTGTTTTGCGGCGGACTTATCTCCGCATTGCTGGCCGACCGCTGCGCAGTCATTGTTGAGCGCGGCGCACGCTGCTCCGCTCTCAAGCGGCTGGTCTTCGCGCTGGCCGGCGGTGTGATCGTCGGTTTCGCCAGCCGCCTCGCGAACGGCTGCACCTCCGGACAGGCGTTGTCCGGCAGCGCGGTGCTGCTCACGGGCAGCCTCCTCTTTCTCATCAGTGTTTTCGCGGGCGGCTATGCCGCCGCGTGGTTTGTGAGGAGGCAGTGGTATGATTAACACCTTTTTCAGCAGCGGAACGCTCGACTCTCCGGCGGCCTTTCTGGCGAGTCTTCTGATCGGCCTCGCTTTCGGCGTGGCGCTGGAACGAGCGGGTTTCGGCAGTTCGCGCCGCCTGTCTGGCATCTTCTATTTCCGCGACATGGCGGTGCTGAAGGTCATGTTCACCGCTGTGATCGTCGCCATGCTCGGCGTCTGCTATGCCAAGGCATTCGGCTGGGTGACGCCCGACAACGTGTATTTCCTGCACACGCTCTACGCGGCTCAGATTCTCGGAGGCCTCATTTTCGGCGTGGGCTTCGTCATGGGCGGTTGGTGCCCCGGCACGGCGGCTGTGGGCGTGGCTTCCGGAAAGATCGACGCGCTGGTGTTCTTGGCCGGCGCGTTGGGCGGGAGCATCCTCTACAATGAACTGTATACCGTGGTCGCTCCGCTGACCGCCAACGACCGCGGTGTCGTGTTCGGGTTCGATTCGCTGGGCGTCTCAGAGGCGGGCTTCGCGTTCGTCTTCACGCTGATTGCCGTCGGCTGTTTCTGGGGCGCGGAGGCGATCGAGAAGAAGCGCAACGGTGTGGAAGGCTATTGGAACTCGCGCTTTCTCAAGGTCTTCAGCGCCATGTTGGCCATCGGCGCATTCGGCCTTTTCGCCGTGCAGACGAAACCCGCCGCAGCCGCAAACGCGGCCGCGCAGGAGGAGACCTTGCTGACAGGCATGCAGGAGGGCGCGGACCATATCGAAGTCCAGGAACTCGCTGACCGTCTGCTGGAAGGTGACGCGTCGATCCTGCTGGTCGATATCCGTGCGCCGGAGGAGTATGCGGGGTTCCACATCCGTACGGCGGTCAACATTCAGGCTGCCGACTTGCCGGCATCGCTCGCTCCGCATAAGAATCAGGGCTTGATCGTGCTCTATTCCAACGGCATGACCCATCCCGCGCAGGCGCGCGACAGTTTGGCCAGACTTGGCTTCGGTAATGTCTATCAGCTCACCGACGGGTTGCAGGGCTTTCTGGATGTCTGCCTCAAGCCGGTGTCGCTTCGCGACGCGCCGGTCCCGGCGGCCCAGACTGCGAAGATCCGCGCATGGCGTGCGTTCTTTCTGGGTGCTCCCGTTGCCGCACCCGCTGTGGCGGCAACCTCGGTACGTGCGTCAGAACCCCTGCCTGCGGAAGTGGAAACCGAGTGGCTGGCGCAGAACCTCGGCCGGGGTGATGTGAAACGGATCGACATGCGGCCGCAACCGGAATACAAGGGCGGACACATACCGGGCGCGCTGAGTCTGAACATCGAAAGCCTGCGCGGCTGTGTCGAAGGCATCCCTTCCACGCTTCTGCCTGCCAAGCTGTTGGCCGAGCACTTCTCGCTCATGGGGATCCGTCCGGACGACAGCATCGTCGTCATCTGGGGCGACAAAGAGCAGGATGCGACGCTGGTCGGCATGGCCTGCGAACGGCTGGGGCACAGCCGCTATGCCGTGTTGCGCGGGGGTTTCGCCAAGTGGCAGAGCGAGAGGCGGCAGCTGGACACCCTGCTTCCCGTCGTCACGGCCACGCGGTATCCCGTTCCCGCGAAGGCGGACGCTTTCACGGTCGGCGCTAAGGACGTTCTGGCTGCGGTCGGCGCGCCGGGGTCAGTGATCCTTGATGTGCGTCCGGCTGATTTCTTCACAGGCAAGAAGCGCGACGAGGCGCGGGGTGGCCATGTTCCGGGTGCGGTCAACCGGCCGTTTGCTGATGACGTGGCCAAAGGCGAGGCGTTCAACACGCTGAAGCCGGTCGGCGAGTTGGCTGCCGCCTACGCGAAACTCATTCCCGCAAAGGACTCGCCGGTCATCATCCACTGCCGCACGGGACACCAGGCCAGTCAGACCTTCTTTGTGCTCACCCGGCTTTTGGGCTATACCCGTGTCCGTTGGTATGACGCCGGCTGGACCGAGTGGGCCGCGCGGCCCGAACTTCCGGTGGTCAGCGATGAGCAAAAGCCGGAGGGACCGAAGTGACCGAACAACTGTGCGAAGATAAAAAGACGCGTTTCGACGACAAGGCGGCGGAGTGGGATGCGAATCCCGCACGTGTGGCGCTGGCGCGGGCCGTTGTGGAGGCGATCCGCGCGGCCGTGCCGCTGAGGCCTGATATGGCGGCGATGGATTTCGGCGCGGGCACGAGACTGGTGACACTGGGGCTGCTGCCCGAAGTCGGCGAGGTCACGGCGTTGGATTCCTCGGCGGAAATGTTGCGCGTGTTGGAAGAGAAGGTGAAGGCGCTGGGAGTCGCCAACCTGCACACGCTCCAGTGTGACCTCGCCCAGACGGCGTTGCCCGTCTCCCGCTTCGACCTGATCGTGAGTTCGATGGTGCTGCACCATCTGCCCGATGTGCCGCTTGTGCTCAAACGGTTGAGACCGGCGCTCCGCCCCGGCGGTTGGATCGCGCTGGCGGACCTGGATGCGGAGGACGGTACTTTCCACGTCGACCCGACGGGCATTTATCATCATGGTTTCGAACGCACGACGGTATGCCGCTGGCTGGAAGAGTCCGGGTTCACGGATGTCGCGTTACGTGAGGCTTTCTGCATCACCCGTCCGGGATCGGACGGCGTGCTGCGCACCTACCCGGTCTTTCTTGTGACGGGGCTGGCGGGCTGATGTAAGTCATTGCACCGGGGCTACTCGCTATGGTCAAACCATCACGCTTGCAGCGCAGACTATGTTAAAATTCAAATATTACAATTGACAAATTAATAAAGACCTGCCATTCTTGCGCCCATGAAAAGCCAAGAAACGTTGAATGCGGAGCAGAGAACACGCGGCGCCCGCGTGCTGCAGGCGCTGGCGCATCCGCTCCGGTTGGGCATCATGCAGGCGCTCACCGAGTCGCCGCTGACCTGCTCGGAACTTCAGGCGCTGATGGGCTGCCCGCAGCCCACGCTTTCCCTGCAGCTTAAAGTGCTGGTGGATCAGGGGCTGGTCGCCACATGCAAGGAGGGCACGGTCAAGCGCTGCTCGATCCGCAACCGGGATTTTCTGAAACTTTTCACCTGTCTGCGTCGGCATCTGACAGAGGTTTTGTAAGCAGAAGCCAAAGACGGCAGTCGTTTTGCCTTGGCAATCTGTTCTATCGGGATTATCAACGTAAATAGGAAGTAGGCAACATGAGCGAGAACGTGAAAGAGGTTCAGGACAGCGGGTTCGCGGATGCGATCCGCAAGGGTGTCGTGCTGGTTGATTTCTGGGCGCCGTGGTGCGGGCCATGCCGTATGCAGGGGTCGATTCTGGAGGAAGTTGCGGGTGCGGTCGGCGGCAAGGCTTCGATTGTGAAGGTGAACGTGGACGAGAGTCCCTCGGCTGCGGGCCAGTTCGGTATCAAGAGCATTCCCACGCTGATTCTTTTCAAAGACGGCAAGGCCGTGCAGCAGTTTGTGGGACTGCAGCGTAAAGAGGCGTTGGTATCGGCCATCGGGCTGGCTGCGGGGGTCTAACGCATTTTTAGAGTGAAGGGTCACGATGAAGAATACGGCCATTGAGCATCACCGGCAGCGGCGCGGCAACTGTGCCCAGTCCGTCGCCTTCGCCTGGTATTCCAAATATCCGGTCGGTCGGGGGTGCGAAGCGGTGTTTGCCGGATGCGGAGCCGGGCGGGCTCCAGACGGACTCTGCGGCGCTTTGTACGCCAGCTGCGAATTGGCCGGAGACCAAGCGGCAGAGGCGATCAAGCGGAGCTTCATGGAGAAAACCGGCGGGCGCCAGACGTGCAAGGATATCCGCGCCGCGAGAGCGGTGCCGTGCAGCGAGTGCGTGGAAGTGGCGGCGGATCTGCTGGAGAAGCACGCGTCGGCGGGAACGAAGAAGTAAGAGGGGGGCGGCGCACAAGCATTGACCCCTCGCGTGCCCGGTGATACTGTAGAGAAAATTATGCATGCACTCGAACAAAGCGAGCCGCAGGGCCTCGTCGTAAGGGTCGCGCGGGTGTTCCTGCAGGGTCCGCAGTCGGTGCTGCTGATCGCGGCCGCCCTGCTGATGGGCATTGTGGCGCTGCTGGCCACGCCGCAGGAGGAGGAACCGCAGATCGTCGTGCCCATGGCGGACGTGCTGGTCGATGTCCCCGGACGCGCGCCGCGCGAGGTCGAGGAACTGGTGACGCGCCCGCTCGAGCGCATCCTGTGGCAAGTCTCAGGCGTGGAGCATATCTACTCGATCAGCCGTCATGACCAGTCCGTGGTGACGGTGCGTTTCAAGGTGGGCGAGGACCGCGAACGCGCGATCATCAAGCTCCGCGACCAGATCGAGAGCCACCGCGACCTTGTTCCTCCGCCGGTGACAGGTTGGATCGTGAAGCCCGCGCAGATCGACGATGTGGCCGTGGTGGCGCTGACGCTCTTCTCACCGAAGCGTAGCCCCTTCGAACTGCGCCGCATCGGAGAAGAGGTGAAGGCCCGGCTCGACGCGCTGCCCGACCTGTCGCAGAGCGAGATCATCGGCGGGCTGCCGCGCGAGATCCGGATCGAGGCGACGTCCGAGGCGCTTGCCGCGCGGCGCGTCTGCATGGCCGACATTCGCGGGGCGCTGGCTGGATCTGAGCCGGGCGGCGACGCGGGCACGGTCTACGAAAAGGGTCTGCAACTCGGCCTGCGCCCGCGCTCGCCCTTGGACTCGGCGGAGGCGGTGCGCGCGACGGTGATCCGGTCAGACGCGGGCAGGCTGGTACGTGTGGGCGATGTGGCCGCGGTGACGGACGGGCCGGCCGAGCCGGATGCGTATCTCCACATCGGCTTCGGGCCTGTGGACAAGGAGCATGTTGGCGCGGGGAGGCTGCCGGCGGTGACGCTCGCCTTCGCCAAGAAGAAGGGCACCAACGCGCTGAAGGTGTCGCAGGCGGTGATCGGCGCGGCGGAGTCGCTCAAAGGCTCGCTGATCCCTGCGGACGTGACGGTGCGGGTAACGCGTGACACGGGGCGTACGTCGCAGGAGAAAGTCGGCGAACTGCTCTCCTCCATGGTGTTTGCGATCATCACCGTGATCGCGCTGATCGCGATGACGATGGGGTGGCGCGAGAGCATCGTGGTGGGGGTGTCCGTGCCGATCACCTTCGCGTTGGCCCTGTTTGTGAACTACTTGTCCGGGTACTCCATCAACCGCGTGACGCTCTTCGCCCTGATCCTGAGCCTGGGGCTGGTGGTGGATGACCCGATCAGCAACGTGGACAACATCCAGCGGCATCTGCGCATGGGGCTGCGCAAACCGCTGCTGGCGGCGCAGTGGGCCGTGGACGAGATGGCGGTGCCGGTGGTGATGTCCGCGGTGACGATCATCATCTGCTTCATTCCGATGTTTTTCATCACGGGCATGATGGGGCCTTACATGCGGCCGATGGCGGTGAACGTGCCGCTGACGATCTTCTTCTCTGCTGTCAGCGCGATCACCTTTGTGCCGTGGCTGACGCTCAAGCTGTTGCGCAAGAAGGCGGCGGCCGCGCCGCAGAGCGCCGAAGAGGTCACGCCGCACTGGGTGCGCGCGGGTTACCGGGCGGTGCTGTCGCCCTTCCTGACGCGGCGGCGGGCGTGGTTGCTGCTGGGCTTTACGGGCCTGCTTTTCGTGCTGAGCCTGCTGCTGCCCTTGGCTGGCAAGGTGCCGCTGAAGATGCTGCCGTTCGACAACAAGGACGAGCTGCAGCTGGTGGTGGATCTGCCGGAGGGCGCCACGCTGGAGGAGACCGACCGGACGTGCCAGACCCTGGAAGCCTACCTGTCCGGCGTGAGCGAAGTGCGAGATTTCGAGACCTATACGGGCCGCAACTCGCCGCTGGACTTCAACGGCCTGGTGCGCCACTACGGTTTCCGGCGGCAGCCGAACCAGGCGGACATCCGCATCAACCTCGCGGGCAAGCACGAGCGGGCGCAGCAGAGCCACGCCATCGCGCTGCGGCTGCGCGACGACCTCACGCGCATCGCCGCCGCGCACGGGGCCGTGCTGAGCATCGTGGAGGTTCCTCCGGGGCCACCGGTCTTGAGCACGATCACGGCTGAGGTGCTGGGGCCGCCGGAGCTGACGTATGAGCAGATGATCGCCGCGGCGCACGTGCTCGAAGCGCGGATGGCGGCATATGACGGGCGGCACATCGCGCAGATCGACGACTATTCCGAGACGCCGCGCGACCGGCAGGCGCTGGCGGTCGACCGCGACAAGGCGGCGATGCACGGGCTGACGCCCGCGGACGTGGCTCAGGCGGTGGCGGCGGCGGGCGGGTTGCGCCCGTTGGGCGTGCTCCATGCGGCGCATGCGCGAGAGCCGGTGCAGGTGCGGCTGCTGCTGCCGCTGGCGGGCCGCTGTGATCCGTCCCGGCTTGAGCAGCTCTGGCTGCGCACGCCGCAGGGCTCTCAGGTGCAGGTTCGCGAGGTCGCGCGTTTCGAGAAAGAGGCCGTGGCGCAGCCTGTCTACCGCAAGGACCTGGAGCGGGTCGTGTTCGTGACCGCCGAAGCGGTGGGACGTGCCCCGGGCGAAATGATTCTGGGCATGCAGCAGGAATTGAAGCGTACGCCGCTGCCGCACGGAGCCACGGTGCGCTGGAGCGGCGAGGGCGAATGGCAGATCACGGTGGACGTGTTCCGCGACCTGGGCATCGCGTTCGGTGTGGCGCTGGTGGGCATCTATCTGCTGTTGGTGCTGCAAACGGGTAGCTTCCTGATGCCGGGTGTTATGATGTTGGCGATACCGTTGACGCTGATCGGCATCCTGCCGGGCTTCGCGCTGCTCAATGTCGGGTCGGGCACGGTGGGGGGGTACCCGGAGCCGGTCTTCTTCACCGCCACGGCCATGATCGGCATGATCGCGCTGGGCGGCATCGTGATCCGCAACAGCATCGTGCTGATCGAGTTCATCCAGGAGGCGATCAGGCTGGGCAAACCGCTGCAGCAGGCGCTGCTCGAAAGCGGTGCGGTGCGCTTCCGTCCCATCGCGCTGACCGCGCTGACCACGCTGCTCGGCGCGTGGCCGATCACGCTCGACCCGATCTTTTCGGGCTTGGCCTGGGCGCTGATCTTCGGGCTGCTGGCCAGCACACTCTTCACGCTGCTGATCATCCCGACCGTATTTTTCTTGCTGAAGGAGAGACACCATGAGGCTTAAACGGATGGCAAAATACCTGGGACCGGCCGCAGGGCTGGTCGTCATCGTATGGGTGATCGTGTGGCAGGCCGGCGGTTGCGGCAAACGCATCGCGCCGGGTCGGACGGGGGAGGTCGCGGCCGTGCCCGAGGGGCGGACGCTGGCGGTCGCGGTCACGAACGTTCCGGTCGTCTACACGGCGGTCGGCACGATCCGCAGCCGGACAGAGGTGCAACTGGCGGCGCGGATCGTCGGCCGGATCCTGACGGTGACAGTGCGGGCGGGCGACCGCATCAAAGCGGGTGACACGCCGGTGACGCTGGACGACGCCGAGTTGCGGACAGGCATGAGCCAGTCCAGAGAGCGCGTGGCAGGGGCCCAGGCTGGCCTGTCGGCGGCCGCGGAAAAGACCGCGCAGGCGCGGTCCGCGTTGGATTTGTCCTCGGCCGAGGTAGACAGATCCCGCAAGCTGGCGGCGCAGAAGATGACTTCGCAGCAGGCGCTGGACACGGCTGAAGACGCGTACCGGCAGGCGGTTTCACGCATGGCGCAGGCCGAGCAGGGTCAACTCGCGGCGCAAGCTGATGCGCGCGTGGCTTCGGAAGCGCAGCATCAGGCCGAGACTATACTGGGGTATGCGTCCATCGTCTGCCCGATGGACGGTGTGGTGTCGGAGCGGCTGGCTGATCCGGGCGACCTCGCGACGCCGGGAAACACGCTGTTGCGGATCTTCGATCCGACGCGGCTGCTGCTGGAGGCTCCGATCCGCGAAGGGCTGGTGACGCGGGTGAAGGTCGGCGACAGGCTGCCGGTGACGCTCGACGCGCTGGGCCGGAAACTCGAGGCGGAGGTCCGCGAGATCGTGCCCTCGGTCGATGCGGGCAGCCGCACGTTCCTGGCGAAGCTCTGTCTGCCGCAGGCCGAAGGCGTGATGCCCGGCATGTTCGGGACGGTGGCGTTGAGCCTCGGCGAGCGGCAGGCGCTGCTCGTGCCTGAGGCAGCCCTGGTGCGCGCAGGACAGCTTGAATATGTGAATGTTGTGACGGGTGGAAAGGCCATGCGCGTGCTGGTGCGGACCGCCCCCGCGGAAGCGGGCCGCGTGGAAATCCTGGCAGGCTTGCAGAGCGGTGATTTGGTTGCCTTGCCATAGGGCTGGGTGATTTTTGACGTGAACGATGGGGACGCCTACATGAAGTTTACCGATGCCGATTTCTGCGAGTCGCACTGTCCGGTCTGCACCAACGCCCGGAAGGGCAATAAGATCGCCGGCTTTCTGCAAAAGCTCGAAATGACGCTGACAGGCGGCGGCTGTCCCGCCGGCCGCGCACGCCAGAAGAAGTACGGTGTGAAACCGAATGAACCGAGGGCAAAACAAGCTTGAAAACGACAGCAAACACGGTCACGCCCTTTGATGATAAGGCGGCGGAGTGGGATGCGAATCCTGCGCGGGTGGCGCTGGCGCGGGCCGTTGTGGAGGCGACCCGCGCGGCCGTGCCGCTGAGGCCTGACATGGCGGCGATGGATTTCGGCGCGGGCACGGGACTGGTGACACTGGGGCTGCTGCGCGAAGTCGGCGAGGTCACGGCGGTGGATTCCTCGGCGGAAATGCTGCGCGTGCTGGGAGAGAAGGTGAGGGCGCTGGGAGTCGCCAACCTGCACACGCTCCAGTGTGACATCGCCCAGACGGCGTTGCCCGTCTCCCGCTTCGACCTGATCGTGAGTTCGATGGTGCTGCACCATCTGCCCGATGTGGCGACGGTGCTGAAACACTTGAGGCCTGCGCTCCGTGCCGGCGGCTGGATCGCGTTAGCGGATCTGGATGTGGAGGACGGTACTTTCCACGCCGACCCGAGGGGCATCCATCATCATGGTTTCGAACGCACGACGGTATGCCGCTGGCTGGAAGAGAACGGGTTCACGAATACGGATTCACGAGAGGCTTACCGTATTACCCGTCCGGGCTCGGACGGCGTGTTGCGCACTTATCCGGTCTTCTTGGTGACGGCGCGGGCGGGGTGATGTAAACTCTCGTCAAAGCACTACCAATGAAACGGAACAAACAGAGCCCTGAGGAGCAGAAACCGACGGCCACCGACGCGATCCTGGAGAGCATCTCCGACGGCGTGTTCACGGTGGACGGGGAGTGGCGCGTGACCTCGTTCAACCGGGCGGCGGAGAAGATCACCGGCGTGCCGCGCAAGGAAGCGATCGGCCGCCGCTGTGCGGAGGTCTTCCGTTCCAGCATGTGCGGCGCGGAGTGCGCCCTGCAGAAGACGTTGAAAACAGGTCGCCCGATCATCGGCAAGTCCGGCTATATCATCGACGCCGACGGGGAGCGCATCCCGATCAGCATCTCGACGGCGGTGCTCAAGGACGCTGCCGGAAAGGTGACCGGAGGGGCTGAAGTCTTCCGCGACCTCTCGGAGATTGATACGCTGCGCCGTGAACTGGAGGGCCGCGTGCGCGTGGGCGAACTGGTCAGCCACAGCCCGGTCATGCAGAAGCTTTTCGAGGTGCTGCCCTCCATCGCGGCGAGCCCCAGCACGGTGCTGATCCAGGGCGAGACGGGCACGGGCAAGGAGCTGATGGCGCGGACGCTGCACGCGCTCAGCCCGCGCAAGGACGGACCGTTCATCGCGGTCAACTGCGGCGCGTTGCCGGATACGCTGCTGGAGTCGGAGCTGTTCGGCTACAAGGCGGGGGCGTTCACCGGCGCGGTCAAGGACAAGCCCGGGCGCTTCGCGCTGGCCAAGGGCGGCACGCTGTTTCTCGACGAGATCGGCGAGGTGAGCCCGGCGTTGCAGGTGCGGCTGTTGCGCGTGCTTCAGGAGCGCGTCTACGAGCCGCTGGGCTCCACCCGTTCCGAGAAAGCGGATGTGCGGGTGATCGTGGCGAGCAACCGCGATCTGCTGGAACGGTGCCGCGCGGGGGCTTTCCGCGAAGATCTTTACTACCGCGTCAACGTGGTGCGCGTCGAGCTGCCGCCGCTGCGCCGCCGCCAGGAGGACATCCCCCTGCTGGCGGAACAGTTCATCGCACGCTTCAACCGGCTGCAGAGCAAGACGGTGGGCGGCATTGCGCCCGAGGCGCTCTCCCTGCTGATGGCGCACGACTGGCCGGGCAACGTGCGCGAACTGGAGAACGTCATCGAACGCGCCTTCATCCTGTGCGGCTCGGGGCGCATCGATTTGGCGCACCTGCCAGACACCCTGACGGGTGCGGGCGTGCCGCGTACCGACTCCGGCGGAGCGGGCTTGCGCGAGGCCCGCGAGGCGCTCGACGCGCAGGCCATCCGCGCGGCGCTGGAGCGTACCGGCGGGAACCGTCTCGCGGCGGCCAAGGCGCTCGGCGTACACAAGACCACGCTCTTCCGCAAGATCCGCACATTGAAGATCGACCTGCCCGAGCAGGACGGGCGCCGCCATGCCGCTCAGTAAGGTAGCTATTAAGCTACTCTATATTTAATATACAGTAGTGTTATTGGCACGCTAAGCATTCGCATACAGGCGCACAAAGAATACGCAAATAGCCATTCAGTAACGCCTTACGACCGTTCTGCGCGACGCCGCAATCTTGGCACAAGGCGTGCGTCAGTATAGCCATGAAAACGGCCTTCTCGGTTTGGGATCAACGGATCGCTCCGGTCTTCGACACTTCTCGTCAGATTCATCTGGTCGAGTCAGAAGGCCCGCGTATCACGGCTGAAAAGGCGCACGCGATTTCCGGAGAAGATATGTCGCAGATGGTCGCGTGGCTGGCTGAGCAGGGCGTTACCACACTCGTTTGCGGCGCGGTTTCGCGTCCGCTTCAGGAACGGCTCTCTGCGGTCGGCATCAAGGTCGTCCCGTTTGTGGCGGGTGATCTGCGCCAGGTCATCCAAGCGTCGTTTGACGGATCGCTGAACGGCTCGGCGTTCACGATGCCGGGGTGCTGCGGCCGCCGGAGAGGGCGGCGTGGCGCGGCCCGGGGCCGCTGCCGCGCAAAGCGAGATCTGATTTAGGCGGGGGTGCGTTTCCGGGGAGAGACTCCGGGACAGCTCATGGCCCGGAGACCACCCCCGCCGCCTATCGACAGCAACAGAGAAAATGGAAAACGAAATGAAGATCGCATTCTCGACATCCGGCGCGGATCTCAACGCGCCCTTGGACAGCCGCTTCGGGCGAGCCGCCAAGTTTCTAATCTACGACACGGAAACGGCTTCGTTTGCGGTGATCGACAATCAGCAGAACCTGAACGCGGCGCAGGGCGCGGGCATCCAGTCCGCTCAGACGGTGGCCGCAGGCGGCGCCCAGGCGCTGGTCACCGGTCACTGCGGCCCCAAGGCTTTCCGCGTGCTGGCTGCGGCGGGTATCAAGGTCTACACCTCCGACGCCACCACGGTGGCGTCGGCGCTGGAGCTCTACCGCGAAGGAAAGCTGAAAGAAAGCGTGGCGGCGGACGTGGAAGGGCATTGGGCGTAAGCATGATTATCGCGGTGGCATCGGGCAAAGGCGGGACCGGCAAGACGACGGTTACGGTGAATCTGGCGCGGGTGTGCGGCACGGCTGTTCACCTTTTGGACTGCGACGTGGAAGAGCCCAACGCGCATCTTTTCCTCGGAGGCGAATTGTGCGGCGAACCCGAGACGATCTCGATTCCCGTGCCGGAGGTGGATGAGGCGCTGTGTGACGGATGCGGCGAGTGCAGCCGTTTCTGCGCGTACAAGGCGCTGGCCGTGCTTGCGAAGCGGGTGCTGGTCTTTCCTGAGATGTGCCACGGGTGCGGCGGCTGCCGGTTGGTCTGTCCGAAAGGCGCGATCCGCGAAGTGCCCAAACGCATCGGCGTGGCCGAAACACTGCGGTCCGGGGACATCACACTGATTCAGGGACGGCTCGATGTGGGCGTGGCGATGTCGCCGCCGCTCATTCGCGCTGTTAAGGCCAAGATTCCAAAGGAGGGCGACGCCATTCTGGACGCGCCGCCCGGCACCTCCTGTCCCGTGATCGCCACCTTGCGCGAGACCGACTATGTGGTGCTGGTGACCGAACCGACACCGTTCGGGCTTCATGATTTGCGTCTGGCGGTGGCCGTGGTGCGCGAGTTGCGGCTTCCGTTCGGTGTGGTGGTCAACCGCGCCGGCAGCGGGGATGACCGCGTGCAGGACTACTGCCGTGACGAATGGATTCCGGTGCTGGCCGAAATCCCGGATGACCGCCGCATCGCCGAAGCGTATTCGCGGGGAGAGATGATGGTCGATACTTTACCGGAATATAGGGTGCTTTTTCAGACACTGTGGGCGAATATCAGGGGGCTCACATGATTCAGGAACTGGTGATCATCAGCGGCAAGGGCGGCACGGGCAAGACCAGTGTGGCGGCGTCGTTCGCCGTGCTGGCGGCCGGGCGTGCCGTGGTTGCGGATTGTGATGTGGATGCTGCGGATCTGCACCTGGTTCTTGTCCCAAGAATCATCGAGAGCACAGATTTCAAGAGCGGGCATGAGGCGGTGATGCTGCGCGAAAGATGCACGGGCTGCGGCCTGTGTGCGGAGCTGTGCCGGTTCGAGGCAGTGAAGCTTTTGACGGACAACCGGTACCGGGTCGATCCCGTGGCGTGCGAAGGGTGCGGCGTGTGCGTGCGTTTCTGTCCCGCAGACGCGATCGCGTTTCCGGAACGGCTCTGCGGCGAGTGGATGGTCTCTGAGACGCGCTGCGGGCCAATGGTCCACGCCTGTCTGGGTGTGGCGGCCGAGAACTCCGGCAAACTGGTATCCATTGTGCGGCGCGAGGCGCGGCGGATCGCCGGAGAGAAGGGGCTGCCGCTGATCGTCACGGACGGGCCGCCCGGTATCGGGTGCCCGGTGATCGCCTCGATGACCGGCTCGTCGCAGGTGCTGGTGGTGACCGAGCCGACCGTGTCGGGCGAGCACGATCTGGAGCGGGTTCTGAAACTGGCGAGGCACTTCGACGTTCCGACTTCAGTCTGCGTGAACAAATGGGACATCAATCCGGAGATGACGGAACGTATTGAGCGAAAGGCCGAGGCTTCGGGTGCGCGGGTTGTCGGGCGCATCCGCTACGACCGCATGGTGACGGCGGCGCAGATTCAGGCGAAGGCGGTCGTGGAGACCGACGCGCCGTCGGCGGCGGATATCAGGAGCGTATGGGCGAATTTGAAACTGGAGACAGGAAAAGGAGAACACACATGAGTAACACGACGAAAATCAAGATCGCGATCCCTCTGGCAGAGGGCAAATTGTGCATGCACTTCGGACACTGCGAGACGTTCGCGCTGTTCGACGTGGATCTGGAGCAACGGAAAATCATTGGGCGCGTGGATCTCACGCCGCCGCCGCACGAGCCGGGCGTCATCCCGAAATGGGTTGCGGCACAGGGCGCTGGGCTGATTCTTGCGGGAGGCATGGGGCAGCGTGCGCAAGACATTTTCATGGAGCACAAAGTCCGTGTGATGGTTGGCATGCCGTCCGAGACTCCGGAGGCGCTGGTCGGGCAGTACTTGGCGGGTACACTGCAGGCGGGTGCGAATGTCTGCGACCACTAAGAGCATCGGACACGGCTTTGGCCATCAACACGGCCACCGGGCGTGTCTGCTGTGCGGCGACAAGAACCCATGGTCGTTGGGGCTGGCTTTTGATCCGGACGGCGAAGGCGGCGTGCGAACGACGTTTGAGCCGGATGAGCGGCTGCAGGGATACGACGGGATGCTTCATGGCGGTGTTGCGGCGGCATTGCTCGACTCTGCCATGACGCACTGCCTCTTCCACCGGGGCGTGCGGGCGGTGACGGCCGATTTGCGCGTGCGCTATCCGCATCCGGTGCCGATGGGCATTCGAATCGGTTTGCGGGCTTGGGTGACAGAGACTCACGCGCCGCTCTACCGGCTGAAAGCGGAATTGACGGGCGGAGACCGTGTGCTGGTCTGGGCACAGGCGACCTTCTGTGAAGCAAAGAAAGTGTCAACGTGAGCGTGAAGGTGAAAGAGGTTCAGGACAGCGGGTTTGCTGAAGCGATCCGCACGGGTGTCGTACTCGTGGATTTCTGGGCGCCGAGGTGTGGCCCGTGTCTTATGCAAGGGCCGATTTTGGAAGAGGTCGCGTCTGCCGTCGGCGACAGGGCCGTGATCGTCAAGGTGAACATCGACGAGAATCCCAAGGCTGCCGACGCGTTCGAGTTCAAGAGCATCCCCACTCTGATCCTGCTCAAGGACGGCGAGGCCGTGCTGCAGTTCACGGGGCTTCAGCGCAAGGAGACGCTGGTGGCTGCTATCGGGCAGGTGGCGGGGGTCTAACGGAAAGTTTGTCATGCATGTGAACGGAGTATCGGTCACGGTACTGTCGGACAATCGCACCGCGTATGGGCTGGAGGCGGAGCACGGGTTCGCGCTCTGGATCGAGACCGCAGGGCATAAGATCCTGTTCGACACGGGTCGCGGCGAGGCGATGCTGAGGAATGCGGAGGCGTTGGGCATCGATCTCGGCTTGGCGGACTGCGTGGTGCTGAGTCACGGCCACTACGACCACACCGGGAACGTGTCCAACGTGCTTGCGCGTGCCGGGCGCGCCCGCCTGTATCTGCATCCGGATGCGATGCAGGCGCGGTACAGCATTCACGACGCGCCGAAACCGATCGGCATGCCGGCAGAGTCTAAGACGGCGGTGCGGGCTCTGCCCGATTCGCGGCGTTGCTGGGTATCGAGCCCATGGGCTCTTGCAGAAGGCGTGATGATGACGGGGCCTGTGCCGCGCATCACCGCGTACGAGGATACGGGCGGGCCGTTTTTTCTGGATGCGGAGGGAACGCATGCGGATGTGATTCCGGACGATCTTTCGCTCTGGATAGAGACCCGTGCGGGGCTGGTGGTCTGCTTGGGCTGTTGCCACGCGGGTGTCGTCAACACCCTGCGGCACAGCCTGGGGTTGGCCGGAGAGAGCCGCGTCGTCGCGGTGATCGGCGGGATGCATCTGCTGCATGCGACGGAGGCTCGATTGGAGCGGACAGCCGAGGCGCTCATGGAGTATGCTATTCCCTGTGTGATCCCCTGCCATTGTACGGGGGGTGCGGCTTGCGCGTATCTGGCGGAGCGTCTGGGGTCGCCGGTGCAGCCTGGGTACGCGGGAATGAAAGTCAGTTTTTAGAAGTAAAGGGACAGGATGAGGAAAACAGCGAGTGAGTATCACCGGCAGAGGCGCGGCAACTGCGCCCAGTCGGTGGCGTACGCCTGGGGTTCCATGTTTCGGGGCGGTCGCGGAGCCGAAGAGCTTTTCGCGGGATGCGGAGTCGGTCGGGCACCCGGCGGACTGTGCGGCGCGTTGTTCGCCAGTTGCGAATTGGCCGGAGCCCGCGCGGCAGAGGCGATCAGGCAAAGTTTCGCGGAAAGAACCGGCGGCCACCAGACGTGCGAGGCGATCCGAGCGGCGAAAATCATGCCGTGCAGCGAGTGCGTGGGGTTGGCGGCGGAGTTGCTGGAGGAACATACACGGGAAACATTGCAGGATAGGCGGTAGAGCTGGATTTTCGAGTACGCTTTAGCGGACGGCTCTGGGAGCCGTCCCTGCCAGACAGAAAAAAGGGAAAAGGATGCACAGTAAAGAGGACGATCAGAAGAAGACGTGTGAGCCGAGTCAGTGCGGAAGTTGCGGGGACGCGTCCTGCGCTTCTGCCGGACACACGAACCCGCAGCCTGCGGCGGCTGATGACACAGACCGCAAACTGAAAGACCGGCTGAGCCGGATCCGCCGCAAGATCATCGTGATGTCCGGCAAGGGCGGCGTGGGCAAGAGCACGGTGGCCGTGAACCTCGCCATGAGCGCGATGCTTTCGGGTCAGCGCGTGGGGCTGTTGGACGTGGACCTGCACGGGCCGAGCATTCCCACCATGCTGGGGCTGGTCGGGCAAAGGCTCGAGGGCGGCGAAAACGGCATGCTGCCCATCGAGATCGGCGGACTGAAGGTGCTTTCAGTCGGCTTCCTGTTGAACCACCCGGACGATCCGGTGATCTGGCGCGGGCCGATGAAAATGAGCGTGATCCGGCAGTTCATCGAGGACGTCGACTGGGGCGATCTGGACCTGCTGGTCATCGATGTGCCGCCCGGAACGGGCGACGAACCCCTCTCGATCTGTCAGCTTATACCCGAACTCGACGGTGCTGTGATCGTGACCACGCCCCAGAAGGTCGCGGCGGCGGATGTGCGCAAGTCGATCAACTTTTGCAAGGAACTGGGCGTGACCGTGTTGGGCGTCATCGAGAACATGAGCGGTTTCGCCTGCCCCAAGTGCGGGGAGGTCACGCCGATCCTGCGGGCGGGCGGCGGACGCATCATGGCGGAGCAGATGCATGTGCCGTTCTTGGGGTCGATTCCCATTGATCCGCTGATCGCCGAGTCCGGCGACGAGGGTAAGGCGTTCGTCGAGTCGGCGGCGAGTTCGCCCGCGGCCGGGGCGTTCCGCGAGATCGTGAGAGAGCTGACGATGGCGTAGGCGGTCTTTCAGGTCAAGCGTTCACAGAGGCACGGAACGCACGGTGCGGGATAAGACCGCTCGTGCGCGCACGCCGTGTCCCGGTGACAAGGAGGATGAAAATGAAGACAATGACGCGGAGAAGCATGGTCACGGCGATCGGCGCGGCGGGCGCTGGAACCTGCGTGTGCGGGCTGGGCGGCGGATGCGCCACGTTCAGCAAGGTGGGCGGCACGCCCGCGATGGCAGCGGATGCGTATGCCGTCGAGGGGAAGAGCCTGAAGGTGACGCTCGGCCAGGTCTCCGCGTTGGCGGGCGTGGGCGGGTCGGTCAAGGTCATCGACGCGCGTCTGCCGACGCCGATCATCATCGCGCGGACGGGTGAGGGCGAATATGCGGTTGTATCATTGCTCTGTCCGCACCGGGGTGTGGAGGTCGAGTACCGGCACGCGGACAAGCAGTTCCGCTGCGCCAGCCTGGGACACTCCAAGTTCGGCATGGACGGCGCGCTCAAGAGGGGCCTGACCAAGAAGTCGCTCAGCCGCTACAGCGCCACGCTTGATCCGGCCGACAAAAACCGGCTCGTGGTCACACTCTGATGTTTGACCCCTTCGATCTGCTTGCGCCCATTTACGAACGGCTGATTCCTCCGCCGGACCCGGAGGTGTTGAGAACTTTGCTGGGGTTGTCGCCTGATCTGTCGCTGCTCGACGCGGCGGGCGGGACGGGTCGGGTCGCGGGCGTGTTCGCCGCGTCAGTGGCGCGCACCGTCGTGTGCGACGCCTCGCCGCGCATGCTGGGGCAGGCCAGGCGGAAGGGGCTCGAGACCGTACAGGCGGAACTTGAGGAGCTACCGTTCGCGGATGCGACATTCGACAGGATCCTGTTGGTGGACGCGTTCCATCACGTGCGTGATCAGAAAGCCGCTCTCCGCGAGCTGTTGCGTGTCCTCAAGCCCTCCGGCCGACTGGTTATCGAAGAGCCTGACTTAAGGCGTCTGCCGGTCAAGATCGTGGCCCTGCTGGAAAAGCTATTCCTGATGCGGAGTCATTTCAAGTATCCGGCAGTCATGTTGGCGTTGATCTCCGAGCTCGGGGAATTTTCAACGCTCGCTCGCGAGGATCATTTCCGGGCATGGATTGTGGCCACCAAAAAATGATAACATGACCGACACAGGAGTAACGGATGAGTGTTGAAAAGAGGTCACTGTTGACAGAAGATCCGCGCGTAGCCTTGGCCGCGGAGCGGACCTTTCTGGCTTGGATTCGCACGGGGCTGGCCCTGATGGGGTTCGGGTTTGTGGTCGCGCGTTTTGGGCTGTTCCTTCGGGAGTTGGCCGCCGTCCAGAAGATTTCTCAGCCGCTGTCGCACGGCACCTCCCTGTGGATGGGTCTTGGGCTGGTCGTGCTGGGCGTCATCTTGAACGTGGCCGCGCTGGTTCGTTACCGCCGATACTTGAAAGACCTGGCCGCCGGCATTCTGCCCCAGCCGAAAGCGCGGCTCGAGACCGTGGTTGCGGTCGCGCTGACCGTGCTCGGCGTTGCGACCATCATTTCGCTGCTGGTCATCGCATTTTAAGTTACGAGGACGCATTTCTGCACCCCATGGAATCTTCTAGAAGCTAGCCCGCATTTTGGCGCACATTCTAAAATGCTGAACTACTCTGTGCGTAAGTCGCTGGATTTGCGTTGTGGTTCCCGACGCGCGGCACTTTTCTTTAAGAGATTTCTTCCGTACCAGGTCGTCACTGGCACGCAGACAACTGCGGCGAACAGCGCTTCGAGCCACGCGCCCGTACTTAGTTTGAGCACGGTCGCCACGCAGAGATTCTGTGCGTACTAGCCGATAGCAAAGAGCAGGATTCCCGGCCCTGCCAGCCACGATTTCCGCCAGCGCCGCCACGCGTACGCCATGAGGAATCCGAACAGCGCCACAGGATAAAGCCAAGCGAGGATATGTGCCCGTGCGAGCGTCTTGCCACATACAACAGCGAGGTCATGAAGCTGAGCAGTATGATAAGTTGCTGCGGCGTTCCCCAGGTGCGATGTTGCCCGAGGAAACTCGTGCAACCAAAGGCGAGGAGGAGCACGGCCAGAACCCCGACCAGTCGAACGGGCAACCACGGTTTTTCAGCCCGGCCAGGGATTTGGTGATGGATGAAGAGGATGGGGAACAGGACACTCGCGCACGCGTGCCAGACGCTGATGGTGATCGTCCACGGTACGCTGATTCCGAGCCATACGCCGTAGCCGGTGAACTCCGGCACCGGCAGGTCGGTCTTGAGAATAGACGTCTTCGCCAGCAGGCCTTCATAAAAAAAGGCTATAAGCGAGGCCGGCGAGGAAGAGTCCGGCTAACCCCATGCGCGAACGCAACGCGTACTCGCGAATGACCAGTACAGCCAGGCCGTAGCCGACTAGGAGAAACAGCAGAGTGCCGGGTCGTACGAAACCGGACAACGGCGTGCTGCCTGTGACCAATTCCGGCACAACGCTTGAAAATAGGATCAACGCGATTATCGGCCACATCGACATCCCTCTATTTGCACTCTGATATAAACCACCCCCTCCACCTTCTCTTGCAGGTCAGTATAGCACAGCGTCGATTTACAGTGTTAATGGCGCGCCGCACCTGAGCCGTTTACAAAACATTCCAATGGGTTGCTGTCAAACAACCCATCTTCAATGATACGGAACGATTATGCTTTCTGGACCCTTCCAACTCGGGCCTGAGAATGCGGGGCGGGCACGCGGGACAGGTGGCGGCGGACACCGCTGACGAAAACGCCAATTTCTCGTGTTATTATTTCGGAGCGAAAGGGCCGTGGCGGACCGAATTCGTGATGAAGTTGATGCGGGCCAGAAAGACGTTCGAGGGCTGACCGTTGTTGAAGCTGGGAAGTTTCATCGTGCGGATGACCTCGAGGCGTAGTGTATCCTTGGCCTCCTCGTAGTGGGAAAAGTGGTAGTTGTGCTCGGAGTCCAGAAGCGCGTAGAGCGGGCGCTCGGGATATTTTTCGTGGACGGCCATGACAAGCGGGACGGGATTGGCATTGGGGGCGGGCACGACGCGCGGGCGGAGGGAGAGCAACAGTTGGGGGGCGCGTTCGCCGAAGACGACGGAATTGCGCGGAACGAGCCTTGCGATGTCGGCAACAGCCTGTTTATGCAAGTGGCCTCTTTGCGTCAATTCTCGTGCGCCGCTGCGCCAGACCGGGTTGGCCAACGTCGCGCACAGGAGGAATGCGACAAACAGGAGATGCCAGCGTACGCCGCGGCGCAAGAGCCCCGGCAAACCCCAGACGGCAAAGAAAATGGCGATCACGGAAACCTGCAAGACACAGGCTACGTTCCGGATGGTCGGAGAAAAGATCGTTGTGAACTTGTGGGCTTCGCAAAGGGGTATGGTGGAATAGCAGAGGTCCGCCACGCCGAGCGCAGAAATCGCGACGCCAGCGGCGACCCATACGGTCGGCTTGCGGAGCCGCGCCCATAGGCCGAGGAGCGTGAATAACCCGGTTGCGGCGAGAAGGTAGGGACCATTGCGCGCCCACATGACGCGAGGCGGAAGGTTGTACGCATTGGACAGATAAGGTGAAATGGACTCGCCCGCGTTTGGGGGCACATTGAAGGAGAAGTAGCTCACGATCACGTACACAACAGCGAAGAGAAGCAAGGCTACCCCCCAACGACTTTCCTTGCCTGCCCACAGCTTCAGGTCATGGCGGGCCTCAAACCACAGGACGGGCACAAAGGCTATAATGGGGATATAGTAGTGGGCGTAGAAGACGGGTAGAATGATAATGCCAGCTGCGTACAGCGGGAGCACCAGATAGAGCAGGAGGCGTCCGTCCCAGCGCCGTGGCGCTTCCGTCAACCGCCTGAGCAGCAAGAGGCCCGGCAGCACTAGGAAAAACGCGATCCAAACGCTCAGAAGGCCGTCCGACGGGCACCGGGGAAACGAGGACAGACCTTTAAACGTCTGTTCCCAGTGGAACGGGTTGGGGAGCGGATAGCTCGAGTTGGAGAGCGCCAGCAGTTTTTCGATGGAGGTGTCCTGCGAGGCCGCATCCTCCCAGATCAACAGCCGGATCAGTCCGTACTGGATGCACGCGGAACTGGCGAACCCGGCTAAAAACGACGCGATCCGCGCGGACCGTGTCGCGCGGCAAGCGGACATGGCTGCGGCGCTGACGCCGAGTGGGAACAGAACCCAGATGGATTGCTTGACCCAAAGACCGAGGCCGAAGATGCATCCGCCCAGAAACGGGTAGACGAGTCCTTTCTTGCGGGTGACGACGTAGCCTATCATCAAGACGGAGGCCATCAGAACATCGCTGCAGACGGTCCGTTCATATACCGTGAGAAACGGATTCAGCAGGCACGTGGCGCAGAGTACGAAGGCAATCCAAGGGAGCGTCTTGCGCGACAGGAAATGGAACAGGCACAGCCAGGCGGCAGTGTTGATGAGTAACGGAAAGACGCGGTGCGACCAAGTGGTCTGTCCGAAAACCTCGAAGGCACCCCACGTTAGCAGATGGGTAGAAGGGCAGATGGCATAGGTACACGGCGCCGAGCGCGTAGCGGAGATGAAACGGTCGCGGATGAATTTTTGCCGGCCGCCTCCGGTGTAAAAGCCTTCATCCGTTTGGAAGTAGCCGTACTCGGTCAGCGAGGGGGTGCCACCGTCGCAATCGATCCACGCCCAGCGAGTGCCAACCATCAAAAGCAGGAGCAGGCTGCCGAAAACGACCCGCGACAGGATCGTCCGGTCCAAGACAGCTTTACACACTGCTACAACCCGCATGCCACTCCTTAATTAAGAGACAAGAGAACTTTTATCGGAAATCTAACACAGATGGCGAAAGGCTTCAACCCCATCGTCCCAATAAATGAGTTTTCTTTTTGCCTATACGCGAGAGCGAGCCAAGGCCGGCCGTGAGGCTTGCTCCAGGCGCGGTTGACTTGAATTGTGGCTCGGCTGTTGAATGTGGTCTCGGTTGTTTATGAACATATGCGGGACGTCTGTAGGCCGGAATGCAGTTCCGATCGGGGTGAGGGAATTTTCTGCCGCCGAGTGCAAAGATCGGTTGACGGTGCGTCGCGTTCTCGACAATTTTGAGCCTGATGGGCAAGATTTTGCTGTCGGCGAAATAGGGCGTCCGCGTGATCGGCGGGCTGCTCGATGACTGGAGTTGGTGCGTGGAGATTCCGTTCAATAGACCGCATAGTTCCGGCACCGAACTCGGCAACATCGCCGAAGCGGTTGCCTGCGGAAAAACATCCGGTAACGGGCCTTTCACGAGAATGTGTCAGCAGTTCTTCGAGGACCGATACGGGTTCACGAAGTGCCTGTTGACGACATCCGGGACGGACGCGTTGGAGATGCTCGCCGGTATCCAGCCGGGGGATGAGGTGATCGTGCCGTCGTACACGTTCGTCTCGACGGCGCTGGCGTTCGCGCGCCAGGGGGCGAGCCTCGTGTTTGCCGATAGTTGCCGGGACAATCCAAACCCGGATGCGGCGACGATCGAGCCGCTGATCACGACGCGCACCCGCGCGATCGTGCCAGTCCACTATGCGGGCGTCGCCTGCGACATGGGTGCGGTGACGGCACTGGCAGCCAAGCACGACCTTCTCGTCATCGAGGATGCCGCGCACGCCGTCGACGCGTATTACACCGGCGATATGCCTGCCGGGCCCTGCCCGTGGCACAAGCGGGCGGAGGGGCGCGACAGGCGCCACCCGTTGGGCGGGATCGGGCATCTCGGCTGCTTTTCGTTCCACGAAACGAAGAACATCCAGTGCGGTGAGGGCGGCTTGCTGACGGTCAACGATCCGCGGTTTTTTCAGCGAGCGGAGATCGTATGGGAGAAGGGGACCAACCGGGAGGAGGGTCTTCGGGGCGCTGTAAGCAAGTATCAGTGGGTCGATGTGGGTTCCTCGTTTCAGCCCTCGGATATCACGGCCGCCTTCTCTGGGCGCAACTGAAGGCGCTCCGGCTGATTCAAGATAGGCGTCTCTTGCTCTGGGAGCACTACCGGTCAGGGCTTCAAACTCTGACTGATGCGGGTGTTCTCCGCGGCCCCGTAATTCCGCCGTATGCGACGAACAACGCGCACATGTTCTACCTGGTCTGCGAGTCGGCTGAGGAGCGGCGCGGGCTTGCCGAACATTTGTCGGCGAACGGCGTCCAGACGGCGACGCATTATCAGAGTCTTCACGATTCGATGTATTACCGGAACAAGTATGTTGGTCCTGAGATGGTCAACTGCAAGCGGTATGTGGACTGCCTCCTGCGGTTGCCATTGTTCTACGGGTTGGACGTGTCAGAGGTTGAGTTTGTCGTGTCGAAGGTCAAAGACTTCTTTGACAGTGGTGTGTGATGGCTGATTAGCAGTTGGCCGGTGCAACAGGGTGTCGGCAGTGCGGTTATCCCGTTTTTTGATAAGCTGGCTGTCGCCGGACTACCGCCTGGATGAACGTGTTGTTGCCATTGTCCGAATGGCGGCCACACCTATAAGAAGCAGGCAGGAAAGGCCGATGATCGTGGGATTAGCGGGGAGATCCGCGCTGTAGGCGGTCAGAAGGCCGGCCCACGTCGTGAGCACGCCCAACGCCACGGAGATCGCGATCACGGCCCACAGCCGACGCGCGAGAAGCAGGGCTGTCGCGGGGATCACCACCAAGAGGCAGAAAACCAGCAATGCGCCGCCGCTCTTTGAAGCGCCTGATACTACTAGACCCAACAGGAAGAAGAAGAGTCCTTCCCAGAACCAGCAACGGACGCCCATGACACATGCCGCCTCGCGGTCCAGGAACGCGTAGAGCACGGGACGCAGAAACAGCAACAAGACCGCCAGCGACGGCACGCCCGTCAACAGCAAGACCCAGCGGTCGCGCGGGCTGCTGACAATCAGGTCGCCGTAAAGCATGGCCTTGATCTCTTCAAGACCGAAGCCGCTCTGCGCCACCAGCAACACGCTGGCACTGGACGCCAGCAGGAACACGGTGCCGAGCACCACGTCCTTGGGCAGGTGCTGCCTCTTCTCCGGGAGCGTCAGCATGAACACGACCGCGCCGGTCACCAGGGCCGAACCCGCCAGCGGCGAGAAGTGGAAGACCAGCGCCAGCGCCAGGCCGAACGTCGCCGCCTCGGAGAGCGCGATGCTGATGAACACGATGCGCTTGAGAACCACGAACACCCCGAACGCGCTGCACACCGCCGCCATGACCGTGCCGCAGAGCACCGCCTCGGGAAAGAGACCCGTGAACGACACCGCATCCCGCAAGAGGCTCATGTTGCCGCCTCCGACACGTCGGCGAGGCGTACGCCCCGCTTGTCCACGCGGCAGACCTGCCGGGCCAAGGCCGCGCACTGGTCCATACGGTGATGGACCCACAGTATGGTTTTTCCCTCGGTCTCGTGAAGGGAGCGGATCAGTTTCAGCAGGCCGGATTCGGATGATGCGTCCAGTCCAGCCGTGGGTTCATCCAGCACGAGCACCTCGGCCTGTGTCACCACGGCACGCGCCAGCAGGGTTTTCTGGCGCAGCCCGCCGGAGAGTTCGCCGAAGTGCTTGTGCTGATGGGGCTCCAAGCCGAACCGTGCGATCACGGCGTCCACGCGTGCGTGCTGCCCGCTGTCCATCCGCCCCCAGCAACCGCGTTCAGGGTAGAGCCCCATGCAGACGAGGTCGCGCACCGAAACCGGGTAGATCGGGTCGAGCTGTTTCTGCTGCGGCACGTAGGCGGGCGGGTGTCCGCCGAAATCGCAGATGATCTCGCCACCCTGGTGCGTGATCAGGCCGAGGCACGCTTTCAGCAGCGTGGTCTTGCCCGCGCCGTTCGGCCCGACGAACGGCAGAAGGGTGCCGCGGGGGACCGTCAGGTCGATGCGGTCGAGCACGATGTCCCGGCCGTAGGCGACGGTGACGCCCCGGCACTGGATGACAGGGTTTCTGTTCATAACGCCGCGCCCACCTTCCGGATCACGTTGTCCAGCATCTCCAGATAGCTTGCCGCTTCCGGTGAGCCGCCGGTCATCGTCGGGACCGCCACGACCTTCGCGCCGGTGCGCGAGGCCACGAATTCGGCGGCCTTGAGCGTGTAGAAGGGCTCCTGCAGGATCACGCGGACCTTGCGGGCCTCGGCCTCGGAAACCAGCGCGGCCAGGTGTTTGGCGGAGGGGGGGATGCCCGGCTTGGGCTCCAGCTGAAGGTCTCCACGTAAGCCGAACCGCTCCGTCAGATAGACCCAACTGCGGTGATAGGTCACGATGGTCTTGCCCTGATGCGGACGCATCGTCCCGTACCAGCCGCCGGCCTTGTCGACTGCGCCTTTTTCAGACAGGAGGGCTTCCAGCCGTTTTTCAGAGGCCGATTTCCACAGATTCTCGCCGCCGAGGGAGTCGACCAGCGCCGTCCCGAACATGCGGGTGTCCAGGTCGCGCTCGAACCGGTGAAGGTTCTCCTCGAATTTGGCCTTGTGTTCCGGGTACAGGGCGCTCAGTCGTTCGGAGAGGGTCGCGGCCACCAGCCGCCCGTTGAGCGGGTCGAGCCAGTAGTGCGGGTTGCCCTCCGGGTGGACGTCGCCCTGATCGCGCGTCACGCGCTGGGTCGGAACCTCCAGCCGGATGACGTGGTCGGAGGCGTCGATGTGCCTGGGCATCCCCACATGGATGCGGGTATTGCGGGCATCGCGCAAGATGACCGGCTCCCAGCCGATCTCCAACTCCATGCCGATGCGGATCCACACGTCCGCGTCGCGTGCCCGCACGATGAAGCCGGGCTTGGCGGTGAGCGTGTGCGGGTCCTCGCGCCCGGTGGTGATGCTCGACACCTCCGCCAAGTCGCCCGCGACGGCGCGGGTGATGTCCGCGAGGTCTGTGGTCGTGGTCACAATCTTGATCCCCGCCGCCTGCGCGTTGGTCAGGCAGGCCGCAGCCGACAGCATTAAATTGAACTTGTTCATTTCGTCTTCTTCCCGTTGAGATTTGCGAGCCGCAGACGGACGCCTCGGGGAGGCGACCCTACCGTTAAAAGTCGTGAGCGCCGTGTTTGCCGAAGGTGACTTCCCACTGCAGCGCCAACTCCAGCGCGTCCTCGCGCCCGTCGTCGGTCGCGTACCAGCCCCGGCCGGCCTGCGCCCGCAACAGCGAGAACTCCGAGAGTTTCCACTCCAGCACCGCCGCAAGGCGGTACGAGTCGCCATAGGAGACGGAGCCGTCCACAGGCGTGCTCAGATCGTTGATCAATCCGACCTGGTCCCACCGCAAGCCTGTGCGCCACTGCGGCAGCAAGCCGTACAGCGACTGAACATAGTAGCCGTCCTGCCGCGCGGTCCACGGCGCGCCCGCCCACCCGCCCACGCCGTCGAGGTCCTGATCGCGGTAGAAGTACTCACCCTGAACGATCCAGTCCCCCTGGCCGTGAGCCCGCTTGGCGTCGTACTTATATACGAAGTCGGTGCCGAAGATCCGCGAGTCGCCGTCCGCCCCCGCCGCGTCATCTTCAGACCAACGCTGCTGACGTCCCGAGAGCGCGGACAGCCCGAATTGCAGCGCGTGGTTGGGTCCCAGATCGGGTCCCGCCTTGACGAAGGCCGTGTACAGCCGGGGGGCGTCGTGTTGCGGCATCGCCTCCGCATCCGAGACGTTGAACGACTGTTCGTTCCCGCCGTTGAACAGCTCGGTTCCGAACAGCAGATAGAACGGCGTCGGCGCAAGCCAGGTGAGCTGCAGGCCCTTGTCGCTGAGACCCTCTTCGCCGAACATCGCGTTGTACACCAGCGGCGCATCAAAGAAGTCCCAAGCGTGCGCATGTTGCCGGTTCAGGCGGCCGATGCCGCTCTTGATCTTGCCGCCGCTGAGCGTGAGCCCGTATGGCAGCGAGGTGGTCTGAAGAACCGCCTCCTCGAAACCCGCGCTCTCCTCGTCCACGGCGACCGTGGCCCAGGCGCGGAAATAGGGATCGACCTCCGCCGAAAGCCCGATCTCCACCTCCCGCAGGTTGAACCCGTTTTCCGGTCCGCCCGGTTCCCCCTGGCTTTCGAACCCGCTGATCCTGTTGCGCAGGTTGCCGATGCCGTCCTTGGCGTCGGTATGATAGAAGTTGAGATCCAGCACTACGGAGAGGTCGAGGTCGGCACCCTTGACGCCCTGCGCCTGAGGCACCAGCACCGCAGCCGACTGCTTGAGCGAGTCGTAGAGGGAGGGCGGCGCAACGGTTGCGCCTGGCGTTCCCGGCGGTTGGGGGCTCGCTGCAGCGACGGTGACCTGTTTTTTCAGCATGTCTTTGAGTTCAGCCATTTCGCGGGTGTGCTGCTCCTGCAGGGTGGTCACCTGTTGCCGGAGCGCCTTCACCTCGTCCTCAAGTTTCTGGTAGCGTGCGTCGCCGGTCTGGGCCAGCACACCGGTGGCGGCAAAGGAGAGTGCGGCTCCCGCCACGAGAGCCCTCGCGCGTAATGAAGTCGTTTTCATATGGGAAAAAGGATGTGCCGACACGCCTCGCGTATGCGGCAACGGAAACGTTGGGGACTGCAACATGTCCAAACGTGGGCGCAATGCGCCCGTTGCGCGGAGATCATGTCACGAGGAAAGGCAGGCGACGGAACGCCGCTGCCACCGCCGGAATATGTTAGGCGCGGACAGGCGGAGCCTGCGAGCGGTTGGCGGGGTAAATTTGAACGGTTACTTGCGCATGCGGAGCACGCGCGGCATACGTCGAAGAAAGTGACAGGCCCGCGAAGACCGGGGAATCGGTCAGCTCATTGTGCTGCAGCAACGAGACGAGGCTTTGACACACCCAGCAGGTGTCTGACTCGTCAACAACTCCTGAAGCTATGGCGGGCGCGTGGCTGAAGGGTGAGGTTGCGGAGACTTGATGGCGGCAGCCGTGCCCGGCACTGGAGCCTAGCGTCAGAATGTGCATCCACGGCAACAGGGAAAAGGCGGCGAAAGCAAGCGCGAGCGCGCCCGTCTTCAGGCGGAGACGCCAGCGTTTGGAAAGACCCTTTATGATGCGCTCTTTGAACATGGTTTTTTCAGGGTTGCCGCTTAGACGAGAATCGCGTTGCAGTTTACGCCTCACGCGTTCACATGTCAATACAGGGGGCAGACAACACAAACGGTATGCGCAAAGAGTTCTCTTTTTGGCTTTAACGGAGTTATCCGCACATCCTTTTTTATGTTCTCGTCGATTGGACGGGGGAAGACCTGCAGTGACACGCCTGAGGCGCAGTGCGGTCTTGCTGTTCAAGGCCTTGGACAGCCGATGAGGAGATCTCCCCATAACAGGCTGAGCGATACACAGCGTAGCATATTCTCAAATCGGGAAGGTGGTTCGGGTGAGCACGCCCGGATCATTCCGCAAAACAAGGAAGGGCCGACTTATATGAACTCGCCTCTCAACTGTCAGATACTGCGGGTGACAGGTTTCCTGACCTGCGCGTTGGCTGCCGGGACATGGATGTGCCCCTTCGACACTGCGGCGGCGGAGGCTCCGCAACCCGTCACGCCTATCTCTCCGGCGGTCACCGCACCGGCACGGGCACTGGGCGAGGCGTTTGCCGCCGTGGCGGCACGCGTCAAGCCGGCCGTAGTCAGCGTGTACTCCGAGAAGATCATCACGTTACGCGGGCAGGATGGTTCTTCTCCCTACGATGAAGACTTGATGCGCCAATTATTAGGCGAGAATGCGCCGGCTCCAGGACCCAATAACCGCGCTTTTCCGCGGGAATACAAGGTCCCGCAACACGGCATGGGATCCGGCATGATCATCGACAGGCAGGGCCACATTCTGACGAATTACCACGTCGTGCGGGACGTGGACGAGATTAAGATCGAACTTGCCGACAAACGCCAGTTTCAAGGGGAGGTCATCGGCACTGACCCTAAGACCGACATCGCCGTCATCAAAATCAAGGGCGCGGTGCCGGACGATCTGCCGACCGTTGAGCTGAGCGATTCGGATAAACTGACGGTAGGCGAACTGACGATGGCGATCGGCGCCCCGTTCGGGCTGATGCAGACCGTAACCACGGGCATTATCAGCGCCAAGGGAAGAGCTGACGTCGGACTCGCCGACTATGAAGATTTCCTGCAGACCGACGCGGCCATCAATCCGGGAAATTCCGGCGGCCCGCTGGTCAACATGAACGGTGAAGTCATCGGCATGAACAGTGCGATTGTCACCAGTCTGGGTCAATCCGCCGGTGTCGGGTTTGCCATTCCGGTGAACATGATTCGAGTCATCCTGCCCGTTTTGGTTAAAGGCGAAAAGGTCACCCGCGGCTCGCTGGGAATCGTCATCCAGAATATCAGCAAAGAACTGGCAAAGAAGTTCCGGTTGCCGGACACGAAGGGCGCGTTGGTCGCTCAGGTCGACAAAGATTCGCCGGCGGAGCAAGCCGGCGTCAAGGTCGGCGATGTCATCATCCGATTCAACCGGGTGGACGTTCCGGACACGCGTCATCTGCGCAACATGCTGGCCACGACCGCGCCCGGCTTAAAGGCCAAGGTAGACCTGTTCCGCGACGGCAAGGAGGAATCTTTGAACGTCACGGTCGGAAAGCAGACCGGTGAAGCCGTGGCCGGCGCGACGCCGGATGAAAGCGCCGAACTGACGGACAAGTTGGGGTTCAGCGTGCAGACGCTGACACCTGACCTGGCAAAACAGTTCGGCTTCGGGGTCGAAAAGGGCGTGGTCATCACGGAGGTGGCTGACGGAAGCCCGGCCGCGCTCGCCGGTCTGCAGCCGGGAGATGTCATCGTCGAAGCGGAGCATAAACCGATGGCGACCAGCGGCGACTTTGAGCAGGCGCTGGCCAGAAGCAAGGACAAAGACGGCGTGCTGCTGCGCATCAATCGCCAGGGTGGAAGCCTGTTTGTCGTTTTACAGAGGAAGTGATGAGACCCGTGTGCCACCGGTCGGACGCCGGCTGCACGGTATCTTTCCGGGCTAGACTCTTCCGTCGGCACGTGCTGGCCGTCCGGAATGACATGCCGGGTTAGGCACAGGCTTGCCCACGAATTGTCTATCTCACAAAGAAGGAGAAATCAAATGAGCACGGAAAGTGGTAGAAATGCGGGAAGAATATTGTTGTCAGCGATACTGGCAGTTCTCGTCGTCCTTGTGGCCCTTCAAGGCTTCTATATCTACAAACTGCACTGGGTGATCTATGGGTCGCAGGCGGTCTCAGGGCAGATGAGACATTCGGCGTTAAAGCAGGGCAACGACTTGGAAGATAGTGTGAATGCCCCTTGGTTTTCAACAGACGCTAAGAGATGGGAACCCTTTAAAAATATGGAGCGCATCCGCTCCCGCATTGACGGACTGTTCGGGGACGAGATCAAACGTCTGCACGCTGAAACGCGCATGGTTCATCCCGGTATCGACCTGACACAGACGCCCAAAATGAACCTCACGGAAAAGAAGGATTCCTTTGTCGTCGATCTTCATGTGCCTGGCGTGACGAAAGAAAACGTGTCCGTGGATATCGACGGTCAGCGTCTGACGGTCAGAGGTAAGGCCAGTGATTATATGAAAAAAGACGACGCGGACCATGGAATCGTGGAAGAACTTCAGAGCGGGCAGTTCGAAAGGGTCATCACGCTTCCTGCGCCCGTCGAATCTGAGCAGATGTCGGCCGTCTGCAAGGATGGTGTTCTCACAATCACTGTTCCCAAGGCAAAACAGATGACAGCCGGGCGCAAGGTCCCTGTGCGATAACGGGGAAGAACCTCGCGAACCATGCCGTACCGCTGCTTTACCTCAAGAGCCGTCGTCCGTACCAGACCATCAGCGGAATACAGATGGTCCCCGCAAGCAATGCTTCGAGCCATGCGCCCATACTGAGCTTGAGCACTGTGGCCACGCAGAGATTCTGCGCGTACCAGCCTATAGCAAAGAGCAGGAGCCCCGGCCCGGCCAGCCATGATTTCTGCCGGAGCCGCCACGCGTAGGCTAGAATGAAGACGGCGAGCGCCGCTGCATAGAGCGGGGCGGGCGCATGCGTGCCTGCGAGCGTCTTCGTGAGGACAAGGAACATCGAAATAAACACGCTGCAGCCGAGCCAGAACGCGCCGACGGCCGGCGGTCCCGCCACGTGAGTGTTTCGACATCTTCGAGCGACTAACAACAGCAGTGCCATGCAACCGAGCAAGATGAGGAGCTGCGGCGGCGTGCCACGGATGCGATGTTGGCCGAGGAAACTCGCGCAGCCAAAGGCGAGGAGGAGCACGGCGAGAATCCAAACCAGCCGAACGGGCAACCACGGCTTCCCGGCCCGATCAGGAATGATGTGATGGGTGACGAGGATGGGGAACAGGACACTTGCGCACGCGTGCCAGACGCTGATGGTGATTGTCCACGGTACGCTAATTCCGAGCCATACGCCGTAACCGGTGAACTCCGGCACCGGCAGGCCGGTGGTGAGGATGGACGTCTTGGCGAGCAGACCTTCGTTGAATATGCCGTAAGCGATGCCGGCGATGAAGATTCCTGCGGCGCCCATGCGAGAACGTAGCGCGTACTCGCGCAAAACCAGTACAGCCAGGCCGTAGCCGACGAGAAGAAACAACAGGGTTTCGGGATGCACGAATCTGGACAGCGAAGTGCTGCCCGTGATCAGTTCCGGTACGATGCTCGAAAAAAGGGTCAACGCGATTATCGGCCACATCTTCGCGCCCTTTTTCAGTGTTCTGCAGCAAACCTCGCCCGCGTCCTAAAGGCATATGCGAGGCAGAGGGCCCCGAGCATCAGAATGCACAGGCTGATCGCCTGGCTGATCGAGAAAGGACCGACGGACATGCGCGGGTCGCCGCGCAGGCACTCGATGCCGAAACGCAGGATGGAATAGCTGACGAGATAACAGCCGGTGATGAACCCTCGCTGCCGGTAACGCGCAGGGTAGAGCCTGTAGAGGACGGTGAAGAGGATGAGGTTGGCGGCCGACTCGAGCAACTGGGTCGGGATTACCGGCAGGCTGGTGAGAGCAGACGGCGCGAGCAGTGGCGGTGTCGCCGAGACCTGTTCCCACCAGGCGGGTGAATGAGAGGGAAAGGCAACGCCGATGCAGGAGTGGGTGATCTTGCCGTAACAGCACCCGTGCATGAAGCAGCCCAGCCGTCCGAACGCGTGGCCGATCGGCACCGCGGCGAGCACCAGATCGGTGATCTGGAACAGGTGTTGGCGGTGGATGCGCGCGTAGAGCGGCAAGACAAGCGCGGTGGCGATGAGTCCTCCGTAGAACATCAGGCCGCCTTGGTCGATCCGCAGGATGTCGAGCGGGTGGCCGGCGAACTCGGCGGTCCAGTGTTCCAGCACGTAGGCGGTGCGGGCGCCGAGGACGGCCGAGACCATCAGCCATGTCAAGAGCGAGGCGAGTGGGTCAGCGTTTTGCCCTGTGCGTTTGCAGAGCCAAACGGCGGCCCTCCAGCCGAACATGAAGCCCAGCGCCATGCAGAGTCCGTATGTGTGCAGGGTGAGGGGGCCGATTTGGAAAAGTACTGAATGCATAGGTGTGCTTCACTCGGGGCGCATCGGTTTGCGAGAAGCGTCCATGATAGGAGCTCTTCTGCAGGGAGGCAACCGAAAACGGGAGGCGGGTGCAAGCGTGTTGAAGGAAGGCTGCGGGATTTTTTTGTTAACACTTGATCAGACTCTCGCTTTGTGAAAAGCTGTCCACTGTGTTGGCTGTTAGGTCGACAGACGTGACTGGGGTTCATGCAGGGGGGGGTGACCCGTGAAGAATACGACGGTCCGGACGCTGACAGACATCCTGATGTTCGGCGCGATGTGTTTTCTTGCGGGCACGGGTCTGTTGCTCCACTTCAGGCTGGTTCCGGGATATATGGGTGGGCGCGGTCTGACCGTACTGGGGCTGTCGCGGCACGACTGGGGCGCCTGCCATCTCTGGTGCGCCTACCTCCTGCTGTTTCTGGTCCTTGTCCACCTGGTGCTCAACTTCGCGTTCATCAAGAATTGCATCGCTGCGAAAAAGACGTGGGTCGTGATCGGGTTGGGACTGGCCGGGCTCGCCATCGCATTCGGGTTCTTGTTCCTGCCCCTCAAGCGGACAGGGGCCGGAGACCGCGGGCAAGGCCAGGGCCTGAGACTTCGAGGCTTGCCGGGAAGTCATGGGCCGGAAGAAACAGCTAACGAGCGGGATGACAATCTGACGGGGCAGGGCGCGGCCATAGGCGCTATGAGATGAAGAGGCCGGCCGACGAGCGGCTCAGATGATCGATATACATTGCGACGCCGCCTTCCTCGATGCCGTCGATCAGCTCTTCGCTCTTGATCCCCATGAGGTCCATGCTCATGGTGCAGACCACCAGGCGCACGCCGCCGCGTTTCGCCTGCGCGATCAACGCCGGAAGCGTCATGACGTTCTTGTGCTTCATGATGCCTTTGATCATCGCGATTCCCATGCCGGCCATGTTCATTTTGGAAAGCGTGAGACGGTCCGCGCCCTTCGGCATCATGAAGCCGAACATCTTTTCAACGAGGTTCTTCTTGGCCGTGACCGGTCCGGATTTGCGCAGGATGTTGAGGCCCCAGAAGGTGAAGAAGAGCGTCACGTCATAGCCTGCCGCGGCGGCGCCGTTAGCGATGATGAAGGCGGCCACGGCCTTGTCAAAATCGTCGCAAAAAACGACGTTGGTCATGGCGCGTTTGCCGGAAAGCTGCGCGTTCCCGCCCGCGGCGGGCGACCGTTTGACGACCGTGGCGCGATAGCCGCCCTTTTCAGCCGGCTCGAGACTGGAGAGCTCATGGCCGGTGGTGTTGCACCACGCGGGCGCGTCGGCGACAAAGCCGGGATCGGTAGCGGTGACGCTGACGGCTTCGCCGACCTTAATTTCATCGATCGCCTGTTTGAGCTGGAGGATGGGGCCGGGGCATTGCAGGCCGCAGGCGTCCACGGTTTTGACAAGTTTCATAGGGGTCTTCTTTCCCGGGTGCCGGGAATCCTGATCGTCGGAGTCATCTTCCGGGTGACGGTTTTCGGGCATTTCGGCGGCGGGCAATCCGGTCGTCCGCTGATAGGTGATGTAGCCTCCGGAGAGGTTGCGGCATTTAAAGCCGTTCTGTGACAGGATGCGGCAGGCCAGATAGCCGCGCAGTCCGACGCGGCAGAAAGCGAGATACTCCTTATCTTTGGAAAGTTCGCCCAGCCGGTCGCGCAGTTCGTCGACCGGAATATTCTGCGCGCCGGGGATCGTCCCGGCGGACACTTCGGCCGGGGTGCTGACGTCGAGCAGCCTCTGGTGTGCCGCCGGTTTAATGACCTCTTCCGCGTGGCAGAGCTTCACATCGCCGCGCAGCGCGTTGGCCGCGACGAACCCGGCGTAGTTGACGGGGTCCTTGGCCGAGCCGAACGGCGGGGCGTAGGAGAGCTCAAGGTGCTCAAGATCGAAAACGGTCAGCCCCGCGCGGATGGCGACGGCGAACACGTCGATGCGCTTATCAACGCCGTCGCTGCCGACGGCCTGTGCGCCGAGCACCCTGCCGGACAGGGGGTCAAAGAGCATTTTGAGGCTGAGCGGTGCGGCGCCGGGATAGTAAGAGGCATGGCTGGCGGGATGGACATAGACCTTCTCAAACGCGATGTCCGCGCGCTTGGCCGCCTTCTCGGTGAGTCCGGTCATGCCGATGGCGAGGTTGAAGACCTTGCAGATGGCCGTGCCCTGCGTGTCGCGGTAACGGGTGTCGCGGCCGAAGATGTTGTCGGCGGCGATGCGCCCCTGCCGGTTGGCGGGGCCGGCCAGCGGAATGAGGGAGGGTTGGCGCGTGATGAAGTCGGTAACCTCCACGGCGTCGCCGACGGCGTAGATGGCCGGGTCGCTGGTCTGCATGCGGTCATTGACCTGGATGCCGCCACGCGGGCCGAGTGCCAGGCCCGCCGCCTTCGCGAGTGAGGTTTCGGGTTTGACGCCGATAGCGAGAACGGCGAGTCCGGTCTCGAGCGCTTCTCCGGAACTGAGGGTGAGGATCAGCCCTTTCGCCGATTCGCTGAAGCCGGTGACGGAGGTGCCGAGGCGCAGGTCGACGCCGTTGAGGGTCAGCTCCTGATGGAGGATCGAAACCATTTCGGGGTCGGCCGGGCCCATCACCTGCGGCGCGAGCTCAATCAGGGCGGTCGCGATTTTGCGGCGGCGCAGCGCTTCGGCCATCTCGAGGCCGATGTAGCCGCCGCCGATCACCGTGGCGTGCTGTTTGCCTTCGAGCGCCTGGATGATGCGGTCCATGTCCTCCATGTTGCGGAGCGTGAGCACGTTCGGGCTGTTGATGCCGGGGATGGGCGGGCGGACCGGTGCGGCGCCGGGGCTCAGGATCAGCGCGTCGTAGCGTTCGCGGTAACTTTCGCCGCTTTCGAGGTTTTTGATTTCGACCTCTTTTTTTGCGCTGTCGATGGCAATGACTTCGCTGCGGGTGCGTACGCCGATGCGGAAACGGGTGCGGAGGTTCTCGGGCGTGGTCACGAGCAGGCGGCCGCGGTCGGCGATCTCGCCGCCGATATGATACGGCAGTCCGCAGTTGGCGAACGAGACATAGGGGCCGCGCTCCAGCAGAAGAATTTCAGCCTCTTCGCTCAAACGCCGCGCGCGCGCCGCCGCGCTGGCGCCGCCAGCCACTCCGCCCACGATCACAATTTTCTTGATTTCCATCTTTTTTCTCCTTGAACCTTATTGTGTTTGGAAATTGAAATATTATAATAATTAGATAATTGAAGCAACACCCATTTGCATGCAATGCGGGAAAGACCCTGAGGGGCACCCGTGAAGGCCAGTGCCCGCGCGGTGACGGTTTGGTTCCGTTGGACGGATATCTTGCGGCCGCAGACGGATAGGGACCGGTTCGTGCCGGCCACAGCCCGTCGCCTTGAAGCAGCCCTCCGCGCAGCGCGGCCCGCTTGACGTTCTTGTCGGGAACTGTCACACTTCCGCAAGAATGTTTAGGGCGCAGGAGTTGCGGGCGCCGGCGTTTCCGCGAATCTTTGGACCCAGGAGCCACATGAGCCATGGCGAACATGCGTGCGAGTTCAGGTTCTATGCGGAACTGAACGATTTTGTCAGGCCGCGTCAGGACGGCCTTGCCTTCCAGTACCGCTTCGGCGGCACGCCGGCCGTCAAGGACGCCATCGAAGCGCTCGGCGTTCCGCACACCGAGGTGGACCTGATTCTCGTCAACGGAACCTCCGTTGCCTTTGGGCATCGGCTGCGCGACGGGGACAGGGTGGCCGTCTATCCGGTGTTCGAGTCAATGGACATTGCCGGCCTCACGCGGCTTCGCCCGTCCCCGCTGCGCGATCCGTGTTTCATTTGCGACGTGCACCTCGGCAAGCTCTCCAGGCGCCTGCGGTTGCTCGGCTTCGATGTCGCGTACAGCAACACGGCCGACGACGCCGGGATCGTCGCCCAGGCGCTGGGCGAGCGCCGCATCATTCTCACGCAGGATCGCGGCATCCTCAAAATGCGGGTGGTCGAGCATGGATACCTGGTGCGCTCCGACAAGGTCATGGTGCAGGTTCAGGAAGTCCTTGACCGTTTCGACCTGTGCGGGCTGGCCCGGCCCTTCAGCCGCTGCGTCCGATGCAACGCCTTGCTGGAGGCCGTGGCCAAACGCGACGTTGAGCACGCGTTGCCGCCCAGGACGCGGCAGCATTACCAGAATTTCCACCGCTGTTCAGGATGCGGGGCACTCTACTGGCGCGGGGCGCATACGGTCGCGCTTGAGGCCTGGCTGAGCCGCATTTCCTGCTTGCCCGCGTCCCATCCAGGCCGCCTGAAACCTTCGTGCGGCGAAAAGGAGGACCTGAGATGACGAAATTACGCTCGCTGCTGCTGCGGATCCTCGCCGTAGGGCACCTCATTTGGGGCCTGCTCCTGCTGTTACTCGCGGCGCGCCTCGCGTGGTCCGCTTTCGCGGTGCTCGCCTACCTGTCGACCGGCACGCTCTGGACAAATCTTCCCGTGGCCTTTGTTCTTGTATTGCGGCAGGCCCTGCCGCTGGTCGCGCTCGGCGCGTGGATGTTGATTCTGTCTCGCCGTCTGTGGTCTGGGCATCGCTACCGAAACGCCCTTCTGGTGGCGCACGGCATCCTGATGCTGCCCGGTGTCTTGGCTGTCGCCGTCGGCGTTTATGCCTTGCGCGCCGCAGAGGCGAGCGCAGCCGGGGGCGGCGGCCTGCTTGGCACGTGGGGAGTCCTTCCTCTCGGCCTAGGCCTCTGCACAGTCACGCTGGCACTGCTCTCTCTGTTGCTGGCGATGACGGTGAGGCATGATTCGGCGGCTGTGGGGGAGCAATGACCGGTCATCGCAAACCGGTGAACGGAGAAGGTCCGGGTTCTCAAAGATGTTTGCCGAGTCAAACATGTTTAAAGTTAGTTTATTAGCCTTGAAGCGACCGGTCCTTGCGGTTACATTACGGTCTAATCCGTCACGGAGGGCATCGCCGGTGTCGGGGCCTTGAAAACTTCAGGGCGCTAACCTGGCGTCAGGGGTGGAATCCATGGGTGAGCACGTGCTTGAAAATTTGACGGGCCTGTCGCAGATAGAGGTCGCGGAACGTCAGGGGCGGGACGGCTTTAACGAGCTGCCGACCCAAGGGCGTCGGCGGGCGCTGGATATGCTCCTCGGCGTTATCAAGGAGCCGATGTTCCTGCTCCTGATCGCGTGCGGTGCCCTGTATCTGCTCTCCGGTGAAATCCAGGAGGCGGCGATGCTGCTGGGGTTCGTGTTTGTCATCATCGGCATCACCTTCTATCAGGAGCGGAAAACCGAGCGGGCGCTGGAGGCGCTGAAAGACCTGTCGAGCCCCCGCGCCTATGTCATCCGCGAGGGCGAGAAGGTCCGCATCCCCGGCCGCGAAGTGGTCTGCGGTGACGTCCTGCTGCTGTCGGAAGGGGACCGTGTTCCGGCGGACTGCGTCCTGGTGCACGCGCTCAACTTTTCCGTCGACGAATCCCTTCTGACCGGAGAGTCGGTGCCTGTGCGCAAAGCGGATGCCGAAGGCGCAGCGGTCGCAATGGGGAAGCCGGGCGGCGATGATCTGCCTTTCGCCTTTTCAGGAACTCTGGTTGTGTCCGGGCAAGCCGTGGGCATTGTCAAAGCGATCGGCACCGGGACCGAGTTGGGGAAAATCGGCAAGGCCCTTCAATCGCTCGAAGAGGAGCGGACGCCGCTTCAGATACAGACCGGCAAAGTGGTGCGCGCCTTTGCGGTCACAGGCGGCGTTCTCTGCGTGCTGGTGGTGGTCGTGTACTGGCTGACCCGCGGGAACCTGATGGAAGGCTTTCTGGTCGGGCTGTCGCTGGCGATGGCGATGCTGCCCGAAGAGTTCCCCGTGGTTCTGACGGTCTTTCTGGCGCTGGGCGCCTGGCGCATCTCACAATACCGCGTGCTCACGCGGCGGGTGCCGGCGGTCGAGACCCTGGGCTCTGCCACTGTCCTGTGCGTCGACAAGACCGGCACGCTGACCCTCAACCGGATGACGGTCACCGATATCGTCGCGGGGGACAGGTCCTTCACCGTCGGGGCGCCGGCGGACGCGCTTCCCGAAGAGTTCCATGAAGTGGTCGAATACAGCATTCTCGCTAGCCCCGCCGATCCGTTCGATCCGATGGAAAAGGCCATGCGGGAGCTGGGCGAGCGCATGCTCGCGCAAACCGAACACCTGCACGCGTCGTGGACGCTGCAGCGGGAATACCCTCTCAGTAAAGAGCTGCTGGCGATGTCGCGTGTGTGGACGTCCAGCGACGGCGCTGAGCTGGTCATCGCCGCCAAGGGCGCACCCGAGGCCATCGCCGACCTGTGCCACTTTGACGAGGCCCGGTTCAAGTGGCTCGAGGGCCACATCGAGTCGCTCAGCAACCAGGGCAAACGCGTGATCGGCGTGGCGCGCGCCTGTTTCAGAAAGGCGGAGCTGCCGGAGCGGCAGCACGATTTCCCCTTCGAATTCGTCGGGCTGCTCGGCCTCGAGGATCCGGTCCGTCCGAATGTGCGGGGCGCCATCGGCGAGTGTTACGCGGCTGGCATCCGGACGATCATGATCACCGGCGATTATCCCGGTACGGCCAAAAGCATCGCGCGGCAGATCGGGCTCAGAAACCCGGACCAGCACATCGCCGGCACGGAACTGGAGACCCTGTCCGACGAGCAGCTCGCGTGCCGGATCCGTGACATCAACATCTTTGCCCGCATGGTGCCGGAGCAGAAGCTGCGCATCGTCAAGGCGCTCAAGCTGAATGCCGAGGTGGTGGCCATGACGGGGGACGGCGTCAACGACGCCCCCGCGCTGAAAGCGGCGCACATCGGCGTGGCGATGGGAGGGCGCGGCACCGATGTCGCTCGCGAGGCGGCCTCGCTGGTGCTTCTCGATGACGACTTCAACTCGATCGTGACGGCGGTGCGGATCGGGCGGCGCATTTACGACAATCTCAAGAAAGCGATGATGTTCATCCTTTCCGTGCACATCCCGATCGCCGGCCTTTCGCTGATTCCGGTTCTGCTGAAATGGCCGCTGATTCTCTCCCCGGTGCATATCGTTTTCCTTGAGCTGATCATTGACCCCGCGTGTACGCTGATTTTTGAAGCGGACAAGGAGGAGTGCGATGTCATGAAGCGGAAGCCGCGCAGCATCGAGGCGAAACTCTTTGATGCGCGGACGCTGCTGAACTGCGCCTTTCAGGGCGGACTGACGCTGGCCGTCACCCTGGCCGTGTACCTGTTCGTGCGGCGCGATCACTCCGACGAGGCGGCCCGCGCCTTGGCGTTCCTCACACTCGTGGTCTGCAACCTGGGCATGATCCTGTCAAACCGGTCACTGTCCCGCTCGGGCTTGAGCATGCTGCGGGCAAAGAACGCGGCGTTCAAATGGGTTGTGACCGGCGCCGTGACGGTGCTCGGCCTCATTATGACCGTGCCTTTTCTCCAGAGGCTGTTCAGGTTCGGTGCGGTCTCGGGGACCGACTTCTTCCTGGCCCTGGCGGGAGCGGTTGTGGCGGTCGCCCTCATGGAAGTGCTCAAGGTTTTCACCTTGAGCAGGAACGTGAAGCCCGCAAGGGGTGGGTGACGCTGTCGCGCATGCGAGAGCCTTGTGGTCTTGGAATGCTTCGGGCGTTGCGGCACCTTCTGGAAGATGGGCGCGGAGCGCCTCGCCGCGCGGACGCGGGCGGGGAATACGGTTAAAAGCGGCATCCGGCGCAAGTCGCGATTGCAGAACCGTAAGGACCGTCTGCGGCGGCGAGGGGTGTGCGGCACGGGCGCCCCCCGGTAACGCCGGCGCCGGGGATTAGAAAACGTCAGGAGCAAGCAATGTCGGAAATCTTGGCAGACGCGCTCCTTGTCATTCACCTCGCCTGGATCGCGTTTGTTGTGGCCGGCCTTGTCCTGACGATCATCGGCTTTTTCCGGAAGTGGATGTGGATTCGCGGCCTGTGGTTCCGCGCCCTTCATCTTTGCGCGATCCTGCTGGTTGTTCTTGAGGCGTGGTTCGGCGTCATGTGTCCCCTCACCGTTTGGGAGAGCCGCATCCGCGACACCGCGTCGGGCACCCGGTATTCCGCGGGATTTGCCGCCTACTGGCTTCGGAGCATCGTCTACTATGATTTCCCGCCGTGGGTCTTCACGCTTGCCTACACGGCATTCTGCGCGCTGGTGGTTCTGGCGTGGCTTATCGTGCCGCCAAGATGTACACTGGAAAAACCGAAATGACCTGCCAGAGGTCTGGGGTTGCGGTTTGCCGGCGAGGGAAACCCGACACCCGCCGCTGACGCGGGGCAGGGGAAGGGGGCCGGGCCATGGGATATGCTTTGTTTGCGGTCAGCGCATACATTTTTATGCGGGCGTTCGAGGTTGTGTTCTCGGACCGGAAAGAAAACAAGTGGTACAGGACGGCGATCCGGATAATCGGATGCGCGGCGCTCTACGCGTCAGCCGCCTCCATGATCTGGTTTTATTTCAACGCCATCCACCTGCTCGGTTTCGACCCGAAGTGAGCGCGGCAGAGCGGAAGGCCCAAACTCGGACCGACACCAGGCATACACGCATGAGAACCTTTTCCCTCCTCCTTTTCTTTGCGCTCGCGAGCGTGGGTTACGCGGCTACCTACACGGAGCTCGTCGCCTTCGGCGACAGTCTTTCTGACATGGGCAACCGCGGGCTCGCACCCAACAAGCCGGACGTCAAATTCCGGCAGACTTGGGTCGCGCAACTCGCCGGGCCGGCGATGCTGAACATCCCCGCTTTCAAACCCTCCGGAATAACCGCCTACTATGGTGGCACCGACTACGCGGTCGGCGGCGCGGGCACCGAACACACCGCCAAGATGGGCAGCAGCCGAAACAGCGGGCAGAACCTTACGCAGCAGATCTCGAAGCGCTACCTGAATCCGGCCTTCAACACGGATGGCTTGAAGAAGACGGCCCTGCATGTGATCGTCATCGGAGCCAACGACCTCATGCTCGCGTCCGTCGCGCCCGAGCAGCTTCTCGCGCAGTGGGCGGAGTTGGACAAAACCGGCGTGTCTGTGGCGAGGAGCACCGAAGGTCAGATCCAGGCGCTCGCTTCGGCCGGAGTCACGCGCGTGCTGTGGGGCAACGTGTTTGATATCGCCCAAACGCCATCGGTGGTCTCCAAATCGTCGCTGATGGGCGCGTCCATATCGGCCGCGTATCGTACGGCACTCACAAAAGCCGTCATCGCGCACAACGCGGAGATGGACGCCGCGATCGTCCGTCTGGAGAAGGCGAACCCCGCTCTCAGAATCATGAAGCTCGACCTTTTTGCCGAACTCAACGACATCGTCGCGGCGCCCTCGAAATACGGATTCACCGATGTCACCAGCGGCGCAAACGACAGCGGGCATCTCTTTTCGGCGGACGGACTGCATCCCACCACGCAAGGGCACAAGGTTCTCGCCGAATACGCTTTTCACATCCTGACAGCTTCCCGCGCGCAGCAGGGCCGATGAGCTTGCCGCGGTTTAAAATCGCCGTTTTTTGCCCTTTTTGACAGGGTGTGGCCGCGGCGATCCCATCCGGTTTTAGTACGTTGACGGTTTGGGATACCGCATGTTAACATGGCGGCCAAATGTCTGATTGTTCAGGGGAACCCATTCGGGTGAACAGAGACAAATGAGGCGTTGCCCGGCCTGCCGCGGCCATTCCGGTTTTGCCGGATAAGGGCACATTTCTAACCGTCAAAGGGGGGAACGCCATGTCGCGTGTCTTGATCGTCGATGATGAAAAAGCTTACCGTAATTTTGTTGGCAGGCTCCTCAGGAGTGCGGGCCACGAGGTTACTCTTGCGGCTGACTCCCGGGAGGCCATCGACCTGCTTAAGGCCAGTCCGTTTGATGTCTTGCTGACCGATATTGTCATGCCCGGTGGCACCGGTGTCGAACTTCTGCAGTTCATCCGTACCGCAACACCGCGGATCCAGGTCATTCTCATGACAGGGGAGCCGAACGTCGAGACGGCCTTGGCCGCCGTACGCGCAGGCGCCTTTGACTATCTGGTCAAGCCGGGCACCAACGACGCGATTTTGCGATGCGTGGGCAACGCGGCTAAACTCAAACTGATGGATGACGAGCGCGAGTGCTTGGCTCAGGCCAACCGCGAGCACCAGAAGAATCTGGAAAAGCTGGTGCAGGAGCGTACGGCGTCTCTTTTGAAAAAGCGCACTCAACTCAGCCTGTCGATACAAGCCGCCAACATCGGGCTTTGGGATTGGGACCTCCTGACCGGGCAGATCTATTTCTCGCCGGAGTGGAAAAGCCAGATCGGCTACACGGACGAGGAATTTCCGAATTGTCAGGAGGCGTGGCAAAACCGCTTGCACCCCGATGACTGTGAACGTGTTCTGCATGTGTTGCGAGAAGCCTGCGAAAAAGCCCAGACGATCGGCGCGGTCGAGTTCCGGCTGCGGCATAAAGACGGTTCCTACCGGTGGCTGCTGTCACGGGGCGAAGTGCTGAGTGACGATGCTCAGAGACCCTGTCGCATGTTGGGCTGCCAGATCGACATCACGGACCGGAAAAAGTCGGAAGAGCAACTGTTGACGTTTTCGCGCCGCATCCTGTCCGTTCGGGAAGAGGAACGCCGCAGTATCGCGGCTGCCCTCCATCACGATGTCGGCTCCCTCGCCGTGGGCCTTTCCGCTCGGCTGGATGCCGTCGAGGGCGCGCTTCTCGTGGGAAAAACCGACGAAGCGCTCCAGACGCTGAAGTATGCCCAAGACCTGTTCAGTCAGTCGATCGCGTGCCTGAAGAGACTGGCGGTGGATCTCCATCCGACTGACCTTGACCTGTTGGGTTTACCCGCGGCCTTGCGCCAGCATTTCGAGCAGGTGACGCGCAACACGGGAATGCCCATCCGGTTTGTTGACAACACCGGCGGCTACCGGTTTCGCGCGGAGGAAGCCATCCTGCTGTTCCGCATCGCCCAAGAGTCCGTCACCAACACGTTAAAGCACGCCCGCGCGCGGCAGGTGGAGGTGCGGATGAGCAGTGACGACGACTGCTCGCGCCTCACGGTCCATGACGACGGGGTGGGCTTCAATGTCGAACAGGTCATGGCTTCCCCCGACTCGCATCTGGGACTGCGTTCCATGCGGGAGATGGCGGGTTCGATGGGAGCCGCCTGGCAGATCCAGTCTCAATCCGGACAGGGCACGACCGTCACGGTCGTCCTTCCGAAGATAACGAAGGAGGGCGCCTGATGAGTATCCGCGTCGTGATTGCCGATGATCATCCGCTTGTGCGGGACGGGTTGCGCTTCAGTATCGAAAGGAGCGGGCAGGACATCCAGATCGTGGGCGAGGGTGCCAACGGTCAGGAAGTCCTCGACCGTGCCGCGCATCTGCCGGCCGATGTTTACATCCTCGACATCACCATGCCCGTCCTGAACGGTCTCGAGACCGCGCGTCATCTGATCCGGTCCTGCCCTTCTGTAAAGATCATTATGCTGAGCCTGAACTGCACGCAAGCTTTGGTGGAGGAGGCGCTCTCCATCGGCGTGCGCGGCTATCTCACCAAGGAAACCGCAAGCCGCAACCTGGTGGAGGCCGTGACCGAAGTTTATGCCGGGCGCGTCTTTTTCAGTCCGGATATCGCCGACATTATCGTGAACCGCTATGTCAAAGGTGCCTCCTCAGGTCCAATACCCGACCGGCCGACCGCCCTGACCGCTCAGGAGCGCAAGATTCTGCAACTGGTTGCTGAGGGATTCACAAATAAAGATATCGCGGTCAAACTCAATCTGGCATCGAACACCGTCCACACGCACCGGACGAACCTGATGGCCAAATTGAATATTCATAAGCAGGCTGACCTTGTGCGCTACGCCCTCAAGGAGGGGATCGCCAAGCTGTAGCCGCGTGACTTCCCGCCTTCGCTACACGTTACCCCTCCATACTGAACTGCTCCTCGACTACCAGCACATTGACCGGGCCGACGTGCTGCCGCCCGCCGCCTATGACTTCACGGAAAACTCCGGACGGGTCGGGGTGGGCAAGACTTTTGGCCGCGTCAGCGTGCAAACCAGCATCGAGCGGGGTCAACTGCAAGACCACGTGCTGGACCGGACCAGCGACAGTCTCCATCGCTACGGCCTTTACGCGTCTTACCGGGCGTCGGCGCGCCAGACGTATTCCGCCTATACGCGCCTGGGCAACAGCAGTTTCACCAGCAATCCTGAGGAATCGCGAACCTACGGGGCTTCCGCCAACTGGAAGCTCATGGAACGCCTGACCGTGGACGCAAGTTGCGAGCGGAACATCTACGAGTCGGCCACCGGCCGGCAGCAGGACCTGGCACGCTCGGCGCTCAACTACTCCTTTCGAAACCATCAGAAAATCGCACTCACCGGCCGCTGGTCGCAGGACAACAGCACCGGCCAAGAGGAAACCTCCGTTTTCATCTGCTACACCATTCCGTTCGACTTGCCGATCAGCAGAAAGACCAGCATCGGCTCGCTGAAGGGCCGGGTGTTCGATCAGGAGTCGAAGCTTCACCAGCCACAGCCGCGCGTGATCCTGCGGTTGAACGACGCCTGGGCGGTGACCGACGGCCAAGGCGAGTTTCTGTTTCCGGCACTTGCGCCGGGAACCTACCTGCTGCGTGTGGATAGCGCTTCGCTGGGTGTCAACCGCGTCACAGCGGCGCTGTTGCCGGTCACGGTGGAAATCAAGAAAGGCAAGCCCCTCACATTTGATCTGGGCGTGGTCACGGCCGCCAGCGTTAGTGTCCGCGCGGCCGTGGCTTCGACCTCCGCCTCCGGAAAGGTCGCCCGGCCCGCCGAAACGGCTCTCTCTTCCGGCCTTTTGTCGCCAGCATCGCCAGTTAATACCCCGTGTGAAGGCCTTCTGGTTGAACTCTCCAACGGAAAAGAAAAGCTGCAAGTCTACACCGCCCCAGATGGCCGCGCGCTATTCGACCACCTCCGACCCGGCCAATGGAGGTGTAAAGTGCGGAGCAATAATCTTCCAGCCTATCACTACGTGGAACATCCGGAAATCAAACTGGATCTTCTGCCTGGGGAACAGCGCGACGTAGACGTGCGTGTCCTCGCGCGGCAGCGCGTCATCCAGTTCATCGATAGCGGCGAGGTGAGATGATTTCTATGACTTGAAGGTTTTGAACGTCGGTCACGGGCTCACCTCATTTCAACCCCGACCTAACCTGTTGAGGTCATAGACGAGAGTTCCACCGTGGTCTACCATACGGACATATTCAGAGTGAACCGGTTTCTTTCCAAACGACGCTGCTTGTGTGTAGCCGAGTGGGTGCGGGGCGACGACGCCCGGCGACTGCAGACTGACAAAGCGCGTGCTTACACTGACCGGTTTAAAAGGACAGACTGAGATCATGATGAAAATGCTCGCGTTTATCGGTACGCTGCAACGAAAGTTGTTCCACGGGCTACGAAAGCTCCTGCCGTCGGTCTTTTCGGTGGCGCCGAGCCCTGTTAGCGACGGATACGAACAACATCAGCGGATCGAACACCTGCTGATGGGCGGTCTGGGCCTGATCGTGTTCGCGGTTTATTCGCATACGCTTTGCGTCGGTGTCTATCCGGGCACTTCCGCGGTGGTGACCGGCAAGGTTTTAGGTCTCCTGCCGGGGGTGCCTGTCAGCCATCCCGTGTGGCTGTCGGTGTCACGCGCGGTTGCGACCTTGCCGTTCCTCGCCACGCCTTACGGGCTCAATCTTTTCAATGCCCTTGTCGGCAGTGTGGCGGTGGTCTGGCTCTTTCGCATCGTCAGCCGCATCGCGTTTGATCTGATCAGGGAAGACCCGGTGCTCCGGTTTGTTCCCGTTTCGGATGAGGAACCGGAGGCGGATGGCGTGCTGGCAGAAGCCGCACCTGCAGCGGCTTCAGACGATGACGCCATTGAGCACGTGGTGGCCACCCTCGGAGGCCTGGTCAGCGCGCTCGTTTTCGCTTTCTGTGCGCCGTTCTGGATCGCGTCGACCTCGTTGCACGTGCAGCCGCTCGACATCCTGCTTCTGTTTTTCACGGCGGACCTCGTCGCGCGCTACCAAATCACCGGCAAGTTGGGCGCTTGCGTGGTGGCCATACTCCTGATGGGTGCGGGGCTGATCGAATCACCTGTCTTTCTGGTTTTCTTGCCCGTTTTCGCGGCCGTGGTGATCCCCAGCTGCATCCGATACAACCAGATTTCCGAGTCCTTTATCCTCCTGATGCTGGCGGCCGGACTCACGGGTGCCGCAGCGAGTGTGGCGCTATTCATTCATGTTTCGGCCCCGGAGCAGGGTATCTCCGCCGCCAACCTGGGGCCCATGGCCTTGGATTACGCGCGCACATACCGCGGTGTCTTGATTCAAGGTGTCCCGCGAGCGGACAGGCTCTTTGTTTTGATTGTGCCGCTGTTATCTCTCGTTATGGCTATCGTGGGAGCCCGCAAGTTAACCTTATGCAGGGATGAGGTGACGCGCTGGAAGTGGCGCATGCTCAATGCGATCTTCACCGCTGCCGTGGTTGCCGAACTGTTGAACCTTCCGAACGCGGTGTGGAATGTCGCACGAAATGGCGCGCAGCTGCCCATCCTGCCCAGCCTGGTGGTCGCCCTCGCCGCCGGTTTCTTTTTTGTGTTTTGGTGCCAGACAGGCATCGTTCCGACGCCGAGCGCCGCCCTCGAGCTCGACCAGTCTCCGCTGGTGAAACGCGTCATCGGATATGGCATGTGCGGCCTGCTGGTGATCGTGGTGCTGCGGGCCGTGAACCTCAACTATGACGATGGCGACGGCCGGAAGGCGGCTTTTGCCGACGGCATCGCGCAGCAAATGCTTGCGCAATCGAAACCCGCCCGGTGTCTCGTCACGGACGGAACGTTCGACCTGAACCTGCTCATTCTTTCGCATGTCACGGGAAGAAGGCTGACGCTCATCCCGGCCGCTGCAGGCAACAGGTCGCCCTCGGCAAAAGGGCGTGCGTCATCGGCAGCGGCGCATCTTGTCATGACGCCTCCCGCAGGTCAGCTCAACTGGGAGCCCGAGGCGCTTGTCGAGCGGTGGTTACGTAACAACCCCACGGGGAACACGCAAGTCGCGACCGTCGGCATGCCGGAGTTTTGGCAGCATGCCGGGTTGATGCCGCAGCCGAACGGGTTGCTCTACTTCGGGGCCGTTAAAACAGCCGCGCCCGATGCCTCCGCCTTGATCGCCAAGAATCGCGCAAGCTGGCGGCTTATCGCCCCGTCTTTGACTGACGACCCCACGATGCTGCCGGTCTTGCGGCGGACGCAGGCCGATGTGCGTGCGCACGTCAGCCGCATGGCTAACGACTTTGGCATCTGTCTTGAGACCGAAGGACATCTGGCCGAAGCCGACACCTCCTACAAGATGTCTCTCGAGCTGGACGGCAAGAATCTGTGCGCCATCCTCAACCAGTATGGCCTGCGCCTGCGGCAAGCCGACGCCGGCCTCGTCGGAGGTGCTACGCGCCAAGTGCTCCGGTTGGCCGACGAGCCGCGTTTTTTTGAGGAGTTCGATGGCACCGTCGCGCGTTACGGCGCGCTTGCACCGCAACTCGCAGACCATCTGGTGCCCCGCATCATGGCAACTTATCCTGCAGGTACGCCGCCGCCGCCCAACCTGCTCAGACTGTTAGACAAGTGGCTGACCTTTTCCAGAAGCGCTTTTGTGACTCCGGCTCCCGTTATGAATGTCTCTTCAGACGCCCAACTCGTTCAAGCCTTTCAAGCGCAAGTGGAGGGGCGCAGCGACAAGGCCGAGAAGATCGCGCGCCGGATTGTGCTTAACCGCCCCAGCTGCATGCCGGCATGGTCGCTTCTGGCTGAAATCCTGCTGATCCGCGGGGATGTCGGAGAGGTCAACGATAACATCTTTCCGGCAATGCGGGCACTCGCGGGCGGCGTCACCAATCAGTTTGTCGAAATGACCCAGGGCTGTTTGCACATGCATGCCGAGCCGCCGCGCTATGAGGCGGCGCGCGCCTGCTTCAGGCGCGCGCTTGAGCTTAACCCGGAATTTGCCCTCGCGAACGATCAGCTTTTGCAGACGGACGTGTGCCTCGGCAACGCCGCGTTTATCGAGATGGACGCCTTGTCCGTCATTCAGCACAATCCGTCCCATGCGGCGGCCAACGCGCTCCTGGGGAGCCTCAATCTCGTGCGCAAACGGTTTGCTGAAGCGGAGGCCCACCTCGGCGCCAGCCTCACCTGCCGACCGAGCTCCGGCGCCCACAGCGATTTGTCGGAACTGTTCCGACAACAGAACAAATGGGCCGACGCCGAGGCTCATGCCCGTCTTGCGATCCGTCTTGCGCCGGGATTCTATCAGGCGTGGGATACGCTGGGGGAAGTCTTAGCGGCCAGCGGGCGCCTGGATCAGGCCTGCGCCGCACTGCGGTGCGCGCTTGCGCTTCGCACGGCGGCGGATGAACAAACGGATATTTCCCGCTTCAGCCTGCGTTTGAATCAAGACCGGCGGACCGAGATCAGCCAGCTCTTGCTGCGCGTTGAAACGCAGCTGGCGGCTAAGCCTGTACCCGTACCTGAACTTTCTCCTTGGGGCGGAAAGCGAACGCAGACACATGCACGCTCCGATTGGACTTTTATCGGCAGGACATCCATGCCGCTTGCGCCCGCACGTTAGCCTGTCTTAGCGCATCCGACAGTTATCCGGGCTCATCGTTTAACTTGAATCAGTTGTTGCAAGGGCCGTATAAGGTAATCAAGGAAAGGTAACCGTTATGATCCAAGGCATGACCGTCCCATCAGAAACCAATCCCAAGCCGGCTCCCGCCGGCTACAAGAGCGGGAAGACGTGCCCGCCGATGTCCGCGAGAAGTCGGGCACGGGTTCTGATCGTGGACGACGACAGGGTTCTGCGCAATAGCGTATCCCGTTTGCTCTCAACCGAACCCGACATTGAGGTGGTCGGCGAAGCGTCCAACGGGCAGGATGCCGTGACTCGCGCGCGGACGCTGCGGCCTGATCTCGTCGTCATGGACATCCGGATGCCCTTGATGGACGGCATTGAGGCGACGTTTCTGATCAGGGAGGAGTGGCCGGACATGATCGTCGTTGGATTTTCGACTTTCGCCGAAAAAAGCGTCAAAGCCAGAATGATGAAAGCCGGCGCGGTTGAACTGCTCGATAAGGGCGATGCGGTTTATAGCCTGATACCCACGCTCCACCGCTTGTGGGATGCGCACTGCGTATAGGCGGTTGCTGCTGACGATCATGCCGAACAGGGTGCTGATTCGTGACGTGTCGTGACCCGTCTGGCATGCGCTTTGGGCGGCTTTGCCTGTTGGTTCCTCTACGATGCCGGAGGGGCGGCTTTGCGTTGAGCCGGGCGCGTTTCCGTGCGGATCTTGCGCACGCGTGTTTCATCCAACGGCGCAATATGATAACGTGAATCATGACTTAAGGTTCTGGCTTCCCGACAGTCTGTCGCGTGGGGCGGGGAGGGGCGCGTCCGAGGCGGTCAGGGAGCTTGATATGAGGCCGGTGATCAAACGTTTTCTCAGAGGAAGCAAAGTAGCCCCTGCGACTCTGCTGCTGGCCATTCTCACGGCGGGTTTTTCCGCAACCTGGATGATGGGCACGCGTGCGGAAAACGAGATGCGCACCGACCTGCTGCAGCAGACGCGGCTGGTGGCGAAGGCGGTGGAGATCGAGCGCGTGCGGACGCTTGCGGGCACGGAGGCGGATCTGCAAACGCCTCACTACCGGCTGCTCAAGAATCAGCTCCTGGCCGCCCGTTCTTCCAACCCGAAATTCCGGCTCATCTATCTCTTGGGACGCCGGTCTGACGGCTCCGTCTTCTACTTCGCGGACAGCGAGTCGGCTGGCTCGAAGGACTTCTCCCCGCCCGGGCGGCCTTACAACGGGTCGACGGCCGAGATGGCCGGCGTGTTCGCGGCTCATGTCCCGTTCTTTGAAGGCCCGGTCACCGGGCGCCGGGGCATGTGGACCTCGGCCATGGTCCCGCTGTCCGACCCGCATACCGGTGCCGTGGTCGCCTTGCTGGGCATGGACATGGACGCCAGGGCCTGGAGACGGGAGATGGCCACCCGGGCGGCCTGGCCCATGGGGCTGATGCTCATGATGCTGATCGGCATGGCCGCTTTTTATGCATCCGCCGGACCGGTCCGGCACGGCGACACGATGCCCAAACCGGTCCTGCGGCGTCTTCTGCCGGCCTTGGCGGCCCTGGTGATCCTGAGAACGGCGGGCACAGGGTTGCTGCTTTGGCATCAGCATGGGCAACTTCAATCCCAGGCGATCGCGGCAGAAACCTCTGCTGTTTTCAGCGCCCTGCACGTGTTATTGGATCAGCAGGCCGTCGGACTGAACATGGTCACGCAGCCCATCGCCGCCGAAGCCTCGGTACAGAAGGCTCTGCGCGCGGGCGACGCCGATAGTCTCCTGGCGACGTGGAAGCCGATGTTCGAGACGCTGCGCGGCGAGAATAACCTCACACACTTCTCTTTTCTCGATGCCAACCGCGGCTGCCTGCTGCGCGTTGACAAACCGGAGAAACGCGGTGACCTCATCAATCGCTTCACGGCCCTCGAGGCCGAACGCACCGGAAAACCCGCCTCCGGCATCGAAGTTGGCCCGCTGGGCACTCTCACCCTGCGGTCGGTGCGTCCGGTCTTCGACGGCGGCACGCTCGTCGGCTATGTGGGGATGGGCAAGGAGATCGAAGACGTTCTGCAAGCGGTTAAGACCCAGCCGGGGGAACAGCTGGCCGTGGTCATCCGCAAGGAATACTTGAACCGGCAGACATGGGAAGAGGGGATGCGCCTGCTCGGAAGGGATGCCGACTGGGATCGACTGCCCCACAGCGTGGTGATCTATTCCTCTCAGGGACGCCTGCCCGACATCCTCGCTGTTTACCAGAAGGTGGGCGAGGCTGGCCGCGGCGAAACGAACGCTGAGACCGCGGCCGACGGGAAAGCGTGGCGGGTCTACGTGAAGCCTTTGCAAGACGCTTCGGGCAAAGTCATCGGCGACCTGCTGGTCATGCGCGACATCAGCGCCGCCAAGGCGGCCTTGGCGCATCTGCTGTCCATGGGTGGCATCGGCAGCGGGGTCCTGCTGTCGCTGTTGCTGGGACTTCTCTATGTCCTGTTGAGCCGCACCGACAAGGCCATCCGCGTCCAGCAGGAGTCCTTGCGGGCCAGCGAGGAGAAATACCGTCTCATGTTCGACAACGCCAATGACGCCATATTCATCCACGACACGGAAGCACGGGTACTTGAAATCAATCCGCAGGCCTGCGAAAGACTCGGCTATACCCGCGCGCAACTGTTGGGCATGACGATCGGCGGGGCGGTCTCTCCGGAGAACGCTTTGCGTGAACGGGAACATATCGCCCGATTGATGGAACAGGGCCGGCTCACCTTCGAAACCGCGCATCGCCGCAAGGACGGCTCCACCGTCCCGACGGAGGTGAGCGCAAGGCGGATCGCTTGGGAGGGGCAGCCTGCGGTGATGAGCATCTGTCGTGACATCACCGAGCGTAAGCGGACGGAGATGGTCCTGCGCGAAAGCGAGCAGAACTTCAGAAACTTGATGGAATCGGGCCAGGCGCTGGTTTGGGTGTCCGGAACCGATAAGCTCTGTACCTATTTCAATCGCGTCTGGCTTGAATTCACAGGGCGCACGCTGGAACAGGAAAAGGGAATGGGGTGGGCGGAGGGGGTCCATCCGCAAGACGTGAAGCGCTGTCTGGCTCTCTTCGTGGGGGCGTGTGAGCGGCGTGAGCCATTCAGCATGGAGTACCGCCTGCGTCGGCACGACGGCGAATACCGCTGGATTCTTGATGACGGCTGCCCGCGTTACGACAGCAAGGGGGAATTCATCGGTTACATCGGTCATTGCCTGGACATAACCGGGCGTATGCAAGCCGAGGAGCAAATCCGCCGCAACGAGACACGACTGAGAAGGCTCGTTGACATTCTGCAATGCCGCGCCAAAACCATGCCTGAATTCTTGAAACATGCGCTCACCGAAGCCATCCAGTTGACAGAGAGCACGATCGGTTACATTTTCTCGTATGATCAAGACCGGGAACTTTTTTTTCAGCACACCTGGTTTACAGGGCAGACAGAGGAAAGCACGGGTGGCAATCCGCCCCCAAGCTGCGCCTTGATAACGGCTGGATTATGGGGCGAGGTTGTCCGGCAGCGCAGGCCCGTGGTTTTAAACGACTTCCAGTCCGAGCACGCGTACAGGAATGGATTTCCGAAAGGTCATGTCCATCTTGACAAATTCATGTCCGTGCCTGTTTTCAAGGAGGACCGCATCGTCGCTGTTGTCGGTGTCGCCAACAAGGCCAGCGATTACGATGAAACCGATGTGCTGCAACTGACCCTGCTGATGGATGCCGTTTGGAAAGCGGTCGATATCCAAAAGACAGAGGAGGCGCTGCGGGAGACCCGTGCCATTCTTCAGGCGGCCTTGGCCCAAAGTCAGGCGGGCATCGCCATAGCCGATGCCCCGGGCGGCGAACTGCGGTATATGAACGATGCGGGGTTGCTCATGCTGGGCGGCGACCGCCAAAGCGTCGTCGACGGGGTCGGTTTCAATCGTTTTGTGGCCAGCTGGCAACGCCTGGACCTTGATGGCCGGCCCCTGACCGCCGACGAGGCGCCTCTGGCCCGCGCGCTGACGTTCGGCGAAGCCTGCTGCCGGGAATTCATCATGCGGAAAGGCGGAGACGAGGAGCGCATTGTCTTTTCCAACGCCGCCCCGATTAAAGATCACACCGGGAAGGTGGTGGCGGGCATTGAGGTTTTCATGGACATCACCGCGAGCCGGCAGGCCGAAGAAGAAATTCAGCAGGCGTATGTGCGCGAGTCGGCTATGAACGACATCATGCGGCTGACGCTAGTCGATTTGCCGCTGGACCGTCTGATCGGCAGGGCGTTGGATTCGGTTCTGGCCGTGCCTGAGTTCGCGCTCGAAACTCAGGGCGCCATTTTTCTGGTGGAGGATGCCCCTGACGTGCTGGTGCTCAAGGCACAACGCAATTTTACGGCTCAGAAGCAGGAGGCCTGTGCGCGCGTACCCTTCAAAAAATGCCAGTGCGGACATGCGGCGGACTCCGGCGCGGTGCAGTTTTGCAACGGTGCCGATGAGATCCACGATGCCCTTTTTCAGGGGATTATGGCTCTCGGGCGCTACAGCGCGCCGATGCGGCTTGGGAGCCGGACCATCGGCGTCCTGACCGTCTGCGTGGGACCAGGCCACGCCCGCTCCGCGAGGTTGGAACAGTTACTCGCTGGCGTGGCGAACGTGCTGGCCGGAGTCATCGCACGCAAGCAATTGGAGGAGACGCGGACGAAACTGCAGAACCAGCTGACGCAGGCGCAAAAGATGGAGTCGGTCGGCCGACTGGCGGGTGGCGTGGCCCACGACTTCAACAACATGTTGGGGGTCATCATCGGAACCGCTGAAATGGCGTTGGGACAAGTGGGCGCGGGCGAGCCCCTCCATGAGGACCTCACGGAAATCCACAAGGCGGCCGAGCGTTCCGCCGACCTGACCCGGCAATTGCTGGCTTTTGCCCGCAAACAGGCCATCGTGCCGAAAGTCCTGAACCTGAATGAAACGGTCGAGGACATGTTCAAGATACTGCAAAGGCTCGTTGGTGAGGATGTCGACGTCATCTGGCAGCCGGATCGAGAGATCTGGCCGGTCAAGCTGGACCCTTCGCAGCTCGACCAGATTCTGGCCAACCTTTGCGTCAACGCCCGCGATGCTATTTCGGGCGTTGGCAAGCTGACCATCGCGACGCATAACCAGATTTTTGATGACGACGCCTGCGCCGTTCATGCGGAATGTGCGCCCGGCGAGTACGTGCTGCTCGCCGTGAGCGACGACGGCTGCGGCATGGACAAGGAAACGGCAGAGCATCTATTCGAGCCTTTTTTTACCACCAAGGAAGCGGGCGCAGGCACGGGCCTCGGCTTGGCCACGGTCTACGGCATCGTCAAGCAGAACAACGGTTTCATCAGCCTCATTAGCGCGCCGGGCCAAGGGTCGACCTTCAAGCTTTACCTGCCCCGATATAGGCATGAGGCGGGGGGGCTGTCACGCATGGAGGATGCGGATGAGCGGGTCGTGCGCGGCCATGAGACCGTCTTGCTGGTTGAGGACGAGCCGGCTTTGCTTAAGCTGAGTAAGCGGATGCTCGAGCGCCGGGGATACACCGTGCTGGCCGCTGACTCGCATGGCGAGGCCCTTCATCTGGCAAATGCGCACGCCGGACAATTCCGCCTGCTCATAACGGACGTGGTCATGCCCGGAATGAACGGCCGTGAATTGGCCGATAAGCTGCTGACCTTCAATCCGAACCTCAAGTGCCTTTTCATGTCAGGGTATACGGCCAACGTCATCGCTAACCACGGTATGGTCAAGGAGGGCATTAACTTTATCCAGAAGCCCTTTACCGTCGCAGGCTTGACCGCCAAAGTGCGGGAGTTGCTGGATTTCGTCGGAGAGTGAGAACCCGCAGGCGTGGGGACCTGGACACGGACGAGACGCTCTCGCAGCGGATGGCGCAAGATGCGCATTCACAAAACATGCCACGCCGAACCCCCCGAGCGGGCTGCCAAAAGCTCATGCCGTTTTGTGGCTCGCGCGCGGTCGGTAAGGACTTGCAATGCGTTCAGCCCGAGTGATATTGTACTCGCATAATTCGGATCGCGGTTGCGGCGTTGGCGTCTGAGCCACGGCCGTTCATATGGACGGTCTACGCGTCTACCGGCGGCCCCTGACGCCCGAGGAAATCAGCGCGCTCTAATCGCGGGATCGGGCGAGGGTGGTTCGAAGGGTTTTCGCGACGCGCATCGCCTCTCGTAAAGCAGAGTAAGACACGATGAAAATAACAGCGTTGATGCTTCTTTCCCTCATGGCGCTCTGCGTGCCGGCCCGCGCGGGCGAACGCGTCTTTGCCGTGAACAGCTTCTGGTATCAACCGATCCCGAAGGACGCGCCGCTGCATCCGAACTCGCCCCTTTTCGTCGCGGAGTTTCTGCGACAAAAAAAGGCCTATTACGGCACTGTCAGCATCAACACCGCCGCGTATGCCTGCCCCATTTATGTCGTCGGGCCGGAGGTCAAGCCGGTGGCTGTGACCGAGTGGGACGGCCAGAAAAAAGGTTTCAAGGATGCCAGGCTCGCGGCCCAGTGGCTCGCCGTGCCGATTCCCGATTACGCCGCGCCTGCCGACGGGACCGACGGGGAGATGTGCATTTATCAGCCCTCCACCGATTCGCTCTGGGAGTTCTGGCAGGCGCGCAAACAGGACGGCCAGTGGCAGGCGGTCTGGGGCGGGGGCATGACGAAGGTGTCGGAGAACCCCGGCATCTGGCAAAACCATTACGGCACCACGGCGACCAGCCTGCCCTTCATCGGCGGGCAGATCACGCAGGCGGATCTGCGGCGCGGCGCCATCGAGCATGTCATGGGCATCGCCCTGGTGGACGCCGAGCATTACGACGTCGTCTCATGGCCGGCGACGCGTTCCGACGGCTACAACCCCGAGAAGAAACCTAACCGTATTCCCGAGGGGCTGCGTTTCCGGCTCGACCCGAGCGTGGATGTCGAAGCCCTGAACCTTCCGCCGGTCGGCAAGGTCATCGCGCGCGCGGCGCAGAAGTATGGCTTTGTGGTGTGGGACAAAGCCGGAGCCATCACGCTGCGCGCCGACAACCCCAAGGCCAACACGCAGCGCGGCGAGAAAGATCCTTACCCCGAGCTGTTCGGCGGCCAGCCGGCGTGGTCCCTGTTGCAGGGCATGCCTTGGGAGCGGCTGCAGTTCCTCCCCATGCACTACGGCAGGCCGTAGGCCGAGGGCCGCAGGCGGACCGGTTGTTTTCTCCTTGGACGTTTCGCCGCGGTCCCGTCCGACAGGCTCGGGGCGAACGGCGGCCCTTACCGTCCTGCTTGAGTTGAAACTCGGTTAGGGCTGTATGACGCGTCACTTGCGACCTCTGACTGGGCGACCGGATAAGGATATGGCCGAAGCCGCCGCGCAGCGCATCATCGGATCGCTCCGTGCGCTGCCGAAGGTAGGGAACGACCCCATAGATAAGGGTCGGTCTATGGCGTATTCTACTTACTAAGCAACCGAAGCCCACTTTCAGCAAGGTTAGTGTAACAGCTAAGAGTCATGGGCTCGAAACCGCCTCACCGTTGAGGAAAACCGCCGGAGCGCCCGAAAACAGGGTGTGAATGAAAAAGGAATAAAAAATGAAACGTCAACTGTTTGTAATCTGTGCCGCGACAGCTATCGCAGCGGTGTCCTTTCTGCAGGTCGGATGCGACCGCGAGGTCTCCAAGTCGCAGAGCAGCAGCATGAGCCGTGACGGCACGGTGAAATCGAAGGAGAAGACTGTAACCCAGTCTCCTGACGGGACCGTGACCAAAACAGAAGAGTCCAAGACCACGCCCCCCGGCAACAGGTAAACGAGCGTTCGGCACAAGGGTGTCGTGTTAGACATGCGGCAAATGACGTTTGCCACGAGGCGCCTGTGCTTGACCTTACGTCTAGCAGGATGCCTATTGCCTGCCGCCTGCTGAAGCTGAACCGCTATCGTGGAGGGGGTACTAGCCCCCTGCGCGAAGCGGTTCTTTTATTTCCGGAAGCAGGGACAAGCGCCCGCGCCTTTGCGCATTACGACTCTGAGGACTCCCGCGATAGCGGACCGGTCCGTTACTGCGGAGACCGGCACGCTTCCAGGTGAGGCATTCTCGTCTGCTCAAGGAGGCTGGCTGCAACTCGGTGCGGATCAATCTGCACCCTTTCGGTGCAATGGGCCCTTCGCAGCCGATGACGGCGAACCCGGGGCAGATGGACGCGCTCGGCTGGGCGGTCAGCAACGCCACGAACGGAGGGTTGATGGTCATTCTGGACCTCCTCGAACTCACGCCATGGGCGCGGACCTTGGGGCCAAACGCTAAATTCTAATGCCGAGCAGGTCGCGCCTGATGCTCGGACACCGGATCGAATTGAGGCTCGAAAGCCCGCGCATGCCCGCCACCGGATTGGCAGAGTGTAGGGTTAAACCCCATATCAAGCGGTCAGCCTGTGGCGTATCTTACCTCCAGTGAGACGGAAGCCATCACACTCGAAAAGTTAAGTTAACAACCGAAAGAAACGGGCTCGAAATCTCAACATCCGCAAGGGTATAAAATGGAAAGTGGAGAAACCAAATGAAGAAGCGCATGCTTATTGTTTTCGCCGCGACGTTTGTCGTGGGGCTGTCATCGCTGCTGTTCGGGTGCGACCGAGAAGTTTCAAAAACGAAGAGCAGCAGTGTGAGCAGTGACGGCACTGTTCGATCGAAGGAGAAGACGGTGACCCAGACCACGGAGGGGACCGTGACCAAGACGCAAGAGTCCAAGACCACCGCTCCCAACAACAGGTGAGAGGGATGCGTGTGTATACGGTATTTTCTGCAGAAGAACTCGGCTTCTTGCATTAAAGCGAACGGAAACGCCCTCACAGGCGCACTACAATCGCTCGGGCATCATTCGTAGAGTCGTCGTCAGGCACTGACGACCGACCTTGTCAGCAGAATCTACCGAAGGCAACGAAACACGGTTTGTCGGAACAACTTACGTCGCCTGGTTCGATGTCTGAATTTGACGCAAAAGTGATCCGCTATTCACAACAAGAAATGAGAAGCATCCATGAAGACACGTAAACTCGCAATAGCTGTCGCCCTTTCGGCGCTCTGGTTCGGAGAGTCTAAAGCCGTCAGCCTCACAGATGGCGACCCGGGCGGGGACGCTCTGACAACCGTCGGTTCTTTTGACGGGTTCTTTCACACGAGCAGAGCGTTCGACAGCGTGACTGCACCCGTCCTGCGCGGCACGCTCACGTTGAAGGTGACGGATGTCTCGCGCGGGAAATTGACAGCGCACGTCGTGCTTCAAGGCGGTCCGCTGAACTTCAACGGTACGGCGTGGGAAACGACCGAATCAAACGGCACAAAGCGCGTTACGCTGAACGGAAGGGGTCGCAATAAAGCCACGCTTACACTTAATGTGAGAGAAAAAAGGATTTGGGGTTCCCTCGAAGGCGACGGGTTCGGCGAAACCCTGATCTTGGACGGAGCGCGCAATGAGTTTATCGAGCGGGCGACGACCAACGCCGTCCAGGCGCAGATCACCCTGGACACGTATCGTGGCTACTACACGGTCGCCTTGCCGCTGGCGGCGGCGCTCTCGACAGGAGACGCGGAAGCCGACCCTCAGGGTGTCGGTTATCTGACCCTGACCGTCGGCAACAGAGGCGCCGTGAAAGTCGCTGGCCAGTTAGCTGATGGTACGGGCATGTCTCTGTCCAGCCAGTTAATTCTCTTCACCGAAACGATGCCCTCCAACATCGTCGTTGATGCGACCAACACCACTGAGTATGTGACCACGCACGAAGCGTGCATCCCGATTTTTAAGGCGCTGAACGCGAAAACTGGCTGGTTCAGCGCTTTACTCTGGCTGCGGAACGGTGAGGCTCGCATCGTGGTGACGGAGCGCGACCTTGGATGGTATGCGCGTTGGGAGAATCCCGGTTCTTTCAGTCGTGGCAATTCGATTAACGGGAAGCACGGCGCTGATGGGTTCCAGATGTTGCTCGACGCGTGTGGCGGGTACTACAGCTCCGTGTCGGCGTTGGCTTCCAATTATCTCTTCAGCGCGGACGAACCGACGGGGTTGCGCTACTATTCAGGCAGCGGCGTGGGCGACTACATGGCGGAAGCCATCCCGTCTGGAATCGTCGTGACGGTAACATCCGGGAAGCTCAGGATGCCCATCGGCTCGAATCCCCCGGTCAGCGGGGGCGTGTACGATTATTCAGGCACAAATGCCGCTCAGGCTACGATCGTAGCCACCGCACGGACCGGCCTTTTCAAGGGAATGTTCAACATCTACTCCGATTATGAGAGCAACGGGAGACTGGTGCACAAGAAAGACCGTGTGTCTTATGCCGGCGTGTTGACGCCGATGCGGGATGAGATCTTTGCCGACATGCCTGTTGGCATGGGCTTCTATCTGGTGCGCGATGCCGACCCCACCTTCAGGGCCTACAATCTGAAACGCTCCTTCCCGGTGGAGCTCGAACAGCTTCAGTAAGGAACCGGAAAAGCAAGCGGTCCGGGAAAGCTCCGTTTCGGGCCTGCAGATCGCAGAAAGCATGATGCCGGCAAACACGGTGTCATGCTTTCCCATGTGTGCGGCAAAGGATCGTTCGGGCGGTGAACCCGCGTTGACTGCCCGATGTGCACATGCGGGATGCGTCTACACGCTTTGCGTTCAGTCCTTTTGAAATCGGTCCATCTTCCATCGTGGAGGCGCGGTGTGGTACACTCCAAGGCTCAGGGGAAACGGCGCACAAGGGGTGCACGTGTGATGGCGATGCGAAGCGAAAGAGGGTGCGGATGAAACTGGTTGTGCTGGACGGGTTCACGATGAATCCAGGGGATCTGGAGTGGCAGGCCTTGGAGGCTCTGGGCGATCTGTCGGTGTATGCGCGCTCGCCGCTTGAAACGATTCTTGAGCGTTCAGCAGGCGCGGAGATCCTGCTCACGAACAAGACGCCGCTGACGCGCGCGAGCATCGCCGCGCTGCCGGAGCTGCGCTTCATCGACGTGCTGGCCACCGGCTACAACGTGGTGGATCTGGCGGCGGCGCGGGAGTGCGGCATCGCGGTCTCGAACGCGCCCGCCTACGGCACGCGCTCCGTGCAGCAGATGACCTTCGCGCTGCTGCTGGAGCTGACGCAGCAGTGCGGCCTGCACGACCGCGCGGTCAAGGACGGAATGTGGAGCCGCTGTCAGGACATCACTTTCCAGCTGAAGCCGCTGCTGGAGCTGGACGGCTTGACCTTCGGCGTGGTGGGGTTCGGCGCGATCGGACAGGCGGCGGCGCAGGCCGCACTGGCCTTCGGCATGCGGGTGGTGACCGCTTCGCGCACGCGCCCCGCGTCGCTGCCCGCCGGCGTGGCGTGGGTGACGCAGGAGGAGCTCTTCCGCCGCGCGGACGTGGTGTCGCTGCACTGCCCGCTGACGCCCCAGACGGAGAAGCTCATCTGTGACCGGACGCTGGCGTGGATGAAGCCCACGGCGCTGCTGATCAACACCAGCCGCGGCGGCCTGGTGGACGAGGCTGCTCTGGCGCGGGCGCTGGACGAGGGTCGGCTGGCTGGCGCGGGCGTGGACGTGCTTTCGACCGAGCCGCCCGAGCCGTCCAACCCGCTGCTGCACGCGCGCAACTGCATCATCACGCCGCACTGCGCCTGGGCCACACGCGCCGCGCGCCAGCGGCTGCTCGACATTACGGTGGCGAACGTGAAGGCGTTTCAGGCCGGACGCCCGCAGAACGTGGTGAACGGGTAGGGGATACCCAAACGTTGAACGCTCAACGTATAACGCTCAAGTCATGACACGTGAACGTTGAGCGTTTCGCGTTGAACTTTTGCATCGTGGTGATGGCGCGGTCTTTGCCACGCTCCCGCCTATTTCTTCTTCGCGGCCTCTTCCGCTTTCATCGCGCGGCCGATGGCGAGCATCTTTTCAACCTTGGCCTCGGTCAGCTCGTAGCCTTTGAGCCCTGTGAAGCCTTCCCAGACGACGGTGCGGTACTGGGGTTCGAGGATGATGACGTGCGGCCAGCCCCAAACGCCGAACCCGGCCTCATACTTGCCCTGGCCCGGCCGGTTCGCCGTCGGCCCGTCCGCCTGGTCAGGCAAGGTTGCTACGGGAGAGGCCTCCTCTTTGGCCGCTGTCGGTTGTTCGGCTGCGCCTGTCGTTTCCGTGACGGGCTGCGGCTGATCGAGGGCCAGGAAGTACTCTTTCTTGGGGCCGGCGTAGGCCTTGACCTTTTCTTCCGTTTCGCCGGTGATGCCGATCACGACCAGCTCCTTGCCGTACTTTTGATGCAGGGTATTCATCAGCGGCGTCATCCGCTTGCACGCGCCGCACCACGTCCGCCAGAACTCGATGACCACGAACTTGCCTTCCAGCTCCGGCTTGTCGGTAAGCCATTTCTGGAGCTCCAGCGGGGGCGCGTCGGTATAGAGGCGGGAGCTTGCCCAGATGTGCTTGCCGCCGGCCACAGCGGTCAGGTTGGTGTCCGCGGTGCAGGCGCCCGAGGGGTCACACATCGGAGCTTCAGCCTGTTCCGCGGCGAAGGCGAGCGGCGCGGCGCCCGAGCAAAAGTGCGCGATCAAAAGCACGGTGAACATGCGAGTCATATCGGTCTTCCTTTCGTGCTGGACAGTATAGCCAAAATCGGGTGGCTTGGCTATGAGAGGAAACAGGGGAAGGCGGCGGGGGTGCGATTCAGTTTCGTTGAAACTGAGTCGCACCAAGGAGAATTTAGGAGTTAGGATTGAGGAGTTGGAAGCGCGGAAGACCCTGAAAACAGGGCGTTCGCCAAGGAGAAACCCTTTCGCGAAGAACCGTTTCTTGAGGCCATACGTGTGACCTCATTTTGAAAACACGAAAGCAGACTCTCGAGCATGGTACGAAGACGCTCGCTGCCATGGCATTGCAACTCCTAAATCCGAACTCCTCCTTCGGGTGTGGATTCAACGAAGTTGAATCACACCCAGGCGGCGGTCAGCGCAGGAAGCGCTGCGCGGCTTCGGCGCCGGTTTTGCGCACGGCCCGTTGGGCCTCACGCGAGCAGGCGGGCATCACCTCGGCGGCAAAAGGTGCGACCTTGGCCATACAGTCGCGGCCGATCGGCGTGCTGTAAAAATCGAGGAGCGCTTTCAGTTCCGCTTCAGTGAAGTGTTTCAGCAGAGCCTTGCGGATGATCCGCTCCAGTTCTTCGGCGTCCGCGTTTCTTAGAAAACTCGTTCGGGCCTTTTCCTTGAGCGGCGAGCTGTACGCGCCCAGATAAGACTCCGACATCTGGGCTAACATCGCCGTGGGCGGCACGATGGCCATCAGCTCGTCGGCGTAGCGCTCTTTGGCGGAGGGGGCGCTCGGCGGCGGGGTGGTCGTGCAGGCTGAGAGGCCGAGCAGGGCGGCGAGTAAAAAGAGAGCCGACATTTTCATCGCAGGTCTCCTCGTGAGGACGTCACGGCGAGCCGTCCCGACTTAATAGTCTGTACAGCCCAAAGCTTTGGTTTCTTTTGACAGGATTAACTTCGTTGATTCGAGTACGAATATCCATGATTTACAGGATTGAATTCAATGGCTGATAATCATGTAATCATGTCCAGAATTTCCTATCGTACCGTGACCTAGGGGGTGGCGCCGAGTTTGAAGCAGGCGAGTTCGCGCTGGTTGCGGATGATCAGGCGGTCGCCCACGGTGAAGAAGGTGGCCCAGCTCCGTCCACCGAGCGGGGTGAAGCGGGTGATTTCGCGGCAGGCCTCGGCGGCGGGCTCGATCATCACGAGGTCGCCCTTCTGTCCGTCGAGGGCCAGCACCACGCCGTCGACGGCCAGCACCTGGCCGTGCTCGAACGCTTTGACTTTCCAATGGACGTGGCCGGTGGCTGGATCGAAGCACAGCAGCCCTTCGGGTTTGGCGGGCTTGCCGCTGGAGGTGCCGATGAGCAGGCCGTTGACGAGCACGGGGGTGGTGAAGAGCGGGCAGATCTCCTTGCTCTCCCAGACCTCGTGCGGCTGGCCGCCGCGCAGCTCGATGACCGTGCTGCCGACGTTGTCGGTGGCGCCGGTGAAGATGCGGTTGCCCATGACCACGGGCTGAACGATGTTGTTGCCGTACGGGTGGGGGCGGCGATAGGTCCAGAGCGTCGCGCCCGTGTCGGGATTGAGCCCCATTAGCGTGTTGGCGCTGTAGCAAAGCAGGGTGGGGATGTTGTCGAAAGTGACGATCACCGGCAGCGAGTAGCCCGGCTTCTCCGCGCTGCCGCCGCGCCAGAGTTGTTCGCCCGTCCGCTTGTTCACGGCCACGACCGTTCCGTTCGAGCCGCCGGGCTGGAGGTAGGCAATGTCGCCCCACACGCCGACCGGGGCAGAGAAACCGTGGTTGGGAGCCTGGCCCGCGTAGTCTCGGATGTAATCCTTTTTCCACTGCACGCGGCCGGTCGCGGCGTCGAGGCAATGGACGAGCCCCATGCGGCTGACCGTATAGATCAACCCTTCGTTGTAAGTCGGAGTGGCGCGGGAGTAGCCGTGGTAGGGCTTGAAGGTGTCGCTGTACGGGGTACGCCACAGCTCCCGGCCGTCGGCGAGCGCCAAGGCGCGCACGATGTCGTTGGTGCCCTGGTGGTCGGTGATGTAGAGCGTGCCGTTGACGCACGAGGCGCAGGCGTGGCCGTCGTCGGTGAGGGCGACCTTCCAGATCAGGGCCGGCGGGCGGGCCTGCCAGTCGCGGCCGATGTTCGTCGCCGCCGCGTGGAAGTCCAGCGTCGGACCTGACAGGCAGGGCCAATCGCCGGCGCGGAGCAGGACCGGCAGCAGCAGGAGGGGGATCTGGAAAAGTTTCATTGCGAGGTCGGGGGTTAGGGATTTGACTAGGAGACGTCGGGCAGCGGGGTTTTGTCGAGGACGGCGCGGTAGACGGCTTCGGTGGCGCGGGCGGCCTTTTCCCAGGAGAACTCGGAGGCCTTCTTATAACCCGCCTCGACTTTTTCTTTGCGGAAATCGGGATGGTCGAGCAACAGGCTGACCGCGCTGGCGATCGAAGCGCGGTCGCGCGGGTCGCAGGTCACGGCGGCGGTGCCGCAGTTCTCGACGGCCGCGCCGCCGGAGCAAACCACGGGGCAGCCGCAGGCCATGGCTTCGAGCGGCGGCAGGCCGAAGCCCTCGTCGTGTGAGGGGAAGACGAAAGCCTGGGCGAGCGAGTAGAGCACGGGCAGGTCATCAGCCTGGACGTAGCCGATGCGGCTGACGCGGTGGCGCACGCCGTTCTTGCGGATCACGTGGTCGATGGCGGCGGCGGTGGCGGAATCCGCGGCGCCGGCCAGCACGAGATGCAGGTCCGGGCGTTCGCCCTGCACGATGGCGAAGGCGCTGATGAGGCCGAGGATGTTCTTGCGCGAGGTGAGGTCGCCGACGAACAGCAGAAAGGAGGAAGGCAGTGTGTAGCGCTGGCGGACCGCCTGCAGGCGCGAGTAATTGACGCAGCGCACGAGGGTGGGCGAGAGTCCGGGCGGGATGACCACGATGCGGCCCTGGGCGGCCGGGAAGCGTTCGAGCACGGTACGCCGCGTGTAGGGGGAGAAGGCGATGATGGCGGCGGCCTTGCGGACCGAGGGCGGGATCATCAGGCTATAGTGCAGGCGGTTGCGCTTGCGGCAGAATTGCGGGTGGGTCATCACGTGCAGGTCGTGGATCGTCAGCACCACGGGGCAGGGGGCCAGCAGGGGCGCGACATAGGCCGGCGCGTGCAGCAGAGGTGCGCGGTCCCGGCGCAGCAGCAGGGGCAGCACGGTCTGCTCCCACATGATGCGGAGCAGGCGCGACCGCGACACGGCCGCGGACGACTGGCGGAGGCTCAAGTGGGGCGCCGCCGGGATGGGACGATGGCCTTCGGGGACGCAGGCGCACAGCGGCAGCGTGCCGTGCTCGGCCAGCGCGCACGCCAGCTGGTGGACCGTCACCTCCACACCGGAGTAGGGTTCGCGGAGCACCATGGCGTTGTAGAAGGCAGATGGCATGGCTCGCAGTATACCTGAGAGAGCGGGTGATTTGAAACGGTGAAATCGTGCGACTTTCGGAGGTCAGGCCGAAGCGGGTTCACCGGAAACGATCTGACGCGCGGGTGGCGTCTCAGGGTTTGCGCGGCCGCCTGCAGCCGCCAACCTGTGCGATTCAATAAAAATTGGCGGAGAGGGAGGGATTCGAACCCCCGGTACCCTTACGAGCACACAGCATTTCCAATGCTGCACCATCGGCCACTCGGTCACCTCTCCATGCAAAAAGTCCTCACTTTATAGCGATTTGCGTTGCGGAAAACAACCCTAAAGTGGAAAAATGTCACGGGTTGCGATTATATTGGGCCCTAGTCTGGTTTTGGTGTGCGGGGCTTCAGCACCGCTTTGCGGGTGCGGACTGAAGTCCGCCCCCGGAGGCGGGCGGTCCGCAACAGTTTGCGAACGCGGGGGTGACGATGAGGGCGGTGATTTTCGATATGGACGGGGTGCTGGCGGATTCGGAACCGCTCATCTGCGCGGCGGCCAGCGCGATGTTCCGCGAGCACGGGGTGATTGTCAGCCCTGAGGACTTTCAGCCGTTTGTCGGCGCGGGCGAGAACCGCTACATCGGCGGCGTCGCCGAGAAGTACGGCGTCGCCCTCGACATTGTGCGGGCTAAGGCGCGCACGTATGAGCTCTATTTGGGCATGGTGCCCGAAAAGCTCGCGGTGTTTCCCGGGGCGGTCGAACTGGTGACGGCGTGCCGGTCGGCGGGCTGGCGGTGTGCGGTGGCGTCCAGCGCCGACCGGATCAAGGTCGAGGCCAACCTGCGCAAGATCGGGCTGCCGCCTGAGTCTTGGCAGGCGGTCGTGACGGCCGAGGATGTCGAGCGGCGCAAGCCCGATCCGGCCCTCTTCCTGACAGCGGCCGCGCGGATCGGCGTGGCGCCGGCTGAGTGCACAGTCGTGGAGGACGCGGTGAACGGCATCGCTGCGGCCAAAGCCGCGGGCATGCGCTGCGTGGCCGTGGCGTCCACCTTCCCGCCGGAGCGCTTGGGCCAGGCCGACCGCGTGCGCGCGTCGGTCGCCGAGGTCACGCTTGAAGACCTGCAGGGTTGCGTTACCGCTGGCTAGAGCGTTTCAGTTAATTGTGTAGCGTTTTGTGGCCAGAAACAGCTAACCACCACGACACAAAGTACACCAAGAACACAGAGTTCAATCCTGGTGGACTCCGTGTGTTTCGAGTCTTGGTGGTAGGATAAATCAAACGGATGACGGCTTTAAACCGCCTGCACAAAGTGGCTACGCTAAAAGTGAGAATGCTCTGGTAGTCTGTACAATCACGAACTTCATTTTTTTGACAGGATTACATGATTAACATGATTGATTCTGCTGCATGCAGATCATGTAAATCATGTCCGAAAAGTATTGTTGTACAATGTATTAGACTCATGAAGCCCGCGATGCTGATGAAAGGCGGATGAACCCGGCAGACCTCACGCTGGGCGGCTACTTCGTCCGGCCGCGTTTCTCGACCAGTTGAGCCATCTCTTCCGGCGTGATCTCCTCGACGCGCACGTTGTCGAAATAGTAGAGGCCGTTCGGCCAGTAGGCGTAGAGGCGGATTTTAAACTTCTGGATCTTGGGTGATTTTTCAGTGGGGTTGAAGCCGATGGAGAAGGTGCGCCATTCGGTCGGGCTGTGGGTGTCGGGCTCCAGACGCGTCTGGTAGCCGTCCACGAACTCGTTGCGCTTGGGGTGCCACAGGAAGCCTTTGATCCAGACGAACGGCTTGCCGTCGCCTTTGAAGTCAGCCGTGAGCTTGTAGTTCTGGCCGGGCTTGCAGTCGATGAATTCGGAGTCGAGCATGACCCCTTCGTTGCCGCCGATGCTGCCGTAGCTTTTCGGCGCGATGGGCTTCTTGGCCGGCGGCTTGAGCGTCGGGTCAGCCTTGAAGGCCTTGGCCCATTCCAAGGCTTGGTCACGGTCCACGAGCGTATCCAGCCTGACGATGCGGCCATGGCCCTCTTCCGTTTCGAAAAAACTCGTCAGGCCGTCGGGCCGCTCCCAGTGCGCGGCGAACGTCTCGCCCTCGTCGAAGCACCCGTTCTTGACGAGATTCTCACCGGCGCTGAGCGCGCGCGCGGTCGTCAACAAGACGAGGATCAATAAGTGCCGCATGCAAAGAACGGCCGCCACCCTGCGCAGGGATGCGCAGGGCAACTCCGGAATGTGGCACGCCCATCCCTGGGCGTGCGTTAAGTCCAGCTCCTTATTCATTGGATATTCCTTGTTGGACATTGGACATTCAATCCGCCATGGAATCAGCGCTACTCGCCGCCGTCGGGCTCGGCCAAGGCGCGGAAATATGCGTCGACGCTCTCCTCGTAGCCGTCAGGCGTGGACTCGTTGTCCGGGTGCCGGATGCTTGAAATGCGCTTGGCGGAGGTTGCGCTCTTTTCCGTTCCGCCGACGGTCCCCGTGCCCATGGCGGTGCGCGCGTCCTTGAGGTTGGACATCAATTCGCTCTGAATCTGCTTCGCCTGCAGCCCTTGTCCGCTCGCCCGGTATTTCTGGATCAGCTCCATCTTGTTGACGGCCTCTTCCAAGTCACCTGTGGGAAGGTTGCGCACGTTCAGCTCGCGCAGCAGTGCCTCCGCCTTCTGCTTCAGCTCGGCCTGCTTGCCCGGCAGCCGCTGCGCCACGTCGGGCTTCTGGTCGGGCGTGATGCCGCGCAGGCCCTCGCCGCCGAGGCCGGACTGCTTCCCGCCGCCGGTCGCGCCGCCCTGCGGGTCTTTCGAAGTGTCCTTGACCGTGCCCTTCTCGAAGGGAGTCTGTACCAGACGGGTCGGCGTGTTGCGCCCGCCTTTTCCGGTGGCCTCCTGTTCCACAAACTGCCCTGACGATTTCCCGGAGCGCCCCTCGCCGGAGCGCCCGCCGACCTCGTTGTTGTTGGGCATGACGTTGCCCGTGATGCCCTTTGCGGACATGTCGTTCATGTTGCCGTCGCTCACGCCCCAGCCCACGCCTTTGTCCATCGAGTTCAGGGAGTTATTGGTGGAGTCCTCGACGTCTTCCATGTCCTTCACGTCGTCGATCAGCTCGCCGATGATGTCGGTCATCTCCTCGGGCAGGTCCTGCAGCGGCACGTCCGGCGTGGTCTCCCCGTCCTCGCCGTTCCATTTGATGTTGTCTTTGGAGTCGGAGAGCCAGCGTTCCAGATTGGTCTCCATCGTCTCCGCCTGCTCGCCCACCAGCTCTTCGGCGACCGTGGCGATCTCGGTGTGCTTCTTCTCCAGCGCCGCGCCCGCCTTCTGCAGCTCCTCGACCATCTCGACCATCTCGTCCGCCATGGTCGAATTGGAAAAGTCCTGGTTCGCCACCTTGGACAAGTCGTTGAAGGCGGCCCGGAACAGCTTGGCGAACTCCTGCTCTTTGGCGGCCATGTCGCCCAGCAGCTTCTCTTCGGCGTCTGTCCAGTCCTCCGGCTTTTTCTTGTCGATGGCCTCGGTGTCGTCCATGATCTTCTTCTGCTCGTCTTTGAATTTGGAGAGGTCTTCTTTGAGTCCTTCGAGTTTTTCGCGCAGCTTCAGCTCCTGGTTCTCGTCCGCCAGCCGCTGCTCTTTGAGCGCGTCGAGCGCCTTGTCGCCGCTGACCGCGCCGAGGATCCGCTGCAGCGCGGCGATGATGTCGCTCTGCTTCAGGACGACGTCGTTGAGCCCCTCTTTCCGGCGTTCGTCGGCGAGCCCGGCGACCACGGGAATCTGGCGGATGAGCGGTTCCGAACGCGCGGTTCTCAACTCGGTGATGCTGTCGGACAACCCCTTCTTGATCTTCGCTTTCCTGTACAGGTCCGCGGCGAGCGTCGCGCCCAAGACGATCCGCTGGTGGACGGACTCCTGGCGTTTGATGAGAATGTGGCTGATCCTCTCTTTGCGGTCCATCTCGATCCGGGAGGCCACCCAGTCGCGCAGGTCCTTCTGTTGGTCGAGCGCCTCCGTGAGGACCGCGAAGAGCCGCACATAGGGGTCATCCTTTTCGCCCGCGATCATCTCTTTGGCGAGATCGACCACATGCAGAGTCAAGGGCGTCAGGACCTTGCCGGGTTGGGGCGGCTGGTGGTTGTCGTAGACCCGGGCCCAGACCCGGTAACTGGCGTTGCGGGCAAAGACATCCTCGGTGATGGCGAGCGAGCAGCTCTCTTTGCGGTCGCGCTTGACGTCGCGGTAGGTGATCCGCTTCAGGACCTTTTCCTCCTGGTTCTGCACCGTAAAGAGCTCGAGGGCGGTCAAGCCGAAATCATCGGCTTCCTCCATGTTCAGCGGCACGGTCTGGCCCACGCCGACCTGCATGTTCAGTTCACGGTTCAGCAGGCGGACTTCGGGCGGGGCGTCCTGCGTCAGCTTGAAGCGGCACTGCCAGACGCCCGTGTGCGTGAGCCCGCGGGCGTCCTTCACGTCGACGGCCAAGGCGCTGTCCGCGCGCATCTCGAACTCCAGCGTCTGGGGGTCCGGCAGAGACGCCGCGAGCGGGGCGGCATCGCCGGGACCGGCGTCGGCGCTCCGGGGCGGCGCGTTTGTCGCCGCGGTCACCAGCTTGCCGTTTTGAAAGAAGCAGATCTGCTGGCGCTTTTCCGCGCCGGATTGCACAAGCACCCGTGAGCCGCTGAGGATGTCCGCCTCGCGCTTGTGCGGGCTGAGCTTCCACGGCTTCTCGCCCGTGTAGGCGGGTGGGGTGATGGTGACGGTCAGCCGTTCCAGCCGGGGGCGCGGAATGACGGCGACGCTGTACCAGCGGCTCTGGTCGTTGCCGTTTTTGACGGCGTAGCGCGTGCTCTTGGAAAGGTCCTTCAACTCGAAGACGAACTCCTCCGCGCTGGACCTCATGCTGTAGAGCAGGGGCGGGCCGCCGTCCGCGATCAGGATGTCGAGCCCGCCGACCGGACGGTCGAACTTGGTGGCGGACGCGCGGATCAGACACGCGTCGCCCTCGATCAGTTCCGCGTTTCCGGGCGCGACTTTGAACTGGGTGAAGTTCAAAGGCATCAGGGCTGTCGTGGGATGGAGGTAGCGGAGAAAGGCGTTGCGGGCATGCGCGCCGAAGGGAATCAGGTAGGCGAGAAAGAGGAGCAGGCCGGCGACGAACAGCTGGGCGGCGGGTTTCAGGCGCGCGTGCTGCCACACGCGGCGGAAGTCCATTCCCGCGCAGTTCGCGGCGGCGGCACCGGTGAAAACCTCTTTGATGAAGCCGGGGATGGCTGGATCGCGGTCGAAGTGCACCGCATTGATCAGGCTGTTGTCCGTGATCCCGTAGCGCTGCTCCAGATAGACGGCCATCTTGCCGGTGTCGACCGGCGTGTGCCAGTAGATGAAATAGAGGCGGACCAAACCTCCGATGACGCCGCCGAGAAAGCCGAGGGCCAGGATGGCGCGGGCGATGGCGGAGAGGTTGAAAAGATTGTCGGCCACGCACAGGGCGCCGAGCCACAGAGGAACCGCTGCGCCCGCCAGTAACAGCACGCGCAAGGTCAGGCTCATCCGGCGCAGGAAGGCCGCTCTACTTAAGGTCGCGTATAAGGTGCCACTCTTCATTGTTTCCATTTCCCGCTTGGATCGTGAGTGTGCTGCCGGGGGGGACGGCGTCCAGCGCCTTGCCGCACATGAGTTTGCGGTCCTGTTCGCCGCCTTGCTGCTTATGGCGGATCAGGATGTAGCGGTGGTCGACCTTCCAGTCCGGGTCGGCGAAATGCCAGCTCCAGACCTCCAGATGCCAGAGGAACCCGCCGGGCGTCCACTTCTCGTGCTCGTAATAATCGGCCCTGCGCTTGTAAACGAGCGCCTTGGCGAAGCTCCGGTTGCCCCGGAGCCGCAGGATCCAGCGGTCATTGAAGAAGTCATCCGCCAAGGGAAACTTCGTGTTGATCGCCGCGAGGTCGCCGTCCTGAAGCGGGTCTCCGGCGTTGCCGCGGGGCGTGTCGCCGGAATGGCCGGTCAAGACGTGGGTATCGGTCAGGACGCAAAGGTCATAGGTGCCCGGCAGCACCGTGCCGAAGTCGAACTGATTGTCCCGGGTCACGCGCGCCGCCAAGATCTGCTCGCGCGCGTTGTCCAGGGCGGTCACGGAGCAGACGGTGCCGAAGCCTTCGATGCGCCCCTTAATGGGGCCTCCGCCCGCCACGGCGCTGCCGGTCATCCGGAGGCTGCCGACAAAGACCACGTCCGCGATCTTCTGCTGCAGGGAGCCCTTAATCTGCCGCTGGAGAAAAAGCTTCTGTTGACCCTCGTCGCCTTTGAGCGACATCACCGCGGAGATCACGTGGCCGGTCACCACGCTGCCGTTGATCAGCGTGATCCGGGTCTTGAAGTTCAGCAGCGGGTATTGCCCTTCGAGATAGACCTTATCCGCCTTGCCGGACTCCTTGAACGTCCACGGGCGCTCCATGCTGGAGGTTTCAACCTCGTGATCGATTGAAACGATGTCGCTGAAAAGGAACATGCGTTGCCGGTCCTGGCCGAAGGGCACCAGGGTCAGCGGACGGGAGCCGATCATGCTCAGGTCCCCCGACAAGACCGTTCCGTCGGAGAGGGTGGCCACGACAGGCACGGCCTTTTCGACGGCACGGGCCTGCATCGCGAAAAGCGACGTGAATATCCAACAGCCAACAAGGAAGGTCCGATGAAAAAGCGAACGGGCAGGAGACCCGAGGCCAGAGGCCAGAGGGCGGGAATGATGCCGAAGGCCGGAGGCCCGATGGCGGCGTCCGGAGCGCATCAATGTATTATGCGGTTCTTTCATGCTCGGTACTCTGAAATTCCAGTTTCGCGTCTCAAACGATAGTTTCGGCACAAGTCTAGAACAGGTTAAACCGCCGCCGCAAGAACCATTCGGTCAGCAGCAGCAGCACGACGGCGACGAAAAACAGGGGCGTTTCGAATATCAGGAATTTCTCGCGCGGGACCCTGTTCTTTTTTACAGCCTCGCGCAGCAGGTCTTCCAGCCGGCCGGGCTCGTCAGGGGTCAGGATGTGCTTCTCGCCGCTGTATTTGCGGAACGCTTCGTGATCGACCCGGATGACCGCGTTCTCATCCAGCACATCGCCCACCAGCAGCAGCTTGTAGCGCGTGCGGATCACGTCGCGGCCGTCCTGGGAACTGACCCGCAGCACGTAGCGCCCCGGCTGCAAACCGGCCAGTTCACCGATGAAGCTGCCCGTTTTTTTCTCCAGCGCGAGCGACTCCACGGGCGTGTCGCTCTCCGCGGGGAACACGTCGGCCTTTACCGCAAGGCCTTCGTCACGCCCCTCGGGGTGATGCGCGACGGCGGTGACAGTGACACGCTCCCCTTTGGCCAGCTCCGTCTTGGGAAGGGCCACTGTCAACAGATCGGCCTCCTCGTCCAGATTCTTGCCGAACGCAACGAGCTGCCGCCAGAACCGTCCGAAATTTTCGTCGCGCTTTTCCGGCGCCCCCCACAGGTGCAGCGCGTTGCTCATCAGGGCGATGACTTTGCCGCGTCCGTAGTTGTGCCAGACCAGCAGGGGCGAGCGCGACGCGCCTTCCGCCCACAACAGGACCTTGGCGTTGGCTTTGACGTCTTTGACCTGATTGAGGCCTTTGATGACCAGATCGGAATTCGTGCCGTTGTCCGCGACGATCTGCCGGACCTGCCCGGCAAAGGCGTCTTCGGCGGAAGGTTCCGGCACGACGCGGAAGGGCACGTCCTGGAACGAGTCCTCGAGGGTCACCACGGGGAGCAGCCGGATCAAGGGCGAACCGGCCGGGAGTTTTCCGAACGAGTCTGAGCCGGCCAGACAGATCAGCGTCCCGCCCCGGTCCACGTACTGCTCCAGGACAAGGGACTCCGCGGGGGTAAGCAGCTCGCCATTGTGAGAGCCCAGAATCAGGCAGGTCACGTTTTTGAGCTGATCGGCTTTCTTCGGCAGACCGCCGCTGAAGACCGCGTTCATCTTTTGCCCGCGCAGTCGATAGCTGTCGCCAGACACCCGGTAGACGGCCGTGAACGCGCTGTCCTCACTCTTTGAAAATTCCCGCAGGAGCGGACGGAAACTGTTGTTGAGCACCGGGAAATAGGCTGCGATCTCATCCTTCGCCTGGACGACCTCCACGATAAGCTCCCGCTGGTTGTTCAGGCCGGTGACTTCGTCCGCCAGTGTCGGACACTCGATGCGTATCACGTGGATGCCGGTTTTGGCGAGGGTCGTCTTGACCGTCTCCGTGCGTGTCCGTCCGCTGGTCAGCGACAGTGTGGCGGTGTGTACCGGAAGGCGGTCGACCAGCACGCGGAACGTGACGCTCATCTCCGTGGGGTAGCCCTGCATCAGAAGCGGGATTTCAAGGGTCAGCTCTTCACCCTCGTTGACCTTGCCCGGACACTTGAACGCTTCGATGCCCAGATCCTTAACGTTCGTCAGGTCCGTCCCCACTTGCACGCTCATCACCGGCACCGCGATTTCGCTGCCCTTGAAGCCGGAGGTGTCGATCCCGTCGGTCAGCAGCGTGATGGCCGCGGTCCGGTTCAGGCCGATGTCCTTGTCGATGCGGGCGAAGGCCTGCTTGAAGTCCGTGCCGCCCTCGGGTTTAAGTTTGGCCAGGTCGTTCACGCCCGTCTGTCGCAACGTCTGGCTGTTGAAGGCATAATAGGCGACGGGGTAATCGGCCAACCGTTTGAAACGGTTCTCCTGCAGGAACGTCACCGCTTTCTCTAACCGCGATTGTCGTCCGGGAAGGTCTTGGGTGGACATGGAAGACGAGGTGTCCACTAGAAAGACCAGATGCGACTTCTCCAGATTGCGCTCCTCGATCATGTGGCCCGGGCAAAGCAGCATGAGGGTCACCAGCGCGAGGGTTGCCGTCCGCAGCCCCAGGAGCACGGCGTGCTGCCACGGCGCGACCGCGGGGTTACGGTGCCGATAAGCAAAGACGCAGACGCCCGCCGACAGGGCCAGCAGGGCCGTGACAAGCCAGAGAGGCAGAAGGGGGTAGAAGGATAAGGTCATGAGGTCTTGTGCGGGTTCATGAGTGCGTTGGCACGGACGCGAATTCGTGAGAAGAGGTACGCGTTGCCCAACAGGATTTCGAGCAGCAGCAGGAGCATCACGAGCAAAAGGAAGAAGCCTGTCAGGTCGCTGCCCTGACGGTAAGAGCGGATCTGAGAATCCACGCCCGCGTCGGTTTTGAGCACGCTGACCTTGCCCGCCACCACGCCGCTCAGCTTCCCTGCCTCCAGAGTTGCGAGGATGCTCTCGGCCGGCACCGGGTTCACGGCGACGGAGCGGGGGGTGGCGCGTTCGGACGTCACGATCCCGGGGTTCCACGTGTCCGCGAACACCGCCTCGCCCTTGTCGACCGGGAGCTGGACCTGTTTCCCGTCGCCGGTGCCGAGGCTGATTTTAGACTCCCCGGAGGTCAGCCGCAGGAGGCGTCCGCACTCGATGCCCGCGTTCTGCTGAGGGTCATGCGCCGCATAGGTCAGCAGATGGATCATCGCGATCGGGAACGATTTTAGTTCCGGCCAGTTGCAGTAGTCGCGCCGCGACGAGAAGGCGCAGGCGATCAGACTGCCCGAGCCGAGCTTCTCTTCCGCCATGATGACGTGGCCATGGCTTTCAGCAAGCACGATGCCCGCAGGCGACGGTGACAGCGCTTGGACGCGCTGCCACTTCAGCAGATCCATCTGCAGCACCTCGTTCAGCGCCTGCAGCGGGCCTTTGAACCGGACTCCGCTGAAATCGGCCGGTGCCTTTGCGCCGAACAGGCCCCGCAGGCGCGCGTCATCGAAAGCCGCAAAGGTGCGAGCGTCAGTTTCGGCGCCGGCGAAGACCAGCACCGTGCCTCCATTCGCCATGTAGCGCGTGAGCAGCGCTGCGGCCTGCGGTTCCAGCGGCTGCGGATTGGACAGGACCACGACGTGGTGCTTCTCGAGCTCCTTCGCCGAGAGCTCCTGGACAAAACCCTGCTCGGTCTGAATGCCGTTGAGCGCGCCGCCTTCACCGGGATCCACCGCCATCTTCAGAAAATGAAAGGGGCGGATACGGCTCGCGACGTCGGTCTCCAGGAGCAGCGCGCGGATGTTCTCGCAGACATTGACGGTGAAATTGCGGCTGTTGTCCAGGGCGAGGTGCCGGTCCGTAATCCGGACCGCTCCGTTGAGGACACCCGCCCGGTCAGGGACGAACTCGAACCGCCCCTCCACCGATTTGCCGGCCGGGACCGCGACCGTCACCGTGCGGACGGTCTCCGAGCCCACCGACAACGTGACCTCGGTCTCGGCATCATTCTCGCCGTGGTTCCGGATCGTGTAGGGGATCAGCATGCGCTTGTTGACCATCTGCGGGCGGGTGGAGAGCGCCACGCCGTCGACCGACAGGTTCTCGTTGTCACCTACGACAGGCAGGAAATAGATCCGCAGGCCTTTCACCGCATCGAGCTCAACCGGCTTCGACGGCGCCTGGTTGCTCTGGAAATCCGAGACGACAAAGATCTCCCGGTTCGGCCGGCCGTCGGCGGCCAGATGGCCCAGCGCCTGTTTGAGCGCCGCGCTGTAGGAGCCCGTGCCGCCGGTCACCCGGGCGTCCTGAACGAGCTGACGCACCAGCTGGCGTTTGCGCGTCATGGCGATCCCTGGCCGCCCGGACAGGAACACCAGGGCGGCGGCGTCCCCCTCGGCGAGCGTGTCGAGGACCTCTTCGGCCTTCTGCGCCGCCAGCTCGAACGCGGTCGAGCCCGACCCGAGTTTCCGGTCCATCGAGAGCGTGTCGTCCAAGACGATCGCCACATTCGTTTTCGACGCGAACGCGTAAGGCGTGCTTTGAAAGAGCACACGGGACAGCGCCATGACCAGGCAGAGCAGCGCCAGCGTCCGGATCAGGAGCAGCAGGAGCTCACGGAGATTGCGGCGGTGGGCCAGATATTTTTTGCGGTGTTGGAAGAACTGCAGGGTGGAGAAGGCCACCCGGGATTTGCGGCGCTTGAAAAAAAGATGGAGCAGGACCGGCAGCGGCACCGCCAGCAGACCCCAGAGAAAGATTGGATTAGCGAAGGACATGGAGAAGGCTGTCAGGTACTTAGGCTGTTAGACAATGCGTAACCACCAAGACACGAAGAGCACAAAGAAACACCAAGAAGACGAGGATGTTGGGTTTTAGGCCGAGGTGGGTGATTCGAGAAGATTAAAATGCAAAAGAACGAAAGGACTGTAGGTCCCGAAGTGTCATCCTTTGTGAGGCTTGGTGGTCTTCGTGTCTTGGTGGTGAATAGGTTCAAAACATGCGCTCCCGCTTGTGGAAATAGGCGAGCAGCGCCTTGTCGAACGCCGTTCCGGTGCTCAGCGTTTCGAAACCGATGTTCATGCGGCCGCACAGCTGCTTCATATTACGGATGTAGCGGTTGAGGTCCTCCAGATAAGCGTCCCGGCAGTCTTCGCTTTCCAGCTCGATGGACTCGCCTGTCTCCATGTCGCGGAATTCGATCAGCCCGCGGAAAGGAAACTCGGTCTCCATGGGATCCAGAACCTGAAAAAGGATGACTTCGCAGCTCTTGTGCTGAAAATGCCTGAGGCTGCTGATGAACTGCGCGTTCATGTCGAAGAAGTCGGAGAAGATGATCACGATGGAGCGGCGGTGGACCGCCTCCGCGATCCGGTGGAAACAGGGCGCGGCATCGGAGCGGCCTTCAGGCACGAGATGCTCCAGATGCGCCAGCAGCGACAGCATGTGCACCCGCGAGCCGTGAGCCGGATAATAGCTGCGGATCGCGTCCGCGTAGGTGAAAAGGCCCACGGCGTCCTTCTGGCGCTGCATCAGGTAAATGAAAGCGGCGGCCAGATAGCAGGCGTAGTTGAACTTGTGGGTTTTGGCGGTCCCCAGCCCCATCGAGGCGGACTGGTCCAAGACCACGTAGGTGCGCGTGTTGGTCTCGTCCTCGTACTGCTTGACGTAATAGCGGTCGGTCTTGGCATAGGCCACCCAGTCCACATGTTTGACCGCGTCGCCCGGGCAATACTTGCGGTACTCCGAGAACTCGGAGGAGAAGCCGTGGTAGGGCGAGCGGTGCAGGCCTGTCAGGGTGCCTTCGACCATGGTCCGCGCCACCAGCTCGATGTTCTTCAAGGCATCGAGCGTGCGCGGCGTCAGCAGGGCGTTATGCGTTGGGGTGGACATGGCGCCCTCTATACCCCGCTGCTGTCCGGTTCGGGCACGAATTTCAGGAGGCGGTCGATGATCTGCGTGGCGTCGATGCCGTCGCCCGCGGCGTGGAAGTTGCACGCGATGCGGTGGGACAGGACCGAGTGCGCGTTGCGGCGGACGTCGGCGCAGCTGACGTTGAGACGCCCTTCCAGCGCGGCCCACGCTTTGGCGGCCAGCACCAGATACTGGCCCGCGCGCGGCCCCGCGCCGAACGTCAGGTTCGCCTTGACGAAGTCCGGCGCGCCCGGCTCGGTGGGGCGGGTCATCCGCACCAGATCGATGCAGTAGGCCAGGACATGCTCGCTCACGGGGATGTCGCGCACGCACCGCTGGAGCTCGAGGATGGCGGCGCCGTCGATCAGACGGCTCAGCTTCACGTCGCGGTTGGCCGTGGTCTGGCGCAGGATCTGGATCTCTTCGCTGCGCTGGGGATAACTCATGCGCACCAGGAACATGAAGCGGTCGAGCTGGGCCTCGGGCAGGGGGTAGGTGCCCTCCTGCTCGATGGGGTTCTGTGTGGCCAGCACGAAGAACGGCTGCGGGATGGCGAAGGTCTTGCCGCCGGTGGTGACGTAATTCTCCTGCATGGCCTCCAGCAGCGCGGCCTGGGTCTTGGGAGGCGTGCGGTTGATCTCGTCAGCCAGCAGCAGATTGGTGAACACCGGGCCCTTGACGAAGCGCAGGCTGCGGTGGCTGCTGCCCGACTCCTCGTCGAGGATCTCCGTGCCGGTGATGTCGGAAGGCATCAGGTCGGGCGTGAACTGGACGCGGTTGAATTGGAGATCCAGCACCTCGCCCAGACAGCGCACCAGCAAGGTCTTGGCCAGGCCGGGCACGCCGAGCAGCAGGCAGTGACCGCGGGCCAGGATGGCGATCAGCACCTGGTCGATCACCTCCTCCTGTCCGACAATCACCTTGCCGATTTCCTCTTTGAGCGCCTTGTGGGTCTCTGCGATTTTCTTCAGTCTCTCCGGCAACGTTGCGACCGTGTTCATGCGTGCGCGTTCCCCCTGTGTTTCCGTCATTACGATGCTAAAGTGTTCCACTAATCAATAGCGTGTTCCGCCCGCTCGCGCACGCCCAGGGATGGGCGTGCCACATTCGGGAATGTGCCATGCGCATCCTTGCGCATGGGGTGTTTCTTTTTCGGCTGCTCGCCTGCTCCCCCAAATCAATGCGTGATGCAGTACGTCAGCAGATTCGCCCCCAGCTGCATGGCGTCCCCTGACTCGTAGCCGTAAGACATCGGATGCTCGTCGCCTTGCCAGCCAGCCGCAAGGTCAAACGGGCTGTAAAGCACCTTGTAATCCTCGCCCACCTTCAGGCCTTCGAGCAGCGGCGTCGCGAGGCCGGGGTATTTGGCGCGGGCGGCCAGGGTGAGACGCACCCGGTCGATCTTGAAAGGGCCTTGCTGGTAGACCGCATGCTCCGGCGGGATCTTTTCAAAGCGCGTCTCGGGGAGGAGCCTCTTCATCTCGCGGTAGACCGCCTGGCCGAACTCATCGAGCCCCAGAGAATTGTCGATCAGCAGGTAGCCGCCGTTGCGCAGATAGCCGCGCAGGGACGCCAGCTCCGCGTCGTCGAAGCTGAAGTCGCTGATGCCCGCGAGATAAAGGAAACTGTATTTGTCCAGCGGGTCCGTGTCCAGCTTGACCGTCCGGACCAGATAGTTCGCCTTCACGCTCAGGTTCTTCTTCATGAAGCGCAGCAGGTTGTTCGCGCCGCCGGGCTCGGTGTTCCACACGCCGCTGGTCCTGACCTGGGCGAAGATGATCGGGTCGCTGTTCTCCTGCGCATCCTCCTGGCCGTACACCTGCGACTTGGCGTGCGCCTGGCCCACGCGGAAGTAGCCCATGGAGTAGGCCACCAGATTCAAGCCGAGCGCGACCGCCGAGCGGTGGTCATAATAATCGGCCCGTTCGACCAGGGAAGGCGCCGTGTGGTCCCAGCCGGCGCCCAGGCCGTAGGGCGAGACCACCGCGGCCACGCGGGAGCCCACGTAAATCCCGTCCAGCACCGGCATCACCTCCGCCTTCGACTTGGTGTTCACCTTCACGGTGTCCTCCACCATGTGAAAAATCGGATGGTCTTCGGGCAAGCGGCGGATCTGCGCCTCGGGCAGGATTTTCTTGAGCTCGGTGAGCGCCGACTTGTAAAAATAGGGCGAGCCGACCACGGAGTCGAACCAGGCCATGCCGCCGGCGAGCAGGTATTTGCGGAGGACCTCGCGGTCCTTGTCGCTGAAGTTGAGCGACCGCCCCCCGGAAAAGTAAAGCACCGGAATCTCGGCCGGCGTGGCGCTGAAGTCGGACAGGCTGGCCGTCTCGACCTTGTAGTCCATGTTCAGATGTTTGTACGAAGCCCGCAGCAGCGCCTGGCAGTCGGCCGGCACCATGTTCCAGTCGTAGACGCGGGTGACCTGCCCGTCCTCCCAGGTGTAGTCCAGGTAAGAGCCCCAGATGACCTTGCCGATCAGGGTGGAGGGGCTCGGCGGGCGTTTCTTCTCCGAGCGGCGCAGGGGCGTGGCGGGCAGGGGCAGGGGCGGCACCGCCTCGCCGCCCTGACGCATCTGCGGCTTGGCCTTGGGCGGCTGGCCGACCGGGCGCAGGAAATCATCCTCGCCCGCCCGCGCGGCCGTTCCCCCTAGAACCGCAGCGACGAACACTAGCATCGCGATCTTCATGGCACCGCCTCCTCGATTTTCCGGTCAATTTCGGTCAAAAGCTTGCGCGCGTCGATCTCTTCCTGCGTCCAGGGGCTCTCTTTACGGATCAGCGCCACCTGTCGCTTCGCCTGCACGAACTGATTCATCCCCGCATATAACTTCGCCAGTTCCAGACGCAACCTCGGCTTGTAGGTGTCGTCCACCTCGGCCAGAAGGGCCCGTTGCAGACATACAACGGCTTTGCGGGGCTGTTTATTGCCGGCCAACGCTTGAACCTTCAAAAGATTCATGCGCGGCGAGAGCCGCTCCTCCGGGATTTCCCATTCGAGCAGGTCCAGTTCGCCGAGGCTTTCGCGGTACAGATGCTGGCTCAGCAGGTTTTGCAGCCTGAAGTATCGGCTGTTGTAGTCGAAGACCGCATGGCGGTCCAGCGCGCGACCCGTGACCAGGGTTGCCGGCTTGGCGATGGCCGCATAACGCTTCTGTGCCGTGGCGCTGTCGTCCAAGACCAGCGCGGTATCCGCGAGATAGATGTCCAGCAGCCGCTGGTCCGCGTCTCCCAGTGCCTTGCGGTCGACCGCCGCCAGAACCTCGCGCGCCTCCGCCGGGCGGTTGAGGCACAGGTTCAGCATGCCGCCGTAATGCAGCGCGGCGAAGGCCCGGGCCTTCGGGTCTTTGACCTTGTCCAAAATGACGCGGAAGCACTTCTCGGAAAGCTCGTAGTGTTCCTCGACCTGCTGGACGCCCAGCGCCAGCTGGAGCATCAGGCTGCCCAGGTCGCCCTCGGGAATCCGGCCCGCCGCGGCGAGCACGCGTTCCGTGAAGGCGTCGGCCTTCTCCTCCTGCAGGAAGAAGAAGTAGCCGCTGACAATCAATGCGTAGCCGGGCGGCTGGATGCCGGTCTCCTTCTCTTGCCGCGCGGCCTGGTCCAGCAGGGCGATTGCCCGGGCGTCGTCGTTCTCGCTTTGCCCATACCGCGGACGCACACGGACGGTCTGACGGCAAACCGTCTTCTGCCCGTCGCCGCGCGTCGCCGTCAAGGTGACGCTCTGATCGCCGCGCGCAAAGTAAAGATGCTCCGCCTTCATCCCACTGCCGCGGGTGCCGTCGCCGAAATCCCACTCGAAGCGCGCGGCAGGGTCGTCCTTGAACGGCGCGGCCTCGAAGGTCAGCTGGTGCAGGCAATGGTCGGCGATGTTGACCATGTACCGGTTGTCCCAGATAAAGTCCGCCTGCCGCTGCCCGTCTTTGCGCGTGAGCGGTCCGACGAACGCGTACGCGGCACGCGTGAAAGCCTCGGGTCCTATCACGAAATGACGCTTTTCGCCGGGCGGAACCCAGGCCGCGATGGCGTAGGAGTCGTTGCCGCTGTTCGCGTGCAGGAAAGTGAAGCGGTGCGGGCCCGGCGTCAGTTGCGCGGAACCGCGGATCTTCCCCTCCAGCCCGTCCTTGACCGGATGCTTGCCGGGCCACGCCGCGACCTCGCGGCCGTCGACCGCGAGGAACGACGCGTCGGTGGACGCCAGACAGAACTGGCTCTCGCCCCCTTTGTCGATCAGCAAGGTCCCGTCAAACTGGTGCAGCGCCTTCGCGTTCGCTCCAAACGGGTTGAACGCGGCGTAAACCTGGTCGACAAACTCGCCGCCCTGAAACTCGGCGGACTTCCAGAGCTCTGAGAACTGCGCGGCGGACGTGACTTCCCGGCCGTCGTAGCTTTTGACCAGATGCCGGAGACCGGAGACATGGTCAAGTCCAGGCGGAGGGAGGACGGCCACTGCGGAAAAATAGAGATGGAGGGTCTCGCCGGCCTTGGCGTCGAAGTGAAGGCTGCATTGGCTGCCGTCGCGGTTGAGCAGTCCGAACGGCCTGTTCGCACCTTGTTCGTCGGTCAGGACGAAGCCGGTGAAGCGGTCATCGAGGAACACGGTGGTGGTGGCCGTCACCGGCGCGCCGCCTTCGCCGTCCACCTTCAGTTCTTTGCGGAATTCCGATGCCGCGTCCTGCCAGGCGGCGCACGCGGGCGGGATCAGCCCCGGCCGCAAGGCGAGCAGTGTGCCGACGAGCAACAAATGGTGTTGAAGTTTCACAGTGTAGTACCGTGGGGAACTTTACGCTTCCGGCTACTGTAAGTCAACGGGGACGCGCCGGAAGTTTGTCGGTTGGCGTGCGGCGCCAATCGCGCCAATCGCGGCGCCGCCTGACTTGCAAGAGCAAATGCACGCAGGCGATAGAGCGGCGAGATGATTTTCATGCGGCGTTTTCCTCGAAGTAACGTTTGACCTTCTCTTCTGCGGAGAGACCGTCGAGGATTTTGCG
>JAHFSX010000058.1 GCA_023269675.1 Verrucomicrobiota bacterium
GGACGCCGTGGTCGCCGAAATGAAGATCAACGAATACAATTTCGCTAATCACCAGCACCTCGATGCCGGCGCGTTCCAGATCTATTACAGGGGTGCGCTCGCGATCGATTCGGGCCTCTATTCCGGCTCGTCAGGCCAGTACGGCAGCCCGCATTGCCGCAATTACTACGGGCGCACGGTCGCGCACAACGCGCTGCTTGTGCGTGATCCGAAGGAGGCGTTCAGCCGTAAAGGCGACTACGGCAACGACGGCGGCCAGCGCCTGCCGAACGGCCGCTCCGAGCCGCAGACGCTCGCCGATCTCCAGAACCCGGAGAAGGGGTATAGGACGGGCCGGGTGACGGCGCACGGATTCGGTCCCGATCCCCGCATGCCGGACTACACGCTCCTGCAAGGCGACATCACCGCAGCCTACAGCGCCAAGGTCAAGCGGGTGACGCGTTCCTTCGTGTTTCTCAACCTGCGCGACAAGGGGGTGCCGGCGGCGCTGATCGTGTTCGACCGGGTGGTCAGCGCCGACCCGGCCTTCCGCAAGACGTGGCTGCTGCACACGCAGGAGGAGCCCCGGCCCGTCGAGGGAGGGGCGGTGGCGGAGTGCACGCGGCCGGGCGAGGGCGGCAGGCTGAGACTGGACGTCCTGCTGCCCGAGGCGGGCAACCGTGAGCTCGGCGTGGTCGGCGGGCCGGGCAAAGAGTTCTGGGTTGACGGCACGAACTACGCGAACGACGTGGAGCCCGCCGCCCTCAAGCGTAGTTCCATGGAGCTCGGGGCCTGGCGCATCGAAGTCTCGCCGAAAGCGGCGGCGGCCGAGGATCTCTTCCTGAACGTCATGCAGGTGGCCGACGCGACGGGCGGCGCGCGGTGGTCCGTGCGGAAGCTGGAGGAGGACGGGCGGGTCGGCTGCCTCATCGCCGGCGCCGACGCGTCGTGGCTCGTGCTTCTCCGGCGCGACGGCGAGCGTTCCGGACAGGCCGCGCGCTTGACGGTTCCGGGCACGCAGCCGTGCCGCGTGCTTTTGGCCGACCTGACTGCCGGCGCGTGGAAAGCGCAGCGCGCGGGCGAGGCCGCCGCGCTCACGCTCCAGGCGGATGAAGCGTCCGGCGCGGTCTGGTTTGACGCGCAGCCGGGCGACTGGACCCTGTGCCTTTGAGATGAGCAGAAAATAGAAACCCCGTTTTTTTACCCCCTGCCGCAACCGACGATTATGTGTTATTCTCATTCACATAATTCGATCAATCATTGCTTGGTGTAGGTTGAGAAGTTAAGAAAAGGAAAATGCCATGATCAAGACAACGCTTTCCCGTCGCGGGTTTCTTTCAGGTGCGGGCGCCCTGGCCGCCATGCCCGCCCTCATCGGTTCCGGATGCGTCAGCTCGAAATACGCGAAACGTCCGCTGCCCTCGGAGCGTCTCAACGTCGGCTTCATCGGCTACGGGACCATGGGGCACGACAACATGGGCAACTTCCTGAACAACGACCAGGTCCAGGTCGTGGCCGTCTGCGACCCCAACCGGGAAGCCCCGCTCTATGGCTACAACGCCGAGCGGCTCGGCGGCCGCGAGCCCGGCCAGCGCCGCGTGAACGAGTTCTACGCCCAGCAGGCGGGCCGCAAGGACTACCGCGGCTGCAAGACGTTCATCGATTTCCGCGAGCTGCTGGCCATGCCCGGCCTCGACGCCGTGGTCATCGCCACGCCCGACCACTGGCACGCCGTCCAGGCCATCTGGGCCGCGCGCAAGGGCAAGCACATCTACTGCCAGAAGCCCATGTCCCTCGCCATCGGGCAAGGCCAGGCGATGGTGCGCGAGGTCGCGAAGGCCGGCGTCACGTTCCAGGTCGGCTCGCAGCAGCGCTCCGACACCTACTTCCGCATGGCCTGCGAGTTCATCCGCAACGGCCGCATCGGCAAGCTGCAGCGGATCGAGGTCGGCATGCCCGGCGGCTACACGCCGTGGGGCAAGAAGCCGGAGGACCTGTCGGAGATCCCGCTCGCGGAGCCGCCCGCCTGCTTCGGCGAGGCGGGCTTTGACCTCTGGCTCGGCCCGGCGCGCAAACGCCCCTTCACGCCGGCGATCCACCGGCCCCTCTCCTGGCGCTGGAACCTCGATTACTCCGGCGGGCAGATCACCGACTGGGGCGCGCACCACTTCGACATCATGCAGTGGGCGCTGGGCAAGGACGGCTCGGGCCCGGTCGCGATCGAGAACCTGCAGAGCGACATGCCCGCGCGGGACAAGGTCTGGAACACCGCCGCGCACTACAGCTTCGAGGTCGTGTACGTTGACGGCACCCGCGCCTTTGTCTCGGACCTTTTCGACAACGGCGTGCGGTTCATCGGCGAAGGCGGCAAGGAGATCTTCGTCACGCGCGGCAAGCTGGTGATGAAGCCCGACGGCCTGGTCCGCGAGAAGATCAAGCCGGAGGAGACGCACCTCTACGTCAGCGGCCAGCACGAGAAGAATTTTGTCGAGTGCGTCTACAGCGGCAAGGAGACCATCACGCCCTGTGCGGTCGGCCACCGCTCGATCACGATCTCCCATCTGGCGAACACGGGATTGCGTCTGGGCCTCAAAAAGATCCAGTGGGATCCTCAAGCCGAGCAGTACGTCGGCCCCGGAGCCGCCGACGCCGAGAAACTCATGCTCGTGACGATGCGCGGCGAGTGGTCGCTCGACCCCAAGGTCTGACACGCACGTCGCCTGCATGCGCCCGAGGAGCTTCATTTATGACCATGAACTGTTCTTGCGCATGCAGGCGGCTCGCCCTCGCGTGCTCGCTTCTGGCGTCCGCGGCGTGCGCGGCTGAATTCACCTCGGCCAGTGCCGGCGTCGGGCAGGTCTGGCCGCCGTCGCCCACCGACACGGTCGTGCGCGTCAGCGGCATCTATCCGCATCTGGCCGTGTTCAACAGCTATGGCGAGTGCGGCATCGGTGCGGTCATGCCCTGGGCCGACAAGCTGTGGCTGATCACGTATCCGCCGCACAAGACCCAAGGCAGCGAGGATAAGCTCTATACGGTGGACAAGGACCTGCGGCTGGAGATCAGGCCCGAGAGCGTCGGCGGCACGCACGCCAACCGCCTGATCCACCGCGAGTCCAACCAGCTCGTCATCGGGCCGTACCTGATCGATGCGGCGGGCAAGGTCCGCGCACTGGACCTCAAGCAGCTCGCAGGCCGCATGACCGCCACCGCGCGTCACCTGTCCGACCCGGCCAACAAAGTCTATTTCTACGACATGGAGGGCGCGCTCTATGAGGCCGACGTCCACACGCTGGCCGTGGCGCGGCTGTTCGACAAACCCGTGCCCGGCTGGCACGGCAAAGGCGCCTACACCTCGCAAGGCCGGCTTGTGCTGGCCAACAACGGCGAGCATCCCGTCGACAGGAAGAAGCGCGCGTATCTCGCTGGCGCCGACCCTGCGGATCCGTCGCAGATGGGTGTGTCGGCGGAGTGGGACGGCCAAACGTGGCGGGTCAACGAGCGGAGACAGTTCACCGAGGTGACCGGTCCCGGCGGGGTGAAGGGCGCGCCGGACGAGCGCAGCCCGCTGTGGACGATGGGCTGGGACAAACGCTCCGTGATCCTCAAGCTGCTTGACGGCGGCACGTGGTACACGTTCCGGCTGCCGAAAGCCAGTTATACGCAAGAGGCGAGCGGCGGCTTCTACACCGAGTGGCCGCGCATCCGCGAAGTGACCGAAGGCCGACTGCTCGCCCACATGCAAGGCCTGTTCTATGATTTTCCCCGGACGTTCTCCAAAGCCGACACGGGCGGGCTGAAGCCGATCTCGACCTACACGCGCATGCCGGTTGACTACTGCGCCTGGCAGGGCCAGATCGTCATGGCGCGCGACGACGCCTCCATCATGGCCAACGAACTGGCGGGCCAGTCGCACTCCGCGCTGTGGTTCGGCTCGTGGTCCGATCTCGAGAACCTCGGCGCGCCTGTGGCCTGGGGAGGACCTTGGCTCGATGACGACGTGAAGGCCGGCGCGCTATCCGACCCCTTCCTCGTGAACGGCTTCAGCGAAGGCGTGCTGCACCTGAAACAGGCGTCCGACTCCGCCGCGAATTTCGTGATCGAAGCCGACCGCGACGGCCACGGCGCGTGGCAGCCGGTGGCGACGGTCAGCGTGCCTGCCAAAGGCTACGCCTGCCGCGTGCTGGAAGCGGAACTGAAAGCCCAGTGGGTCCGCGTGAGGTCCGAACAGGCCGCTGCCGGCGTCTGCGCCTTCTTCCGGCTCGGCAATCCCGCGCGTCCCGCGCTGCCGGAGCGGTTTAAGGCGCTGGCGGACATCGGGTATCCCGGAGCGGTGGTGGGCGGCCTCGTCAAGCCCGCCTCGAACGATGCGCGCACGCTGCTGTTCGCCGCGAACCGCTGCGAGGGATCGCAGGTTACGGCTAAGAGCGCGTGGCGCATGGACGGCCGGCTGGCGTTCACGCCCATGAACGATCCGGCCAAAGAGGAGATCCTGAGAAGCAAGTACGGCATCGGTGACCAGCCCGGTTTCACGGTGGACGCCGCCTCGGTCATCGTCACGGCCGGGGGCAAGCGCTACCGGCTCCCGAAAGGCTCCGCCGCGTATGACCGGCCGTTCGCCGGCGTCTGGCCGCGCGCGCTACGCGAGGTGGTGACCGAGCGCAGCCTCCTCAACGCCCACGGCACGTTCTACGAGGTTCCGCGCGGCGACGCCGGCGGGTATCAGCGCATGCGCCCGGTCTGCACCCACAACAAGCGCATCAGCGACTTCGCCTCGTGGCGCGGGATGCTCGTGCTCGCCGGCGTGCGCGCCGACGCGGCGGCGGACGGGCACTGCTACACGTCGGCCGACGGCCAGGCCGCGGTCTGGTTCGGCGAGGTGGACGACCTCTGGCGCATGGGCGCACCGGCCGGCACGGGGGGGCCGTGGAAAGAAACGGCGGTCAAGGCCGGCGAGCCGAGCGATCCGTATCTGATGGCCGGCTATCGCACCAAGACCCTCGCGCTCTCGCACGGTTCCGACACGCCCGTTACGTTTGATATCGAAGTGGACATCGACGGTAACGCCCACTGGTGTCCGTATGCGAAGCTAGCCGCCGCATCGGGCCAGACGCTCACGCACCGCTTTCCTGCCGGATACTCCGCCCACTGGGTCCGCCTGAAGGCCGACCGCGACACCACCGCCACAGCTATGTTATACTATGACCCGTAATCGGACAGAAGGCGCGAGGAGGGGTCGATGGGCAAGGCTTGCAGATCGACGCTGGCGGCGTTAGGCGCCGCATGGGCGATGGACGCTTCGGCGGCCATTCGGGTCCCGTTGACCGACAGCTCGGCCGCGGCCTCTTCGACCACCTCCCCGCGCGATGCCAAGTATGCCGTGAACGGCGCGGGCCTGAACGGCATCCAGCACAGTGTCGCCGCCGACTACGTGACGTGGATGAGCGCGACGCAAGCCTCCACCGTTTCCGGACAGTGGTTCCGGGTCGATCTGGGCCAGGTCGTCCCGCTCGACCATTTCAAGCTCTGGAACTTCAACTACTGGAGCACCGGGTCAGCGTCCACCAACCGGGGGATACGCGAGGCGGAGGTCTACCTCTCCAGCCTGGGCACCGCGCCCGGCACCGACTTCAGCGACACCTCGCAGTGGACCCGCGTGATCAATAAAATCAACGTTGCCAAGGCGCCGGGTGTCAGCACCTATGCCGGCGAACCGGACGTCAGCCTGCTGGGGCTGCAGGGGCGGTGGCTGGCGCTGCGCGTGCTCTCCAATTTCAGCCCCACCGAAATGCGGGTCGGCATCAGCGAGCTGCAGGTGTTCCAGGAAGAGCTGCCCATCACGGCGAGCGTGCCGGCCGGCGTGCGCGCGTTCGAGACGGGCCCGACATCTGCGCGCGTGAGCTGGACGGCTCCGGCCGATGCGGCCGTTGTGGCCGGTTACCGGGTATACCGCGACGGGGTGCTCATCGGCACGAGCGTGACGACGTCCTTCGATGATCCGGGACCGCTCGACAAGTACCGCTCCTACGAGTATGCCGTCGCGGCCGCCGACGCCGCCGGACACACGTCGGCCGGCAGCGCCGGCGCCGTCTTCGCTTACCGGCGGTTCCCGTTCACGCTTCCGTGGGATGATGCCGAAACCAACAGCGTCGCGGACATGAGCGGGCTGTCCCTCGGGGCCGCGGACGCCTGGGTCACCGCGACCAACGGCCACCTCCAGGCCGGCGCGGCGCCGATCCGCTTCTTAGGCGTGAACATGACATTCGCTGCGGCGTTTCCCGACCACGCGGCCGCGGGAGCGCTCGCGGCGCGGTTGGACAAGCTGGGCGTCAACTGTGTCCGCTTCCACCACATGGACAACTCCGTCACCCCGCGCGGCATTTTCACCAACGTGCCCAGCGGCAACCCCGCGTACCTGCGCACGCTCGATCCGGGGCAGCTGGACAAGCTCGACTACTTCATCGCCCGGCTCAAAGAACGCGGCATCTACGCCAACCTCAATCTCCATGTCAGCCGCAGCTATGCCGGCTACCCCACCAACGGCGTGCCGAATTATTTCAAGGGCGTCGACAATTTCGTGCCAGGCATGATCGCGCTGCAGCGGGAGTACGCCCGCGATCTGCTCACGCACGTGAATGCCTACACGGGTCACGCGTACGTCGATGAGCCCGCCGTCGCCTTCATTGAGATCAACAACGAGAACGGCTTCATCCACGAGTGGCAGAACGGCACGTTCGGCCCGGCTTGCCACACCAACTATCTCAACGAGTTGAGCAGCCAGTGGAACGCCTGGCTTGCCGCCCGGTACGCCGACACCGCCGCGCTGACGGCTGCCTGGGCACCGGCCGGCGCGCAACCGTACGGCAGGGAGTTGCTCACCAACGGGACCTTCGCCGCGGCCCTGGCGACGCCGTGGGAGCTGCGGGTGACCGCGCCTGCGGCGGCCACGGCCCTGATCGACACGGGGGACGCGCCGGACAACGGCAACGCCGTGCGTATCAGCGACACGGCGCCCGGTGCCGTTGGCTTCGGCCAGAACGGACTCGCGCTGACAGCGGGCCAGCCGTATACCGTCATCTTCTGGGCCAAGGCCGCTGCGCCGTGCGCGGCTGAGGTCGGCTTCATGCAGAACGACGCGCCGGGATTGGCGCTCGGCGCGACATCGGTCGCGCTGACTGCGGACTGGCAGAAGTTCACGCTCGTGATCGTGCCGAGCGCCAGCGCGACGAACGCCCGGCTCGACCTGGCCGGCCTCGGGACGCAGGCAGGGACAATCTGGTTCGCGGGCCTGTCGGTGCTGACCGGCAACGCGCTGCTCGGCGCCTCTTCCGCGAGCGCGGAAGGCACCGCGAGCGCGGAGATGCTGACCAACGGCAAATTCACGGCGGTCTTCGCCGCGCCGTGGTCGTTTCAGGTCGTCGCGCCCGCCGCCGCAAGCAAGCTGATCGTCACGAACGCCGCGCCGGACGGCAGCAACGCGCTGGAAATCAATGTCGCCACCAATGACGCGGTGAGCTGGTACGTGCAGTATTACCAGAGCAACCTCCATGTGACCAACGGCCAGCCCTACACGGTCACCTTCTGGGCCAAGACCGAACTGCCGCGCTCGCTGGCTCTCAACCTGATGCAGCAGAACGATCCGTACTCAAGTCTCGCTTCGGCAGCCGTCACGCTCTCCACCAACTGGCAGTTCCACACCGTCGTCCTCACGCCGGGCGCGACGGAGTCCTTCGCGCGGATGAGCATGAGCGGCCTCGCTACGCAGACCGGGAAGGTCTGGTTCGCCGCGCACTCGCTGCGCGCCGGCACGCCCGGCATCGGACTGGCCGCCGGCGAGACGCTGGGCCGCGTGGCCCTGCTCGAGAACAAGACCGCATGCGCCCTGCGCACGCGGGCCGTCCAGCGGGACTGGATGCGCTTTCTCTGGGACACGGAGTCCGGCTACTGGACCGGCATGCGGGACTATGTCCGGGACACGCTCGGCGCGAAGTCCCTGCTGGTCGGCACGCAGACCTCCTACAGCCCGTCGCTGATGCAGGCCGCCTGTGACGTCGTGGACAGCCACGCCTACTGGCAGCATCCGTCGTTTCCCGACAAGCCTTGGGATTCGAACAACTACACTGTTAAGAATGTGCCGATGACGGGCGACGCCGCCGGCGGCACCCTTCCCGGACGGGCGCAGACGCGCGTCGCCGGCAAGCCGTTCGTCTGCACCGAATTCAACCATCCCGCGCCTTCGACGTTCACGGCGGAAACCCTGCCGCTCGACGCCGCCTATGCGGCCTTGCAGCAGTGGGACGCGATCTTCTTCTTCCAGTATCTCGACAACACCACCTGGGACCGGGGATACTTCAGCGACTTCTTCTCGACCGCGCGCGAACCGGCCAAGCTCATCACCTATCCGTTCGCCGCCGCCATTCTGCGCGGCGGCGGTATCGCCTCCGCTGCCAACGAAGCCCGCACAACCGTCTCGCTGGACCTCGCCCTCGGCCGCATCGCCCAGACCGATGTCACACTCGGCGTGGCCGATTTCGGCGTCGACAGCCGGTTGGCGCTGCGCCAGCGCCTCGCCATCTGCACCGGCGCGGTCGCGTCGGTCTGCGCCCCGTGGCGCGACACCAACGCCGCCGCCATCGTGAGCGACACCGGCGAACTCACGTGGGACACGACACAGAAAGTCGTCACGGTCCGCGCGCCGCTGGCCAAGGCCATCATCGGCGACGCCAACGGGCAGACCTTTAACCTCGGTCACGGGGTCGCGGTCACGCCCGGCGCCACGCTGCAGCGCAGCGGCTGGTGCGTCCTCACGCTTCTGGTCAGGGAAGGCCCCGGCTTCCAAAGTCCCGGCAGCCGCATCCTGCTGACAGCGACCGGGTATACCGACAATTTCCATCAAATCTGGAGCGCCGGCATGGGGCCGACCAACGCCACCTCGATGGTCGCTTCCGCGAACTGGGGTTCCGCGCCGACGCTGCTGGAAGGCGTCGACGCGGCCGTCGCCCTTGAGCTCCCGGCGGCGTCGGTCAGCGTATGGGCGCTGGACGAGCGCGGCCGCCGCAAAGCCAGCGTCCCCGTGACCGCCGCGGGCGGCCACGCCACCTTCGCCCTCAGCTGCGACTACCAAACCGCGTGGTATGAAATCGCCACCCACGCCCCTCGCCGCTTCACGGGCCTCGTGTTCACGCTCCAGTGAGTTTTCCGATGCCTGAATCGGCAAAGTCACAGATCAGCGTTCAGCGCCTTCTATAAGGTGCCTGGTAGGGCGGGCACTCCGTGCACCCGAAGGAGGAGTTAGGATTTAGGAGTTAGGAGTTGCAATTCCGTGACGGCGAACGTGTTCGTACCATGCTCGAGAGTCCGTGTTCGTGTCTTCAAAATGAGGTCAAACGTATTGCCTCAAGAAACGGTTGTTCATGGAAGGGTTCCTTCTTATTGAGCGCCCTGTTTTCAGGTTCTTCTGCGCTTCCAACTCCTCAATCCTAACTCCTAAATTTTCCTTGGTGCGACTCAGTTTCAACGAAACTGAATCGCCTCCCTCGCCCCCGTGCTTGACTAGTCCGCCCCTGTTTGACAACCTACGCGGCATGCTAAGGTGACTTTAATGTGTTAAGGGAGTTGTCCACATGAGCGCTGCTTTGATTGACCGCCGGACCTTTATCCGGTCCACGTTTGCCGCCGCCGCGGCGCTGGCAGTGTCGGCACGTGCCGCGGCTCCGGCGGCCGCTGCCCGTCCGCTTCGGCTGGGGGGGCCGTCTTTCGCGAAGAGCGACGATCCCGTCGAGCTCGCCCGCTGGCACCGGGCCGCAGGCTACCGGGCCGCGTACTGCCCGAAGGTCGAGATCGCGGACGCCGGCCGCATCCGCGCGGTTGAGGCCGCGTTCGGCGAGGCCGATGTCGTGATCGCCGAGGTCGGTCGCTGGTGCAACCTGCTCGACCCCGATCCCGAGAAGCGCAAGAAGAATATCGCCACCGTCACCGAGGGGCTGGCGCTGGCGGATGCCGTCGGCGCGCGCTGCTGCGTCGACATCGCCGGGTCGTTCAATCCGGATATCTGGTACGGGCCGCATCCCGACAACTTCACGCCGCGGTTCTTCGACGCGGCGGTCGAGAACGCCCGGGCGATCATCGATGCGGCCAAGCCGCGGCGCGCGAAGTTCTGCTACGAGATGATGGGCTGGACCATGCCGGAGTCGGCGGACCGGTACCTCGCGATGATCAAGGCCGTCGACCGCCCCGCCTTCGGCGTGCACCTCGACCCCTGCAATCTCATCAGCTCCCCCGAGAAGTTTTACAACAACACCGACGTCCTGAACGCGTGTTTCGATAAGCTCGCGCCGTGGATCGTGAGCTGCCACGCGAAGGACCTGGCGTGGGAGGTGGAAATGAACGTCCATTTTAAAGAGGTCCGTCCCGGCCTAGGCAAGATCGATTACGGCACCTACCTCCGTCGTCTGGCGGCGCTGCCGGACCCGCCGCCGCTGATGCTCGAGCACCTCAAAGGCGAGGAGGAGTACGCCACGGCGGCCAAGCACATCCGCGAGACCGGCCAGGCGCTCGGCCTCACGTTCGAGCGCGGGGCGTGATTTCGGGCAAGGCGAGAAAGCACGCCGGACCGAGGGTAGGGACGCATCCCCGAGGCGTCCGCCCTATCCGTCAGGCGGATGGTTCGGGGAACCGTCCCCGCCAGAGAGAATAGACACATCTAGCCTAAACCGCCTACCTGTAACTTCAAATGGATTACGATTAAGAGCACGATTAGGATTAAGAGGAGCCGAGGACGCTTCGTAATCCTAATCGTTTAATAAAGTTACCGCTCCGTTTGCACCGGCTCCGCATGCGTCGGGCTAACAGCCTTCTCCCTCACTCGTACACCTTGACCACCTTGACCTGGGCGCGGTCGGGGGCGGCGCAGGAAAAAGCGATGGCGGTGGTGCCGGGTTGTAGCACGGGAACCTTTGTGTCGAGCGTGCCTTCGGCGATTGCCGCGCGCTTCGCGTCGATCACGGTCCAGCGCCGACCGTCGCGGCAAAGCAGGCGCTCGCCGGTCTTGAGCGTGACCGGGAAGCGCAGCGCGCGGCCGCCGACGGTCAGGACCGGCGACCCCATCGCGCCGCAGAGCTCGATCTCAAGTTTCGCCTTTTCGCCCGGACGCACCGCCACGTCCCAGGCGTTGTCGGGGCCGGCGGGCTCGGTGATCAGGCGCGTCATCTCGTACTCGCGCGACAGATGCTCCCAGCCGATCCTGCGGCGAGGGTTGGGCGTGCCGAAGGGCGCGCCGAAGGCGTTGACCGTGACCTCCGCGCGGGCGCTGGCGTTGGACGGAGGCGTGCAGGCGAAGCTGAACGTGTTGGGGCCGGCGCGCAACATCGGCACGTGCGCAGGGCCGGCTGAAGCCGGTGCAACATACGGAAGACGGATGCGGTCGAGCGGATCGCCGCGGTCGCTGAAGTGCGTGCAGAGCCCGTCGGGCTCCAGCTCCGCGAAGTCGCCTGAGCTGAGCGTGAACGGCAGCGTGAGGGTTTGGCCGTTCACGATGAGCGTGGGGTTCTGGAGCGCGGCGGACTGGACCGGGAGCGCCATCACGGGGCTCACGGTCACCTCGACGCTCGCGCCGGTCGGCAGGTCGTTGAGGTAGAGGCTGACCTGCGAGATGTGGGCCATGTCGAGCGGGTTGCGGTAGATGTCGTACGCGCCGCCGTAGGGCCAGGTGTAGTCGGCCATGCGCTCCACATCGCGTTCGCGCACGAGGAGCTCCACGTAACGCCAGCCAGTGAAGTCGAGCGTGACGTAGTGGTCCGAGAGGGCGTGCATGTATTCGCGCGGGGTGCCGAGCTGGAGGTTCAGGAGCGCGCCCTTGCCGTCGCCCTTGACCCACACGCCGAACGCGCCCGCGCCGTTGAGGCTGCGGTAGGGTGCGGGGAATTCAAGTGTGGCGCGCGCCCATGCGCCGACGCGCGAGGCCCCCTTGTTTTCGGCATGCAGCCGCAGGTTGTGGTGTCCGCCTTTGACGTCCGCGGTCTCTTCGGCGAGGGTGAGCGCGATGGAAGAGGACGCCGTCGCGGTCTTGAAGGCTGCGAAGTCGGCGGCATCGGCGAGCGGGATGCGCTTGGGGCTGTCGTAAGGCGCGACGGCGTAGAGCGCCTCGATGCGCGCGGAGAGCGGCTGCTCCGCGCAGGGGTTGAGGGAGCTCCACTTTTCCGAGCCGTTGCCGAGGCTGCTGATGCGGTGGGCGCTCATCTTGACGGGCGTGAACCGCCACGCGCCGTCGCGGTCCTGGCGCAGGCGGAACTCGTCGCCGGGAACGGCCACGCGGGCGACGGTCTGCGAGTCGAAGTAGCGGGCGAGGCGCAGGTGCTCGTACCAGCCGAGCAGGGTGAACTGCCGCTCGATGTGGAACGGGAGCGGGGCGTGCGAGACGTTCACGCCCTGGATCGACATGGCGGCGTCGAGGCCCAGGTTTTTGCAGGCGAAGTACTCCATCTCGTCAAGGAAGTGGCCGCGCGCCTGGGGCGTAGGCATGCGCGGAGCCCACCAGCCCATCTGGGGCTCGAGCAGATCGGAGTCGCGGTAGCGCGAGGACTCGGCGATATGCTTGTCCTGAAAGCGCTTGGCGGCCCAGACGGGATGGTCCCACGCGCCGAGGCGCGAGTGGAACCACCAGTTGTGTTCGCCGTGGCAGCTGGCCTCGACCAGCGGGTCACCCTTGAGGCGCTTGAAGATGGCGTGGCGCATGGCGTCGATGCCGTAGCGGCTCATCATGCCCTCGGAGCCGTCGAAGTAGATCTGGTCCAGACCGCAGCTGTTGAAGACGTTGGCGATGTGGTCCGCGAGGTCGGCGGCGAGCGGCGAGTCGGGCTGCGGGTAGAAGGCGAGATAACGCTGCTGCAGGTAGTCGGCGCGCTCGCCGGCTGCGTGCGCCGCGGGGCGGGTCTTGAAGGCGCCGCGCTTGCACTTCGAGAAGGCGTAGGGCGGCTCGCGCGTGACCTCGGCGTACTGGACGATTTCGGAGCCGATGCGGATCGCGTTGCCGTTGCTCATGTAGGTGAAGACCGTGTCGTGGCGGGGCGACGGCTTCTCGTTGACATAGAGCACGGTGTCGGTGGCGGCGAGGGGTCGGGCCAGCGTGTAGGTATCGAAGGGGATGAGATCCGGGCTGGCCTCGGGGGTGATCCACGGGTCATGCGGCTCGATGCAGGCGGTGAGTGTGTGGATGCCGGCCCTCAGGCCGGCGGCGTGGATGCGGCTGACGGTATCCCGCATGTCGGCCAGGCCGCGCGGGTAGAGGTTGGTGCTGACCTCGTAGTGGCCGAGGCTGCGCCACCAGGCGTGGAGGTGGACGGTGGTGAAGCCGCCGCGCCGCGCGAGCTCGATCCAGTCGTCGGTCGCGGCGTGAGCGAGGTCGGCGAAGAGGTACGAGCCGCGGTTGGCCTCCGCGCCGAGCGACCACGGCCCGCCGAGCTTCGAGAACGGCACGCCGGCGGACTCGGCCATGGCGCGCAGCATGGCGGGCATCTCGGCTTTGGGGCCGGCGGCGAGGCCCGCGCGCCAGCCGGTGAGGGCGTGCGCGGCGGTGGTCCCGACGCTCAGGACGCTGCCGCTGAGCTCCATCTCGACCGGCAGGTCGTAGCCGCGCAGGCAGACGGCGTCGGCGTCGTCAGAGAGCATGTTGGCCATCGATCCCTGGTATTTCGCGGGGGCCACGGCGAGGCTGCAGAAGGTGAGCGACGCGGCGTTGGTGAGGGTGAGCGACCGGACGGTGAAGGTGAAGAAGTCGCGGTGGGTGTCGACGTCGACCACCGCCGCGCCCGCGCTGCGGGGGAACGCGAAGGTCAGGGTGTCGCCCTTGCGCGTGACGCTGCGGGCGGTGAGCGAGCGGCCGTCCGCGAGGCGGGCGGTGACGAGCGGATGGGGCTTGGCCAGCAGCTCGCGGCGCGTGTCCCGGGTGCGGAGCGAGACGGCGCGGCCTTGGGTGTCGATCGTCAGGGTGGCGCGGCGGTTCGCAAAAGTGGCCGCGAGAGGTTGGTCGAGCTTGGACTCGTCGACCACGGTATAAGTGGCGCGGGCGCGGGTCGGATCTTGCGCGAGCGCGGCGATTTCGGTCTCCGGCAGGGCGCGTGAGTAGATCCGCAGGTCGTCCATGAGCCCGTTGTGGCAGGCGGGGCCGGCCCAGCCGCCGAGGCGCAGTCCGTCAGCCGCGGCCGGATAAGGCCATGTGGCGCGGCCGGCGGGTTGGCCGTTCACATAGGTCGTGATGCGGGGCTGGTCGAAGGTGACGCACAGGTGGGTCCACTGGCGCTGGGGCAGGCTGCTCAGCAGGCCCGCGCCGACCTCGCTCCAGGTGTTGCCGGGCCGGCCCATGCGGATGGAGCAGGTGTTGTCGGAGACGAAAAGCATGAGCCCGCCGGGGCTCCAGGTGCGGGTGGTGAGCAGATTGGGGTAACGGCCGGCCTGGCCTTCCCACGCGGCCCAGACCGAGAGGGTGAACTGCGTCGCGCCGTTGAGGCCGGGCACGGGCGGGAGGTCGATGAAGGCGTTGGTGCCGCCGAAACGGGCGGCGGTGCCGAAGGCGCCGGCGGCCCACTGGACGTTGGCGAGGTCGGCCTCGAGGGCATTGGGCGAGCGGTCGGCGGCCATGCTGCCGGCGCCTTCGTCGAGCGGCAGCCAGAGCAGCAGCGACGGGTCGGCGGGCGGCGCGGCACGGAGGGCTGCCGACAGGCTGAGAAATAACAAAGCTAGCATGATAGACTGACGCATAAAGACTCCCGGAGAAGGAAAGGCATCTTCCTTTTCACACTTCTATGCGGCAGATTGTGTAACGGAGCGGGTGAATGTTGCAAGGAGAAAACGGCGGGGTGAAAACGGAGCGAGGAAAAAATATGTCAGCAAACGGCGAATTTCTTCGTGATTGGCGGAACGGGGCGTGTTAGCTTGTAAACATAAATTCCGAATGAGGAGTCTATGTCTTTAGGCAAATCCCGTTTCCCCATTTTCTTGATTGCGACAGTCTGGCTGATTGCGGGAGTTTCGCATGCCACGCCGCCCGGGCAGTACCGGCTGACTCTGCGGCCCGAGCAGGTCACCTCCAGTTCGCCCCACGCGGACTTCTCCGGGCTGGTGGACGAGCAGCTGGAGGCGGGCGACCCGCCGTCGGGGGAGCCTGCCACAGGCTGGAAGATCGCGTCGCAGCACAACAAGGAGTTCCCGTTCCAGGCGACCATCGACCTGGGCACGGAGGTGCCGCTGGCCACGCTCTGGATCTGCGACATGAACGGCAGCGGCGACGTCGTGATCCACACGGGCAAGCCCGGCGCATGGCAGGTTGCGGCGACCTACGACTGCAAGCGCTACAAGAACTGGGCGGCGGAGCCGCTCAACGTCACCACGCGCTACCTGATGCTGGAGCTGAAATCGGGGGGCGCGATCTTCAACGAGATCGTGCTGGACGCCTACTCGGCGCGCGGCTGGGAGGCGGTCAAACTCGCGCAGGCGGAGGCCGAGCGCAAGGAGGCCGAACGGCAGGCCGCGCTCAAGCAGGCCAAAGAAGAGGCGCTCAAACGGCCCATGGTCGAGCTGCCGCCTTTCGGCCGGCTCTCGCTGGTGGACGAGGTGGTGTGCGGCGCGGCTGATCCGGGGCACGCGCTGCGCAGCGATCCCGCGGGCGCGGTGCGCGTCGAAACGGTTCTGGGGCGGCCTTGCCGCGTGGTGTCGCCGACCTCGAAAGAGTGCGCTTACATGACCTTCCGCCTGGGCGCGCGCAAGCTGCTGCGGCCGGGCGGCACGTACGTGTTGGCCGTGGAGTACCCGGAGGACGCGCCGCGCAGCCTGGTGGTGATCAACACCGGCAACGAGACCTCGCGCGGTCTGCACACCGGCCTGACGACGGGCGACACGCTGCACGCGAAGTACGTCGACAGCCAGGTCGAGTCGCTGAACCTGCCGCTCTCGGGCAAGTGGGAGACGTGGACGCTGCTCTTCCGGCTGCATGACCGCTTTGCGGAGAAGGGGCTGATCCGCGGCTCGAACCAACCGCGCACGCTCACGCCCGAAGACGGGTTCGACGTGACGGTCGCGCAGTTCTCGGCCGAGAACGATCCGCTCTCGAAGGGCGCGGCTGTAGCGAGCATCCGGCTCTACGAGGTGGTGGATGAGGAGAAGCTCGCGCTCAAGATCAACTTCCCGCCCGAGGGGCTGCCGCACCGCCGCCTCTTCTGGCGCGAGGAGATGGCGGACGGCGTGATCGGCGGCAAGAAACCGCAGGACCGCGGGGTGGACAATCCGCTGGACTGGTACCGCTACAAGGCCGAGCAGATGCGCTTCCTCGGTATCAACACGTATTCGAAGGACCTGCTCGAGTTCGGCGCCTGCCAGCACTGGGACTCTACGGAGTATGGCGGCAACAAGTGGGTGTATTTCAACGGCGAGCAGAAGGATATCTGGAAGCAGGTCGTGGAGCTGATGGGCAGGTATGGCTTTGAGGTGTTCCCGTACTACGAGTACAGCGGCAGCAAGGGCCAGGAGGGCTTGGGCAACCAGCGCCGTGCGCAGCCGCTCAAGGGCGACGGGCAGTACACGCACATCAACTGGATCGAGTCCTCGAACGCGGACATCACGGACCCTGACACCTATGCCGATTTCCAGAAGATGCTCGACCTCACCGTGGTCAACCTGCAGGACAAGGCCAAGTTCGCGGGCATCTGGATCAGGCCGCGTTCGCAACTGCCGATCGGGTTCGGGCCCAAGACGCTCAAGCGGTTCGCGGACGAGGCCAACAAGGGTGCGGCCGTGACGCGCGATCAACTGAAAGCGGACAAGGCTCTCTACGCCCGTTACATCGCCTGGTGGGACACCAAGCGGCGCGATTTCCTCGCGGCCATGCGCGACTATCTGCGCGGCAAGGGCGTGAAGGACGCGGTCGTGCTCTTCACCGGGTGCGCGAGCGAGCCGGGCAAGGGCTTCGGCGACTTCCAGCCGCGTTTCTTCACCGACGCGCCGGACGTGTGGGCGCCGATCCTCGCGCAGGAGGCTCACAAGCCGCCGCTGGACCGCACGTGGCAGGTCTATACGCCCGCGGAGGTTGCCGAGAAGGACCTCTACCTCACGGCGTTGCTGGCACCTGGAGCCAACTGGGGCGGCTGGGAGATCCAACACGCCAATCCCGCCGACGATCCTTTGACGTACAAGTCGGTGGAAGGCGTGATGCTCTCGCTTCCTTTCAACCGGCTCTACACGGTGAACTCGCCCAAGACGCTCGACCCGTACCGGACTCAGACCGGGCTTGCGCTGGTGCGGCACTACGCGCTCAACGAGAACATGATGTTCGACGCGGCCGACAAGGAGAAGCTGGGATACTTCGTGGCGGACGTCGAGCGCGCCGGGCCGTTCTGCATGCAGGCCGAAGCGGTGGCGATGGCCAACGGCGATCCGACGATGATCGGCTATCTGGACAGCAATAATTTCGGCCGAGGATTCCCGCTGTATGTGCGCGACTTCAACGCCAATTTCCTGGCGCTCCCGGCGCTGCCGAGCACGCGCGCCGAAGGCGCCTGCGGCGATCCCGCCGTGGTGGTGCGCGCGATCGACGCGGGCAAGAGCGGGATCTATGTCTCGGTGGTCAACACGGACTGCCGCGAGCGGAAGCAGGTTCGCGTGAAGTTGCCGGGCCAGGGCCTCGTGACGGCGCTGGCCTCCGGCGCGGCGGTCGCGCGGGCCGGCGACAGCGTGACGCTCGATCTGCGCCCTTACCAGCTGATCGCGCTGCGCGTGGCCGTGCCGTGAGGCGCGGGGAGCGAAAACACGGAAGGCCGATTTGACATGAACATCCCTGCCGGCGACAACCTTCATCTGCGCGAAGAGGGTGCGGGCGTCCGCATCCCGCTCGAGCACAACCTCAACGACAAAGGCAGCCTCTTCGCGGGGTCGATCTACGCCGGCGCGATTCTCGCGGCCTACCGTGCGGCGGAGCGCCTCTTTGCCGACGGCGGACTGGCAGGCGACCTCGTGGCCAAGACGGCGTCGATCAGCTACCTTAAGCGCGTCGTTTCGGACGGCACCGCCGTCGCCTCCGCCTGCGGGGAGCCCCTGCTCAAAGCCAACGGCAACCGCACGCTCGCGGTGGCCGTCACTGTTCTGGACGAGGAGCGGATTCCGTGTGCGGAACTGTCTGTCGAGTTCATCCTCTTGAAAGTCCGAACCTAGTCTTCCTTAGCCCGGCAAGCGTTCTTTGGTAACGACGCATCCGAAATCACGATTGCATCGGCTGTCGGGTTATGTGAAAGTAATGAGATCCTTGGATCATGCGTGACGGGATTTGCCCTGAGGACAGCACGCCTGAATTTGGCGGAAAAAAAGAGAAGGTGCCGGTATGGACAAGTCATTGAATCGTGAAGACAGACGCTCGGCGTGGGATTCACCCGTGCCGACGCCCGCCTCGAACGCGCGGATCCTGCTGGTCGCGGGCGTCGTCGTCAGTGTGGCTTTGGTGGCGCTCGTGGCGCTGTTTGTCGTGAGGGGGCCGGTCAGGCCGGGCGCGGCCGCTGCCTCAGCGTCGTCGTCGCAATTGCCGTCCGAGTTTGGGACGCTCAAGGGCCAGTGGCTGCGGCCGGACGGCGGGTACGTCCTCGAGCTCAAGCGGCTCCTGCCGCAGAATGAGCTGGAGGCGGCGTACTTTAATCCGAACCCGATCCACGTGGGCAAGGCCAGGCTGACCCTGGAGCGGGGCTTCGTGAAGGTGTTTGTGGAACTGCGGGACGAGAACTATCCGGGCTCGACCTACACGCTCATCTACGACAAGGCCAGCGACCAGCTGCGCGGCATCTACTATCAGGCGACGCAACAGCAGGAGTATGAGGTTTTCTTCACGCGTCTGCCCGGTCACGATTAGGCGGTCGACGGGTCGGCGCAACTATTTTTTCAAGGCGCGGCAAGAAAGACGCGGGCGCGCCGTTTATATGAGACAACAGGATAAGCCGGATTGAGTTCATCGTTTTCACCTCATGAAAATCATGTAAGCATGTCCGATGATTTAAGTTAGACCGTATACTGGAAGGGCTGAACGGGATTAACCCGACGATAATGAGCAGGGAGGCGCTTGAATGATGAACACGAAACGCTGGATGGTCCTGTGTGCGGCTTTTGTGGTCCTGTGCGGCACCGGATGGGGGGCATCGGCGACCAACACGACGGACCGGTCCGCGGAGCCCGGGAAGATATTTGTCTATAAGCAGTCGGCCGGCGCGCCGCAGGAGTTGGAGGTGTACTACCCTCCGGACTGGAAGCCGGGCGGACCCAAGGTTCCCGGCTTGCTCCTGTTTCACGGGGGCGGCTGGACAGGCGGCGACCTGAGCCAGTTCCGCTACGCGTGCGCCTACTTCGCCAGCCGCGGGCTTGTGGCCGCCACCGCCAACTACCGGATGTTGTCCAAGGACGCGGTCCGGAAACGGCCTGCCGGAGAAGGCAGCCACAAGCGCGTCTGCGTCACCGATGCGAAGAGCGCGGTTCGTTGGATGAAGCAACACGCCGACGAGCTGGGCGTCGATCCGCAGCGCCTGGTCGTGGGCGGAGGCTCGGCCGGCGGCCACATCGCGGTGCTGGGCGCGACCAATCCCGGCCTGAACGACCCGGCCGATCCGCAGGGCTTCGACACCGCCGTCGCAGCCTACCTGCTGTTCAACCCCGCATTCACCGCAAAGGACAGCGGTGATCCGGAAGTGGATGTGCTGAAACATCTCACGGCCTCCCTGCCGCCGGCGATTCTTTTCTTCGGCACGCGGGACAATTGGAAACCAGGTTCAGACGTCGCCCTGCAACGGCTCAAGTCCCTCGGCAATACGACCGCCGAACTGTGGACCGCCGAAGATCAGGCCCATGGCTTCTACCGCCAGCCGCCTTGGCAGGGCCTGACGCTCGCCGCGGCGGACCGATTTCTTGTCGCACACGGTTTTCTGAAAGGCGACTGCACGCTCGCCGCGCCGTCGGACTGCACGAAGCTCGTCAAGGTGCCTTGAGGACAACCCCGGAGGAGCGTTCAGATGGTCAGATGCGCATTATCTTCCCGCCTGTTCCTGTTGGCGTGCACGCTCTGCGCACTCGGCGGCGGGGTTTTCGCTGCCGACGCGCAGCCGGCCAGCCGGAGACCCAATATCGTCTTCATCCTGGCCGATGACCTCGGCTGGACGGACACGGGGGTATACGGCAGCAAATATTACGAGACGCCGAACATCGACCGTCTCGCCGCGCAGGGCATGCGGTTCACGAACTATCACAACTGCCAAAACTGTGCGCCGACGCGCGCGGCGCTGATGACGGGGCAGTACGGGGCGCGCACGGGTGTCTACACGGTCGGCGGAATTGATCGCTTCGACTGGCGGTCACGCCCGCTGCGGCCGGTTGACAATCAGAACAAACTGCCGCTCGATAAAATTACGATCGCGCAAGCGCTCAAAGCCGCGGGCTACGCGACGGGGATGTTCGGCAAGTGGCACCTCGGCGATGACGCTGAGCGTCACCCGCACTCGCGCGGATTCGATGAGGCGATTGTCTCGATGGGACTACATTTCGATTTCGAGACGAATCCCAAGACCGATTATCCGAAGAACGAATATCTAACGGATTTTCTCACCGACGAGGCGACGGATTTCATCCGCCGGCACAAGGAGGCGCCGTTCTTTCTGTATCTCCCGCACTTCGGCGTTCACGCGCCACATCAGGCCAAGGCGGACTGGATCGAGCATTTCAAACCGAAGGCGGCCGAGGGCGGACATCATGATCCGACCTACGCGGCGATGATCGCGAGTGTCGATGAAAGCGTCGGCCGTGTGATGGCACTGCTCGACGAACTGAAAATAGCAGACGACACCGTGCTGATCTTTTCCAGCGACAATGGCGGGGTCGGCGGATACGACCGCGAGGGAGGGCTCATCTGCGACAATGCGGCAAAAAGAAAGAGCAAGCTCCAAGGAAAAGATTCCGAAATGAACTGCATTACGGATAATGCACCGCTTCGCTCCGGAAAAGGCTCGCTCTACGAGGGCGGCACGCGTGACCCGTTCATCGTGCGATGGCCCGGCGTGACAAAACCAGGCACGACCAATGGAACGCCCTCGATACATGTTGACCTGTATCCGACGCTCCTCGAAGTCGCAGGCGCAACTCCCCCCGCGAATTACACGCTCGATGGCGAAAGCCTTGTGCCGTTGTTTCGCGATGCCGCGGCGGCGTTGAAACGGGATGCGATTTATCAGCACTTTCCCGGTTATCTTGGGGCCGGCGTCGGCCAGTGGCGAACGACGCCCGTCGGCACCATCCAGTGTGGCGACTGGAAGCTGATGGAGTTCTTCGAGGATCACAGGCTGGAACTTTACAACCTGCGCGACGACCTCGGCGAAACCAACAATCTCGCACGGCAGATGCCCGCGAAGACGAAGGAGCTGCATGACAAGATGCTCTCCTGGCGCGAGGCGATCCACGCGCCGATGCCGACGCCGAATACCAACGACACCTCTAACGTGAAGATCCGCTCCTCGCGACGGGCAAAAAGAGCCGCAGAATGAAGCGGTGGAACCTTGCCGGAAAAGACGATCCTGATTATCACACTGCATCATCATTAAGCTGCATATGAAACCCTACCTTGCACTCGCTCTCATTTGTCTTTCTTCTTGCCAAGCGGCTCCGGATCCGGTCGCCGCCAAAATGAAGGCCCTGTTTCCGCAGTTCGATGCGGACCATAACCAGACGCTGTCGCCGGAGGAACGGACGCGCGCCGTGGCGTTCGTGAAGAAGTCTTATGGCGAACAGTGGTCGCAGCGGATTCAGGGCATGTTCGCCCATGCGGCCGCCTCGGACCAGTCGGTCTGTGCGGCCAAATGGGAGGCGCAGGTCGCTGACTACGGACTTCCGCCCATCGTGCAGACCGAGATGATTCCGATGCGCGACGGCAAGCGGCTGGCAACCGACATCTACCGGCCGCGGGGCGAAGGGCCGTTTCCGGTCGTGCTCTCGCGCACGCCGTACGGCAGAACGACAACGGGCAAGGAAGGCAGCGGTTTCACGCGCGACGGCTTTGTGTTCGTCATGCAGGACATGCGCGGGCGGTTTGACTCGGAGGGCGAGAATCTGCCGTTCGTGGGTTGCGGCTGGGGCGAGCATCAAGACGGGGTCGACACCCTCGCGTGGCTGAAGCGACAGCCGTGGTGCAACGGCAGCGTCGGCACCATCGGAGGTTCGGCGCTCGGCATCACGCAGAACTTGCTGGCGGGCGCGGCTCCGGACGGCTTGCAGGCTCAGTACATATCCGTTGCGGCGGCCAGCCTGTATGCGGACGCCTCTTACATCGGGGGGGCCTTTCGCAAAGCCGACGTCGAAAACTGGGTGAACGGAAACAAGTACGACCCGCAGGCGCTCGAGCTCTTTCACGCCCATCCGAACTATGACGGGTACTGGAGGACGCTCGACACGACGCTGAAGTTCGCGCAGATGAAGATGCCTGCTGTGCATGTCGGAGGTTGGTTCGACATGTTCGCCCAAGCCACCATTGACGAGTTTGTGGGCCGCCAGCACTCCGGCGCGGTCGGCGCACGCGGCGCGCAGAAGCTGATCATGGGGCCCTGGACGCACGGCATCGGGAAAATGCCCGCAGGGGAGCTGGAGTTCCCCAATGCCACCAAAGTTCCGGAGCGCTACAGCTCCAGCCGATGGTTCGATCATTACCTGAGCGGCATTGACAACGGCATCGAGAGGGAGCCCGCGGTCGCTTACTATGTGATGGGCGACGTCAAGAGTCCCGGCGCGCCCGGCAACGAGTGGCGGCACGCCGACGACTGGCCTGTCCCTGCGACCGAAACCGCGGCCTTTTTCACGCGCGAAGGCGCGCTCACGCTGGAGAAGCCCGCGGTCGGCGCCGACGCCTACGTCGAGTACATCTTTGACCCCACGAATCCCTGCCCCACCATCGGGGGCAACAATCTCACCCTCGCGCGAGGCCCGATGAACCAGAACAGCATCGAGGGCCGCAGCGACACGCTCGTGTTCACAAGCGCGCCGCTGACTGAGCCCGTCGAGGTGACCGGCCGTGTGAAGGCGGATGTTTTCATCGCGTCCTCCGCCGCCGACACCGATCTCTCCGTGCGCCTGTGCGACGTCTATCCCGACGGAAAAAGCTATCTGATCGCCGAGGGCATCCTGAGGCTGCGCTATCGCCATTCGGTCGAGATCACCGATCCGCTCACGCCGGGCAAAATTGAGGAAGTCGCGGTGGACTGCTGGACCACCAGCATCATCTTCAACAAGGGGCACAGCATCCGCGCCACCGTCACGTCCAGCAACTATCCCCGCTTCGATGTGAACCCCGGCACCGGTGAGCCGTGGTCCGACTCCGGCGCAACGGTGATGCAGACCAACCGCATCTATTGCGATGCGGGACGCGCTTCGCGCTTGCTGCTGCCGGTGGTGGCGCTGAAGCCCGTGACGCCGGTTCATGTTGCCCGCCGAACAGGATCGGCCGCTGCCCGATAAGTAGACCCTTATGAAAATCACCTTGAATCTGTGCCTGTCTGCCTGCCTGGCTTTGCCCTTGCTGGCGTTTGCGGCCGGACCTCAAAAACCCAACGTGCTGCTCATCATCAGCGACGACCAGGGCTACGGCGACTTCGGGTTCAACGGGAACAGGCTGGTCCAGACGCCAGCGCTCGACCGGCTGGCCGGAGAGGCGGCGGTGTTCAGGAATTTCGCGGCGGCGGCCGCCTGCTCGCCCACGCGGGCCGCGCTCTGGACCGGCCGCGACCACCTGCTGACCGGCGTGTGGGGAGTCGGGGGACGCGCGTCACTGCGGCCGGACGAGGTGCGGATGCCCGCCTTCTTCAAGGCGGGCGGCTACCGCACCCTCCACGTCGGCAAACTCGACAGCGTCAAGGTCGGCAAGGACGGCCCCGCCGCCTTCGGCTGGGACGAATGGCTCGGCGGCGGCGGATACGAGCACCGCGATCCGATGCTGTTCAGTCCTAAGGGCGGGGCGCGGGCGCAGGGCTGGACCGCGGACCTCATGACGGAGCGGGCGATCGCCTTCATCCGCGCGAACCGCGGGCAGCCGTGGTTCGCCAGCGTGGCGTTCATCATTCCGCACATGCCCTGGGTGTGCGACGAGAAGTTTGCCGCACCTTTCCTCGCGCAGGGCTGCTCGAAGGAGTTGGCCGCGTGCTACGGCTCCATCGCGCAGATGGACGCCTGCATCGGCCGCCTGCTCGACGCGCTGCGCGAGACAGGTCAGGCGGAGCGCACCATTGTGGCGTTTCTCAGCGACAACGGCCAGACCGGGCCGGAAGCCAAGGAGGCGGGCGCGGACGGTATTGTCCGGGGCCCGGATTGGAGCAAACGCAATGTCGCAGGCTTGCGCGGCCATAAGGCTACGGTCTGGGAAAACGGTATCCGCGTGCCTTTCCTGCTGCGCTGGCCAGGACATGTCGCGCCGGGCGAGCGCGGCCAGCTCGGTTGCGTGGAGGACCTCTTGCCGACCCTGCTCGATCTCGCGGACGTCGGGGCCGACACGCTGCCGCATCTGTCCTTCACCGGCGTCAGCCTGTCACCGGCGCTGAAGGACGCTGGAGCCACTTTCGAACGACCGGAGGTGCTGCGCATGGCGATCTCCGGCCCCGGCTCGCCGCGCGGGGGTGACGCCGGGCCCAAATATAGCAGCTTCGAGAGCCTCCACCTCACGCTGCGCGGGCAGCGCTTCAAATATCATGCGCTGCCGGAAGGCCAGTGTGCGCTTTACGATCTCGTGGCCGACCCCGGCGAGAAGAACGACGTGCAGGCGGGTAATCCCGAGGTGGCTTCCCGCATGGCGCGGACCTGCCGCGAACGGTGGGCTGCCGTGCTCGCCAGCGGCCGCGCGTTCGCCCTGCCGGCCGGTGCACCCGGCGGCGAGACCGAGAAGGCGCGGAAGCCGTGAGAACGAGCAACAGGAACGGACCGTTTTTTGCACTGGCCGGCGTGCTGGCCGCCGCCGCCGCCGTTAGTTCGCTTGCTGGACAGGATTTCACTGTCGGTTTGAGCCTCACGGGACAGGACCTGGCCCGCGTCACGTGGGACGGACTCGGCGGCGTGAACTATGAGCTTCAACAGAGCCCGGACCTGACGTTCACGAACAGCGCGGCATCACGGTATTTTCTCGGCCGGGGCGCGGCGCTGCCGGTCGACGTGGCGCTGGCCGGACAGAAGAGCGGTTTCTGGCGCGTGCGGGCGATGGACCAGGCATCGGGGGTGTGCGTGGCGACCGCGGGGCCGCTGGCGGGCAAGCTGGTCCGCTACGACGCCGCAGGTACCGCGGTTCCGCTGCGCGCCTTTGGCGTGAACTATTACGATGCGTTCTTGCGGTATCTGTCGAACAGCAACGACACCAGCTTCATTCAGGGGTTCGACTTTTTGAATGCGCATCACATTCCGGTCGTGCGGGTGCTGGCGGCCGGCTTCTGGCCCAAGGACTGGGGTCTCTACTTCGCGAACAAAACCGAATATTACCGCCGATTGGACACGCTCGTGGAGCAGGCCGAACAGCATAACGTGGGGCTGATCCTGGATCTGTTTTGGACGGCTACCACGGTCGGCGAGCTCGTGGATGACGCGGTCTCAGCCGGTTACCTGATGCCGGGAACCGACTTTGTTCCCTCCGCTCCTCTCAACGTTGATTATCTGGGGCAGCCGACGTATGCCGAGTATCGCAGAGGTCTCGGGCGGAGCGACAGCGGCTCGAACGCCCTGATCTCCTATTACACGCGTGAAGTGGTCAGCCGCTACGCGCGTTCACCCGCCGTCTGGGGCTGGGAGTTCGGCAACGAATACAACCTGGCCGTGGATCTGCCCAACATCGCGACGCAGCGTCCGACGCGTTCCCCGGCGCTCGGGCAGAACCTTCCGGCGGAGGGGTCCGGTGTCGCGGCGTGGAGCGGCCAGGAAGACATCACGCGCGACGACGTCCGGGTGGCCAAGCAGATCTTCGCCGCAACGGTCCGTTCGATCGACGCCTGGCGGTTGATCATGTCCGGAGACTCCACGCCGCGGCAGTCCGCGTACAGCAACTGGAAAGCGCATACGTGGACGGTCAACAGCCGCGCCGACCTCGCCAAGGTCATCCCGATGGATAATCCCGCGCCGATGGATACAGTCACGCTCCATCATTACCCGGAAAAGCCGGGTGCCGCCGCCGTCGTCTATTTCTCCGACGGTCCGGTGACCAACCAGTGGCTGACGGGGCAGTATCAAGAGCGGCTCGATTACTTTCTCACCAACAGCGCGGCCTTGCCCCGTCCGCTGATCGTCGGCGAGTGGGGCGCCATCGGCGACGGGACCACGGCGGATGAGAAAACGACGTTCAACCGCATGCTGCAGGCTTTGATCGACGCGCGCGTGCAGCTCAGTCTCATGTGGACCTTCGACACGCGCAACATCGGCATGACGAACCAGTGGTGGATCCAGACCGGCCAGGTCTCCGGCTATCCCGCAAGCCCGAAGCTCTACACCGTCACCAACGACGATCCCGACCTGTGGGATCTGGAGCAGGCGAACCAAACCTACGGGACGTGGTAGCGACCGTGCGGGTGATGCTGCCGGTGCGGGCGGCTCGCCGCCAGAAACCCGAGAACCTGAACAAGGTCCTGACTTGCAAGAGCAAATGCACGCAGGCGATAGAGCGGCGAGATGATTTTCATGCGGCGTTTTCCTCGAAGTAACGTTTGACCTTCTCTTCTGCGGAGAGACCGTCGAGGATTTTGCG
>JAHFSX010000003.1:0-248342 GCA_023269675.1 Verrucomicrobiota bacterium
CCGTGACATCTCGTTCCTCATGGGTGCCGATTCTACCACGGTGTCCCGCATTTGACGGATGCGCCGGATTCCCGGACACTGCTTCTTCGGCTACGGTGTCCACGACTATGACATACCGCGTGCCACGGACCGGCCACCGCCACCTTTTGACCGCGCTGACGGTTTCTGATATAGTGCTTAAAACTGAATCCTCACCGTATCCGCGAACCGAAGGAGCCTTTGCCATGGACAACCGCACACCCTGCCCCATCTGCCGCACGCCGAACGTCGCCCGCGCGGCCGCCGGCACCAACACCTCCGAGATCCACTGCCCGCGCTGCGGCCGCTACCAGGTCCAGGGGCTCGCCGAGACGCAGCTGATGAACAGCCCGCCGGCCTTCCCGCCCCAGCACCTGCTCTCGGGCCTCTGCCGCAACATGTGGGACATCCTGGGCGAGAAGCCGCTCATCACGGTCGACCTCTTCAAGTCGTGGGCCGAGCTCGACAAGGTGGCCAAGATCGCGGTCCCGCGCGACAACGACCTCGCCACCAAGAGCGACTACCTGCTGAAATACCTGCGCCGCCACACGAAAAACCTCGCGGAGACCGTCACCCTCACGCCCTCGGAGCTCGCGGTCGGCTTCTGCGCCAACAAGAGCGAGCTGCTCTTCTGCCTGCGCTACCTCGCCGACAAGGGCCTGATCGAGGAAGACACCGCCGCCGCCGCCCCGCGCAAGGGCCAGCCCGGCGCAACCGGCCTCGCCTACCACCTCACCCCCGCGGGCTGGGCCAAGCTCGACACCGCCACGCCGCCCGCCCAGCCGCTGGCCGTGGTCGCGCTCGCGCTGGACAAGGACAACGACCCGCTCTGGGCCCAGGGCTTCGCCGCCGGCATCCAGGCCGCGGGCTACACCGCCGCGCGGGTCGAGAACAAGGAGTACGGCAACAAGATCACCGACGACCTGATCGTGGACCTGCGCCGCTGCACCTTCCTGGTGGCCGACGTCACCGGGCAGTCGCCCCTCGCCTATTTCGAGGCCGGGCTCGCCCTCGGCCTCGGCAAGCCGGTCTTCTGGACCTGCGAGGAGGCCGAGGCGCGCGACAAGAAGCTCTGGCTGGACACGCGGCAGATGGTCGTCACCCCCTGGGCGCGCGACAAGGCCGACGACTTCGCGCGCCGCCTCGGCAAGCGCATCGAAGCCGCGCTCGGCCGCCCGTAACCGGGCGGAAGATGAGGACAGAGGCCGGAGGACAGAGGACTGCGGGAACCAGAGAGCGAACCACCAAGGAAAGATCTGACGGATTAGCCCTCGATGGTCCCTTGTTTTGAACCGTCGTCCGTCCTCCGTCTTCCGTCCTCTCTCACTTCCCCTGGAACAGCCGCCACGTCGCGATGCCGCCGGAGAGGTTGCGGACGTCGAAGCCGTTCTGCCGCAGGATGCGCTCGGCCAGATAGCCGCGCAGCCCCACCGCGCAGTAGGCCACGATGGTCCGGTCGCGCGGCAGCTCAGCCAGCCGCAGCCGCAGCTGGCCCAGGGGGATCGTCAGCGCGCCCGGGATCGTGCCGCTCTCCCACTCGCCCGGATCGCGCACGTCGAGCAGGCAGGCGTCCGCGGGCAGCGCGTCCGCGTGGACCGGCACGGTCGCGCCCGACAGGACGTTGCCCGCCACATACCCCGCGAAGTTCACGGGGTCTTTGGCCGATCCGAACGGCGGCGCGTAGGCCAGCTCCAGCCGCTCGAGATCGGCCACGCCCAGCCCGGCCTGCAGCGCGGTGGCCAACACGTCGATGCGCTTGTCCACGCCTTCGCCGCCCACGATCTGCGCGCCGAGCATCCGGCCCTCGCGCGTGAAGAGCAGCTTCAGGCGCATCTGCTCCGCGCCCGGATAGTAGGTCGCGTGCGAGAAGGGCATAATGTAGATCTTCTCGAAGGCCACGCCCGCGCGCTTCAACACCTTCTCGGAGGCGCCCACGCTGGCGGCGGCCAGCCCGAAGAGCTTGACGATCGAGGTGCCCCAGGTGCCGCGGTAAGGCGTCACCGGCAGCCCCGCGATCGCGTCCGCCGCCAGCCGGCCCTGCCGGTTGGCGGGGCCCGCCAGCGGGACCTGCGTGGGCACGCCCAGCACCGGGTCGGTGACCTGCACCGCGTCGCCCACCGCGTAGATGTCGGGGTCTTCGGTGCGCATCGTGCCGTCGGTGACGATGCCGCCGCGCTCGCCGATGCGCAGGCCCGCCGCCCGCGCCAGCTCGGAGTTGGGGCGCACGCCGATCGAGAGCACCACCAGATCGGTCTCCAGCGCCTCGCCGCCGCGCAGCCGCACCGCGAGCCGGCCCCCGGCCGTGCGCTCGAAGCCCTCCACGGCCGTGCCCAGCCGCAGCTCCACCCCGTTCTCCGCCAGCTCCGCCTGCAGCGGCCGGGCCATCTCGGGGTCGAGCGTCGGCAGCACCTGCGGCAGCAGCTCCACGAGCGTCACCGCCACGCCGTGGTGGCGCAGGTTCTCGGCCGCCTCCAGCCCGATGAAGCCGCCGCCGACCACCACCGCGCGGCGCATGCTCCCCTCGGCGCGCAGCTTGATCGCATCCATGTCCTTCATGGTCCAGAGGGTCAGCACGTCCGGGTCGTCGATGCCCGGCAGCATCGGGCGCAGCGGCGCGGAGCCCGTGGCCAGCAGCAGCTTGTCGTAAGATTCCGTGAAGGTCTCGCCCGTGGTCAGGTTCACCACGCGCAGCGTGCGGGCCGCGCGGTCGATCGCGGTCACCTCGTGGCGCAGCCGCAGGTCCACGGCGAGCCGTCCCTTGAAACGCGCAGCCGGCATCACCAGCAGCTTCTCGCGCTCGACGATCACCCCGCCCAGATGATAGGGCATCCCGCAATTGGCGAACGACACGTTCTCGCCGCGCTCGAAGAGCACGATCTCCGCCTGCTCGTCCAGGCGCCGCATCCGCGCCGCGGCGCTCGCCCCGCCCGCCACCCCGCCGACAATGACCAGCTTCATATTTTGTGATTCCTTTTGAATGGAAACGAAATAATTTTGCCACGAACGTCAAACATCGAACGGAAGACGGGTGAGCGAAGAGGGCGTTTCCTAATACGTTGGACGTTCGATGTTGACTGTGCGATGTTCGCTACAGCAACTCGGCCAGGTGCATCCGCAGGCAGGTGAGGCGTTTCAGGAAATCGCGGCTGCGAGTGGACCTGCGGGGACGCCTCGGGGAGGCGTCCCCGCCGGACACGCGAACCTTTAACTCTCACCGCTGAACATCGGGCCCTTGGCCGTCCGCTGTTCGGTTTGAGCGGCTTACCGGACCCACATCATCGTTCCGACCGGCGGGTAGGTCACGACCAGGATGCCCGGTCCGGTGATCCACGCCGTGTTGGCGGCAGTGTACTGGCCGCCGGGCATCGCCGCCCCGTCCACAAAGAGCGCGTGGACGTACTGCTTGCCCGTGAAGCCGAGGTTCAGCGTCGTGCCGAGCGCGCGATACAGGTCGGTGGCCGCCGGCAGACAGGCCGCGCCCAGCGCGAGCGTGCCCGCGCCCAGCACCGTGCTCCCCGTGTAGGTGGCCGTTGTTCCGGCGAGCGCCAGCGTGCCCAAGCCCGCCTTGGTCAGCGTTACGCCTCCGACCACATTGCTCAAGGCGAGCGTGCAGCCACCCGCGACGGGGTAGGACGCGTCGCCGGATTGCGTCACCGCCCCGAGGGCAAGCGTACCCGGCAGCTGGGCGGCCTCCAGGCCGAGCACGGCGCCGTCGCCGACCGTCGCGGCGGCGATCTTGAACGCGGCGGCGGAGATCGAGGTGTCGAGCGTCACGCTGTTCGTCACCCCGGCCGGGAGATCCAGGCTCGCCACATAGGTCTGGTTCGGCAGCGTATCGGTGAGCGGCGCATCGTAGGTCATGGTGAAGTCGCGGACGCGCATCTCGCCGAACGAGCCGCCGCAGCCGCCGCCGAAGCCGAGGTAGGCGAAGTCGCTGCCCACGTCCGTCGGGATGTTGACGCCCGTGAAGGTGTTGGTGATGGTGACCGCGCCCTGCGTCATGATTGAGGTCAGCGTGGCGGCAGTCGGGTTGTACTTGATGACGAAACCGGTCACACCGTTGTAAAGCGTGATCGGCGCGTAGCTCTGACGGCTGGCGCCGTCGTCAATGACCCCGTTCCGACCGATCGCGGTGGTGTTTGTTATGGCTGTGCCATTGGGGTAGAAGTACCAGCGCAGGGCGATGCTCTTCAGGATGGAGCCCGTCCCGCCGTAACCGGCACTCGCGGTGTTAGCGCCGACCGCGCCGGGACCACGGGGATCATTGTGCAGGAAGAACGAATACGCATCCGCCGGCGGGCTGGAGCGCGTGCCGAAGAGGAAACTGTAGGTGATGGTCCACGGCTCTTTCACGCGGAGGCGGCGGGACGTCGTCACCGTGCCCACGCTGTTTCCGTACGCCCCGCAGAACTGCAGGGTGCCGTCGTCGCCCCACTTGCCTTCCGGCGTGAAGACCCAGTCGCTGCGCGCGGCGCTCACGGAGAGCGGCTCGAGGTTGTTCTTGCGCAGCACCAGCCCGCCCTGCTCGAGTCGCACCGTGAGGTTCGAGGTCGGCTGATCCAGGTCGCCCATCAGGCCCAGCGCGGCGCTGCCGCGCTTGACCAGCGTGCCGCTGCCGGAGAGCTTGTCGAAGGCCAGGTAGCCGTTACCGCCGGAGGACATGGCCGCAGACGCGAAGGAGAAGTCGCTGACGATGTTCTCGGCATTGAGGCCGCCGGTGAAGGCGCCGAAGCCGAGGTAGGCCTGCGCAGAACCCACGGCGTTATACATGTCCACGCCGGTGAAGACGTTCGTGACGGCGCCGACCGGCTGGGAGGTGATGACCGTGACCGTTTTGGCCGCCGCGTCATAAGCAACCGTCATGTTGGCGTGCTGCCCGTTGATCAGGCTCACCGGCGCGATGTTGGTCGTGGCCAGTACGGCGATGCCGTTGGTGTACATTCTGAGCGACGTGGAGTTGGTCCCGCCCTCGTAGTAGCGCCACATGATCGCGAAGCCGGGGGTGGGCGTATGGGCCGTATTGTTGGTGCTGATGTTCTGGACCGTGAAGGTGATGTAGTCGGCCGGCGGGGTGGAGGTCAACCCGATGTCATAGCCGAAGCGCGCGGTCCACGAGCCTGCGACCGGATAGGCGTTGGTCGTGAAGGCCGAGCCGGGGCTGTCGTTCCTGTTGGTGGAGACGGCCAGGCGGCCGTCGGGTTTCCAGTTCGCGTACTGGTTCAGCTTCCACATGCTCTGGTTGGCCAGCGTGGGCGCGGGCAGGGCGGACAAAGCGGATGCGGCGTCGGCCTTGACCACCGACTGGTTGGCGTAAGCCAGCTCACCCACCACGAAGCCGCGTTGCTGCGTCGAGTTCTTCCCGATGGCGTTCAGCGTCTCGCCGGCGCCGAGCGCGATACGTCCGCCATACCGGCAGAAGGACGGCGCCGCGGCCGTGCCGTTGTCGAACAGCACATCCGTGACCGAGTGCTGGCCGTAGCGGCCGCCCGTTCCGGCTGTGAAGCCCAGATACGCGTCGTTGGCGCCGACCTCTGCAGGGATGTTCACGGGTGACGTGTAGCGGTATGTCAGATAACCGGGCCGCTCGATCACGCAGGTGAGCAGACCCGCGCCGTCGTAACTGATCGTGAACTTCGTCTTGACCGGCACATTTCCCAGTTTGGCCAAGGCGGCCGGCAAATTGTTCGTCACGCCAAAGCTACCCTGCCTGCCGAATTTGATCTGGTGGCCGGTGACGTTGATGCCCACCGCGACCGAGTTGGTGATCTTGGCGGCCGTGGTATCCGCATAGCCGAGGTTGCCGCCATGCGCGCCGATCGCGGCCAGTCCGCGCGGGTCGTTGTGCAGCACGAAGGCGAAGCCGTCGGCCGGGTCGGTGCCTGTGGCCCAGCAGATGTAGGAGAAGGTCGTGGTCCATGCTCCACTGATCGTTTGCTTGCGCTGAAGGAAGGCGCCGCCCTTCTGGTTCGAGAGGGCTCCGGCGGTGCCGACTTCCGGCGTCAGCTGGAGGATGCCGTCCGTGCGGCGCATGGCACGCTCGGTCAAGCGCCAGAGGTCGGGGTTGGAGGCCAGGCTGTGCGGCGTGAGCGTCAGGGGCGCGCCCGCCAAGTTGAGCGTCATGCCGCCCGCGGCGGCAGAGGCCGCGAGTTCCAGAGACGACCCGGAGCCCATGGTGACGGTGCCTTTGTAGATGTTCGTCACCTGCGGACTCTCGTTGAACAGACCGAGACGCCCGGCGTTGACGTCCACGTTGATCATGCCGGGGCGGATCACCAGCGTGCCGTTGCCGCTCTTGATCAGCTTGCCGCCGGGGCTGGCGGCATCCACCCGTGCCGGCGCGTCGAGCCAGGCATGGGAGGCCACGTCCAGTGTCATGTTGTTCGCGCCGACCAAGATATTGGACAATGCCACAAACCAGTCCGAGGCGAGGCTGGTCGTGCGCTGGGCCAAGCGGCCGCCGTTGAAGCTCACCCGGCCCGTGTTGAAGTCGGCCTGAGGCGCGTTGGTCGGGGTCGTGTCCATCTCGAACACGCTGTTGCCGGTCACGGTCAGGGACGTGCCTCTGGCCAGCCGCGCCTGATAGACGCGGCCCGTGCTGGCGCTGTCGAAGGTGACGTCGGTTTTGGCGGGGCCGCCGAAGCCGAGAATCATGCCGCGGACCGGCGAGGGCGAATCGTTCTGGAACAGGCTGTTGTTGGCGACCGTCACGGTCGAGGTGGCCGCGGTGTTTTCGCTGAGGAAGCAGTCTCCGAAGATGCGCAGGGTGGCGTTGTCGAGTGAAAGCAGGGGATTGCAGCGGAAATCGCCCGAGCCGTTGGCGTTCGCCATCACGAAGCTCGCCATCTCGACGTAGGAGCCGTTGTTGATGTAGAGGCTGGGAGACGAGGGCGAGGCCGCCGTGCCGCAGCCGCGTCCGATGGTGAAGTAGGTGCCCGTGAACTTGGACACGCCGCCGATGATGTCCATGCGCGGCGAGGCGAGAGTGCGCGTGCCGACCCAGGCGGTCGCGACGACCTGATTGGTCTGGCCGGGCGCGCCAAGGATGACGCGGCCCTTGTCCACGTTGAAAACACCGTAGCCGTTGGTGCCCACGCCGCCGTTGACGTCGATGGTCAGCGGGAAGTCTTCCTTTACGGAGGTGCGGCTCTTGTTCAGCTCCTGAAACCCCGGATAGGTGAAGGCCAAGGTGCCCTCGCCGGTCTTGATAAAGGCACCCGCAGGCGCGACAACCTGGCCCGCGAGCGTCAGCGTCGTCGCCGCGTTCGTCACGTCGATGATGGCCGCGCGTGCGCCGGCGATGTTGGTCGGCGCGAGCGTGAAGCTGCGGCTCATCGTCACCGAGGGCCCCGTGTAGCGCAGGATGCCGTCGCCGAGCACGAGGTTGGTGGGACTGGTCGAGCTTGCGCCGAGCGCGCTGAGCGAAGCGATCTCGACGATGCCGGTCTTGAGGATCGTCGCGCCGGCGTAGGAGTTGGCCGCATTACCGAGCACCACGCGGCCGCCGGAGACGGTCACGCCGCCCGCGCCGGAAAGCTCACCGTTCAGGGCCAGCGTCTGGGCTGAAGCCACGTTGAGGGCGACGTTGCCCTGCAGCGCCAGACCCGCACTGACGGTGTGGATCCCGGCGAGCACGGTGATGAAGCCCGCGCTGTCGAGCGTGAGCGTATTGCCCGCCAGCGTGTAGCCGCCGCCGGCGAACTGCAGGCCGAGCAGCGCGAGGGCCGGGTCGGTCATGTCGTTGTTGATCGTGCCCGTGCCGCTTGAGAGCGTGGCCGTAGCCCCGCTGTTCGAAGCGATGATGCCTCCGCTCCAGTTGGCCGCGTCGCTCCAGTTGCCGCCCGTCGCGTTGGTCCACGTGCCGCTGTCCGCCCAGAGCGAACCCGCCGCGCAGAACGCGGCCAAAAATGCAACCAGACTCCGTGATTTCATACCGATCATCCTTTCGTTACCGCAGCTCCGCCTGTTCCAACAAATATCGTTTCAAATGATAATACACTGCGGATTGGATTGACTAGGAAATAAACCGAGGCGGCGGCGAGCAGGGGTGCGATTGGAACATGTTGAAGGGTAAGTGGCAAGAAAGAGGCTGGAGGTTCTGCTTTTTATGGAGTGCGGTGACAAGCATCGCGCGGCACCGCTTTCTGGACCGTCCAAGCAAAGCGGCGTCGCGCGGGATACCGCTTGCCGCCGCACTCCACATCACGCCTGCCTAACGCGTCGCAAACCACAAATCTGCCGTTTCCGGTCAACAGTTTTCGCACCCCGCGGACCGGCCGCAGCGACCGGCGCGCGGACCGGCGGACGCCTCGGGGAGGCGTCCCTGCCGTGAAAGAAGACGAACGCCGAACATCGAACACGCCTCGGTCTGGCGTTGGCCATTCGATGTTGAATGTGCGAATGGAACGGTTTATCTCACGGAGATCAGCGAGCCGACTGGCGGATAGGTCACGACCAGGATGCCCGGCCCGGTGATCCACGCCGTGTTGGCGGCAGTGTACTGGCCGCCGGGCATCGGCGCGCCGTTCACGAAAAGCGCGCGGATATACTGTTTGCCCGCGAAGGCCAGGTTCAGCGTAGCCCCGCCGGTGTAGCGAAGATCGGTGCCGACCGGCAGGCGAGGCGCGTCCATCGCGAGCGTGCCCGCGCCCAGCACCGTGTTCCCCGTATAGGTGGCCGCCGCTCCGGCGAGCGCCAGCGTGCCCGTGCCCGTCTTGGTGAGGATCGCGCCGCCGGTGAGGTTCGAGACCGCCAGCGTGGCGCCGGCCCGCACGTCGAAAGCCGCCGCGCCCGCCAGCGTGGCCGCAGCCAGCGTGAGCGTGCCGCCGTTGGCGTTGGCCGACTCGAGCCCCAAAGCGGCGCCGTCGCCAACCGTCGCGGAGGCGATCTTGAAGCTGCTGTCCGGCACGACGGTCTCCAGCGTGACGGTGTTGGTCGTCCCGGCCGGCAGGACGGCCGTGCCGAGGCAGGCTGTGACGGGCAGCGGATTCGTCGGCGTGTCGAGCGTGAAGCGGAAGTCTTTGACGCGCGTCTCGCAGTACTGGCCGCCGCCGCCCGCGCCGAAGCCGATGTAGGCGAGGTTGCCGCCGACCGCCGCCGGGATATCCACGCCCGTGAAGGTCGTCGCGATCACGTTGGTGCCTTGGGCCATCGTGAGCGCCAGGGTCTTGGCGACCGGGTCATGGCGGATCACCATGTCGGTCTCGAGCTGGATCGTGGCGATCTTGACCGGCAGGTTGCTCCGGCGCGTGGCGGTGGCCCACCCGCCGTTCTGGCCCAGCTCCACGGTGTTGCTCATGGCGTTGCCCTCGTAGTAGTTCCAGCGCAGGGCGATGCTGTTCGCGATACCTCCATAGCCGGCGTCGGAAAAGGCCCCGCCCAGCGCCGACGGCCCGCGCGCGTCGTTGTGCACGAAGAAGGAGAAGCTGTCGGCCGCGCCGCCGCGTGCGCCGATGAAGAAGGTGAAGCGCGCGGTCCAAGGCTGGGAGACCACATGGCGCTTGGCGGTGACGCCGTTGCCGGAAACGCTGCCGTAGGCCGGCATGGTCTGCAGCGCGCCGCCCGGGGCCCACGTGGCCTTCGGGCTCAGGTAGAAGTCGTCGCCCAGCGTGACCGGCTCGCACACGAGCTTGCGCAGCACCAGTCCGCCCTCGTCGAGGCGCACCGTGGCGTTGGTGAAGGGGTTGTCCGGGCCGTCCTGCACGCCCAGCGCCACATTGCCTCGCTTGACCAGCGTGCCGCTGCCGCTGGCCGCGCCGAGCGCGAGGTAGCCGCGCTGCCACGAGGTGTCGGACACGCCTCCGCCGGCGGGGACAAACGAGAAATCGCTGATGAGATTCTCCGCGTACGATCCGCCGACGTAGGCATTGAAGCCGACGTAGGCGTTCTGTGAGCCCAGCACAGCCCCGATATCCACCCCTGCATAGGTGGTGATGTTGGTACCCGTCGCCTGGATGGTCGTGACGGTCACCAGCTTGGCCGGCGCGTCGTACACGATCGTCATGTCCGCATGCCCGTTTTTGACCAGATCCACCGGCGACATGTCGTAGGTGGTGACCTGAGCAACGTCGTTGGTGGTCATCCGGATCGAGGTGGTGCGGAGGGTGCCGTCGTAATAGCGCCAGCCGATCGCGAAGCCCGGCTTCAGGCCGCCGGTCAAGAACGAGTGCGCGTCGTTCGCGCCTATATTCTGCAGCGTGAAGGAGAAGCCGTCGGCGGGCGGCGCGGAGGTGACGCCGATGTCGTAGCCGAAATGCGCGACCCACGAACCGGTCACCGGGTAGAGATTCGTGCAGTACGCCGACCCGGAGCTGTTCTGCGCGGCTTTAGAGATGGCCAGACGCCCGTCCGGCTTCCACGTGGCGAAGCCGTTCGTTTTCCAGGTGCTCTGGTCCTGGAGGGTCAGCGGCGCGTTCGTCGGAAAGGCCGCCTGGCGGACATTCAGCACGCTGCCGTCGGCATAGGTGAGCTGGCCCAGGCCGAACCCGTTCTGCGTCGGCGCGGGATTGACCCCCACGTTCAGCGTCTGGCTCGCACCCAGCGTCACCTTGCCGCCGTACTGGCCGAAGGCTTTGGCGGAGGCGGACGTGCTGAAGGCGACATCGCTGATCTGATGCTGTTCAAGACGGGTCGAGGTGTTGCCCGCCGTGAAGCCGGCGTAAGCCAGTGCGGACCCCGCCAGCGCTTGAAGATTGGCGTTGAACGTGCAGGTCAGGCTTTGCACGCCTTTGCGCGTCAAGGTGCAGGCGACCGTGCCGGCGCCGTCGTACGTGACCGAAAAGAACGTCTTGTCCATATCGGCGCCCAGTCCGGGCAGCGCCGAAAGGTCGTAGGTCTGAGCCACGAAGACGCCGTTCGTGCCGAAACGCAGCCGGCGGTTGGTGAGATCCAGCGCCACGGCGAAGGAGTTGGTGACCGGCGCGGCCCCGCCGGCGTAGCCGAAGCCGGAGAGCACGTTCGTGCTGTAGGCGGCCGTGCCGCGCGCGTCGTTCTGGATCACCAAGGCCACGCCGTCGCCCTGGTTGCCCAAGGTCCGGCCGCCCACCGCGGCCAGTGAGAACTCGGCGCGCCAGGCGTTGGTCACGCTCACCGGGCGGGTCATGAAGACCGACCCCACCGTGTTGCCGACCGGGGTGGTCAGCTGGAGGGTTCCGTCGGTCCGTTTGATGGCCGCGCTGTTGGCCTGCCACAGCTCGGTGCGGGCCGCGAGGTTCGGCACGGATAGCTCAAACCCGGTGGTCCCTGTCAGCGACAGCGTGTCCGCCTCGGCCGCGTGGGGCACCGCCAGCTCGAGCTGCGCGTTTGCGGATAGCGTGATGGTCTTCGGGGGCTTGTTGGTGGAGAGCTGACCGCCCATCAGCCGCAGCCGGCCCGCGTTGACGTCGATGGGCAGCTCCGTATTGTAGAGCGCGAGGGTGCCGGTGCCGGTTTTTGTGACTTTGCCGCCGAGGCTGGTCGGGTCAGCCGTGGGCGGCGTGGCGAGGTAGGCGTACTGGCCCGCAGGCACGAGGGCGGTCATGCCGCCCGCGCGCAGCTTAAACGCGGTCAGGCCGTGGAACCACTCGCTGGGCTGGTTCAGCGGCGAGTAGGTGGTGAGGGTGGCGTTGTCGAAGATCACGGTGCCCGCGCTGGCTGACGCGGTGGAGCGGAGCGCCAGCGTGCCGCCGTTGGTCACGTTGAGCGTGCCGCCGGTCTGGACGCGCAGCTTGGCGAGCGACGCGACGGCGCTGTCGGAGACGGTCATGACCGTGCCTGCGGTGTTCCCGCGCGACAGATCAAAACCCGTTCCCAGACCGTTGCCGGTCAGCGTGCCGCCGGTCAGGGTCAGTGTGGCGACGGCGCCGCCGGTTTCCGGCAAGAAGGCGTCATTCGCGATCACGATATCGCCGCCGGTCTGGACCACGCGGGGGAAGCTCTTAAAGCCCGGCATCCCTCCGTAGAAACCCATGATCAGACCCCACAGCTCGACGCGGCCGCCGCTGACGGTCAGGCTTGAAGAATACGGCGCGTTGGTGTCGCCGTTGCCGCGGCTGATGGAGAACCAGGTGTCGGGCGCCTGGACCACGCCCGCCTGAACCTCCATGTGCCCGGCCGCCGCATAGCGTTCGCCGATCGTCACCGAGCTGAAAAAACGATTGGTCTGGCCGTAGGCGTTGAAGACGACCTTGCCCTCGGCCACCGTGAAATCATGATAGCCTTGCGTGCCCGCGCCCCCGTTGACGGTATCGAACACCAGATTGGTGTCCGTGGTCACGCCGGTGCCGGTGCGGTTCATGTTCTGATAACCGGGATAGGTATAGGTGACGGTGCCCGGACCGGCCTTGATGAAACGCCCGCCGCCCGTGGCGGGCGCGTCCACTCGGCCGGAGACCGTGAGATTGGTGCGCGCGTCCAGCACCGTGGACGCGTTGCCGCCGCCGCTGTAGACCGTGTAGCCGCGCGTCAGGTCAGCCGAATCCGCGCCCGCGTACCGGAAGGTGCCCTTGCCCAAGACCACCGGGGCGCTGCCGCTGCCGAGCGCGCTGAGCGAGGCGACCTCTAGCAGGCCCGTCTGCAGGACGGTCTGGCCGTTGTAGCTGTTGGCGTTGGTCAGGACCACGCGTCCGCCGTTGATGACCAGACCCCCGCTTCCTGAAATGACTCCGCCGAGGGTCAGCGACTGGCCCAACGCCGCGGTCAGCGCCGCATTCGTGTTGCCGGACAGCGCCAGCGGCACAGTCACCGCGTGACTGCCGCCGAGCGCCTGGATGAAGCCCAGGCTGTCGAGCGAAAGCGTGTTGCCCGCGAGGGTGAAGCCGCTGCCGCCCAGCTTGACGCCGAGCAGCGCGAGCGCGGCGTTGTCGTTGTTGACCGTCACGATGCCGGGCGCGGCATTGGTGAACCACGCCGTGGAGCCTGAACCGCCCGCCGCGCTGCCGCCCGCCCAGTTATCGGCCAGGCTCCAAGCGCCGTCCGTGTTACTGGACCAGCTACCGTCGGCAGCCCAAAGGGAAACCGCCGCGCAAACCGCGGCCAAAACTGCAACCAGACTCCGTGTTTTCATGCCCGTCATCCTTTTGTCGCCACAGCTCCGCCTAATTCAAGTAATATGGTTTACAATATAGTACAGTGCGGATTGGGTTGACTAGGAAATAAACTGAGGCGGCGCGGACCGGCGGCGACCGGCAGGGACGCCTTACCGGCCGAACTTACGTTCCAGCTCGCGGTAGGATGTGAAGATCATGGTGGGGCGGCCGCGCGGGCAGGTGTAGGGCATGCGCGTGGCGGCCAGGGCGTTCACCAGTTTTTCGGCCTCGGCATCGGACAGCGCGACCTGCGCGCCGGCGGCGGCGCGGCAGGCGGCCTGGGCGACGATCTCCTCGCGCCACTTCTCCGAGCCGCGGCGCGTGCCGGCGTTCTCGAGGTCGTGCGCGATGTTGGCGAGCAGCTCGCGGCAGGAGACGCCCCCCAGCACGTCCGGCAGGGCCTCGACCAGAAAGTGGTCGCTGCCGAAGTCCTCCACGCCGAAGCCCATCGCCTGCACGACGTCGAGGAATTTGCGCAGCCGCGCCGCATCGGCGGGCGCGAGCTGGACCGTCTCGGGCAGGAGCAGCCGCTGCGACAAGGAGCCGCCGACGTGGCGCGTGTCCATCAGCCGCTCGTACAGCACGCGCTCGCGCGCCGCGCGCGGGTCGACCGTGACGTAGCCGCCGTCGGTCTCCAGCAGCACGTAGCGCCCGCCGACCTGGCCCGCCACGCGGCACCAGCGCCACGGCGAGCCGTCGGCCGGCGCCTGGAAAAGCGGCAGTCCCGCGCCGGTGGGAGCCGAGGGAGAAGGCGGTAGGCTGTAGGCTGCAGGCTGTGGGGGGACGGAGGACGGAGGACAGAGGGCAGAGGGCTGCAACGCGTCGCCGGGGTAAGGGAAGGCGGCGGGGAAAGGAGGAGTTAGGAGTGAGGAGTTAGGAGTTGGCACCTGCGCGGAGGCCTCGGGCACGAGGGTGCGGAGCGAGACGGGTCCGTCCGAGGACGGAGGGCGGAGGTCAGAAGACGGAACAGGCTGGCCTGGAGGGCCCGCCTCCGTGCGGGCCGCGGACGGCGCGGAGGCCGTCCCTCCAGAGAACGCGGCCACGGTCCGCCGCACGCCGAGGGCCTCGCTCACGGCGAGGATGATCGCCTCGCGCACGTCGCCGGGCTTGTGGAAGCGCACCTCGCGCTTGGTGGGGTGCACGTTCACGTCCACCCGGTCGGGCGGCATCTCGATGAAGAGCAGCACGATGGGCTTGCGGTCGCCCTCCAGCGGCGGGTAGGCCTCGCGCAGCGCGTAGGCGATGACCGGCGCGGTGGCGGGCCGCCGGTTGATGAAGACATACTGCTCGCTGCGGTCGTTGCGCGTGACGGTGGGCAGCCCCGCGAAGCCGAAGACCCGCACGCCGTTGAAGCTCCTGTCGACCGGGCGCAGTCCTGCGCAGAAGTCCGCCCCGAACAGGTCGCGGATGCGCTCTTCGAGCGTGGCGCCGGCGGGCAGGCGCGCGAGCTCGCGGCCGTCGGCGGTGAGGCTCAGGCCGATCTCGGGATGGGCCAGCGCGTGGAGGGTGAAAACCGCCTTGATGTGCGCCTGCTCGGTCTGATAGGCGCGCAGGAACTTGCGGCGGGCGGGCACGTTGAAGAAGAGGTCGCGCACCTCGACCGTGGTGCCGGCGGGCACGCCGGCGTCGCGCACGTCCTGCAGGCTGCCGCCGGTGACGACCAGCTCGGTGCCGGCCTCGGCGTCCGGACGGCGGGTCTTGAGAATGAAGCGCGAGACCGAGGCGATGGAGGGCACGGCCTCGCCGCGGAAGCCGAGCGTGTCGATGTGCTCGATGTCGTCCACGTCGCGGATCTTGCTGGTGGCCTGGCGCTCGATGCTGAGCAGCGCGTCGTCGCGGTTCATGCCGCAGCCGTTGTCGCGGATCTCGATCAGCTTGCGGCCGCCCGCGGTGACGGTGACGTCGATGCGCGTGGCGCCCGCGTCGATGGCGTTCTCAAGCAGCTCCTTGACCACCGAGGCGGGGCGCTCCACCACCTCGCCCGCCGCGATCTTGTTCGCGACGTGCACCGGCAGCAAGCGTATATGACCGTCCTTCACCATGGGGCTACAGAATGAACACTTGGTGGCGGAGCGTCAAGCAGGTTTATTGCCCAGGAGATAACGAACACCGAACTGTCAACGTCGAACATCCAACGTCCAACGGAGAGGCGACACCGTTCGGTGTTCATAGTTGGATGTTCGACGTTCGAATTTACCTGAGCATGAGCAGCGTGGCCTGCAGCTGCAGCTCGAGAAGGCCGGTGCCGGCGAGGTAGGGCGCGAGGTTGTTCTGTCCGTAGAGGCTCCCCATCTTGCGGACACCGTCGACATACAGCGCGTGGATGGGCAGCCGGCCGACATAGTCGAGCTGGGCGGCGGTTCCGGCCGCAAGGTAGAGGTCTGCAGTCGGCGGCAGGCAGGTCACGCTTGCCAACCGCAGCGTGCCGTTGCTCACGAGGGTGGCGCCCGCGTTGGTGTTGGTGCCGTCGAGGCTCAGCGTGCCGCTGCCGGTCTTGACCAGCGGGGCGCCGTTGTTAAACGAACCGAGGTTCATCAGCGTGCCGGAGTTCGCGTTGAACACGGTGACCGTCTGAGAGCCCGAGCCGATGGCGTGGCTGGTCAGGTCCAGCGTGCCGCCGTCGAGGTTGATGGTGCTGGTGCAGTTGCTGGGGCCGGTGCGGATGTCGGCGTAGGAGCGGAAGGTTCCGCCGTTGAGATTGAGCGTCGCATAGGCGGCTCCTGTTCCGGTCTGGGAGGCGAACGTGACGGGGCCCCCTGTTACGGTGAACACGCCGCCGCTGACCGTCAGCGTGGCCGTGGCCTTGGCCAGCGCGCCCGTGTTGATGCCCGACTTGTACGCCATGACGAGGTTGGTCGCCGTGAAGGTGCCGCTGTCGAAGAGGAGCGCACCCGCGGCTCCGCCTGTGTAGATCGCACCGCTGCTGTTGTCCTCTCGGCCGATCGTCACCGTGCCGGCCGCGACGTCGGCGACATGGCCGCGCAGGTCCAGGGTGCCTGACGGTACGGCTCCAGAGGGCATGCCCCCCTTGCTGCCGATCGTCATTTCGGTCGTGCTGCCGGTCCGGCCGCCGAGGGTCACGGTGCCGTAACTGCCGGCTGCCTGCGAAGCGAATTTCACCGTGCCGACACCCTTGTACAAACCGATATTGACCGTATTGGCCGCCAAGGTGTTGACGCCGGCGCCAAGGATCAGCGTGCCCGAGCCCGCGTTCAATTGGAGGGAATTCCCGACGTTCAGCGTTGTGGCGGTGAGGAGGTTGCTCGTGTTGGAGAGCGTCAACGTGCCGGAACTCATCTGCCCATAGGCGACGCGGACTTCGTTGATGGGGTCGGCGCCGCTGCCCAGTGTCACGCTGGAAAGTTCCGAGAGGTCGAGCACGCCTGTGCCTGTGCCGGACTCGTCCGCCTGGCCTTTGCCGAGCGTGACGTTCGCAGAGGCATGGGTCACCGCCAAGCGCCCCCCTCCCGCCATCTTGACCCGCGTCTCACTGCCGACGCCGGCGTCGATGCCGACGAAAATGCCGGCGGCGCCGCTGACGGTCAACGCCTGTCCGGGAGCGACGGTGATGGTGTTATAGGACGTTCCCATGCTGACGGCCGTGAGGCTGGCGAGCGTCTGGCTGAAGGCGCCGAGGGCGAGGTTGCCGACGCCGTTGCCCACGCCGTTGGTGCCGCCGAGGATGACCGCTCCGGCGGCCGGCAGGGCGTCGGTCGCGCCGAGCTGCAAGGTGCCGTTGCCGTTGACCGCGGTGCCGCCGCTGTACGTGTTGTTGCCGGAAAGGGTCAGTGTGCCCTTGGACTGCGTCAGGGCGACCCGTCCGCCGTTGGAACCGTCGCTGACCGCGCCGCTCAGCACACAACCTGACGCGGAGGCTGCCGTTCCTTGCGTCAGCACGTTCGTCGCACCCGTCGCCGCCGTTCCGGTGACACCGCCCGAGAGCGCCGCTCCCATGAAATCACTGGCGATCGTTGTGTCGCCGAGCAGGGTGATCGGCGCATCCAGCGAGCTGGCGTTCGCAGCCATCCGGATGGCGCCACGCGCTTCGGCATTGCCGCTGCCGCGCACGGCGATGCCGGCGAAACGGACCGGCGCTCCGCCGCTGCCGACCAGCATCGTGTGCCCGTCCGCGATCTGCACGGTCGCGCCGGGGGCGTCTGCGCCGCTTACGGCCAATTTGTCACCGGTACTCGAACCAGGGCTGCCCACCTGCACGCTGCCGGCGAAACCGGAGAGCCCGGACAGCGTGGTGGCGCGGCCCGTCGTATTCGTCGCAAAGGCCACCTTCAGCAAGCCGGAGCCGCCAAAGACATTGGCTTTCGCGACGGTCGCGGCCGTCGTATTGGCGTTGTCCAGAATCAGGGTCGAACCCGCGCCGAGGGCCACAGGCCCGGAGCCGAGGCCGTCTTGAGTGGCGGCGAGCGCCGCGGTCACGTTCCCCGCGCCGCTGTCGATGGTCAGGCCGCCGCTGGAGGTGTTGGGCCCCGCGAGGGTCACCGCCCCCGACCCCGTCTTGTAGATATTCGCGTCGCCTGAAAGCGCGCCGGGGCCGCCGAGCGTGTAGTCCTTCGCCGCATTGTTGAAAAGCACATTGTTCGGGGCAACGCTTGCGGGAAGCGTGACGGTGAAGGGCGCCGCGCCGCTGGAGGAATCGTCAAAGAGCACGAGATCGCCGTCGAGATACGTGGTGCGGAACCCCGTCCAGTTGGCGGTGACGCCGATGTCCCAAGCGCCGGAATCGCCATCCCAGACGAGCGGGGAGACGGCGGTCGTGACGGAGAGGTCGATGGTCTTGTTGGCGCTGTTGTCGACAAGCGTGCCAAGCCCTCCGTTCGGCAGGGCCGCAGACCCCAGCAAACCGCTCCCCGTCAGGGAACCGGTGTAGCGGATGAGCGGATAGGTCCCGGTCGCGACGGCGGCTCCGCCCACCGTGACATTCAGCGTGCCGTTGTTGACGAAGTCGCCGTTGACCAGCACCGGCGCGGTTGTCAAGCTGGGCGAGGCCCCGTAGAAGTGGAAATCGACCGTGACCGCGCCGCCGCTCAAGGCCAGGGATTTGCAACTCCATTGGCCCTCGCTGGCCAGCATTCGCAGGCCGAGCGTCGTCCCCGCCCCGAGCGTCACCGCGCTGTTGCCGAGGGAGCCGCCAGACGCAACCACGAGCCTGCCGACGCTGACGGTCGTATCCCCCGTGTATGGCGTGGGGCCGGTGAGGGCCAGCGCGCCCGTGCCATTCTTGGTCAGCGAGCCGCTGCCGCTGACGGCCCCGGCCAGCGTCTGGTCAGCACTGCTCGACAAGATGAGCGCGCCGTTGTTGGTGATTGCGACGGCGAGGCCGCCGGTGCCGAACGGTGAGTTTCCGGCGAGCGCAAGCGCACCCGCGTTGACCGTCACGGGCCCGGCAAGGGTATTGGTTCCGGTGAGCGTCAAGGTGCCTGCGCCGTTCTTGGTCAGGGGCGAGGCCGCCGCTCCGGCCGCATGCTGCAACGCCTGTGCCACGGTGATGTCGTAGCCGTCGGTGTCGATGACCGCGCCGCCGTCCTTCACGTTGGCGGCGGTGAGGCCCTGCATGAACGTGGCGCTGCTGGCGGTGGGCTTGAGCGTGCCGCCGTTGAAGTTGAAGATGCTGGTGTTGACACCGCCGGCTACAGTTGCGACGCCGCCGGTGATGAAGGCTGTGCTGAAGGTGCCGCCGTTGAAATCGAAGGTCCCCGAATGGACGTTGCTGTCGGCGGAGTTCGTCGAAATCAGAAGCGACCCCACCGTGGCTGTTCCCCCGTTCTGAATGAACTGGCCGTAGGAGGGCTTGGGACTGGCGGGATTGACGATATCGGCGACAATCATCCTGCTGGCCGTCAGAATGCCGGTGCCGCTGAGCGTCATGGTTCCGGCAAAATTCCCGCGCTGGCCGACCCCCAGCGTGCCGCCGACCGCCAGCGTGCCGCCGCTCAGGTTGAGAAACGAGGAGCAGTCCGCCGTGGGCGACAGGTTGACGCTCCCGGATACGCTGATCACACCCGCCGTCTGGTTCAGCGTGCCGGTGGCCGCATTCGACTGGCTGATGTTGATGCTTGAAAAATAGCTCGTGGCGCTGCTGTCATACTGCAAAATTCCGGCGCCAAAATACTGCTGCCCCAGCGTCAGGGTGTTTGAGCCCGCGGTGCCGATGCTGGCGGTCCCGGTCAGCAGCAGCGTGCCGCCGCCGCTCAGCCAGGTTTGGCCGACATACGTGTTCACGGCGGTCAAAGCCAGCGTGCCTGCGCCCGATTTGGTGAAGTTGCCGTTCGCGCCGCCGCTCAAGACGCCGCTCAGCCGCGCATCGATCGCCGCCGCACCGTCATCAACCTGGAGCGTGCGACCGCTCGTGCCCAGATTGAGGGGATTCTGCAGTTCTACCATGTGGGTGGCCGTGGGGGCGCCGAGAATGAGCCGCTGCGCGCCAAAACCGGTATTCGCCGTTCCCCATGCGATCGTGGCGCCGCTTCCGCCCAGATTCACCACACGGTCGGCGTTGAAGGCTGCCCACCCGCCGGGTCCCGTGAAATTGACGCCCGTCACTGTTGTCGCCGAGGCTAAGTTGCGCGTGAAGTCGCCGACGCCCAGTCCGAGCACGCCGCCGTAGAAAACCAGCGCGCTGCTTCCCCCCGTCGTTCCGATGCCGCCGGGAAGGGCATTCGCATGCTCAAGCTCCAGTACGCCGCCGTAGACCCGGGTGGGGCCGGTGTGGCTGTTCGCAACGGGCAGGATCAGGTTATTGTTCCCGATCTTGGCGAACCCTCTGGCGCCCGACAAGGAGGAGGCATAGGTGAAGGAACCCAGCGTGGTGTCTGCGCCGGCGACGGCGCTCGCGCTCAACGACACGTTGGGAAGGGTGTTTGCGTAAAGGGCATCCACGTGGGCCGAGCCGAACGCGCCCGCCCCTCCGACGCCGATTGCGAGCGTGCCCGCGTTCGCGACGGTCGCAACACCTGTGTCGGGCAGCGAGTTGGTCTTCAAAAAACTCAGCACGCCGTTGTTGACGACGGTCCCGCCGCTGTACGTGTTCGCGCCGGAAAGGGTCAGGAAACCCGCACCGTTCTTGACGACACTCTTTGTAGAGCCGCTGACGGCGCCCGAAATCGTCAAGGAGCCCCGGTTCGTGACGCTCAGGTTGTCCGTCAGAATCAGGGGCGCGGAAACGGTGTCGGACGTGGAGGCGCTATTGGTCTGAATCAGATTCGCGTCTAGGCCGCCGTTGTTGAACGTCAGGGTTGCGCCGCCGCTGGCCGCCAGCGTGAATTCATAATAGGGTGAAAGCACATCGCCGAAAAGCAAGGCCCCCGCCGTCCGCGACGTGGTGTCGATGGTGACCGTCCGGGCGATAGTGATGTTGTTCGTTAAGTAGACGACATCGCCCGCGGCCGTCCCCGGCACCACGGCGGGGTTCCAGCGCGAGGCCGTACTCCACGTGCTGCTGCCGTCGTAAACCCAGGCGCCGCTGCCGGCGCGGGCCGCAGGCTGGATCACGAAGGCACCCGCCGCGAGTAATAACAGAACGAGGGAAAACGGGGTGAATCGAATCTTTCTTTTCATAGGACACTCCTGTTCACGGTAGACGCATACCTTTATAGAACATATAGTGCCCCGTTCATGGGGCGTGAGCAAGCGCTTTTTAGGAAAAGCGCCCGTCGCGAGGCAACATGGGCCGGATGGACCCGGAATGCGCACGGTGCTCCTCCCGCCCCACGGCTTCTGCCGCGCCGCGCGTGACGTTCTTCCCTTCATACTATTGCCCTTGTGGTAATGCCCAGTTCCCTGCTACACTATGTACTTCTGACCGGAAAGGCGTGCATGAGCTTTTTAAAGACTCTTTTTGGTAACGGATTAACATATTTGAGCCTGATAGGGGCCAGTGTGGCGCTGGCGCAGGATCCCTTTATCCCGGCGTGGTCCTCCTATGTCGGCGGCACGTATGACGTGGACGATGTCTATGCCGCGGCGGTCGACAGCGCCACCAACAGCTACATCGGCGGTTCCCTCGGCTCAGGCGAGATTCAGAGTGATCCCTCGGTCGTCGTGACCGATCCCTACGGTTATCAAGGTTCGCAAGACGCTTTTGTGGCCAAGGTCACCGCTTCGGGCGCGCTGGCGTGGTATATCTGTCTCGGCGCCGAGGAGAACGACCGCGTCAGAGGGCTGGCGGTCGGTCCGAACGACCGCGTCTATGCCGCCGGCTACTCCGAGCGGACCGACATCCTGAATGAGGACGGAGGGACCAACGCCTGCCTCTGGTCCGTCAACCGCAGCACCGGAGCAAACGACTGGACGGTTACCATCGGCGCCTTCAACGGCGCCAGCCGGTTCACCGCCGTGGCCGTCGACACCAACGGCTACATCTACGCGGTGGGAACCACCTCTGTGACGGGGCTGGCGCTCAACGTTTCCGGATACCTGGTCAACGGCACCAACTACGGCACGCAACTGAAAGGCGACCTCGACGCGTGCGTGCTGAAAGTCGCACCCAACGGCAGCATCGTCTGGTTTCACTACCTCGGCGGCACCAACGCCGACGTCGCGACCGCCTGCGCGGTCGGCCCCGACGGCTCGGTCTACGTGGCGGGCGAGACGCGTTCGCCCGGCTGGGTCTCCACGCCCTCGGGCACGCCCGGGCCGGCCAACAAAGACGGCTTCCTGGTCAAACTGAGCGCCGACGGCACGCACATCTGGTCCACTTTCCTCGGCGGCAGCGCTGACGACGCGGTGAACGCACTCGCCAAGGACCCCACCTCTTCCGCCCTTTTCCTCGGGGGAACCACCGCCTCCACCACCTTTCTCGCGAACTCCACCCGCCTGAACTCCTACGCGGGCGGGAGCGACGGCTTCGTCGTGAAACTGACCGACAGCGGGACGACCTTTACCAACACGTGGTGCCGCTTCCTGGGCGGCAGCGCCTCGGAGCGTGTCACGTCGCTCGCGCGCCAGAGCGACGGAAAAGTCGTGGCCGGCGGCGCCACCGCCTCGGGCGGCTGGCTCACGCAAACGGGCGGCTCGGTCTTCAGCGGCGTGCAGGACGGCTTCCTGTGCACCCTCGACAGCGCCGGCGACGTCGCGGTTTCCGCCTATATCGGCGGCGCGAGTAACGACGAAGTCCGCGCCCTCGCCCCCACGCCCAACTCCATGCTGGCCGCGGGCAGCACCCGCTCACCGGACTGGGTCAGCGGCGGGTTCTGGACCGCGTGGAACAAAGAAGACCTTTTCGGCATTACCGGCGTCTTCGGCTTCGTCGGCAAGTGGCTGTCCGAACCGGGCGTGCCGGCCGCCGTCACGGACGACCCGGACGATCTCACCGTGCAAGAGGGTCAACCGGCCGCCTTCCGGGTCGCCGCGGCCGGCACCGCGCCGCTGACCTACCGCTGGTTCCGTAACGGCGTGCCCGCCACCGGACTCACCTCCAACACCTATGTGATCGCGGCCGCCGCCCGCACCAACAACCAGGACACCTATGCCTGTCTGGTCTCCAACGCCTACGGCACAGCCACCAGTCAGGCGGCGCGCTTGACCGTCATCTCCAACGGCACGCTGACCGTCACGCTCGCGCCCGCGGCCGCCGTCTCCCAAGGCGCGCGGTGGAGCCTCAACAGCGGCGTAACGTGGTTCACAAGCGGCTCGAGCACCAATCTGGCGGCCGGAACCTACAGCGTGACCTTCACCAATCTCACCGGCTGGGCCACGCCCGCCACACTCGCGGACGTACAGGTCGACTCCGGCGCAACCACCTCCACATCAGGCGTCTACACCGCGATACTGCCCTCCGCCGCGCGCGCCATCACGGGCACGAATGTGACGGTCACGGTCCGCGCCCCCGCCGGCATCTCGACGTGGGCGCTGGTCGAAAACCTGGCCCCCGGCCTCACGCCAACCTCCTATACGGCCGGCGGCACCTGGAACAGCTCCGCGCACACCCTGACCTTCACCGGCACCGAAGCCACTACCAACACCCTCTCGTATACGGTCAGCTGCGTCACGTCGGGCATCTATACCGTCAGCGGCACGGTCACGCCACAACCGGCCAACGTGCCCGTCGCGGTCACCGGCGATTCGCGGATCATCAAGGTCAACCTCCTGCGCACCATCAACGGAACCTCGGTCACGATCACGGTCTACCAGCTCTCAGCCTCCTTCATCTGGTCGGTTTACGAATATCTCCCGACAAGCCTTACCCCGACGAACATCACCGGACCCAACGCCAACTGGGACCCCGCCTCATCGACCATCGACTGGTACAGAAAGGGCGTTGGCCAGACGCTCACCTACACGGTGACCGGCACGCCGGGGTCCTACACCCTGTCCGGCGAAGGGCAAGTCACCTCCAGCGGGATGGAGCCCATCTTCGGCGACTCTGTCGTCACCATCCCCGGCGCTGAAATTCCTCCGCCGAACATCCTGAGCCTCGTGCCTTTGGCCGGCACAAACGCTTTGGCCCTGACCTTCACCTCGGTCGCCGGGCAGGCGTATATGATCCGGACAAACGCCACGGTCGCGGTGACGAACCTTTGGTTCGACTGCCTCTCCGTCACGGGCGCCGACGGCACCACCGTGCAACCGGTGCCCATGTCCGGCCCGCGCCTCTTCTACCGCGTCCGCGTGGCGCAGTGATCCCGCACTTGAACGAACATTCAACATCGAACGTCCAACATCCAACGGAGGCGTGTCCCTGTTCAATGTTCAGCGTTGCATGTTGACGGTCCGACGTCCCCGCATCCCACCACCAAACCCTTGCGCGCGTCCCTGCGGTAGTGTAACGTTATGGGATGAATAATTTCCTTCTACTGGGCGCCCTCGCCGGTTGCGCCGCCAACCTCCTCGCCCAGCCGCTGACCCTCTGGCCGTCCGACCTGTGCGACGCCCGCAAAAACCCCTCCAGCGAACTGACGGTCGACGCGCGCAAAACGCTGCTCGTCAGCACCGGCACGCGCTACGACTGGCCCGGCGTCACGGTCTTCTTCAAGGCCGGCGAGATGGACCTCGCCGAGTACGGCCCGCTGCAGGTGACGGTCAGCAACACCTGCAACCGGCCCCTCACGGTCAGCCTCAGCGTCAAGAACCGCGTCAGGGGCGAGCACTCGCCCGGCGGGAGCGTCACGCTCGACCCCGGCCGCGAGGGCGTGATCGTCGCCAGCCTGCGCCGCTCGCCGTGGGTGCTGGACCAGCCGCTCGAGCTGGTCGGCATGCGCGGCTTCCCCGCGGCGCTCGGCGACGGCACCTTCAATGTCCGCAAGACCGCCGAGCTGCACATCTTCATCGGCAAGCCCGACGCGCCCGCCACCTTCGCGGTCACCCGCATCGAGGCGCTCAAGGCGCCGCTCAACCTGCTCAAGACCGCGGCCTTCCTGCCGTTCGTGGACCGCTTCGGCCAGTTCGCACACGCCGAGTGGCCCGGCAAGATCCACAGCGAGGAAGAGCTGCAGCAGGCCAAGGCGCAAGAGGCGCAGGCGCTCGCCGCGGCCCCCGGCCCCGCCGACCGCGACGCGTGGGGCGGCTGGACCCGCGGCCCGCAGCTCAAGGCCACGGGCCACTTCCGCACCGAAAAGGTCGCGGGCAACTGGTGGCTGGTCGACCCCGACGGACGCCTCTTCTTCTCGCACGGCGTGGACTGCGTGCGCCCCGGCGCGGAGACCGGCGTGACCGGCCGCGAGAGCTACTTCGCCTGGCTGCCGGCGCAGGAGCCGGCCTACGCCGCGTTCTTCGGCCAGAGCGGCTGGGCGCCGCACGGCTTCTACAAGGATAAGGGCCCGTTCAAGACCTTCGACTTCGCGGGCGCGAACCAGCTGCGCAAGTATGGCGACGGCTGGCGCGACACCTTCGCCGACCTGGCCCACCGGCGCATCCGCGCCTGGGGCCTCAACACCGTGGCCAACTGGTCCGATGCCCAGGTTTACTGGCTGCGCCGCACGCCCTACACCGCCACCTTCAACACCGGCGGCCCGCGCATCGAAGGCTCCGAGGGCTGGTGGGGCAAGTTCCCCGACCCCTTCTCGCGGGAGTTCGGCGACACGATCCGCAAGCGCGCCCTCGACCAGCAGACAGCCGGCACCGCCAGCGACCCCTGGTGCATCGGCTTCTTTGTGGACAACGAGCTCTCGTGGGGCAAGGACGAGCGCGACCTCGCGCGGGCCTCGCTGCTTTCGCCCCCCGCCCAGCCCGCGAAGCTCGCCTTCAAGGCATGGCTGGAGCGGAAGTACGCGACGCCCGAAGCGCTGAACGCCGCCTGGGGCACCGCCTTCGCCTCGTGGGACGCCCTCCTCGCCAACACGAACAGGCCCGATGAAAAGCTCTGCGGCGCCGACCTGGAGGCCTTCCACACGCAGATCGCCGAGCAGTACTTCCGCACGATCCGCGACGCGCTCAAGGCCGCCGCGCCCGACACGCTCTATCTCGGCTGCCGCATCGCCTGGGGCGCGCCCAACGTTTACCGCGCCTCCGCGAAGTTCTGCGACGTGGTGAGCGTGAACACCTACCAGCGGAGCGTGACCAAGGATCTGCCGGCCGGCAGCGAGGACAAGCCCATGCTCAACGGCGAGTTCCACTTCGGCGCGCTCGACCGCGGCCTGTTCCACACCGGCCTGGTCGCCACCCGGGACCAGGAGGAGCGCGCCGCCTGCTACGCCGCTTTCGTGACCTCCTGCCTCACGCACCCGCGCTATGTGGGCACGCACTGGTTCCAGTGGCGTGACCAGGCGCTGACCGGCCGCGGCGACGGCGAGAACTACCAGATCGGCTTTCTCACCGTCGCCGACCAGCCCTATCCCGAGCTGGTCGAAGCCGCCCGCAAGGTCGGCGCGACGATGTACGCGACGCGCTTCGGCGCGGAAAAATGAGGGTGCCCGGGACGTTCCCCCAGACCGTCCGCGGCCGACAGGACCCCGGCGTTTTCATTGGCCCCGGAAGGCGGCTCGCCCGGCCGCCGAGCTCCACCTAAACCGGTCACTTCACGCGTCTCAAAGGCAGGGTCGGAGCGCTGGTCCGCCCGTTTGTATGTGACGAAAAGTCAAAAGAAAACGCCGTGCCGACAGACCTGGGTGCGATTCAGTTTCGTTGAAACTGAGTCGAACCAAGGAGAATTTAGGAGTTAGGATTGAGGAGTTGGATGCGCAGAAGACCCTGAAAACAGGGCGTTCGACAAGGAGGAGCCCTTCCGCGAGCAACCGTTTCTTGAGGCCCTACGTTTGACCTCATCTTGAAGATACGAACACGAACTCTCGAGCATGGTACGAACACGTTCGCTGCCATGGCATTGCAACTCCTAACTCCTCCTTCGGGTGTGGATTCAACGAAGTTGAATCACACCCGACAGACCTTTCTGCCTTACAATCGTCTTTCCATTAACTGCGGTTGCGCTAAACTAGTGTCAACCGAAAGGAGTCAGCCATGAAATTCTTCGATGTGGCGACGCGCGCGCGCGACCAGTTCGTGAACATCACCGCGCAGGTGCAACAGGCGGTTCAGGCGCTAGGCCTTGGCGACGGCGTGGTGACCGTCTTCACGCCGCACACCACCTGCGGCCTGACGATCAACGAGAATGCGGATCCCCACGTGATTTCCGACATGCTCCAGCAGCTCGAGGCGATGGTGCCGTGGCGGCAGCCGTTCTATGAACATGCCGAGGGCAACTCCGCCGCCCACCTGAAGGCCTCGCTGATGGGCTGCTCGCTCCAGCTCATCGTGACCTGCGGACACGTCGACCTCGGCGTGTGGCAGGGCATCTTTCTCTGCGAGTTCGACGGGCCCCGCTCCCGGCGCGTCTGGGTGCAGTGAGAAGAGCGGACAGAGGACGGAGGGCGGAAGACTGATATCGTGACGTGCCGCGGCGCGCTGTCCTCCGTCTTCCGTCCTCTGACGCTCTCCCTACTTCTTCTTCTCGAGGCCGTTCTCGCTGATGATGCGCTGGAGCTCGGCCTTCAGCTTGAAGTCGTCAGCCACGACCTTGTTGCGCGTCAGCACGTTGCAGGCGTTGCGCAGGCCGATGATGTCGCCCTTGCGGTCCTGCAGCTTCGGCTTGTCCAGACCGGCCAGCTCCTTGAGATAGGCGTCGGCCAGCTCCAGGGTCGGCTTCATGTACGTGTCGGCCTTGTCGTAGCCGAGGATCTCGAGCATCCGGCCCAGCGCGGCCGGCTTGCTGGCATCCGCCAGGTTGGCCGCCTCGAACAGCTTGGCCGCGGTCTTGGCGCGCAGCGCCGCCACGTCGGCTTCGTTCACGGCCGGGCCGCCGTGCGTCGTGTTGGCGTAGCGCGACGGTATCTCGCGGATCCAGATGTTGCGGAAGCGCATGCGGTTGCCGTGGTCCTGCAGCCTCAGCGGCAGCTTGGCGGCGTAGGGCTTGAGCGGCTTGCGCTGGCAGTGCGTGCTCAGGCCCTCGAACTCCCAGTTGTCCTGCGTCAGCACGCCGTTGTGGATCACCGTCACCGTGCCGGGATGCTTGACCGTCTCGCCGTCCCAGATCGGCTGGTGGAAGACGATGTCGTAGGTCTGCCACTCGCCCGGCTTGCGGCAGGCGTTCACGAGCGGAGGATTCTCGGCATACACCGACGAGCACTGGCCGTCCGGATAGGTGTCGTTGTCGAAGCAGTCCAGCACCTGGATCTCGTGCATGCCCATCAGGAAGACGCCGCTGTTGCCGCGGCCCTGGCTGCTGCCCTCCGCCGGCGGCGTCGCGAATTCAAGGTGGAGCTGGCAGTCGCCGAACGCGTCCTTGGTATGGATCTCGCCGGTCTTCGGCACCACTTCGAGCGCCCCGCCCTCGACGATCTTCCACTTGCACGCATCGTCCTGTCCCGAGCGCCACGCGTCCATCGATGTGCCGTCGAACAGCACGACCGCGTCGGACGGCGCCTTGCCGGGCTCAACCGTGATCACCGGGGGACGCGGCCGGTTCATATCGTGCACCGACCACGCGTGTTTCGCATCCGGCGTGTCGCCGTAAAGCCCCGCAAACACGGCGGACGCCGCCGTGCCCATTGCCATCGCCGCCACCATCGTCTTCGCCAGCTTCATGCTTGAGTCCTCCGAGTTTATAAAAAAGCGCACAGCCCTGTTCAGGTGTGTGGCCCAGTATATTGGCAAAAACCACTCCGGTTGGCTATACGGAGTTTTGAAGGGGCGCTTAGATATCCGTTGTCCGCTGAATCGGAAGGTGTTACTGTTTTCAGCTTGTATATTGTCTGTTCCCGTATGAAAAAGGGGTCATTATGAAGTTTCGGACGGCTGTGCCCGCACGTCGCGCTTTGGTTCTCCTTCCCTGTCTGATTGTTTCGGCGGCCTTCGCCTTCGGCGATCCGCCGGTTCTCCGCTGGAACCCGACCGCCACCAACCTCTGGGACGCGACCTCGCTCACCTGGCTCGACTCCGGCGACCAGGCCGTCGCCTGGCAGCCGGGCGCGGTCGCGCAGTTCGGCGGCGGCGGCGGCATCGTCAACGTCTCCGCCGACGTCTCCGCAACCAACCTCCTCTTCACGGGCAGCGGCTACGCCCTGCTGGGCGCGGGCCGCCTCACCCTTGCGGGCGGCGTCTCCGTCGATGCCGGCAAGACCAACAGCATCGCCGCGGAGCTCGGCACGGTCGCGGGCATGGCCAAGACCGGCGGCGGCGCCTTGGCCGTGACCCGCTGCAGCGGCCCGCTGAACGTGGCGGAAGGCAGCCTGCTCGTCAGCGGCCGCGACACGGCGGACGCCGACATCTCGGTCGCCGGCGGCGCCGCGCTCCACGTGCTCGGCGGCCCGGCCACCAACGCCAACCTCGTCGCCAACGCCAGCTTCGAGCTGCCGGCGCTGGCCTCAGGCGCCTTCGCTTACGCCTCCGGCACCCCGGTCTCCAACTGGACGGTGACCGCCTTCGCGAACTTCGTCGCCCGCCAGAACACCGCCGCAACCACCTCCTTCAACTCCGCCGGCGCGGCGCCCGACGCCAACCACTCCCTGATCCTCCAGTACGGCGGCTCGGTCGCCCAGACCGTCACCCTCGCCGCGGACGGACTCTACGCGCTGTCGTTCTACCACTTCCTGCGCAGCGGCTATCCCGAAACTCCCCTGAGCGTCTACCTCGGCGGCGCGCGCCTCGCCTGCTTCGTCAATCAGGCCGTCCAGTTCGCCCACCAGCGCTATGTCAGCGCGCCGCTTTTCCTCAGGGCGGGCTCGTACGAGCTGCGCATCGAGGGTGACGCCGGCCAGGGCGACCGCGCCAGCATGGTCGACCTCGTCTGTTTCGCGCCGCCTTCCGAAAGCGTGGCCGGCAGCGCGCTCGCCGGGCTCTCGACCCTCCGCGCGGTGACCGGTTCGACCGTCCGCATGGCCTTCTCCGGCAGCGCCCCGCTCGCCCGCGTCTATATCAACGGCACGCTCCAGACCGCAGGCACCTTCACCTCCGCGCACGCCTCGGGACTCTTCGCGGGCGGCGGCACCTTCGCCTGCGCCGCGCCCGAGAAGATCGGCACGTGGACCGGCACCGCCGGCAACTGGAACACCAGCGTCAACTGGGAAGCGGCCGCCGCGCCCGCCGGCGGATCAGACCTCGCCTTGCGCTTCCCGCTCGACTCATCCTGCGCGCTCACCAACGACATCGCCGGAACCTTCACCTTGAACCGCCTCTGGGCCTCGGGCCTCACCACCAACCAGGCCGCACGCTTCAGCGGCAACGGGCTGCTGCTCACCAACACCGCCGGCGGCGTGATGCCCGTTCTGACCCTGACCGGCGCGGGCTCCGCCGACCTGGCGACACCGCTCGCCGTGCGCACGAACCTCACGATCGACGTCTCCGACACCCTCACCCTTTCCGGTACCCTGAGTTTCCCCCTCACCAACAGCTACGCGGTGAGCAAGACCGGCCCCGGCGGCGTCACGCTCCCCTCGACCAGCGGCTCGCCCGCCTGCTACCTGGTTTACGAAGGCCAGGTGACGTTCGGCGGCAGCCACGCCGGCTGGCGTTACCTCTCGACAGGCGGGCCCTTCGCCTCCATCCCCGCAGGCGTCTGCCTCACCAGCCTGCCCGGCAAGCGCGCCTCCTTTTACGTCACGCAGACCGGCTCGCCCATCGCCTCTCAGGTCCTCTTCGCCGGCCTCGGCGAGGCCGTCTTCGGCACGCGCTGCGGCGGCACCGTCACCTGCGACAACTGGTTCACCGGCTTCGGCACGGCCGCCACCTACGACGTCCCCGCGGCCGACACGCTGCGCATCCTGCAGCTGGTCGAAGGCGTGAACGACCCTTCAATCAAAAGCCTGACCGGCGTGATCAAAGCGGGCGCCGGCACCGTCGAAGTCCGCTCGCTCGGGGCGAACAACTCGACCCGCCGCGCCTACAGCGGCCCGACCGTCATCCGCAACGGCACGCTCGCGCTTTCGGCCGACGACTGCGGCACGCTCAGCGGCACCAACAACGCCTTCAACGGCCAGGCCTACGACGGCCGCGGCGGCTCGCTCGGCTACACCGCCTTCACCAACGCTGTGACGCTGGGCGACGCCGGCACCGCCGCCTCCGACACGCTGGCGCTGGTCGCCAGCGGCCATCTGCGCTATGTGGGCCACAATCTGGAGGTCATGAACCTCGGCGCGGGCACGACCGTCGGCATGACCACCGGCTCCGTGCTCTATGCGGGCGACATCCTGCTCCACAAAACCGTGACTCTCGCGGGTGCGGCGGACGGCCGCCTGACCCTCAACGGCAACCTCACCGCGGCCCCCGACTTCGCAGGCACCAACCTGATCGCCCTCTCCGGCCTCGCCGAAGTCACCTTTAACGGCACCCTTTCCTCCAGCCTCAGCCTCGTGTCGGGCAGCCGTACCCTGCGCTTCGGCGACAAGGCCGTCAAAACCACCACGCTCGCGGCCTTCTCCCTCGGCGGCACGGCCGGCGCGCCCGCCCAGCTGGAGGTGGACTTCGGCGCGGCCCAGAACGACCGCGTCGTGATCAGCGCGGCCGACGGCTTCACGCTCGGTGCCACGCGCTTCAACCTGCGTTACGCCAACCTCGGCAACGCTTTCGCGGAGCCCGGCACCTACACGCTCTTCACCTATGCCGGCACGCTCAGCGGCGGCGTGGCCGAACTCTCGGTCACCAACGCGGCCAGCGGCATCTCCTACGCGTTCTCGAACGACACCGCCAACACGCGCATCCTGCTCACCCTCGCCGCCACCGGCGGCGGCTCGTCCGCGGTCTGGACCTCTCCCGTCAGCGGCGCGTGGTCGGTCAGCGGCAACTGGAGCGGCGGAGCCATGCCCGACGCCGCGGACAGCGCCGTGCTCTTCGGTTCCGCCATCCCCTCCGCCGCGACAGTCACCCTCGACGGGCCGCGCACGGCCGGCGACCTCGACTTCAACAACACCGCCGCCTACACGCTGACCGGCAGCCCGCTGACCCTGAGCAAGACCGCCGGCACCCCGACACTCCACGTCTATCAGGGCAACCAGACCCTGAACATGGAGCTCAACGCAACGCCCGCCGTCTCGGTCGTCACGGAAACCGGCGCCTCGCTGAACCTCTCCAGCAACGCCGTCGTGAAGGCGACGCTCGCGCTCGAAGCGGGCACGCTGAACCTCCGCGGCGCCCGCGTCGAAGGGCTCCTCTCGCTGGGCGCCTCGACCCTCCTCGGCGTCTCCGCCACCAACACGCTGCTCGGCGGCCTCTCCGGCTCCGGCTCTGCCGCACTCACCCTGTCGGGCGCCGCGCCAAACCTTGCCGTAACCGTGAGCGGCTCCGACACGTATGCCGGCTCGCTCAGCGGAGGTGCCGACGCGCGGGTCGAGAAGAGCGGCGCGGGCACCCTGAACTTGACCGGACCGAACGCGCCTTTTTCGGGCACGCTGGCGGACTCGCAGGGCACGCTGGCGCTGCAAGGCGTCGCGCTGGCCGGAACGCTGGCCGTCGCGGCTCCGGGCAATGTCACGGTCCTGCCCGCCGCCACCAACGGCCTGATGGGCTTCTATTACAACGTGACGCCCAGCACCAACAACTTCTTCACGCTGGCCGGCATGGAGGCCCACTTCGCGACGCTGAAGCCGGACTTCGCCGCCCCGAGCGCCCTGGCCGGAACGAACTTCGATTTCGGCGCGACCGGAGCTCTCTTCCCGCTGCCCTACGGCAGCGGCGGCGGCCGGACGAGCAATTTCGAAGCGGTCTGGCGCGGCTCCATCACCGTGCCCGTCAGCGACTACTACAAGTTCGTCGTCACGTCCGACGACGGCTTCCTCTTGGCCATCGACGGCCGGCAGGTCGCGAACCGGCCGTACTACGTCGCCACCGTCACCGAAGGCGTTACGTTCCTCGAGGCGGGTTCACACGATCTGATTCTGGGCTATTTCCAAGGCACCGGAGGCTCGGGCCTGCAGGTCCAGGTCAAGACGCTGTACGGAAGCCTCGCGATGTTGCCCAACGCCTGGCTGAGAAGCGCCACCTCGGTCGGCGCGCTCAGCGGCAACGGCGCGGTGTCCCTCGCGGCCAGCAACACGCAGTTCACCGCCGCCCAGAATACCTCCTCGGCCTTCAGCGGCGAGCTCTCCGGACCGGCGGGCTCGCTCTTCACTAAAAGCGGCCCTGGCAGCCTGACGCTCTCCTCCGCCAGCTCCGTCTCCAACGCCTTCGCGGGCGATCTGTCGGTGCAGGGCGGCATGCTCAGCCTGGAAACCGGCGAGCGGATCGGGGACGCCGCGCTGGTCACGGTCGCGAACAGCGCCACGCTCAAGCTCAATGCCGCCGAAACGGTCGGAGGGCTTTCGGGCGCGGGTGTCGTCACCCTCGGCGGCGCCGTCTATGTGGCCGCCTTTAACAACGACGCGGACTCCGACATCTCGACCTCCAAGACCTACACGCACACGCTCGACTTCCCGTCCGGCACCGCGGACGCGACCAACAACGGCGTGGTCTTCGTTTCGTCCGGCATGAGCGGCAGCCGCAACGGCTACGGTTGGGCGATCACGTCGGGAACGGCGCCCAATCTCACCATGAACGCCGCGCCGACGGACGCGACCCGCACGGGCATCGACAGCCTGCTCTGGGACTTCGCGTACAACTCCGCCGACTTCACGCTGACCCTCACCGGCCTGACCCCCGGCAAGACCTACGAAAACCGATTCTACTTCCGCAACTACGGAGGCAGCCCGCGCGTCCTGACTTTCACCTTCACGGCGGGGGCGGTCCTCATCGGCGCCATCACCCACAACCCCGACACCGTGACGCGGAGCTGGGTGGGATGCCGCTACACGGCCGACACGGCAGGTTCGCTCGCGGTACGCATCGTGTCGCTGAACTCCGGCCACACCTGCCACCTCTACGGCCTGTCCAATGAAGAGGTGCCGGTCGCGGCCGCCACCGCGCTGACGCTGAACACGCCCGCGAGCAGGAGTTACCGCCACACGGGCGCGCTTACGGGCGCGGGCAAGCTGACCAAGCAGGGCGCGGGCACGCAGATCTTCAGCGGCACCAACAGCGTCGCCTCGCCCTTCGACGTGCAGGCAGGCACGCTCACCTTTGAGCCCGGCGCCTCCGTGCTTTCCGGCGCGGTCGTCCGCGCGGGCGCCTCAATCGCGGCGCCGTACGGCAACGTCTGGCTCGGCGGCCTTTCCGGCGCAGGCACCTTCAGCCTGGCGGGCAACGTCGCCTACCCGACCAACCGGCTCTACTTCGTGACCTTCACGAACGACGCCATGACTGACATTTCGAGCGCGAAGGTTTACACGCACAAGCTCGACTTCGGCACGCGGACCTCGCCGGCCACGGTCATCAACGGCGTGACCTTCGACAAGATTTCCGCTCAATCCGGCACCAACGGCGTGCTCAACGGCTACGGCTGGACCAACTTCCCGCCGACCGTCCACGGCGGCAACGCCCCGACAGGGGTCGCCGCCAACAACGGCGTCTACAACCTCCTGTACGACATGTTTTACGGCTGGCAGAATCCCGGTTCGGCCACGGTCAAGCTGACGGGACTGACCCCGGGTAAACGCTATGAGGTCCGTCTCTACAACCGGATGTGGTCGTCCGGTGACCGCACACAAACCCTGACCTTCGATCCCGACGGCGCGGGGCCGGTTTCGGATTCCGTCACCTTCAATCCCGACGCCTTGAGCCCCAATTTCCTGGCCTACCGCTACACCGCCGTGACGCCGGTTATTGAAATCGCGATCGCCTCGAAAACCCTGAACCAGACCTACCACCTCTACGGGATCAGCAACGAGGAGTTCCAGGACGGCGCGAATGTCCCCGTCGTGGTCGACATCGCGCGGGACAGCGTGCTCGACGGCCCGGTCACGGGCGCGGGCGGCTGGGCCAAGACCGGCGCGGCCGCGCTCACCGTCACCGGCGAAAGCACCGCCACCGGCGCGCTCGCCGTCAACGCGGGCGCCTTCGGCGTGGCGGCCAACGGCCGCGCGACCCTCGGCCCGATCACCGTCGCCGCGGGCGCGACGCTCTTCGGCGACGGCCGCCTCGGCGGCACCGTCACCGTCAGCAGCAACGCCTGGCTCATGGCCGGCACAGCCTCCGCCTGCGGCACGCTGCAGGTCGGCGGCGGCCTGATCCTGACGCCGGGCGCGCGGCTCGCGTACCGCTTCGACAGGGCCGGCAGCAACGACACCGTGACGGTCAACGGCCTGCTCGCCTTCCCGACGAACGGCGTGGTGCAGGCCTCGGCGCTCAGCGTGGGCGTGGGCGCTCCGGCCAAGGACGTGTTCTTCTCCTCGACGCAGGCCATCAGCGGCCCGTCCGACCTGAGCGGCTGGACCGTCGAGGGCGTGAACAAGGCCAGCCTCAAATACAGCGACGACCGCAAGACCATCTACTTCGCCTGCCCGCGCGGCACGCTGCTGCGGATCCTGTAGCGGGATGCACAACCGCCAAGACACCAAGACCGCCAAGCATCACCAAGTTTCTTCTTGGCGATCTTCGTGCTCTTGGTGTCTTGGTGGTTGCCTTTCTACTTCCACCGGCGGCTTTCGCCCGGCTTGAGCGTGATGGTCTCTTCGCGGTCGCCGTATTTCACCCGCGCCGTCGTCCCGGCCAGCGAGGTGATCTCCGCCCGGGCCAGCTTGGACTCTCGCCACTCGGCGTCCACGACGAAGCCGCCGCGCGCGCGCAGCCCCTTGAACGCTCCCGTGCGCCACGCCTTGGGCAGCGCCGGCAGAAGATGGATCACGGGGGCGCCCGAGGCGTCGCGCAGGTGCGACTGCACGAGCATCTCCGCCACGCCCGCCGCCGCGCCGAAGTTGCCGTCGATCTGGAACGGCGGGTGCGCGTCGAACAGGTTGGGGTACATCCCGCCCGCGCCCTTGACCGTGCCGAGCGGCACCAGCAGGTTGGAAAGGATCGTGTAGGCGTGGTCGCCGTCCAGGAAGCGCGCCCAGAGGTTCACCTTCCAGCCCATGGACCAGCCTGTGGCCGCGTCGCCGCGGAAGAGCAGCGACTGCCGCGCCGCCGCGAACAGCTCCGGCGTCTCTTGCCAGGTGATGTCGCAGCCCGGGTACACGCCCCAGAGGTGGGAGACGTGGCGGTGCTGGTTCTTCGGGTCGTCGGTGTCGGCCATCCACTCCTGCAGCTGGCCGTGGCGGCCGATCGTGTTGGGCGCGATGCGCGCCACCTGCCCGCGCAGCCGCGCCGCCAGGTCCTTGTCCTCTCCCAGCAGCGCCGAGGCCTCGATGCAGGCGCGGAAAAGCGAGCGGATGATCTGGTGGTCCATGGTCGGCCCTGCCACCAGCCCGCCCTGCTCCGGCGAGTTCGAGGGCGTGCTGACCAGCGCATGCGTCACCGGATCTTCGACCAGGAAATCGCTGTAGAAAAGCGCCGCCTCCCGCATGACCGGCCAAGCGCGTTCGCGCAGAAACGTCTTGTCCTGCGTGAAGAGGTAATGTTCCCACAGGTGCAGCGCGAGCCAGCCGCTGCCGCTCACCCAGATGCCGTGGTTGGCGTTGTTGATCGGCGCGGTGCCGCGCCAGAGGTCGAAGTTGTGGTGCAGCACCCAGCCGCGCGCGCCGTAGTGCTCGCGGGCCGTGATGCGGCCCGAGACCATCAGCTCGTCCAGCGCCGCGAAAAGCGCGTCCTGGCACTCCGCGAGGCCGGTGACCTCCGCCGGCCAGTAGTTCATCTCGGTGTTGATGTTGCAGGTGTACTTGCTGTCCCAGGGCGGCGTGAGCGAGTCGTTCCAGATCCCCTGCAGGTTGGCGGGCTGGCCGCCCGAGCGGCTGCACCCGATCAGCAGATAGCGTCCATACTGGAACACCAGCGCCGCGAAATCGGGGTCGTCCGCGGTGCGGAACGCCAAGAGCCGCTCATCCGTGGGTTTCTCCGAAGCCGGCGTGCGCGGCAGTCTGAGCGAGGCGCGGTCGAAGAGACCCTTGTGGTCCGCCACGTGCTCGGCGCGCACAGCGGTGTAGGACTTCTTGTCGGCCTTCGACAGCGTGGCGCTGCACACGGCGGCGGGATCAGCCCCCAGCGCGTTCCACGACTTGACGTTCGTGGCGGCGGTCCAGCGGATCTCCACCGCGTCCGCCCCGCTCACCGCCAGCCGCTCGCCCTCGACGGTCACCCGCGCGTGACCGCCCTCGGTCCGCACCACGGCCTGCGCCTCGAACGCGACGCCGTTGGTCTGCACCTTCCCCGTGAGCGCGAGCCGGCCGCCCGGCAGTGCACGCGCCCGCCACAGCGCGTGCGGCGAGGTCAGGCGGACCTCGCACGCCAGCGCGCCCGGCTTGTCCGCCGTCACGCGGTGCACCAGCACGTTGTCGGGATGCGAGGCGAAGGTCTCCTGCGTGTAGCGCACGCCCGCGGACGTGAACGCGACCGTGTGAACACCCTCGCACAGATCCAGTGTCCGGTTGTAGTTGGTGACCGCCGTGACACCCGTGAGCGACACGAAGAGGTCGCCGCACGGCTGGTATTTCTCCTGATGCAGCGGCACGCTCATGAAGTCGCGCATCGCCAGAGCCTCGGCCTCCTTCTGCTGTCCGGCGAAAAGCAGCCGGCGGATTTCGGGCAGCACCGCCACCGCGTTAGTATGCGCGTAGGAGCGCGGGAAGCCGGTCCAGACCGTGTGCTCGTTGAACTGGATGCGGCACTCCGGCGCTCCGCCGAAAACCATCGCGCCCAAGGTCCCGTTGCCGATCGGCAAGGCCTCGGTCCATTTTTCGGCGGGCTTCTGATACCACAGCCGCCACGGCGGCTCCGCGGCGACACCCAGCGACACACACAGCGCACACCCGAGACACAGCGTCTTTCTCATACACCCTCCGCGTTACATATCTGAATGATGGAACAGTGGAATCATGGAACGATGGAAAACGAAATGCAACCCAGAATGCTCGCGGATCAAATTACCTGAAAGCCTATGCGCTTGAGGTATTCAAAGGTCGGATTATAAAACTCAGGCACACGCGTTGGATCTTCTGTGTCGCCGCACGGCACAACGATGACCATTCCCTGCCGCGCACGGGTCAGCAAAACGCGATAGGCGTTTTTCAGATATTTCTTTCGCGCGTCTTTATTGACACGGTTCCACTTCGAGCCACAAAACGAAAACGGGGCCCAGTTTGTTTGCCCAAAACGAAAGTCAGCATCCCACGTCACGCACGCCCAATCCAACTCCAAGCCTTGAATGCTGAACTCGGTCGCAACTTCCTCCAGATAATACGAAGACCGGACATCCTCTTTGCCAGCCAAGAACCAGTGCACCGGATCCATGGGTGCTTTCGCGTGGATCGCTTGAGGGCGCAGCCGCTCAGCACTCGATGAAACCACGATCCCGTACCGTTCAGAACCGCGGGCGTTATCCTTCAGCCATTTCTTTGCTTTCTTCAAATCCCGCGTGATGACGATTGGATAGTTCGCACTCACCTGCCCAAAGGTTTGCCGCGCCGCTTCTTCGTCCAGGTCGAGGATCTGTTTGACCAACAACGAAACGTTTTCTGCCCTAAACGAACGCATAGACACGGCGAGATGTAAATCCTCGCTGTAATGAACATTGGCGCGCTCCTTCACTTTTTCCAGAAAAGCTCCCGCAGCGTATTCGCTGTCCGTCAACCGATCTGAAATGTGAATATGCCATGCGGGGAAGGAGCGATTCAAAGCCTCGATCCATTCGCCAATGCCCGCTTCGCCCGTATTGATTTCTTGTCCGCCGCCGACCAGACAAACAATGACGCCCCAATCCAAGTGCCGGTCAATGCAGGAAATCAAGAACTCGGGTTCAGACTGGTTGAAATTCGGAAGCCCCTTCTTTCGCCTCATGAAAGATGCGGTCTGCTCCAAATCCCATGCGCGCTGAGCTTCGTCGAAAAGAGCAACATGGTCAACAGGCGGCTTGGAGTCCTTAATATACTCGTCGCGGTAATGGTGCACATTCTGCACGAACGCTTTGACCTCACTCAGCGCTTGTTTCTTGCTGACCCGTTTATTGGCAGCCTTCTCCCGCCGGACTTTATCACGGGCCAAGGCTTCCTGCAGAATTTTAACCAAGGGACCGTTCCCGGACAGAAAGACGCTGTACATGTCGCCAGCCGCATCGAGATGCTTGGTCGCTATGTTCAACCCGATGAGCGTCTTTCCCGCGCCCGGGACGCCGGTTACAAAACAAATCGCTTTGTTGCCACGGGCCTTGGCCGACCCTATGACTTTAGAGATCGCCTCCGTAGTCTGGTGCAGATTCTTCGCGCCCGCATCGCTCCGCGATATTTCGGTGACATCGTGATTGCGGTACAGGGCCATCGCCGCCTCGATAATGGTCGGGGTTGGGCAATAGCGGCCACCTTCCCATGCCTTTGCCTCAATGCGCTCTCCGTCGGCAAAGGCCAACACGGCATCGATGGCGGCGGACAGCAAATCTGGCGTACATTTTATGGGGAACAGCAGTTTGTCGTTTTGCGGCGTTGTGCCGACCACCCACTCAACCGCTTTTGCCTTGGTTGCGATAAGGATCGGTGCGATGTGGCGTTCGTGGCTGGTTTCATGGAAGTTCTTCAGATCCAGTGCGTAGTCACAAACCTGATCAACCGCATGCGCCGTAAACTCCTTCTCGCCGACCTTGAATTCCAAAACGAAAATCACCGGACCGATCAGCAGGATGACGTCGATGCGTTCACCCATGCGCGGAACGGAATATTCAAAATAGATCGCTCCGTCATATTTTGAAAGGATGGGTTTCAGAATCTTGATTTGCCCCAACCAAGCGTCCCGCTGTGCGTTTTCTATCTTAAATTCGCTGCTTTGATTCAGTATGCCGATGATTGCGTCAGGATCTTTATTTACAAAGTCTGCAATGGAATCGTCATAGTAAGCTCTGCTCATGTTGAGTAGAGTAGCAGCTGGGGGCTGTCTAAGCCAGGCTCTTATCCAAGGTCCAGAAGACCCAACTCTCAAAGAGGACTATAGACTTTAGAGGGAAGCGGAGAGGACAACACACGTAAAACCGTCTCAAGCTAAATGAGGATTAGTTAGCGTTCTAGGTTTTCTTCGCGACTTTCGCGCCCTCGCGTTAAATCCCGGACTATGGGTGGGACGCCCGTGCCACAGGCAAAGGGCCGGAAAGCGGCATGCAGGCGGCCTTAACAGTTTGTCAGTTTATACGCCATCGCCTAGCTTCATCCCGGGTAGAGCGGGATGCCGACACGTTCGATGTGGTCGCGAAGGGCTTGCAGCCGGATACACGCGTAAGGCTTGACGTCGAACCGATAAGGCAACGGCAACTCATCCAATTCAGCACCGATCGCTTCGGCCTGAATGTCATTCACGTCACCCCAGACCGCCACATCCACATCCGAGTGCGGCGTGTGCGTGCCCTTCGCCCGAGACCCGAACAACTTTGCGGACGTCACCTCGGGATGACGGCGCAAGACGCCGGCCATCAATAGGACCTCGCGCTCGCTCAACCCCGGTGCCGTCATTTGACAACCTCGTTTGCAAAGAACGTATGAAGCGACTCCATGGCCGGCAGATAAGAAGACTCGATGGCGTCCACGGTTTTTGAAAAGACTTCCTGATCGTAGGTATGGGAGAGCAGATTGCGGTGATCCAACATATTGATCCAGACTTGTCCGTCCGCAATGACCTTCGCGGCGAAGGCCTCTTTGATAACCTGGCGCGGAGTGAGCGGGGTGATGACCACGCCGCTCTCTTCGAGATAGTCTTTTGCTGTCTTCCAAGCCAGCTCGAATGAGTATTCAAACCGCTGGACCACCCCCTCTTTCTCCAGTGGTGAAAGCGCTTCGGCACCGTCCTCCAACGCCTGCCGCAGCAGGACAAAAGCACGATCGAAATTGCTGAAGCGTTGTTTCCAGCGGATGTCTGAACTCATGGTGTCGCCTTCCTGCTAAACGGCAGTTTGTCGTTTACTTGACCTTTGAAAGTAATGTAAATCAATCCCCTCTTTGGAGCAAGTGTGGAGTTGGAGCGGGAACGCGACGGGCGCATCCCCGGTTCGTTGACCGTTCGACTAGCTGCGGTTGTGGGGCGTCCGAGACGTCCGCCCCTACCGGTGCGGCAGCAGTAGCGCGGGACGTCCCGGACCGCGCACGCGCGGACAGTCTTCATCCGCTCAGTCGTTGTCGACCGTCGGCGTGACGGCCCACGCGGGATAGGGCACGTTCTCGCCGCGAGAGGCGCGCCACAGAATGCGGTTGAGCGTGTCTTCGGGAACTTTGTCCGGCACGGAGAAGTCCATGCTGTTGCTGGCAAGCATGTCGCGGACCTGCTGACGGCTCATCGTGGTTTTTGTATCGGGGTTCATCTGGTCGAGCGGCACATTGTTCGGCACGGCCACGAAGGGCGTAAGATCGGCCACATCGGCAAAGCAGTCACTCATCGTCACCGCGCTGGCATCGAACTGGTTCATCGGCGGCAGCCCGAGGATCTGCTCCATCGTGCGCAGCAGGCTCGTCGTGTTGTACTGCGTGCTGACCACGGCGCGGCGCTTGACGTACGGCCCCGCCACATACGCGGTGGTGCGGTAGCCGGTCACGTGGTCGAAGCCGGCCTGCGGGTCGTCCTCGATCGCAAAAACGGCCAGGTCCTTCCAGAACTTGGAATGGCTCAGGCCTTCGATGATGCGGCCCACGGCGAGATCGTTGTCGGCGACTTGGGCGTCGGGCGTCGGCAGCCCTTTTTTGGCACCGCTGGTGTGGTCGTTGGGCACGCGGAGAATGACAAGCTGCGGAAACTCTCCGCGCGCCTCGAACGCCTTCAGCTCGCGCAGGAAGAAATCGGCGCGCACCTGATCCGGCACTTCGAGCGCCCAGCCGATGAAGTCGTTGGTCGACGAGCACGCGCGCACGGACTCGATTTCGGGCTCGTTGGAGTAAACGATGGCGTCGCTCTTGGTGCGCCACGCCTCGTAGCAGTCGCGGAAGCCGGGCTTGCCTTTTTTGCGGGTGTCGCGCCACTGGACGGAGGCGTTCATGAACTCGCCGTAGTTGCGGAAGCTGACGCCGTGGCGGCGCGCGTTGTCCCAGATGAAGCCGCTGGGAGCGTAGGCCAGCGCGTCGCTTCCCGGAGCGGGATAGGAGCGCGGCCAGCCGCAGAAGGATTTCTCCAGATAGTCGGTGCCGAAGGCGGACGTGCTCCACTGGTGGCCGTCGGCGCTGAGGATGCCGGCGCAGCAGGTGTTGTCCAGCAGCGTGAATTCCCTGACGAGCTTGTGCAGGTTCGGCGTGATGCGTTCGCCGAAGGTGCAGAGCCGCGCGTTGCCGTTGCCGTTGGTCACATCGCCGAGAACCTGGTCATAGGTGCGGTTTTCCTTGATGATGTAGACCACGTGCTTGATCAGGCTCGGCTCGCCGATCCGCTCGGGGATGGCGCGGGCGGGCTGCCCGGGCCGCGGCGGCAGCAAGGCCGCCGCGATGCGCGGCTGGCGCAGGTTGTCCCAGACCGTCTGCGAGAGGCGGGGCAAGTCGTCCTTCGACGGCAGCGGCACGAGCGAGACCGTGCCTTGGAATTGCCGCGTGTTGAAGCCCTTGACGTGATGCTCCGAGGTGATGTTCTTGATGTTGGCCACGCAGAGTTGCTTGCGCCGCTCGTCGAAGCAGACCGCGCCGGGATACCATCCCACCGGGATCAGGCCGAGCATTTTCGACTCCTTGTCGGCCGGATCGAACGTGATCACGGCCACGGCGTTCTGCGTGCCGTTCGCCACATACAGCGTGCGGCCGTCGGGGGCGAAGGCCAGCGCGTTCGGCGAGGCGCCCAGTAGATCGTTCGGGCTCGGCTTGGCCCAAATGGTTTCCACAATCGTGTCGGACGCGGTGGCGATGACGCTCAGGTTGTCGCTCATCGCGTTGGCGCACACCACATAGCGGTCGTCTGGCGAGGCCGCCAGCGCGCTGGCGTGCAGGCCCGTGACGATCTCGCGCCGGGCGCCGGAGGCGAGGTCGATCACCGTGACGCTGCCCTCGTTGGCGATGAACCGTTCCGCGTCCACGCGGACCGTCATGCCCCGCCCGGCGGGGCCGGTCAGGTCGCCCGGGCCCGGCCTCCGACCGCCCCAGTTCGAAACGTACACTTTTTGGCCGACCCGCACCACGTTGAAAGGTGCGACGCCCACCTCGTAGGTGTTCGTGACCTTGCCGGCGTTCACGTCGACCTCGAACAGCCGGTTGGAGAGATTGCCGCAAACGAAAAGGCGCGCGCCGTCGGCCGACCAAACGAGGCCGGCGGGAATCTCCGCCTTGCGCTGCGGCGCTTGGGCCTCCGGCAGCGCCACCACCCGCCACGGCTTGATGACACCGTCCGCAGAGACCTCGAACAGCTTCACGTCGCCGTTGACATTGCTCAGGGCGAACCGCTTGCCGTCCGGCGAAAAGGTGAGACCCGCGTAGCTCATCTCGCTGCGCCCGTCGAAATCAAGGAATTCCGGGGAGGACGACTCCGGCGGCGCGCCCTTCATCAGCTTCGGCAACCGGACGCGCTGCCTCGTCTCGCCGGTGGCGGGGTCGAGCACCACCAGCTCGCTGGTCATGCCGGAGACGACCAGCAATTTCCCGTCCGGCGAGAGCGCCAACCCCTGAGCGCGCATGCCCGGCAGTTCGATCTGCTTGCCCGCGGGCGTGATGACCTGATTCACCGGCAGAACGACCCGTCCGTCCGCATGCCGGCCGACCGTTTCCGAATCCCCGGCGCGACCCAACGACGCGAACAGGAAACACCCCAGCCACACATTTATTCTCATACTGGATACTCACGCGGCACGTTGCCAATTCACTTGAAGGAGAAACATCACGGCGCAGGCGGTTGCGGATCGTACAGGGCGCGCAGCGCGTCGGGCCACCGGGCGGCGACGGCTTCATCGAAAGCGACCTCGGGCCGAAAATACGGAGAACCTTTGTGCTTCAAGTTCTTCTGGCCCCAGTACGAGGGATAGTACTGGCAACTGGCGTCGAGCCAGTTGGCGATGCGGCTAAACTCCTCGGGAGAAAGTTTAACATCGCTATGCTTGGCCCGCAGCGCTTTCACGCGCTCGGCCAGCGCCGTCGCTTGGGCGCCGAAAGAGGCGAAGTGCGGCTCGAAGCCGCCGAACATCGCCGCCAGAACGCTGGTGTATGCGCCGAAGAAGTAGGGCGGCGCATACTCGACATACGCGCGCACGTCGTTCTCGTCCACCTGCAAGCCCACCAGCGGCAGCCGCTCTTTTCGCGCTTTACCGACGCCGAACGCGAGCAGGTTCTCGTAGGAGACGTTGTGCAGCTCGGTCAGGCCGCCGGTCAGGTTCAAGCCGGCCGCGGCTTTCTCGTCGTGGCAGCGCACGCAATGCGCGTTCCAGATCGGCTGGATCTGGCGCTCGTAGTCGAAGAGCTTCTTGGCCGCCGCGTCCCCCGGCTGCGCCGCCGGCAGGGAGGGCGGACGCTTCAGCGCCTTCGAGACCCGCAGACTCTGAACGACCGCGCCCGTGCGCGCCCGCTCGTGGCAGCCCACGCAACTGCGGGTCTCGCCGGGCTGGTAGTTCACATACGTGCGCTCGGTCTGGACGGCCAGATAATGCTCGTCGAGCACCTGGAAATAGATGTTGCGGTCCGCGGGCACCAGAAAGTTCGCCGAGCCGTCGTCCTCGACCGGCACGATCCCATATTGGGCCTGCATGCCGAGAAGGTTGGGGCCGAGCGCGGTGTGGGCCATGGCCTGACGGTCGCCCGCCCAGCTGTTGCGGGCAGTCCACGGACGGGCCGTCTGCTCGAGGATGCGGATGTGCTTCACCGCACCGCGCGGCACGCCGCCGAGCCCCGCATAGACGTCGGCGACAATGCACTGCGCCAGCTTCTGCGCGGCGAGCCTCGGCTCCACCGGGATCGCGGGCTGAGGCGGGCGGGAACGCGCCAAGACCGGATAAGGATGCCAGCACGAGATCTCCTCGTCGCGGTACAGCGTCGTGGCTTCGCCCTGTCCATCGAGCAGGCAGAGCTCGTAACCCTTGGGGTCGCTCCACGGCAGACCCTTGGGTTTGAGCGCGGCCAGGAACAGGCGCTCGGAGACCGGATACGGATCCTTGAAGAGCCGCCCCAGCGTGCCCGTGCTGTCGTTGACCCACTTGCCGTCGACCAGGAAGGTGTAGCCGCCATGCGTCCGCGCGTCGACGTCGCGGGTGATCAGGGTCATGGCCTCGCGGCTCGCGGTGTCGCGCTTCGTGTCGAGCAGGATCACGGAGCCGACGCCGTTGTTGGGGCCCCAGTGCGAGCAGCCGAGGAACAGGATCTTGTCGTCCGTGCCCGGAACCGGGCGGCCGTAGAGCATCGACTCCGGATCCACGATCAGGTTGCCGTAGACTTCCGAGGCGGACGACCCGTCGGGCCGCATGGCCCAGAGCGCTTTGACCGCGCCCGCGCCTTTGCGGTTGTACTCCCAGCGCATGTAAAGCACGCGGCCGTCGGGCAGCACGGCGGGCGAGAACTCGCTCACGCAGTTGTTGCTCAGCCGCCGGATGTTCTTCCCGTCCGCGTCCATGCGGTGAAGCACCGTCGTCGTGTACACGTCGGCGGAGTTGCAGAGCGTGCTCGTGCGGCAGCGGGTGGAGGTGAAGACGATGCTGCCGTCCGGCAGGTAGCAGGGCTGCATGTCGTTGGTGCCGTAGCCGTACCGCTTCAGCAGCTCCGCATCGTCATCCTCCGCGAACGTCAGCTTCCGCAAACCATGGCCGTCGAGTCCGATCTCGTAGATGCGGTAGCCCTCCGTGGCCGACTTCTTGTAGTCGAACAGGACGGTCTTGGCGTCAAACGAGAGGTCGAAGCGGTTGAACACGCCCCCGTCGAGTTCCGGCACCAACACCGTCACCGCGCCGGACTTCAGGTCCAGAACGCACAGGTCCCCGCCGGGCGTCCAGCGGCTGTCGATGTGCTCCGTGTAGATGTGGCTGTTCGTCAGCGTGAAGCGGCGCACGAACAGCAATTTCTCGATGCCCTGCGCCAGCAGCTGCTTCGCAGCGGCCGCGCTGAACTGGTGCGGCGCCCGGCCAGCGGGCGACAAGTTCTGCGTCACCGCCGCCGGCTGCGGCTTCGGATTCGGTTTGGGCAGGTGCGGCGCACCGTTGGTGACCACGAACTCGGCGCTGCCGTTTTTGCCCGAGGCCGTCGCGATGCCCACAGCCGCCTCGAACCGGGTGTAGCGTCCGTCGAGCTTGAAGTGCAGCGCCGACGGCGCATGCGCATAAAACCCTTTCGCGACAGGTGTGCCGCCGATGCTCAGCGCGCCGCCGCTGTGCGCGACGTTGACCAGAAACTCGCCCCAGCCGACGGTCGTGTCGGCCGGCTTGAGCGTCGTCATGTCGACGGCCCGACCGTCCTTATCAATGAGCTTCGGCTCGGCCCAGATGGCCTGATCGTGATTGTAGGTGTCGCCGCCGACCGTGGCCACGAGGTAGAGCTCCTTGAGCCCGGTAACGTCGGCGGCCAGCTTCTGCGCCTTCTCGCCGCCCCGGATCACGGGGGTGCGGACCGGCCGGAACGGCACGCCCTCGGCCGCCAACGACAAGCCCGCCCACATGCAGACCGAGAGCAGCACACACATTTTAGGTTTCATAAGCACCTTCATCCGCCCTTTTTTCACGTCCCCCCAAAACTCGAATAGTGTGCATTATCTCGCCATTCCCGTTTGATTGCCAGTGGATATTTCTCAGACATGCTATCCACATCAACGGTGCGCCCGAGGGCTGACCGCAGCCGCCATAACGGGGCTGTTTTCATGGCCGTTTGACTGCCGCCTTACGGTAGCAGAGGGTCACGCGCCGCACGTACAGCGCGTCGCCCCACGTTTCAACGGGATCGACGGCCAGCGCGATCGCCCTCACGCCCTTCCACTTCGTGGCCTGCTGGAGGTCGACCTGCACGAAGCCGACGCCCTCCTTGTCGGGGTGCAGCCAGCGCACGTCGCTGCCGCTGAGCAGCCGCGCCGCGTACTTGCCGGTGAAACGCGCCGCCACCTCCCACTCCAGAACCGGCTGGCGGTCGAGGTCCACCGCGCCGAGCGAGAGCAGCGCCTGGCCGTGCGGCACACTGATCTTGGGCCCCGTCTTGATCTCGCTCCACATCTTCTCGGAGGTGATGGGCTGCGGCGGCGAAAGACGCAGCAGGCCGCCCTCCATCGTCGCCGACACACCATTCGTGCTGACCCAGTCCGCGGGCGTCTGGCCATCGCTGACCGTGCGGCCGCCCGGGCAGCAGGTCACGCGCACGGTGCGCGGGCAGACCATGCGGCTGTCGGTGAAGACCAGCGTTACGTCAACAGGCGTTGTGCAGGGCGGCGGCGTGAACACGATGCGCCGGCGCGCGATGCCCGCCTTTGGCGTGGGGCCGTACGGCCAAGCGGCCGCGTCGGCCTTCCAGCCCTCTGGCAGTGCCCACGTGACGCGGCCCGCCTCGCCCTGTCCGCCGTCCGCGTTGCGCACCTCGCACGTCACGCCGAACGGCTGGCCGCTTGCGGCCTGCGTGCCGTCGGGCGCGACGGTGAAGCCTCCGGCCTCGCGCGACAGCCGCTCGAAGTCGGGCATGCCCACCACCTCGAAGCGGTCGGCCGGCAGGCGATCGCGCACCGCGGCGAGAACCGAGACAGGCACGCGGATGTTGACCGAGATAAAGAAGGGCGGGTCGTTCTTGGCGGCCACGCGCTGGATGCGGCCGGCCAGGTCGCTGACCGGGTCCTCGCGGTTCAGCGAGCACCCCAGCCCGAGCCACAAGCACCAGGTCTGGTCGCCCTTGGTGTTGTCGCCAAAGATCGCGGGCGTGCCGTCGTCCAGCCAGCGGTTCTCCGCGGCGCCGCTGCCCGGCCACGGCAGCAGGAGGCGGACGGGCGCGCTTGGCCCCGGCGCCGTGAAGGGCGGCACGACACGGTGGACCAGGCCGGGCGCGTAGTCCCAAAAGTCGACGGCCATGGAGAGGCCCGCCCGCTGCATGTCGCGCCGCGTCTGCTCGGCAAACGCGGCGAGGTTGCCGCCGCTCGCATAGACCGAGGGGCAGGCGTAGCCCGAGCCGCTCGGCCCGGCGCAGAACGAATCCGCGGGCGTCGCCTCGCTCGCGAACAGCTCCAAGAGCGCGGGAGCCATATTCACTAAATTGGGGTTGGTTCCCCACGTGACGGGCACGCTGCCGCGCGCGGGGTCCTTCCACGCGCCGTGCTGATAGCCGGCGACGATGCTGATGGCGTCACCGGAGGACATGAGGAAGTTGACGTAGTACTTGCCGCGCACCGGCCCGCGCACGTGCTCGGCGCGCGGGTGGCTGAGCGGGCCGCCGAGCGGCACGCCGCGCCAGAACGAGAGGTTGGCCGCGCCGGCGGTGATCTCGCGCTTGCCGAGGAAAGAGACCTTGTGGATCCAGAACGACTCGTCGCCGCCCCACCCCAGCACCTCGGCCATGGGCGAGAGGTGCCGCATCACCTCGTCGAAGAACGGGTACGGCTCATGATAGAGCTTGCGGCTCTGGTAGAAGATGAAGGCCTTGCGCGCCACCGCGTAATCGAGCGTGCGCAGGTTGCCCCACCAGGACTGCGCGTGGAAGGTGACGTCCTTGCTGCACTGAGGAAGCAGCTCCTTAAGCGCCCATTCGCAGGCCGCCGTCTCGTTCGTGCCGAAGCGGCCGCGCAGGTCTTCGACGACCGGAAGGCCTTTAAACCCGTCTAGCTTGTCCGGCACCCGCTGGGGAACATGGCCCTGAGCATCCAAGAAGCGGATGCGCCGCACGGTGACGCGTGTATTCTGGTCCAGCGCGCAGAGCCGCAGTTCCGCGTGTCCCGCGGGCGGATCGAACCGCCCGTCCTTTTGCAGGTCGAAGCGGTAGACGCCCGCTTTGTCGAGCGGCCCTGCAATGCGCAGCCCCTGCATGTTGGCTTCGCGGCGGGAGCCCATCTTGATCACCACGCCCCACGGCCCCGTCGTCTCGTCGACCGTCACTTCGAGCGTGGGCGTGGCATTCACGTTCAGGTCCACCCAGCGGGACTGGTAGCACCCGTAGGCTTCGGCGCGCTCGCCCATCTTGTCGCGGGGATGGATCGTCAGCCCTTTCTCAGACCGGTCCGCGACCGCGAACATCTCGCCCCACCCGCCCTTGTCCATGTCGTCCTGCGCCCACGCCAGCCGTCCGGCCAGCAGGGGCGTCTCGCCCCTGAGCACCTCCGGCGTCACCGGAAGCAGGTCGCGCAGCCCCGCCATCGTGATGGCGATGTGGCCGTAGAAGCCGTACTTGGCCCAGTTCCAGCCGCCTTCGGGAATGTCGTACTCTACCAGCCCCTTGATCAGCCCCAGGCGTGCGAAGTGCTGCACCGCCGCGCCTAGCCCGTCCAGCGGCGTGAAGGTGTAGCCTTTCTTTGCGGACAGGTATTCGGCGTGAAGCCGGTCGGCCGTCGACCACTCGCAGTGCGTCAGGTAGAAGAGGCGCGGCCGGTCGCGGTTGACGATGCCCTGGAGCGCCATGGCGAGATAGATCTCTTTGGTATCGTGAATGCCGCCCAGATCTACGATCCAAGCCTGCCTCGGCTCGGCTTCCGACGCGTCCGCCGCGCAAGCGGGGCCAGCGCCGAACGCGAGAATCCCGGCGGCGGCTGTGACGAGGATGTTTCGAAAGGCGTTCATGCGTAGCTCCCTCAAGGTTTTGTCGTGTGTCCGTTATAGGCGCCGAGGTTGGGTGCAGAGGTGTCGGACACAGGGTTGCCCCAGTAGTCCCGGCCGCCGTTGCCCGAGACCGGCAGGCCGGCCTTGAGCGCTGGAGAGCCGGGGGCCAGCTTGTATCCCTCAACGAAGCGGAGTCCCATGGCTCCGCTGCCGGGCGCCTTCAAGCGCGGGTCGGCGAGAATCTTCATTGCGTCATTGGTGATCTGGCCGGAGCCGAAGTAGAGGTTGCGCGCGAAGGTGCAGCCTTTCGGCGCGCGGAAGGACCCGGTCCCGGTGTTGATGAAGATGTTGTTCTGGAAGGCAATCGAACTCCCGCTGCTGTCCGCGCCCTGCTCGAACATCGCGGGGTTGCCGCGGCCCGCAAAGATCGTGTTGTTGTACACCTGATAGCCGTGGTTGCCGTTTCCGTGGACCAGAAAGACGCGGCTGCCCGCCAGGCACCCGTCGTTCTGGCTGATGTTGTAGCGCGCGATGTTGCCGTTGCCATTGCCGTCGCAGCACATGTTCAGGAAGCCGCCCTCGTTGTCGTGGCTGTAGTTATACTGGTAGATGCACCGCTGGCTGCTGTTGTCGAAGTCGAAGGCCATGCCGTCGTACTTGGTCTTTGTCTCGCACACTTCGTTGTACTGGAAGATGACGTCCTCGCAGAAGTACGGCCAGACCGCGGCGTGGCCTTGCTTGACCGAATTGTTATTCGCCTGGCGCACGAAATTGTACTCCACCACCGCACCCTTGACGCACCAGAGAATGATGCCGTCGCCGCCGACGCGCTCGAGATGGTTACGCGCGATGCGTATGTTCGCGGAGGGGGTGTAGGCGCCGTGGCCGCGCCAGCTTGAATTCGTGTCGGCCGGCTTGTTGATCCACTGCGACTGCATCAGGATGCCGTTGCGCGTGACATCGCGAATGACGTTGTTCAAGATGCGGATGTCGTCCCACCTGGACGGCACCGACAGGTTCGAGGAGTTGATGGTGAAGACGATGCCGCCGCTCTCCTTGCCGTCCCGATAGTCCGTCAAATCGCCGACCACATCGTGAACGTCGCAACCCGTCACCTCGAAGCCGGACAACGTACCGACCGAGTTGTTGCGGATCAGGATGCCCATCTTCTTGGCCGCCGGTGAGCCTTGGTTGGAGACCTCGAGATTACGGATGCTCCAGTACTGCTGGTTCACCAGCAGGACAGCCCCGCCCGCGATGCCGCCGCCGTGAATGACCGGCTTCGGGCCATCGCCGTAACGGTCGAGCACGATCCAATCAGTGGCGCTACCTGAGCCTTGGGGATGCAACTGTCCGGTCCAGGCTGAGCCCGATTTCAGCAGCAGCCGGTCTCCAGGCTGAAAGGGGGTGGCATTGACTTTCTCCAGTGAGCGCCAGGCAGCCGAAGGGCTGAGGCCGTCGCTGGCATCACTGCCTGCGCAGGAATCGACATGATAAGTGGTTGCGTGCATGGCCAGCGGCGCCAGCAGCAGGGCGGTGAGGGTGAGGATGTGTTTCATGGTTTGTGCTGTCTGATCAAGTTTGTTGCCGCATTCACGGCTTGGAACCGGTGCTTGGTGCAAAGATAAGCCCGTCAACGAACGCGTTCGTTTTGAAAAACTCCGAGTTGAGTACTGGCTTTCCGGCGAGCGTGAGGTTCTCGAAGGTGAGGCTGCGGATGCGCGCGTCGGATTGGCCCCAGAGGATTTGGGGTTCTCCCAGAACGCTGGGCGCGGCGATGGCTATGTTCTGGAAGAGGATGCCCGACAGGTCTCCGGCTGCGCGCTTTTCAGCTTTTTTCGAGTAAGGTTCCGGCATGGTCATGCAGATGAAGAACTGCTGCAGCGTCGGTCTGGGGTCCTCGATGTTGATGTTGCGGAAGATCACACCGGCACCTGCCGCACCGCCGCCTTCACCGCGCATGTTGAAGACCCGTCCGCCGCTCCAGTGGTGCCATTTGGCTCGCGCATAGATCACATCGCAGTCCTCCACCACCAACCTGCGGTCGGTAAGCTGCGGCATGGCGCTCAGGACGAACGACGAGCCGTTGGCGTCGTTCCACAGCACGGTGCGTCGAATGCCCAGGCCGTTCACGTAAAGCGAATCATCCTGGGTGCGGATGAAGCAGTCCTCGACCCGCGTGTTCCCGAATGGATTGATCCCGTCGCCATTCGCGCGCCAGGTGAAGATCTTGGTCCACTGGACCTCGTTGGGATGACCGGCTTTATAAGGGCTTACCAGCATGAGCGAGTGAGTCGCCGAGTCCGCGACGGTGATGCCTTCCACACGGGTGTCGGTGGTGCCAATCAGCTCAATCGGACGGTAACGACCGTGCTCCTTCTCTGAAATCGCGGGCTCAACATACTTGGGATGCTTTAGCCGGGCTCCCGACAAGGTGCCCAGGCCGAAGATTCGGATGTGATGGCCGTCGCCCCATTTCCGATTGGAGAGGGTGCCGTAAACCATCGCGTCTCCTGGGATGTAATAGTGGCGGTTCGCGTGGAGCGGGAAGGCCAGCCCGACATCGTGCACGCCCGGCAGGAAATAGAGCGTGGTCCAAGACCCGTCGGACGGCGGCGTCTCGCCGGGTTTCACAGTGCGCACGCCAGGATCATCAGGCTTGGGTTTGCCCGCCAACGGCGGGTTGGCAAAGATCGAGATCGCATGAATCGGCGGCCCCTTGTAGCCCTTGCCCGTGTCCTGCCCGTCCATCTGGCCATCGATATCGACAGCGACAAGACACGGCTTATCGAGCCTGACCAGAACCTTGCCGTCCTTGACGGAGCACGCGGGCACCTTGCGTTGCGGATGCACCGCAGCGGCATGAATCGGCTGGCCGTTGACGCGAGCTATTTCGATATCCACGGCACCATCCGTTTCAAAATTCACATAGGTGTGCGTCCAGCCCGCCAGATTGTCGAAGTAGGCGTCCGTCTTCTTTTCGATGGTCTTGCAGACAGTCTCCCACGCGAAGGCACACTGCCACTCGCTGCCATCGCCGACAGAGCGTACACGCACTTTGTAATGCTCGGAGGCTACGAGCCCTGGCACGGGCGGATACACAACCAGTCCGTCAGCGGCACGCGCGACAGTCAGCGGCACCAGCAGCAGGGCGATAAGAATTAGGTTTGACTGTTTCAACACTGTCATCGAAAACCTCCGCAATTACTGATCGAAACCCAAATCCACGCCCTCGTGCAGCACCACGCCGATTTGCTCCAGACTGCCGTGCCGGCCGTTATACCACAGCAGCCATTTCGTGCCGTCGAAGATGGCATACGGTTTGTAACACGCGTCGTGATCCCATTTGTCCTTGCCCGGAAAGACGATGGGGTTGGCGGGGTGGCGCTGCCAGTGGGTGATGCCGTCCTTGCTGCGGGCGAGGCAGATCCTCGCCGTGCCCTCATTTTCGAATCCGATGTAAAACATCATATGCCAGTCGCCGACTTTCTCGACCTGACAGGCGGTCACCTTGTGTTTCTCCCACGGGTTCTTGGGTTCAGTGGTGAAGACCGGGTTGCCTTCATGCTTCTTCCAAGTCAGCCCGTCGAGGCTGGTGGCGGTGCCGATGGCGTTCGGCTCATTCTGCTCGCCGCCGGAGTACCACATGCGGAACAGTTTGGCCTGCTCGTCCCAGAGCACCGACGGACACATGACGGCAACACTCTTTTCCCACGGCTGATCAAAGGTCAGCACGGGGTTGTCGCTCATGCGCTTCCACGTCACGCCATCCGGGCTGGTGGCGTAGCCGATCCACGAATGGCCCTTGGCCTGGCCGGTGTACCACATGTGATAGCCGTCCGCGCGCCTCAAGACGTAAGGCCGGTTGATGACGTCTTCCCAGCCGGTCTCTTGCCGCGGCCCCAGCACAACCTGCGGCGGCTCGCTCCAGTGAAGGCCGTCCTTGCTCTCGACGAGCGCGACGCTCTTCTTCGGCCGCCACGAAAGCCACATGCGATAGGTGTCCCCGTCGTGCAAAACGGAAATGTCGAAACAGGTTCCGTATTGCCCGCCCATCACGGGATTGCCCACGAACTTCTTCCAACCCGCCGATGTTTCTCGAGCGACGGTTTCTTTTGAGCCGCCGGCGCGGAAGACTTCGGCTTGGTTGGCGTATAAGGAGGCGTCGGCTGCCAGCAGCGAGGCCAGCGGAGCCAGCAGCAAGACGGTGAGCGGTGCGAGGATGTGCTTCATGGTCGTGCTTTCGGTTCGTTTGTCAAACATAGCCGTCGGTTGGTCTACTTGAAGGAAAGCGAGGTGTCCCGTTCCTGTCGCGTGACGATCGGGACATAGCCGACCTCCAAGCCCTTGGGCGGGGTGACCAGCAGCGCGGGGTCGAGGGCGACCCGTTTCCCGCGCGTGGGCGGCGCCATGTAGTCGCGGTCAATGGGCCAGCGCGCGTGCACCTTCTCCACAAACGCCTGCAACTTGGCCTTCTTGTCGGCGCTCCAGTTGTGCTGCTGGAAGGAGGGTTGGTCGACAAAGCGGTACCAGGAGTACGTCACCACCGAACCGTCGGTCAGGCGCGCCGTGAATGAGCCAAGTTTGGGGCCGGGCCGGGCCCAGGCGCCGGTGGTGGGCGAGGTGTAGGGTTTGCCGGGCGTGGCCAGCTTGAACGGTTGCGTGAGCAGTTTGGTTTCAACGGGAACCTCGGCGGCGCTGACGGCGAGGCGTTCTTCTCCGGCGTGCTTGTAATACTGCGGGAAAAAGCCCGCCGCGGCGAGCGTGTTGGTGAACCATTGCAAGCCCCAGACATTGCCGTCGAAAATCCGCGTGTCGAAGGCGCGCTCGATGCCGACCACCTTTTTGCCGGCCTGGTCGTAACGCGTGGTGCGGGCGTTGAGTTTGGGTTTCCATGCGCCTTTTTCATCGAAGCGTCCGGAGCAGGCGAGACCGCCGTCGCGCCAGGTTTTGAAGGTGTCCTGAAGGGCGTCCTTTGAGTAGTAGGTGACATCTTGCACAAGGTAGGCGCGGCCTTCGGCATCCACGGGAAACTGGAGTTTGGGCAGCTTGGAATAGACTGTGCCCTGCGCATCTTGGGCGTCGAAGCGCGGCACGGTGTTGATCTCCATGGCGCCGCCGCCCATGAGGCCGGGTCGCGCGTCGAGCCCGCGGCCTTGGAGGAACTGATCGTTGAAGAGTTTGCCGATTTTGCTCCACGTCTCCGGGATGTAGTAGGCAATGGGGCCTTTAAAGTTGGCCGCGCTGAGGAAACAGGTCCAGCTTTGGTTGCCCGTCGGCGGATCGCCGGTCGTGGGGTCAGTGAAGGGCAGCGCCATCCAGGAGTAGCCGAGGAATTCGCCGTTGGGATGACCTTGAAACGGCAGCCCGTCGGGAGGAATCAGCAGGCGGTTGCTGAGTTGCGCGATTCCGAGGCGATGGTCCGGCAACGCCTCGTTGCTATAGAAGAAGGACCATCCCGGCGAACCGACTTCGTAATCATAGCATTGCGGCGTGCCGTTCATGCTGAACTTCGGCGGCCCGTAGCGGAAATGGTTGCCGGCCCAGTAACCCAAACCGCCTTCCACGGTTTGGAAGACGCTGCCCCACGTGGGACCTCGCTCCCTCCACGTGCGGGCCAACGTTCCCTCTGGTGCGAGCGGCCTGTCCTTGTTGTCGGAGTTATCGGGCTGAATCCATGAGCCGGGAAGGCCGATCTGGAAATTGGCCAGCGGTTGCTCCACCAGCGGCCAGACCGCAGCGTAGAAGCCCATGCCTGCGCTGTAGGCGGATCGGGGCGGATGCTTCTCGTGGCCGAAGCCGATGTAACCGTGCAAACCTTGGGAGTGCGCGGTGACTTGGCCTTGGGCGGACTCCGCATGCTTCACTTTTGGGTTGTCTTGTCCGGTACAGGTCCATGACAGGAGCGCAAGGAGCGCGGCAGCGGTTAATGGGGTTCTCATGTTTCTTTCATTCGGCTACCCTACTTGGCGACACGCGAGGTCTCCCGCTCCTGTCGCGTGGCGATGGGCACGTAGCCGATTTCATATCCCTTGGGCGGGGTGACGAGTTGGGCGGGATCCAGATCGGCGAGTTTGCCGACGGTGGGCGGCGCGAGGTAGTCGCGGTCCTTCGTCCAGGCGCGGTGCAGTTTCTCAGCCTTCGCCTGCATCTTCTCGCGCTCCTCGCGGGTCAGGTCGGCATTCAGCAAGGCTGGCTGGTCGGCGAAGCGGTACCAGTAATACGTCACCACGCTGCCGTCGCCGAGATGCGCCTGGAACGGACCGGCGACCGGACCGGGTTTCTTGAACGCGCTCCCGGGGGCTTCAGGCGTGTCGTAGCGCTCGGGCGGCTTTTCCGCGGGACGCTCGAAACGCAGCCCGGCCAATCCCGACTTGGCAGGCACCTCGGCGGACTTGACCGCGACCCACTGGCTCTTCTTTCCGTCGCTCTGGAGACGGTAATATTCGGGTAGCACGACACGCGCAACGTCCGGCGCACCGACCTTCCTGACGAGCTGCGCGTTCCACGCGTAGCCGTAGGTCGCGGTGTCCGGCGTGATCGGCGTCGCGAACGAGCTCCAGGCCATCGCAACCTTCTGCTCCTTCGGCGTCTTCTCCGCGTAGATCTTCCAGGTCGAACCGCCGTTGGCGCGGAGCGTCTGCACATAGGCGCCGCCGGGGTTGATCGCGCCGCTGGCCGCCTGGCCGCCCTCGAACCACGCCTTCACGCCATCCCAGAGGGCCTTCTTGTTGTAGGAGGTCAGGCGGTGCAGGACGACGGTACGGCCGTCCGGCCCCACGGGAAAGGAGGTCGGCGCGACGCGCGCGTAGGTCTCGCCTTTATCGTCGGCGGACAGCGCGGCCGGCACATACTGGGTCTCCATCTGGAAAGGCTTGTTCGGGGCCGAGGGCCGCGAGTCCAGCAGCAGGCCCGCGTAATTCGTGTTCACCTCGGCGGAGTGCGACCAGAAGTAGGGCGTAAAGAAACAGACCGGGCCTTTGAAGTTCCGGGTGTTGAGAAACAGGGTCCAGCAGTTGTCGCCGGTCGGCACATGCTTGCCGCCGGTAGTCGCTTGGGCCGTTGTCAGCGGCAGCGGCAGATAGCCGTAGCCGAACAGCTCGCCGCAGGTGCCCTGCCTGACGTTCAGGCCGTCGATCGGGAAGAGCAGCCACGGGCTCAGCTGGGCCACGCCGTAGAGGCCCTGGGGCTTATCCCAAGTCCCGCGTCCGTGCGCGGGTCCGTTGGCGATCTCCTTGAAATTCACGGCCACGCCGCCCATGATGAACTTCGGCGTCTCCGTCGGGAAGCGCGTGTCGCGCCACCAGCCCAGCCCGCCCTCGATGTCGGAGTACAGATTCGTCGGCGGCTTGCCCTCGTACTGCGCGTGCATCCACGTGCCGAAGAGGCCCGTCTGGAAGCGGTGCCCCGGATACTGCTGCAGCAGCGGCCAGGCCGCGGCGTAGAGTGAGAAGCCCGCGTTGTAGTCATCGGGGACTTTGTCCGAGGAGGCCAGCAGATAGCCCGCCATCTCGGCTTTCTGGACCTCCGCGGCATGCGTTACGACCGTCGGTAACAGCAGCAGGACGGCGAGGCAGAAACGCGTGTATTTCATCCGGTGTTCCTCACTGTCATCTGCCTCGGAGCAGCCACAGTCTCTAATCGCCTTTAAGATCGCGCGCCGGATCGAAGGCGCGGTCCTTCTTTGTGATGGCCAGCACGCCGATGCGCGTGCCGCACTCGCGGTTGCGGAGGGTCAGCACGTGCTCGCCCGCCGCGAGCCGGAACGTCTTGAACGCTTGCCTGGCAGGCTTGTCGGCGACGCGTTCGCGGACACGGTCCCAGTTCCACGCGCCCGTTTTTGACAGATCGCTCAAAACGGCCTCGTCGCCGTCAATCGCCGCGTAGAAACTGTCCGAATCGCCGGACGGAGCCAGCGCGTGGACCCAGATGACGTAATCGCCCGCCTCGGCGACCGTGAAGCGGCAGCGCGCGGAGCCGGAGTCGCGTCCGCCGGTGAGCGGCACTTCGATGGCGCGAGCCGGCGCAAGGGCGGAATCAGAAACGACGGTCATGGGGTGGCTGAGTCGCATCTTCTCCGCGGGAATCAGAATGAGGCCCGGTGCGCGTTCAGAGAACTCGGGCAGATCCTTCGTCAGGAGTTCTCCGCGCTTCAGGCGCGCAAGGGGCGTCGCGGCCCGCGTCATGTCGTTCGCTTCCATGACCACCTCGCCTGCCGTCGGCGGCTCGACGGCGAGAAACGTTTTCGTTCCGGCGGGCGCGGTGCACCCGCGGATGACCGCGTTGCTCGTGTTGATGAACCAGAGCACGGGAAAGTCCGCGGGCGCGGCGGCGATGTTCAGCGCGTGGAGCTCCACAGCGTTCGCGTCGTCGCAGACAATCGCCGGTCGCGCGTCCGCGCGCAGGCAGCGGATCACGGCATTGGAGATCTGGAGTCCATCGGCGTGGCGGACGTAGAGCCCATAAGCGGGCAGGCGTCCGAACATCTGGGCCTCGGGATACTTGGCGATCACCGTCTTGTCCGGCACATCCTCCGTCACCCAGTCCGCTTCGCCGCCGCCCTCGTAGGTAAACTTGACATCGGCGAGCGTGACGTTGCGCACGGGATGACCGGGAATGCCGGTGATGGACGATTCGAACATCGCGTGATCCGCCGTGATGTTGCGCAGAACGACGGTGTCGATTGTTCCCGGAACGCGCGGTTCCACCTGCCGCGTCCGCCCGCTGTTGCCGCCGCGATGCCCGAGGCGGATGAAGACCGGCGTGCGGACGTTGGCCATCGTGATATCCGAGGCGACGATGTGGGAGAGGTGCGAGCCGTCAACCGATTCGATGGCGATGCCGGCGAGCGGGCGATCCAGCATGCGGTCGGAGCCGCAGTAAAGATGGCAGCCGCGAAACTGGACGTCGTCAAAACTCCCGTGCGTCTCGGTGCCGATCTTGAGCGCGTTGCACGCGGACCAGATGCGGCAGTTCTCCACGCGGATGTCGCGCGAGGGATGACCGTGGCCGGGTTCGTTGCTCTTGAGCACGACGCCGTCGTCGCCGGTGATGATGTCGCAATTCCGGACGCGGACGCCGATGCAGGAGTTGATGTCAATGCCGTCGGTGTTCGGCCCGAAGAGCGGATTGCGGATGGTCACGCGCTCGACGCTGGCCGAGACGCAGCGCTGCAGGTGGACGGTCCACGACGGCGAATTCGTCAGCGTGATGTCGCGCAAAACGACGTTCGTGCAGCCGAGGAAATGAATGAACGACGGCCGCTTGAGCGCGCGATACTCGAACTGCGCGGTTCCGCGCCACGGCGGCCCTTTGTATTCGCCGGCCTTCTCCCAGAACGCTTCGCCCTGCCCGTCAATGACGCCGCCGCCCTCGATGCCGATATTCGAGGCGCCGGCGGCTTCGAGCAAGCCGCCGCGCGGATAGTCGCGCATGGCTTTGCTGCCGAGGATCGTGGCCTGCGGCATGACGACCAGCGTGACGCCCGACGCGAGGCGCAGCGAACCTGTCAGGTAACGGCCCGCAGGAAATACGACGCGTCCGCCGCCGTCGGCGGCACACGCGTCGATCGCGCTCTGGAGCGCGGGCGTGTCAAGCGCGACGCCGTCGCCGATCGCTCCGCACGCCTTGACGTTCATATCGGCCGCGCCGGCGAAGGGCGGCGTCAGCAGCAGGGCGGCGAGTAGCCGTGCGTTGTTGCGTTTCATTCGTTATCCCGATTCATTTCTCAATCCGTGAAGCGCCTGGTGTCCCGATCACGTGCCGAGCGTGACCTTGAAGACCACCGCGTGCTGGCAGGGCCAGGACGCCGGCTTCTTGATCACCAGGGCTTCGGCCTCCTGCTTCCACTCGATCTTCTCCCGGCTGCCGAGCAGGCTGATCGCTTCGATCGGCTTGTCCTTCTTAGCGAGGGCGCGGATCGTCACGTCGGTGGACGGCACGCCGAGCGCGAGCGCGTACAGCGTGCTTCCGTCTTTCGAGCGCGTGAAGCGGATATCCTCGGCGCTGAAGCCGAAGTCCTCTTTGAAATGTCCGCCCGTGACCGCCGCCTTGCCCTCGCCGTACACCTGCCACGGACGCGTCTCGTGAATGGCCTCGCCGTTGATCATCATCCACACGGCCAGATCCTTGAGCAGCTGCTCGGCCTCGGCATCGAGCGAGCCGTCGGGGCGCTGGACGATGTTGAGCAGCATGTTGCCGTTCTTGCTGACCACGTCCGCCAGCGTCCGGATCACCCAGTCGGCGTCGCGGTACATCTTGCCGGTCTCTTTGATCTTCCACTCTTTGTTGTAGAACCAGTCGCCGATCGAGGTGTCGGTCTGCCAGGGCTGATCCTTGATGACGGAGAGTCCGCCGCGCTCGACATCCTGCACGCCGATGCCTTCCACATACTGGCCGTGGCCCGGTTTCGTCCGCCAGTCCTTGAGGCAGTAAACCGCCTCTTCCTGTCCGCCGTGGCGCGCCTGATTGGCGTTGTAGTAGTGCGCCAGCAGCTTGCACCCCGTCTCGCCGAAAGGCAGCGCGCCGTCGGAATAGAGCAGGTCCGGCTGATAGGCGTCCACGAGATCCGTGATGCGGGCCAGCCATTCCTTGGCCCAGCGCGGGTCCGTGCTGTACCAGGCGGTGTCGCCGGGCGCGGCGGCCGGGTGATAGAGGTCCTGCCACTGCGGATCGGCCCCGTCGTAGGGCACGCCGGCCTGCGGCCCGTTCTTGTCCGCGCCGTGGCTCGGCTGCCACCAGGTGAAGCTCGCGCCGAGATGCTCGGAGACGCCGAACTTCAGCCCCTGCGCCTGGGCGGCCTTCTTCCACGCGCCCACGATGTCGCGCTTGGGCCCCATCTGAACCGCATTCCACCCGTGGTGCTTGGAATCCCAGAGGTCGAAGTTGTCGTGGTGCACGCCCATGCTCACAAAGTAGCGCGCGCCCGCGGCCTTGTAGAGCGCCATCAGCCGGTCGGGGTCGAACTTCTCCGCCCTCCAGAGCGGAATGATGTCCTTGTAACCGAACTTGGAGGGGTGGCCGTAATGCTCCAGGTGGTACGCGTACTTCTTGTCGCCCTCGACATACATGCGCTTGGCGTACCAGTCGCCGAACATCGGCACCGACTGCGGTCCCCAGTGCGCCCAGATGCCGAACTTCGCGTCGCGGAACCACTCGGGGCAGCGGTACTGCGCGAGCGACGTCAGCTCGGGCCTGAACGGCCCCTCGGCGGCCAGAGCCGCGCAGGCCGTAAAAAGCGCCATTCCCAGCGTCATCATCAACCGATTCATGTTCTCACTCCTCAATGGCATGTTGTACCGGCTTCAGCCGGCCCGAAGCGACGTCGCGTTGCCGCCTGAAGGCGGTACAACATGCGCGTGGCCTCGCTCTCTTTATCTAACAGCCGACTCTCACTTCAGCTCCTCGTCGAAGCAGACCGCCACCTTGCCGCAGTTGCCACCGGCCATCAGCGCGTAAGCCTCGGGCGCCTGCGCCAGCGGGAAGCGGTGCGTGATGAGCGCGTCCGGATGGATGCCCCAGCGCACCAGGCGCTCGACGAGCTCTTCCATGCGCCAGATGTTGGTGACCCACGAGCCATAGATCGTCTTCTGGTCGTGGATGATGTCCGGGCTCGGGTTGAAGGCGACGGTCCCGCCCTCGCCGATGAAGACGATCTTGCCCCACTTGCGCGTGGCCTGGATCGCGGTAAGCCGGCCCTTGTCATTGGCGGAGCACTCGACCGCCCGCTCCACGCCCATCCCTCCGGTCAGCGCCTTGATCTGCGCCACCGCGTCCGGCCCCGCCTTGACCACGTGGTCGGCGATGCCGAGATCCTTGGCGATCTTCATGCGCAGCGGGCTGACGTCCGTGCCGATCGTCAGCGCCGCGCCCATGGCCTTGCTGAGCTGCAGCGCCGCCAGCCCTACGGGCCCGAGGCCGGTGACGAGCACGGCGTCGTTGCCGCAGACGCCGATCTTCTCCAGCCCCTCGTAGACCGTGCCGAAGCCGCACGCCACCTGGGCGCCGTCGGCGTAGGTCAGCTCATCCGGCAGCAACACGAGGTCCTTCTCCTCGGCCACGATGTAGGGCGCCATGCCGCCGTTGCGCTGCCAGCCGTAGGCCTTGCGGTACTTCTCGCTGGTGCAGGAGATCATGTAGCCGCGGCGGCAGTCGTTGCAGAGCCCGCAGCCGGAGATGTGGTACACGATCACGCGGTCGCCCTTTTTGAAGCGGCGCAGGCCCGGCCCGCAGGCCACGATCTGGCCGGCCGGCTCATGTCCCGCAACCATGCCCTTCTGATATCCCTCGGGCCCCTTGCCCAGATGCTCGTGGTAGATGCAGCGGATGTCCGAGCCGCAGATGGTGCAGGCCTTGGTCTTCAGCAGGACCTCGCCGTGCCCCAGCGCGGGGATGTCATACTTTTTGAAAAGCACCGTGCTGTCGCCCGGCAGATACGCGCCCGTCATCTTCTTCGGAATCTTGCCCATAATCGCTCCCCTTCGCTCCTAAACCGAGTTAGCCCCTACCCGTGAATTCTTTACCACCAAGACCCCAAGAACACGAAGCTCACCAAGAATCAGCTTGGCGACCTTGGTGCCCTCCGTGCCTTGGTGGTGAAAATGGTCTTCTCCCTCACTGCGCGATCTTGCCGTCCTCGTCCCACAGGTCTTCCCACGACAGCCCCTCGCGCCAGAGAAAGACCTGGCCCTTGATCAGGCGGCAGCCCCTGTCGATGCCCGCGATCGCCTGCATGTCTTCCGGCGTGAGCGGATTGTCCACGGCCGCCTTGAGATTGCTCAGCAGCTGCACGCGCTTGACCGCGAAGGGGATCGCCACCTCGCCGCGCTTGACCGCCCACATGAGGCACACCGTCGCGGGATGCACGCCCAGGCGCTCCGCGATCTTCACGATCACCGGATCCTCCAGGTCAACCGTGTCGTCCGGCGTGCGGTCGCGCTCCGGACGCGAGGGCGAGCCGAGCGGACAGAACCCGACGGGCTGGATGCCGTTGTCCACAACGTACTTGAAAAGCTCGGGCTGCTGGAGGTGCGGGTGCAGCTCCATCTCGTTCACCGCCGGCAGGACCTCGCAGTCGCGCAGCACCAGCCGCATCTTGGCGGCGCTCATGTTGGAGGTGCCGATGGCCCTGACCAGCCCCAGGCGGACCAGCTCTTCCATCTGGGCCCAGACCCGCATGTAGTCCTCGTGGATATAGGGCTTGGCGTTCGGGTTGTGGTAGTCCCCGGAGCAGCCCTTGGGATGGAAATTCGGGAAGGGCCAGTGCACCAGATACAGGTCGAGATACTCCAGCCGGAGGTCTTTGAGGGACTGCCGGCACGAGCGGATGACGTCTCCGTCGCCGTGGCTGTCGTTCCAGACTTTGGAGGTGACCCACAGCTCCTCGCGCGGGATCCCGCCGCGCCTGACGAGCTCCAGGGCCTCGCCAATCAGCGCCTCGTTGCCGTAGACCGACGCGCAGTCGAAGTGGCGGTAGCCGAGCGTGGCCGCCTCGATCACCGCCGCCGCCACCTGCTCGCCGCTGTATTTGTCCGAGCCGAAGGTGCCCATGCCCACCGCCGGCATCTGCGCGCCCGTGTTGAGTTTCCGCTTGGGTACGCGCCCGGGCTCGATCCCGTCGGCCGCCAACGTCAGTTTGATGTCTTTCATTTCCGTCCCTCCGCCAGCTCATCCCTGGCCTTGTTGCGACGTGATGATCAGTTACGGCGAAATCATACGCCGAGTCGCGTAAAAAGGGAATGGACGATTTTGACCGCCTGATGGACATTCTTGACCCTCGCGGGCGCGACTCCCGGCTCACGGCCTCTCCGGATGTGCCCGGCGCCGGCTCATGGAGTGAACGGGGGGCGGACATTCCTGTCCGCCGGGCGACGGCGGGTTGGAAAACCCGCCCTCCGTTATGAATGCCCGCAGCGCTGAAGGGTATCCCTGACCGTCGTGCCTGTAGCTTCAAGCGATTAAGATTAAGAGCACGATTAGGATTATGAGGAACGGAGGACCTTTCGTAATCCTGATCCTGATCGTAATCTTGATCGTTCGAGAAAGTTGCCCCTCCGTGCATGCCCGCCCCGCGGGCGGCGGGCTGACACCTAAGCCGCTAAACCCCTATCCCGCTACTTCGCGGCGAGCTGGGCGGGGCCGTCCTCGATCACCACGCGGAAGCCGACGTCGAAGGGCCGCATCCAGCCGGGGTAGCCCCAGCGCCAGGAGGACGTCGCGCGGATCTGGCGGCGGTACCACGAGCCGCCGCGCACGACCTTGCGCTCGTCGACGGTGGCGTTGTTGCGGCCGTCGCCCTCGGCGTACGGGTAGGGCTTGTAGGCCGAGCGCGTCCACTCCGCGACGTTGCCGTGCATGTCGTGGAGGCCCCACGCGTTGGGCGCGTAGCGGCCGACGTCGGCGAGGTGCAGCACGCCGTCGTTAAAGCGGCGGTCGCGCAGCTCGTAGTCGTAGAGCTTCGACGGCAACTTGGCCGGCTTGGGATCGTCGCCCCGCGCGATCGGCTTGGGATCCACGCCCTCGACCGCCAGCTCGATGAGCATATAGTCCGCCAGATTCTCCGACTTAGAGAAGTCCGCGTCGAAGTCGCCGTAGTTCATCGGCGTGGCGCTGCCCGCGCGGCAGGCCCACTCCCACTGCGCCTCGGAGGGCAGCCGCACGTTCTTGTTGAGCTTCCGGGAGAGCCACGCGCAGTAGGCGTTGGCCTGCGCCCACGTCACGCGGATCGCCGGGAAGTTCGACGCGTTCACGAAGTAGCCGCGGTTGACCTGATCCTTGTAGTGCTTGTCGTACACGCCGTTCTCGAAGGAGGGGTCGAACTGCTGGAACTGCGCCATGGTGACCTCGGTGGCGCCCATCCAGAAGGGCTGGCCGACCGTCGCCGCGCACATCGGCTGCTCGGCGGGCGTCTCGTCGTTGCTGCCCATCACGAACGACCCGGCCGGAATCTTGACCAGCTTGAGCTTCTGGCCGCCGCCGAGCTCGAGCTCGGTGACCGCGCCGCCGCCCTGCTTGGCTTTGGCCGCGGCCGCGTCGAAAGGCCAGCCGCTGACACTGGGCGCAGGCGCCGGGGCGGCCGGTGGCGGCGGAGCCTTGAAGGCGCCCGGGGCGTACGGGTCAACCACGACTTCGGGATCGAAATCGTCGTTGGCGTATTTGATGGCCATCTCGCGCCGGCGGACCAGCACCTCTTTCTTGTCGCCGCCCATGCGCTCGGTCCAGCTGCCCCAATACGGCACGTTGAGGTCGATCCAGGTGATGAGGCGGTCCCACTGTTCGGGGCTCAGCGCCACGCCCTTGTGCCCCTTCTTGAGCAGCTGGACCAGCTCGGAGGTTTCGGCGTGGAACTCCAGCGGCGTCAGCAGATGATAGTCGCCCTCGGGCCCGTTGCGGCGCACGTAGGGGTGGAGGCTCACGTAGGCGGTGGAGAAGCCGCCGTCGCCGGGCGTGTTCTCGAAGTTCGGGAGCGGCTGGCCGAGCTTGTTCTTGGCCGTGGCCTTGCCGTTGTGGCAGCCGACGCACGACTGGTCGAGCACGGGCTGCACCTCGCGCTGGAAGGCGAAGTTGCGGCGCGGGCCGTACCACGGCCGGATGGCCTGCGCTTTCTTCGTGACCGCGGTCGTCGCGTGGCTGGCCGGCGAGTTGTTCTGCTGCTCGTGGCAGCCCTGGCACGAGACCCTCTCGCCCGGCATGCCCACGAACCAGGAGCGCATCATCTGCATGGCGTTGCCGTCCGCGTCCAGCGGCTGCATCGCGAGCGGAACGTTGGCCGGCGCCGTGAACATGCAGGAGCCGTCCGCCTCCACGGCGACCGTGCCGAGCATCACGCGCGGATCCCACGGGCCCTCGAAGCCGATGGTGTAATGGCCGCCGATATTCCGCGGCGAGTACTCGTACTGGAAGACGCGGAAGGCTTTGGTCTTGCCGTTTGGCACGCCGCGCAGCCCTTCGCCCAGCTGGGCGCCGACCAGGTAGACCGTGCACTCTTTCGAGCCTTTGACGTAGCGGTCGGCGGGCAGCACCGGCTTGGGCTGTCTCTTGAGCGGCAGGGGCTCGTAGAGGTTGTCGGAGGCCGACTGCCAGAGCGGGATCAGGTTGTCGTAGATGTCCGCCAGCACGACCATGAAGAGCCCGTTGTCACCTTGCATGGAGACGAGGAAGAGGTCGTCGTTCAGCGGGAACGGGTGGAGGAAGAGCGGGTTCGAGCCGTTCACCAGCGTGTCGCGCGTGATGTTCTCGACCGGCTTGCCGTAGCCGGGGATGCGCTGCACCGCGCCGGAGGTCTCCTGCCGCCCGCGCGAGGCGTCGAACAGCACCAGCTCGCCCTTGCGCGCGACGCCGTGGTGGCCGCTGACGATGCCCACGAACTTGGTCGCCGAGCCCGGCAGCGGCCGGGCGTAGAAGAGGCTGTTCGGCCAGTAGGAGTTGCTGCCGTAGAACGCCTTCTGGTCCGTGCCGTCCGGGTTCATGCTCATCAGCACGCGCGAGAAGTAGTGGGCCGAGTCGGCGTACTCCCAGCGCAGGTACAGGATGCGGCCGTTGACCAGGGCCGTCGGGCACCAGCTGTTGTCCTGGTCGAACACGAGCCGGCGGATCGTGCCGTCGGGATCCATCGAATGCAGGTTGCCGACGTAGTCGCTGCCGCCCACGCACGGCACGCCCTGGTAGCCGCTCGTCGCGACAAAGAGGCGGCGGCCGTCCGGCAGGTAGCAGGGGTCGTAGTAGTCGACATCGGGCTGGTCGGCCGGCGTGATCTCCCGGTAGCTGCCCGGCTTGCTCAGCCGCGTCTCGAACACGCGCCAGCCCTTCTCGTCCGGCTTGCCGCAGGAGTACATGATCCGCTCGGCGTCGTAGTCGAGGTCCACGTCGCCGATGAAGCTGCCGCTTTCGTAGACCACGAGCGGCTCTTTGCCGCCCTGCTTGAGCGGGGCGCGCACCACGTCGTTGACGTAGCCGTGCAGCGGCACCGAGGAGTTGCCCTGCCAGTTGGCGGGCAGGCCGGTGTGGGCCGAGCCCGAGGAGCGCCGCACGAAGAGCAGCTCTTTGAAATCGACGGCCGGATGCTTGAGGTAGACCGCGTCGGTGAGCTCCGCGATCTGCCGCGCCGCCGCTAGCTTGGCCGCGAAATCGCTGCCGGACGCCGCCGCCGCCACCGGCCGCAGGTCGGCCACGCGTTTGAGCAGCGCGTCCTTGTCCTTGTAGACTTCGGGATACTTGGCGGCATAGGCGTTGACGGCGCGCTCGAGCGCGTCGGCGTTGAAAAGCTTGAGCGCGGTCAGCTTCAAGGCCTGCGCGCGGCCCTCGCGGAAGGCCTGGCGGAGCGGGGCGAGGCCGGCCACGCTCTGGACATCGCCCGCCTGCTTGCCGAACGCCTTGCGCTGAGGATCGGGCATGTTGCCGACATAGCGCTTGGCCAGCTCGGTCAGCGTGCCGGACTGCTTGCTGTTGTAGATGCTGGCGCCCGCGAACTCCTCGATGATCTCCTGCTTGGCCGCGGGGAAATCCCGCATCAGCCCCGGCGTCAAGGGCTGCAGGTTGCGGAAGGCTTCCAGCTTGCCCTGCGTGGCCAGGACCGACTCGATCCACGTCGCCCGTTTCTCGTACGCGGCCAGAATCTCGCCCTCCGAGGCGGGCTCGATCTTGCGGGGGATGATCCGGCCGACGGCGGCGCTCGTCTGCGCGGCGTCCACCTTCAAGGGGTTGGAGGTGGGCGTGGGCTTGGTGAGCGTCTGTTCCCATTTCACCTTGCGGTCCGCGCCGATGATCATGACCGAGGCGTCGAAGAGCCGCTTGGCCTCCTCGACGCGGTTCCAGACCACCAGCTGCTCGATCGGCACTTCGCGGCCGAGGTCGACCTCCCACCATGGGTTCGGCTCGTTTTCCGGCGTGTGGGTGATGGAGTTGCCGCCCCACGAAGTGTTGGTGTTGCCGTCGATCGCGCGGCTGGCGACGCCGCCGTTGGCGTCCTTGCACTGCTGGGCCTTGCCCTTCAGCGCGACATTCACGCCCCGGGAGAAGACCTGCACCTCGGCCAGCGACAGGGTCGCCTTGTCCTTGGGGATCTCGACGCGCACGAACCGTCCCGCGACCGGCGTCTGCGCGGCCGCGCCCCACGCCGCCAGAACCGCGGCACACCCCAACACCTGACGACTGATGCCCATACCCCATCCCCCTCTTAATCGATTCTTAATAGATAAAGCCCTGAAAATTTCATGAGGACGCGCGTGTGACACCCGCACGAAAAGGACTCGCGCATCATGCGGGCCTGGACCGGTGCCGGCTGAAGCCGGTACAACATACCTTGCCGCATCCGTACGTTGTACCGGCTTCAGCCGGCCCGGTGCACCGCCGGCCATGCGCGGCTCGACAGAATCTCGCCCTCCATCGCCGCGCTTGGCATGGAGGGCGAGCGTCCTCGCGATCCGCTCAAGAATCACCCGTAGACCGGGCCGAAGTTCTTGCAGGCGCGGTAGTCCGCGCCGACCGGGTCGTCCGCGCCGAACAGGCCCCACACGTGCGGGCGGAAAACCTGCTCCTCGGGCACGTTGGACATCGCCACCGGGATGCGCAGCATCGCCGCCAGAGTGATCATGTCCGCGCCGATGTGGCCGTAGCTGATCGCCCCGTGGTTCGCGCTCCAGTTGTTCATCACGCTGTAGACGTCGCGGAAGGCGCCCTTGCCGGTCAGGCGCGGCACAAACCACGTGCACGGCCAGGTCGGGTTCGTGCGGTCCATCAGCTTCTGGTTCACGTCCTTCGGCAGCTCGGTGGACCACCCTTCGGCGATCTGCAGCACCGGCCCCAGGCCCTTGACCAGGCTGATGCGCGTCATGGTCATGGGCATGCCGCCCTCGGAGAGGAAGCTGGAGGAGTAGCCGCCGCCGCGGAAGTACTCGACGTCCGCCGGCGCCCACTGGGTCGCCTTGAGGCAGGCCTCGGCCTCTTTCGTCGTGATATCCCAGAAGGGCTTCATCGCGGGCTTGCCCTTCTCGCGCTGCTTGCCGCTGGCGTCCATGCAGGCCGCGCCGGAGTTGAGCAGGTGGATGAAGCCCTGGGCGTTGATGCCGGTCAGCTTCTTGCCGGTCACGCGCTTCACCGCCTCGGGGCTCCAGTAGGTGCGCACGTCCGCGAAGATCTGCGCGCGGTTGGTGAGCAGGTACATCAGCAGCATGCAGACGCCGTTGAGCGAGTCGTTCTCGGTCGCCACCATGTAGGGCGCGCGGATGCCGTTCCAGTCGAAGGAGCTGCTGAGCACCGACTCCAGGAAGTCGCCGTTGGGCTTGTAGTCGGTCCACTGGCGCTGGCCCTGGAAGCCCGAGCAGATCGCGTTTCTGCCGAGCGCCTCCTCGCCGTACCCCAGCTTGTCCAGCGCGGGGTTGCCGACCATCAGGTCGCGCATGATCAGCGCCATCTTGACGACATACTCCCAGTCGGCGTCCTTGGCGGCGCGGGACTTCTGCAGCGCCTTCTTGTTCAGGTCCTTGCCTTCCTTGCAGAAGGCCTTGGCCCACGCCAGCGCCTTCACGTACTCGGCCTGGTCGTAGATGCCCTCGCCGATGCGGCGGTCCACCTCGCACATGTCGACGTTCTCGGTGCGCATGCCCAGGTAGTCCTGGAAGAAGTCGGGGCTCACGAACGAGCCCGCGATTCCCATCGAGGAGGTGCCGACCGAGAGGTAGGATTTGCCGCGCAGCATCGCCACCGCGAGGCCGCCCTTGACGAAGCGCAGGAGCTTCTCCTCCACGTCGGCGGGGATCGAGGTGTCAGAGCGGTCCTGCACCTCCTGCCCGTAAATGCCGTAGGCCGGGAAGCCCTTCTGCGCGAAGCCCGCCAGCAGGGCGGCCAGGTAGACCGCGCCCGGACGCTCGGTGCCGTTGAAGCCCCACACCGCTTTGGGCAGATGGGGGCTGACGTCCATGGTCTCCGTGCCGTAGCACCAGCACGGCGTGACCGTGAGCGACACGCCGACGTTCTCGCGCTCGAACTTGGCCGCGCAGGCCGCCGCCTCGGCGCAGCCGCCGATGTTGGTGTCGGCGATCGCGCACTGCACCGGCGAGCCGTCCGGATACTTCAAATTCTCGGAGATCAGCTTGGCCGCGTTCCTGGCCATGTTCATGGTCTGCTCTTCCAGCGATTCGCGCACGCCGCGCCGCCGGCCGTCGATCACCGGACGGATGCCGACCTTGGGAAATCCTTTTCCGCTCCAAATCGTCTTGCTCATTAGAATCCTCCTTGATTGCGTGGAAGTATACGCCTCCCGCTTTTATTTTGGAATAGCAAGAATTGACCTGCGCCTGTCAATTCTTGACCTCCATTTCTGGGTTTCCCTCCCGCCGCCGTTACGCTACACTAAGGCTTCATTTGAAAACGGCGGCGCCGGAGCGCACGCCCTACCGGACATGAAACCGGCGGCGCGGGAGCGCGCCGGAGTGCCTCGGCAGGTTGTACCGGCTTCAGCCGGCGCGACCGACCTGAACCCTGAACCCCGAATCGTCATTATGGACAACGCAGCCATTCTCTCGCGGGCCTGGGAGGTCCTCGATGTCGAAATCGACGGCCTCCGCACCGCCCAGGCCGCGCTCGGCGAAGATTTTCTCGCCACCGTGCGCCTGATCCTCACCACCCTCGAAAAGGGCGGCAAGATCGTCGTCACCGGCGTCGGCAAGAACCTGCACATCGCCGAGAAGCTCTCCGCCACGCTCGCCAGCACCGGCTCGACCAGCGTGGTCATGAACCCCATCCAGGCCATGCACGGTGACCTCGGCATGCTCGCCGAGGACGACGTGCTGCTCGCGCTCAGCTTCTCCGGCGAGTCGGACGAGGTCATCAAGCTCATCCCGGCCGTGCGGCGCCTCGGCCTGCCGGTCATCGGCATGGTCGGCAACGCGGACAGCACGCTCGCCCGCCTGAGCGACGCGGTGCTCTGCGTGCGGATCGGCAAGGAGGCCTGCCCCTTCGGCATGGCCCCCACCACCAGCACCACCGCCACGATGGCCGTGGGCGACGCCCTCGCCATGGTGCTGATCGACGCCCGCCATTTCGACAAGGAGAGCTACGCCAAGCTCCACCCGGCCGGCGCCATCGGCCGCGCCCTGGTGCTGCGCGTCAGGGACATCATGCGCACCGGCGAGCGCCTCGCCCGTCTGCCCCTCTCCGCCACGATCAAGGACGCCATCATGGCCATGACGACCGCCAAGAGCGGCGCCGCGCTGGTGGCCCACGCCGACGGCCGCCTCGCGGGGATCTTCACCGACGGCGACCTGCGCCGCCACCTCTCCGAGGGCCAGGACATTCTCCGCAGCCCCGTCAGCGCGGTCATGACGCACAAGCCGGTCTCCGTCACCGACGAGGCCTTCGCTGTGGATGTGCTGCGCATCTTCGAGAAGTACAAGATCGACGACCTGCCCGTGGTCGACGCCGAAGGCAAGCTGGTGGGCTACGTGGACATCCAGGACCTGCCCAAAATGAAGGTGATGTGAACCGGGAAACAGGCTGTAGCGTTTTAGGCTGTAGGCTGTTAGGGAGACCGAGACCGAAATACCCGCTGCGCAATTTTGGTAGGGACGCCTCCCCGAGGCGTCCGCCCGGCGGTGTCACCCAGGACCGGCGGACGGTTCGGGGAACCGTCCCTACCCCCATACGACACCGCTTTCAACTCCAGGGCTGAGCCATAGACGGGAAAGGACTTCGCACGATGTCATCCGCTTTGTTTTGTGTTCTCGCGCAAGCCGCGCCCCCGGCTGCGCAGGGTCTGTTCGAGAACGCCTTCAGCCTTTTCGACCGCGGCGGGCCGGTCATGTGGCCGATCCTCTTCTGCTCGCTGATGGCGCTCACCGTCACCTTCGAGCGCCTGTTCGCCTTCTGGAAGTACAACGCCGCCAATTTTTATTTCCGCGCCAAGCAGAAGACCCTCATCAGCCTGACCCGCGAGGGCTCCTTTGAAGAGGCCATCGCCTGCGCCAAGCGGGCCGATTCGCCGGTCTGCCGCGTGCTGGTGCTGGCCCTCGAGAACCGCGAGGCCGGCTTTCAGGAGACCTTGGAGGCCGCCTCGCAGCTCGAGCTGGACCGCCTGCGCCGCGGCCTCTCGGTGCTCGACACCACCATCACCGTGGCCCCGATGCTCGGCATCCTCGGCACGGTCACCGGCATCATCAACACCTTCAACATGCTCAATGTCTCGGGCATGGAGAACCCCGCCGGCGCGACCGCCGGCATCGCCGAGGCGCTCATCACCACCGCCGCGGGGCTGATCGTCGCGATCGCCTGCCTCTTCCCCTTCAACTTCCTTGTCTCGCTGCTCAAACGCCGCACGACCGAACTGGAGCAGATCACCCACCAGCTCGAACTCGCCTACAACACCGGGGTCGGCAAACAGCCGGGTGTCCCACGGTAGGGACGCCTCCCCGAGGCGTCCGCAAGTCTGGGACCCTCGAAACCGGCGGACGGTTCGGGGAACCGTCCCTACCCCAACCACGGAGGCCTCCGCCATGCGCCTAAGTTCCGGCTACGAAGACCGCAAAGCCCGGATGGAGATGATCTCCCTCATGGACGTCATGTTCCTGATCCTGGTCTTTTTCGTCTATTCCGTCTTCTCCATGTCCGTCCACCGCGGCCTCAAAGTGGACCTGCCCTCCGCCCAGGGCGCGTTCGAAAAGGGCGATCCGACCCTCATCACCCTCACGGCGGACAACGCGCTCTTCCTGAACAAGCAGCCGATGCCCCTCGATGAGCTCGTGCTGGCCACCGTCAAGATCTGGCGCGACCACGGGACCCCGGTGCTGATCAGCGCGGACAAGGGCGCCACCCTCGGCACCGGCATCGAACTCCTCGGCAAACTCAAGAACGGCGGGGTCGAACGCGTCGCCTTCCAGGTGAGCGGAAAGGCAGTGCATTAGTTCGTTAGTTCATTAGTGCGAGAATGCCTTATTTTGGACAAAAAAAGAGCACATGGACTACGACAACTAACGAACTAATGAACTAACGAACTTCCCCCATGAACTTCTTCGACCACCTCATCAGTTTCCTGCTGGCCGTGCTGCTGCACGTGCTGGTGCTGCTGGTCGTGGGGAACCGGAGCCTGCACAACGCCATGGCCGCGGCCGCCGCGCCGGAGCTGGAGGTGACGTCCGTCGAGCTGACACTCGCGGAGGCGGAGACCGCGGCACCGGCAGCCCAGAAGACGGAGGACAGAGGACAGAGGACAGAAGTTCCCGAACTCAAGCTACCCGAGCCCGTCGCGCCCGCACCGGCCGAAGAGATGCCTGACAAACCCGATTTCACCGAGGCGCTGACCCCGCCGCCCGAGCTTCAACCGCAACCCTCGCCGGTCGTCACCCCCCCCGCCAAGGTCCCCGACATCGCGCCGTCCGCCGGCCGCCGGCCGCCGGCCTCATCGCCCGCGCCCACGCCCGCCGTCCCGCAGGCCACGATTCAGCCGGCCGGCAGCGGGGGAGGCGGCGGCGCGACCGGGCGCGTGGACGCCCACCCCTCGCTGGAACGGGCGATCAAGCCCACCTACCCCATCGGCTCGCGCCGCCGCGGCGAGGAAGGCACCGTGATTCTCGACGTGACCGTCGGGCCCGACGGCCACGCGACCCAAGTCGCGCGGGTCTCCTCGAGCGGATTCCCGGAGCTCGACCGGGCCGCCGAACGCGCCGCGGCCCAGGCGCGCTTCAAACCCGGCACCCGCGACGGCAAGTCCGTCGAATCGGCCGCACGCCTCACCCTGATCTTCCGGCTGCGGGACCAGTAACACCATCGGCGGATATTAGTGGGACTTTATCCGGCAGGGCGTGCGCTTCCGCGCCGCCGCCGATCGCTCACTGTCGGAGGCACGGAGTGCTCGCCAGAGCTTCGCACTCACCGTCTGCATTCCCTTGCCGTCTAGGCATAGAAGACGGAAACACCAACAAAACCCGCACTCCAAAAAATCATGCACCTGACCGCAGCTGCCGCAAGGTCAGAACTCGAAAAGGGTCAGCTGGCCGGGGATGTCTGAGCTCTTCTTCTTGTGGCGCTTGGCGAGTTTCGGGATGCCGGACTCCAGCTCGCCCTCCTCGAGGTTGGCGAGGATCTCGCCCGAGCGCTCGATGACGTCGTCGGGCATGCCCGCCAGCCGCGCCACGTGGATGCCGTAGCTCTTGTCCGCCGTGCCGGGCGCGATGCGCCGCAGGAACACCACGCTGTTGCCGTGCTCGCGCACCTGCACCGTGTAGTTTTTCACGCCGCTCAGCGTCACTGACAGGTCGGTGAGCTCGTGGTAGTGCGTGGCGAAGAGGGTCTTGGCCTTGACGCGCGCCGTGTTGTGCAGATACTCCGCCACCGCCCACGCGATGCTGATGCCGTCGAAGGTGCTGGTGCCGCGCCCGATCTCGTCGAGCACGATCAGGCTCTGGGCCGTGGCGTTGTTCAGGATGTTGGCGGTCTCCTGCATCTCCACCATGAAGGTGCTGCGGCCGCGCGCGAGGTCGTCGGCCGCCCCCACGCGCGTGAACACGCGGTCGAGCAGCCCGATCTTGGCCGCGCGCGCCGGCACGAACGAGCCGATGTGCGCCATGATCGCGATCAGCGCCACCTGGCGGATGTAGGTGGACTTGCCGGCCATGTTCGGGCCCGTGATGAGCATGATCTGGTTGCGGCGGCAGTCCAGCAGCGTGTCGTTCGGCACGAACTGCTCGGCGCCGGGCAGCTGCTCGATCACCGGATGCCGCCCGTCGCGGATCTCCAGCGTGTCGTCCGCCACGATCTGCGGGCGGACGTAACCCAGCGCCAGCGCGCGGTCCGCGAGCGAGGCGAGCGCGTCGAGCTGCGCCAGCGCGTCAGCCGTCTCCTGGATCAGCGACGTCTGCGCGACCACCTGCTCGCGGATCGCGTTGAACAGCTCGAACTCCATCGCGGTGGAGCGCTCCTGCGCGCCGAAAATCTTCCCCTCGTACTCCTTGAGCTCGGGCGTGATGTAGCGCTCCGCCCCGACCAGCGTCTGGCGGCGCTCGTACTCCGGCGGCACCGCGCCCGCCTGGCCCTTGGAAACCTCGATGTAGAAGCCGAACACCCGGTTGTGGCGCACCTTGAGCGTCTTGATGCCGGTGCGCTCCTGCTCGGAAGCCTGATACTTCGCGAGCCAGGCATGACCCTCGGAGGCGAGGGCGCACAGCTCGTCCAGCTCCGCGTTGTAGCCGGGCCGGATGATGCCGCCGTCCTTGAGCCCGACCGCCGGCGTGTCGGCGATCGCGGCCCCGATCAGATCGACCAGCTCCGGCAGCGGGTGCAGGCGCGTCGCGACGTCGCGCAGCAGCGCGTCCTCCGTGCGCTCCATGCGGTCGCGGAGGGCCGGCACCGGCCACAGCGAACCTGCCAGCGCCTTGACGTCACGCGCGTTGCCGCGGCCCGTGCCGATGCGGGCGATCAGCCGCTCCAGGTCGCGCACGCCGGTGAGCTTCTCGCGCAGGTCGTTCAGGAGCAGGCGCTGCTTGGTGAAGCACTCCACCGTATCGAGCCGCGCCCCGATGGCGGCGGCCTGCCGCAGGGGGCGCAGCAGCCACGAACGCAGCAGGCGCGCGCCCATGGGCGTCTGGGTGTTGTTCAGCACGCCGAGCAGGGTCACCCCCGGCGTCTTGCCGCGCTGGGGGATCAGGTCGAGGTTCACGCAAGTGCTCTCGTCCAGCATCAGGAACTCGTGCGCGTGGCGCACCTGCATGGAGCGGATGTGGCCGACGTTGTGGTGCAGCTCCTCGCTGACGTAGTGGATCAGCGCGCCCGCGGGGCAGACCAGCGCGGGCTGGCCCTCGCAGCCGTACCCTTCGAGCGAATGCACGCCGAAATGGCGCAGCAGGCGGTCGCAGGCGCAGTCGTATTCGAACGTCCAGTCATCGGTCTCCGTGAGCGCGCCCGCCGCGCCTTCGGCCAGCAGCGCCGCCAGGCGGGGGTCGGCGCGCTGCTCGCGGCCGACGAGGCACTCGCTCGGGGCGTAGCGCCGCAGGTGCTCCGCCAGGGCGGCGGCGTCGGCGACCTCCTCGACCATGAACGCGCCGGTGGAGAGGTCCAGCAGGGCGAGGCCGAGCCCTTTGCCCGCATAGACGGCCGCGAGATAGTTGTTGCGGGCCGCGTCGAGGATGTCGTCCTCGGTGACGGTGCCGGGGGTGACCACGCGGGTGACCTCGCGGCGCACGATGCCCTTGGCCTGGGCGGGGTCCTCGACCTGGTCGCAGATCGCGGCCTTCCTGCCCGCGCGGATGAGCTTGGCGAGGTAGGAGTCGAGGGCGTGATAGGGCACGCCGCACATGGGCGTGCCGCCGCGCTGGGTCAGCGCCACACCCAGGATGGGGGCGGCGGCGCGCGCGTCATCGAAAAACATCTCGTAGAAATCCCCGAGCCGGAACAGCAGGATCACGCCTTCCGGCAGCTCGGCCTTGATGCGCCGGTACTGCCGCATCATCGGGGTCAGCTCTTCTCCAGCCATGTGAGACTCTCTCCTGAAAGACAAGCGGTTTAGGCTGAAAGCTGTTGGAGACACCTTCTGCCTGCCCGCCACCCTAAACAATCACCGTTGGGCAGGAGTTTCGCACGTCGCACCGCGTGCGTCAATACCGGAGACGGCCACTGATAAGGAGCGCGGCGCGGCGGCGCCGCTTGCACGCGGCGCCACACATTTCGCCTCACTCCAGGCGGACTGAAGTCCGCCGGACGCAAAGCGGCACTGAAGTGCCGCACTCCCAAAATGCCGGCTCACCCGCGTCAGCGCAAGAGAAGGACGGTGCCGCGGGCCGAGATGAAGTTCAGGACCACCTCGTGGTCGGCCGCCGTGATGCTGGCGACGAAGCCGGTGCGGCCCGCGTTGGCGAAGGTCCAGTTGGCGAAGTTGGCCGCCCCCTCGATCGTGTCGTAGCGCATCAGCACCGTGCGGAACGGGCCGGTGACCGGGTCGCCCGCCACGCGTCCGAAGTCCAGCACGCCCGCGCCGTCGACCTTCAGGCGGCCGACCTGCAGCTCGTCGCTGAGCGTAGGCGACCAGGTCCAGGCGTAGACCGTGTTGGTGCCGAAGGTCACGGCATCCGCCATCAGCGAGGCTCCGGCCGGCGCGTTGGTGCTGTCGCCCGGCGACACGCGGCCGCGCACGGTGAGCGCGCCGGACACGTAGCCCTCGCCGGAGAAGTCGCGCACCTCGGCCGCACCGCCCTGCAGCGCGATCACGGCGTTCTCGGCCACGCGCAGGCTCGGCAGCGCCGGCGCGCCGGCGATCAGCGCCTGCACCTCAGCCTGCGACAGCGCCCGGCTGTAGACCTGAATGTCGTCCAGCCGGCCCTGGAACATACCGGCCGTTTCGGACAGCGAATAGGCACCGAAAGCGAAACCCGGCTGTCCCGCCGAACGCGCCGGCGAGAAGCGGAAGGTGTTGCCCGGATCGGCCGGCGTGCAGACCTGCACGCCGTTCTGATAGATCGTCACGCCCTGACGGCTGACCGCCACCGCCACGTGGACCCAGTTACTGAGCGGAAGATCGACCGTGGAGTCGCGCGAAACCCACGAGCCTGTCGCGCCGACGCCCATGTAGCGGATCCGCTTGTTGCCGGTGCCCGAAATACGGATCATGTTCTCGTACGGACCGTTCGCGTCGCTGTTCAGGCGCGTCGTGAAGAAGGTCTGCACCTTAAAATCGGTCGCATAGGCATCCAGCCAGATCCATGTGGCGAACGTAAAGTTGGTCACGTCGCCCATGGCCGCGTCATACGGCACGCGTGCCGTTGTGTTCCCCGCCAGCCACAGCGCCGAGAGGCCGTTGGTGCCCGGGCCCAGGGTCAGGGCGCTGCCGGCCAGCGAGCCGTAGCGGCCGTTTCCTGAGGAGTCGTGGAGCGGACCGTTCTCGAAGCTGTAACGCGCGAGCAGGTTGCTCGGGAAGCTCTGGCGGGCGGGCGCCGCCAACGCCGCGCTCAGCGTTCCGCCCCGCACGTCCACCGTGCCGTCCCAGCGCAGCGGCTGCGTCAGGGTCAGCTGACCCGCTCCGGCTTTGGCCAGACTGCCGCCCGGCACGTCGGAACCCACGGGCAGCGCCAGCGTGACATCGTTGCCGGCGGTCTCGAACGTGCCGCCCGCCGGGCTCACGTAGAGCTGCCGCAGGCCGTACAGATAATCGTTGGAGATCACGCCCTGCATGCCCGCACCGGACATGACCAGCGTGCCGTTGTCCAGCGCGAGCTTGGTCCAGCCGACCGCATACGCGTTGGTCGTGGGCGGCAGGCGCAGCGTGGCCCCGGCCGGAGAACCGTTGCCGACCGCCACCGCGTTGTCGCGGCCGGCGCTGTTGTCGCCGTTCCAGTTCCAACTGCCGGTGACGTCCAGCACTCCGCCGCCGGTGACGTTCACGCGCCCGTAACTGCCGTTGTAGCTTGCCCCGCCGTTTTGATACCCGAGGCTGACACGGCCGAGCTGCGCCTGTCCGCCCTCGACGGACAACGCGGCCGGGCCGCGCACGCCGACGTTGAACCACGTGGCCTGCGGCATGGTCACCGAGCCGCCGGGACGCACGGTGAAGCGGTCCTCGACGCCCGGGCCCCACGTGCGCAGGCAGACCGCGTCATAGTTGCCGGTGAAATCCAGCGCGCCGTCAACCACCACCGCATTGGTGCCGTATGCCATGTAGATGCCGGAGACGACCGCACGCGCGCCCGCGTCGATCGCCAAGGTGCGGCCGCGGCTGTTGTCGTTGTCCATCTTGACGCTGTCGCGGATCACGTTGCCGAAACGGTAGCCCGAGCCGGCCGCGATGCGCGTCACGCCCTCGTACAGGCTGATCCGGTAGTTGTCGTTGGTGGCGTTGGCGCGACCGGTGAGCGTCAGCTCGCCCGCGCCTTGCTTGTACAGCGTCGCCGTGGTCTGGTATTGGAGTTCGCCGCCCAGCGCCAGGCGCGCCTGCGGATCCACAATCACCACCGCCTGGGAGGAACGCAGGGCGACAGGATTCGCCAGCACGCTCGCGGCCGAGCCGACGGCGCGCAGGAACGACCCGTCGGCATCAAACGACAGCGTTCCCGCGCCGGCCGTGGCGCCGTTGGTCAGGATGACCGTTCCGCTCGTCAGGCGCAGATCGCCCGCGAAGCTGTTGGTCGCGCCCAGAACCAGATCGCCGCCGTTCATCTTGACCAGGTCGCCCGTGCCGGAGACAGCCCCCGCCAGCGTCAGGCCCATGCCCGTAATCGGTTTGACATTCAAGCCGCCCCGCAGCGCCAACGGCGCGGTGATGCGGTGCCGGCCCTTTTCGACCTGTGCCACGGCCGGACCCGCCACGTTGGTCAGCGTCATCACGCTGGTCCCGTCGGCCGCGACCGTGTAGACGTTGGTGTTATTGAAATAGAGCAGCCCCAGCGTCGTGTCCTGATCCAGCCGGACCGCGGCGTCCGCCGCGATCGCCGAATCGAACCGCACGCCCGCCCCGGCCTCGCCCGCGCCGGGCGCAGACGCCCACTTGCCGCTGTCACTCCAGTCGCCGCCGCCCGCGGCCGACCAGACGTGCGCGCCCGCGGCAGCTGCCGCGACCTCCAGCCAGAGCGTCTGACCCGACACGCTGAAGGTGTACTGCTTGCCGTATTGCGGGTTCGCGACGCTGAAGGCCGCGGGATCGGGGTCGGCGCCGGTGTAGCGGATCAGCGCGTAGCGGTTGTTCCCCACGATATTGTCCGTCAGGCTGCTCTGCCAGTAGAGGCGGAACGCGGCATGGTGCGCCGTCAGCGCGCCGTTGACCGCGAGCTGGTCGTTGGTGGCGGATCCGGAGTCCACACCGAACTCGAGCTCCGCGGGCGTGGTCTCGGCCGCGTCGCCGAGGGTCAGGCCGCTGACGGCGACCGTTTTCACGGCCGCATTGTTGAGCGCCAGCCGCGCGCCGGGCGCGACGGTGAGGGCCGTCGCGCCGGGCAACGCGCCCGAGACCTTCAGCACGCCGTTGGAAACCCCGGTCGGCCCCGTATAGGCCATGGTGCCGGCCACGTACAGGGTACCCGTACCCGACTTGACCAGCCCGCCATCCGTGACATCCGCGCCGCTCAGGGCCTGCGACAGAAAGTAGACGCCCGCGAGGGAGGTGTCGATGACCGCAGGCAGCGCGCCGATTTTCGCGGCGTCCAGCCCGCCCAGCGTGCCGCTGACCGCGCGCGGGCGGAACACACCGCCGTTAAAGGTGACGCGCGCGAAGCCGGAGGTGTTCCCCTTGACGATGTTGTTGGCGGTCAGCGTGCCGCCCGCCAGCTCGACTGTGCCGGTGGAACCCGCGCCGTTCGCGCCCAGCGACACCTCTTTGGCGATGTCCGCCATGCCAGCGCTCACGCGCAGCACGCCCTCGCCCAAGGTCGAGCCGAGGCGCAGCTGCTGGGAGCCGGTCTGCTGCAGCGTGCCGCCGTTGACCCACACGGTCGAAACGCCGCCCGCCGCCTCGTTCACGTAGACCGCGTTCTGCAGGAGACAGGTGCCGCCCTGGATCTCCAGCACCGGCCGGCCCGTGTAGCCCGCGAAGCCCGCCGCGCCGCCCATCGAAAGGCTGTCTGCGACAAGAAGCCCGTCCTGGACCAGCAGCCGCGAAGCGCGTCCGCCCGGCGCCGTCACCGTCGTGCCGTTGCTGCGGCCGATGCCGATCCAGCCGGTGGCGACCGTGGTGCCGCCCGCGATCACCAGCTCGCCGGCGGTCTCGGCATCCGCCCCGGCCGTCGTGTTGAGACCGACGAGCAGGCGCCCGGCAATCGTGTTGGTCTGGCCCGCCGCGCCCAGAATCACGCGGCCCTGCGCCACGTTGAACGCGCCGAAGCCCGCCGCGGGGCCGTCGCCGTCGGCGCCGGTGGAGGCGAGCCCGGCCTGGTCGGCGCTGTCGAACCGGCCGAGCTGGTTGCTGTTGGCGCCGGCAAAGGTCACCGTGCCCGCGCCGCGCTTGAAGAACGCGCCGGAGAGGGTCGAGACCGGCCCGCTCAGGGTCAGGTCGCCCTCGGCGCGAAGCACCGCCGCGTTGGTGCCGGAGGCGATCGTGACCGCCTGCGCCGTGGCTCCGGAGGTGCCGGTGAAGGCCAGGGTGCCGCGCCCCAGCGCGAGCGCGCCGGCCGGAACTTCGGTCACGCTCAGCGAGCCTCCGTCGGAGAAGGTCGTTCCCGTGTAGCCGTCGGCTGCGGTACCCAGCGTCACCGTGCCCGCGCCGGCCTTGGTCAGCCCGCCCGCGCCCGTCACGGCCGCGTCCAGCGCCAGGGTCTGCCCCAGCGCGGAGCGGAAGGTGCCGCCCGCCGCGCCCAGGGTCACGGCCGAGGCCAGAGTTCCGGAAGAGCCGACGGTCAGATCGCCGTTGTCCAGCGTCAGGGCGGCGCCGCCCAGCGAGTCGACGCCCGGTACGGTCAGCCGGGAACCGCCGCGCACCGCGGTGGGCGTGGCGTTGGTGCCGTCCAGCGTCAAGAGGCCGCCGCCGTCCACGGTCAGGCTGCCGCCGCCGGTAACCTGGCCGGTCACGCGCAGCGAGGCCGCGGGCGCGAGGGTAGCGACCGTGTCCCCGTCGAGCGTCAGCGGTGATGCCAGCGTATGGCTGCCCTGCGCCACAGTCAGCGGCGCGCCTGCCGCGAAGCTCACGGCCGCGCCGGCCAAGGTGTAGCGGTAGGTGTGGTCGAAGATCATCGCGGAGACCGAGACCGGAGCGTCCACATTCACGGTGGCGTCGGCGGTCAGCGCGTTGCCGAACCGCACTTGCCCGGCCGCTCCCGGCGCCTGCGGCCACCAGTTGCCGGCCACGCTCCAGTCGCCCGCGCCGCTGTTCTGCCAGACCGACTGGCCCGGGTTGTAGGCGACCTGCACGTCGATGGTCTGATTGCCTTCATTGACCACGAACACGCCGGTGGCGCCGAAGCACTCGGGGGCCAGGGTCCAGCCGCTCACGTCGGGCGGCGTGCCCGCGTAGCTGAAGATCGGATAGGTGCCGGCGCGCGTGACAGTCTGGGCGCCGCCGCGGTTGTACAGGGCGATGACGAGCGGGCCGACGCCCGCGCCGGCCGGCAGCTGGATCCGGTCGCAGTCGCCGCTGTCCGGCGCGACCTCCAGATCCAGACGCGCGCCCGCCGCCAACGTGGCCGCGGTCAGCGTCAGGCTGTCGAACGCGCCGTTACGCAGGCTGAAGGCCGTATTCGCTGAAAGGGTCAGCCCGGTGGTCGCCACGGCCGAGGCGAAGCGCAGCGCGCCGGCCTCCACGGCCGTGGTGCCGGTGAAGGCGCAGGGGCCGGTGAGCGTCAGGGTTCCCGCGCCGCGCTTGATCAGACCGCCGGCGGTGGCGCCCACGCGTTCCAGCGCCTGGGTGATGGTGACGGTGTTGCCGAGCGTGTCGATGACCGCGCCGCCCTGGTCCACGTAGAGGGCCTTGAGCCCGTTCAGGTAGTTGTCGAGGCTCGTGGCGAAGCCGACGTTGCTGCCGAGGCCGCGCAGGGCCAGGGTGCCGCCGTTAAGGGTCAGCTCGGTGCGGTTCGTGACCGCGGACACCGAGTTGAGGGTGGCGGGCAGGCGCAGCGTGCCGCCGTTGAGGAAGGTGCGGTTCCAGCGCGACGGGTTGATGTCGCCCATCCAGTTCCAGGCGCCGGTCACGTCCAGCAGGCCGCCGTTGACCTCCACGCGCGAGTGCGCGGCGCTGGCGGAGTCGAAGGTGATGTCCGCGCGCACGCCCAACGACAGGCGGCCGACCGTGGCCGCGCCGCCGTTGACGATCAGCTCGGCGTTGCCGTTGCGCACGCCGAGGTCAAGCCAGTCGTCCGCGTCGGTGACGAAGGTACCGGCATCGACGATGATGCGGTCCGTGCCGATGGCGCCGGAAGTGGCCGACCGGATCAGGGCCACTTCGGCGCCGCTCCCTGTGAGCGTCAGGCTGCCGCCGTTCACCTGCACCGTATTGGAGGGGCTGTAGCCGGTGGTGATCCCGCCGACCACCACGACCGCGCCGGTCTCGACGATGAAGGCGCGCGGCGAAGGGCTGTCGACGTTCATGGTGAGGGTATCGCGTGCGATGGCGTTGAGCACGATACTGCCGCCCTCGGACACGCGCATCGTGCCGGTCTGGACGTTGAGCCGGATGCTGTTGTTGCCGCTCTCATTGGCCGAGCCCTTGAAGGTCAGCTCGCCGACGCCGTATTTGTTGAGGGTGTTCTGTCCGGGCGCCCAGTCGATCGTGCCGGTCAGCACCATCGGCGCGATCGCGTCCAGCGCGCCGCCGCTCACCGTCAGCACAATGGGATTCGTGACGGTCACCGCAGCCGTGCCCGTGCTGCGGAACCGTCCGCCGGAAACCGCCAGGCTCACGGGTCCCGAGCCGACCGAAGCGCCGTCCACCAGGGCCAAAATGCCGTTCTGGAGCGTGGTGCCGCCGGCGTAGGTGTTCGCGGCGGTCAAGAGGAGGTCGCCCGAGCCCTGCTTGATCAGGCCGGCCCCACCGCCGATGGCCCCGCCCAGGGTCAGGCTGGCGTTTGCCGCCGCGTTGACCGTCAGACTGGCGGCAGGCGTGAGCGGCAGCGCCACCGTATGCGCGCCGCGGTTGACGGTGAGGGCCGGCGCGGCGGCGCCGTTGTCGAGGGTCAAGGACCCCGCGCCGCCAATCGTATAGGACTGATCGTTGGTGAAGAAGAGCTGGCCTGCCGTAAAGGGCGTGTCGAGCGTGACCGTGGACGGCGCGGTCGCCAGCTGGGCGAACCAGAGGCGCGTGCCGGCGGCGTCGGCCGGCATGCTGCTCCAGTTGGCCGCGGTGGCCCACGCGCCGCCGGCCGGGCTGACCCAGAACGACTCGCCCGGAAGACCGGCGTAACGCACCCGCGCGAAGACGGTTTTCGCGGCGCTGTCGAGTTCGAAGGCGCAGGTGAAGCCGAAGAGCGGCGTGGCCCAGCTCAGCCCTCCCAGAGCGGGCGCCGGACCGGTATAGGTCATGATCGGAAAATCGCCCGCCCGCGCCAGCGGGTTGCGGGTGCCCTGCTGGAAGAGCGACACGTCCACTTTCTGAAGCCAGGCGCCGGCCGGCAGCGCCAGTGTATCGCAGGCCGGGCCGCCGGCGGCGACCTCCACTTCCAGCCGCGAGGCCTGCGTGGCCGAGCCGATGTGCAACTGCGTCGGCGCGAAGCGCGCGAGCGCACCATCCGCCAGCGAGAGGGTCGCGCCCGGAGCGACGAACAGATTGGTGACCGCCAGCGTGCCGGCCAGGCGCAGCGTGCCGTTCGACACGACCGTCGGACCGGTGTAGCTGCCGGCTCCGCCGAGCGTCAGTGTGCCGCTGCCCAACTTGTAGAGCCCGCCGCCGATGCTGGCCGGATCCTGGACGAGATTCTTCGACAGGCGGACCGAACCGCTGCCGCTGTCGACGAGCAAGCCGCGCGCCTGCACATTATAGGTGGCGCCGACGTCGCTGCCGTCGATCAGCTCGGCGTCGGCCGCGGTATTGGTCGCCTGGAGCACTCCGCCGTTGAACCAGAAGTTCTTCGTCGCGTTCGCTTTGGAGCCCACGGTGATCTTCTTGACCGCCAGCACCCCGCCGCCCAGTGTGACGTTCAGAGTCTGAACGTGGTTCGACCCCCCGTCCGTCGAGATCAGCGTCGTGCCGTTCGGCACCTCGAAGCGGCCGCCGGTGATCTCGAGCAGTCCGCTGCGCGAGGCCTCGGTAGCGGTATTGTCGTGCCGCGTGCCCATCATGAAGGCGATCGTGCCTGCATCCGTCACCGAGAGCAACCCGCCGCGCACACGGATCTCATCGGTCAGCCCCCCCGAGGAGGCCTTGTTGTTGGTGGCGAGGCGCAGGAACTTGAGCGACAGGCTGCCGCCATCGACGAAGAGGCGCCCGCGCCGCGCGGCGGAAACGCCGATGAAACTGGAGGTGCTGTCGGCGTTGCCGCTGAGAATGGTGTGGGTGCCGTTGCTGACCACGATCAGACCGTCACTGGCCGTCGTGGTGCGTCCCGCGAAGATGCGGCCGCTCAGCGTCAGCGCGCTGGCCGGTCCGTCCAGCAGCAACGATCCATTATAGACCTCCACATCGGACGAGCTGGTAAAGGGGCCGGTGAGCGACACGTTGCCGCCCTGAAGCGTGGTCACGGCGGTCACCCGGTTCGTGCCGGAGTAAACCGTCTGGCCCGCCGAATACGTGCTGGCCACCGAGTTGGTGGTCGTCCCTGCGAAAACAACCGTGCCCGCGCCGTTCTTCTGGAAAGTTCCGGTCGCGCCGACCAGCGTCGGACCGTTGAAGGTCAGCGTGCGCCCGGCGGCAACGTTCAGCACCTGCGTCACGCTCAAGGTCACCGGCGCGTTGAATGTCAGATCCCTTGCTGCGGAACCCATGTCGATATCGGTCGCCGCGCCGCCGTCGAGCGTGAGCCGCGCGGTGCCGTTGATCGTCACGGTCCCGCCGGGCGTGCCGACACGCAGGGCGTCCCACGTGAGCGGCCCGCCGATCTCCACCGTGTTGGCGCCCGTGACGGCCGTATCCCAGACCGCGGTGTCCGCGGCCCCGGGAACGGCGGGACCGCCCAGCCAAGAGCCCGCATCATTCAGCGGCGTCGTGTTGTCGGCTTTAAACACATCGCCGGCCATGACCGGCCCGGCGAACGCCAGAACCACTGCGGAGACCCACCAGAGACTCGTTTTTTTCATTTCCGACTCCTTCGATTCATATAGACCCAGACCTGACCTGCCTAAAAAATGACGAAGATTTTATCATTTCGGCGTTCCCCGTTGCAAGCTATAGCTAGGAGCTATACTTAAATGAAGCTCAGCTGATTACCTATGCTCCAAAACAGACTTGGTGTCGGCGCGCCTTTCTGTTTCAATAGCCGCACTACCGGAAGGGGTCAAGATGAGGACTTTAATCCTAACTATCAGTATAGGAATGGCTTGCGCCTGTCAAGCCGGAGCGGACAGGCTCGCGCGGGTCGATCAGGAGGGGGTACTGCGCTGGACCGACGACGCCGGAGAGGTGGCGCTCCTGGGCGTGAACTACTACGCGCCGTTCACCATCGACTATGCGGCCATTCAGAAGCTCGGACTCGACCCGAAACAGGTGATCCGCGACGACGTGGCGCACCTCCGCCGCCTCGGCCTCGGCTGCATCCGCATCCACTGTTTCGACCGCGAGTTCAGCGACCGCGCGGGCAACCTGATCGACAACGCCCATCTGGAGCTGCTGGACTTCACGATCGACGAGTGCCGCCGCAGCGGACTCTACACCGTGCTCACGCCCATCGCCTGGTGGGGAAACATGGTCGGAGAGACCAGCGGTTTCTCGGACCGCTACACCATGCCGCAGATGACCACAGACCGTGAGGCGTGGAAGCCACAAGCCCTTTTCCTGCAGCAGTTTGCCGAACATGTCAACCGTTTCACCGGCAAGCGCTACGCCGACGACCCGGCCGTGCTGGCCTTCGAGTGCATCAACGAGCCGCTCTACCCTAAAGACACGCCCGACGCGCTGGTCACCGCGTACATCGACACGCTGGCCGACGCGCTGCGCGCCAGCGGCACGGCCAAGCCGATCTATTACAACTCCTGGCAGGGCCGCAACGGCGCGGCGGGGGCGGCGCGGATCGAGGGCGTCACCTGCTCCAGCTACCCCACCGGCCTCGCCTCGGGCCGCGCGCTGAAAGGGCCGCAGCTCGCCCGCGCCAAGGGCTCCAGCCTTCAGCCGAACGACGCCCTCGCCCACAGGTCGCGCATGGTCTACGAGTTCGACGCGGCGGACGTGCCGGGCTCGCACATGTATCCCTCCATGGCGAAGTTCTTCCGCTCGGAGGGCGCCCAGGTCGCCGCGCAGTTCCAATACGACCCGCTGCCGCTGGCCGCGGTGAACCGCAACTGGATGACGCATCACCTGAGCCTCGTCTACACCCCGGGCAAGGCGCTCTCGCTGGCCATCGCCGCGGAGGTTTTCAGGCGCGTGCCGCGCGGCACGCCGTTCGGACAACTGCCCGCGGCCGCCGTTTTCCCGCCCTTCCGCAGCTCCGCCGAGGCCGACCTCTCGGAGATGGTGACGGACGAGGCGTTCCTCTCCAGCAACATGACCGATACCCGGCCGCCGCGCCCCGAAGCCTTGGCGCGCGTGTGGGGCTGCGGCTCCTCGCCCGTGGTCGCCTACGGCGGCAGCGGCGCGTACTTCCTCGACCGCGTGACGCCGGGCGTGTGGCGGATGCAGCTCTACCCCGACGTGTTCACCGTGGCCGACCCCTATTCGGGTACCGCGGCTACCAAGGTCCGTGTGATCCCCGGCCGGCATGTCATGACCCTGCGCCTGCCGGACCTGGGCGACGCGTTCACCGTGCGGCCGTTCGGCGGCGCGGCGGCTGGCGACCGTCTGACAAAGGGCCAAAAGGGCGCTTTCGAAGTGACGCCCGGCGATTACCTGCTCACGCGTTCGCGGTGGTTGCCCAAAGCCGCGACGCTCCATGAGGCGGCGGACATCGCCCCGCGCTATGCAGCCCCCCTGCCCGACGCGGCCGACGCGCCGCTGCTCCGGGCCGACGTGCCGCCCCAGTGGCGGGCCGGGTGTCCTTTCACCCTCCGGGCGGAAGCCGCTTTCGCCACCAGCGTGACGGCCCGGCTCGTCTCCGCACGCGGCGCCGTCTGCTCCGTACCCCTGATGGCGACAAATGCTGGCGTCTACACGGCGGAACTGCCGGGGGCCGCGCTGACGCCGGGGGCCTGGCGCGTGACCTTCCGGGCAACGGGCCCGTCGGGCGTGGCCGACTGTCCGGACGCCAAGAACCCCGACGCCCGCTGGTTCCCGACGCTTGATCCGGCGGTTCCGTTGCTGAGCATTCCGGAAACGGCCGACGCCTCGGCTGGGCTCTTACTCAGCCGGAGCGGCTTCAGCACGGTGGATGTCTCTGTGGCCGAAGGCCGTGTGCCCGCTTCGCGCGCGCTGCGGCTCGTCGTCGCCGGGTTCGGAGCGCAAGGCTCGGCCGCCGGATATTCCCTGCCCTTCCCCGCCGGCGCCGCGCCCGGCACGGGTCGCACGGGCGTGCGCATGGTGACGCGCGGCGGCTCAGGGGGCGCGCGGGTCGAGCTCGGCTTCCGCATGCGGAACGGTCAGGGGCTCGGCTGCAACATGCAGGTGGGGCCGGGCTGGAGCGAGACGGTCGTGCCGGTTTCCGAAATGCTCCCCCTCTGGGGCCTGCCCTCTCCGGACGCCTTCCGGTGGCAGGAGGTCGAACGCGTCAGCGTCCTGACCGGCGCGTGGCTGTGGCGCGGCGAAACCCCCGGGACGCAGGTGTTCGACCTCGCCGCGGTCGAACGGGTCGGGCTCGAACCGGCGCTGCCCCTGGCCGCGGCCGACGGCGCGGTGCCGTGGAGCCTCTTCGACGCCGCGGCCTGGCTGCGCGCGCCGGACTGGACGCAATCCATGAGACGCTGGCGCATGACCGACGATACGGGCCACGCGGCCCTGCATCTGGGCGCGGATTCGTTCGCCGGCGAACGCGACAACCTGGCGCTGCGGATCCCGTGCGACGGCAAAACGTTCGCGCGGCTCTGGCAGACGGACGGCGAGCGCGCCGTGCTGCATGTCCGCGCACGCGCGGCGGCTCCGCACACGACCGGTTTCGAGCTGGCGCTGGTCGAAGCGGACGGCGTGCCGTGGGGCACGGTCGTGCCGCTCACCGCGGAGTGGCGGACGCTGCACATCCCGCTCGCCAAGCTCAACCTTTTCACCCAGTGGGGCAAAGCATACGCTGCCCAGGCCGGGCCGCACCTGCGGCTCTCGCGGCTGGCGACGGTGAACGTCTGTTTCGGGAAGTGGCTGTTCCCCCGCGCGGCGGACGAGCCCCACGCGGTCGAGATCGCGGAGATCGGCGTCACCGCCGAGTGACGGGGACCGCGGGCCAAAGGAGTGAGCCGGGCGATCAAGGGAACGGACGCACGGACGATAGTGAGTGCGCGGACCCGGCCGCGCTTTCCGGTCGGGGGCCTGAACCGCCCGCGGCGCGCCGGGCCGCGCCGGAGAAAAGCGCCCGGAACCGGGCGCACTCAAAACAGTGCCGCCAACCGGTGCGAGGCCTTGTGCATCTTTTTGAAGATGCCCTAAGCCGACGTGTCGACGCGCATGCGGTGGTGTTTCAGGTGCAGGTTGGCGCCTTTGATGACGATTTTCTCATCCTCGCGCCGCAGGTCCAGAGGCTCGCCGGTCCAGACGGTCCACCCCCGCGTGGCGGCGCGCGCGTACAGGTGCTCGAGCGTGTCGGTGAAGCGTTCCTGGCCGCGCCAGAACGGCAAGGGCCCGAGCCGGTAGATCAGCGGCGCGGGGGTCACGGATGCGAGCGCGGGGCCATAGTCGCTGAAGGCCTCGCGCGGCACCCCGTAAAAGCCTTCGCGCGTCCAGGGCTCCTCAGCCGCCGCTTCGGCGGGCGGCGCCGCCGCGGCCGCGCCCGCCGGCTCGGCCGCTTCGCCGAGCAGGTCCGCGCGGCTGATCCCGCGCAGCTCCAGCAGGATCAGGGGGTTCTTGGTGATCGCCTCGCCGAGCAGATAGTAGACCGCCGCCAGATGTTTGCACGGGTTCGCATAGTCGGGGCAGGTGCAGCGGCTCGTCAGGTCATGCTCGCGCTTCGGAAAGAGCGGACACCCCTCTGCCCGGAAGAAGGCCTCGACCTCATCCGGCAAATCGCACACCAAGAGCCGCGCGATCATCATGGGCCGCCGCCGCAAAAGTTCAATGATACGCGCCTTGGCCTCCCCCTCGACCGCACGGAAACGGATATCGCTGGTGTAAGGCTCCTTGTCCGAGCCCTGCACGGCCGCCTCCACGAAGCCGGGCCGGATGGTGAGCGAGGAGACCTGTCCCGAGACCGCATAGTTGCGCCCCCTCCCCAGCCGCGCGCCGAGGCGGAAGTTCTCCAGGACCTCGGTCCAGCGGCGGCTCCACCACACGCGCAGGTTGCCCACGTGCGGGTTCTGCGCGCGGATACCGCCCTTGACAGCGAGCGCCGTCCGAAGCGTGTAGCGTTTTTTCTTACTCATTTCCGCTTTCCCACCGTCCGTCCGCTTCCGGGCCCCTCGCGCCCGGCTCCTCGTTCTCGTCGGCCACCGCATGCTCCGACAGGCTCAGGATCTCGCTCAGCTCCGAATTCGAAAGTTCCGTCAGGAAGGTCTCGCCGCTGGTGACGATCTCGGAGGCGAGCGCGGTCTTGCGCTCGATCATGGCGTCGATCCGGTCCTCGAGGGTGCCGCCGCAGATGAACTTGTGGACCATCACGTTCTTGGTCTGGCCGATGCGGAACGCGCGGTCCGTGGCCTGATTCTCCACCGCCGGGTTCCACCAGCGGTCATAGTGGAACACGCGGGTCGCGCGGGTCAGATTCAGGCCCGTGCCGCCGGCCTTCAGCGAGAGCACGAACGCCAGCGGCTGGGCGGATTCCTGAAACTCCTGCACCAGCCGGTCGCGCTCCTTGCGCGGCACGCCGCCGTGCAGGAAGGGCATGTCGCGCCCGAAAACCTGACACAGGTGGCGCTTGAGCAGGGTGCCCATTTCGGCGTACTGCGTGAAGACCAGCGCGCTTTCGCCGCGCTCGAAGGCCTCCTCGAGCATCTCCTCCAGGCGCGCGAGCTTGCCCGACCGCTTGGCCAGCCGCTGCGCCTGGCGGAGATAGTGCGCGGGGTGGTTGCAGACCTGCTTGAGGCGCGTCAGCACCGCCAGGATCAGGCCGCGCCGCGCGATGCCCTCGCTCAGCTCCAGCTCGCGGTTGAACTCGGCCAGCACCTCCTCATAGAGCCGCGCCTGCTCGAGCGTGAGCGGGCAGTAGACCTTGCCCTCCACCTTCTCCGGCAAGTCGGAGATGATCTGCTTGTCGGTTTTCAGGCGGCGCAGGATAAAGGGCGTGGTGACGCGGCGCAGACGCGAGCGCGCGCCGGGATCGGTGCCCGACTGGATCGGGCGGAAATATTTCTCGCGGAACACCGCCCGCTTGCCCAGCATGCCGGGGTTGAGGAAATCCATGAGCGACCACATGTCGCCGACATGGTTCTCCATGGGCGTGCCGGTGAGCGCGATGCGGTAGTCGGCCGGCAGCGCGCGGGCGGCCTGCGCCTGGTGGGTGTCCGGGTTCTTGATGTTCTGCGCCTCGTCGAGCAGGATGCCCGCCCACTTGACCTTGCGGAAGTTCACGTAATCGCGGTAGAGCAGGTGGTAGCTGGTGACCACCACGTCGGCCTGCTGCGCCTCGCGGGCGAACGACTCCCCGTGCCACCGGTCGGGGCCGTGGTGCAGCAGGCAGCGCAGGCTCGGGGCGAAGCGCTGGGCCTCGCGCAGCCAGTTGCCCAGCACCGACATCGGGCCGACCAACAGGACCGGGCGCTTCTCGCCGCGCTCCTTCTCGTGCAGCAGGAAGGCCAGGGCCTGAATCGTTTTGCCGAGTCCCATGTCGTCCGCGAGGCAGGCGCCGAAGCCCCACACGCGCAGGAAGACCAGCCAGCTGAAGCCGCGCACCTGATAGGGGCGCAGCTCCCCGCAAAAGGCCGCCGGCGTGGGCAGGACCTCGAAGGGCTGCTCGCCGCACAGCCGCTTGAGAAACGGGTCCAGCCAGCCGCCGCCGCGCACCTGCGCCACGTCCAGGCCGTAGTGGCCGCCCCCCGCGCCGAGCGCCAGCCGCACCATGTCGAAGGCCGAGTGCGTGTCGACGGTTTTGCGCTGCCACACGCGCAGCGCGTCCTGAATCTGCCGCACGTCCACCTGGATCCACTGCCCGCGGAAATACACCAGCGGCGTTTGCGGCCGCAGCAGCAGCTCCAGCTCCTCCGGCGTGATCTTCTCGCCGTTGAGCATCACGGTCCAGTTGACATCCACTTTCTCATCCAGGCCGTGCGGCCCCTCGGCGGACGGCAGGTGGGGCTGGACATCCGCCACCAGGGAGAGCGCGTGCGTCGCCCCCGCCTGCCACCACGCGGGCAGGCGCACCGTGTAGCCCGAAGCCTCCAGCAGCGTGGCCGACGTGGTCAGGAAGGCGTGCGCCTCGAGCGTGGTGAGCGGACAGCCCAGCCCGCCGCACGCCTGCGGCTCCGCGCGCTCGAGCGGCAGATAGAGCATGGCCGCCTGACCGAGCGACCGCAGCAGGCGCTCGCCGAGTTTCGGGAGGGCCTCCGCCGCGCCCCCCTCGGCGACGCGCACCTGCAGAAACCAGGGCTCTTCCGGGCTCTCCGGTTCGTTCAGCTGGAAAAGGAGCGTCGCGGCGTTCGGTCCGCCGCCTTCGACGGGAAGCCGCCACTGCTGCAGATTCTGGCGCAGGGCCTCCAGCTCGCCGGTGATTTCCCAGCGCACCGTCCGCGTCTCGCCGCGCAACGCCGAAAACCACGCGTCGTGCGCGCTGTAATGCTTGCCGTGTTCGGCTTGGGCGCGCGAAAGCGTGGTCACGACGCTGAAGCGCACGAGCCGGTCAACCGTCTCTTCCAAGAACGCCTGCGTCACGCGGTGACGGTCCCGGCCGCCGGTGGCCGCCGGCGGCACGCGCGCCGCCAGATTCCGCATGCGCTGCATTTCCGGGCCGTCGATGACCGGGCACCAGCACGCGTCGTACGCGTGCTCGGACACCTGGCGGAGCTCAGGCAGAAAAAGGCCGCGCGCCACCAGCGCGCCCGCATAGCGGAAGAGTTCGGAAAAGGCGAGCAGGTCCTCGCCGGCGAAAACCGCCTCGGCGAGACGCTTCTCCTGACAGCGCCCCAACAGCGCAAAGGCCGCTTTCCAGGAGAGCTCCACGCCCGTCACCCGCCACGGCTTCAGGGCAACGGGACCCTCCTCGTGGCCCTCCTCTTCGAACAGAAAGGGATGCGACGGGAGGGGCCTTTCGCCGCCGGGCGTGCGGACGGTCGGCAACTCCAGCGTGACCGGCAGCACCTGTTGCCCGCTTTCATCCCCCCAGAGGAGCGTTTTCAAGATGGCGGAGAGCTTCTTCTCGCCGGCGTCGAAGGGGGAGCGCTCCGCGCCCGCGGCCGATGACGCCGGGCGGCGGCTCTTTGCTAAAGCCTCCGTTTCGCCCCAGATACAGAGTCTGACGTCGCGCCAGCATGTGTGCAGAATAGTCATCGCCGAATGCGCATTATACCGCGTGCTTTCGGTTTTAAACAACCGTTAAGCGCGGGTCTAAACAAAAAACGGACGCGACACCCGTTTTCAGGCCATGCGCGGCGCGCGGAACTTACCAGCCTTTCGGCGTGGCGGGCCGGTTCGACTGCGCGCCGCCGCGCTCCCGCTCTTCGCGCTCGAGACGCGCGGCACGCTCCTCCAGACGCCGCTTGCCTTCGCCGCTGAGCAGCGCGGACGCCTTCTCGCGCTGCACCGCGGTCAGGTTGTCGCGGATCACCACCAGCCGCTGCGTCGCCAGCTTGGCCTGCTCGATGCGGTACTGCCCGATCCGCTCGATGATCTTCATGATCTCGTCCGTTTTGGCGCCGGGCTCGGCCAACACCTTCTTGGCGATCTCGGCCTGTTCGATCGCGGCTTTGGTGATGCCCTCGTCGAGCTTGCTCGACTGCGCGTCGATCGCCTCGAGTTCGGCCTTGAGCTTAGCCGCCTGCTCCCCCGTGATCCCGACCTTGTCCATGAAATCTTTCGTCAGCACACGTTTCCCCACCCAGTTGCCATGATTCAGGCTACGCGGCAGGCGCGGCTGATCGCGCTCGGCCTGCGGCTGCCCGAACGCCGCGGCGGCGGTCAAACAGGCGAAGCAGGTGAGAAATCGGATGGTCATTTTTGTGCTCCTTGCAAGGTAAAAAAAAGAGGGTTTCGGGGGTTAAAAACGGTCCCGTCTGGCTTTTATTGCTCTATGTTTACAATTTCACGGTTTTTGTTTTTCACGGGGTTTTTTGGCGGACGCCCCCCGCCGGGCCTTTTTCCCTGAGCACGCCCTCCGCCCAACGCTTTTCAGGGTCTCCGGAAGGGTCTGCCGGGCCCCGGCCACCCTCCAGCCGGCGCTCTATATACTTCCTAATCTGTTGATGTGTCGTATTTTATAAAATAATAACTTTTCCCCTTTACAGACTTTTGCAGCTGCGCCGTGCGGACGCGCCCCTGTTCACAACTTATCTCCCCGCGCCTTTATTTCTTTTCACATCCGGTCCCGATTTGACGTAACTTCCTAAATCTAGGGGGGTTAGCGGCATCCGTCCAGCCTGTTCATAACCTGTTCACCGATTGATTATTTTTTCACCTTGTACGGGGTAGATAAATATGGTTCAAATGTACTACCGAATTCCAGTGTTTTTATTCCCTTCGTGCTCTTTCGGAGGTCTCTTTTTTCACCTGTTTTTGTGAGTTCTATGAATGCTCCCGAATTGTGGACTAAAGCGTGCGAGCACCTGAAAGGTGTTCTCAACAGCGATGTTTACGCGCGGTGGATCGAAATCATCAAGCCCGTAGCCATACAGGACAACCGGTTCGTTTTGAATGTGGATAACGACTTCTGTCAAACGTGGCTCGAGGACAACTACCAGGATTTCATCATCGACGCCCTGCGTTCCGCAGGCGCGCCCGTCACCCTTGGCATCCGGTTCGTCGTCAAAACGTGCGAATCCGCGCAGGAGCCGTCGGCCGAACCCGAGGCTGTTCCCAAACCCGAGCCCAAAGCCGCCCATGCGGTCAAGCGACGCCACAAGGCGAGCGGGACGGGCCAAACGAACCCGCTCAACCCGAACTTCACCTTCGAGAACTTCGTGACCGGCCCTTCGAACAGTTTCGCGCACGCAGCCGCCCTGGGCGTGTCGCAGTCGCCGGGACGCGCATACAATCCCCTCTTCATCTACGGCCAGACCGGCATCGGGAAAACCCACCTGATGCAGGCCGTGGGTCACCGCGTCCTGCAGTCGCCCGGCACGAGCATCAGCTATGTTTCCTCGGAAACGCTGCTGAACGAGTACGTGGAGTCGCTCAAGAACCGCACGACGATGGAGTTCCGCAACAAGTACCGCAACACGGACGTGCTGCTGGTCGACGATATCCAGTTTCTGGCGGGCAAAGACAGCTTGCAGGAAGAGTTTTTCCACACGTTCAACGTGCTGTACGACGCGCACAAGCAGATCATCATGACCAGCGACCTGCCGCCGCGCGAGCTCTCGGGCCTCGAGCCCCGGCTCGTCTCCCGGTTCGAGTGGGGGCTCGTCACCGAAATCGAGTCGCCCGATTTCGAGACGCGACTGGCCATTTTGCGCTACAAGCAGTCGCTGACCAAGTTCCGCTTGCCGGATGATCTGCTGACCTTTATCGCGGACAACATCAAGTCAAACGTGCGCAGCCTGGAAGGGGCGCTCACGCGCGCCGTATCGTTCGCCTCGCTCAACAATCAAATGACGCTGACGCTCGATATGCTGCGCAACCTGCTGAAGGACCAGCTGAACGATGAGCGCCAGAAGGACCTTTCCTTCGACGACATCCAGCGCATGGTGGCCGACTATTTCGATTTGCGGCTCACGGACATGTCGAGCAAGCGACGACCCCGGTCGGTCTCGGCACCGCGCCAGGTCGCGATGTTCCTATGCCGCAAGCTGACCCGCTCGTCGCTCCCCGAGATCGCCAACTCCTTCGGCAAGACCCACGCCACCGTGGTTCACGCCTGCAAGACCATCCAGGACCGCCTCCAGGTGGAGTCGGCGCTGCGCGATTCGGTGCGGGACATCACGCGTAAATTAGGCCGTGACCCTCAGGTTTTTCAGATCTGACCCCTTTCAGTAACGTGTTCAAAACCTTATGACAGCCCGTTCATGTTTTATCAAATCCGGCACCCTTATGAACACCCCTTGCGGCAAGCTCTCGTTTTATGGATTTTGCCCTTCTGGTTATCAACAGGTTGTGGCCCCCTGTTCAGTGTTTGTATCATACACAACATCAACGTCTTATAACGTTATCAACAGAAAATTTGACCCCTATTATTACCACTAATCATACTTTACTTTAATAACCGTAATAGTCTAAAGTAAACGCCTTGCATGCGCGTGCAAGGTTGAAGCGAACTGATCACTCACAGAGGAGTCATGGAAATGAAGTTCTCCGTCGTCCGGACAAAGTTTCTTGATGGGTTGCAGAAGGTTCAAAACGTGGTGACCGCCAAAGGCTCATTGCAGATTCTCTCCAACGCGCTGATCGTCGCCGAAGGAAATCAGTTGTGCATCACGACCACGGACCTCGATATTTCCGAGCGCTGTTTCGTGGAGTGTGAAGTGGAGCAGCCCGGCAGCACGACGCTGCCGATCCGCCGGCTGGCCAGCATCATCCGCGAACTGGACGAAGGCAAAATCCTGGTCGAGGTCAACGAAGACGACGTGGCCAGCGTGCAGAGCGGTTCCTCGTATTTCAAAATCATCGGCTTGCCCATGCGCGACTTTCCGCCGGTTCCCGCCACGGAAGGCAAATTCTGCTACCGGATCGATCAGGGCGCGTTCCGGGAGATGCTGCGCAAGACCTCGTACGCCGTGTCGCTGGACGAGACGCGCCGCGTGTTGAACGGCGTGCTGCTGGCGTTCAAAGAGAACAAGCTGACGATGGTGGCCACGGACGGGCGCCGCCTGGCGCTGGTCGAGCACGAGATCGAATTTCCGCCCGAGGCCGATGTGGAAATGGTTCTGCCGACCAAGGCGGTCAGCGAGCTCATGCGCATCCTCGGCAACGACGGGGATCTGAAGATTTACGCGCAGAAGAATCAGGTCATCTTCGAACTTGGCACCACCACTTTGAGCAGCAAGCTGATCGACGGCGTGTATCCCAACTACCGTCAAGTCATCCCCGGCGTCTGCGACGAGCGTGTGGTGATCGACCGGGAACTGCTGCTGTCGGCCCTGCGCCGGGTGTCGGTGGTAACCACCGACAAGTCGAACGCCACGCGCTTGACCTTCTCGGCGAACCAGCTGACGATCTCGACCAACACGCCGGACGTCGGCGAAGGACGCGATACGGTTGCGGTCAAATACGCCGGCAAAGAGGTGTCGATTATCTTCAATCCCGAGTATGTGATGGATCCGCTCAAGAACATCGACGATGACGAAGTCGTCATTGAAATGAACGACGGACATAGCCCGGCTTTGCTGAAATGCAGCATCCCCTTCCTGTACGTGCTGATGCCGCTGCGCATCAGCTAACAAAAAGAAGCAAAACGGGGTTGCTTTCAGGGCCCTGATTTCGATATTATGACTCTCCGATTTTGAGAGACGCAAGTTAATGCCTCATGGTGTAACGGTAGCACAGCAGACTCTGAATCTGCTTGTTAAGGTTCGAATCCTTATGAGGCAACCATTTTGATAACCCGAGAACCCGAGGACCACACGGTTTTTCGGGTTTTTTGTTTTACGCGGTCAGGAGTTGCAGGTCATGGCGCAATCGGATGAGTCACAGGATATGGGGCTGGAATCCCTGCCCCGCTTGGTTGAGGAACTCGGGATCACCCCCCGTCAGATCATGGCTGTCGCCCGTCTGCTGGCGGAAGGCAACACCATGCCCTTCATCGCGCGGTACCGCAAAGAAGTCCACGGAGACCTTGATGAGGTTCAGATCTCCAAAATCCAGGAGCGCCTCGCCTATTACAAAGAGCTCGAAGAGCGGCGTTCGACCATCCTTAAATCCATTGAGGAGCAGGGCAAGCTGACCGAGGAGCTGAAGCAGAGGATCCAGGCGTGCGCCACCAAGACCACGCTCGAAGACCTCTACCTTCCCTTCAAGCCCAAACGCCGCACGCGGGCCATGATCGCCCGCGAGAAGGGCCTGGAGCCGCTGGCGGAGGCGATCCTGGCGCAGGGCTCCACGCCGCCCGAGACCGAGGCGGCCGCCTTCGTCAGCGAAGAGAAGGGCGTGGCGGACGTGGCCGCGGCCCTGGCCGGCGCGCGCGACATCGTCGCGGAGCTGATTTCGGAAAACGCGGATGTGCGCGGGCTGGTGCGCCAGGCGTTCATGACCGACGGCACGGTCATTTCCGAAGTAGTCGACCCCAAGCCCGCCGAGCCGACCAAGTTCGAGCAGTACTACGATTTCAAGGAGAAGATCGCGGCCATCCCTTCGCACCGCTTCCTGGCCATCCGGCGCGGTCAGGCCGAAGGCGTCTTGCGCGTACGTCTGACGTGCGACGCCGAGCCTTCGCTGCGGCGCATGGCGGAAATTTACAAGCTCAGCGAGAGGTCGCCGGCGGCGGCACAGCTGCGCGAGGCGATCGAAGACGGGTACAAGCGGCTGCTGGCCCCCAGTGTCGAGATCGATGTGAGCGTCGAGACGAAGATGAAGTCGGACCGTGCGGCCGTGGAGATCTTCGCGCAGAACCTGCGCAACCTGCTGCTGCAGGCGCCGCTGGGCGAGCAGAAGATCATCGGCATCGATCCGGGCATGCGCTCCGGCTGCAAGTGCGTGGCGCTGGACGCGACCGGCAAGTTCCTGGAAACCTGCACCATCTTTCCGTCGCAGGGCGAGCGCAAGGAGATCGAGGCCAAGGTCGATATCTGCAAAATGGTCTCCAAACTCCGGCCTTACGCGATCGCCATCGGCAACGGCACCGGCGGGCGCGAGACGGAAACGTTTGTGCGGGGCGTGCTCAAAGAGGCCAACGTGAAAGACGTGGTGGTGCTCTCGGTCAACGAGTCGGGAGCGTCGGTGTACAGCGCCTCCGAGGTGGCCCGCGACGAGTTCCCCGATTTGGATCTGACGATCCGCGGCGCGATCTCGATCGGCCGCCGGCTGCAGGATCCGCTGGCGGAGTTGGTGAAGATCGACCCCAAAGCCATCGGTGTGGGTCAGTACCAGCACGACGTGCACCAGCCGCTGCTCGTGGACAAGCTCGACGAGGTGGTGGTGAGCTGCGTGAACCATGTGGGGGTGGAGCTGAACACCGCGAGCGCGCCGCTCCTGACGCGCGTGTCGGGCATCGGCGCGACCATGGCCAAGAAGATCGTCGCCTACCGCAACGAGAACGGCGCGTTCACCAACCGCAAGCAGCTGTCGAAGGTGCCGGGCCTCGGGCCCAAGACCTATGAGCAGGCGGCCGGCTTTCTGCGCATCCGCGGCGGGCAGCACCCGCTCGACGCCTCGGCCGTGCATCCCGAGCGCTACGCGCTGGTGGAACAGATGGCGGCCGACCTCGGCGTGGCCTTGACCGAGCTGATCGGCAGCACCACGCTGATCGACAAGATTCCCCTCGCGAAGTACGTTTCGGACACGGTCGGCATGCCCACGCTGCGCGACATCATCGCGGAGCTTAAAAAGCCGGGCCGCGACCCGCGCGCGACCTTTGAGAAGCCGGCCTTCCGCGACGACGTGACGGAGCTCGAGCACGTCCGCGAAGGCATGGTGCTGGAAGGCGTCGTGACGAACGTGACGGCCTTCGGCGCGTTCGTGGACATCGGCGTGCACCAGGACGGACTGGTGCACCTGTCGGAGCTGTCCGACCGCTTCATCCGCGACCCGGCGGAGGTGGTCAAGACCGGCGACAAGCTGAAGGTGCGCGTGCTGAGCGTGGACAACGCCCGCCGGCGCATCGCGCTGAGCGCCAAGACGCCCGCCGCCGCGGGAGCGCGCCCGCAGCCGTCCGGCGCGAGCCGCGGGCCGCGCCCGGAACAGAACCGCCCTTCGGGTGGCTCTCAGCCGCGGCAGCAGGACAGCCGGCCGCCGCGCAACGGTTTTGCCGTGAACCCGTTCTCGGGACTGTAGTTTCAGGATGGGCGGCCGTTTCGGGGAAACGGCCCTACCCCCACCGCAACTGGTAGGGACGGCTCCCCGAGCCGTCCGCAGGGGTCGCCATGTCAATAGAGATGCGCCTGGTGTCAGACTCCTCCCCTATCGCGGCGCTGGCCACGGCGCCGGGCCCGGCGGGCGTGTGCGTGGTGCGCGTGTCCGGCGAAGGCGCTCTGGCGCTCGGCGACCGCCTGGTGCCGTCGGCGCTCAGCAAGCCCTCGCAGCGCGAGGGGGGCACTTTCTTCCACGCCACGGTCACGCATCCGCTCACGGGCGAGCGGCTCGACGACGCGGTGGTTCTGGTTTACCGCGCGCCCCACAGCTACACGGGCGAGGACACCGTCGAAATCCAGGGACACGGGGGCGGCGTGCCTTCGCGCCGGCTGCTGGAGGCGGCGCTGGCGGCCGGCGCGCGGCTGGCGGAGCCGGGCGAGTTCACCAAGCGCGCGTTTCTGAACGGCCGGCTGGACCTCACGCAGGCCGAGGCGGTGTGCGATTTCATTCAATCGAAAACCGACCGCGCGGCGCATGTCGCGCGGGCCCAGCTCGACGGCGCGCTGGGACGGAGGATCGTGAATCTTTACGAGCGCGTCACGGCCCTGTGCGCGGAAGTTGAGCATCTGCTGGATTTCGACGAGGGCGAGCTGCCCGGCACGTTTCTGGAGCGGACCGGGGCAGGGGTGGCGGTGCTGGTCGGGGAGCTGGAGCGGCTGGCGGCGACGTGGAACGAGGGACATCTGCTGCGCGACGGCGCGCTGGTGGTGATCAGCGGCCGGCCGAACGCCGGGAAATCCTCGCTGCTGAACGCGCTGCTGGGCCGGGACCGCGCGATCGTGCACGCCCTGCCCGGGACCACGCGCGACGTGATCGAAGAGGGCTACGCGCTGAACGGGGTGCCGCTGCGCCTGGCGGACACGGCGGGCCTGCGCGAGACCGGCGACGCGATCGAGCAGGAGGGCATCGCGCGGGCGCGGGAGCTGATCCGGCAGGCCGACCTCAACGTGCATCTGGTGGATCAATCCGCGTTGCTGGACGAGGCCGTGGAGGGGGAAGTCGCTGCCTTGACGGCGCCGCGCGTCATCGTGGGGCTGACGAAATGCGATCTGCCGGCGGGCGGCGAGCTCGCGCTGCCGGAGGGAGTGAAGCGGGTCCGCCTTTCGATGAAAACCGGCGAGGGGCTTGAGGCGCTCAAGGCGGCGATGGCGCAGACGCTGGGTCTGGAGGCGGAGCCGCACGGCCAGCCGGTGGTGTCGCTGCGGCACGTGTCCGAGCTGCGGCAGGCGGTGGCGCAGGGCCAGGCGGCCGGCGCGGCGCTGGAAGCCGGCCCGGAGCAGATGGTGATCGCGGCGGGGCATCTGCGCGAGGCGGCCGAGGCGCTGGGCCGGATCGTGGGGCGCGTCTACTCGGACGACCTGCTGGACTGCATCTTTGGCCGCTTCTGCGTGGGCAAATGATTTGGGTGTGATTCAACGGTGTTGAATCCACCCCCGTAGGAAGAGTTCCTCCTTGTCAAACGCCTTTTTTTCAAAGCCTTTGAGCGCTACCGACTTTTAACGCCTGACTCTTGAATTCTCCCACGGCTTATTCCTTTGGACGTGTGTCATACGCAAACGGACGGCCCAGCGGTCCGTCCCTACCTTCGAGATGCGCGACGATGCGAGTAGTCTGTACAACCACAAACGTCGTTATATTTTGACAGGATTGACTTCGTTGATGCGAGTACGAATATCAAAGGTTAACAGGATTGTTTCTGCTGCATTCTAATCATGAAAATCTTGTCATCATGTCCGAAAAGTATTCTTGTACAGTGCACTCGTGTCGCATGTTCAGGTAGGGCCCGAACGGCGGGCGGGCCGCTCCCGAGGTCAAAGGAATAAGCCATGTATATTCTCCTTGGTGCGACTCAGTGTCATTGAACTTGAATCGCAACCGAATGATTTTGCGCCAAATAGTGTGGCGGAACTTTTACGGAATCGGTACATTACTTTTACGGTTATGTTGACCGCATTCGTTAACGGTGCGTGCAGCGCGCGCGGATTGGAGATGGAGTTATGGCGGACAATCAGATGGATATCGGTGTTGAGCTCGGCAAAGGCTGGGAGCTGTACAAGGCGAACATGGGCTTGCTGGTGGTCGCCACCCTGATTGGCATGGTGCTCTCGGGCTTGACCTGCGGAATCCTGGGCGGACCGATGAGCGCGGGCTTGTTTCTGATTGTCCGGCGGCTGCTGGCGAATGATCCGGTCAAGCCGCAGCCGGGCGACGTTTTCAAGGGCTTCGACTATTTCCTGCAGTCGCTCCTGCTGTTCGTTGTTTTGGGAGTCGGCTCCTTCCTGCTTTCGCTGGTTTTGAACTTGATCCCAGTGCTCGGTCAGTTGGCCAGCATGGTGGTTTCGGTCTGCGTCGGGTCGGTCATGATGTGGGGCATGCTGTTCGTGGTCCACCAGAAGCTGACGGCGCTGGATGCCCTCAAGAAGGTCGTGGACGGCCTCAAGTCGGGGGTTCTGGTGATGCCCCTGGTGTTCGGCGTGGTCGCCTGCTTCCTCAGCGGCCTCGGCTTGGTCGCCTGTCTGGTCGGTGTGATCCTGACCGCGCCGTTCGCGTATTGCTGCCTCGGCGGGGCATACGAGACCGTGTACGGCGACAAGAGCGACGACGCGAAATTCGTCGAGCCTGAGGTGATGCCGCCGCCGTCGGATCTGAGGCTGTAAGAGTTACGCCGGCTAGAAACGGGCGGATGTCCTGATATGGGCATCCGCCTTTTTCGTAAATATATTTGCCAAAAACCGCGGAAAACGCGGGTTTTTAGGGCGCAACCGACCCTGTTCATAACACGTTAATAAGTGTTTATGGTTTCTTCTTGCCCGCTTGCGGCCGACCGTGTTAGTCAAATGTTAAAGTGTTACCGTAGAAGATGTTACGACGTCATAAAGCCGTCAAATAAACGATATATATGTATCGATTGATGATATTCAGGCCTGTCGATAGATTATGAAACGCCGGCCCCAAACCCCTTATAGGGAAAAATATTAGGAAAGCTTAAGGGAGGGGGTCCTTGCGCGGAGAACATCGCCGCCGGAGCGCGTTCCCACCTCCCTAACCCCCTACTCAAGGCGTTCGATCACGGACGCCAGAACCGGTCCGAGCGCGCAAGGCAGGGCACGGCAATCGCAGGCGCGGATCGTTTCGCCTCGACTCCTCCTCCGTTTCATCTGGCCTGTGCCCACGGCCGCCTGCCGGTGCCGGCGTTGGTTGGCGTCAGGTGCCCGCCGGCCCGCCCGATCCGCCGGTCACGGCCCGGAGTCCGTCTCCGTTTGCCGCCCGAACCCAGGGTGATGAGATTTCCCCAGCGCCGCGGCTTACGCGGCGGATCCTTCGCTGGGCGGGGATGTCGGGGCGGAACCAAGCCGAACCGGTTCGTGCCGCCGCACCCCATCCCCTCCGTGGATCGCTGCCCAACCCTCAGTTAGGCTCTCCGCCGAAGGCGTTTGGGCGCCCCCCGCGGACCTTGCTGAAGCGCGGCTCCCGGCCGGACCGACGCATCAATGTGTCGTGCAAGGACCGTCTCAGCTGCGACGCGCGCGCGGGTCCGGCTTCGCCGGCACGAGAGGTCGCGACGCCCGAGCCGAGGCTTTCGCTAAAGGGCGGCGTACGGCCGCCACTCCCGACCCGATGGCACGGGGTGTGCCGGCCTCATCCGGCCCTGGCCGCGACGCGGTCAGCCTCTGCTGAGCACGTTTCTGCGCTCCGTGTGGACGACGTGGCGGACCCCCGCGGAATCTGCGGCTTATTCTTCGGACTTTCGCCAGATACAAACGGACGGCCCAGCGGCCCGTCCCTCCCCGCGCGTCGTGAGAATGCGCCCGTTTCGGCGTGTTATGGTAGGTCCCGGCCGCCGGGCAGGCGCGCTTGAGGAGGTCCAAGGAAGCCGCCGCGCTTCCGAATCGCAGCCTGACGAATTGTGTTTTTCAGGTGTTACCGGCGTGGTACACTTTCGCTTCATTCTTTAACCGCAGAGCGCCTATGATGACAGAATCCCCTTCGCATACTTCTTTCTCCGGCCACGTCTGGGACGTGGTTGTGGTGGGCGGCGGACACGCCGGTGCCGAAGCCGCCCTGGTTGCCGCCCGCATGGGCTGCGAAACGCTGCTGATCACCGGGCAGGCCTCCGCGCTGGCGCGCATGCCCTGCAACCCGTCGATCGGCGGCCTCGCCAAATCGCATCTGGTTTACGAGCTGGACGCGCTGGGCGGCGAGATGGGCTACAACACGGATCTCTGCGGGATCCAGTTCAAGACGCTCAACGCCAGCCGCGGGCCGGCCGTGCGCGCCACGCGGGTCCAGTGCGACAAGCAACAGTACGCCTTGCGCATGCAGCAGGTTGTTCGGCACACCGAGCGGCTGACGGTGCTGGAGGATGAGGTGGTCGGGCTGGAGCGCGCCGGGGCGACCGTGACAGGGGTGAGAACGGCCGGACAGGGCTTGCTGCAGTCCCGAACGGTGATTCTGACCACGGGCACGGCCCTCAAGGGGCGCATCCATATCGGAAAAGAGTCTGTTCCGGGCGGCGGCGACGGTCGGCCGGCCGCGGACGCGCTCTCGGTCGCTCTGCACCAGGCCGGGTTTCAGATGATCCGGCTTAAAACCGGGACGCCGCCGCGGCTGCTGGCGGCCAGCATCGACTGGGACAAGACCCATGTCCAGCCCGGCGAGCAGCCGCCACCCTTCTTTTCCATGAGGACCAAAATGTTCCACGTGGAACAATCCGGCGGCGCGCGGGAGGCTGGAGGGGCGGAGCGCAGCCCTGTCGGGCCGTCGGGCGGTCAAAATCCGGCCGAAAAAGCGGCTGAACCGCCCCTCCATTGTTCCACGTGGAACATTCCGGGCCCGTGGGCCCCCGGAACAGACCCCGTTCCCTGCTGGCTGACCCACACGACCGCCCGCACGCACCAGATCATCCGCGACAACCTGGCCCACAGCGCCTTGTACGGCGGGTCGATCACGGGCACGGGGGTCAGGTACTGCCCCTCGATCGAGGATAAGGTGGTTAAGTTCACGGAGGCCGAGCGGCATCACGTGTTTCTGGAGCCTGAGGGCCGCGACACCGACTGGATCTATCCCAACGGGCTATCCAACAGCCTGCCGCGGGACGTGCAGGTCGCACTGGTGCGCAGCATCCCCGGCTTGGAGCGGGCCGAGTTTTCGGCCTACGCTTATGCCATCGAATACGACAGCATCGATGCCCGCGAACTGCGGCACACCCTGGAGAGCAAGCGCGTGGGCGGGCTCTACTTCGCCGGCCAAGTGAACGGCACGACCGGTTACGAGGAGGCCGCGGCGCAAGGGTTTATGGCGGGTGCGAATGCGGCGCTGCGCGTGCTGGGCCGAGAGCCCTTGACGTTGAGCCGCCAGGATGCCTATATCGGGGTCATGATCGACGATCTGGTGACGAAAGGCACGAATGAGCCCTACCGGATGTTCACCTCCCGCGCCGAACGTCGCCTAATTCTGCGTCAGGACAACGCGCGGTACCGCCTGCTGCGGCAGGCGGAGGGTTTGGGCGTGGCGGATGCGCGGTGCCGAGAACAGACCCGTGAGTTCGAGGCGCGCGTGCGGGAGGAGACGGAGCGGCTGACGCGCACGCGGGAGGGCGGAGTTCCCTTGGTGACTTTGCTGGCGCGGCCGGGCGCGACGTATGGGGAGCTGCCCCAGCGGCGCGGCGATCTGCCCGTGGAGGTGGTTGAGCAGATCGAGATCCGGGTGAAGTACCAAGGGTATATCGCGCAGGAGGAGCGGGCCGCGGAGCGGGCCAAGTCCGCCGAGACGGTGCGCATTCCGGAGTGGGTGGATTACTGGCGGATTCCGTCCCTGCGCTACGAAAGCCGCGAGAAATTGGCTCTGGTCCGTCCGGACAACTTGGGCCAGGCCGGACGTGTGCCCGGGGTGAATCCGGCGGATATTGCCGTGTTGTCGCTCATCATCAAGCGCGGCCACCTCTGAGGGTTCCCCGGCACAGGGGATGCGGGGGATGCGCAGGGATGCGTAGGGCACATCGGGATGTGGCACGCCCAGGGATGGGCGTGCTTTTGTTGTGCGCAAATAGCGGGCGAACTGTCACCTCCGACTTATAATCGGAAGCTAGTCAGCTGCCCATGCGCAGGGATGCGTAGGGCACATCATGATGTGGCACGCCCATGCCCTGGGCGTGCGTCGGGTGTGCGCAAAAGCGGGCGAGTTGTCGTATCCGCCTGCGAAGCGACTACCTGGCAGCTGCCCATGCGCAGGGATGCGCATGGCACATCGGGAGGTGGCACGCCCATCCCTGGGCGTGCGTCGGGTGTGCGCAAATAGCGGGCGAACTGTCACCTCCACCTTCGAGTCTGAAGCTTGGCAGTTGCCCATGCGCAGGGATGCACATGGCACGTCGGGATGTGGCACGCCCATCCCTGGGCGTGCTTTGGTTGTGCGCAAATAGCGGGCGAACTGTCGTATCCGCCTGCGAAGCGACTACCTGGCAGCTGCCCATGCGCAGGGATGCGCAGGGTACAACGGGATGTGGCACGCCCATCCCTGGGCGTGCTTTGGTTGTGCGCAAATAGCGGGCGAACTGTCTCATTTGCGCGCGGGGCGGTCGCTTGGCAGCTGCCCATGCGCAGGGATGCGCAGGGCACAACGGGATGTGGCACGCCCATCCTTGTGTGTGCGACAGTTGCGTTCTTCCGGTGTCTGGACACAAGCCGTTTCCGGTCGGCGGCCTATGCGTAGCCGCGTGTGGCTCAGCGCTTCATCCGCAGTGGATCCGCGGAATCCCGCTTAAATTATTATGCGACTTCTCAGCCGATCACGGGATATGGATGCGGTAGAAGCCGCTGGGGCCGCTCGCCGGACGTGCCAGCGCGTTTAGGGTCGGCGTGGGGGGGAGGTTGGTGTAGACCGGCAGCCACGGCCCCGTCGGCAGGTCGGCGCGTTGCACGACCTGCGTGCGGGATGTTCCGCCGATCCAGGTGAGCAGCACGCCGGCGTCCGGGTCCAGGGCCATGTCGGCGATGGCCAGCAGCGAGGCGGCGTCGGTCGGATCGGTGTCCGCACGCCATTCCGCCCACGTCGCCATGCCGTCGCCGTCGGCATCGGTCTCGGCGGCCGTCTCGAAGGCTTGCGTCCAGCCGTGGGCGGCCAGCCAGTATTCGGGCACGCCGTGCGTCGGCGTCAGATTCGGCGCGAACGCGGCGGTGACGGTGCGGGGGGCGATCATCGGGAGGATCAGGCGCGCGCCGTCAAAACCTGCGCCAGAGGTGTCGCCGAGCCATGACTGAAAGCTGTAATAGCTTGCAGGATAAGCTGTTAAGATTGCTGTTGAGCCTTCTTTAAACCACGCGTTGGTGGGGTCCACGGTGCCGTTTGCGCCGGCGAGGCCGGTCAATCGGAAACTGAAGTACCAGTTCCAAGCGAGGGCCGCGTCGTTGGTCAAGGTGAAGGAGACTTGGGAGGTCGTGCCGCTGGAAGGCGTGTGTCCGGTGAGCGTCCACCCGCCGCAGTCGCGACGGATGCCCGGGGCGTAGGGCGGCGGGACGGCCACCGAAGCGTTGATCCGCGTGCCATGGGGCAGGGTGTAGATGCCGACGGCGGGTGTCGCCGTGCTGTAAGGGGAGGATACAGCAAGGGTCCAGGTGCGGTAGCCGAACCACGCGGTCAGATGCAGGTCTTCAGCGAGGTTCGCGAAAAAGAGGGTTTTTGCGAGGGTGGTGTAATCGTACACGCCTTGCTGCGGGACGCCGTTGACGGTGATTCCGTAGAGGTAGGCGCCCGTGTCCGCCAGCAGGCTCACCGTGGCGCGCGCGTCACGGAAGAGGAAGTGGAGGTCGCTGGCGGCCGTGCCCGGGCCCTGCGCCTCGACGGCGAGGAAGTGGCCGCGCCGCACGGTGATCGGCACAAGCGGTGCCGTGGTGGGGTCGTTGCTGGTGACGCGCAGGCAGGCGACAGCCTCATCGCCGTATGCGAGGGCCGCGGGGTCGATGCGGAACGCGGCGGGCGCGGACCAGGTGTCCGGCAATACGCCGCCCCACGCGCCTTGAGGAGCCAGCCAGGGCGGCGTCGGCTCGCCGCAGGAGAAGGGGGTGACGTTGGCAACGTACCAGCCCTCCTCGACGACATAGAGGTCGGAGCCGAACTCGAAGCGGACGATCACGTCCTGGCCGGCCCAGGCGGCCAGGTCCAGCAGGACCGTCTGCCACCCTTCGCCGTTACCCGCGAAGCAGGGCTGATCGGCGGGGAAGGGCGAGGCCGGGTTGTCTGTGATCTGATAGGGGTATCCGCCGACCGGCTCGACCAGGGTGAAGGTCGTTCCGCCGTCCGTCGAGACGCGCAGCACCGCGCCGTCCCAGAAGTGGGCGCCGTCGGTGTCGGCTTCGGTCTTGATCCATTGCCGGAAGAGCAGGCCGCCGCCGGGACCGACCCGGAAGGCGGGCGTGTCGAGCCAGGCGTGGCAGCCGTTGGGGTAGAGACGCGAGTCCCCGGCGCCGCAATACCAGACGGCGTCGCCGTTCCATGTCCGGTTGGTGTCGGTGTGCCAAAGGTCGTTCTCGCCGCTGTGAGACCAGGCGCCGTTGGTCGCCGCGAAGGGGGCGGTGGCGGCCGCCACGCGGGCGGTCCACACCAGGTCGGGGCCGGCGAGGTTGGCGATGGTCAGGGATGCGTTGGTTGGGGTCTGGCTGAGTTCGAAGAGGGGGAAGCTCTGAGGGGCAACGCTCATCCACGGCGTGTCATAATCGCCGGCGACGCTGTAAATCGGGGTGACCGCGCCGAATTCGGGGTCGTAGTACCCCATCAGATCATAGGCGGCCAGACAGTAATCGACCCGCTTCGAACCATGCGAGGGCGGCGACAAGACGGCCTCATAGGTGCTGCCGCCCACCCAGGTCATGGCATTGGTTTGCCAAGCGGTATCGTCGCGTTCGCGCCAGACCAGCAAGGCCTGTTCAACGGTCAGGTTGTCGGTGATCTGCGCCTGCACGCGCCAGGGGCAGCGCGCGGTCTGGAAGGGCGCGAGGGGCGTGAAGTCGATCACCGGCGGCGTCGGCTGGCTGGCCGGGTTGCGCGGGTCGGAGTTGTCGAGGAATTCGCCGAGGTTGGTCCATCCGTCACCGTCCAGGTCGTCGCCGGCCGTGGCGCCCGCCGCGGCCGTGCCCCAGTAGCGCAGCTCCCACCAGTCGCTCAGCAGGTTGCCGTCGCTGTCCTGCCAGAAGGGGAGGTAGTCGCCCTGGGCCAGGCGCGGCTGGGTCATGAGGATGCCGGTGGCGGGGTTGGGCGAGGCGGAGCTGGCGTCCGGCCAGCGCACGCCGTCCACGCTCCAGCCGCAGAACGCGTAGGGGACGGTGTCGACGAACCCGAGCTCGAGTGCGGCTTCGGTGGATGCGTACGCGCCGGCCGGATGCCAGGCGATCTGCTCGCCGAAAAGCTCGCCCGTGTCGGCCAGGCGGTAGCGGTTCGTGAGGGCGAACTCGGCCTGCCACTGCCAGGTGAGGGAACTGGGCTGGCTGAGCGTGAAGGTGAAGGCGTTGGTGGCGCCGGCGGCGGGCACGTCGCCGGTGCCGGTCCAGCCCGCGCAGGTGCGGCGCAGGCCGCCCGAGATCGCCACCACAGACGGCGCGCTGGCCCCGTAGGCCACGCCCGAGATCACGGTATTGCTTCCGTACGGGGGAGCGACGGTGCCGAAGCGCGCGGGCGCACCCTCGACGGCCAGCTCGAGCGGGACGCCGATGTAGAAGGCGAACGTGGCGTCGGGGGCCGCTTTCGGCAGGCGGGCGTCCCGGCCGCCGGTCAGCGCCTGCAGGTAGTAGTGGACATACGTGCCGGGCGCTTGGGAGGGAATGTCGGTCTGGTAACCCGGGCCGCCGGTCCATGTGGCGGTCAGGGTCTGCCAGGTGCCGGTGGCGGCGGAGGCGGTGCCGGCGGCCCAGAGGAGGCGCGCCTCGCCGTTGGTCAGGGTGTCGAGGCTTTGGACCAGGAACGTGGTGTGGTAGGAGGGCGGGCCGACGGTTTGGGCGGGCAGCGGCGTGTGGACGATGAGCGGCGGCGCGTCGATGGCGCCGCGCACATAGAGGGCGGCGGCCCCGCCGGCGTAAGGGAGGGCGTAGCCGATGACGTGGACCTGGTAGACGCCGGTTTGGGCGGCGTTCACCCGCAAGGTTTCAACCGTGTTCAGAATGTCGCGGGAGCTTCCGTTGTTCGGGTGGAGCGTGGAACCGTCGGGGGCCGTCACCAGCAGGTCGAGGTCGTCCACGCGCGTCACGCCCGCGCCGGCGGTGGCCGGATAGTCGATCCAGGCGAGGGCGATGTCGAGCGGGGTGTTGTCGGACACGACGGTGACGGCGAAGGTGTTGGTCGCGCCCGCGGCAGGGGTGACGCGGTCGTAGAGCCGCACCATGCGGCCGGACGGGTGGACGGTGGCTTCGATGTCCGGCTCGCCCCAGCCTTCGACGTTGTTCGGCGATGCGGCGGGGATCTCCCGGGCGGCGCCGGTGCCGTACTGTCCGGGGGTGAGCGACCGCGCGCCGCCGATCAGCATGGCCTTGACCAGCGCGGCGGAAGGATTTGTGACGCCGCCGCGCTCGACCGCGTACTGGCGCACGAGGGCGGCGGTGCCCGCGACGAGGGGCGTGGACATGCTGGTGCCGCCGTTGAAGCAGTAGCGGGTGTTGGAGGCCAAGAGCCCCCAGCCGCTGCCGGCGAGCGCCGATTTGGTGGAGAGCACATCGGAGCCGGGGGCGACGAGGTCGGGCTTGATGCGCCCGTCCTGGGTCGGTCCGCGGCTGGAGAAGGCGGCCATGCCCTGGCGGTAAGGGGAAGGCGTGGCGCTGTAGGATATGTTATCGCTGCTGATGGGCGCAGCGGGATACCACGAGGGCCACAACGCGCCCCAGGCAAAGGAGGAATAGTAGCTTCCTGTGCCGGCGGGCCGGTCGTTCTCGGCCGCGCCGACGGCCAGCACGTTTTTGGCGGCGGCGGGCGAGCCGACGGCGCCCAGATCGACCACGCCATCGTAGTTGCCGTCGCGGCCGGAGTTGCCCGAAGCGAAAAAGGCGAGGTGGTCGGGGTTGTCCCAGGCGAAGAGGTCGACCGAACGGCAGTCGCTGTCGTACGCGCCGGCCGTGTCGGATCCCCAGCTGTCGGAGTGGATGCGGGCGCCGTAGGCGTAGCTCTCCTCGAAAAGCGTGTAAATGTCGGCACCGATGCCGGAGAAGGTGCCGTAGGCGTCCATCACGGACTGGTGCACGAGCTGCGCCTCGTAGGCCATGCCGCGGTAGAGGCCGGCGCTGGCGGCGCCGTTGCCGACCAGCGAGCCGGCGGTGTGCGTGCCGTGGCCGTTGAAATCCGAGGCGTCGCCGGGGCGGCCGCGGGCGATCAGCGCGAGGATATGGCCCTGGAAATCGGGGTGCAGCGTGGCCAGGTCGCCGGTGTCGAGGCCGGTGTCGGCGTGGCCCACGATCTGGCCCTTGCCGGTGAGCCCCCACGTCTGCCACACGTTGGTGGTGTTCAGGTGGGTGCCGATGGCCGCCCGGTTGTTGCGGGCCGCGATCGGCACGCGCTCTTCGATCCACTGGACGTCGCCGCGGGCGGTCAGCGGGCGGATCGCTCTGAACGGCAGCGTGGCGTGAACGATGCCCCAGCGCGTGCCGGCCGAGAGGTCCTCGACCGCGCCGCCCGCGGCGCGGGCCGCCGCGGCGACGGACTCGGCATCCTCCGGGGCCAGCGTCTGGATGGTGGTGCGGATGCGCGCCGCGGGCGCCTGGGAGGCGATGAGCGCGGCGAGGAAAGGCTGGAGTTTGTCTGACGGCAGGAACTCCTCGGCGGACTGGATGGAGGCGGCGGAACCCAGTTTCGCCAGAGCGGCGGGGGTCAGTTCGGCCAGCAGCGCGTTGTTGGGGAAGTAGCCGCGGACCGTCGCGCCCAGGGATTTAAGGAGCTGGCGGGAGGCGTCGTTGACCGGCGTGTTGAACTGCACGATGAAGGGCGTGGTGTTGCGCGGCGAGGGCGACTGTTTGCCGGAGGCGGCCTTCGGGATGGACTGCGACTCGGGGCTGACGAGCAGGCGGTTCGAAAGCAGGGTCTGGCGTCCGGGCGGCAGGTCGGTGCGCTCGGTGAAGCGCGGGGGGGTGAAGGCGCGGCGGAGCGGGGCCAGGGTGGCCTCGCCCAGGCAGTCGGCCGCCGCGGCGTTTATCTGCGGGGCGGCGGACACGGTTGAAACCGCGGAGGTGGCGCTTCCCAAGGAGGGCCGACCGGACAAGGCCGGCCGGGGCTGGGTCTGCACGTTGGCCAGCAGGCGCGCGTTCGCCTCGCGGCGTGCGTCGGCGTGTTTGTCGGAGCGGAGGACCGTCCAGACCCCCAGGCCCAAAAGCGTCAGGCACACGCAGGAGAACAGAAGGGTTTTTGTTTTCATGTGCGTCAGGAACTTTCGAGGAAGTGCGTGTGACACAGGTCCGCTGAACAGGTAATCTAGTACGTTACTTCATTTCAATGGGGTAGGCAAGGCGTATTCGCGAAAAGCGCGGGTGGAGCGCATCCCCGTTTCATTGACCGATCGACTATCTACGGTTGTGGGGCGTCCGAGACGTCCGCCCCTACAGGTGCGCCAGCAGTAGCGCGGGACGTCCCGGACCGCGCACGGGCAGGGTGCCGAGGCACCCCTGTCCCCGTTGAGGTCAATGAAACAGAGATGCGCCCGTGGTGCGCGCGGTGCTTTTCTCTTCGTGCTTTTCACGGGAAGTGGGTATACTGGCCGGCACATTCATCCGGGAGGGCGTTATGGAGATCTTGGTCGGTCTGATGGTCGGGTTCGCGGTGATCGGCATCCTTTTTGTGATCCCCGTGATTCTCTTGGTGCGGGTGTCGTCGGTCCTCCGGGAGCTGGAGGCTCTGAATGTGCGGTTCCGCGCGGTTGAGGCGGCGTTGAGAAAAGAGAGCGCGGCGCGGCCGGCCGAAGCGGTGCGCAGGGAGCCGCTGCCGGTTGTGGCCGCGCCCCTGCCCGTGACGGCACCGCCTTCCCCCGTGGCCGCGCCGGCCCAAAAGCCGGCGGTGTCGGTTCGGCCCGAGCCGACGCCGGCGCAGCAGCTGATCGCCAAGGCCTGGAACTGGCTGGTGATCGGCGAGGAGTACCGGCAGCCCGGCGTGTCGTGGGAGTATGCGGCGGCGACCAACTGGCTGTTGCGCGTCGGCATCCTGGTGGTGCTGGCGGGCATCGCGTTCTTCCTGAAGTATTCGATCGAGAAGGGCCTCATGGGGCCGCTCGGCCGCGTGGCCTTGAGCTTGGCCGCGGGCCTCGGCATGATCTGTTTCGGCGTGCGCCTGCTCTTCAAGAAGTATCACCTGCTGGGGCAGGGCCTGGTGGGCGCGGGCTTCGTGACGCTCTATTTCGCGTTCTACGCGGCTTCGGGGATGTACCACCTGCTGACGCAGGGCGCGGCGTTCGCGCTGATGGCGTGCGTGACGGTGGCGGCCGGCGTGCTGGCGGTGCGGTATCAGTCCGTGATGATCGCGGTGCTGGGGCTGGTCGGCGGCTACGCGACGCCGGTGATGATCGGCGACACCGGCGCGGGCGCGCGCTCCTTTTATGCCTATGTGCTGTTGCTGGGGTGCGGCGTGCTGGGGGTCTCCTGGGTGCGCCGGTGGCCGGTCCTGAATGTGCTCGGCATGCTCGCCTCGTATGGCCTCGCCTTCCTGTACTGCGAGCGCCATCACGGCGCGACGCAGCTGATGCAGGACTTCCTGTTCCTTTCGGCGGTCCACCTGCTCTACCTGCTCTCCGTGGTCCTGATCAACATCCGCAAGCGGCTGCCGACGACGGCGGTCGACTGGGTGGCGGTCTTCCTCAACGCCGGGCTCTACTGGTGTTGGGCGTTCCTGCTGTTCAAGCCGGTCTTCGGCAAGCAGGAGACCGGCTTGGTCGCGCTCGGCGTGGCGGCCATGTACGTGGCGCTGGTGTATGTGTGCCTGCGGCGCAAATGGGTGGACAAGGGCCTGGTCTGCCTCTTCATCGGACTGGCGGCGGTGTTTCTGGCGATGAGCCCGGTGCTGATGCTGTCGGGCGAGTGGCTGACGATGGCGTGGTGTCTCCAGGCGCTGGCGATGCTGTGGCTCGCCCGCAGAACCGGGAACGGTGTTTTGGACCAACTGGCGGCCGTGCTCTTTGCGCTGGCGTGCGTGCGCGGCATGGGCTGGGACCTGGGCCAGCTGTACGGCACGGCGCGCCCCGCGGCCCTGCGCGGCGCGGCCTTTTGGCAAGCCGCGGGGCTCCGCGCGGTCACCTATGGCGCGTTGCCCGCGACGTTGCTGGCGGCCTGGCGGCTCAAGCGCCCGAACGCGGCCGCCGCGAGGGTTCTGGGGCTGGTGCTGGTCCAGGTCTGGCTGTATCTGACGCTGGAGACGGGCCTGGTCGCCCGCGTGTACGCGCCCGCTTTCCAGCATAGCGCGGTGACGGTGGTCTGGACGCTCTTCGCCTTCCTCCTGCTCTTCACGGGCATCCGCGTGCGCGGCCGCTGGCTGCGCTGGTGCGGGCTGGGGCTTTTCGCCTTGGCGGTGGGCAAACTGCTGATGTTCGACCTCGCCGGGCTCAACACGCTCTACCGCATCGTCGCCTTCATCTCGGTCGGCGTGCTGCTGGTGCTCGGCTCGTTCGTGTATCTCAAGTACAAGGCGCTCTTCGAGCCGGAAGAGCGGGATAACGCTCAACGCTGAACGTTTAACGCTTAACGTTTAAATCGAGAGAACGGACGACGTGTCACTGTTTCCACTTGAGCGTTGAGCGGTCGGCGTTCAGCGTTGCTCTTTAAGGAAGATGAGCGAACCATGAGAACGACAAGCGTGCTTCTGAGTTTCTGCCTGGCCGCGGGCATGGCGTGTGCGGGGGCGTGGCATGTGACACGTCCCCTCTCAGGGGCGGCGGTGGAAGAGGCGACGGTGGTCGCCGTGCCGCTCGACGAGCACGTGTTCGCCAACAGCCTGCCGGACCTGGCCGACGTGCGGGTCTTGGACGCGCAGAACCGCGAGGTGCCCCGCGTGATTCAGGCCGAGCGCGACTACACCTTCGAGCCGCGTCACACGCCGCGCGAGGCCCGGATCAAGAGCATCGAACAGCTGCCGGAGGGCGGGCTGGCGGTGGTGTGCGAGGTTGAGCGCACGAACGCGGTGTCGCTTACGCGGCTGACCGTCCGCACGCCGCTGCGCAACTACGAGCAGACCGTCACCGTTTATACGCCGGGCGCGGCGGGCGCGTGGCTAAGGGCCAAGGGGGCCGAACCGCTTTTTGACTATAGCCGGTTTGCGGACGTGAAGAAGGAGACGGTGGACCTGCCGGCGCTGACCAACCGGCTGTTCAAGCTCGTGATCGGACAGGCGGACGACCAGGTGTTCTCCTCCTTCACGGCGCTGGAGGAGGACAATGTAGGGGGCGTGACGGCGCGGCAGTTCAAGCGCTACAGCGTGGAGCGGCGACCGTTCCGCATCGACGCGGTGATTTTCCGCGACACCGAGCGCGTGGCGGTGGCGAAGGAGAAGCGCGCGCGGGTGGCTGCGCGGGGCGTGGCGGTGACCGCGGACGCCGGGAGCAAGCTGACGGTGTTGACGGTCAAGACGGGGCGGTATCCGGTGGCGGGCCTCGCGTTCGATCCGGAGCAGCAGAATTTCGAGCGTCAGGTGACGGTCGAGTGTCCCGCGCCGGGCGGCTGGCGGACCGTTGCGGCGGGTGTGCTGTCGCGGTCGCGTCTGCCCGGCGTGCCCCCCCGCGACAACCTGGAAGTCGGCTTCGGGGAGATCCGGGCGGAACATGTGCGCGTCCGGATCCGCAACGACGACAATCCGCCGCTGACCTTCCGGGAGGGCGGCGTGACGCTGCTGCGGCAAGCGTACGGCGTGGTTTTCATCGCGGAGAAGGGTCAAGGGTATCGGCTGGCCTACGGCAATCCCGAGGTCAAGGCGCCACCGGTTTATGAGCAGGGCGTGACGGCCTATTTGCGCGGCGGGCAGCAAGCGGCGGTGTGGCCGTTGGCGTCCGCGCCGGACGGGGATGTCGCTTACGGCCCGGGCGTGCGCGTGCGGCAGTTTCTCGCGCGGCACGGCATGATCCTGCTCTCGGTGCTGGTGATGGCGGCCTTGGGGCTGCTGATCCTGCGTGCGGCCCGGCACGTGGAAATAAAGGAGTAAGGCTCCCGGACGCGGGCCTGCCCGTTCCGAACCTCGCCCTCTGCCACGCGGCCGAGCGGTCGCCGCCCGCCGCGCCCGTCCGTCATGGCGCGGGGGCTTTACGGAACGAGTTTGGCGACCTTGGCTTTGGCGGCCTGGAGATCCTGCTCCAGCGACCGGAGCTGGGGGTCGGCCGCGAGCTGGGCCGGGTCGACCGGGTGCGCCTCTTTCCACGCCTTGTAGGTGCGGGCCGCGTCGTCGGCTTTGGCTTTGACGCGCACCTGCTCATACTTGAGCGACCGCAGGGCCTCGTCGGCCTGGGCCTTGCGCGAACCGGTGAGGGTGACCATCTGCTTTTCCAGGGCGGCGGCCTTGGTGATGCTGTCCTGATAAGCCTGCTGCGCCTGACGGGCGGCGGCGAAATGCGGGTTGGCGGCGAGCGCCTCGTCGGCGAGCGCCTCGTGGCGGTCGGCGATTTTGCCTTTGAGGGTGAAGTAGGTTTCGAGGTTCCTGACGGTATCGGGCGCAAGGGTGTCGGGGTCGCCCTCATAGGCGGCGATGGTGGTGCAGTCCAGCAGGAGCGGCCCTTCCCACGTTTCACCCCGCTTCACGCTGCAGACCAGCATGGCGTTTTTCGAGGTGGACTTCACGTCGGTGTATTTGAAGAGCGTGCCGCCCGGAAGCTTGCCGATGTGCTTGCCTTGCGGCGTATAGCACGGGCTGGTCTCCTGAACGAAGCCCCAGCCGCTTTTGGGGCCGAGGAAGGTGATCTTCGTGACGGTGTCGGGGGGCGTCTCGCGCGCAGGGGTGGCGGCGCTCAGGCTGGCGTTGCCGCCGCGCGCGGAGGCGGACTCGGCGCCGGCGCGCCGGTTCAGCGGCGTCAGGTTGCGTGACGAGGTCTTGACCTCCGCGGATGCGGCACAGACGAACAGGACTAAAACGGGTATGAATGAAACGCGATGCATGTGTTCTCCGTAAAACGGTTCCGGCAGGGACGTCTCCCTGAGGCGTCCGCTCTGCGGCAAGACGTCCGTCCCTGCCGATACAGACAGGAACAACGCCGATGACGCCGAGCGGGGATACGCGAAACGAGGAAAGATTGAAGCATAAAGGCATCCGGACACCAAGCAGAAAACAGTAGGCCCGTCTTAAGGGGGTGCGCTTCAGTTTCGTTGAAACGGAGTCGCACCCAGGAGAATTTAGGAGTTGGGATCGAGGAGTTGGAAGCGCAGAAGGCCGTGAAAACAGGGCGTTCGACAAGGCGGAACCCTTCCGCGATGAGGTGCCTGTGTTGCAACACGGCGTCGACGGATGCTCGGGCAGGTTGCGCCGGCCTTAGCCGGCTCCGAACGGGTCACCCGCTACGCGCGGAAGAGCGCGCCGAGTTTCTTGCCGAGCAGCAGGCTGCTGCCCGCGATGGTGACGGTCAGGAAAAGCATCGCCCACACGCCGAGGGCGGCGGCGAGGTAACGGCCGATGCCCACGAGCTGGAAGAGCTCGAAGATGGTCTTGGTGATGGGGTAATACTCCATCTTCTGCGCCAGCATCAGGCTGTCCGACACCTCCAGCATGCTGAAGGCGAAGGCCAGCAGCGTGCCCGCGATGAGGTTCGCGAGGATCAGGGGCAGCGTGATGCGGCGCAGGGTCACCAGCGGCGGCGCGCCCAGGCTGGCGCCGGCCTCCTCGAGCGCCACGGAGGTCTGCTGCAGGCCGGCCACCGCCGCGCGCACCATGTAGGGCAGCCGCCGCACGGCGTAGGCGATCACGAGGAAAAGGGTGGGGTTCACGCGGACATCGAGGAGCCCGGCCAGGGCGGGGTGGGCTTTGACGAAGGGGTGCGAGCTCAGCGCGGTGCTGACCGAGATGAAGCCGAACGCCATCACCAGGCCCGGCACGGCCAGCGGGATCATGGCCAGCGCGTCCAGCACGCCGCGGCCGCGGATGCGCGACCGGACGGTCACCCACGCCACGGCGACGCCGGCCACGAGGTTGAAGAGCACGGCCAGGGCGGAGAAGAGCAGGCTGTTGCGGATGGCGTCGAGGGTCATGGCGTGGCCCAGCGCCTCGGCGTAGTTCGCGGTGGTGAACTGCGCGGGCAGGAGCGTGCGGTACCAGCTGCCGGGGGTCGAGAAGCTGGTGAGGAGCACGCCCGCGTGCGGGGTGAGCGCCAGCAGGGTGACGGCGATGAAGGGCAGGGCCAGCAGCAGGCCCGCCGCGCCGCGCGCCTCCCGCGGACGGTGTCCGGTGGCGGCTTTGCCCTGCATGGCGTAGGCTTTGCCGCCGAAGAGCAGGCGGCTCAGGCTGTAGAGCGCGACGCTGGCGACCAGCACGACGGTGACCAGCGCGTAGGGGAAGGGGCTGGCGCTGATCTCCTTGAGCTCGTCGTAGACCTGCACGGCGGCGCAGCGCGTGTAGTTCATGATGAGCGGGGTGCCGAGCTCCGTGAAGCAGGCGATGAAGACCAGGGTGCAGCCGGCGAAGAGGCCGGGCATGACCAGCGGCAGGGTGATGCGGCGGAAGCGCGTCCAGCCGTGGGCGCCGAGGTTCTGGGCCGCCTCGTCCAGCGCGGGGTCGATGTTGGCCAGGGCCGCGGCGACGTTGAGGTAGATGATCGGGTAGAAGGCCAGCGCCTGCAGCAGCACCACCCCGAGGTAGCGCGACTGGCCGAACCAGTCGACCGGGCCGCAGCCGAGCAGGGCGTTCAGCGCCCCGTAGGGGCCGAGCATCTGCATGAAGCCGATCGCGCCCACGAAGGGCGGCAGGACCATGGGGACCAGCAGGAGCGCGGTGAAGAGCCGCTGCCCGCGGAACACGAAGGTGTGCGCCAGCCACGCCAGCGGCACGGCCAAAGCCGCGGCCAGCGCGGTGGCGCCCAGCGCGATGCGGAAGCTGTTGAAGAGGCCTTCGGCGTAAATCGGATTTCTGAACACGCCGATCAGATAGCGGGCGGTCAGGTGGCCGTTCACGTAAAACCCGCCGCTCACGACCGTGAGGACGGGCCAGACGAGCAACAGGCCGAGCACGCCCGCCAGCAGGCCGAACAACAGCCAGGCTGTGCGGTCACGTAACATGTATCAGTAGAGCCCGTTCGATACACAGGGTAGGGACGCCTCCCCGAACCGTCCGCAGGTCATCGCGAGCACGGACCGGCGGACGGTTCGGGGAACCGTCCCTACCTGAGATCCCGCGTTTACACCACCTCGTCCCACTTCAGCGAGTTGCAGACCGGGCATTTGTCCGGGTGCCCGTCGGCCACGGTGTTGCCGCAGACCGGGCAGACGTAGAACTTCTGCGCGGCGATGTCCTTGCCGCTCTTGGCCGCGGCCAGGGCGGCCGTGTAGAGGTCGAAGTGGGTCTTCTCGACCGTCATGGCGTAAGCGAACGAGCGCTCGGCCACGGCGTTGCCCTCCTCCTGGGCCTCCTTCACATAAGGCGGATACATCTGCGTGAACTCGAAATTCTCGCCGCCGACCGCGTCCTGCAGGTTGGCCACGGTGTCGCTGACGCCGCCCATGGCGCGCAGGTGCGCGAGGGCGTGCACGGTTTCGGCCTGGGCCGCGGCGCGGAACAGTTTGGCGATGCCCGGCAGCTTGTCCTGGTCCGCCTTCTTGGCATATGCGAGATACTTGCGGTTGGCCTGGCTTTCGCCGGCGAAAGCGCCTTTAAGGTTGTCGATGGTCGCCATGATGCTACTCCTTTGTTTCACGGGGGACCTTCCGCAGCGGCACGCCACAGGGCATGACCGATCGGGAGGTCAATTAGACAGGGCTAACATTATACGGTTTTCCCCCGGGACCGCAAGCGGATTAATCACGAATGTCGGCTTGACACCCGGCCGCGAGTTTTCGACACTATGCCCATGCAAGAGCTCCTTCAAGAGATCGCCAAGAAACGCATCCTGGTGATCGGCGACCTGATGCTGGACCATTACATCTGGGGTGACGCCTCGCGTCTCTCCCCGGAGGCGCCGGTTCCCATCGTCAAGGTCGACCGCGACACGTACACGGCGGGCGGCGCGGCCAACGTCGCGGCCAACCTCCGGGCCTTGGGGGTGGCGACCGAGGTGATCGGGACCGCCGGCGCCGACGCGTACGGCCGCATGCTGCAGGACATCCTGCGCCAATATGGCGTCGCCTACGACGACGCGCTCTGCGGCGAGAAGGCCGCGACCATCGTCAAGACGCGGGTCATGTGCCGCAACCAGCAGCTTTGCCGCCTGGACCGCGAGGACGCGCCCTCCGCCTACGCGCTTTCCGAGGGCGTCCGCGCGGGGCTGCAGGAAAAGATCGCGCGGGCGGACGCGGTGATCCTCTCCGACTACGCCAAAGGCGTGATCACCAGCGAGCTGATCCGCTGGGTGCAGACCTGTGTCCGCCCCGGGCAAATTCTGGCGCTTGATCCCAAGCCGCGCGCCGACCTGGTTTTCACGGGGGTATCGCTGATGACCCCGAACAAGGCCGAGGCGGTCCAGCTGGCCGGGCTGCACGGCACCGAGGCCCACACGTTCCCCAAAGAGGCGGTCGCGGCGTGCATCCACGAGCGCTACGCGCCCCGCCACCTGGTGATCACGCTCGGGGGCGAGGGGATGCTGCTGTGCGCGGACGGGAAGCCCGGCCGCCAGATCCCGACCGCGGCCCGCGAGGTGTTCGATGTCTCCGGCGCAGGCGATACGGTGATCGCCACCCTGACCGCGGCCCTGGCGGCCGGCGCGGACATCGACCGCGCCGCAGCGCTGGCCAACCTGGCCGCGGGGGTGGTGGTCGGCAAGCTCGGCACGGCCGTGGCCCGCCCCGAGGAGATCCTCGCCTGCGCGACGCGGACGGCGCCATGACCCCTTCCCGCGATACCAGGGCGGGGCTGTTTCTCGACCGCGACGGCACCATCATCGCCGATGCCGGGTTCCTCAGCGACCCGGCGGGCGTGGTTTTGCTGGCTGGCGCGAAGGAGGCGCTGCACCGTGCGCTCCGCTCGCACCGCCTCTACCTCTTCTCGAACCAGAGCGGCATCGGGCGCGGGTACTACACGCTGGCGCAGGCGCTGGCGGTCAACGCCCGCATGGAGGCGCTGCTGGCGCTGCCGCCGCCCGGCTTCTCCGCGGTCTGTCTCGCTCCCGAGGCGCCCGAGGCCCCGGCGGTCTACCGCAAGCCCTCGCCGCGCTTCATCCGCGAGTGCATCGAAAAGGACGGGCTCGACCCGGCGCGGTGCTGGATGGTGGGCGACCGCCTGAGCGACCTCCAGGCCGGGGTCAACGCGGGCATCCGCGCCGCGCTCGTCCGCAATCCCGACCACTTTTCCGAAGAGGTCCGCCTCTTTTGCCAGACGCACGGGCTACCCGCGTTCGATTCGCTCGCGCAGGCGGTCGCCGCGGTCCTGTAATTTTTTTTGCGTTTCCCCTTGCGCCGCGGCGACCGAATACGCTACTCTCATTCTTCCGTATCACGGAAAGGCTTTTGTTTTATGAAAAAGGATATCCATCCCAATTACGATGACGCGACCATCACTTGCGCCTGCGGCAACGTGATCACCACGCGTTCGACCAAAAAAGAAATGACCGTCAACACCTGTTCAGCCTGCCATCCCTATTTCACCGGGCAGCAGACGATGATGGACACCGAGGGTCGTGTCGACCAGTTCATGAAGCGCTACGCCATCAAGAAGGCGTAGCTCGTTTCCTCTATAGGCGGGTCGGATGGCGCAACCTTTGCGGTTCTGCGCACTCCGGCCCGTTTTTTATTCCCCATGATCGACAAAGCGCAAATCCAGCGGGTGCTCGACAAGATTCAGGCCGCCGAGGCGGCGTTGTCGGATCCGTCCGTTCTCGGTAACTCCAAGGTCTACCGCGCGAAGGTGCGCGAACACGCCGCGCTGAAGAAGCTCGAGAGCGTGGCCAACGCCTATTTCCGGGCGCTGGATGACCTCGAAGACAACCGCGTGATGGCCGCCGAGTCCGCGGGCGACCCCGAGCTCGCCGCGATGGCCCGCGAGGAGATCGTCCGCCTGGAAGCCCTGCTGCCGGCCGCCGAGGTGGCCGTGCTCGCCGGGCTGCTGCCCCCCGAGCCCGCCGACGCCCGCAACGCGGTATTCGAGATCCGCGCCGGCACGGGCGGCGAGGAGGCCGCGCTCTTCGCGGCGGTGCTTTTCCGCATGTACGCCCGGTTCTGCGACGCCAAGGGGTGGAAAATCTCCATCATCGACTCCAACGGCACCGAATTGGGCGGCTACAAGGAGATCGTCTTCACCGTGATCGGCGAAGGCGCCTACGGCGCGTTCAAGTTCGAAAGCGGCGGCCACCGCGTGCAGCGCGTGCCGGCGACCGAGGCCCAGGGCCGCATCCACACCTCCGCCGCCACCATCATCGTTTTCCCCGAGGCCGACGAGGAGGACGCGATCGACCTGCCGGAGAGCGAGCTGCGCGTCGACATCTTCTGCGCGGGCGGCCACGGCGGACAAGGGGTCAACACCACCTATTCGGCCATCCGCATCACGCATCTGCCCACCGGCCTGGTGGCGCAGTGCCAGGACGAGCGCTCGCAGCACCGGAACAAGGCCAAGGCGCTCGCGGTCCTGAAATCCCGCATCCTCGACCAGCGGCTGCAGGCGGAAGAGGCCAAACTCGGGAAGACCCGCCTCGACCTGCGCGGCTCGGGCGACCGCAGCCAGCGCATCCGCACCTACAACTTCCCGCAGAACCGCATGACCGACCACCGCGTGAACCTCACGCTCTACTGCCTCGACCGCATCGTGGAGGGCGATCTCGCCCCGCTGCTGAACGCGCTCCACACCTACGACCTCGACCAGCGGCTCGAAGCCGAGCTCGGCGTCAAGCGCGGATAATCAGCCAGGCGGCAATATCTTGCGCTTGTTGCGCCGGGTCAGGATATGGTGCGTCAGCACCAGCAGCAGCACGATGATCCCGAAAGCCCCCAGCCGCAGGTGCGGATCGCGCAGGTAGGGCAGGATCCATTCCCCGATAAACACGCCCAGCTCCAGGAACAGCGCGGACTGGACCATCGACGCCAGGAGCAGCAGGAACAGAAACCGCGGCAGCGGGTACTTCACGGCGCCGGCCGACACATAGGCGAGCGTGCGCGCGCCGGGCAGGAAGCGGGCGATCACGATGGTTTTGATCGCCTGGCGCTCGAAATAGGTCTCCATCCAGGCCAGCCGGGCCGCGTCCACCCAGCGCAGCCGGATCAGGAAAAGCGTCGCGTAACGGCCGATGAGATACAGGCCGAGATCCCCGGCCAGGCCGCCGAGGGTCATGCTGACGAACGCGATCCCCCAGCCGACCTGCCCCGCCGCCACCAGCAGCCCCACCCCGCAGCGGGCGGCGTCCTCGAGAAAGCAGGTCCCCACCGCCACCAGCAGGCCCTGAAGCCAGAGATGGTTGGAGAGCTGCTGACAGATCTGGATGAACGCGTCTTCGGTCACAGGGCCTCGCACTCGGGGATAGTCGCACGGAAAAGGCGATGATTATCACACGAACCGGCCCGCAGCTCAAGTGCGCTCTCGCAAAAAATTCAGCTTTTTGCTGATTTCTCTCTTGCGCCTGATACCCCCTTTGTCCTATTCTATAACCTACAACGAAAGAATAGTCTTGGCCGATGGCCTGGGAGGCGGGTGTCTCCCGGTTGTCCGTCAGGATTTTGAAGGTTTAAACGTGTTAACAGCTAAAGCCAATGACAGGAGGGTTTCTTTAATGAACCTGACTACAAAGCGAATGCTACAGTATATGACGGTGTTTGCGGGCGCGTGTGCGCTTTCCGCCACCGCAACGACGACGTGGGTGTCGGATTCGTTCGAAGCGCCGGAAGGCACGAACAATAATCTCATTGCCACTTATAAGATGGTCGTTTCGGGTACCAATAACGAGTTCACCAACTCCCCCTGGACCTCCTCGGCCGCCGGTGACGCTTCCAAGCTCATCACGGGCGCCGCCGCTGACTCCGGTTACGCAGGCATCCATCCGATCGCCGTTGCGGACCAGCTGCTGGTCCTCGACCTCGCGACCGAGGGGCAGACCCTCGCGCGTACGGTGACGAACGACGTCAATCCCACGTGTTCGTTCGCGTCAGGGAACGTGTACGTGGACACCCTGATCAAGTTCACCCCGAGCGAGGATACGCCGTCGATCGGCAATGACGTCAAGGTGGCGGTCTATGTCGACGTCAACTCCAATCTCGTGGTGCATCATCAGGCTTATGATCTCGTGAACTCACTGGGTTGGACGACTAACAGTGTGATTCCAGGGCTCATTTCGCCGACGAACTGGTACCGTCTGACGATCCAGTTGGGCAATACGGCAACGATCGGCGAGTCCTGCAAGATCTACCTGAACGGCGTGGCCATTTCGCACACCAACGCCTTTTCGGCGGGACCTGTGGCGGGCGGCCAGTGGTTCTTGACTGCGGCCGCTGGCACCGAACTCTCGACGGTCGCCTTCCAGGGCACCGGCGCGGCGGATGAGCTGGTCGTGACGGACATACCGGCTGACTTCGGCGCTCCGGCAGGCATCCTGCTGACGCTGGTGTTCGATCCGGCGATGGTCTCGGTCCTGACGAACGGCGCTGAGGCTGCTACCCTCGCGCAGGTCCCGACCTCCACGCCCATCGTGATCAACGCCAAGCCTTGGTACGAGATCACGTCGATGGGCAGCCTGTTCACCGGTCCCTCGGTCACGAACAAGGTCGCCGGCACCGAGATGATCACCAACGTCGACGGCACGGTCGAGAGCGCGACCAGCGCGACGAACACGATCACGGCGCAGCTCTACAGCGACACCGGTTCGATCTCCACGGGTCTGGGCGGCGGCACGTATCCGGCCAACAAGGTCGCGCTCTGGGCCACCACCTACAGCCAGACGGTTCTGACCCCCGACATGCTGGACGACTACCTGCTGAACGTCGCCCCGGCCACGGACGCGGTGCTCAAGATCAACTCGATCACGGTTAACAGCGGGACGGGGTTGGTCACAATCAAGGTGGGCGCCACGTCCGGGCTCGTCGATATGACCGCCGCAGCCCTCAACGGCACGTTGGTTGTTTACACGACCGACGATCTGACGACTCCGTTCGCCCTGATCGGCACGTTCGCGATCACTGTGGAGACGGCTTCAGAGGTCACGGTCACCGTGCCGGTGGGCGATGGCAAGTTCATCAAGGCCGTCGTGCAGTAAGCCTTCGCTGAATTAGTTCAAGACTGACATGCAGGGGTCCGCGGCGACGCGGGCCCCTGTTGTTTTAGAGGCCGGGCGCGTGCGCCCGGCCTATTTTTCGGTTTGCGTGGCCCTGCATACTGTGGTACCCTATCACATACGGTAAAAGTGACGTTTGGCTGCGAGACAGCCGACATCTTCTGGAGTAGCCTTATGCCCAAATTCGCGTATGTCGCAGTGGATTCCGCCGGCAAAGAGAGCCGCGGCACAATCGAAGCCCCCAACCAGGCTCAGGCGGTGGCCAAAGTGCGCAGCCAGGGGCTCTTTCCGACCGCCATCGGCGCGGCCGACGGCGCGGCGGGGGCCCCCGCCGGCGCGGCTGCCGCGAAGAGGCCTGCCCCCGGCGGCGCCAAGAAGGGCGGCGGCAAGATGAGCATGGAGATCAAGATGCCGAAGTTCCTGCGCGGCCGCGTCAAGCCGAAGGATCTCACGGTGCTCACCCGGCAGCTCGCCACGCTGGTGGACGCGGGCCTGCCTCTGCTGCGCGGGCTGCACGTGCTCCAGCGGCAGACCCCGAACGCGACGCTGCGGGAAGCGCTGGCCGGCATGTGCGAGGCGGTCGAGAGCGGCAGCACCTTCTCGGAGTCGCTCGCCAACTACCCCAAGATCTTCAGCAACCTCTACATCAACATGGTGCGCGCGGGCGAGGCCGGCGGCGTGCTGGAGGTGGTGTTGACCCGTTTGGCCGAGTTCGCCGAAAAGGCCGAACGCATCAAGAACAAGGTCAAGGGCGCCATGGTCTACCCGACCGTGACGTTTTTCGCGGCCATCGGCATCACGAGCTTCCTGCTGGTCGCGGTGATCCCGAAGTTCAAGGACATTTTCAACGACTTGCTCGAAGGCAAGCCGCTGCCGGTCGTCACGCAGTTCGTGATGAACGCCAGCAACCTGCTGATGCACAACGGCCTGGCGGTGCTGGGCGCCGTGGCCGTCTTCGTGGTGCTCTTCAAGATATTCGCCAAGACCAAGACCGGCAGCTATACGCTGGATGTGGTCAAGCTGAAAGCGCCGATGTTCGGCACGCTGGTGCGCCGCACGGCGGTCTCGCGCATGACCCGCACCCTGGGCACCCTGCTCGCCTCCGGCGTGCCGGTCCTGCAGGCGCTGACGATCGTGCGCGACACCACGGGCAACGCGGTGATCTCCCGCGCCATGCAGGCGGTGCACGACGCCGTGAAGGAAGGCGAGAGCATGACCGCGCCGCTGGCGGCCAGCAAGGTCTTCCCGCCGATGGTGGTTTCGATGGTGGAGGTGGGCGAGGAGACCGGCGCGCTGCCGGACATGCTGACGCGCATCGCGGACACCTACGACGACGAGGTGGACAACGCGGTGGCGGGCCTGACCTCGGTGATCGAGCCGCTGATGATCATCGTGCTCGCGGTGATCGTCGGCACGATCGTCATCGCGATGTTCATGCCCATGATCCAGATCATCGGCACCCTCGGCTCGGCGACGTAAGAGCGGGGCCACAGGAGGCCGGAGACAGAATTAAGGAGCCGGAATGGATGCGGGTTCAAAGCCGGCGGGCACCGCGTTCAACCCTGCGCACTGAATTCTGCCGACGGCCGCCCGGATCCAATTTAAATAGGTAAGAGGTGGTTGTTCATGAATAATGGCAAGCAAGACAAGCGCGCGGCCTTCACCCTCATCGAGATGATGGTGGTGGTGGCGATCATCGGCGTGCTGATCGCCGGCGTGTTCCGGCTGATGGGCGCGGCGGGCGAAAGCAACAAGAAGGCGCTGACGATCGCGCGCATGCAGAAGCTGCAGAACGCGCTCTCCGGGTTTTACGCCGAGTTCGGCACCTACCCGCCGGTCACCCAGCACGGCTCGCCGGACCCGTTTGTCGCCCAGAACGCCGACAGCGGCCAGGAGGAGAAGGCCAGCTCGCTGCTCGCGCAAAACGCCAACCGCGCCGCGGCCTGCCAGCCCATCGGGTTCGAGTACCCCAACGTGAAGTCGCTGGACGACTTCATCAACACGCGCTACCAGGGCGAAGGCATCATGAGCGTGAACCAGCAGCTCGGCCAGACGGCGGCGACGCTGCCGAAGTCCGAGTGGAAGGACGTCAAAATCTTCAGGTTCGGCGTGCTGTCTTATCTGCTGCCCCGCGTGGAGCTGATGGGCGGCGAGGATATGGTGCGGGGATCGGGGGATACCCCGGACCTGAATTTCTTCAAGAGCCTGCAATGGTCCAAGAACAACTCGGGCTCGCTGGCGGCGCAGCGCACGCGCGAAAACCGCGCGGTGTCGCGGTGGCTGCCGAACTTCGAGAAGAGCCTGTTCGGCGGCTACCCCCTCTTGGGCATCGACACCGCCGAGCCGGATCAGGGCGGCCCCCATTTTACCGGCGCCAACGAGTACCCGGCCGGGGCGAAGGGCGGCAACAAGTACGTGCTGATCGGCATCTCGATCCGCGACGGCTGGGGCCGCGACCTCTACTATTACTCCGCGCCGCCCTATCAGAGCTATCGCGTCTGGTCGGCCGGGCCGAACGGCTTCACGTTCCCCCCGTGGATCTCCCTGGAGAGCCTTTCGGTCAGCGACCGCAAGAAGGCGAGCGCGTGGGTCGCGGACGACGTCGTGCGTTTTGACCGGTAGGCGGCGGAAGCTCGAACGTGCGAGAGTTCTAAAGTTCTAAAGCGCGCGGCCGCGGCTGCGCGCACCGCAGAGAGATTAAAAGTTATGAAACCGCAACACTCCCTTCTTCGCAACGGCTTCACCTTGGTGGAGATGCTGGTGGTCATCGGCATCATCGGCATTCTGGCGGCCACGCTGGTCGGCTCATTCTCGCACGTCCAAAACACGGCCCGCCAGTCCCAGGCGCAATCGCAGGTCTCCGAGGTGGCGACGGCTTTCAACGTCTACCTGCAGCAGGAGCGCGAGTGGCCCAAGGAGTGGCTGACGGCGACGGAGATGGACGAGAACGTGTGCCGGATCTTTCAGGACAAGCATCTGCTGGATCTGACGACGTGGTCGACGAACAGCTCGACGGTCAACATGAACAGCCTGGACCGGTTCGGCATGCTGGACCCCTGGGGCCGCGCCGCGCTGCGCAAGAATCCCAAGACGGGCAGCGCGAACACGGCGATCGCGGGCGTCAAGTTGTCCGATCGCCGCATCCAGTACCGGCTGGACACGGACTTCGACGGCTATGTGGACTCGGGCGAGGGCGCGCCTAAAGGGGCGAAGGTCCGCGCCTCGGTGCTGGTCTGGTCGCGCGGGCCGGACGGCAAGGATGCGGCGGGCCAGACGAAACGGTATCCGGGCGACGACCGCCTGAGCTGGAACTACGGCCAGTCGCGCGCCGGAAGATGATGAAAGTCGGGAGGGTGGTCGGGCGGAAGGCTGTCAGACTGCCGGTTGCGCATGCGGGAGCGCGTCCCCTGCCCCGGCGCTCACGGTCCGGACACCTCTCCCAAACGGCCTGACAGGCTGGCAGCCAGAACACCTTAGAGGAGCAAGCGATGAAAAACGGGAAAGACCAAGGGATGAAGCGGCGCGGCTTCACCATCATTGAGCTGCTGGTGGTGATCTCGATCATGGCGGTGCTCGCCACGCTCGCGACCGGCGCGGCGCTGAAAGCGGTGAAGCAGAGCCGCAACAAGCGCATCGACGCCACCTGCAAGGCGCTGGACATGGCGCTGATGAACTACCGCGCGCAGGAAAACGGGTGGCCCTTCAAAACGGGCGACAAGGGCGATCTCGAAAAAGACAAGGACCCCCAACAGCATCCCGGGATCTATTGGGCGCACGGCGAGAACAACAAGCTGGTCTTTAAGCCCCTGTATCACGGCCCGGGCGGCAGCAGCACGGTTTATCTGGACGCCTCGGCCTTGATGGCCGTGTACAAAGGCCAGCGCGCCCAGCTCCGGGCGCTGCTCAGCAAGGGCATCAGGGATGTCTCGCTCATGTACCCGAACCCGGATGACCCCAACCGCATCAGCTATTACTGCGTCGAGTACAACCAGAATACGGATTCGGTCAAAGTCCACCGGCAGACTGACCACACCTGCCCGAAGCAAACCAAATACTGAAACGGGCGGCAAGGAGTGGGACGATGAAAGACAGGAACGCATATAAGCGGCGTCGCGGGTTTTCGCTGCTGGAGCTGCTGGCGGTGATGTCCATCATGGCGATGCTCACCACGCTGGCCGTAACCAGTTATTTCAGCGCCATCCGCGGCATGACGCGCCGGAGCGCGGTCAAGCATCTGGCGAACACCCTGACCCTCGCGCGTCAGCGCGCCTGCATGGAAGGCACGCGCGTCAGCGTGATGGTGTTCAACGAGGTCGCCGGGTACGATGACGCCGGCAACGTGAAGATCGCGCCCTCCTACGTGGTCTGCAAAGAGATCGGACGCATCTCGGCCATCAGCGGCGGCAAGCTGGTCGACGAGTTCGCGCCGCTGGACAAGATGTTCGGCACGGCCACGTTGTCCGCGGATTATCTGGGCAGCACGCGGCTCTATAACCTCTCGCGCGGCAAATGGTCGAACGTGCTCCCTTCGGTCAAAGATGCCACGCTCACCAGCCGCGGGTCCTCTTACCGGAACGGTCAAGATTACGACATCCCCGCGTTCGGTTTTGTCATCAACACGAAAGTCCCCAACCCGAACGGGGCCACCTGGGCCGTGGGCGACTCGTATGGCGTCGAGGCCTCGCCGATCAACTCCCTGCCGCGCGGTTTCCAGTTCGACGAACTGCAGGAAAGCCTCAGCCAGGTGGTGAGCGTCACGTTCGAGCCGGACGGCAAGGCCAGCGACAAGCTCATCCGCATCCGCACGACGCTACCGCCGATCACCCGCTCCGGTGTCACGGTCAAGTCCGACGGATCCGTCACGTATAATGAGAAGTGGACGCCTTAGACATATGAAGAGACAACATCAGCAAGCTGGATTTTCGCTCATGGAGGTCAACATGGCGGTCTTCGTCATGGCGGTCGGCATCCTGAGCATGGTGGTGCTCTACCCGCTGGGATTGCGCGAGAGCACGCAGGGGCAGGCGGACCTCAAGCAGGCGATGTTCGCGGATTACCTCCTGAACCAGGCCGTGGCGGCGGCGTCGCTGACGAACCTGTCGTGGACAACGTGGCAGAGCGAATTCGTCAGTAAGACGCAGAACGGCACCCGAACGGCCGAGCTGCCGGCCTTCCTGTCGGACCGGATGCACCTCGTGAACATGAACCCTCCGCTGAAACTGGGCCCGCAATATGAGATCTCCTGCTGCCTGGTGCCGGGCTTTTCAGACAAGCTCATGGGCATCCTGGTGCAGTCCACGGATCTGGAGAAGGTGACGGAGTACGTCCAATACTCCAACAACCCGGTTTTCTATGCGGAGGTGCTCTTCCAGGGCGACCCGGCGAAGTAAGTTCATGGGTTCCTTAATGGGGCAGGGCATGAGTCGATGGGTGAGGGTGGGCATGAGTTTTGAAGGGACGGGGCTCCTTGCCCGCCCGAAAGGCGAGTGATGAAAGCGAAAGCAGCTAGAAATAACAGCCGCAGGGCCGGCTTCTCGATGATCGAGGTGCTGGTCGCCTCCACGATCCTGATCGTGATCGTGATGATGCTCGGGATGCTCTTCCAGCAGACCAGCCTCGCGTGGCGCACCGGGGTCAAGCGGGCCAACGGGTTCATGCAGGTGCGCGCGGCGATCGGCGCGATCCAGCGCGACGCGAGCGCCGCGATCGACGCGCGCCGTATCCCCGTGGAGTTGAAAACAAAGCTCGGCGATGTTGACCAGACGTTCAGCAGCGGGTCTCTCAAATTCTACACGCTGACGGGCACGACCCCTCCGGCCCAAGATGCGGACATCATGCGGGCGCTCAAGTTTGTGACCTACGAAACCTCGGGCAGCCGGAACGAGTCGTACTTGACGGCGGACGGCAAAAAAATAACCTCGCACTCGAATGTGCTGCCCTCCTCCGGCACCATGGGCAACATCAGCTCCACGGCCCTCGGGGATTTCGAGATCTACTACGGCAAGCCCGGCGACCTGGACCCCAACGGGCTGCCGCTGTACATCACCTTCGATGCCAAGGTGACCGCCTCGGGCGCCAGTCTGGACATCGGCGCGGCCTCGGCCGGCCCGGACAAGCAGTGGAACACCAAGGACGACATCAAGACCTGGGTGGATAACAATTGAGGACAGCGGCCGGAAGACGGACGCCGGCGCAAGGAGAGCGAAGCATGCAAGGCCTTAAACACATTCCCTTTGTAACACGGGCGATCCGGCGGCTCGCGGACTTCCGCTCTCCGCCCTCCGTCCTCCGTCCTCTGCCCTCCGACCGCCGGTCCTCCAGGGCCTTCACGCTGATTGAGATGATGGTGGTCATCGGCATGCTGGCGATCCTGATGGGCGTGGCGTTCTCGGGGATCGGCCAGGCCCGCGCCCAGGCGCGCATCGCCAAGGCGAACGTGGAGCTGCGCGAGATGATCAACGCCTGGCTTTCGTACGAGGCGGCCTACGACGATTGGCCGGTGGACGTCACGGGCGCCGATCTGGCCGCCACGGCGTCGAACCTCAAAGAGCTGCTGGGCGACAACCCCGACAAGGCCGTGTACCTCAACGCGCAGCTGGTCAACGGCGCTTTCCTCGATCCCTGGGGCACCCCCTATCACTTCCGGCTCATCACCAAGACCGACACGAGCACGCAGGTGAAAGAGACGTTTCCCGCTTCCGTCACCTTCCCCAACCGGCACCGGTACATGAGATAAAAGTTCATTCGTTCATCAGTGCGTAGAAGTTCATTAGTGAAGAGAACCGCAAATACCCGACTTTTTGACAGGTGAAACCATGAGCACACATTTCCGAAACATACGCCGCGGCGGCGTCCCCTCTCAAAGCGGAGCGCATGCGGGCAGCGCGCACTTGGATTTTTCAGCCGGTAGCGAGGGATAGGCTGTTAGGTATTTAGACTGTTAGGTGAAATTATGAGAACACATTTTCGACAGATAGGCTGCGGCGGCGCCCCCTCTCAAAGCGGAGCGGATACGGGGCAGCGCGCACTTGGACCTTTCAGCGCGTATCCGCGCGGCGGGCGAAGCCCGCGAAAGGGCCCGTGCGCAGCGCCCCGTATCTCGGAGCAAGGCTCGGCTTTGCTGATCGTGCTCGGCTTCCTGAGCTTCATGATGATCAGCGCGGTCTCGTTCGCGGTCTACATGCGCATCGAGCGGCAGGCCTCCTCGAACTACCGCCACGCCACCACCGCCCGCCATCTGCTGAACGCCGGACTCTACCGCGCGATCGACGACATCGACGCCGAACTGCGCGTCCCGTCGATCAGCGGCACGGTCCGCGCGCGCAAGTTCCCCGACTGGCCCGGCCGCGTGAAGGTCTCGGCCGTGCCCAACGGCGAGCGCAACGGCCTGGACGCGCGCGTCCTCTCGCTCGAGGCGCTGAGCTTCATTCCCGGGATTTTCGTCAACGACGTGCGCCGCTACGCGATCCCCAACAAGCTCGACCCGAAGGATCCCAGCGGAAACACCTGGTGGGGCGCCAAGTGGCGCTCGATCAGCATGCCGGGCATCGCGCTGAGCGGCATGGACGTCGCGCAGGTGGACGTGGGCCGCTACGCCTACGTGTGCGTCAACGTCTCCGACATGCTGGACGTGAACCTCTGCAAAGCCGACGCCCGCGACTGCGTCTCCAACCGCGTCAGCATCGGGAACCTCTTCGCGAATGACGCCCTGCGCCAGAGCTTTGACGCGCTGTACAAGAACACCGACCGGCATTACGATACGATGCAGGACTTCTACGCCTGCATGTACAAGCGCAACGACCCCACGTTCGGCAGCCCCTACCACGAGTATCTCAAGAACGGCACCGACAACGATTTCGATTTTGCCCAAAACCACGTTCTCATCACCGACAGCCTCGTCAAACCCGAGCCCACGGCGGCCGTCAAACCCTGCAATATCCTTTCGCAGACAGGGCGGCCGGTCTCCGCCGGCACCTTGCTGCAGACCCATCCGGCGACCGTCGCGATGCAGCCGGAGTTTCAGCTCGCGCTCGGCAGCGCGCTGGTGGGCGGGCTGCCCGGGACCTCGGCGGAGATGATGGCCGCCATGATCGCCGACTACCTTGATCTGGACGGCATCCCGAAACGGCTCAACATGCCGTCGACCGAGATGGTGCCGATGGTCAGCCAGATCCTGGTGCCGGCGTTCTTCGCGCCGAAAGTCATCAAGCGGTCCGTTGCCGTGCCCGGCGCCACGCCTCCGCGAAACAAGGACGTCTACTCGGTGCAGCTGATCAGTGAACCGACCGCCTCCCAGCTGGACGTGGAGCTGGTCTGGCCCTTCAAGAACCAGAAAGACCGGAGGCCGCAACCCGGTTTCACCGTCGAGATCCAGGCCTATCTCAAGGTGATCAAAGTGCATGACCCGAAAAAATCGCAAGGGTTCATGGAGATGCCCGCTCCGGCCACCTACATCCCGCTGAACGGCACGATCGCGATTCCCGACTTCTGGAGCAAGGACACCTCTGATCCGGCCAACTGTTACACCCACGTCGTGATTCCGGTTTCCACCCCCGACCCCACGAAGCTGATCGTCGACATCATCGACAGCGAGGATAACCTCGTCCCCGCCGCTGACGGGACCACCTTCACCAAGCAACAGCCTTTCAGCGTCGCGCTGGTGGTTTTCGTGAATGTGAAGGCGGGTTCGGACATCGTTGACCGCGTGCCGCAATTGGCGCCTTTTTTGGGTGCGTCAGACCCGTGGGATGTCGAGTTCATGGCCACGCCGAAGATCTTTTTCCAGACGAAACCTTCAGCACCGGTCGATCAGACGATGGCGGCTGTTCAGATCCCTTACGAGTGGTCGAGTCTCGAGGTCCCTGATCCGCGCTTCAACTATAAAGCCGCGAACTGGATCCAGAACACGGAGGATGTGAACGCCATCAAGCCCAAGATCAACCCGTCGACCGTGGCTTTGCTCGGCCAGGAGGGGCGCGACGGCGACATCTACATGGCCGTTTCGGATATCGGCGCCATGCAGTCTCCGGGCGAGTTGGGCTTCATCGTGCGTCCGTTCCTGCCAAGCCCGGGCGGCCAGAATGTCGACTTCCGCAATCAGATCACGGTCGACAAGTCTGAGGACAAGGATGCCATGTTCCGCACCATCCGGGTGTACGATCACGGTGAACCGGCCGCCAACGCCAACCGCGCGCGCGATCACGTCTACGACTACTTCACGGCGATCAGTCCGGACGGCACGCTCCCGGGCGCGCGCGTCAACCCGCTTTCCGACATTCCGCAGGTCCTGGCGGCCGCGGTCGTGAGCACGCCGGTGGACTACTATTGGGCGGGGGCCTCGCAGTTGGCGGTCGGCGCGCCGTCGGCCACGACCATGCGCAATTATGTGTTCAACGACTCGAGGGTTATGGTGCCGAGTGCCTGGGCCGCTTTCACCAACGGCTGGACCAAGTGCCTGATCAATGCCACCAAGAACGTAGCGCCGGCGTTGAATATCAACACCTCTTGGAAAAACAACCTGTCCGATTTATACGGGAACCAGGCCCTGTTCGGCTGGTACTCGAACGGCGACGCCAACAAGATTTTCGACGGCGGGTACTCGGTGTCCGGCGTCCCGGCCATACTCGCGGCGGCGTCGCCGCTGTACGAGATCGACCGCAAGATGCTCTACTCCTTCACGCTCGACTCGTTCTCGGACCGGCAGCAGCTCTTCCTCTACATCATCCGCGCCGAAGCCACCGTGCCCTCTTTCGGCGGCACCGCGGACAGCGGCGTCAAGTCGCTGGCCGGCGGGCGGGCGGTCGCCCTGGTTTGGCGCGACCCGTATCCGCAAGGGTACAACAAGGCCAACGACTCGTGGCTGAACAAGGGGGCGAAGCACTGGAACGCGGATGACCGGGCGGACAACGGCAACGGCGCGCGCGTCTCGCCCTGGTACCAGCACAACATCAAGAACTACGACGACACCAAGGACGACGGCGACGAAGACAATACGTTCAGCCAGCGTCTGGACGGCTACCACGCGCACCGCATCCTCTACTTCAAGCAGCTGGACAACTAGTGCGGTGTCTCGTGAATGGCCATACGTGAGTCGGGGTTCGTAGGGCCGCCTTTAGGCGGAAAGCGCGGCCTGATTGACCTGAGATTCCGCCTAAAGGCGGTCCTGCGGACGTGTTCACCCCCACAAACAAAAACGAACAGGTCCTGCTGTTGGCGGGATGCGATGCGGGGGGCCGCATAGGCCAAACGGACGGATTCCGAACGCCAAACGCTTAACGCCCGACATTCAAAGGTGAGTGTCAGGCGTTTTTGCTTGGGCGGGCGAGCGCTCAACATGAATCCCTGCGAAACACAGGGAATCCTGAACACCGCATGGACGCCGCCTTTCCCTCGAGTCTTCGTGCTCTTCTCGTCTTCGTGGGGATGCTTCGAATCGCGACCTCCAAAAACTTCATCTTGAACCCCCCGCGGCGGTTTCTTAGATGACGCCCAAGATGTGAAATGTTATCCTGAACAGCGTCAGTTGTTTTCGATTGGGGCACCTTTGCCGCGTTCAAAACAACAGGAGGTGGATTATGGGACTTTTTGACAAGATCCGTGCCGAGTTTATCGACATTGTCGAGTGGCGGGAGCAGGAGCCGGGCGTTCTGGTGCACCGGTTCGAGCGCGATGAGCACGAGATCAAGATGGGCGCGCAGCTCACGGTGCGGCCGGGTCAGCGTGCGGTCTTTGTGAACGAGGGCCAAGTCGCCGATGTCTTTGAGGCCGGGCGGCACACGCTGGAGACGGCGAACCTGCCCATTCTGGCAACCCTGAAGGGCTGGAAATACGGCTTTCACTCCCCGTTCAAGGCCGAGGTCTATTTCCTGAACACGACGGAGCAGCTCGACCGCAAATGGGGCACCGCCACGCCGGTGATCCTGCGCGATGCCGATTTCGGGATGGTGCGCCTGCGCGCCCGGGGCTACTTTTCCTACAAGCTGAGTGCGGACCGGGAGATGATCAGCCGCCTGGTCGGCGCCCGGCAGGCCTATCGGGTGGACGACATCGAGGGGCAGCTGCGCGCGAAGGCCGTCTCGTCGTTCACCGATGCCTTGGGCGAGTTGCAGATCCCCCTGCTGGACCTGCAGGCGCAGTACGACGAGATCGGCGGGTCCATGAAGGTGAAGCTCGCCGGCTTCTTCGAGGGCCTCGGCCTGGAGCTTCTCGGTTTCGTGCTGGAGAACGTTACGGTTCCGGAAGAGGTCGAGCGCGCGATGGACCAGCGCGCCTCGATGGGCGCGGTCGGAAACCTGAACCAGTTTGCGCAATATCAGGCGGCGCAGGCCTTGCGCGACGCGGCGGACAACCCGGGCATGGCCGGCAACATGATGGGCATGATGGTCGGCGGCCAGCTCGCCACGGGGTTGGGCGACGTCTTGAAGCAGCCTGCGGCGGCGGCGCCCGCCACGGCCGGGACACCCTGTCCGAAGTGCTCGGCCACCGTCGCGGAGGGGGCCAAGTTCTGCGGCGCGTGCGGCGCCACGGGCGCGGCCGCCGGCTCCACCTGCGTCAAATGCCGTGCGCCTCTGGCCGCTGGCGCGAAATTCTGCGGCGCGTGCGGCGCGCCCCAGCAGGTCGCGTGCGTGAAGTGCGGGGCCGGTTTGGCCGCGGGAGCGAAGTTCTGCGGCGCGTGCGGCGCCCCGCAGGGAACCGGGGCATGAAGGTGCGCGGCGGGCGCGCGCTGACCGGGATGGCCTTGGCCGGTGCGGTGATCCTGGCCTGCGATCTGGCCTGGGCCCGCGCCGGCGGTGGCGGCGGCTTCTCAGGGGGCGGCGGTGGCGGTTCATCGGGCGGCGGCGGCGGGGGGGGCGGCGGCGTCATCGTTTACCTGCTGCTCCGTCTGGTGATCCAACATCCGCTGATCGGCGTTCCGCTGGTGATTGTCGCCCTGGTCGTCTTTTACCACTCCTCCAAGGGCGGATACTCCGCGCACATGTCGCACACGATCCGGCGCGGCTTCGCGGCCGACGGCGCCGCGCGCATCGAAACCGGCCTGGAGCGTATCCGGCAGCGCGACCCCGCCTTCACGGCCGACGCGTTTCTGAGCCGCTGCCACGACCTGCTCCCCGGCGTGCAGGCGGCGTGGAGCGGCCAGGACATGTCGCCGGTGCGCCACTTCCTGTCGGACGGGGTGTTCGACCGCTTCTCGATGCAGATCGAGATTCAGAAAGGGAGCGGCATCCGCAACGCGATGCGGGATGTGCGGGTTCTGAACGCCGGCCTCGCCGGCGCCGCCTCCGACCGCTTCTTTGACACCCTGCACGTGGCGCTGACAGCCGAGGCGGTTGACACGACGGTCGCGCTGGAGGACGGCCGCCGCCTGCAGGGGGGCGACAGCCCGGAGAGCTTCACGGAGATATGGACGTTTCTGCGCCGTCCGGGAGCCGTAACCCTCGCGCGCCCCGGCTTGCTGGAAGGCTATTGCCCCAATTGCGGAACGCGGCTGCGGCTCTCCACCTCCATCACCTGCGAGGCGTGCCAGGCGCTGATCAACTCCGGCGAGTATGACTGGGTTTTGAGCGAGATCACCCAGCAGGAGGCCTGGTCGGCGCCTGTGGCGGAGCGGATTCAAGGCGTTGCGGAGCTGCAGCAGCTGGATCCGGGCTTCAATCCGCAGGCGGTCGAGGACCGGGTGTCCGCGATCTTCTGGCATCACCGGGCCGCGGAGTTCTTCGGTTCCGAGGCGTATCTGAATGCGGTGGCGCTGCCCGAGTTTATCGCGCAGGAGCGGGAAGCCTGGCGCCCGGACGGACAGGGGCGGCACCTCTTTTATGCCGATGCCGCCGTGGGGAGCGTCGATCTGGCCGGCGTGAGCCTGGGCGGGGAACGGGACGACCTGGACCGTGTGAGGGTCCGGGTCCTGTGGTCGGGCCACCGCGAGTCGGAACGGGTGCCGGGGCTCTTCGCGCCGGCGTGGGAACTTTCACAGATGATGGGTCAGGAGTATGTCCTGGCGCGCAGACGCGGGGTCCAGAGCGTCCAGGCCGCGGCGCTGACCTCGCTGCATTGCCCCGGATGCGGCGCGCCCCAGATCGCGAAGCAGGATGGCACCTGCCGCTACTGCGGCCTGCGGCAGAACGACGGCAGCTGCTCCTGGGTGCTTGAATCGGTCTCGGCCTTCAGCGGGTTCGCGCAGGTGACGGTCGAAGCTGCGGCGACCCTGCCTTTCGCGGGCGCGCATCTCTCCCAAGCCGAGCAGGAGTCGATGCTCCAGTGCGTGGTGGCGGTGATGCTGGCCGACGGCGTGATAGACCCGCGGGAGGAAAAACAGCTGATTAAAATGGCCGCCAAGCACAACATCTCGGATGTGCGCATGAACGAGCTCATACAGCAAGTCCAGCAGGACAGCGAGGCGTGCCTGCCGCAGGTCGACGACTGGGAGAAGCGCAACGCGCTGTTTAAGGCTCTGGTTCAGATGTGTTTGGCCGACGGCAATGTGAGCGGCAGCGAGCGGCAGGTGCTGCGCGCGCTGGTCGCCCATATGGGCTACGCCGATGTCGATATCGACGTGATGATCAACCGGGAGAGGGCTGAACTCTATGCGGCGTCCAAGGCCGCGATCAAAGCCGGCAAAGAAAAAAGGCCGGGCGCTTAGGCCCCGTGCTTCCTGATCCGGCCCTGTTCTATCAGGCGCGGCCTCCCGAGAGGCCCCGCCGCCTTCCGTCCGCCCCCGGCCTTCGCCCGCAGGAATTGCTGGTTTGATTGTGGGGCTGTCAGTGCGTTATACTTCATCCCCAATGTGTAAACCTGTACGGAGAGATCGAATGCGGAAATCCCTGCTGTTTGTCGTGCTTGGAAGCCTTGGCCTGACCGCCGCCGCCCGCGAGTGGGAGGACGAGCAGGTCAACGCCGTCAACCGCGAGCCCGCCCGCGCCGCGAGCTTCCCGCTGGCCGACAGCCGGGCGGCGCTGAGCGCCGAGGAGCCGGCCACGCCGTACCGGATGATGCTCAACGGCAACTGGAAGTACAACTGGTGCGCCAGCCCCGATGACCGCCCCGCCGGTTTCTTCAAGCCGGGGTTCGACGACAGCCAGTGGGGCGTGATCGACGTGCCGAGCTGCGTCGAACTGCGCGGCTACGGCATCCCGATCTACACCAACATCCGCTATCCCCATCAGAAGAACCCGCCTTTCATCGGCACGGAGTACAATCCGGTCAGCTCGTACCGCACCGCCTTCACCCCGCCCGCGGACTGGAAAGGCCGGCCGGTGTTCGTGCGCTTCGAGGGCGTCTACTCCGCCTTCTACCTCTGGATCAACGGCCAGTACGTGGGGTACAGCGAGGACAGCAAGCTGCCCGCCGAGTTCAATCTCACGAAATACCTCAAGGGCGGCGCGAACGTGATGGCCGTGGAGGTCTACCGCTGGTCGGACGGCTCGTACCTCGAAGACCAGGACATGTTCCGCTTCAGCGGCATCTTCCGCGATGTCTCGCTCTTCGCCCCGCCCGCCGCGGAACTGCGCGATTTCCGGGTGACCACAAAACTGGACGGCGCCTACCGGCAGGCGGTGCTCGGCGTGCAGCTCAAGGGCCGGTCGCTGAATGGACAAGCCGCCGCGGGCACGGTGAAGAGTCAGCTCTTCGACGCGGACGGCAAGCCCGTGGCCGCGCTGCCCGAGGCCCAGCTGGCCCTGGCGGCGGACGGGGCGGACGCCGTCGCGGCGGTGGAGCTGCCGGTCGCCGCGCCGCGCCTGTGGTCGTCGGAAGATCCCTATCTCTACACCTTGGTGATGACCCTCACGGGCGCTGACGGCAGCCCGGACATCCGCTCGTGCAAGGTCGGGTTCCGCCAGGTGGAGATCAAGAGCGGCCAGCTCCTCTTCAACGGCAAGGCCATCAAGTTCAAGGGCGTGAACCGCCACGAGGCGGGACCCGACAACGGCCGCACGGTCAGCCGCGCCGACATGCTGCGCGACATCCTGCTCTTCAAGCAGCACAACATCAACACCGTGCGCACCAGCCATTATCCGAACCACTACTACTGGTACCAGCTCTGCGACCGCTACGGCATCTACGTGGTCGGCGAGGCGAACGTCGAGACGCACGGCATGGGCTACGGCAAGGAGTCGCTCAGCCATGCCCCGTCGTGGGAGCAAGCGCACGTCGAGCGCAACGTGAATCAGGTGCTCAACTATAAGAACCACCCCTGCATCTTCATGTGGTCGCTCGGCAACGAGGCCGGCCCCGGCAAGAACTTCAAGGCCGCCCTCGACGCGGTCCACGCGCTGGACGCCACGCGCCCCGTGCATTACGAGCGCGCCAACGAGATCGCCGACGTGGACAGCGCCATGTATCCCACGGTGGATTGGCTGTACGGCCGCGGCAAGAACACCGAGAAGCCCTTCTTCATGTGCGAATACGCCCACGCCATGGGCAACGCCATGGGCAACTTCAAAGAGTATTGGGAGGCCTATTACTCCAGCGACTCGCTCGCGGGCGGCTGCATCTGGGACTGGATCGACCAGGCGGTCTGGAAGTACACGGACCGGGTCGGCGCGGACGGCAAGCCCGTGCGCTACCTCGCCTACGGCGGCGATTTCGACGACAAGCCCAACGACGGCAACTTCGTCTGCAACGGCGTGATCGGCCCGGACCGCCAAGTGACCCCCAAGCTGATCGAGGTCAAGCGCGTCCACCAGAACCTGATGGTCGCGGCGGACAACGCGGCCTCCGGCAAGGCCGAGGTGTGGAACCGCTTCTGCTTCACCAACGCCAAAGCCTACGAGGCGCGCTGGTCGCTGGCCTGCGACGGCAAGGTCATCGACGAGGGCTCGCTGGGCGCGCTGGACATCGCGCCGCTCACGCGCAAGGTCATCGACCTGCCGGTGCCTAAGATCAAGGCCCTGCCCGGCGGCGAGTATTTCTACCGCGTCAGCTTCCACCTGCAGCAGAAGACCCTGTGGGCGGACAAGGGCTACGAGATCGCGGCCAGCCAGCTCGCGTTCACGCCCGCCGCCGCGGCCAAGCCCGCCGCGGCCCGCCCGCACAAGCATCCCAAGGCCAAGCTTTCGCAGGACGGCGGCGCGGTGACGGTCAGCGGCCCGGACTTCGAGCTGGTCATCAGCCGCGCCTCCGGCACGATCGCGCGGCTGGCGTACAGCGGCAAGACGGTGATGGGCGACGCGGCGGGCATCGTGCACGGGCCGCAGTTCAGAACCTTCCGCGCGCTGGTGGACAACGACCAGTGGCTGCGCGGCGCTTTCTACGATTCGGGGCTGACGCAGATGAGCTATCACCCGGGCCCGATCCAGGCCGAGACGGTCGGCGAGGGTCTGGTGCGCGTCACCACGGTGGTGCAGGCGGACGGCTTCAAGAGCGGACGCTTCACGCACGAGACGGAGTACCTGATCAGCGGCGACGGCACCGTTTCGGTGCAGAACACGGTGACGCCGGCGGGCAAACTGCCGGTCCTCCCGCGCATGGGCGTGCGCCTGATGCTCGACGGCGCGCTCGAGAACATGGCGTACTACGGCCGCGGCCCGTGGGAGAACTACGTGGACCGCAACACGGCCAGCGACATCGGCTACTATGAGAGCACCGTGACCGAACAGTTCGTGCCCTACGTCCGGCCGCAAGAGTGCGGCAGCAAGTGCGATGTCCGCTGGGCGGCCTTCACCGACAAGGCCGGCGACGGGGTGCTGTTCTCCATGGGGACGCCGCTCTTCGTCACCGCGCTGCACTTCACGTCCGAAGATCTGGAGGGCTCCCGTCACCGCAACGGCCAGGAGCGCATCTTCAATCCGCTCGTGCCGCGGCCCGAAGTCTGCCTGAGCCTCGACATCGCGCAGCTCGGCCTGGGCGGCGCGAGCTGCGGCCCGAAGCCCATGGAGAAGTACATCCTGAACGCCCACCCGGTGCAGTACACCTACGTGATGCGGCCCTGCCGAAAAGGGCACGCGGCCCTGAGCGCGTTGGCGCGCACACCGGTGGCCGCGCTGCACGCGCCGCAGATCACGCGCGACGACGAGGGCAACGTGGCGCTGAGCGGCGCGGGCGAGCTGCGCTACACGCTGGACGGCTCGGCGCCGACGCCGGGCGCCACACTCTACCGCGCGCCGTTCGCCTGCCCGGGCGCGGTCACCGTGAAGGCCGTGGCCTTCGCGGCCGCGGGCGAGCGCAGCGGCGCGGCGGCGCAGACCTTCGCCGCGGTGAATGGCCCGGTGAAGCGCAGCCGCGCGAAGCTGAAGGTGCTCGCGTTCAGCTCGCAGCAGGAGCCCGGCGACGGGGCGGCGGCGCAGGCGATCGACGGCAACACGCAGACGATCTGGCATTCGCAGTGGGAGCCCAAAGAGGCCAAGTATCCGCACCACCTCGCGCTGGACATCGGCGAGGAGCTGGCGGTGGCGGGCATCGCCTACCAGGGCCGCAGCGACGGCAACGACAACGGCTGGATCAAGAAGTACCGGGTGTTCGTGAGCAAAGACGGCCAGAACTGGGGCGTGCCCGCGGCCGAGGGCGAGTTCAAGACCCCGCAGAACGCCGAGCAGCGCGTGACCTTCGCGCAGCCGGTCAGGGGACGTTTTGTGAAGCTGGAAGCTTTGAGCGAGCAGGTCGGCCGCAACTTTGCGACCGTCGCGGAGCTCGGCGTGCTGGTGCAGCCGTAAGGAGCCGGGGGCGCGGAGCGTCCGACCGGCCGGAAGAAAGCAAGCCAAGGAGTTTTGTTATGTTGCGTTTGGGTGTGAATATCGATCATGTGGCCACGTTGCGGCAGGCGCGCCGCACGGCGTATCCGAGTCTGGTCGAGGCGGCCGCCTTGTGCGAAAAGGCGGGGGCCCATGGCATCACGATCCACTTGCGCGAAGACCGGCGCCACATTCAGGACGCGGACGTGTATGCCCTGCGCCGGTCGCTGACCACGCGCATGAACCTTGAAATGGCCAACAACCCCGACATCGTGGCGGTGGCCCTGAAGGTCATGCCGGACGAGGTCTGCCTGGTGCCGGAGCGGCGCGAGGAGCTCACCACCGAAGGCGGGCTGGACGTGGCGGGGCAGCGCGGGGAGCTCGCCCCCGTGGTGGACGTCTTGCGTCAGGCGGGCATCAGCGTCAGCCTGTTCATCGATCCGGAGCTGCGGCAGGTCGAGGCTGCGGCGGCCATCGGCGCGCCCTACATCGAACTGCATACGGGAGCGTATGCCGAACGCACGCGCTCGGAGCGCGAGCTGGAGCTGGGGCGGCTGATCGCGGCGGCCCGGCGCGCGCACGAGCTGGGCCTGAAAGTGAACGCGGGTCACGGGCTGAGCCTCGACAACATCGGCCCGATCCTGAAGATCCCGCACCTCGACACGCTCAACATCGGTCACAGCATCGTCTGCCACGCGCTCTTCGTGGGCCTGGAGCAGGCGGTGCGGGACATGCTCGGAAAAATCAGGAGTTAGGAGTTAGGAGTTAGGAGTCCCGGACAAAAGTCATCACCTCCTCACTCCTAAATCCTAATTCCTCCCTCTCACGGAGTGAGTTATGTCTCTGCAACGCGGCTCATACGGAATCGAATACGACGAGCGGCAGAGTTCGTCTGTACGCAAGTTCTGGCTGTTGGTCGCGCTGATTCCGGCGGCCGGCGTGGGCTTCCTGTTTGTGCGCGGGTGCGGAGACGGCCACCCCGATGCGTCCTTGACGGATGACGGGGTGGGGCGCAACCGGCGGTATGAGGCGGCGCCGGAGGTGAAGGTGGCGCGCGAGCGCCCCTCGGTCGCGAAGCATTTTCTGAACGTCTGGGGGACGCCGGAGTCGGCCACCGCGGAAAAGCCCGTCGCCCCGGCCGCGCCGCCGGCCAAGGTGTCCGGGTGGCGCGGGTCGAAGGCCGCTCCGCCGTCAACACCCACCGTCAAGGTGCAGTCGCCCGAAGTCAAGGCGTTGCTGGACCAGTCGGCGGCGCGCGAGGCCGAGGATGACCGCGTGGGGGCGCGGCTGATCCTGCAGCAGGTGCTGGTCCGGCGTGACGCGGACGATGTGCGCGCGTTCGCGGAGCGCAAGATCGGAAGCCTCAATACCGCGCTGGTGTTCGCCGACTTCCCCATGCCCGAAAAGGTGAAGCACCGCGTGGCCGCCGGCGATCTGATCGGCAAGCTGGCCAAGCAGTACGGCTGCACGCAGGAGTACATCCTCAAGGTGAACGGCATCGACAGGCCGGAGCTGATGCGCGTCGGCCGGGAAATCTGGGTGCTGAAGAACCCGGCGTTCGAACTGACGGTTTTCAAGCGGAACAACAGCGCGGTGCTGACGCTGAACAACCAGTTTTTCAAGCGGTACACCGTGGGCGTGGGCAAGGCGGAGAGCGTGCCGGGCGGCACCTATGTCATCCGCGGCAAAATCAAGAAGCCGGCCGACCCCACGTCCGAGAGCGGCGCGGGGGCCTTCGGGAGTCCGGCGAACAGCCTGGGCACGCGCTGGATCGCGCTGGCGGCCACCGGCGACACGCCTGAGGTCAAGGGCTTCGGGCTGCACGGCACGTGGAACGAGTCGACGCTCGGCCGTCAGGTGGATGCCGGGCGGGTCCGTTTCCGCAACGCCGACATCGAGGAGCTCTGCGCGCTGCTGATCGACGGCACCCCGGTGAACATGGCCGAGTGAGGCCGCGCCGAAGCGCCCGCGCGTCTCGCGCCGGCAGGGCCGCCCGCGGGCCAACGTTTGAACCCGCCGCCTGATTCTGCTAAAATCCGGCCACGAAGGGACACTCATCCATGAACGGCGGTGCAACGGATAGCGGGCTGCGCGCGGGACTGTCCTCCGGCGGGAATCCAGCCTATTTGGGGCGCTGCTCCGCAGCGCTGGAGCAGGCTCTCGGGGCGACCCCCTTCTATGCGGCGTGGCGGGCGGCGGATCCCGGACTCGCCGCGCCGGTGCTGAGCCGTTACGCCGCCCTGCCCGCGCTGACCAAAGCCGACATCCGCGCCCATTTTCCCGAAGGTTTCGTGCCGGCCGGGGTTGATTTCGAAACGGAACTCCAGAGCGGGCGCACCTCCTACGTCTCGACCAGCGGTTCGACGGCCGACCGGGTGACGCTCTTCTGGTCGCAGGCCTGGTGGGACCACTCCGAGCGCGCCAGTTGGAAGCTGAACGCGCACCTGAGGCGCGTGGCGGACGGCGCCCACCGCGAGGCGGTCTTGGCGTCGCCGCGCTGCGTCGGCCCCTGCCGGGAAGGGGACGCCCTGCCGGTCGGCAAGCGCACGCTGGGACGGCTGCTGTTTCTGAATCAGACCGTCAACCCCGCAAGCTGGACCGACGGCGACAGGTGCCGCATGCTCGGCGAGCTGGCCGCTTTCCGTCCGGCCGTGCTGGAGGCCGACCCTTTTTATCTGGCCGCGCTGGCCGCCTTCGCGCTGGACCGCCGGTTGCCGGTATATCAGCCGGCCGTGATCACGTTCACCTACTCCTTCCCGGCGCAGGTGTTTCTGAACGTGATCAGGCAGGTGTTCACTGCGCCGCTGGTCAGTTCCCACGGGTCGACCGAGACGGGGTATGTGTTCATGGAGTGTGAACACGGGCGCATGCACCAGAACACCGACTCGTGCCATGTGGACTTTGTGCCGCTTGAATCCCGCGTATCAGGAACGGTTCTCGGCCGCCTGCTGGTCACGCCGTTCGGGCATCCGGTGCAGAGTTTCGTGCGGTTCGACGTGGGCGATCTCGCCGAACGGTCGCCGACTCAGCCGTGCCTTTGCGGCCGGCGCGAGGGGCTCACGCTGGAGCGCATCGTGGGACGCTCGGCCGACGTGACCTTGACGCGGGACGGGCGGCGGGTGACGGTGGCCGACGCGGATGCGGTGTTGGCGGAGGAGCCGGCGGTTCGCGGCTTTCAGATCGACCAGTCGGACGCGGGGGAGCTTCGCGTGCGGCTCGTTCTCGCGCCGCACGCCGCAGGCGATGTGCCGCGGCGCGCCGAAAGGCGGTTGGCTGACCTGTATGATTTTCCGGTGGTTGCGGAAGCGGTTGCGGCGCTGGAGCATGAGGCGTCTGGCAAGGTGCGGCTCGCGCGGCGCACCGGCGGATGAGGCGTCGAATCAAATTAAATGACGATATGATTTTACCACCAAGACTCGGAGAACACGAAGTTCACCAAGATATAACTTGGTGGGCTTGGCGTACTTGGTGCCTTGGTGGTGATGATGGGGTAGGAAGTCGGCTTAGCTCGCGCAGTGGAGGTCGGTTATGAGCGGTGTCATTTATCTGTTGGCCGGCAATCCGCGCTCCCGCGGCGGGAAGCCCGACCCGGCCATGCGGGCGTTCTTTAATGAGGTCGGCCCGGAGCGCCCGCGGGTCGCCTATCTCGGCGCGGCCAGCGGCGACGACCTCGGGTTCTTCGAGGCCATGCGGGAGCGCCTGATGGAAAGCGGCGCGGGCGAGGTGGAGCTGGCGCCGCTGTGCGGCGCGGCGGGCGACCCCGCCGCGGCGCGGCGCGTGCTGTCGCGCGCCGATGCGGTGTTCGTCAGCGGCGGGGACGTGGACGAGGGGATGGAGGTCCTCCGCGCGGAGGCGGGGGTGCTCGCGTGCCTGCACGCGCGGTTCGCGGGCGGCGTCCCCTTCATGGGGCTTTCGGCCGGGAGCATCATGCTGGCGCGCGGCTGGATCCGTTTTGCGGAGGCGGAAGGCGAGCGGGACACGCTGATCGAGTGTCTGGGTTTCGCGCCGGTCTATTGCGACGTGCACGGCGAGGCCGAGGGCTGGGACGAGCTGAGAGCGCTGCTGCGGCTGCTGCCCGAGACGACCGTCGGGTACGGTATCCGCGCGGGCGGCGCGCTGCGGGTTTGGGAGGGGGTCGTGGAAAGCGTGGGCTGAGACTGACGCGACAACATGAAAACTTTCAACGCTGAATGCTGCGCACTTGAACGTTGAACGTTAAGCGCTGAGAGTTTCACGTGGAAGGACCGCCGCCGCGGTCAGGCCATCGGCAGGCCCCACTCCTTGATTTTGCCCTCGATGAAGGCCATGCTCTGCTCGTGCATTTTGCGGGCGCCGAGCTCCGGCAGCAGCACGGGGCCGCAGGCGAAGCGGATCGGCTTGTTGGGGTCGACCGGGCCGAAGTCCTTGATCCACTTGCCGGTCTGGAGGAAGTCGGTCTTGACCGCGAGCGGCACGATCGGCACGCCCGCGCGCTCGGCCAGTTTCGAGCCCAGCGAGTTGAAGTGCTTGCTGTCGAAGATCGCCTGGCGCGTGCCCTGCGGGAAGAGCAGCACCGAACTGCCGCCGGCGAGGCGCTTCGCGCCCTCTTCGAGCACGGTCTTGAGATCCTCGCGCGCGTTTTTGCGCGAGATCCCGATGCAGCCCACGGTCCGCGTGGAGGCGCCTACCAGCGGCATTTTGTCGAGGCTCGCCTTGAGCACGATCGAGAGTTTCCCGAAGGAGAGCAGCGTGGTGGGGAAGACCATGGTCTCCAGCGTGCTCATGTGGTTGGCCACGTAGACGACCGGCCCCTGATAGGCGGCGCGCTGCTCGAACCCCTCGAACGTGACGATCCCGCCCAGCTTCTCGGCGAACGCGACGGACGCCATGCACACCTCGGCCCACTGCGCATAACCGAACCGGCGGAACAGGTTCTTGATCGCGCACTGGTAGACGATATGCAGGATGGTGAAGGCGTAGCGGAAGGAGTTGAGCGTGCTGATGCGCGCCGGATGTGACGGCCGGTTCGTGGGGGCCGTCTCGTAGTGCCCGGTGGTGCGAAGGGCCTCCTGGAACTCTTTGCATGTAGTCATGATCTGGAAACTATAGCAGAAGACGGACAGCTGCGGGAGTGGGGAACACAAAAAACGTGGGCGGCCCATGGGCCCCTCGGCTTGACCCTGTTTTTCGTTTGTGACATGCTTACAGCCTATTCTTGGTGAAAGCGGCGGAGGCAAGCCCGCCCCCCGCGGGGCGGAAACAAACGATAGGGTCGTGCGCATGCCGAACGCCGAACACTGAACACTGAACATTGAAGTTATGAGTAAGCCCAAGGGGAGAGGTGACATGATGAAAGTTTTATGTGCGCTATACGCGGTGTCGGTCTCGGCCGCCCTGGCCGTCGATCTTCCCGATGTGTTGAAGAGCGCCAACGGAAAGACGGTCGATTCCGTGGCGGTGTGGGAGTCGGCGCGTCGTCCGGAGGTGCTGGAGCTTTTCAAGACGCAGGTCTTCGGCCGCAATCCCGTGGAGCGGCCGGCCTCGCTGCGCTTCGAGGCGGTGGACGCGGGCACCGAGATGCTGGAGGGCAAGGCCCTGCGCAAGCGGGTCAACATCCGCTACTCGGGCCCGGGCGGCGAAGGCACAATCCGCCTGACCGCGTTCATCCCCAAAGCCGCCCAGCCCGCGCCCGCTTTCCTGCTGATCTGCAACCGGCCCGAGCAGAACATCGATCCCGAGCGCAACGTGAAAAGCCCCTTCTGGCCGGTCGAGGAGCTGGTGGCGCGGGGCTACGCCGCGCTGTCGTTCCAAACGGGCGATGTCGACCCCGACACGTTCGACGGCTTCACCAACGGCGTCCACGGCGTGTTCCAGCCCGACCCCCAGGTGCGTTCGCCGGAGGCGTGGGGCACGATCGCGGCCTGGGCCTGGGGCGCGAGCCGCATCATGGACTGGATCGAGACCGAGCCGCTGATCGACCGCACGCGCGTCGCGGTGGTCGGGCACTCGCGCGGCGGCAAGACCGCGCTCTGGTGCGGCGCGAGCGACACCCGCTTCGCGCTCACGATCTCCAACGACTCCGGGTGCGGCGGCGCCAAGCTCAACCGCATGGACCTGCCCCTGTCGGAGCACATCGCGCGCATCAACACCGTTTTTCCGCACTGGTTCTGCGGGAACTTCAAACAGTACGGCGACAACGAGGCGGCGCTGCCGCTCGACCAGCACATGCTGATCGCCCTGCTCGCGCCGCGTCTGGCCTATGTGGCCTCGGCCTCGCTGGACGACTGGGCCGGGCAGCCGGGCGAGTTCCGCTCCTGCGTGCTCGCCTCGCCGGTGTGGCGGCTCTACGGAAAGAAGGGGCTGGTCGGCGAGACCTTCCCGGCCGCGGACACGCCGCTTCAGGAGGGCTGCATCGGCTACCACCTGCGCACCGGCAAGCACGACCTCGCGCTCTACGACTGGGAGCGCTACATGGATTTCGCGGACCGGAACTGGAGAAGGTCATTAGTGCGTTAGTTCATTCGTTCGTTATCCATAAAGGGGAAAACTAATGGATGAACTTTGGAACTAATTAACCAATGAACTAATGAACGAATGAACTTTATTCCCCAATGGGTGATCGAGAAGAAACGCGACGGAGGCGCGCTTGACGCGGCCGAGATCCGCGCCTTCATCGCGGGCTTCACGGCCGGCGCCATCCCCGATTACCAGATGGCCGCCCTGGCGATGGCGATCTACTTCCGTGGCATGACGTCCGAAGAGACGGCGGTGCTCACGGACGCCCTGATGCGCTCCGGCGACCTCGTGACCTTCGACGCCTGGCCGCGCCCCACTGCTGACAAGCACTCGACCGGCGGCATCGGCGATAAGCTCTCGCTCATGATCGCGCCGCTGGCGGCCGCGGCGGGGCTCGCCGTGCCCATGATTGCGGGGCGCGGGCTCGGCATCACGGGAGGCACGATCGACAAGCTGGAGTCCATCCCCGGTTACGACACGCGGCTCTCGGTCACCGCCTTTAAACGGGTAGTCGCCGAGGTGGGCTGCGCGATCATCGGGCAGACCGAGCGGATCGCTCCCGCCGACAAGAAGCTCTACGCGCTGCGCGATGTCACCGGCACGGTGCCGAGCATCCCGCTCATCACCGCCAGCATCATGTCCAAGAAGCTCGCCGCGGGGGCGCAAACGCTCGTGCTGGATGTCAAATGCGGGCGGGCGGCTTTCATGCGGACGGTTGACGACGCGCGGACGCTGGCGCAGAACCTGGTCCGCATGGGCCGTGCCCTCGGCCGAAAGGTGGGCGCGCTCATCACCGACATGGACCAGCCGCTGGGCCGCACGGCCGGCAACGCGGTCGAGGTTCTGGAAGCCATCGAAACGCTCAAGGGGGCCGGCCCGGCGGACACGCGCGCGCTGACGGTCGAGTTCACCGCGCGGATGACCGTGCTGGCGGGCGTGCATCCCGACCTTGAAACCGCACGGACTCTCTTGGCCCGGCTGCTCGATGAGGGCCGTGCTTTGGAGGTCTTCCGCCGCATGGTCGTTGCGCAGGGCGGCGACCCGCGGGTGCTTGATGACGCGCGCCTCTTCCCGCAGCCCGGCGCGGTCCTGGAGGTGCCGGCCGCGCACGCCGGCACGGTGGCCTTTGTGGACGCGCAGCAGATCGGACAGATCGTGCTGCAGCTGGGCGGCGGGCGCACGTCGGTTGCCGACGTGATCGACCCCGCGGCCGGCGTGGACCGCCTCGTGCAGGCGGGCGATCCGGTTGCGAAGGGTCAGCCTCTCATGCGGCTGCTGGCCAAGGACGCCGCCCTGGCGGAGTCGCTCGCCGCGGCCGCCGCCGAGGCGGTGCGCATCACGAGCGAGCCGGTTCCGGAGCGCCGGCTCATTTTGGAAACCATCTGACGGATCGGTCCGATCCGTCCGGCCCGTCGAATCCGAAATAAAGCCATTATGAAAAAAACAACGTTACCGGGCATCAGTCGAGAGATGCAGACCTTCCTGGTCAAGGCCGCGCGCGCGGCGGCGGCGCATGCGCACTGCCCCTACTCGCAGTATCCCGTGGGTGCGGCGCTGCTCACGGCGGACGGCCAGGTCTACACGGGATGCAACGTGGAGAACGTCTCGTACGGGCTCAGCATCTGCGCTGAGCGCACGGCGCTTTTCAAGGCGGTCAGCGCGGGCTGCCGCGATTTCGCGGCGCTGGCGGTGGCGGGAGGCGACAAGCAGCCCGCCGCGCCGTGCGGCGCCTGCCGCCAGGTGCTGGCCGAGTTCTGCTCGCCCGGGACGCCGGTGGTCGTCGCGAGGCTCAAAGGCGGCAAGGCGATCACGACCACCCTCGGCGCGCTGCTGCCCATGGGCTTCGCCAGCCTGAAGTAGGACTCGGGCGGGGGCGGCGCCCCCCGTTGTGACCGCCGCCTCTCCAAATGACCTTCGGCGCTCCCCGCCGGTTTCCGCGGCGGAAGCGTCCCGCGGGCCGGTGAGCGCGGCCTGAAATTCATGCCGCATCCGGCTTGAAGGTATGGCGCAAAGGACGGGAAAGCGCTAATATGGACACCCTTTTTTAGAAGTGCGAGGCTGGGTCGGGGACGGGGCTTTACTGCCCCCGGCTGAACCCCGGCCCGCCACGAGGAGATTGCATGCTTACGAAGAAACGGAAGATGGTCGTCACCTCGGCGCTGCCCTACGCCAACGGCGACATTCATATCGGGCATCTGGTGGAGTATGTGCAGACCGATTTCTGGGTGCGCTTCCAGAAAATGCGCGGCCACGAGTGCGTTTATGTCTGCGCCGATGACACCCACGGCACGCCGGTGATGTTGCGGGCGCGCGCGGAGGGGATCACGCCCGAGGAGCTGATCGCCCGCAGCTATGCGCTGCACACCCGGGACTTTTCCGACTTCGAAGTCCATTTCGACAACTATTACTCGACCAACTCCGAGGAGAACCGCACTTTCAGCAACGGCATCTACAAGGCGATGCAGAAGAGCGGAGCGGTCACCACGCGCAACCTGCCGCAGCTCTACTGCGAACACGACGCCATGTTCCTGCCGGACCGCTTCGTCAAAGGCGTCTGCCCCAAGTGCGGCGCGGAAGGCCAGTACGGCGACTCGTGCGACGTCTGCGGCCAGACCTACGCGGCCGAGGAGCTGAAGGACGCGCGCTGCGCGATCTGCGGCCAGCCGCCGGTCACGCGCGACAGCGAGCACCTCTTCTTTGAACTGGAGCCGTTCCGCAACTATCTCAAGACGTGGATCCCCGCGCACACCGCGCCGGACGTGGCCAACAAGCTGCTGGAGTGGTTCAACGAGCCGCTGCGCGGCTGGTGCATCTCGCGCGACGCCCCGTACTTCGGCTTCGAGATTCCCGGCCACCCGAACAAGTTTTTCTACGTGTGGGTGGACGCGCCGATCGGCTACATGGCCTCTTTGAAGAAGTGGTGCATGGATCACAGCGAGTCGTTCGACACGTGGTGGCAGAATCCCGAGGCGGAGCTGTACCACTTCATCGGCAAGGACATCGTGCGCTTCCACTGCCTCTTCTGGCCGGCCATGCTGCACACCGCCGACTACAAGACGCCGAGCCAGGTCTTCGTCCACGGCTTCCTCACGGTCAACGGCGAGAAGATGAGCAAGTCCAAGGGCACCTTCATCAAGGCGCGCACCTATCTGGACTATCTCAACCCGCAGGACCTGCGCTTCTATTACGCGTGCAAGCTGAACGGCTCCACCGACGACATGGATCTCAACCTCGGTGATTTCGTGAACCGCGTGAACTCCGACCTCGTGGGCAAGATCACCAACCTCGCCTCGCGCGGGGCGCAGATGCTGCAGAAGAGCCTGGGCGGCATGACCGGCACGATGGATCCCGAAGGTCGCGCGCTGTGCGCGAAGGCGCAGGACTGGGCGCAGAGCATCGCCGCGCATTACGAGGCGCGGGATTTCAGCAAAGTGATGGTCGAGGTGCGCGACCTGGCGGATCAGGCGAACCAGTATTTCGACTCCAAAGCGCCCTGGGCGCTGGTGAAGAGCGATCCCGAGGCCGCGCGCAGCGTGATGACCTCGGTCCTGAACATCTTCCGCGTGCTGGCGATCTACATGCAGCCGGTCCTGCCCTCGTATGCGGCGAAGGTCGCGCGGCTCTTCAACGAAACGACCTATGTGTGGTCGGACGTGAAGAAGATCATCGAGAACGCGCCGGTGAAACCTTACGAGTATCTCGCCACGCGCGTCGAGCAGGCTTCGGTGGACAAGCTGATCGAGGCCAGCCGCGCCGTCGAGCCGCCGGCCGCGAAGCCGGCCCCCGCGAAGGCGCCCGAGCCGGTCAAAACCGCGGTGGAGCCCGTGAAGGAGATGATCGATTACGACACCTTCGCCAAGGCGGACATGCGCGTGGCCACCGTGCTTTCGGCCGAGCTGGTCGAGGGGGCGGACAAGCTGCTCAAGATCCAGCTCGACATCGGCGAGGCCAGGCCGCGCCAGGTGTTCGCGGGCATCCGCAAGGCATATGATCCCGCCACGCTGGTGGGGCGCCAGGTGGTGATGGTCGCCAACCTCGCGCCGCGCAAGATGCGCTTCGGCATGTCTGAGGGCATGATCCTCGCGGCGGGCAATCCCGACGGCGCGCTCTTCGTGGTCTCGCCGGACGCCGGTGCGGTGCCCGGCGCGACGGTGAAGTAAGGGCTCGGCGCAACCGTACGTTGCCGCACACAATTCAAACTGAGTGCTTCTTGGTATGTTGTACCGGCTTTAGCCGGCAACGCTGCAAGGTTACGGTGCCGCCTAAAGGCGGTACAACATACGAAGCCAGCTACGCAAATAAGGCATCGGGGTGAACCCACTTCTCAAATCCTGGCTCGGCGTCCTGCGCCTCTGGTCGCTGACCGCCTCGACCGTCCCCGTGGCGGTCGGCGCGGCGCTCGCGGCCCTGGACGGGCGGTTCTCGTGGCGGATGCTGGCGCTGACCCTGCTGAGCGGCTGGCTGCTGCAGGTCGCCACCAACCTGCTCAACACGTACGGCGACTACCGCTCCGGAGTGGACACGCCTGCGACGCTGCCGACCGCCCCGCAACTGGTGACCGGCCTTTTGCAACCGCGCCCGGTCTTTCTGGCCGGGGTCGGCGCCCTGCTTCTCGCGGCGGCTCTGGGCGTGGCGGCGGCCGCGCTGAGCGACTGGAAGCTCCTGCTCTTCGCCGCGGCGGGCGCGGCGGGCGCGGCCGGCTACACCACCGGCGCGCGCTACAAGTATGCGGGGCTGGGCGTGCCGGCGGTCTTCCTGCTCATGGGCGTGCTGATGGTTCTGGCCAGCTATTACGCGCAGACCTGCGCCTTGAGCTGGAGGCCGCTCGTCGCGTCGCTGCCGGTCGCGTTTCTGGTCGCCGCGATCCTGCACGGCAACGATCTGCGCGACGTCGTGACCGACCGCGGGGCGGGCATCCGGACAACGACATTGGTCGTCGGGGACCGCTGCGCGCGGACCCTCTTCTATGCCCTGCATCTCGCGCCGCATCTTGTGGTGCTCGTGAGCGTCGCCTCGGGCGTCTTGCCTGCGTGGACGCTGTTGACGCTGCTGGCGCTGCCGCTGACGATCGGGGCCGTGCGCACCTGCGCGGGCGGGTTCCGCGCGCGCGACGCGGTCCGTGTCGGTAAGCTCGAAGGCCTGTCCGCGGGCACGCATTTCGTTTTCGGCGCGCTTCTCGTGCTCGGACTGCTCCTTGCAAACGGGTGCTGAAAGGAGGCGCAAATGACATCCCCGAACCGCGTGGTCAACGACCGGATGCAGAGAAACTACGTTTACCAGCTTGCCGAGCCGGCCGGGGCGCATTCCGATCCTTGTTTCCGGCCGGACCTGACGCCCAAGGAGATGCTGGCGTTGGGCGTCTTTGGCGGCAAGTATATGACGGACTGCGCGGCCGAATTTCCGGCGGACTGGTTCGCGAACGCCAAGCTCTGCCCCGAGCGCCACGATCCAGCTGTGAATTTCTTTAAGGTGAACGCCTCGCAGCCCCTGTCGGTCTGGCGTCAGAAAGGCTGGATCTACGCGGAGGATCCGCGCGGCTGGTTCCAGTGGTACTGCCGATATTATCTGGGGAGGAGATGCCCGGATGACGCGCGGCAGATCAAGCGGTGGCTCGCGATGAGGCGGCACCTGACCCAGCTCCAGAAGCAGCGTCCCGGCGGCGACCTCACCTGCCGACCGAGACAGAGGCAAGCATTGCTGCATTGGGCCTACGACACGCGAACAATCTGAGCGGGGAGCCGGGTAGATGGACAAGAAATATTGGCTATTGGTGGCGCTGGCGGCCATAGGGTTCGGCTGGGTCTTCGGCTGTCCGGCGGGGAACTTCTGGGTGAAGATCACGGTCACGGTCTGCGCGCTGTGCGCGGGGTCGTTCGCGGCCGCGGGCGTGCCGTGGCGGCGGGCGGAGGTGACGCTGCGCGAGGTGGCTGTCGGCGCGGCGGCGGCGGCCGCGCTCTACGGGGTCTTCTGGCTCGGCGATTTCTGCGCGGCCCAGGTGTTCGGCTTCGCGCCGCGGCAGGTGGAGGCGATCTACGCGATCCGCGAGCTGGGCAACCCCTGGCTGGTCGGCGCGGTGCTGCTGCTGGTGACGAGCCCCGGCGAAGAGCTGTTCTGGCGCGGCTACGTGCAGCGGGCCGCGGCGCGGCGCTGGGGCGCTAGGCGCGGCCAGATCGCCGGCACGCTGCTCTACGGCGCGGTGCATCTGGTCTCCGGCAATTTCATGCTGGTGATGGCCGCGCTCGTGGCCGGCGCGTTCTGGTGCGCGCTCTATCGCTGGCGCGGCAACCTGACGGCCTGCGTCGTGTCCCACGCGCTCTGGACCGTCGGCGTGTTTCTGCTGTTCCCGATCCGCTAATTTAAAGTTTTTTACCACGAAGTCACGAAGAGCACAAAGTTCACCAAGAATAAAAAAGTGGTGGCTTTGGAGTTCTTGGCGTCTTGGTGGTGAACGGATTCAGAGGCCCTTCGGTCCCGGCTTCGGATTAGCGGGCGGCCGGGTCGAAGACGCTCAGGTCCCAAGTGTTGGCCCAGGTGATGGTGAAGCCCGCGTCCGTGAAGCGCAGCGGCAGCCAGACGTAGCGGCCGTCGATGGCGTTGTCCGGCTTCCAGATGTCGAACAGCGCGATGAAGGCGTCGCGCCTGCCCTGCACCGGCAGGATGTAGGTGCTCTGCCCGCCGAAGGTCTTGTCCGGCCCGCAGCCGTTCATGGGGTTGACGCCGGCGCAGGGATTCCCGAGCTCTTGCCACGGGCCCCAGATCGAATCGGCCACGGCGGCGCGCGCCGCGTTGGGCGCCCAGCCCGTGCAGCCTGAGGTGATCATCCAGTAGCGGCCCTGGCGCTTGCAGATGGCGGGCGCCTCGCTCCACCGGTTTGGGAAGACGCGCACGTATTTGCCGGCGTGGGACAGGTAGTCGTCGCTGAGCAGGGAAATGTGCAGCGTGCTGTTCTCCTCCGACGCGAAGATGTGGTACGCCTTCTGGTCGTCGTCCACGAAGAGGGTCATGTCCCGGGCCATCTGCCCGCCGGCGAAGTCGCGCGCCAGGATGGCGTGCTTGGGCGTGTCGGCGTTGGGCCCGCCGCTGAACGTGAGCCCCTTCATCCGATCGACCTTCTGGAGCGCGGCCTTCTGCTCGTCGGTGGCGTTGACGGGCCACACGCCCGCGTCGGGCCGCTCCGAGTGCAGATAGGTGAACGGCCCGGTCGGCGTGTCGGCGACGGCCACGCCGCTGCGGGCGGCGCCGTAACCCTGCCCTTTGAGCTCGAGATGGAACCACATCACGTACTTGCCGGTCTTGGCGTTGTAGATCACCTTGGGGCGCTCGAGCACGCACTCTTTGGCGATGTCGCTGGCGGGGTCGTCCGAGACGGCCAGGGCGCTGCCCTCGTCCTTCCAGTTGGTAAGGTCCCGCGACGAGTAGGCGTGCACGCCCACGTGCGCCGCGTTGCCGGCCTTGCCCTCGATCTTGTGCTCGCCGTACCAGTAGTAGAGGCCGTCGCGGAAGAGGAGGCCGCCGCCGTGGGCATTGATGCGCGCCCCGGCGTCAGAGGGCCACGTCCGGCCGTTCTCGAAGGAAAGGCGGCGCGCCGGCGCGTTGGTCGCCAGCGGCAGCTCGCGGCTGGGCTCGTTGCCGAAGCCGGTCTCCCGGAGGCGGTCCCCCGCGATCTCGATCCGGGCGTAGGCGGTGCTGCCGGGCGCCTCGACCATGCCGCGCAGGGTGATGTGGTGGACGCCCTTGCGGCGCGCGTAGCCGCCGTTGTGGTCGTGCCCCGCGATCCAGGCGACCACGCAGGGCGCGCTGTCGAGCGCGGCCAGCACGGGCTCGGGCTTGGCCATGCGGTTGCTCTCGGCGGCGGCCTTGAGCAGCGGGAAGTGGCAGAAGCAGATGACCTTCTCGCCCGCCTGCTGGGCCTGGCCGAGCGCCGTGCGGAACCAGGCGAGCTGCTCCTCGCTTATGATCCCGTAGCCCGCGTCGTTGCCGTCGAGCACGATGAAGCGCCAGCCTTTGGCCGCGGGGTCGGCGAAGGCGTAGTAAAAGCTTTTCAGGCCGAGCCGCCCGAGCAGGTTCTCCTTGCCGGCCGACTGGCAGTGGTTTCCCGCGACATGGTATTTGGGCGCGGACAGCCGGTTGAAGACCGACAGCACGCTGTCGAGGTCGCGCACCGAGGCGACCCGGTTGGTGCCGTAGCCGTCGATGGCGTCGCCCAGCTGGATCACGAAGTCGAGGTCCTGCGCGTTCAGGTTGGTTACGCACTGTTCCAGGCGCGACAAGGAGCCGCGGTAATCGCGCGAGACGCCGCCCGGCTTGTCCGCGTACTGGATGTCTGCGACCAAGCCGAAGGCCGGCAGGCGTTCGGCGCGGGCGGTTTGCGGGGACAGGCCGGAGCCGGTCAGCAGAAGCGTCGCGGCTGTTATCAGAAGGGGCAGGCGTCTCTTTTGCATAGGGGTCTCTTTCCAAAAATAAAGGCGTCCATCCCGCGTTTTTGCGCAAAGAGGACGCCCGGCTCCGGATGGGGATGTCGGCGGCTTAGGCCCAGCGAATCGCCATGGCGCCCCAGGTCAGTCCCGCGCCGAAGGCGTCGACGACGATCACGTCGCCTTTTTTGACGCGGCCCTGCTCGAACGCCTCGCAGAGCGCGATCGGGATGGTGGCGGCGGAGGTGTTGCCGTAGTTCGCGATGTTCACAAAGACTTTCTCCGCCGGCACGGCCAGACGCTTGGCCACCGCTTCGATGATGCGGGTGTTCGCCTGATGAGGGATAAAGAGTGAGACCTCCTGCGTGGTCAGTCCCGCGCGGTCGAGCACGCACACGGCGCACTCCGCCATGTTGCGCACGGCCTGCTTGAAGACCTCGTTGCCCTGCATGATGATGTAACGCCCGAGCTTGTTGCCGCTCTCGTCCGTGTAGACCCGGCACCCGCTGTTCGGGAGCTCCAGCAGCTCGCCGTAATTACCGTCGCCGCCGAGTTTTATGGAGAGGATGCCGTCGGTGTCCGAATGGCACTCGCTGAACACGGCCGCGCCCGCCCCGTCGCCGAACAGGATGCAGGTGTCGCGGTCTTTCCAGTCCACGATCGAGGTGTTCACCTCGGCCGCCACGACGAGCACGTGCTTCATCAGGCCGGCTTTGATCATGCCCCAGGCCAGGCTCGCCCCGTAGATGAACCCGGTGCAGGCCGCGCTGATGTCCAGCACGCCCGCGTGGATCGCGCCGAGTTCCTTTTGCACCAGACAGGCCACCGAGGGGTAGACGGTGTCGGGCGTGGAGGTGGCCACCAGAATGAGGTCGATCTGGTCCGCCGTGAGGCCGGACATTTTCAGCGCGTCGGCCGCGGCGCGGCTCGCCAGGTGCGAGGTCCACTCGCCCTCCGCGGCGATGCGGCGCTCCTTGATGCCCACGCGTTGGGAGATCCAGGCGTCGCTGGTGTCGACCATCTTCTCAAGGTCAGCGTTGGTCAGACGCTTTTCGGGCAACGCTTTGCCGACACCCGTAATCTTCGCTGTGATCTTGCGCACGCTCATGTGTTACTCCCAAACCCTGGCCGATTCGCGGTGGGTCCGCACCACCGTCGCCGTAGCCAAGTAAAATGAAAAGGCTTGATTATATAAGATTGCGGCCGTTTCAACAAGGGCAACGCTTCCGATTAAAAAGCGCGCGCCGGGGCAGGTGCGGACCCGCGGTCTCACCGCGCGCGGGCCACGAGATCGCGCACGACTTCGCCGGCGAGGATCAGGCCCGCCACCGAGGGCACGAACGAGACGCTGCCGGGGATGCGGTGGCGGACGGTGCAGGAGCGCGGGCTGCCTTTGGGGCAGACGCAGTGTTTGCGGCAGCTGAGCGCGTCGGTCTCGACGGGTTCGGTCGGCGTCTCCTTGGAGTAAACGACCTTGAGCCCGGTGAGGCCGCGCCGTTTCAGCTCCCGGCGCATCACCTTGCAGAGCGGGCAGACCGAGGTGGCGGCGATGTCGGCCACCTCGAAGCGGGTCGCGTCCAGTTTGTTGCCCGCGCCCATGCAGCTGATCAGGGGGATGCCGGCCTGCGCCGCGCGCACGGCCAGTTCGACCTTGGCGCTGACGGTGTCGACCGCGTCCACGACGTAGTCACACTGGGCCAGGTCGAAGGTGTCGGCGTTCTCGGGCAGGTAGAAGGTTTTGCGGGTCTCGACCTCGGCCTGGGGGTTGATGTCGCGCACGCGGGCCGCCATGACCGTGACTTTGGCTTGGCCGAGCGTGCTGTGCAGGGCGATGAGCTGGCGGTTGAGGTTGGTGAGGCAGACGAGGTCGTCATCGACCAGCAGGAAGCGGCCGATTCCTGCGCGGGCCAGGGCTTCGACCGTGAACGAGCCGACACCGCCGAGGCCGAAAACCGCCACGCGGCTTTGGCGCAGCCTGTCGAGTGCCGGTTTTCCCAAAAGTAGTTCCGTCCGGGAGAACTGATCCATAGGTGTGATGCTCTATTGAACCTGCCCTGGCTGGGCTTGCGGGTCTTCCGCCGGGGCCGCCGGGGCCGCCTGGGCGGCCTCCTCCTCGCGCCGCTTGATCTCGTTGGAGGCGGCGTCGCGCGCGAGTTTTTCGAGCTGGGCGCGCTGCTTCGCCTCGGCGGCCAGCTGGTCTTGGGTCTGCTGGACGACGCGGTCGCGCTGGCGCTCGGCATAGGAGCGCGTGTCGTTGGACCCCTCCCCGGGCGTCGTCACGGCCTCCGGAACCGCCTGATGCACGAAGCCTCGCACCGAGGGCAGGGGGATGTTGGACGTCGGCCTGCGGGGCAGGACGTGCGGCGTGCCGCTGGCGGCGGCGTCGGCTTTGCCGGCGGCCGGAAAGAGGGGGCGCGCGACGGCGGACTTCGCCGGCAGCGCCGCGGGGTCGACCAGCCCCTTGCCCAGCTTGAGGGTGATGGTGACCCCGTCTTTTTCGATCGTGGCGGTCTCGTCATCGTAATCGGCGCTGACGACGGTCCAGCCCCCGGCGACGGTCCCGACCAGCAGGTAGTAGTTGACGGGCGGGTTCTGCGAAAGGTCGGTGAAGCCGATGGCGGTCTGTCCGTCGGGCGTGACGTTGACCGCCGACATGTTGATTTTCTTGGCGAGGGTCTGCTGCTCGGCGATCACCTGCGCCTCGTTCTTGAGCGTGGAGGGATCGACAGCCGCGGCGTTAAAGTCGGCGGGCGGCGCGCCGAAGGGCATCCGGTCCAGAATCGGCTGGTAGTGGCCGAACGGAGGGGGGGTGTAGGCCTCGCCGAAGGCCTGGCCGGAAACGGCCGCGCACACGCAGGCGCAGCCGATGTGCCAAGCCACCAGCGGCCCACGGGAAAAAGGGTTGGAAACGGAAGCGCGCATGAACCTTAGCATAGCAGAACGGCTCGCGGGTGCGGAATACAAATCGCGCTGCGGCGCGCTTGCGCGCTTGAGGCGGGCACCCGTTATTTGATACGCTTTTGCGAAATGAAATTTTTCTGGCCCATCTATTTTTTTGCGGCGGTGGTCGGCACCGCGGGTGTCTATCTGGCGGCGCCTCTGGCCAGGCCGTATGTCGACGCGGTTTTCGGCACGACGGAGCCGGCGTCCGTGAGGGACGAATCCACGCCCCAGGGGGCGGCGGTGCTGCAAGCCGTGCCGCCGAGCTCCCCGGCGCAGGACAGCGGCGCGGACGCGCGCGCCCGTCCCGGGACGGGCGCGGCGGCGCGCCCCCCTCTACCCGACGACGGCGACGAGGCCGCGCCGGCGATGAACGGCATTTATCCGGTGTCGCGCAATGAGAAGCCGGGGTGGGGCATCACGTTCCAGCGCACCAGCTACTTCGGCCTGGACGGCGCGCGCCTGGGGCATGTTCCGGGCGGCGTGTTGCTGGAGTACCGGGACAAGCGCGTCGCCTCCATCGGCAACATGGTGGAGTGCGTGCTGCTCGAGAACGGCACCCCGTCCGCCCCGCTCCTGGTCAGCCGCAAGGATGTCTTGCTTTTTACCGGGTCCTACACGAAGCTCACGGCCCGGCAGCGCGCGGACCTGCAGGCTTATTACGCGCTCAGCGGCAAGATCGGACTGCGCAAGACCGAGCTGCTCCAGGCGGCCGCGGCGAAAAACCCCTTCTTTGCCACCTATAATCAGGCGTATAAATCCTACATGGCGCATATCGACGCGGCCAAGGCGCTGACCGAGAAGCGCGACCACGCCGCCGAGCAGGACAAGACCCGCCTCGAGGATCAGCTGCGCGAGATGAAGGTGGCCGAGACGGCCCTCCGCCAGGAGTACGACGCCATTCACGCGAAGTTCCGCCTGTGGAAAGAGCAGCACACCAACGAGATCGCCAAAGCCGAGACCGATGCCGATGTGCAGAAGTGGTCGCAGGAGATGAAGGCCCTGCGCACCCGCATCCCCGGCTTGGCGCTTTGATCCAGAGGACGGAAGACAGCGGACGGAGGTCGGAGGGTTCGGTCTAACGTCTTGGGAAACGAAGTCCCTTCAGCCGTCCTCGGCCCTCCGTCCTCGGCCCTCTGCCGTTATTTCACGGGCAGGAGCCGGTCCACGCCGCGCATGTACGGGCGGAGCGCTTCGGGCAGGTGCACCGAGCCGTCGGCCTGCTGGAACTGCTCCAGAATCGCGATCATCAGGCGCGGCAGCGCCACGCCCGAGCCGTTGAGCGTGTGCACGAGGCGCGTCTTGCCGGCCGCGTCGCGGTAGCGGCAGTTCAGGCGGCGGGCCTGGAAGTCCTCGAAGTTCGAGCAGGAGGAGACCTCCAGCCACCCCTGCTGGCCCGGCGCCCACAGCTCGATGTCGTAGCACTTGGCCGCGCCGAAGCTGATGTCGCCCGAGCAGAGCTCCAGAATGCGGTAGTGCAGGCCGAGACCCTTGAGCACGTCCTCGGCGTTCGCCACCAGCGTCTCCAGCTCGGCGTACGAGGTCTCGGGCTCCACGAACTTCACCATCTCCACCTTGTCGAACTGGTGCACGCGCAGGATGCCGCGCGTCTCCTTGCCGGCCGAGCCCGCCTCGCGGCGGAAGCAGGGCGTATAGGCGGTGAGGTAGACCGGCAGCGGGCGGTCGATGATCTCGTCGCGGAAATAGTTGGTCACCGGCACCTCGGCCGTGGGGATCAGCCAGAAGTCGTCGATCTCGCAGTGGTACATGTCCTCGGCCATCTTCGGGAGCTGGCCCGTGCCGCGCATGGAGGCGGTGTTGACCACGAAGGGCGGCAGCATCTCGGTGTAGCCGTGCACTTCGGTGTGCATGTCGAGCATGTACTGGATCAGCGCGCGCTGGAGCTTGGAGCCTGCCCCCAGCAGCAGCGGGAAGCCGGAGCCGGTGATCTTCACGCCGCGCGGCAGGTCGAAAATCCCGAGCTTCTCGCCCAGCGCGATGTGGTCGAGCGGCTTGAAGGCGTAGGTCGGCGCGACGCCCTCCACCTTCGCCACGCGGTTGGCCGCGGCGTCCGCACCGGTCGGGATGGACTTGCAGGGCACGTTCGGGATCGAGAGCATGGCCTTCTCGAGCGTCTCCTCGACCTCGCGGAGCTGGTTGTCGAGCGCCGTGATCTGGTCGCCGATGGCGCGCACGTCGGCCTGCACGTCGGTCGTGTCCTGGCCCGCCTTCTTGAGCGCGCCGATCTCTTTCGAGCGCGTGTTGCGCAGCGTCTTCAGCTCGTCGGTCCGGGTCACGAGCGCCCGGCGCTGCAGATCCAGGTCGCGCGCGCGTTCGGCCAGCGCGACCTCCGAACCGCGGCGGCGCAGCCCCTCGGCCACCTCATCGAAATTGTCACGGATACGCTTGATGTCTAACATGAAAAGACCTCGCAGGTTAGGAAAAAGGCCTTCATGTTAACGCATTCACCCCCGTGGCGCAAGCCCGCGGCCAATCGGGTCACCGCCTCGCCTGAAAAGGCGCTTGCGCCCAAAAGGTTCATTAGTGTACCATCGGTTCATGGTAAAGAACCCCCCCGCGTATGACGTGCCGGGGCTGCGGGCGGGCATCCGCCTCTCGCGGCTGCTGTGCGAGTCGCCCAAGCCGCTCGGGCTGGCCGAGCTCTGCCAGGCGTCCGGCCTCAGCAAACACATGGTCTACCGCTGCCTGCAGACCCTGCTGGCCGAGGGGATCATCATCGGGAGCGGCGAAGGGCCGAAGTACGAGCCGTCGCTGCTCTCCTTCCATTACAACTCCCTGCCGGTGGCGCGCATGACCGTGACCCGCGCGTCCGGGGAGCCGCTGCGCGCGCTGTGGGATGAGCTCAACGAGTGCGTCTACCTCGGCGTGCTCCACGAGGACCGCATCCTCTACCTGATCCACCACGAGGGCGGCCGCGCGATCCGCTCCGGCGGCGGCCGCATGGGCGGGCGCTACCTCCTGCACGCGGACGGCGCGGGCAAGGTGCTGGCGGCCTATGCGGACGACGCGCTGCGCGCGCGGCTGATCGCCGAGGGGCTCGAGAAGCTGACGCCGAACACGCACGCGGACCGCAAGGGCTTCTTGGCCGAGATGGCGCGCGTGCGACGGCAGGGCTTTGCCCTCGACAACGAGGAGTACATCAAGGGCGTGATCTGCTTCGGCGCGCCGGTCTTCGACTATGCCGGCCACGTGGCGGGCGCGATCTGCTGCTCGGCCCTGACGATCCACTACACCGTCAAGGAACTGGAGGAGCGGGTTGGCCCCAAGGTGCTGGCGACGGCAACACGGATCTCCGCAACCATGGGGTGGGAAGGAAAGTAAGGGCGGATCGCGGCATTGAGGCGGGGACGGACCGCCGGGCCGTCCGCAGAGCTGCCGAGCGGCTCGCCCGGCGGTCGAGCCCCACCTGAAAGTGGACACGCTCAAAAGCGTGGTCTTAGTAATTTAATACGTATCAAAGGCGCTCATGCGAATAGACAAACACATCACGCTCTTGCTGATTGCCGCCTTTCTCGCGGGTGAGACCAGTTTCGCCCAGGGACTGCCGCCGGCACGCGTGACACAACTCAAGGAGGATCTCGCGCGCTTCAATCCGGCGGCGGCGCGCCGGAGCGTCGAGGATCTGGCGAGCAGCCACGGAGACCTCTACGACGCGCGCCGGCACCGGGCGGCCGTCGAGGCGCTCGCCCTCCGGAGCGAGGAGGCGGGGGCCGGTCTCGGCGGGCAAGACCCGGCCAGGCAGCGCGATGCCGAGGCGCTGATCGAAGCCGCGCGGGCCGCCCTGTTGGCCAACCCGCTGCTCGACTTCGACCGGATCCTCGCGCTGCGCCGCACGCTCGACCCGCAGAAGGCGCGGCGGGAGATCAGCCGCGAGATCGGCTTTCTCAATCTCAACCCGTTCAACCACGCCGACATGCGCCGCGACGGCTGGACCAACGACATCGTCACGATCTCGAATCTGCGCGGCACGCCCAGGATCGAGCCGCTCTACCGTCCCGGCACCGCCACGCTCGTCCGCGACCTGGAACTCGATTACGATGCGCAGCGCCTGCTCTTCACCGGGATCAACGCGGGCAACCGCCTGGCCCTGTTCGAGATCGCCGCCGACGGGACCGGGTGCACGGAGGTCACGCCGCCGACGGACCCGGACGTGGACTGGTTCGACGGCTGCTACACGCCGGACGGCCGGGTCGTGATGCTGGGCACGGCCGCGTATCAGGGCCTGCCCTGCGTGCACGGCTCGCTGCCGGTCGCGATGCTCTATCGGCTCGACCGCCGGACCGGCGCGGTCCGCCAGCTCACCTTCGAGCAGGACAGCGACTACACGCCCACGGTCATGAACGACGGACGCGTGCTCTACACGCGCTGGGAATACTCCGACCTGCAGCACTACTGGTCGCGCATCCTGATGACCATGAACCCCGACGGCACGGCGCAGCTGTCGCTCTACGGCTCCGGCTCGTATTTCCCGACCGTGCTGCAGCAGTGCCGGCCGGTCCCGAACGACGCGCACCAGGTTGTCGGCATCGTGGGCGGGCATCACGACGTGCCCGAAGCGGGGCGCATGGTGCTGATGGACCCCACGCTGTCGCGCGCCTATCCGTTCGTCTACGACCCGCCCGACAAAAGCTGGGGGCCGGAAGGCACCACGCCCTTCCGCATCCTGCCCAAGACCCTGCCGAAAGAGCGGACCGGCATGGTGCATGAATTTCCGGGGTTCGGTCAGCCCGTGCCGGGCGACGTCGCCGACGGCCTCGTGCGCAACCAGTTCGAGCGCGGCAAGCCCTATTTCGTCTACCCGTTCCCGCTGAGCGACAAGTACGTGCTGGTCTCGGTCAAGAGCGACCGGAACGCGCTCTGGGGCATTTATCTGGTCGACGTGTTCGACAACGTCACGCGCATCGCGGAACTTGAGGGCGCTGCGCTGCTGGAGCCGATGCCGCTGGTGCCGCGCACGCGGCCGCCGGTGATTCCCGACCGGACCGTGACCGGTGCCAAGACCGCCAGCGTTCACATCGCCGACATCTACAACGGGCCGGGTTTGCGCGGGGTTCCGCGCGGCACCGTCAAGCGTCTGCGGGTCTTCGCGTACCACTTCAACTACGAGCGCACCGGCGGCCCCGAGTCGGTCGGCCTCGGCCGCGTGGAGTCGAGCTGGGACGTGAAACGCATCCTCGGAACGGTGGACGTCGAAGCGGACGGCTCGGCCTGCTTCGAGATCCCCGCGAACACGCCGATCTCGCTGCAGCCGCTGGATGCCGAGGGCGCGGCCCTGCAACTGATGCGCTCGTGGCTGGTCGGCATGCCGGGCGAACGGGTGTCGTGCATGGGCTGCCACGAGGACAACCGCTCGTCAGTGGCTGCCGGCCGCGCCGCCGCGGATACCCGGCCGATGCAGCAGATCCGGCCGTTCCAAGGGCCTGCGCGGCCGTTCGGATTCGAGTACGAGGTGTGGCCGGTCGCGCAGAAGTACTGCCTGGGCTGCCACGGCGACGAGACAAAAGCCCCGCTGCGCGCGAGCGACCAGGGCGGCGTGCCGGGGCAGAACCTCAGACTGGCGATGCGCGACGCCACCGCGTGCTACCACCTGGTCCATCCGTACGTGCGCCGACCGGGCCCCGAGAGCGAGCTGGCCCTGCTCAATCCGCTGGAGTGGCACGCCTCGACGAGCGTGCTCGTGCAGATGCTCAAGAAGGGTCATCACGGCGTGCGGCTCGACCGCGACGCGTGGGAGACGCTCTATACGTGGATCGACCTCAACGCGCCGTGGCGCGGCAAGTGGAGCCCGCCGGCCAGCCGCGGCCACGCGCAGCAGGCGCGGCGGCTCGAACTGAAACAGCGCTTCGCGGGCTGCGGTGACGATCCTGAAGGCGAATACGATGCGTGGGCCGCGACGGTCAAGGCGCGCGGCGCGCCGGCACCGGCCGAGCCGCAGCCTGAACCGGAAGTCAAGCTCGACGCGCTCGCGGCCGCGGTTTTTCCGCTGAGCGCGGCGCAGGCCGCGTCGGGAGCGACGCGGCGCGACGTGAAGCTCCCGAACGGCGAGGCCATGACCTTCGTGCGCATCCCCGCGGGCGCGTTCGTGATGGGCTCCCTGGACGGTTACGCGGACGAGCGTCCGCGCGCCGCCGTGCGGATCGCCAAGCCGTTCTGGATGTCGGCGACCGAGGTGAAGAACCGCCAGTACCACGCGTTCGATCCTGAGCACGACTCGCGCTACCAGGATCTGCACGGCATGGACCATACGGTGCCGGGCGACATCTCGAACCACCGCGACCAGCCCGCGATCCGCCTGAGCTGGCAGCGCGCGGCGGCCTTCTGCGAGTGGCTGGGCCGGACGGCGGGCGTGCCGGCCGCGCTGCCGACCGAGGCGCAGTGGGAGTGGGCCGCGCGCGGCGGCACCGCGACGCGCTTCTACTGGGGCGGTTTGGAAGACGACTTTTCGGGCTGGGCGAACCTCTCGGACCAGGCCGTGCGCTGGTCGAACACGATCGGCTGGGAGGGGGGCAACCGTATCCAGAAGCGCCAGCCCTACGAGGTCGCGCTCGGCTACCCGCTGCATGAGGAGCGCTACAAGGACAACTGGTACAGCATGGACTACGTGGCGCAGGCGGGCGCGAACGCGTGGGGGCTTTACGACATGGTCGGCAACGCCAGCGAATGGACGCGCAGCAGCTACCGCCCCTATCCGTATGTCGAGGATGACGGTCGCAACAGCGGCGACATCACTGAGGCCAAGGTGGCGCGCGGCGGGTCGTTCAGGGACCGTCCGCGCGACGCGGGCGCGGCGGTCCGCCGGGCCTACGCCTCGTGGCAGACGGTCTACGACGTCGGCTTCCGCGTGGTGATCGAGGAGTGAGGGGGGGCGAGAGGACGCCCGACCTGCGACGCTCGACACCCGTTGAGGGTTCCCCGCGACTTGGCGGCATCCGGGAGTCGGGGGGCGAGCGTCGGGCGTCAATAAAAGGGAAGCGAATGAACAAAAGCGTGATGATGGGAGTGGCGCTGGCGGGCGCTTGGGCGGGACTTGCGGCGGATGCGCCGCAACCGGTCTGGGACTCGGGCATGCTGAAAGAGGCCGTTGCCGCGCCCGTCGGGGCCTGTGCGGTGACCCGCAAGACGATGCTCCTTTCGGGGCGGAGTGTCCTGCGGATGGACTCCGCCTGCCTGCCGGAAAAGCTCGAGGCCTTCTCGGTCAGCGCCTGGGTCAGGCCGGAGGCGTTCGACCCTTACAATGAGCTTTTCCGCATCGAATCCCCCGAAGGGCGTCTGCTCTTCTCATTTCAGGAGAGGGGCTCGGTGCTGTCGCTGGGACTGGACGTCAACGGCACTTATCAGGAGTGCGACGCGCGGATCCGCGCCGAGAGCGTGCTGGACGGGTGCTGGCATTTCGCGGCGGCGACCTTCGACGGCCAAGAGCAGCGCGTGTATCTCGACGGCGCGCTGATCGGCCAGCTGCCGCACGCGGGGGTCGCCAAGGTCGCGCGCGTCGCAGGGTTTGTCGGTTCTCACGGTGGGCAGGGCGAGTTCTTCCAAGGCGGGCTGGACGACCTGCGCCTGTACACGGAAGCGCTGCCCCCTGAAACCCTCATGGCGTTATTCAAGGCTGGCGCCTCGACGTTGACTGCGAACGCGATGACGACTCTCCCCGCAGAATGGGAAACGCTCCTGCAGGAACATCGGACGTTTACGGCGATGTTGAGTGCGGCGCGCAAGACGCTGACGCAGAGCGCGAGCGCCTGTCCGCCCGAGGTCAAGAACCTGTTTGCGATGACCCTGGCCGCTCGGTTTCCGAGCGAGTGCGCAACCTATGTCCGGCTATACGGTCAGGCGCCCGCGCTCTTTCTGTCGCTGACCGATCTGGACGGTCTGAAGCTGAAGCTGTCTGAAAAAATCGAGTGCCTGACCGAGTACATGCCGCTGACGGAAGGACAATGGGCGCGCTGTCCGGCGCCGGAAAGGACCACGTGGAAAAAGCTCAAGGCGTGGTCCGACACGATGAGGGCCCGTCTGACGGAAGGGGGTCCTGTTGTGGAGACGGTGCTGCTCGAGGCTGCTGCGGCCAACTGGCCCCAGGTGCCGGAGCGTCCGGCGGTGTCGGAACCGGTCGCGCCGTATGTGCGGCCCGCCACGCCGGCGGTGCGGACGCTCACGGCGGCGGAGGCTAGGGCGGCGATCGAGCGCGACTGGCTCTATCAGGTCAATGAAAAGCCCGATCTGACGCGGGAGATCACGCGGACGCGCGCGCTGGCGGCGCGTCTCTGCCTGCCGGCCGACGCACTCGACAAGGTGGCGGCCGAAGCTGTGCAGGCGCCGCTTTCGGCGGAGAAAACGCGGGAGCTGTACCTCGCGGTGCGGCGCGTCCGGCGAGGGCTGATGATCGGCAATCCCGTGATCGATTTCTCTCAGCTCCTGCTGGTGGACATGCCCTATCCGGCGGGGCGGGAGTGGCAACACGAGACGCGTCACCGGCTGGGCTACATGGCGGTGCCGGGCGGGCAGCTGCTCGTGGTCGACGGGCTGTCGCTGGACGGCCAGGTGCGGCGGCTGATGCCGCAGGCGCCGCTGCACGGCAGCTTCTGGCGGCCCGACCTCTCGTGCGACGGCCGGCGCGTGCTGTTCTGCTTCAAGCCGCACAACGAGAAGGCTTTTCACATCTACGAGATCAACGTGGACGGCACGGGGCTGCGGCAGATCACCTCCGGGATCTTCGACGACCTGGACCCCGTGTATCTGCCCGACGGCAAGAACTTCGTCCTCTCCTCGACGCGCGGGCACACCTACGTGCGCTGCATGCCGCCCACCAACGCCTACATGCTGATGCGCTGCGGCTTGGATGGAGAGAACCTCTATTTCATCTCCGCGAACAACGAGCCCGACTACCTGCCGGCGGTGATGAACGACGGGCGGCTCGTCTACACGCGCTGGGAGTACACCGACAAGCCGCTGTGGCGGTGCCAGAGCCTCTGGACCGTGAATCCCGACGGCACGCAGCCCAACACCTTCTGGGGCAACCAGTCGGTCTGGCCGGATCTGCTCAAGGACGCGCGGCCGATTCCCGGCAGCCGCCGCGTGATGTTCACGGGCAGCGCGCACCACAACTGGTTCGCGGGCAGCGTCGGCATCGTCGATCCGGACAAGGGCGCGAACTTCCCCAACGGCCTGACCAAAGTGACGGCGGAACTCGCCTGGCCGGAGAGCGGCAACGGCCCGTCGGACCCGGTCGAATCGCCCGACTATCAGGCCTGCGGCAAGGTTGACGCTTACCAGACGCCCTACCCGCTGAGCGAGAAGGATTTTCTGGTCTCGGCGCGCCGCGACGGGAAGTTCGTCCTGTATCTGATGGACACGGACGGGAACCGCGAGCTGGTTTATGAGGGCACCAACCACATCTTCCACGCCCAGCCGATCCGAGCGCGGACCGCGCCGCCCGCGTTGCCGGACCGCGTCGCATGGCCGACGATGGCTGAACGCCTGGCGCCGGTGGGCGGCTCGATCTACAGCGCGAACGTCTATCACGGCGCGCCGCCGGAGTTGAAGGACAAAGCCAAATTCCTGCGGGTGCTGCACATCGAGCAGAAGACCTACACCTACTGGAACCGGCGGCCGGCGCTCTCGACCGGGCCGGTGGTCTCGCTCGTGCAGTCCGACGGGGTCAAGCGCGTGCTCGGGACCGTGCCGATCCAGCCCGACGGATCGGTCTGGTTCCGGGCGCCGGCAGGCGTGGCGCTGCACTTCCAGCTGCTGGATGAGAGCCACCGCGCGCTCCAGACCATGCGCAGTTTCGTCAATGTCATGCCGGGCGAGAGCCGGGGCTGTCAGGGCTGCCACGAGCAGCACAGCCGCGCGCCGCAACTGGGCCAAGGCCCGGCAACGGCGGTCCGGAGGGACCCCGACGCGATCACGCCTGCGCCGTGGGCTTACGACACCGGGTTCGCCTGCGCGCCCGAGGGATGCCTGACGCTCGGGCAGGCGCTCGCTCACGGCCTGCAGGGGGAGGCGCGTGCGGATGCGCGGAGCGCCGCACGCGTGGCGCGCTTCGGCACCTCGGTGGGTTACCTCAAGGATGTGCAGCCGGTGCTGGACCGCGCTTGCGGCAAGTGCCACCAAGGCGAGGGCGAAGGGCGCAAGACGCTCGATCTGACGCTGCGCGGCTATGAGCCGTACACCACGCTGATCGGCCGGCCCGGCTGGGGCCGGACGAACGCTGTTCCGGAAAAGGTCCCGCCGGGCTATGATCTGGCCGGAACGCTGAAGGTGGAGAACTACAGCACGGTGGATCCGGCCGCCTACCGCACGCCGGAACCGATGACGCGGCTCTCGTTCAAGAGCCGGCTGGTGGAACTCGCGTCGGGCGGCAAACACCACAGGGTGAAGGTCGATCCCTACAGCCTGTTGCGGCTGATTCTCTGGGTTGATACGATGTGTCCGTATCTGTCGGACGAGGACATCCGGGCGGAGGAGGATCCGCAGTTCCAGGGCTGCGACTGGCTGGCGATCAAACCGCGCCTGAAGAGCGCCCCGGTCGTGATCCGTCCGGGGCCGTTCCATGCGGATGCGCCGGGGGTGGAGTGAGTCCCGATGTGATGGGAGAGCCGTATGGCCCCTGCTGCCCATGCGCAAGGATGCGCATGGCACATTCAGGGATGTGGCACGCCCATCCTTGGGCGTGCGCGGGACTGGGCCGGGTGAGTCATTTTGAGGGTGCGGCAGCGGTCCGCCATTGCCGTGAAAAAAGATGAGGTCATCATGAGAACAGCAGTTTTGCTTGTCATGCCGCTCGCCTGTCTGGCAGGTGTCGTGCAGGTGCCGGGAAAGTGGACGCTGCTGCCGACGGCGGCGGAGACCGCGATGGCGCCGGCAGCGCCGCCGGCCGTGCCGGTCGCGTCCTCCGGCCAGTCGTCCACGCTCGCGCAGGCGGAGGTGCGGGTGCCGGACGGGACACACGTGACAGAGCTGACGGGATGGCCGGGCCTGCGGATCGAGGCGGGCGAGGTCACGCTGGCTTACGCTGCTGCCAAGCTGCCGGCGGGAGGGTTCGCGCGCATGGCGATGCCGCCCGCGGCGGGTGCGGAATGGCGCGGCTCCACCTTCTGGACGGGCGGCGAGCCGTGGGCCCGCGTGGGCAAAGACTGGATGCATCCCGGCGACGGCTCGGATGTGGCGCGCGCGTTCGTCGCGCCTGTGGACGGACGCGTGTCGGTCTCCGGCACGGTCAAGAAGCTGCACCTCGACGGCGACGGCGTGAAGGTGTCGATTCAGCACAACACGCGGGAAATCTGGTCTGCGGAACTGGACGGCAAAGACGCGGTCGGCAAGGAACCGGCGCTCGCGCTGGAGGTCAAGCAAGGCGATGTCCTGCGGTTCATTGTCAACCGCCGCGGCGGTTACGCCTGCGACACCACAGGCTGGGACCCGGTCGTGGCGTATGCGGGCGGCGCGGTCTATCGGGCCTCCGAGGGCTTTTCAGACAAGCAGGGCGCGAACGTGTGGCGCTACGAGTGTTCCGGCGGCGCGGCGACGGCGGCGAGCGAGCCCGAGGTGTACGGGGTCGGCAAAGACTTCCGGCTCTTCAGAGGCGCGATCGATACGGCAGCGGCCTTCCCGCTCGTGGTCATTGCGGACGGCAACCCTCAGGACGGCTACGGCGGCTACGTGGTCGCGCTCGACACGGACGGCGCATGGAGCCTGACGCAGGACCCGGGCGGATTGAAAGTGGCGGGTTCGGCTGCAACCTCGGTGATTGTGCGGTACGACGGCACCTGGGTCGAGGGGCTGAAGCTGCTGGCGGAGATTTCCTGTAGGGCTGGACGTCCCGGACAGCCCCTGCGCGCGTCCGAGACGTCCGCGCGTACTGAAAACGGATCGGTCGGGTTGCCGAAGCTCGGCGCGTCCGTCCGTGAAGCCTACGGGAAAGCCGTGGCGGGTGTGCCGCGCGCGCCGGAGCTTGACCTGTTCCTGCTGGCGGTGTCGGAGTGGGTGCAGGACGACGGTCTCTTCGGCGGCGGGGATGAGGCCCGGCTGGCGGCGTGCATGCGGGAACAGGCCGAACGGACGGAACGGATCACGGGAACGCCTGTCGCGCCGGAGGGGTCGGGCTGGGAGGGCTATCTGCGGGCGCGGCTGCTGAAGCGGAGCGCGCTGCTGTCCGATCCCCAACTGAATTTCGGCAAGGTGCTCTTCTGCACGCGCAAGAACCCCTCGTGGAACCACGAGGTGGCGCAGTATTTCGGCTGGCGCCAGCGGCCCGGCGGCAGCCTGCACCTGCTGGAGAGGCCGGGCGTCTCGCTGGCCAGCCGCGACCTGGTCAAGGGACAGTTGCCGTCCGGCAGTTTTCTCGAACCCCGCTTGTCGTACGACGCCAAGCGGATCCTGTTCTCGTTCGTCGCGACCGAGGGCGCGCAAGACCCGCGCTCGCTGCCGCGCAACGAGACCGACACGAACCACCACTACTTTCACCTGTATGAGATCGGCAGCGACGGGACGGGGCTGCGGCAGATCACAAACGACAGCTACGACGACCTGATGCCGGAATGGTTGCCGGACGGCGGAATCGCCTTCGTCTCTACGCGCCGCCGCGCGACCTCGCGCTGCTTCTGGTGGGGCTACAGCGACCGCTGGCACTCCTTCACGCTGTTCCGCATGAACCCCGACGGCTCAAAGATCCAGCAGCTCTCGTGGAACGACGTGAACGAGTGGTTCCCGTCGGTATCGAACAGCGGCCATCTGCTCTTCGCGCGCTGGGACTACATCGACCGCGACGCGGTCACACATCAGAACCTCTGGTCCATGCGCCCGGACGGCACCAACCCCATGGCCGTCTGGGGGAACGAGACTCCCAAGCCGCACTGCACCTTCCAGGCCAAGGCGGTGCCGGGCAGCAGCAAGATCGTCTGCGTCGCCTCCGCCCACCACGCGATCACCGGCGGGCCGGTGCTCCTGATCGACCCCACGGTCCACAACAACAGCGAAGCGGCGGTGACACACCTGACGCCGGGCCACTATCCCGAAGCCGAGAAGGGTCCGAACGGCGAATGGTACAACGCGCCCTGGCCCTTATCCGAGCGGCTGTTCCTCGTGGCTTACAGCCGCGACGGCCTGATGTACGAGCCCGCGCGCCACAACCCCGACACCGCGCTCGGACTCTATGTGATGGACGGACAAGGCAACCGCGAGGTGCTCTACCGCGACGGCACCATCGGCGCGACCTGCCCGGCGCCGCTCGCGCCGCGCCTGGCTCCGCCGGAGTTGCCCTCGGTCAGAAACCTGCTGCTGGCGAAGCGCGGCTTGGGCGAGGTGTTCCTTTCGGACGTCTACGAGGGGCTCCCCCAGGCCGCGCGCGGCACGCTCAAGCAGATCCGCGTGGTGCAGCTCTTCCCCAAAACGACGCGTGACTCGAACGTGCCGCGCATCGGCGTGGCGGGCGAAGAGAACACGCGGGCGGTGCTGGGCGTGACGCCGGTCGAGGCGGACGGCTCGGCGCGCTTCCTCGTGCCGGCGGGCAAGCCGTTCCTCTTCCAGGTGCTGGACGGGGAAGGGTTCGCCTACCGGACCATGCGCTCCAGCACCTCGCTCATGCCGGGCGAGCGCGTTTCGTGCGTCGGCTGCCACGAGAACAAGATGGCGGTCTCGGCGGCCGCGCTGAAAACGGTCGCCGCGATGAAGCGGCCGGCGGCCGAGCTGACGCCCACGCCGGAGTCGGGCCGCCCCTACGGGTTTGTCGAGAACGTGCAGCCGATCCTCGACGCCCGGTGCGTGCGCTGCCACAACGACCAAGAGGCCAAGGCCGGGATCAACCTCTCGCGCACGATCGTCGGCCCGCACGGCTACACCGCGTCCTACGACTCGCTCTGCTACGCGAAGGGGGCGGACGGCAAGGCGGTGCGCCGCCTGTCGAAAAAAACAGGCCGGCCGCTGGTGACCTGTTTCCCGATGCGCAACCAGATCCAGGTGACGCCCGAGGGCGGCGCCGACGGCGCGCGCGGAAGCGGGCTGATTGCGGCGCTCAAAGCGGGACAGGCCGAAACGAAACTGACGGCCGAGGAGCTGCGCCGCATCGGCACGTGGCTCGACCTCAACGCGGTCTTCTACGGCGTGTACGAGCCCGAGGCGCAACTCGCGCTGCAGCGCGAAGGCAAGCTCGTGCCCATGCCGGCGATCCAGTGAGGCGGTCATGCCAAGCACTCCGTGCCGCCGTTTCTGGCCGATCAACGGCTCGTGTAGTGTCCCCAAAACAACATGACGGTTGCTGTCCGGCCTCGTGTTTTAGCCTTGTTCGTAGTACCGCCTTCAGGCGGAATTCCAAGGTATCCCCTCACCGGTTTCCGCCTGAAGGCGGTACTACAAACCCTGGACCGCGTATAACCATTTAAGGGTGCGCTGAGAAAGTCGACCATGCACGGTCGGGACGGAGCCCGACCCTCCAGAATGCGAGAACAGCACGCCTCTGCGCGCGTGGAGGGACGACCTCCGTGTCGTCCACCGACTTTCTGAGCGCATCCCGGTTAAGGGATGCGACACCAAAAGGTCAGACAGGGCGCCCCGCGCATTGACAACGGCACGCGGCGGGACTACAGTACGCCGAACATTGGTCAGAGAAAGGGTTGATGGGTGAAAGTATGGATAATGATCGTGCCTATGTCCTGAGATACCGCCTGGAAGGCAGCCAAGAGGACGAGTGCATTTCCGTCTCGACGTTCGACATCACCGAATACGAGTGCGGGCTCAAGGCCGGAGACAAGGTCCGGTTGAGAACAGATCTGAAGGTCCTCGACGATGACGAGCAGGAGACCGGCTGCGTTTACAAGGCGGGAGAAGTCTGGACCGTGCTCACGGGCTCCAGCCAAGATCCGGAAACGCTCTGGCTCAGGCAGGCCGACGGCGAGCTGCATTCGTGGGACGACGATTATTCCATCTTCGAGCAGTTCGAGCGGGTTAAAGAAACAGGCTCCGGTGTCGTTTCCCCCAACTGAACAGCCCCGCCTTTTTGTAAAAACGTCAGGGCGCGCGCCGTGCCGGTGAGCGCGCGTCGGGCTTAACACGTCCGCGCCGTGTTTCGGCCGCAGGGCTCTGGCCGTCATCGCGGTCGCTGGCGCGGCGCGGGCCGGTGTCGCCCCTGCGGCAGGCGAGGGGCGTGATGCCCGTGTGGCGCTTGAACAGGCTGGCGAAGTGCTGCGAGGTGCAGAAGCCGAGGCGCATCGCGATCTCGGTGACGGGCGCGGCGGTTTCTTGCAGCAGCGCGCGGGCGGCCTTCATGCGGCAGGCGAGCAGGAACTGGCGCGGCGGCAGGCCCGCCACCGCGCGGAAGCGCGTGATGAAGTGGGTGGGCGCCAGGCCCGCCTGACGCGCCAGATCCGCCACCGCGTACTCGTTCTCCGGATGGGCCTGCATGTCGCGCATGAGCGTCATCAGCCGGGCCTCGCCCGGCGGGACGGTATGCGCGTGCGCGGAGGAAAGAACCTCCATCAGCAGCTCCAGCAGCGTGGTCCGCAGCCGCAAGGTCCGCAGATCCGTGGCGGGCTCGTCATGCAGCAAGTGCAGCGTCTGGAACAGGCGCTTGACGCGCTCCGTCCCGCGGAAGTGCCGGTAAGGGATATTCAACAGGGCCTGCCGCAAGGCCGCCGCCTCGCGCGGCGGCTGCTGCAGGAAGTCCGGCGCCTTCGCGTCGAGGCGCAAGATCAGCCAGTACAGGATCAGGCCCTTGGGGTGTTCGCTCACCGTGTGGCGCTCGCCCGGGAGGTTCACGAACACTTCGCCGGGCGCCAGCCGGTAGGCGCGCCCGTTGAACCCGAACGTCAGCGCGTTGCGCACGCAGCAGTGGATCTCCATGCAGCCGGAGTGCCAGTGCTCCGGCACGTCGGGCCGCGGGTTGCGGTAGTGGCAGTAGCCGAGCATGGGCACGGCCGGGATGCCGACCTCCGCGAGGTTCAGCACGCGGCGCTCCGAGGTGTTCATGTAATCGAAACGCAGATTGGAAATGGCGCGCGACATGTGCGTAATATTACGGAATTAGTATTGTGAACGCAAGAGGATAGCGCATCCTATAAGCTATGCACACAAGCGACCGGTCAACGGAGCCTCTTGAGCGGGAACGAGCGACGGGAATGAAGGCTCGGGCGGGTCGGATTAAGATTGGGATTAGGATTACGGTTGCGGGTCCGAAAGGTACCCGGTTCCTCCTAATCCTGATCGTGCGCTTAATCGTAATCGTTTGAAGTTATCGACGAGACGGTGCCGTGTGTGAGGGTACGGAAGGAGGCTGAGATGTTCGAGACCAACGTGCAGGCCAAGGCGGCTCTGAAAAGGGATTTCAAACCGCCGATCACGCTGCTGCAGGAGCTGCAGCGCGCCGCGCGGCCGGGGGGCAAGACTCTGGTGATCGCCTGGGAGCGCGAGAACGGCTACGTCATGCGGTATGACCTGCCGCTGCCGACGCGCGCGGAGGACTCGCCCGAGGTGCTGCTGCTGGCCGAGCGCATCGTCAAGTTCCTGCTCTGGGCGGGCGGCGGCTGGCGCCTGATGCTGTGCGGTCCCCGCAAGCTCTGCCTGGCGATCAAACAGCAGTACACCAAGGCGGGCGCGCGCTCCTTCGATGTCGAGTTCATGGCCGGCGTCTACGGCCGCCCGATGGTGGTGGAGCTGAGGCCCCTGGCCGAGATGCCGCAGTCCTACGAGCGCGCCCTGCTGATGGACAACCGCACCAGCGGCTGCCGCCTGGGCTTCGATCTGGGCGCGAGCGATTTCAAGATCAGCGCGGTCAAGCGCGGCAAGGTGGTGTTCAGCGAGGAGTTCCCGTGGGACCCGCGCAACCAGGCCGACCCGGAGTACCACTATGCGAAGCTCAACGAGGGGCTGAAAAAGGCGGCCGCGCGGCTGCCGCGCGTGGACGCGATCGGCGGCAGCACGGCGGGCGTGGTGGTGGACAACCGCATCCAGGTGGCGTCGCTTTTCCGGGCCGTGCCGCCGGAGCGCTATCCCGAGGCGCAGAACATCTTCCACCGCCTGCGTCAGGAGTGGGACGTGCCGGTGGAGGTGGCGAATGACGGCGACGTGACCGCGCTGGCGGGCCTGATGTGCCACGGCAAAAAGGGCATTCTGGGCGTGTCCATGGGCTCGAGCGAGGCGGCGGGCTTCATCGACCGCAGGGGCTGCCTCACGGGGAGGCTCTCCGAGCTGGCCTTCGCGCCGGTGGACCTGCATCCCTCCGCCCCGGCTGACGAATGGTCGGGCGACACCGGCGTGGGCGCGATGTACTTCTCGCAGCAGGCGGTGAACCATCTGGCGGTAAAGAAGGGCATCCGCTTCCCCGCCAAGATGCCGCTGCCGGAACGGCTGAAGAAGGTGCAGGAGCGCATGCTGGACGGCGACGTCACGGCCCTGACCATCTTCCAGAAGATCGGACTCTATCTCGGCTACACCGTGCCGTGGTACCGCGAGTTCTACGGGTTCGACAGCCTGATGATCCTCGGCCGCGTGACCTCCGGGCCCGGCGGCGTCATGATCCTCGAGACCGCGCGCCTGATCCTGGCGGACCAGTTCCCGGAGCTCGCCGAACAGGTCGAGGTCTTCATGCCGGACGAGAAGGCGCGGCGTGTGGGCCAGTCCGTGGCGGCCGCCTCGCTGCCGCTGATCTGAGAAATTCCCAACACTAAGACACGAAGACTCCAAGAAGAAAAAAGCAGATCCTTCTGATTTCTTTGAGTCTTTGAGTCTTTGTGTTCAATGTCGCTAAAAAGGATGGTTTCCGATGAAATTGACCAACACGACGGCTGACATCTTCGTGCCGGACGGGCGGCCGGCGGAGGCGGCGCTGGCGCGCACAACCCATCTGGGCGTGGGCGCGCATCAGGACGATCTGGAGTTCATGGCGGTCCACGGCATCCTGGCGTGCTTCGGCCAGCCTGACGCGTCGTTCTGCGGCGTGACCTGCACCGACGGCGCGGGCAGCTCGCGGAGCGGCGTGTATGCGGCCTATACGGACGAGCAGATGAAGGCCGTGAGGCGCGCGGAGCAGCGCACGGCCGCGATGGTCGGCCGTTACGGGGCGATGCTGCAGCTTGACTTCAGCAGCCGGCAGGTGAAGGCGCAGGACAATGCGGCGGTCGTGGACGATCTCGCCGCGATTCTGCGCGCCACGCGGCCGCAGACCGTCTACACGCACGTGCCGTCCGACAAGCACGACACGCACGTGGGCGTGGTGCGCGCGCTGGTCGCGGCGGTCCGGCGTCTGCCGCCGGCCGATCGGCCGCAAAACGTGTATGGCTGCGAGATCTGGCGCGATCTGGACTGGCTGCCGGATGAGAGCAAGGTGGTGCTGGACGTGAGCGGCCGCCCCAACATCTCCGCGGCGCTTTCGGGGGTTTTCGACTCGCAGATCTCGGGCGGCAAGCGCTATGATGACGCGGTCATGGGGCGGCGCAAGGCCCACGCGACCTTCTTCGAGTCGCATGCGGTGGATGCGGCGACGATGCTCACCTTCGCGATGGACCTGAGTCCGCTGGTGAGGGACGACACCCTCTCGATCGCGGCCTACACGGCCGGGTTGATCGACGCGCTCAAGGCGGATGTGGTCAAACGGATAGGCGGGTAGTCGACGGGGGACGGCGGCGCGGAGCGCTCGCCCTACCCGACGGGGCGAGGCGTGTTTTTGGTAGGGCGAGCGCTCCTGCGCCGCCGGACAGCGGGAGAGCGTATGGAACGGGCAAAGCACAGCGTTGAGCAATTGAGGCAGGTGTTCTCGGGCTTTCAGGCGTGGGGCGATTTCGCCGGCGTCCAGCCCTATGGGTCAGGCCACATCAACGACACCTACAAAGTGTCGGCGCGTCTGGCGGGCACGCCCGTGAACTATCTGGTGCAGCGCATCAACCACGCCATCTTCAAGGAGCCGGACCGGCTGATGGAGAACGTGGTGCGCGTCACCGAACATCTGGGGCGCCAGCTCGCCAAGGCGGGCGATCCCGACGCGACGCGCAAAGCGCTGACCGTGGTGCCGGCGCGTGACGGGCTGCCGTATGTCCGCGACGGGGAGGGCAACTGGTGGCGCCTCTACCTCTTCATCGAGCAGGCGCGGACGTACGACATCATCGAGAGCGACCGGCAGGCCTTCGAGGCGGCGCGGGCCTTCGCGCGCTTTCAGAATCTGCTGGCCGATCTGCCGGCTCCGCGGCTGCACGAGACCATCCCGGCCTTCCACAACACGCCCGCGCGGCTGAAGGCGCTGGACGCGGCGATCGGCGCGGACGTCTGCGGCCGCAAGGCCGAGGTCGCGGCGGAGATCGCGTTTGTCGACGAGCGGCGCGTCCAGTGCGGACGCCTCCTCGAGCGCCACGCGCGCGGCGAGATACCGGAGCGCATCACCCACAACGACACCAAGATCAACAACGTGATGCTGGACGACGCCACGGGCGAGGGCGTCTGCGTGATCGATCTCGACACGGTGATGCCGGGGCTGGCGCTCTATGATTTCGGCGACATGGTGCGCTCGGCTACGGCCTCGGCCAAGGAGGACGAGCGGGACCTGTCGAAGGTGGGGAGCCGCATCGGCATGTTCGAGGCGCTGGCCCGCGGCTATCTTTCCGAGGCGGCCTTTCTGCTGCCGGCCGAGATGGAGGAGCTGGTTTTCTCAGGGCGGCTGATCACGCTGACGATCGGCATCCGGTTCCTCACCGACTACCTGGCGGGCGACGTTTATTTCCGGACGCACCGGCCGGGCCAGAACCTGGACCGCTGCCGCACGCAGCTCCAGATGGTGCGCAGCATGGAGGCGCAGGCCGGCGCGATGGAGGCGCTGGTGCGCGGGATCAGGCGCTAGTACACTGCACATACGAAATTTCGGACATGATTACATGATTCACATGACTATCAGCCATTGATTTCAATCCTGTAAATCATGGATATTCGTACCCGGATCTACGAAGTAAATCCTGTCAAAAAACCATATGGTTTGGCTGTATAGGCTACAAGGCGGTTTTCAAAAAGGAGCGGTGCCAATGGCGGTGTGGGAGCGAGTGACCATCGACGTCGACGGGGTCGCGTGTGAAGCGCAGGCTCCGGTGATCATCTCGGCGAGCCGCGCGACCGACATCCCCGCTTTCTATACCGAGTGGCTGCTGCACCGCATCGGGCAGGGCTTTGTCAAATGGGTCAACCCGTTCAGCAGCAGGCCGGTGCATGTCAGCTTCGAAAAGGCCCGGCTGTTTGTATTCTGGACCAAGAACCCGCGGCCGCTGCTGGCGCACCTGGCATTCTTTGACCGGCGCCGGCTTAACTACTATTTTCAATTCACCCTGAACGATTACGAGGCCGAGGGGCTGGAGCCGGGCGTGCCGCCGCTGGCGGAGCGCATCGCGACCTTTATCGAATTGTCGGAGCGCATCGGCCAGGAGAAGGTGATCTGGCGTTGCGACCCGCTGCTGCTGACGGACCGGATCACGGTCGACACGCTGCTGGCGAGGATCGGAAAGATCGGCGACCGGCTGCAGGGCCACACCTCGCGGCTGGTCTTCAGTTTCGCCGACATCAAGGGCTACGACAAGGTGCGCCGCAACCTCCAGCAGAGCGGCGTCCACGCGCGCGAGTTCGGCGAGGCGGACATGCGGACTCTGGCCGCGGGTCTGGCGGAGCTGAACAAAAAATGGGGTTTCGCCCTGGGCACGTGCGCCGAGCGCGTGGACCTGGCCGGCTGCGGGATCGAACACAACCGGTGCGTGGACGACCGGCTGATCGCCCGCGTGTTCAGCCATGACCGGGAGCTGATGGCCTTCGTGAGGCCGGGCCCGGTTCAGGGCGAGCTCTTCGGCGACAGCGGCGACCCCTACAGCCGGCTCAAAGACAAAGGCCAGCGCCCGGCGTGCGGGTGCATCCTCAGCAAAGACATCGGCGAGTACAACACCTGCCCGCATCTCTGCGCGTACTGCTACGCCAACGCCAACAAGGCATCCGCGCTCAGCAATTTTGAAAGGCACCGGACCGCGCCGTTCGGAGCGACGATCAGGGGCGAGCAGGCGTGACGGTCAGGAGGTCTTCATTTGGAGTGCGGGGCTTTAGCGCCGCTTTGAATCCGCCGGACTTCAGTACGGCGTGCTGAAGCCCGCTGGGAGACGAAAGCGGCACTGAAGTGCCGCACTCCAAAAAGGATGAGCCTTGTTTCAGCGGACGGTGAAACGCTATAGTGAACACAGGAATAGGAGATCGGTATGAGGAAGAAAGTATGGCTAGGGCTAGCGGCGGGCGTGATCTGTGCGGGGTGCGCGGGGCTGATGGGGCCGTCGCAACGGGTGGCCGAGAAGCCGGTGGTGGTGCCCGCGCCGGCGCAGATGGACTGGCGCTGCGGCGCGTTCACGCTGAAACCGGGCACGGCGCTGCGCTATGACGGGCGCGCGGCGGGGGGCCGCGAGGCGGCTGAAGCCCTGGCCGCTTGGCTGCGCCCAACGACCGGCTACGCGCTGCCGGTGAAGGCGGGCTGGCGGCTGTTCTGCGACAGCGCCGCGGACATCACCTTCGCGGCGCCCGGACGGGGCGAGACGTTTAAGCCCGAGGGGTACGCGCTGCGCGCGGACCCGTCCGGCGCGCGCATTGTGGCCGCCGATGCGGCGGGCTACTTCTATGGCGCGCAGACGCTGCGTCAGCTCCTGCCGAACGCGGCCTTCGGCGGCGGGCGCGCGACGAACCTGGTGTGGCGGATTCCCGGCGTGGAGATCGCGGACGCGCCGCGCTTCGTCTGGCGCGGGGTGATGCTGGACGAGGGGCGGCACTTCTTCGGCAGGGCCTATGTGCTCAAGCTGCTCGACCAGATGGCGCTGCACAAGCTCAACACCTTCCACTGGCATCTGACCGACGATCAGGGCTGGCGCCTCGCGATCGAGAAGTATCCGCGGCTGATGGAGGTCGCGGCCAAGCGCGCGGCATCGGTCACGCCGTGGGACCGCAAGTCGCAGGACGGCAAACCCTACGGGCCTTTCTTTTACACGCGCCAGGAGATCCGCGAGATCGTGGCTTACGCGAAGGCGCGCCACATTCAGATCGTGCCGGAGATCGAGATGCCGGGCCACGCCCGCGCCGCGCTGGCCGCGTATCCCGAGCTTTCCTGCCGCGGCCTGCCGCTGGAGCCCCGCGTGATGTGGAGCATCGAGGAGGAGGTCTACTGCGCGGGCAACGACCAGACGCTGCGTTTCCTGGAAGGGGTTCTGGACGAGGTGGTGACGCTGTTTGAAAGCCCCTTCATCCACATCGGCGGCGACGAGTGTCCCAAGGCGCGCTGGAAAGAGTGCCCCAAGTGCCAGGCGCGCATGCGGCAGAACGGCCTCAAAGACGAGCACGAGCTGCAGAGCTGGTTCGTCCGGCACTTCGACCGGTATCTGGCGCAGAAGGGGCGCCGCCTGATCGGCTGGGAGGAGATCCTCGAGGGCGGGCTCGCGCCGGGCGCGGCGGTGATGTCGTGGCGCGGCATGAAGGGCGGCCAGGACGCGGTGGCCCTGGGACATGACGTCGTGATGACGCCGAAGGATTTCTGCTACTTCGACTACCGGCAGTTCTCGGGCAACGACGGCTACGAGTACATCGGCGGTCTGCTGACGCTCAAGAAGGTCTACGCGTTCGATCCCTGCGACGGCATTCCCGCGTACCGGGAGCCGCGCGTTTTGGGCGGGCAGGCGAACCTTTGGAGCGAGTATGTCTGGGGCGAGCGCGATGCGGGGTGGAAGCTCTATCCACGCCTGTGCGCCCTGGCCGAGGCGGTCTGGTCGCCGCCCGCGAAACGGGACTTCACGGCGTTCGTCAAACGCATGGAGACGCACCACGACCGGCTGATCCGCCTGGGCGTCAACGCGGCGCCGCTGCAACCGCCCTTCGCGGCCCAGTGGCAGGCGGGCGAGATGTCCAACGACTGGGGCGTCAAGACGTGGGACGTCGGCAACTGGCTGGACAAGGCCGGCGCGTATGCGGTAAACTTCACCTACACGGCCGGACGGCACCGGCTCGACATGCGGAAGCTGCGGATTCTCGAGGACGGACAGCCGATCGCTTCGGATGATGCGGCGAACTTCACCGGCAGCGCCAACGCGGTGGCCAAGTATGTGATGCGGCTGCCGCAAGCCCGCGATCCGGGCAAGCGGTATCTGCTGCAGGCGGAGATCCGCGGTGACGGCGGCGGCGACTCCAACGGCCGCATCGATATCGAGTACACGGGGAAATGATGAGCGAAACCAAAAGCACGACCCAGCGGCACGGGCGCTAAGTCAAGCGCCATGGCCGGTCTTAACCATAATCTTGCTCTTAATCTCAATCGGTTTTTTCCGGAGAGAATAAGATTAGGATTATGATTACGATTACGATTAAGATTAGAAGTGATAAAGAAGGAAACCAACCATGAAGACGATGATGATGCTGCTCGCGCTGGCGCTGCCGGCGCTGGCTAAAGACGTGGATGTCAATGAGGACAAGGGCATCGGCAAGACGCTGCTTTTCAACGGCTCGACAACAGGGGAGAAGGCGGCAAGCTGGACCGCGCTCTTCGACGGCGTGTCGCTCAAAGGCTGGCGGCCGTACGGCAAGCCGGCGGGCACGCCGATCGACGCGGGCTGGAAGGTCGAGGCGGGCCTGCTGCACAAGCTGCCCGGCGTCAAGGGCGGCGACATCATCACCGAGAAGCAGTACACGGATTTCGAGCTGGCGTGGGAGTGGCGCTTGGCCAGCGGCGCGAACAACGGCGTGAAATATATGGTCACCGAGGCGCGCCCGGGCGCCCCGGGCTACGAGTATCAGATGATCGACGACGAATCCGACAGGTGGAAGAGCCAGCACGCCAAGGCCAAGACCGCCTCCTTCTATGAAGTTCTGGCCCCTGCGGCCGACAAACCCCTGAAGCCGGCAGGAGAGTGGAACACGTCGCGCATCCGCGTGCAGGGCACGCATGTCGAACACTGGCTCAACGAGAAAAAGGTGCTCGAGTTCGAGCTCGGCAGCGACGCGGTCAAGGCGGGCGTCGCGGCGAGCAAGTTCAAGAAGTATCCCGACTTCGGCACCAAGCTCACCGGCCACATCATGCTGACCGACCACACCGACGAGGCCTGGTACCGCAGCGTCAAGATCCGCGAGCTCCCCGCGAAGTGACCGTCGATACGCGCACCTGTCCGGACTAGCGGGCGGGTGACTGTTCTTTCTGGAGGTCGCGCGTCCTCGCGCGCCGTAGAGGCGAGCTGGCAATGGCTGACTCGGGGGCTCTGGCAACGGACGATCAGGAGTTCACGGTTCACGCGGATGGGGGGGGGAGACGGCACTATTCCGTCCGCGTGTCCAAGGGGCATGATGGCAAAAAGCCGCTTGCGGTGGCGATGAGGCTTCACGGCGGGGACGGGCGGAGCCGAGGTGCGGCTTTGGACTGTATTCGGTGGGGCGAGCACTCCGTGCCGCCGCTCCTGGCCGACCCGCGGTGGCACGGAGGGTTCGCCCCGCCCGTCACCAAGCGACGACGTTAGTGTCTTACAAACCAAAAACGGCAATAAAACAGCGAGTTGTTTCACCACGAAGAGCACGAAGAAACACAGCGCTATCTTGTAATAACCACTGAAGCTCCTTGGAGTTTCTTTGTGAGCTTGGTGACTTTGTGGTGAGAAGTTGGGGTTGTGGACGTCGTCCGCTTTAGCCCAAATAAGGTCAACCGATGGTATCAGATGGCGCACTTTACGCATCAATAAGGGAGAGCGGGAATGAAACGACAGATGGTTTTGGCCGGTCTTTGTATGGCCTTGGCCGGCGGGGGTGCCCGCGCCGCGTCCGACGACCTGAAGCACTTTGTGCGGGTGAGCCCGCGCGACAGCCGCTACTTCGAACTCGACGACGGCAAGCCGTACATTCCGATCGGGCTGAACCTGATCGCGCCCCCCAAGGGCGACATGGCCGTCATGGACGAGTGGCTCGCCAAGCTCGAGGCGCAGGGCGGCAACTACGTCCGCGTCTGGCTGGGCAACGCCTGCTTCGACGTCGAGAACGCCAAGAGCGGGGCGTACGACGAAGAGAAGGCCAAGAACATCGATCAGCTTCTCGTTCTGGCGCGCAAGCACGGCATCCGGGTCAAGCTGTGCGTCGATTTCTTCAGGCATCTGGGAGAAGGCACGCAGACGTGGGCGGCCAAGCCGCTCCAGCACGTGAGGAACGGCGGGCTCGCGACCAACATGGCCGAGTGGGTGAACAGCCCCGCCTGCCGCCAGCGCTACAAGGGCAAATACGACTTTTACGCCAAGCGGTACGGCAGCGATCCGAGCATCTTCGGCTGGGAGCTCTGGAACGAGATGAACGCGGTCGTAGGCGGCGACGTGCGCGGCTGGACCGCAGAGATGCTGCCGGAGCTGCACAAGCGCTTTCCTAAGAATCTGTGCGTGCAAAGCTTGGGAAGCTTCGACAGCGACGGAGCGCGGGCGATCTATGCGGACATCTGCCGCCTGCCGGACAACGACGTGGCGCAGGTCCACCGCTATCTGGACCTCGGCGCGAAGCTGGAGATCTGCCACAGTCCAGTCGACGTGTTCGCAGCCGACGCGGTGCGCGAGCTGCAGGCCTTCAACCTGAAGAAGCCGATCCTGCTGGCCGAGAGCGGCGGCGTGGAGCCGAGCCACAGCGGTCCGTCCAAGCTCTATGCGAAAGACCGCGACGGCCTGATCCTGCACGACGTGCTCTTCGCTCCTTTCTTCGCGGGCGCGGCCGGGCCGGGGCACATCTGGCACTGGGACGTCTACGTGGCCAAGAACGACCTGTGGTGGCACTTCGGCCGCTTCGCACAGGCCGTGGCGGACATCGACCCGCCCGCCGAGGCGTTCGAAGCTCAAACGATCGAGCACCCGCGCCTGCGCATCCTCGTGCTGCGCGGCAAGCGCACGGTGCTGGCGTGGTGCCGCGACACGCAGGCGACGTGGCAGAGCGCCCTGGTCGAGGGGCGCGCGCCGGAGACGCTCCACGGCATTTCGCTCACATTGCCCGCCCCGGCGGACGGGGGCTCGGCGCTGACCGTCTCGGCCTACGATCCCTGGAGCGGCCAGCGGAGCGAACTGAAGCCGGACCAGGGGCGCATCACGCTGCCCGCGTTTTCGCGCTCGATCGTCGTGCGGCTGCGGAGCGAGTAGCGGCGATGCGGCGGGCTCCGGCAAGGGTCAAAAAATGACAGGGCGAGGGGGGTGCGATTCAGTTTCGTTGAAACTGAGTCGCACCAAGAGGCATTCCCATAAAAAGACGGATATGCTATTTTCAAAGGATACGTGTAAAGGGGATGTGTCCACGAGGCCGTTCACGGGCGAAGAACGGGCGGGGAGCGGCAGCTACGGAAACGGGAAAGTGAACAGCATATGACGACTGGAATCGGTGACGGGGGCATGTGGCGCAAGAGCTGCGCGGTGTTGCTGACGGCCTGCGCCGCGGCGGCCGTTCACGCGGAGACGAACGTCTGGGGGGGCTTGGGCGGCGATCTCAACTGGAGCACGCCGGGCAACTGGACCAACGGGATCGTGCCTGTCGGCGCCAGCGACCTGACGGTGCAGATCACGGGCACGAACAGCAACGGCACTACCGGCGCGCCCCTGAACCAGGACATCGCGGACCCGCTGGATCTGAACCGCCTCGAGATTGCGGACATGGCGCCTGCGGGCGACCGGGAAATCTATCTGAGCGGCGGCCGGCTCAATTTTGTCAGCGCCGGAACGGTTCAGCCGACACTCTCCGGCGACCGGGACGCGAACATGATCATCCGTAACGCCGTCAGCCTGCCGGCCGGCACGACGCTGTCCGTCAGCAACCGCACCTACCGGTTCGCCATCGAGGGGGCGATCACCGGCGAGGGCGGGCTGGCTTTCGGCTCGGGGGGCCTGGGCGGCGAGCTCGAACTGAAGAATCCGGCCAACAGCTACACCGGCGGAACCGCCTATGTCAGTACCTACGGCGCGAACAACCAGTGGGCGCGGCTGTACGTCTCGGCCTCCGGCGTCTTCGGCACCGGCCCGGTCACGCTCAGCGGCGGCAATCTCAACGCGCTCAACGCCGGCAACCAGCAGGCGGGCGGCGTGACGTTCCAAGGCACGACCGCGCATACCAACGACTTCCTGCTGCTGGCCCCGTCACCTCTCATCGCCGGCATTGCGGTCACGAATGCGGCGGTCACGGCGGCGGCGGTCACCCTGAGCGGCGGGGTCGACCTCAACGCCCACACGCTTTACCTGCGCGGCCAGCGCAACACCTCCGGCACGCTGAGCGGCGTGATTTCAGAGGGCGGGACCAACGCCCTGGTCAAAATGGACCTGGGGCTCTGGACGCTTTCGGGCGCGAACACCTTCACCGGCCGGGTCCTCGTCAGCAGCGGCACGCTCAAGCTCGGCGCGGAAAACACGCTCCCTCCCGCAGTTCCCGTCACGGTCAACGGCGGCACGTACGACCTCAACGGCTACACGGTGACCAACGGCGCGGTGATCGTCAGCAGCGGCACCGTCAGCAACGGCACGCTCTGCGCGCAGTCGGTCGCGGCCACGGATTCCGGAACCATTCTGGCGACGCTGGCCGGCAGCGGCGGCCTGACCAAGAGCGGCGCGGGAGCGCTGACTCTGGCCGCCTCGAACCTGTACAGCGGCGTCACGGCGGTCAGCGCCGGCATCTTGCAGTTCGCCAAGCGCGCCGCGCTCTACAACGGCGACACGGCGCAGTGGACCGACGCCAACATCGTCGTGAGCAGCGGCGCGACGCTAGCGCTCAACGTGGGCGGCGCCGGCGAGTTCACGGACGGCGATGTGGGTCTGCTGGCGGGCCTCGGCACGGCCACGGGCGGCTTCAAGACCGGCGCGGTGCTGGGGCTGGACACCACCAACGCGGCGGGCGGCGAGTTCGCCTGCTCCACGGTGATCGGCAACCCGGGCGGCAACATGCTGGGGCTCAACAAGCTCGGCCTCGGCACGCTGACGCTGGGCGGCGCGAACAGCTACACCGGCGCCACGCGCCTCACCGGCGGCGTCTTGAGCGTCGCGTCGCTTGCGAACGGCGGCTTCGTCAGCGGCATCGGCCAATCTTCCTCGAACGCGGCCAACCTCGTCTTCGCGGGCGGCGCGCTGCGCTACACCGGGCCGACGGCCAGCAGCGACCGACTCTTCACTTTTGCCTCTTCCACCGGCGCCGTTTTCGACGTGGCCCAGGCGGGAGCGACGCTCACCCTGAAGCAGCTGCGGGGCTGCAGCGGCCTCAACGCCAACGCGGTCTTCGTCAAGAACGGGCCCGGAACACTGACGATCGGCAACGACGGCATCGCAGGCGGCAACTCTTACATCGGCGGCGTCGCGGCCTATGTCATCAATCAAGGCAGCTTCCTGACCGTCGCGAGCGATCCGGCGCAGCTCAATCTCGCGCGCCTGGCGGCGCAGGGGCCGACGCTGACGCTGGGCGACGGCGCGTATCTGGGCTTCGGCGCGCCTCTGAACGAAACCGCGGCCAACTCGGAGCAGCTGGTGCGCTACAACGGGACGAACGTGACCGCCTCGATGGTCGGCATCACCTTGTCGGGCCCGACGAACACGGTGACCGCGCTCTTCTCCAATACGGCGATCTTCGACGTCAACGACGGCGCCTCCGAGATCGACCTGCTGGTCACCGGCAACTTCGCGCCTTATCCGACCTTGGCCAACACGGTCCTGCGCAAGACCGGCACCGGCACGCTGAAGCTGGCCGGCACGGGATCATCCCACCGCGGTACCTTGGTCATCCGCGCCGGACGCGTGCTCGCGAACGCGAACGTCCCGTACGGCGGGAACAGCATCCTCGGCAACTGCACCAACGACGTGCAGCTCGGCGACGCCGGCACGCTGCCGACGGATGCGCCGACGTTCGTCTTCGAAGGCACGGGCGCCTACACCTTTAGCCGCGGCATCAGCGTGGCCCACACCTCGGTCACGGCCGCGGTGGTCGGCTGCATCTCCAACGCCAACGCCACTTTCAGCGGCGCGGTCATGCTCAGCAACACGGTGCAGCTGCTCTCCGTCACGGCGGGGACCAATGCGGTCTTCGTCACGGGCGTCATCAGCGGTCCCGGCGGCGTCACCAAGACCGGCACTGGCACCGTGGTGCTGGCCGCGTCCAACGCCTACACCGGCACCACGACCGTGGCGGCGGGCACGCTGCGGCTGAGCAGCTCCAACCGCATCGACGACACGAGCGCGCTGCGCCTGACGGGCGGCACCTTCGATACCGCGGGAGTCGGCGAGACGCTGGGCGCCCTGGACGTGGACGGCGACGCGGCGGTCGACTTCGGCGGCGGCGCGAGCGTGCTGAGGTTCGCGGCCAGCGCCGCCCAGACCTGGACCGGCACGCTGACGCTCCGCAACTGGTCCGGCTCCAGCTTCGGCAGCGGCCCGGACCGCCTCTACGTCGGCGACGCAGCCGGAGGCCTGACGCCGTCGCAGCTGAGTAAGATCCTGCTGCCGGACGGGCGCAAGATGACCCAGCTGGCCACGGGCGAGGTCGTTCCGATCGCGCAGGGCACCATCCTGCTCGCACGGTAACGAGAGAGTGGGTTCTCGGTAGGGACGGTTCCCCGAGCCGTCCGCCGGACCCTGTGTGCGTTGACCCGCGGACGCCTCGGGGAGGCGTCCCTACCCGTGATCGTGCGGGAACGGGAGAGTTGGTATTCGGTAGGGACGGTTCCCCGAACCGTCCGCCGGACCTTGTGTGCGGTGACCCGCGGACGCCTCGGGGAGGCGTCCCTACCCGTGATCGTGCGGGAACGGGAGAGTTGGTTTTCGGTAGGGACGGTTCCCTGAACCGTCCGCCGCAATAGCTTTTAAGGAGACCCTCAAATGGACACGTTGAAAGTGAAAGCTTCTGTCGGTAATCCGTCGCTCTCGCGGCGGTCGTTTCTGCAACGCTCGGCCGGGGCTGCTCTGGGGCTCGGCGCGTGGACCGCGCTCAGCGCGGACCGGGTCATCGGCGCGAACGACCGGGTGAACGTCGCGATCATCGGCTGCGGCGGCCGCGGCCGCTTCGTGCTCCGCGTCATGATCGAGGACGCGGGCGCCAACTGCGTCTGCCTCTGCGACCTGAGCGACGAGCGCCTCGACAAGATGTGGGAGTTCATCCAGCCGGTGCAGCCGGTCAAGCCGCGCTTCGAGAAGGACTACCGCAAGGTGCTGGAGTCCCCGGACATCGACGCGGTGATCATCGCCACGCACGACAACTGGCACGCGCCGCTGACGATCCTGGCGTGCCAGGCCGGCAAGGACGTGTACGTCGAGAAGCCCCACTCGCACTGCATGTGGGAGAGCGGCAAGATGGTCGAGGCCGCCGCGAAAACGAAGCGCATCGTACAGGTGGGCACGCAGAACCGTTCGACCGAGTACAACCGGCAGGCGCGCGAGATCGTGCAGAGCGGCCGGCTCGGCAAGATCGGGCTGGTCAAGGTCTTCAACCTCAAGACCGGCTCGCCCTTCAAGTTCGGCGACCCCGGCAAGCAGCCGGAGGGCTTCGACTGGGACCGCTGGCTCGGGCGGGCCGCCGCGCGGCCCTACCACCAGCAGATCTGGCGCGGCGGCTGGCACGCCCACTGGGACTACTGCGGCGGCGACCTGACCGACGACGGCATCCACCAGCTCGACCTCGCGCTGATGGTGATGGGCGACCCCGGCCTGCCCAAGAGCGTGCGCGCGCTCGGAGGCCGCTACGTGCACACGGGCGACGACGCCGAGGTCCCCGACGTGCTCAACATCGCCTGGGACTTCGGCGCGTTCGCCATGACCCTCGACATGAGCCAGTACCCGAAGTACATGGAGAAGAGCACCGACGTGATCCGCAAGAAGAACCTCGTGCCGGACTGGATGCAGAACGCGACGCGCGTCGAGATCTACGGCCAGGAGCTGTTCATGATCCTCGGGCGCCACGGCGGCGGCTTCGTCGTGGAGAAGGCGAGCAGCCAGATCGTGGAGAAGGTGTACGGCCAGGCGGGCGACACCGAGCACTACCGGAACTTCATCGCCTGCGTGAAAAGCCGCCAAGCGCCCAACGCGGACGTGGCCGTGGCCCACGCCAGCAACCTCGTCGCGCACATGGGCAACATCGCGCACCGCGTCGGCAACACCGCGCTGACGTATGACGCCAAGACCGGCAGCTTTGACAAGCCCGAGGCCAACGCGCTCGTCAAGGACACCTACCGCAAGGGCTACGAGCTGCCGAAGGTTTAGCTTGCGATTGGCCGGTCAAGGGTAGGGACGGCTAGGGAGGCGTCCCCACCGGGAGCGCTCCGTCCTGCCGGTGTTTTTTTGGTAGGGACGGCTCCCCGAGCCGTCCGCCGGTCTCCGCGAGCCGCGCCCCGCGGACGCCTCGGGGAGGCGTCCCTACCGGTGATCGTGCGGGAACGGGAGAGTTGGTTTTCGGCAGGGACGGCTCCCCGAGCCGTCCGCCGGTCTCCGTGTTCCGCGCCCCGCGGACGCCTCGGGGAGGCGTCCCTACCGGGAGCGCGCCGTCCTGCCGGTGTTTTTTTTGGTAGGGACGGCTCCCTGAGCCGTCCGCCGGTCTCCGTGTTCCGCGCCCCGCGGACGCCTCGGGGAGGCGTCCCTACCGGGAGCGCTCCGTCCTTCGGGTGTGGATTCAACAAAGTTGAATCACACCCGGTCAAGATATGCCATTCCCTTGAGAGGCGGCATTTGATATTCTAGCTAGTGTAATGAAGTCGAACAAGAGCCTTCGCACCAAAATAGGGCGATGGGCCCGTAGCCAAAATGAGCGTGACGGATGAGGTCGCATGAATAAGAGACAAGGATGGATGGCCGTGCGGACAGGCATGGCGGCTTTTCTGTTGGGCGGGTGTATTCTCGCCACCGCGCCGGCGCGCGCGCAGTCGCCGCGCGATTTCGCCATTGATCTGGGTGCTTCTGTTTCCACCAACACGCCGTGCGTCACGCTGAATTGGACGATCCGGCGGCAGGGCAACATCACGGCGCAGAAGGTGCACCGCCGCCTCAAGGGCGAAAACGTCTGGGTGAAACAGGCGGACCTGGCCACCAATACCACCAGCTATGTCGACAGCACGGCCGTGCCGGGCGTGGAGTACGAGTACTGGATGGAGCGCACGTACACCGGCATCTACCCGACCACGGCCCAGGGTTATCTCAGCGCAGGCGTGAACGTGCCCATGGCCGACTCCCGCGGCAAGCTGCTGCTGGTGATCGACAGCACGATGGTTACGCCGCTGGCTCCGGAGATCGCGCAGCTGCAGGCCGACCTCGCGGGCGACGGCTGGCTGGTTCAGGCCATCACCGCCACGCGCACCGACACCGCGATCAACACCAAAGCGCTGATCAAAGCGGCCTACGACGCCGACCCGACAAACTTGAAGATGGTCTACATCCTCGGCCACGTGCCGGTGCCCTACTCGGGCGACATCGCGCCGGACGGCCACGGCGGCCATGTCGGCGCCTGGCCCGCGGACGGCTACTATGGCGACATGAACGGAACCTGGACGGACACGTCGGTCAACGACTCAGGGGCGGGTGACGTGCGCAACCGCAACATTCCTGGAGATGGAAAATTCGACCAGGGCAACCTTCCGAGCTGGGTGGAGCTGATGGTCGGGCGCGTGGACATGTCCAACATGACGCGCGCGCCGGCCTCCTCCGTATCCGAAACGTCGCTTCTGCGGCGCTACCTGCGCAAGGCGCACGATTTCAAATTCAAGCAGGGCGCCTACGCCGCGATCCCGCGCCGCAGCCTGGTCCGCGACGGCTTCGGGTATTTCGGCGGAGAGAACTTCGCCATCGCCGGCTGGAGCTGGATCCTCACGGGTGCGGGAACGACCGTTGACGAGCCGCCGAGCGACCAGTGGTTTTCCCCGAGCTACGCGGGCGGCAAGAGCTACCTCGTGGGGTGCGGCACAGGCGGCGGCAGTTTCACGACATGTAGTTCCGTGGGCTGCTCTGAGGATTTCGGGCTGAAAACAAGCCGCGTGGTTTTCACCACCCTTTTCGGCAGCTACTTCGGCGACTGGGACTCGGCCAACAATTTCATGCGCGCGCCGCTGGCGGGCAATGCGACGGGCGACTCGTTGGGCCTGACCTGTTTCTGGGGCGGACGCCCCAACCGGGTGACTCACCAGATGGGCATGGGCGAGACGGCCGGCTATTGCATGTGGGTTTCTCACAACAGCGCGTTTACGGGCGGAGGGGGCTACACGCCGAACATCTACTCGGGCGTGCATTGCGGACTCGTGGGCGATCCCGCGCTGCGCCTGCACGCGGTCGAGCCGCCGCGCAACCTCTCGGCCTCCAGTGCCAATTCGCAGATCGCGCTTGCCTGGACCGCCTCCACCGAGACCAACCTGCTCGGCTATCTCGTCTACCGCGCGGATACGGCGGCAGGCCCGTTCACGCGCCTGACCGCCGCGCCCCAGGCCGCGACGACCTATACGGACGCCACGGTCACGGCCAGCCAGAGCTACACCTACCTCGTGCGCACGCTGATCATGGAGCGGTCGCCCGGCGGCACCTACGAGAACCCCAGCGTGGGCTCGCTCGTCACGCTCGCCGCGAACGCCGGCGCCACCGCAGCGCCGCTGAATCCGTCCTCGCTCACCGTCACACAAACTTGCGCGACGAACGCTTGGCTCTCGTGGACGGACAACGCCAGCACCGAAACCGGCTTCCGCATTGAGCGCAAGACCGGTTCGGGCGGCACGTATGCGTCCGTCGGCACCGTCGGAGCCAGCGTGACCAACTTCATTGACCCGGGGCTCTTCACGCACGGCAACGTCTATTACTACCGCGTCATCGCCACCGGAAGCACGGGGGACTCGTTGCCCTCCCAAGAGGCCTCGTTCGAAGCCTTCGCCGGCTTCTTCGACATGCCTCTGACCCGCGTGAAAATCAGCAAGACAGCAGGTGCGGCCACGATCACGGTCAGCCGCTTCGGCGGCGTGACCGGCCCCGTCAGCGTGAATTTCGCCACGGCCAACTCCTCCGCCCTCGCAGGCACGCATTACACGGCCACCAACGGCACCCTCACCTGGGCGGACGGCGAAGTCGGCTCGAAGACCGTCTCCGTGCCGATCGTCAATACCGCCACGCCGCAGGCCGCACGCCAGTTCAAAGTCACCCTGAGCAGCCCCACTGCCGGCACGGCGCTGACCATCAACTCCAGCATTGCGGTGCTCATCCAAGACCCGACGGCCACCCTCACCGCGCCGTGGACCCAAACCATCGTCGGCGCCATCACCGACAGCTCCGCCGCCGTGACCGAAGCCGGCGCCATCAGTTCCGTCACCATCGGCGGCTCCGGGTTGACGGCCTCGGCCACCAGCGACAACGGTCAGTTCGTCTACCAAAGCCATACGGGCGACGGCGTGCTGACCGCCTTCTTCCCCGCAGGAGTGCCCGGCGACGGCAACGCGCGTTACGCGCTGATGGTCCGCGCCTCCACCGCGAACAACGCCATCATGGCGGCGACCGTGACCAGTTCCAGCACGGGCTTCGGCACGAAGCTGTACTCGCGCAGTGCGGCGGGCGGAAGTTCCACGGAGACGTCCGTGAACGCGCTGGTGCTCGCCCGCTGGCTGAGGCTGGTCCGTTCCGGAAACACCTTTGCCGCCGAAACCTCGACCGACGGAGTCGAGTGGACCTCCGTCGGTTCAGCGACGCTCGCGTCGATGCCGGCGACCACGGTCTGGGGCTTCTTCCACACCTCTTACGACTGGTCGGTCACGGGGCTCGGCAACTACCACCTCGCCCAGGTGCAAAACATCTCGCTGACCGATCTGCCGGCGCCCGCCCCGCCGGCCGGGCTCGCCGCGTCGCTCGCCTCGTCGACCTCCGTCTCGCTGCGGTGGGATTCCACCTCCTTCGCCTCCGGCTACCGCGTCGAGTGCAGGACCGAGGGCGGCTCCTTCGCTCCCATCGCCAGCCTGGCCTCGGCCGCGAGCACGAACCAGACCTATTTGAGCTCCGGCCTCGCAGTCAACACCGCCTACGCCTACCGCGTCGTTGCCACGAACGCCGTGGGCGAGAGCGCGCCTTCGGCCCCCGTCTACGTCGCGACCGCCGCCGACATGCTCGTCACGCTGACTCCGGATGACGCCAACGGCGCCGACGCCACGGTCCAGCGCGATATGCCGAACACGCCGCTGGGCACGCAGACCAGCCTGAGTTTGGCGGGTTATGACCCCTACACAGGCCAGTTGCCGACGAATGCGGCCAAGGCCTACCTGCGCTTTAATCTCGCCGGAATCAGCTCCGCTTCATCGGCTACCCTCAAGTTGGCGCTTGTGGGCGTTAGACAATACGATGATTTCGGTTATGCGGCGATGAGTGTTGGGGTTCTCAGCGAGAGCTCCGACACGTGGAGCGAGAACAGCATCACGTGGTCGAACGCGCCCCAGAACAACCTGACCAGTTACGGGTTCAATACGCCGGTCGTAGCGCTCGGCTCCTACTATAACTTCGCGGATGACTTGACGCCGGCCGGAGAGGTGGTCCCGTTCAGCCTGAACGCCACCACGCTCTTCAGCAACAAGGGCGCCAACGAACTGGTCACTCTTGGCCTGTACCAGTATTACAGTGCATACTTCGACTGGGCCTCGCGCGAACATCCGGCCTTCGCCCCGCCGACGCTGGAGCTGATTGTCACCACCAACATCCCCACGCGGGCTTCCTTCCTGACTGCCGCGCCCGGCACCGGCTGGAGCATTGTTCTCCGCTGGCAAGACACCGCCCTCAACGAAACGGGCTTCACGCTCGAGCGGCGCGAAGGGGCCGGCGAGTTCTCGGTCTTGCAGACGCTGGCCAGCAACGCCGTCAGCTTCTGGGACACCACCACGCAGCCCGGACTGACTTACACCTACCGCGTCCGGCCGTTCAACGCCAACGGCCCCGCCGACTGGACGCCCGAAGTCACCCTCACCGCCGCCACGCTCGACAACGCGAGGAGCACCGTCTGGGACGGCGGCGCCGCCGACGCCCTGATCGATTCGCCGACCAACTGGGACTTCAACACGCGCCCGGCGTCGGACGGCTCGGCCACGGTCACCTTCGGCACGGGCGGCTCCGCCGCCACCGTGAACACCAACCTCAGTTTCCTCGGCGTCGTGCTGAACCGCGACGCGGCCTTCACCCTCGCGGACGGCGGCGGCACGCTGACGCTGGGCGCGGGCGGCCTGAGTGCCCTGCTGCCGACCGCCACTTCCCGCACGTACGCGCTGGCCGCCGGCGTGGCTCTCGCCACGAACCAGACGTGGAACATCAACACCAACGGCGCGGGCGTCGCCGCCGTCACGCTCTCGGGAAGCCTTTCCGACGGCGGGGCCGGCTTCGCGCTCACGAAAGCCGGGAACGGCACGCTCACCTTCACCACGAACAGCAGCTACGCGGGCGTCACCACGGTGAGCGGCGGCCTGCTCGCGATCAGCCACGGCAACGCGCTCGGCGGCACCAACGGCAATACCGTGGTCCGTTCGGCCTCGGGCGGCTATCTCCAGCTCAGCGGCGGCATCACCGTGGCGGAGCCGCTGACGCTCACCGGCGAGCGGCCGAACTACGGGTCGTCCCTGCTGAACAGCGGCGGAAGCAATGTGTGGAGCGGGCCGATCACGCGCATCGGCCAGACCCGCATCGCTTCGAACGGCGGCACCACCCTGACCGTCACGGGCGGCCTGACGGGCGGAGGCGGCCTCTGCGTCATCAACTCCAGCGGCACCGTCGGCTTCTACAACACGCCCCTCAACATCGGCACCGACCAGTTTTATTTGGACTCAGGCGGGCTCACGATCATGGGCGTCGCCGGGAACACATGGGGCGACACGCAGGTCGCGGGCGGGACGCTGCGGATGGATGTGGCTAACGGCCTGCCTCCCGCCACAATCCTGAAGATCGGCATCAGCTATTCGACCGGCGGCACCTTCGACTTGAACGGCTTCAATCAGACGGTCGGCCAGCTGCGCAACGAGACCGCGCTGGCCGGCACGCGGATTGTCACCAGCGCGGCCCCTGCGGTTCTGACGGTGAACCAGGACGTGAACTCCGGCTACGACGGCCGCCTGACCGGCGCCTTGGGTCTGGTCAAGGCCGGCACGGGCACGCTCACGCTCTCCAACGCCCTGAACACGCTGAGCGGCAACATCACCGTGCAGGGCGGCACGCTGGCCGTCGCCCCGCCCTCCAGCCTGGGCAATAGCACCAACATCGCGGTGGCGGGCGGCACGCTGGAGCTGCAGTCGCAGACCGCGCTGGCGGACAACGCCACCCTGTCCGTCGCTGACGGCGCGAAGGTGTCGGTCGCGGCCGGACTCACGGAAACGGTGCAGACGCTCGTCCTGGGCGGCCTGCGTAAGGGCAGCGGCCTGTGGGGCGCCAGCGGCAGCGGAGCGGAGTGCGTGGATGATCTGCACTTCAGCGGCAGCGGAAAAATCTACGTGGCGAGCGGCAACAGCACCCTCTGGGATGCGGGCGGGGCCAATACGCTCGTCAGCACCCCTGCCAACTGGGACCTCGATTCCCGGCCGGCCTTCAATGGTTCCTCCTATCTCTTCTTCGGCACGGGCGGCAGCGCCGCCGCGGTCAACACCAACATCAGCCTGCTGGGGCTCACCTTTAACCGCGACGGCGACTTCACGCTCGCCGCCGGCGGCGGAACGCTGACCCTCGGCAGCGGCGGCCTGCGCGCCATTGTGCCGACGGCGGTCTCCCGGACCTACACGCTGGCCGCGAGTGCGGTCCTCGCCGCGGACCAGGCCTGGGGCGTCACCAACACCGGCGCGGGCGTCACCACGCTGGCCGTCTCGGGTTCCGTCTCCGACGGCACCAACGCCTTCGGCATCGCGAAGACCGGCGACGGCCTCCTCACGCTCGCGGGCAACAGCAGCTACGACGGTCCGGTCTCGGTCGCCGCCGGGGGCGGCCTGCGCGTCACCGGCGCCAACGCCCTGGGCAGCACCAACGGGAGCACGACCGTCACCGGCAACGGGTATGTCGAGATCGGCGGCAGCGTGACGGTGCCCGAGCCCCTGGCGGTTTCCGATTCCGGCGCGGGCGGCGCCCTGCGCTCGACCGACGGCACGAACGTCTGGGCCGGCCGCGTCACCCAGACCGCCCCGGCGCGCATCCGGGTCCTGCCCGGCAGCCGCCTCACCCTGGCCGGCGGCCTCACGGGCGCATCCGCCACCTATCTTACGCCCGACGCCGGGGCCGAACTGGCGCTGGCTGGCGGGCCGCTCGACGTCGGCGCCGCCGGCAAGGTCTGCGCGAACGGCGCGGGCACCGTCGCCCTCGGCATGGCCGGCAGCACCTTCGGCACCCTCGAGGTCGCGGGGCTCACCGTGCGGACCGACCTCCCGCAGATTTTCCCGGCCGGCGCGATCCTCTCCATCGGCACGGCCTACTCGCCGCACGGCACGTTCGACCTCAACGGCAACGGCCAGACGGTCAGCCAGCTCAAGCGCGGCACCACCGGCGCGGGCACCCGCGTCGTCACCAGCGCCGCGCCCGCCACGCTCACGGTGAACGGCAACGCCTCGACCACCTATGACGGCCTGCTGACCGGCGCGCTGGGCCTGGCCTACAACGGCCCGTCTTACACCCTGACCCTCTCGGGCGCGAACGCTTACAGCGGCGCGACCACCGTCAGCGGCGGCACGCTGCTCGTCTCCGTCAGCTCCAGCCTGGGCACCGGCACCAACATCACGGTGGCCGGCGGCACGCTGAAGCTGATGACCTCCTCCGGCCTTTCCGACGCCGCCACCCTGCGCATCGCCGACAGCGGCGCGAGCGTCTATCTCAACGTCGGCGTCGTCGAAACCGTGGACACCCTGGTTCTGGGTGCGGCACGCAAAGCGAAGGGCACCTGGGGCTCGGGCGCCAGCGGCGCCGACCATAAGGACGACGTCCATTTCACCGGCGCAGGCGTCATCAAGGTCTCCACCGGCACCAGCACCCAGTGGGACGGCGGCGCCGCCAGCGCCGACGTGAGCGTGCCCGAAAACTGGGACTACGATGATCTCCCGCCGTTCGACGGCAGCGCGTCCCTCACCTTCGGCACTGGCGGGGATACCGCCACGGTCAACACCAACCTCAACCTCTTTGGACTCTGCCTCAACCGCGACGCGGACTTCACGCTGGCCGCCGGCGGCGGCACGCTGACGCTGGGCGCGGGCGGCCTGCGGGCCATCGCCCCGACGGCCACGCCGCGGACCTACACGCTGGCCGCGGGCACGGTGCTGGCCGCGGACCAGACCTGGGGCGTCACCAACAGCGGCGCCGGCCTCACCACCCTGATCGTCTCGGGCCCCGTCGCCGACGGCGCCGCGACCTTCGGCCTCGCGAAGTCCGGCGACGGCGTCCTCGTCCTCGCCGGCGACAACAGCTATGACGGGCCGACCTCGGTCGCGGCCGGCGGCGCCCTGCGGGTCAGCCACGCCAACGCCCTCGGCAGCACCAGCAACGACACCACCGTCGCCCTCGGCGGCTGGCTCGAGATCGCCGGGGGCGTCGCGGTGCCTGAAGCGCTGACGCTCAACGGCGACGGCACGGTCGGCAGCGCCGGCACCTTGCGCTCGACCCAGGGGACCAACGTCTGGGGCGGCCCCGTCACCCAGACCGCGGCGTCGCGCATCCGGGTCCTGCCCGGCAGCCGCCTGACGCTGACCGGCGGCCTCACGGGCGGCACCGGCATCTACCTCGCGCCCGACGCCGGGGCGGAACTGGCGGTCAGGAACGGCCCGGTCAATGTGGGCGGTGCCGGCAAGCTCTACGCGAACGGCGCGGGCACCGTCGCGCTCGGCACGGGAGGCAACACTTTCGGCACCCTCGAGGTCGCGGGGCTCACCGTGCGGACCGACCTCCCGCAGATTTTCCCGGCCGGCGCGATCCTCTCCATCGGCACGGCCTACTCGCCGCACGGCACGTTCGACCTCAACGGCAACAGCCAGACGGTCGGCCAGCTCAAGCGCGGCACCACCGGCGCGGGCACGCGCATCGTCACCAGCGCCGCGCCCGCCACGCTCACGGTGAACGGCACCGCCTCGACCACCTATGACGGCCGGCTGTCCGGCGCGCTGGGCCTGGCCTACAACGGGCCGTCCTACACGCTGACCCTCGCCGGCGCGAACACCTACAGCGGCGCGACCACGGTCGGCGGCGGCACGCTGGAGGTCAGCTCCGCTTCCAGCCTCGGCGGCAGCTGTGCCATAAACGTGGCGGGCGGCACGCTAAGCCTGAAGACCCAAACCGGCATTGCGGACTCGGCCAGCCTCCGCATCGCGGACGGCGGCGGCGCGAAGGTCAGCGTGAACTCCGGGCTGACAGAAGCCGTGGGCACGCTCTATCTCGGCGGCCGGCAGCAGCGGCGCGGCATTTACGGCGCGACGGCCGGCAGTGGCGCGACGGTCGTCGACACCGTCCACTTCGCCGGCAGCGGCGCCATCCGCGTCCTGCACGGCCCGGAAACGGTCATCATGGTCCGGTAGGGAACCCGCGCGAACAACAGGGCAGGCGCTTGTTTGCTTTGCGGTCCGAACACGTTCGTAGTGCCGCCGTTGGGCGGCATCCCAAGGCAGCCCGGCACCGGTTTCCGCCTGAAGGCGGTACTACAAGCCCCGGACCGAGGAAGGCCATTGAAGGGACACCGCGTGAGGGCCGTGCCCCGCGAACAACAGGGCAGGCGCTTGTTTGCTTTGCGGTCCGAACACGTTCGTAGTACCGCCTTTAGGCGGAATCCCAAGGCGTCCCGGCACCGGTTTCCGCCTGAAGGCGGTACTACAAGCCCCGGACCGCGGAAGGCCATTTAAGGGACACCGCGTGAGGGCCGTGCCCCGCGAACAACAGGGCAGGCGCTTGTTTGCTTTGCGGTCCGAACACGTTCGTAGTGCCGCCGTTGGGCGGCATCCCAAGGCGTCCCGGCACCGGTTTCCGCCTGAAGGCGGTACTACAAGCCCCGGACCGAGGAAGGCCATTTAAGGGACACCGCGTGAGGGCCGTGCCCTGCGAACAACAGGGCAGGCGCTTGTTTGCTTTGCGGTCTGAACACGTTCGTAGTGCCGCCGTTGGGCGGCATCCCAAGGCAGCCCGGCACCGGTTTCCGCCTGAAGGCGGTACTACAAGCCCCGGACCGAGGAAGGCCATTTAAGGGACACTGCGTGAGGGCCGTGCCGCGTTCAGCGTTCGATGTTGAACGTTCAATGTTGAATGTTCGCTGCCCGCTGTCCTCCGTTCTCTGTCCTCCGTCCTCTCTCCCGTCCGCCTTCAGCACTCCGCCTTCATGTCGCGGGTCATGAGGTTCGCGACGGCGTCCGCGGCCGCGAGGCCCTCGTAACAGAGGCCGTACACGACATCCGTGATCGGCATCGAGACCGCGTGGGTCCGGCCGAGGGTGTGGATCACCTTGGCGTTCCACACGCCCTCCGCCACCATCTTCATGCCGCCGAGGATCGCGTCGATGCCCTCGCCGCGGCCCAGCCGCTCGCCGACGGAGTGGTTGCGGCTGTGGCGGCTGGTGCAGGTGACGATCAGGTCGCCCACGCCGCTCAGCCCCGCGAAGGTCTCGGGGTTCGCGCCGAGCGCGATGCCGAAGCGCGTGATCTCCGAGAGGCCGCGCGTGATGAGCGCGGCGCGCGTGTTGTCGCCGAAGCCGAGCCCGTCCGAGGCGCCCACCGCGATGGCGATGACGTTCTTGACCGCGCCGCCGATCTCCACGCCCAGCGGGTCGGAGGAGGTGTAGACGCGGAAGAGCGGGCCGCTGAAAAGCTGCTGCACGCGCCGGGCGACCGCCTCGTCCTGCGCGGCCGCCACCACGGCGGTGGGGATCCTGCGGGCGACCTCCTCGGCGTGGCTGGGGCCGGAGAGCACCGCGATGGCGTCGAGGCCGAGGATCTCCTGGGCGAGCTCGCTCATGCGGCAGTGCGTGGCCTCGCACAGCCCCTTGGTCAGGCTGACGACCAGCGTGTCGGCGGGGATCAGCCCCCTGAACTTCTCGCAGACGCCCGCGTAGAACTTGGAGGGGGCCGCGAGCACCACGGCCTCGGCGCCGGCCGCGGCCGCGGCCGGGTCGGAGGTCCAGCGCAGCGTGTCGGGCAGGGGGATGCCCGGCAGGAAGCGGGTGTTCTCGCGGCTGGCGCGGATCTCGTCGGTGACCTCGGCGAAGGGGCCCCAGAGCGTCACCGCGTGTCCGTAGGAGTTGAGCAGAAGGCCGATGGCTGTGCCCCAGCCGCCGTCGCCGATGATGGTAATTTTCATAAGAGGGTGCCTGTAGGGGCGAATCGTTATTCGCCCGTACGAACGGTTCGTTTGCCGAATTGGATGCGTGACTCGGTGCCCGCGCGCAGGCGGGCGATGTTGGAGCGGTGCTTCCAGATCGCGAGCAGGGCCAGCAGGGTCAGGACAGCCGGGAACCAGAGCCCCTGGGCCTTCAGGTGCAGCGGCCACACGGCCACCGCCAGGACCGCGGCGGCCCCGATCGACGCCACCGAGACGTAGCGCGTCGCGAGAAAAAGAACCAGCCAGGCGGCGAAGGCGATGCCCACGCCGGCGGGCGAGAGCCCGAGCAGCAGGCCCGCGCTGGTGGCCACGCCCTTGCCGCCCTTGAAGCCGAGGAAGCAGCTCCAGTTGTGGCCGGCCACGGTCAGCGCGCCGCAGAAGACCGGCAGATACATGTCGTTCCCGCAGCTGACGCCGGCGAGGGCCGCGGCCAGGGCCGGTATGAGCTGGACGCCGCAGAACCCCTTGAGGAAATCGAGCGCGAAGGTGAGGATGCCCAGCGGTTTGCTGACGGAGCGGAAGACGTTGGTGGCGCCGATGTTGCCGCTACCCAGCTTGCGGATGTCCAGCCCGCGGGTTTTGGCGATCAGGAAGCCGAACGGCACGGAGCCCAGCAGGTAGGCGGCCGCGCCGCCGATGAGCCATAGAATCAGAATAGTCATGGCCGCCAGTGTAGCAAATAGGGGTCCGGCGTGAGAAGGGAGGAGTTAGGAGTTTGATGCTCGCCTCGGACCCCTTGAAAAGGCTTGGTTTCCCGGTGTTTTCAGCGCCTCAGGCCGTTGCCTGGAACAGCCCGGTTTCTATTGAGGAACGCCCGGTCGGAAACGGTTGAGAGTAAGATTACGATTATGATTAAGAGAAAGAGTAAGCGCAGAAGGGAACGTCGCTTGTCATTGTAATCTTAATTCTAATCTTAATCCTAATCTTAATCTTAATCCTTCCCCCTTGTCTTTCACTTCACGTGCACGACGCTGTTTTTGCGCGTCTCGCGCCTTCCCGATTCTCCCTTCGCGGGCCGGTTCAGCCACGGTGAATCGCATGTTGAGCCCACACCCGATTTCGCCTCGACTTCAACTCTCGGATTAGGGTATATATGTTTCTGCTTGGAGAAACACGAGTGCGGTTTCCCGGGGGAAGACAAAACGTTCGATAAGAGAGACAGCATGAAAAAACTGTTGGCGTTGGGTTTTTGTGTCGGTTTGGTGATGCCGGTCTGCGCGCAAGAGGCGAAGCCAGTCGCCACGAATGGCGTGATGCCGGCGGCCGCGGTCGCGAAGCCGGCGGGGGTCGTCGAAGGGGAAAAGCCCAACGCGAAGCAACTGATTTGGAACGCGGGGACTGACCTGCGGGTCCGGCAAGAGGTCTTGGGTAACATGCAGCAGCGCAACGGCGCGGAGCAGAAGACGCAAAACTACATCCGGATCCGCCCGCGGGTGTGGGGCGAGGTGAAGAACGAGGATTTCAAGCTCTATGGGCGCCTGACCGACGAAATGCGCGAGTACAATTCGCCGAACAGCCCGAATTACAGGTGGCCGGACGAGGTGTTCGTCGACAACCTGTATCTGGATTTCTACAACCTGTTTGACGGCCTGGTCGATGTCCGCGCGGGCCGCCAGGACTTCTTCGGTGCGGGCGGGCCGGTCTACGGCGCGGGACGCGTCATCGCCGACGGCACCCCGGCTGACGGTTCGCGCACGGTCTACATGGACGCGGTCAAGGCGACGGTCAAGTTCGACGAGAAGAACGCCCTCGACGTGCTGGCGATCTACAACAGCCCGGACAACCAGTTCAACGTGGGCGAATCGTACCCTTACGAGAACGATGAGCGCCCGCTCACGTCGATCGCGCCGGGAAGCACGGATCTGACGGAGTGGGGCGGCGGGCTCTACTTCCGGTCGAAGGAGTGTGCCGAGGTCCCGTTTGAGCTCTACTACCTCTACAAGCGCGAGACCAAATGCACGTCGGCCAAGGGAGCGCCGCTGGACGGGCGCGACACGCACACGGTGGGCTCGCGCGTGGTGCCTAAGATCACCGATACGCTGTCGGCCGAGTTCGAGGGCGCGGCGCAGGCTGGCCAGAAAGACAGCGGTCAGTCCACCTCGGGGTACATGGGCTATTCCGGTCTGACCTACCGGCCGCTGGTCGACAACACCGCCAAGCCCTTCTTCACGGGCTCGCTGTACTATCTGTCCGGCGACAGCAGCGACGGCCGCGGCAAAGACGGCAACGACTCGGGATGGGATCCGCTGTGGTCGCGCTGGCCCCAGTTCAGCGAGCTGTACGCGTACAACAGCATCTACGGCTTGGGCTACTGGTCCAACCTGATCTACCCGAGCGCCTCCGCCGGCGTGGACTTCGCGCCTGGACACAAAGTGAGCTCGAGCTTAGGGCCGATGTACACGGCCGTTGAGGACGATCTGGGCGGCGGCGACGGCAATCTGCGCGGCTGGCTGGGCATGATCCGCTACGACTTCCCGCTGGCCAAGAACATCTTCGGCAAACGCGGCGAGCTGTACGGCCATGTGACCGCCGAGGCGCTTGAGCCGGGTGATTATTACGCCGGGGACGAGATGATGTACTTCCTCCGCTGGGAGATCAACGCCCGCTTCTAGGCGGGTGCGCTGTTTTTGGAGTGCGGCACTTCAGTGCCGCTTTCCGTGGGCGGACTTCAGTCCGCCCGGCTGCTGGGTGCGATTCAACGGGGGTTGAACCGCACCCTTTTCCTTTTCCGCGGGCCCGCGAGGGCACCGCCAAACCGACGAAAAAAGAATCGCGTATGACGCCCGTTCCTTCATCGTCCCCTTAGCGCGTCCGTTCGTAGTACCGCCTTCAGGCGGAATATCAGCTCATCCCGGCCGCTCTTTCCGCCTAAAGGCGGTACTACAAACCCTTGCCCGGGGTTAGCCATTGAAGAGGCACTCTGCACGGGCCGGAGTGCGCGGGGCAGGGTCAGGCCCCTGCCCTGGAAAGCGCGGCCAGGTCCGCGCACTCAACAGCGTCCATGCGGCCGTTGAACTGCCGGATATAGTGTGGCGTCCCCTAAAGGCCGACACACCGGACGATCACCCTGGACCGGTGTTTTCTGACAGGATCAACGGGATTCTCAGGATCATTCCGATACCCATCCTGTTTCATCCTGTCATCCTGTCAAAAGAATGAGTTATACTGTCCAGCCTTTTCGGGAGATTAACCAGTCTTTGACGTTTGGAAGAGAGGAAACGGCCCTATGGCTCAGCTTGACAAGACCCCCTTCGAACACCTGGCGGGATTCCACATGGACCGGCGCACGTTCATCAAGGCGGCGGCGGCGGCCGGCCTGGTCGCGGCGGCCGGGGGCGGATGCCGCCCCGCGGCCGCGGGCAGCAACGCCAAAGGCAGAATCGTGATCATCGGCGGCGGCGCGGCCGGCATCAGCATGGCCGCGCGGCTGGCGCGCCACCTGAAGCATGCGGAGATCACGCTGATCGATCCCGCGGACCGCCAGTTCTATCAGCCCGGCTTCACCCTGATCGCGGCGGGCGTCTACACGCCGGACCAGGTCCACCGCCGGCAGGCGGACTGCATGCCGAAAGGCGTGAAGTGGGTCAAGCAGGCGGTCGTCGCCTTGGATCCGGCACAGAACAAGGTGACGGTCGCGGGCGGCGGCGTGTTCGCCTACGATTTCCTGGTGCTGACGCCCGGGCTGCAGCTCAACTGGGAAAAGGTCGAAGGCCTCTCCCAGAAGACCCTGGGGCAGGGCAACGTCCACAGCATCTACGATTTCGAGGGCGCGCAGAAGACCTGGCCGGCGCTCCAGGCGTTCGTCAAAACGGGCGGGCGCGGCATCTTCACCGACACCCACACCAAGCTGAAGTGCGGCGGGGCGCCCAAGAAGATCTGCCTCCTGACCGAGCACCTGGCGCGCAAGGCCGGCACCCGGGATCACGTGAAAATCGACTACGTCTCGGCCGGCCACGAGCTCTATGACGTGCCCTACTTCACGCCGCGGCTCGAAGCGATCTACAAGGAGCGCGCGATCGACGTTTCGCTCAATGTCCGCGTCAAAGGCGTGGATACCGCGGCGAAAAAGGTCTATTTCAACAAGGTCGAGAAGGTCAAGAGGGATCAGCCCGACCCGCAGACCGGCAAGCTCGTGACGGTCGAGGAGACGGTCACGACGCCGTTCACGGAGGAGTACGATTTCCTGCACCTCGTGCCGCCGCAGAGCGCGCCGGATTTTGTCCGCCAGGCGGGCCTGGGCTGGACCGAGGGCAAGCTGGCCGCGGACGCGTGGGCCATGGTCGACAAGGCCACGCTGGTGCATCTGAAGTATCCGAACATCGTCTGCCTGGGCGACGCGGCCGGCATTCCGACGAGCAAGACCTCCGCCGCGGTCCGCAGGCAGGTGCCGGTCGCCGCCCGGAACCTGATCGCGCTGCTCGAGGGGAAGGCCCCCGCGGCGAAGTACGACGGCTATGCCGCCTGCCCGATCATCACCGATTACGGCCATGTGCTGCTTTGCGAGTTCGACTATGACAAGAAGCCGCGGAGCAGCTTCCCGTTCTCGCTGCTGGACACCTCCAAGGAGCTGTGGCCCGCCTGGCTGCTGAAGGTCTATGTCCTGAAGCCGCTCTATTTCTACGGGATGCTCCCCGGCTACTGCTGATCGGGTGCGGTTGAAAACGGTTGAACGGGAATGGCGGATGGGTGGTTATCGGCGCGTCAGGCAAGCTTGATGTGGAGTGCGGCGGCAAGCGGTATCCCGCGCGACGCCGCTTTGCTTGGACGGGCCGGAAAAGCGGTGCCGCGCGCCGCTTGTCACCGCACTCCATAAGAAAGCAGGACCTCCAACCTCGTTCCTGCCACTTAACCTGCCACACTTCTCAATCGCCACGGCGTTTTCATTTAGCTTAGTGTCACATGCAATCGGTCGGCCCAGCGGTCCGGCCCTACCTTTAAGACGAAGCACGTGACCGGTTCAGGTATGTTCAGGTAGGGCTCGACCGCCGGGCGCGCCGCATTCCGGGGCAAATGGATACGCCGTGTCTCAATCGCATCCTGCTGATTTTCGGCGTGACGCGCCCCGCCCGTGCCGTTATGCTGTGGAGCTCAATCGATGACCATGGCAAGGTTAGCTAATAGCTAATAGCCAATAGCTAACAGCCTATAGCCCAACTTCCAGAGAGATGAGGTTTCCAGTTATGAGCGAGACGGTGAACACGTGCGAGGCGCAGCTGGCGGGCTGGCTGCGGCAGGCTTTTCAGGCGGCGTTCGGCGAGGCCCTGCCGGACACGGTGGCGATCCGCGTGCAGCCCTCGACCGATACGCGCTTCGGCGATTTCCAGTGCAACGACGCCATGCAGCTGGGCAAGCTCCTGCGCAAGCCGCCGCGCGCGGTCGCCGAGGCCGCCGTCCAGGCGCTGCCGCTGCCGCCCATGCTCACCAAGGTCGAGGTCGCCGGACCCGGCTTCATCAACCTCACCGTCAGCCCGGCGTGGCTCGCGGAGCAGGTCGCCAAGCTCTCCGCCGCGCCGCGCTTCGGCCTGCCGGACGCCGGCCAGGGCCGCACCGTCATCATCGACTACTCCAGCCCGAACGTGGCCAAGCCCATGCACATCGGCCACATCCGCTCCACCGTGATCGGCAACGCCCTCGACCGCATGTACCGCGCCCTCGGCTACCGCGTGATCGCCGACAACCACCTGGGCGACTGGGGCACGCAGTTCGGCATCCTGATCCAGGGCTACCGCGCCTTCCTGACCGACGAGGAGCGCGCCGGGCTGACCGTCGAGCTGCTCGAGCGCGTCTACGTGCAGAGCTACAACCGCACCAAGGAGGAGCCGGCCTGGCTGGACGCCTGCAAGGCGGAGCTGGTGAAGCTCCAGCAGGGCGACGCCGAGAACCGCGCCATCTGGGAGCGCTTCATCGCCATCAGCCTCGACGAGTTCAGCCGCGTCTACCGGCGCCTGGGCGTGGGCTTCGACCTCTGCCGCGGCGAGAGCTTCTACAACGGCACCCTGCCCGAGACCGTGCAGCTCCTGCAGGACAAGGGGCTGGCGGTCGAGAGCGAGGGCGCGCTGGTCGTGAAGCTCGAGGACGAGGGCCTGCCGGTCTGCATCGTGCGCAAGAGCGACGGCGGCTTCAACTACGCCGCGACCGACATCGCCACGGTGCGCAGCCGCGTGGCCGAGTTCGCCCCCGAGCGCATCGTCTACGTCACCGACGAGCGCCAGCAGCTCCACTTCAAGCAGTTCTTCACCGTCTGCAACCGGCTGGGCTACACGACCCGCCTGGAGCACGTCTGGTTCGGGCTGATGCGCCTGCCCGAGGGCACCTTCTCCACGCGCCAGGGCAACGTCATCAAGCTCGAGGCGCTGCTGGACGAGGCCGAGCGCCGCGCCCTGGAGATCATCAAGGCCGCCAACGCCGAGATGCCCGAGGCCGAGCAGAAGGACCTCGCCGCCGCCATCGGCATCGGCGCGATCAAGTACGCCGACCTGAGCCACGACCCGCAGACGCTGATCGTCTTCACCTGGGAGAAGGCGCTCGCGCTGGACGGCAACTCCGGCCCCTACCTGCAGTACGCCTACGCGCGCGTCTGCAGCCTGCTCGACAAGTACGCGGCGCAGGTGCCGGGCGTCGAGCCGCTGGGCAACGCGCTGGCGCTGGACGAGCCCATCGAGAAGGCGCTCGTGCTGCAGCTCCTGCAGTTCCCGGCCGCGGTGGTGCGGGCCGCCGAGGCCTACAAGCCCAGCATCCTGGCCGACTACCTGTTCGGGCTCTCGCAGACCTACAGCAGCTTCTACCAGCGCTCGCCGGTGCTCAAGGCCGAGCCGGCCGTGCGCGACAGCCGCATCCGGCTCTGCGCCATGACCGCGCAGGCGCTCTCCGAGGGCCTGGGCCTCCTGGGCATGCGCACCCCGCGCAGGATCTAGGAAAAGGGAGGATTTAGGAGTTAGGATTTAGGAGTGGAAAGGCACCTCGCCCTCCACGCGCACAGAGGCGCGCTTGTCTCGCGTTCTGGAGGGTCGGGCTCCGTCCCGACCGTTCCCGCTCGCCTTTCTCTGATCCGGCCTCCGTCCTCTCTCTCGTTCGATGTTGGATGTTCAACGTTCGCCTTTTTTCCCACTGTCCACAGTTGCGCTGAAAAATCAACGGACGACACGGAGGTCGTCCCTCCACGCGCACAGAGGCGCGCTCATCTCGCGTTCTGGAGGGTCGGGCTCCGTCCCGACCGTTCATGATCGCCTTTTAATCCGCTATCCGTCCTCTCTCTCTCGTTCGACGGTGGACGTTCAGCGTCCTCGCCGTCCGCCTGACGCCAGCCTCCTAACTCCTCCTTCCTAACTTCTCCTTTCCCGCCAAGACGCCAAGACGCCAAGGCGCAAAGGGTTTCAGGATGACTTTGCGTCTTTGCGCCTTTGCGGGAGAAAATATTCGGCACGGGTGTCACGTGAGGTAAGACGAGAAGGTGTTTAGGCTGTTAGACTGCTAGGCTGTTAGGTAAGATAAAAGCCAAGTTAAGAGGAAACGTCTCTCTCTCCCCCTAAACAGCCTAACAGTCTAAACTGCTAACAGCCTTTTCTCCAACGAAAGGACCCCTGTCATGCGCGTGCTCATCCCTCTGGCCGACGGCGTGGAAGAACTCGAGGCCGTCACCATCATCGACGTCCTGCGCCGCGGCGGCGTCGAGGTCACCTCCGCCGCCCTCGGCATCTCCCTGACCGTGTCCGGCTCGCGCGGCGTCCAGCTGCTCGCCGACGAGCTCTGGGCGACCTTGGACACCGACGCCTTCGACGCCCTCGTGCTGCCGGGCGGCGGCAAGGGCACCGAGGCCCTGCTGGCCGACCCGACCGTGACCGCGGCCGTGCGCGCCTTCGACGCGGCCGGCAAACACGTGGCCGCCATCTGCGCCGCGCCCGCGGTGCTGGCCGCGGCCGGCATCCTCAAGAACCGCAAAGCCACCTGCTACCCGAGCGTCGCCGCCCAGCTCGGCAAGTCCTACGACGACGCCCCGGTCATCGCCGACGGCAACGTCATCACCAGCCAGGGCCCCGGCACCGCCATGCTCTTCGCGCTGGTGCTCGTGCAGCACTTCGCGGGCGACGAGGCCGCCCGCCGCGTGGCCGCCGGGCTGCTCGCAACCTTCTGAGCGGTGTGATTCAACTTCGTTGAATCCACACCAAAGGAGGATTTAGGAGTTAGGATTTAGGAGTTGCAAGGCCATGGCGGCGAACGTGTTCGTGTCTGCAAAATGGGGTCACACGTATTGCCTCAAGAAACGGTTCTTCGCGGAAGGGTTCCTCCTTGTCGAACACCCTGTTTTCGGGTACTTACGCGTTCAACTCCTAACTCCTCCTTTGGTGCGACTCAGTTTCAACGAAACTGAAGCGCACCCCCTTCTGAGAGAGGCACCTGTTTAGGCTGTTAGCCGGTCAGGAGGTGAGGTAAGATAAGACCATTGTTAAGCCGACAAGTCTCCCTCCCGTTTTCTCTCACTAACGCACTAACGCACTTCTCCCTCCCTCTCTCCCCCAACTCCTAAATCCTAACTCCTAACTCCTCCTTTCTTCCCATGATCAGCCCAGGCACAGTCGAGAAGATCAAAGAGCGCATGGCTCTGGCCAGCGTCTTCGAGGAGGACCTCGCGGAGTCGTTCATCCTCGGCTCCGGCGCCGGCGGCCAGAAGGTCAACAAGACCGCCTCCACCGTGCGGCTGTTCCACGCGCCCAGCGGCATCATGATCAAGTGCGGGGCGAACCGCTCGCGCGAGATGAACCGCTGGCTGGCGCGCCGCGAGCTGGCCGAGAAGATCCTGGAGAAGAGCAACTCCGCCCTCTCCGCGCGCAAGCAGGAGGTCGAGAAGGTCCGCCGCCAGAAGCGCCGCCGCTCGCGCCGCCAGAAGGCCAAGATGCTGGACGACAAGCACCACCAGGGCGCCAAGAAGGAGGCCCGCGGCAAGGTCTCCGGCGAGGAGTGAGGGCGATTTGAGGACAGAAGACGGAGGACAGAGGACGGTGAAAAATCGCGAACCAACCCGCCGGGTTAAGGGCCGTGCCGGAACGGCTGACGATCAGTCCTCGGCCCCCCGCCCTCCGTCAACCTCCGTCCCCCGTCCTCCGCCCCCTGTCCTCGGTCCTCGGTCCGCTGTCCTCGGTCTTCAGTCCTCCGCCCTCCGTCCTCTCCCCTCCCGCCTCTCCTCCGCCGAGCTGACCGACATCGGCCTCTGCCGCGAAAACAACGAGGACGCGGTCCTGCGCCTCCCCGGCCGCGGCGTCTTCTGCGTGGCCGACGGCATGGGCGGCGCGGAGGGCGGCGAGGTCGCCAGCCGGGCCATCGCCGACGCCCTGCGCCAGACCTTCGCCGCCGCGCGCGCCCCGCGCACCCTCGCCGCTTCCGCGCGCCTCGCCGCCGCCGCGGTCGATGCGGCCGGCCGCGCGATCAAGGCCTTCGCGGACGCACGCGGCTTCTCCGGCGCGGGCAGCACGGTCCTGGTCCTCGCCTTCGACCCAGCCGACCCCGCCCGGGCCCTGCTCCTGCACGCGGGCGACAGCCGCGCCTACCGCTTCCGCGCCGGCCGCCTGCTCGCGCTGACCCGCGACCACTCCCTCGCCGCCGCGCTCGGGCTCGCCGAAAAAGAGATCCCCGCGCGCTACAGCGGCGTCATCACCCGCGCCGTGGGCCTCGGGGATCACGTCGAGCTCGAAGAGACCCCGGCCGACGTGCTGCCGGGCGACCTCTTCCTGCTCTGCACCGACGGCCTGACCAAGACCGTGAGCGACCGCCGCCTCCAGAACCTGCTGCGCAAGCGCCTGGACGCCGCGCTCCCGGACCTCGCCCGCGCCCTGGTCGATGCCGCGCTCGCGGCCGGCGGCTACGACAACGTCTCCGTGCTCCTCGTGCGCGTCTCCTGACCGCCCTCTTCTCTCGTTCGGCGTTGGACGTTCAGCGTTCTATGTTGTGTAGTGCCCCTGACGTGGCTATGCACGGTCCCGGGTTCGTAGTACCGCCTTCAGGCGGAAACCGGTGCAGGGATGACTCGGGATTCCGCCTGAAGGCGGTACTACGAACGTGCCCAAGCCGCCAAGCAAAATAAGGCTGTTGGCTGTTGAATGTTCGCGCCTCTTAAATGGCTATGCACGGTCCCGGGTTTGTAGTACCGCCTTCAGGCGGAAACCGTTACCGGGATGCTTTGGGATTCCGCCTGAAGGCGGTACTACGAACGTGCCCAAGCCGCCAAGCAAGAAAAGGCTGTTGACTGTTGAATGTTCGCGCCTCTTAAATGGCTATGCACGGTCCCGGGTTTGTAGTACCGCCTTCAGGCGGAAACCGGTGCAGGGATGACTCGGGATTCCGCCTGAAGGCGGTACTACGCACGTGCCCAAGCCGCCAAGCAAAAAAAGGCTGTTGGCTGTTGAATGTTCGCGCCTCTTAAATGGCTATGCACGGTCCCGGGTTTGTAGTACCGCCTTCAGGCGGAAACCGTTACCGGGATGCTTTGGGATTCCGCCTGAAGGCGGTACTACGAACGTGTCCAAGCCGCCAAGCAAAAAAGACTGTTGGCTGTTGAATGTTCGGCGTTCGCATCTTTTTCTTCCCCGCCCGCCGCCCATGCGCAGGGATGCGCATGGCACATCCGAATGTGGCACGCCCAGCCTGGGCGTGCGGGGCTCCCCGCTTCCCCGCTTAACGCGCTTCTCTCCCGCACTCCCGCACTAATGAATTAATGAACTTCCCAAAATTCCCCTTGCGCCCTCTATCGCTTTTACGCTACATTACCGTTGTTGTAAAAAAGTGGGGATCGCCTCTACGGGTGTAGGGACGGTTCCGTTATCGCTGAAAGACGCGTGTTTTCGAAGGAGCAGGGCGAGCGGGAGAAGTGCGCGAGTTCGAGAGTTCGTCAGTTCTAAAGTGACCGGAGCAAACCTCCGGACCGTCGCGAAAGCGCCGGATTTTAGAACTCCCGCACTTTAGAACTTTAGAACTTCTTCCCGTTCCGAGACAGGGCGCACGAGGCTGCGGGGCTCCAGGGCCCGCCGAACGGTTCCGGGTGGTGTCATATTCTTTCGTTGTTGTGACTCGTTGTACATCCGGTGTCGGGGGGCAGGGCGGTTGAGGCAGGCGGCTGGGGGCGTCCGGACGATTCTGGTGCGGGGCAGGTTTCATCCGCTGGTAGCGGTCCTCAAGGTAGGGCCCGACCGCCGGGCGGGCCTCTCGATCAGCCACGGGTTTTGGCCGTGACCGGTCACCGTACGCGAAAAGTTCCATCCCGGTTCTTGACCAGACATTACGTTTTTCGAAAAGTCGTTGAGAATCAGGCGGTCCGGTGTCTAGGGTCTTAGGCTTCAACTCCTAACTCCTAACTCCTAACTCCTAAATTCTCTGAAGTTGTGGTTGACGGGACAGCCGCCCTGGGGTAAACTGTCTTCGTCTTTGATTGGAAAAGGTTAATTCCTTACGGACTAATCCGAAAGAAACGAGGTGTGGCGCCAGAGGACAGAGGACAGAAGCCGGAGGTCAGAGTATCACGCTCAAACCTTCAAACCTTCAAACCCTTAAACCTTTGACACCGCATCTCACCGGAGGTTGGATAATGAAAAAGTTAAGTACTGCATTTGCAGCGTGTATGCTCGCGGGCTTCGTCTCCGCACAGGTCGAGAGCCAGAACATCGTGGGTTACAATACGGTTACCCTCTCTCAGGGTTACAATTTGGTTGCCGTTAATTTCGGTACGGTCGGCGGAGGTCTCGGCCTCACCCTGCAGACGCTCTTCCCGACCACGACCAACGGTGTGCTCCTTGCTGGGTTTACTGGTGGTAGCGCGGCGACGGGTGATAATATCGCGTTTTATGATCCGATCGCGGGTTATACAGTTTACTATCTCTATAAAGGTGCCAAGACCTCGGACACCAAGAACTATAAGTGGGTGACGGCTGCTGGTGTGGTAGCGGACGATACGCCAGTGGCAAGTGGGACGGCCTTTTGGTTTAAGAAGGTTGCCGCAGGCAATCTGGATGCGACGGTCGCGGGCGAGGCGGCAAACGACGTCTCAACCACGATGTTAGTGAAGCCTGGTTATAATACCTTCACTTCGGTCTACCCCATCGAGTGGAATCCGAATGATTTCGGAGCCACCTATTGGACGACCAACGGTGCGGTTGCAGGTAGCGCGGCAACAGGTGATAACATCGCTTTTTATGACCCGACGCTGGGTTATACGGCTTACTACCTTTACAAGGGCGCCAAGACCTCCGACACCAAGAACTACAAGTGGGTGTCAGCGACAGGTGTTGTTGTAGCGGATAAGATCATGGTTCCCGGCAAGGGCGCATGGTACAAGCACGCGGGTGCTGGTTTTGCCTTCTCGCAGACCAAGCCTTACTGAGAATCGATGAAAATGAGCGCTTTCCTCTAGGGTATAGGCCATTAGGTTTGTGCTCTAGAGGTTGTACAAACGAAAAGGAAAAAAATGATGAAGATGATGAAATTAGCGACGCTGGCAGGCGTACTGCTTTTGGCGGTGACTGCGGCACAGGCCAATACCTTGTTGTGGGGTGCTAACTGGGCCTATTCGACCAATCCTAATGGGTCAATGAATGAGGCCAATTACGGTGCTGGTATCGCAAATGGAACGGCTTGGCTCGTGGTACTGTCCGCGAACAATGTTTCCGGTATCTCGGTCAACAACGTTGGCGCTCTGACGGTTAACGGTTCGACAGTGCAGTCGTTCACGCAGAGCGGTTGGAACCAGTCTTTTGGCGACAGCGCTACAAGTGCAAATGTAACGCCCGCTGCATATTATGCGGTTGTCGTCTACGATGCTGTGAACCAGATGTACGGAATTTCTGACACACAGCTCGGTTCCACCACTGGAATGTCAAATGGACCGCCTGAACTGTTTGGTGCGGCTAGTTTCGGCAACAGCATGGAAGGTGCTGACGCGGCCTACTACATGGCGGCGAACCTGCAGGCTGTTCCTGAGCCGACCTCGATGGCTCTTCTGGCGCTTGGCGCCGCGGCCCTTGGCCTGCGCCGCAAGTTCCGCAAGTAGTTGAAGAGAAGTTCATTCGTGCGTTAGTTCATTAGTTGGCTGGCGTGCGAGAGAACTCGAAACGAACCCTGGGGGCAACCCCGGGGTTCTTTGTGTTTTGGCAGGGACGGTTCCAAGTTCCTGTGGTAGGCTGGTTTACAGCCTTTTGCGGTAGGGACGGCTCCCCGAGCCGTCCGCCGGTCCATGCAGCTGCAACGCGCAAAGCCCGGCGGACGTTTCGGGGAAACGTCCCTACCGTAACGGCATCGCACTTCGGTGGGGAGGGCTCCAAGTTCCTGTGGTAGGGACGGCTCCCCGAGCCGTCCGCCGGTCCATGCAGCTGCAACACGTAAAGCCCCGCGGACGTTTCGGGGAAACGTCCCTACCCTAACGGCATCGCACTTCGGCAGGGAGGGCTCCAAGTTCCTGTGGTAGGGACGGCTCCCCGAGCCGTCCGCCGGTCCCCGCAGCTGCAACGCGCAAAGCCCTGCGGACGTTTCGGGGAAACGTCCCTACCCTAACGGTATCGCACCTCGGAGGGGAGGGCTCCAAGTTCCTGTGGTAGGGACGGCTCCCCGAGCCGTCCGCCCGTCCCCGCAGCTGCAACGCGCAAAGCCCGGCGGTCGTTTCGGGGAAACGTCCCTACCGAGAGACGCGTGTCGTGTTATGAAAGGAAGGTATCGGATCATGCAGCCTCATGACCAACCCGATAAGACCCGTCTGCCTGAGCGCCATTCATTGCCCCACGCTCAGCCGCACATGTGGGATGCCGTCTACTTCATCACCATCTGCGCGGCGAAGCGCAACGTGAATACCTTGGCGTTGCCCGAGGTTGCCCCGCGGTTGTGGCAGGAGTGGTGCGGGTATGCTGACCGCATGGCCTGTTCTCCCCTTCTTTTCGTCGTCATGCCGGATCACGTGCACGGGCTGTTCCGGTTTCCTGTCGAGCCCGGCATGGACGCAACGGTCAGAGCGTGGAAGCGACTCAAAGCCCGCCGATTCGGGGTGACGTGGCAACGCGGTTTTTTCGATCACCGTCTGCGGAGCGACGAATCCTTCGAGGAGAAGGCCGCTTATATCCGTGCCAACCCGGTGCGGGCGAGATGGGTGGCAGAGGCGTCGGTTTGGCCCTACGCCTGGTCCCGGAGCTCAGGTTAGCGTTGCGGACGTTTCGGGGAAACGTCCCTACCGCAGAGCTTGTCCGCCGTCCGACCGCCTTTTGCCTTCATGCACAATCCAGCCCCCTTTCCTGTTTACCTCTCTCCCCCGCTCTTGTATTCTATCGGCTATGACACGATATCTTCCCGCGCTCACGATCTTTCTCGGCTCGTTCCTGCTGTTTGGCGTGCAGCCGCTGCTGGGGCGCACGCTGCTGCCCTCCTTCGGCGGCACGGCCGCGGTCTGGACCGTCTGCCTTGCGGCGTACCAGACCCTGCTGCTGGCCGGATACTTTTACGCGCACGTCGTCAGCAGCCGGCCGCGCAGCGTGCAGCGCGCCCTGCACACGGGCTTGCTCGCGCTGGCGGTGCTCTGGACCGCGGCCTTCGCGTTTTTCCGTCCCGAGCTGAAAGCCCACATCGGCAACAGCTCGATGCCCGCGCTGGAGGTGCTCTTCTGCGTGATGGTCTTCGCGGGGCTGCCGTACGTGCTGCTCTCGGCCGGCTCCACGCTGGTGCAGGCGTGGCTGTCGAAAGCGGAGGACGGAGGACGGAGGCCGGAAGACGGCCATGCGCAACCGGCGGGCACGGTGCAGTCCTCGGTCCTCGGTTCCCGGTCCTCAGATTCCCGGAGCATCTACCGGCTCTACGCGGTCTCGAACCTCGGCTCGTTCTGCGGCTTGCTGGCCTACCCGTTCCTGCTGGAGCCGTATCTGTCGCTTACCGCGCAGTGGTGGGGCTTCGCGGCCTGCCTCGCGGCCTACGCGGCGCTGCTTTCCGTGGTGGCCCGGCAGCCGGACGCTCCGTCCTCCGACCTCCGTCCTCCGCCCTCCGACCTCCGTCCTCCGTCCTCTCCGTCCTCCGCCCTCTGTCCTCCGTCCTCTCCCTCCTCCTCCTGGCTCTGGTTCGCGCTGCCGTGCCTTTCGGTCTTCTTGCTGAACGCCGTGACGGCGCACCTGACGATGGACGTGATGGCGCTGCCGCTCCTGTGGGTGGCGCTGCTGGGGGCGTTCCTGCTGAGCTACGTGATCGGCTTTTCAGGGGTGGCCGAGCGACACCTCGGCGTATGGTGCGTGGGTGCGGCGGGTTTCGCGGCGGCGGCGGCCTGGGGTGCGGACAAGGGCGGTTCGCTTCCGCACTTCGCGATCAATCTGGTGGCCGGCGGCGGGCTCTGTCTGGTCGGCGGCGTGTTCCTGCACGGGCTGCTCTACCGGATCCGGCCCGAATCGTCGCGCCTTACACGCTATTATCTGAACGGAGCGGCGGGCGGAGCGGCGGGCGGCCTGATGGCGTCGCTGGTCGCGCCGCTGGTGTTCACGGGTGTGACGGAGTATCCCGTGGCGATCGTGCTGGTGACCGTGGCGGCGGCGGCATATGCGGCAACGGAATGGAGGACCGGTAGCCGGCGCATGGCATGGGTGTGTGCAGCAGGGGTTGCTGTGGCCGCAGGGATGCTGGTATGGGGAGCTGTTGTGGAAGCCGACACGAAAGGCCGGACGATCATTTGTCAGCGCCGGGGATTTTACGGAGTGGTCACCGTGACGGAAATGCCGGCCAGCGCCATGGGAGGAAGTTCCAAAGGCGTGGTCCGAGAGTTCATTCACGGAGGGACGGTCCACGGGATGCAGGCGCTGATCCCGGGCAAAGAGCGGATGACCACGACCTACTACACGGATACGGGCGGCGGGTTCGCGGTAGTGAATCACCCGGCCTACAAGGCGGGCCGTCCGATACGCGTGGGTCTAGTCGGTTCAGGCATTGGCGTGATGCTCGGTTATTGCAGGACGAACGACTTTTACCGTTGTTTCGAGATCAGTCCGGAAGTGGCGGCGGTGGCCCGTGACCCGAAACTGTTCACCTTCTATTCTGGCGCGCCGGGGAAAGTCGAGATGGTGTTGGGCGATGCGCGCAAAGCGCTGGAGGCGGAGGCGGCAAAAGGCGAGGAACTGTACGACGTGTTGGTGATCGACGCGTTCACGGGGGACAACCAGCCGTACCATATTTTTACCCGCGAGGCGTTCGCACTGTATTTCAGCCGGCTCAAGCGCGACGGCCTACTAGCCGTGAACATATCCAACTGGCACTTGGAGCTCATGCCCTTCGCGAAAGCGGTCTCGGGCGCGTTCGACTGCTCGGCGCTTGGGTTGAGCGCGGACAAGGATCTGGAGCGGTTGACCTTTGGTTCCCTATACGCGGTGTATGGCCGGGAACCGTGCGACCTGACCTTTCCCAAAGGTTTGCACATCGTCGATTTCAACAGTGTGCCGGACGTGGCTTTGCCGACGGATGAAAAAGGCAGTTTCACAAGGTATGTGACATGGTAGGGCGGTTTTCCAATCGGGTCAGCGTGGCGCTGCTGTGTGCGACGGTTTTTATCGGTGCGGCCCTGCCGTATGCTCAGACCGCGCGTTTCGGCTTCATCGGTTTTGACGATGACGACTACGTCCGGAACAACCCGTTGGTCCAGGACGGGCTGACGGCCGGATCGGTCGCGCGCGCATGGGGTTCTGTAGGATATGCGGCGAACTGGCATCCGCTGACGTGGATGTCGCTGATGGCGGACGTCTCGCTGTTCGGCCTGAATCCCGGGGCGATGCATCTGCACAATACGGTGTTGCATGGTCTGAACGCGATGTTGCTCTTCCTGCTGCTGTGCGCCATGCTCACGCGCCGGCGTCCTCAGTCCGCCCCCGTTTCCTTTTGCCGGTTGCCGGTTTCCGATGGCCAACCGTACACTCTCCTCTTTATCGCCGCTTTCGCGGCGCTCTTCTGGGGCGCGCACCCGTTGCGGGCAGAAGTTGTCGCCTGGGTCACGGAGCGCAAGGAGCTGCTGGCCGGGTTCTGGAGTCTGCTGACGCTCCTGCTGCATGCGGAGGGGGTGCGGCGCGGCCGGTTCGGCGGCTGGCTGTACGGCGGGGCGCTGGCTTGCTGTTTTCTGGCCCTTTCGGCCAAACCGGTGGCTGTCAGCCTGCCGGCGGTGATTCTTGCGTATGAGTGGTCGCGCGAAGGGCGGGTGCGGTGGCTGAGATGGGCACCTTTCGCGGCGCTGGCGCTGGGGTGCTGTGCGATGACGCTGCTGGCGCAGCGTGAGGCCATGGCGCCGACGGAGCTGGTCGGGCTGTCGGCGCGCCTGCTGAACGCGGTGCAGGCGGTGGGGGTGTATCTGCGGCAAACCCTGTGGCCGGCGCAGTTGGGCTGTTTTTATCCGCTCGCGCAGGTTGTTCGGTTTGGTTATCTGGCATTGGGCTGCGCCGCCGGCGTGGCCGCTGCGGCGTCGGCGGTCTGGGCGGTGTGGCAGGTGGCAACGGGACGTCTGTCAGGGCTGTCGCGGGCGGCGCCCGCGCTGACCGGCGGCGTCTGGTTCTTGGCCGGGTTGTTGCCGATGCTGGGGATCGTACAGGTGGGCAGCCAGGCGCATGCGGACCGTTATACCTACTGGCCGGGCTGCGGCTTGTCGGTTGTGCTGGCGTGGCTGGTGCTGTTGGTGTTAGGCCGGTACGGTGCCTCGAACCGTCCGCAACTTCCGTCTGCCGCAAGGAGGTGTCTCGGCTCAAGCGCGGCGGCCTGTATGTTGGGACTGATTTGGGTTGGGATTCTGACGGGGCTGGCCTGGCGACAGGCAGGGTTCTGGAAGGACACGTTGACGCTGTTCACGCACACCTACGAGGTGACGGAGAACAACGGCTGGGCCGCGTGCTCGTTGGGCGACGCCTACGCGCGCATGGGCCGTTTCGAGGAGGCTGAGACCTTTTACCGGCAGTCGATCGCGATCCGGCCGAACGAGGAGAACCTCGCTGCGCTGGCGATCTTCAAGGCGACCCGCGTGACGGATGGGAACTTCGACGAGGCCTATGACCTCGCCAACCGGGCGTTGGCGCAGAAGGCGGACGACCCGACCGCTAATGAGGCGATGGGTCTGATCGCGCTACGGGTGGGCGCCTGGCAGCCGGCGGAGGAACATCTGGCTAAAAGCATGCGGCGCAAGGTGGGTAACCCCGTGGCGCTGGAATGGCTGGGCATGGCGCAGTTCAACCAGAAGAAGTACACGCAGGCTTGCGAGTCGTATGCGCGTGCCTTGGCCTTTAGGCCGGGCGATCCGAAGCTGCAGGCCAAGTACGATCAGTCCCGGCGTGCGGCCGCACCTGCAGGTGAAGGCCCTCAGGTCGGGCCGCTCGTACGCAGGGGCAGGGAAAGCGGAAAATAACCGGGAAGCGGAGGGGCGGCGTGGTCGGCGACAAAAAAATTATCGTGGTGATGCCCGCTTACAATGCGGAGAAGACCCTGCGCCGGACCTATGACGAGGTCATGGCCCAGGGCGTTGTGGACGGGGTGATCCTGGTGGATGACGCCAGCCGCGACCGGACCGCCGCGGTGGCCGCGGCGTTGCCCGGCGTCCGGGTGCACGTGCACGCGGCTAATACCGGCTACGGCGGCAACCAGAAGAGCTGCTACCGACTGGCGCTGGAGGCGGGCGCGGACGTGGTCGTCATGGTCCATCCCGATTGCCAGTACACGCCCAAGCTGATCCCCGCCATGGCCTCGATGATCGCCAACGGGCTCTACCCGTGCGTGCTGGGGTCGCGCATTCTCGGGGGCCACGCGCTCAAGGGTGGCATGCCGCTGTGGAAATATGTGTCCAACCGGGCGCTGACCCTGGCGATGAACGTGCTCTTCGGAGCGAAGCTCTCGGAGTACCACACCGGCTACCGCGCGTTTTCGCGGGAACTGCTGGAGCGGCTGCCGTTGGACGAGAACACCGACGATTTCGCGTTCGACGCGCAGATGCTGGCGGAGATTCTCTGGACCGGCGCGACCATCGCGGAGGTCTCGTGCCCGACGGTGTATTTCGAGGACGCCTCGTCGATCAACTTCCGGCGCAGCGTCAAGTACGGCTTCGGGTGTCTGGAGGTGGCCTTGCTTTTCCGGCTGTGCCGGATGGGGCTGGCGCGCTCGGCGAAATTCAGGAACTGACGGGATGCTCTTGTCGGTGGCGGGCACGCCGAAACGCCGCCCAGCGACTGAAACAAATTATTCTTCCGGCGCTTCAAGCGGCAGGATGCCTTGGTCGGTAAGCTCTTTATTGAGCTGCTCACGGACCGCTTTGGCAGTTCCCTTATCGGTTGCTTCAGCGCTCTCAACATCGGACATGACTTGGTGCGCTTGTCGACGCAAAGAAGCCTCCTCTTTGCGCTTTTTCTCAAGCTCGCGGATATAATCGGCAGGCGTCCACCCCATCGCTTGGCCTTCCTTGATGAACTGCTTGATCCAAGCGACATTCTCTTTACGCGCTACGGATTGGTCATCATCCTTATCAAGGACAACGATGACATTGGTCAGTGCGGCGGCAAAATCTTCCTCGAGCGTGTCGTCTGCCATAAGAGGAATCGGGGGCATCTCCTCGCCTGGCAGCCCGAGCATGGCGATCAACTGTTCCGTGCCGGTCTTGAACGGACGGTTCAACGCATCATTTATTCGGGCCTGCTCGTCCTCGGCATTCTTTGCGTCCAAAGCTTTGGGGCTTGCGGCCGCCCCTGCTTTTTTCAAGGCCTGCGGTTGCGCTTCGCTTGGCAGCAGCTCCTGTTGCGTGACCGCTAACTGTTGCGTGTCAACTCCTGTCGTCTTCCCCGCCTCCTTCGGCATCTTTACGGTCTCGGCGGCTTTCGGCGCCGGCTGCGCGCTCTTCACGGCGGCTGGTTTACGGTGGGCTGTCGGTTTCGGCATCAGCCGTAGCGCGGCCACCAAGGCCAGCAGCACGCCTGCCGCGCCCGCGAGCGCCAGCACGCGTGGCGGGAGCTTCAGCCCCGCGGCCGCAGAAGGCATGGCGCTCCCCTCGGTCACGGATACGGGGACACGATTCATGGCCGTGATCTGCCGCAGGGCATCGGAGCGGTCAAGGGCTTGCAGCGAAGCGCGCCCCAGCGCGCCCGAGTGATCCCGGTACGTATAGGCGAACGTTTTCATATATTTATTATAGCAAACTCACGGTTAATAATGAACGGGCAATCTTAAGGGCGATTCACGGTGGGGAAAGGAGGAGTTAGGAGTTAGGATTTAGGAGTTGAACGCGTAAGAACCCGCGAAATCAAACCGGGTTTTTGAGTTGGGCACCTTCACGGGCTTGGGCATGGCGCAGGTAAACGTGTGTCCTCCACATGAAGACACTAAAACAGCCGCTGCTCGGATCGCATAAGCTGCTAGTTTTCAAGGTATTAAAACTCCTAAATCCTAAATTCTTACTCCTCAATCGGGTGCGGATTCAACACCGTTGAAGCGCACCCGTTCACTGGACGGGAGTGTTCGGGTCCGGGAGAGCCGCCTCCTGCTCGGCGGGGGCCTCCATGTTGACCTCCGGCAGCGTGTTCGGATCGATGCGGCCGACATTCATTTCGTTCTCGCGGTTCGTCAGCTCCTCTTTGGTGATCTTGCGCGCGAGTTCTTGCAGTTTGATGCGCGATGCCTGTTCAGCGGCCTCTTTTTCCGCATTTTCCTGCCGTTTGCGTTCCATCAGTCGCGCCATGTAGGATTTGGCGTCGTCGCCTTCGGGCCGCGCAGGCTTGAGGTCTTCCTTGGCCTGCCCGGCTTCAGCATGGAAGCGTTGCAGGCCGGGGATGCTGGGAGTCGGCTGTCCGCTGAGAGCGTGCCGGCGGATAAGGCCAGGCGGGAGCGGCACGGCAGGCGTGGCTGCGGCTGTGGACGAAGCGTCCGCAGCCGGGATATCGGCAGGTGCGGACAGCTTATTCGGCGCGGCGCCATCCGTCTTGGCTGTCAGCGCCTGCAGCGCGGCCGCGTCGATCAGGCCCTTGCCGAGCTTCAGGGTGATGGTCACGCCGTCCTTCTCGATCTGGGCCCACTCGGCGTCGTAATCGGCCTTCACGACGCTCCAGCCGCCGGCCGAGGCCCCTACCAGCAGGTAGTAGTTGACCGGCGGCTTGGTACCGAGATCCGTGAAGCCGATGGCGGTGGCGCCGTCGGGCGTGACGTTGATGGCCGACATGTTGATCTGCTGGGCGAGCTTCTGCTGCTCGGCCTGGACCTGCGCGTCGGTCACCTGGGGCGCGAGGTCGGCGGACCCGGAGCCGGCGGCGGGCGCCGCGCCGAAGGGCATGCGCTCCAGGATCGGCTGGTAGTCGGAGAAGGGCGCGGGGGTAAAGCCGGACGACGCGCGCGCGAGGCCCGTGCAGGCGCAGAGCCCGCACACGGCCGCGCGCGCGGCGTAAACCGTCGCCCGATGACATGGCCCTTTAAATAGCATGTGACAAGAATAACACAGACGACGGGCGCGCTAAAGCGCAATCAGCGAGGGATGGGCGCCCGGGCTGTCCGACCGGTCTGACAAGTCCGACTTGTCCGACCCGTCCGACCGCAAAGCCGCCTGCCCAGGGTAGGGCCGCCTCCCCGCTTATCGCGCCTAGCGCGCTTCTCCGCCCTCCCGCATGAGCGCACTAGCGCACTCATGCACTCTCGCACTTCTTCATCCCTCTGCCCTTCCCGAGCAGGAACGGCAGCGCCCCGAGCATGTTGATCAGCACCACCATCAGGTGGCCCGCCAGGCTCAGGGTCACGAGGTGCGTGTTGTCGAGGTGCATCGGCCCGGCGATCCCCTGCGCCACCATCTCGCGCAGCCCCAGCCCGCCGATCGAGACCGGCAGCGCGGAGACGATGCCGAAGAGCGGGATCACGTACCACACGCAGAAGGTCGGGATCGCCAGCCCCAGCGCCAGAATCACGAAGACGTTGTGCAGGGTCTTGAGGAACTGCGAGGCGAAGGCCGCCAGCAGCGTCGGGAAGAGCAGCCGCGGCGTGGCCGCCAGCTCGAACACCGGCTCCAGCAGCTCCGCCGCCTTGCCGCGCAGCCCCGCCTGCGGCCAGCGCCGCACCTGGCCCTGCAGCCGGCGGGCCGAGGCCAGCACGCCCAGCAGCAGCGCGGCGGTCAGCACCAGGAACCCCGCCGCCCACAGCCGCAGCCCCAGCTGCAGCAGCAGCGTGAAGAGCCCGATGACGAGCAGCATGCCGAGGTTGATCACGCGGTCCAGCAGCAGGCTCGTCACCACGAAGCCCGTCTGCCCCTGGCCGCGCACCACGATGTACCCTTTGACCACGTCGCCGCCGACATTCGAGGGCAGGAAGCTGTTGAAGAACATGCCGCTCCAGTGGCAGCCGGCCACCGCGCGGTAGCTGAGCGACGGCAGGCGCGTGCGCAGGATGCAGTACCACGAGGCCGCGCCCGCGAACCCGCCGAGAATGATGATGACCGCCGCGACCGCGAGCAGGCCGTAGTCCGCGTGGCGCAGGCTCGCGAGCAGCGTGTCGAAGCGGATCAGCCGGAACGAGAGCGCGAGCAGCGTCAGCGTCACCGTCAGCTTGGCGGCGGTTTTCAGGCGGTTTTTAATCTTGGGGGTCATGACAACTTCTTCCTTTGGCACTCTGTACAAGCTAGTAGGCTGTATAGCCAAAAGCTTCGGATTTTTTGACAGGATTAACTTCGTAGATTCGGATACGAATATCCATGATTTACAGGATTGAATTCAATGGTAAATCATCATGCGAATCATGTAATCATGTCCGAAACTTCATATTGTACAGCGTGCTGGAGTGTTTTTGCAGGTTCTGGAGGTTTTCTCGCCTCCGGGAAACAGCTAACCACCAAGGCACGAAGTACGCCAAGAACACCAAGGATACGCTTGGTGAACTCCGTGTTCTTAGAGCCTTGGTGGTGAAATGATCCAGGGTTGAGAATGCTGGATTTGAATCATGGAAATCATGTCATCCCGTCAAAGGATGTTGTTTTTGCAGCTGGCTAAGCTTTGCGACGCAGCACGTAGGCCAGCGCCGTGCAGCGCGTCGGGTGCAGCAGGCTCACGGCGAACGAGACGCCCGCCACCCACAAGCCGCGCAGCCACGAGCGGTCTTCGCGCTCCTTCTCGGTCAGCAGCGGGATGTAGAGCGGGTCGAACAGCAGCGGCCGGATCGCCGCCACCTCGAACCCGTGCCGCGCCGCGAGCCGGCGCATGGTGTCGGGCGCGAAGTGGAAGAGGTGGCGCGGCGTGTCATAGGCCGCCCACAGCTCGCGGTAAAAGCCCGCGTCATAACAGGTGTAGTTGGGCACGCCGATCAGGACCGTGCCGCCGGGCGCGAGCAGCCGCTCCAGCTCGCGCAGGCTGCGGTTCAGGTCGTGCGCGTGCTCCAGCACGTGCCAGAGCGTGATCACGTCGTACGCTTTGTCGGGAAGCCCGGCCTGCTCCGGCACGTCCACGACCGGCACGCCGAAGCGCGCGGCCGCCGACTCGCGCGCCGGGCCGTAGGGCTCCACGCCCTGCACCTGCCAGCCCGCCTCGCGCATGATGCCCGCGAACTCGCCGGTGCCGCAGCCGATGTCCAGCAGACGCCCGGACGCCCGTCCCGTGAGCCGCTTCACCAGGCTGCGCTTGGCCCGCAGCATCACGCGCCGCGCCACGTGGTAGCCCTTGTTGATCAGCCCCTTGGTGGTGTTGCTCACCGGCACGTAGTCGTCGCTCTCGTAGAAGACGTGGATGTCCTCCTGCGAGGGATAGGGGTTGGTGAACCTGAAGCCGCACGTGCCGCAGGCGGCCACGGTGAAGGTGCCGCGGTGCGTGAGCCGGTCCTGGCACTGCCAAAGGTCATGCAGCTCTCCGCCGCCGCAGACCGGGCAGCAGGTTTCTTTAATCAGATCCATGGCCACAGGTTACACGTTCGGGGGAGGAGGTTACAAGGGGAAGTTCGTCAGTGCGTGAGTTCATTACCGCACTAACGAACTAACGAACTAATGCACTAACGTACTCTCTTGCCCCTTGTGCCTCAACCAGATGCTGTGATTTAATAAGCGTCATTCTTGTCTGTAACTGCGTTGGGAGCGGATTACGATCAAGAGTACGATTAGGATTAAGAGCGAACGGGTCCAGTCTTAATCGTAATCCTAATCGTAATCCTGATCTTCATCGTTCATTCGTCTTCCGACATCTTTCATTTTAAGGAGCACCCGCCATGAAACCTTTCATCCACGACGATTTTCTGCTGCAGAACCCGGCCGCCCGCGAGCTCTACCACGGCTACGCCGCCGGGATGCCGGTCATCGACTACCACTGCCACCTGTCGCCCGCGGAGGTGGCGGAGGATAAGCGCTGGGAGAACATGACGCGCGTCTGGCTGGGCGGCGACCACTACAAGTGGCGCGCCCTGCGCTCGAACGGCATCGACGAGCGCTTCATCACCGGCGACGCGACCGACCGCGAGAAGTTCCAGAAGTTCGCGGAGACCATGCCGTACCTGCTGCGCAACCCGCTGTTCGACTGGTCGCAGCTCGAGCTCGCGCGCTACTTCGGCGTGTCCGACCTGCTGACCCCCGCCACGGCCGAGAAGATCTGGCAGGCGACTAACGCGAAGCTGGCCCTGCCGGGCTTCAGCGCGCGCGGCCTGATGACGAGCAGCAACGTCAAGCTGGTCTGCACCACCGACGATCCGGCCGACACCCTGGAGCACCACGCCAAGGTCAAGGCCTCGGGCTTCGGCACGCAGGTGCTGCCCACCTGGCGCCCGGACAAGGCCATGGCCATCGACCGCCCCGCCTTCTGGAACACGTGGCTGGACAAGCTCGCCGCCGCCGCCGGCATGCCGGTCAGGACGTGGGACGACCTGCTCAACGCGCTGCAGCAGCGCCACGACTTTTTCGCGCAGAGCGGCTGCCGCCTCTCCGACTACGGCCTGGACACGCTCTACGCCGACCCCTACACCGGGGCCGAGATCCGCGGCATCTTCGCGCGCGTGCGCCAAGGCGAGGAGGCCACGCGGGAGGAGGTCTCCGCCTTCCGCTCCGCCTTCCTGTTCGAGGGCCTGGCCATGGACGCCAAGTCCGACTGGAGCGCGCAGATCCACTACGGCGCGATGCGCAACAACAACGCCAAGATGTTCCAGAAGCTCGGGCCCGACACCGGCTTCGACAGCATCGGCGACTGGAGCGTGGCCGTGCCGATGTCGCGCCTCTTCGACCGCCTGGAGCAGGCGGACGCCCTGCCGCGCGTGGTCATCTACACGCTCAACCCGTGCGACAACGAGATGATCGGCACCATGCTGGGCAACTTCCAGCGCGGGCCCGAGGCCGGGCGCATGCAGTTCGGCTCCGGCTGGTGGTTCAACGACCAGAAGGACGGCATGCTGCGCCAGCTCGAGGCGCTCTCGCAGCTCGGCCTGCTGAGCCGCTTCGTGGGCATGCTCACCGACAGCCGCTCGTTCCTGAGCTACACGCGCCACGAGTATTTCCGCCGCATCCTCTGCAACCTGCTGGGCACCGACATCACCGAGGGCAAGATCCCGAACGACATCGCCTGGACCGGCGAGATCGTGAAGGACATCTGCTCCCGCAACGCCGTGCGCTACTTCGGCTTCGACGTGAAGTGAGGGCGAATTCGTTAACACCAAGACACCAAGGCACGAAGAAGAGAGGGTAGGGCGCCGGTTTTTGAGTGCGCCCGGCTCCGGGCGCTTTCGATGGGCGCGGCCTGCCGCGTCCGCCGCGGGGCAGGGTCAGGCCCCTGCCATGGAAAGCGCGGCCAGGGCCGCGCACTCAAAACCAAGCATCCTTTGTGTCTTCGCGTCTTTGTGTTAAGGGATTTTATGCCGACATCACCGACCTATCTCGCCCTCGTCGTGGCCGCCGCGGTCGCGGTGCTGCTGTTCCTGATCATCAGGTGGAAGCAGCAGCCGTTCGTGTCGCTGATCCTCGTGAGCATGGCCACGGCCCTGGCCGCGGGCATGCCGCCCGAGAAGGTCATGGCCTGCATCGAGAAGGGCATGGGCGGCACGCTGGGCTTCATCGCGGTGGTGGTGGGGCTGGGCGCGATGTTCGGCCAGCTGCTGGAGGTCTCCGGCGGCGCGGAGCGGCTGACGCTCACGCTGCTGCGCGTGTTCGGCAAGGCGCGCGCGCCGTGGGCCATGGCGCTGGCGGGCTTCCTGGTGGCCATCCCGGTCTTCTTCGACGTGGGCTTCATCATCCTCGTGCCCCTGGTCTACGCGCTCTCGCGCGACACCAAGCGCTCGCTGCTCCACTACGGCATCCCGCTGCTGGCGGGCCTGGCCGTGACCCACGCCTTCGTGCCGCCCACGCCGGGGCCGATCGCGGTGGCGCAGCTGGTGGGCGCGGATCTGGGCCGCGTGATCTTCTACGGCATCGTCATCGGCCTGCCCTGCACGATCTTGGCCGGCCCGCTCTTCGGCACGTGGATCGCGCGCCGCATCCCGGCGGAGATCCCCGCCTACATGGAGAGCGAGGCGGCGAAGAAGCAGTGGGACGAGAAGGCCCTGCCGGGTTTCGGGCTCGTGTTCGGCATCCTGCTTCTGCCGCTGGCGCTGATCCTGCTCAACACGGTCACCAACGCGGCGCTGCCGGCGGGCCATGCGGCGCGGCAGGTGTTCGCCTTCATCGGCCACCCCTTCTTCGCGCTGACCGCCGCCACGCTCTTGGCGTTCACCCTGCTCGGCACCTGCCGCGGCCTGTCGCGCGAGAAGGTCAACGAGGTCGCGACCTCCGCGCTCGCCCCGGCGGGGCTGATCATCCTGGTGACCGGCGCCGGCGGCGTCTTCAAGCAGGTGCTGGTCGACAGCGGCGCGGGCAAAGCCCTGGCCGACTGTCTCGCCGGCACGGGGCTGCATCCGGTCTGGGCGGCCTTTCTGATCGCGCTGGTCGTGCGGGCGGTGGCGGGCTCCGCCACCGTGGCGATGCTGACCGCGGGCGGCATCATCGCGCCGCTGGTGGCCCACGTGCGGGTCGAGCCCGCGCTGATCGTGATCGCCATCGCCTCGGGCGCCACCGCGCTCTCGCACGTGAACGACAGCGGCTTCTGGCTGGTGAACCGCTACTTCGGCCTGAGCGCCAAGGACACGCTCAAGTCGTGGACCGTGATGGAGACCATCATCGGCGTCACCGGCGCGACCCTGGCCTGGCTGGCCAGCTACGTGGTGTGACCTTGAGGAGGCCGCCCCTGCGCAGGGATGCGCAGGGCACATCCGGAATGTGGCACGCCCGTTCCTGGGCGTGCGTGCGGGGTGACCTTCAGCGCTCGGAGTTCATGGGAGGCATGGCGGTTGCGGGGACGGCGGGCCGGTCGCCTGCGCCGGCATGGCCGTGGGGTACCCGTGCATGCAGGACCAAAAGCGCGAGGGCCACGGCGACGAGCAGCAGCGCGACGGCGACGAACAGCAGGCCGGGAAGCCGCTGGCGGGGGGCAAGGGCCGTGACGCGGGCGCCGCTTTCGCCCGGGGGGGGCATGGCGAAGGTCTGCGTCGCGCCGGGCGGCGGACGCCCCGCTCCGGATCCGTCGCCGGTCTGGACGGACGCTTGCGCGGGGGCCCCCGCGGAGGCTTCGAGCGCGCGGGTTTGGGGCGGGACCGCCCGGGTCGGCGCCGGGGGCAGCCGCCGGCCGACGCGCACCACGACGACGGAGACGTTGTCCTCGCCGCCGGCCTTGAGCGCCTCTTCGACCAGGAGTTTGGCCAGGGCCCGGGGGGCGTCGCCGCGGTGCCGGTGCAGCAGCTTGTGGAGGCGCGGGTCGCTCACCATCTGGGTCAGGCCGTCGGAGCAGAGCAGGAAGAGGTCGTCCGCCCGCACGTCGGTCGGGGTCTCTTCGAGCCGCACGGTCTCTTCGAGGCCCACGGCGCGGGTGATGGCGCCGCGGAACACGGGGGCGAGGGCCCTGTCGTCGGCGAGGCCGGCCGCGGCGGCGAAGGAGTGGTCGGCGCTCAACCGGAGGAGGGTGTCGTCGCGGAAGCGGTAGGCGCGGCTGTCGCCGGCGTGCAGGACCACGGCCCGGGAGGGATCGATCTGGTCGAAGACGAGGACCACGGCGGTGCTGCCGGCGCCGGCAAGGCCGTGCCCGTCGGCGTGGGCTTTGATCCAGCCGCTGGCTTGGTCGAGCGCGCGCGCGACGAGGCGCGCGGCGGCGGCGGCGGTGACGGCGTAGGACGCGTCCGGCGAGACGGTGAAAGCCTGCCGGAGGGCGTCGACGGTCGCCTGGCTGGCCACTTCGCCGCCCTGCGCGCCGCCCATGCCGTCGGCCACGCAGAAGACGCCTTGGTCAGCCAGCCGCAGGACCGCGTCCTCGTTGTTCTTGCGGAGGAGGCCGACATCGGTCAGCTCGGCCGAGACGAGATATGAGAAACCGTGATTCATGTCCTCTCTCTCCTGTCGGGAAATCTATGCCCGGCGGCCGTCTCTGGAGTATCCCGTACGCGAAAGCGCCTCATCGCAGACGGGGAGTCGTGCGTCTAACGGCCAGCGCATACTTTAACGGTTCAACGGCGGCAATGCCAGCCGGGAGTTGATGGCATGGCAACTCCGGGTGTGATTCAACTTCGTTGAATCCACACCCGAAGGAGGAGTTAGGATTTAGCCCGCCGCCCGCGGAGCGGGAACAAACGGCGGGGTAACTTTTTTGAACGATTAAGATTAGGATTAAGATTGCGAGTAAGAAGGGTCCCTGATTCCTCTTAATCGTAATCGTACTCTTAATCGTAATCCGGTTGAAGTTATAGGCAAGGAGTTAGGAGTTGCAATGCCGTGGCTGCGAACGTGTTCGCACCATGCTCGAGAGTCCGTGTCCGTGTCGTTAAAATGGGGTCAAACGTAGTGCCTCAAGAAACGGTTGCTTGCGGAAGGTAGCCTCCTTGTCGAACGCCCTGTTTTCAGGGTCTTCTGCGCTTCCAACTCCTCAATCCCAACTCCTGAATTCTCCTGGGTGCGACTCAGTTTCAACGAAACTGAATCGCACCAGTGCCGCTTGTAACGGTGTCGGGAACGTGTTACGCTTCACGCCAACACTGGGAGGTTGCTTATGAAGCGGGTGTCCTTTTTTAGCGCGCTGGCTTTGGCGGCGGGCGTTGCGTGTGCCGATCTGCCGCAGGGCGTGGTCCTGCGTTTCTCGTGCGATGAGTTCCGGAACAGCGGCCCCGCGACCACGCTTCCCGACGTGACGGGCAGCAACAACACCGGACGCGTCACGGGCGTCCGGTGGGCGGCCGGGGGCCGGATGGGCGCGGCCTGCGAGTTCACGGGCAAGAACAGCTTCATCCAGGTGCCCGAGGTCCCGGCGCTGAGCGGCGGCCGCGTGACGCTCTGCGCGTGGTTCAAGGCTCCCAGGGCCGAGGGCGCGGACCGCACGCTCTTCGACAAGGACGCGGCCAACGGCTATGCCCTGGGCCTCGGGGGCGGGAACCGGCGCGGCCGGCAGGGGCGCCTCAGCTTCACGGTCTGCGGCCACGAGTGCCAGAGCGACACCAACCTCGCGGACAACGTGTGGCACCATGTGGCCGCGGCCTACGACGGCGAGAACCTGAAGCTCTATGTGGACGGCCAGCTCCAGAAGCAGGTGACCGCGTGGCACGGGGAGATCCCCGCCAACGGCAAGGACCTGACGATCGGCATGAACCGCTCCAGCCCCGCGCCCAAGGAGAAAGAGGTGGCGTTCGAGGGGCTGCTCGACGAGATCGTGCTGTTCAGCCGCGGGCTGGGCGAGGAGGACGTCAAGAGCGTGATCGCCTCGACCAAGCCGAAGTTCACCAAGCAGCAGGTCGAGCGGCGTCTGGCGGAGCTCAAGGACCTCTTTGACCGCGGCCTGATCCTCCAGGACTTCTACGACCGCAAGGTCAAGGAGTGCGAGGTGGGACAGTAGGCAGAGGTCGGAGGACGGAGGACAGAGGTCGGAGGATGGCCAGGTGCTCCGCTTCATCAATCGGAACTCGTCATTCGCCAATCTGCGGTTACTCTCTTCCCGACCGCCGTGACGCTGCTGACGCCTCTGGAGGCGTCTCTTGCTATCACGATACGCCCGCCGCACTTGAACGTTTTACGTTCGCTGTTCGCTCGCCGTTCTCCGTCCTCTGTCCTCTGTCCGCGCTCTCACTTCCCCTTCCCCTTCCCTTTGCCCTTCCCGAACTTCTTCGGCTCTTTGGGGGCGGTGGCGGGGTTGAAGACCAGGGCCTCGAAGGTCTGCGCGGGGACGAGGTGGCGCCACAGGAAGGCCTGCATGCGGTCTTCGGTCGGCACGGCCTCGCGCACGAGCGCCACGCCCGCGTTGGTGGCCACGCCCTGGATGACCAGCTCGACGGGGTCCTCCGTTTCGGCGAGGGTGGTCTTGAGGGTCACCCGCGCCACGGTCTGCGTGCCGACCAGCGGCGCGCCCTGCAGGGTGAAGCCGCGGGCGGCGCCGTCCTTGACCTCCAGGCGGATCGGGCCGGTGAAGCCGTCCTTGCGGATGGCGTAGACGGTGACCCCGGCGGAGTCCTTGCCCTTCATGACCGCGCGCGAGGGGGCCACGCGCAGGGCGAAGTCGGGGATCGGCGCGCTGAGGCGCAGGCGGTAGGCGTAGGCCTCGCCGCCCTTGTGCTGCGCGTCGGAGAGGTGCAGCGTGTAGAGCCCTTTCGCGGGCAGCCGGACGTGCACGTAAGAGTCCGCGTCGTGGGTGTTGACCCCCGCGCCCAGGTTTTCCAGATCGTCGTTGAGCGCGAGGCAGGCGCCCGCGGCGTCGGTGAGCTTGAGCACGGAGTCCAGCGGCGAGTCCAGGCGGCGGGCGGAGACCTCGGCCACCACCTCGTCGCCGGCGCTGGCCTCGAACTGGAAGAGGTCCTGGTCGCCGGGGGTGTCGATGCAGCCGTTGATGATGACCGGCAGGGAGACGCGCTGCGCGTTCTTGGGCGTGTTGTTGGGCTCGCTGTCCAGGCCGTCCGGCAGCGCGTCGACGGCGAAGGGCACGCGGTTGGAGAGGAGCCCGCCCTTGCCGCGCGCGGTGAGCGGGTAGATGCCGGGCGGGACGTCCTTCGTGGGCGGCGTGAGGTGCGTCTCCGCGAGGTTCACGCCCTTGAGGTCGACGCCGGCGGCCATGCCGAGCTGGCCGCCCAGGGGGAAGATGCTGGTGATGAAGGGCAGCTCGCCGAGAGTGACGCGGTAGACGAAATCCTCGCGGCCGCGGAAGATCGCGTCGTGGATCGCGAGCAGGTAGTCGCCGTCGGCGGGGAGGTCGCAGAGCAGCACCGGGTCGGGCTTGAAGCGGTAGTCGTCGTTATAGGCCACCTCCTTGCCTTTGGCGTCGCACAGCACCAGCACGGGCTGGAACCAGCCGGGGACGGCGTCGGCCATGAACGGCACGAGGGTGCGCGCCTGGACGCTGATGACCAGGTGCTGGCCGCGGCGGCCGGCGAAGCGGTAGCGGTCTACCGTGCCGGAGGCGATCTGGCCGTTGACGGTGCAGGGCAGGCGCACGGTGACCTCGTCGTCGTCCACGTCGCTCTGCGCGCCGGGGCCGGCCATGGACATCGACATGGTCATCGCCTCCATGCCCATCATGGCGTCCTTCTCCTTGTCGCGCTTCTTTTTGCGCAGGCTCTGGGCCTCCTTGCCGAGGATCTGCAGGATGCTGGTGGGGAGCGGGTCGGCGGAGATCTCGGGCAGCTGGCCGACGAAGAAGACCAGGGGGTTCGAGAGGCCGCGCGGGGTGGCGAGCCGGATTTCGCGCTCGCCCGGCGCCGCGTCGCGGGCGACCGTGACCTCGGCGACCACGAGGTTGGCGATGGAGGCGGACTGCGGCTGCTGGACGTACTCGCCGATGAACTTCTGGAGGCGCTCGGTCAGGTTGGTCTTGGAGGCGTCGCGTTTCGCGCGCGGGAGGTCGCGCAGCTCCTTCAGCTGCTCGTTCAGCAGCTGGATCTCCTGGGGGTTCATGCGCTTGTTGTACTCGACCACATGGCCTTCCACGCCCTCGCCGCAGACCAGCACGCGGTTGACGTTCTCCAGATTCTGGCCGCCGAGGGTGATGCGGAAGGTGGTGCCCTGCTGTCCGCCCGCGGGGTAGACGAAGCCGATGTAGGCCTGGGCGCGGGCGGAGGGGACGGCGAGGAGAAGGAAGGCAAGCGGCAATAGGCAATAGGCAATAGGCAATCGCCAAGGGGCACGCCAGCCGCCCGCGAAGCGGGAACAAACGATGGGGGAACGCGAACGTCGAACGCCGAACATCGAACGTCGAACGTTGAAGGTGCCGGCAAGGGGCGACGTGACGAGCGGCAGTCTGTAGCGGGGAAAAGCATTCATCGGGTTAGACCTCTTCTTGCAGGGGAAACGTTCAACAGTCAACGTTTAACTCTTAACGCTCAAGGTGGGGGAACCGGGAAGCGCGCGCTCTTCACTTGAGCGTTGGAGGTTGGACGTTCTGCGTTGAGCGTTCGTATTCTCTCCCGCTCACATGATCTCCTTCAGGCGGCCGGCGGTCTTGGCTCCGTTCTCGGAGGAGGCCAGGACGCGGGCGTCGAAGCCCAGGGGGTGCGGCAGCTTGGCGTCGGCGTCGATGCCGGCCAGCTCGTAGATGCTGCCGAGCAGGTCGATGGGGTAGACGGGGCGCTCCTTGACCTCCTCGCCCTTCGCGTCGGAGGAGCCGACGATCTGGCCGCCCTTGAAGCCGCCGCCCGCGACCATCACGGAGAAGACGTTGCCGTAGTGGTTGCGGCCGCCGTTCCAGGGGGGCTGCCAGTCCACTTTCGGCGAGCGGCCGAACTCGCCGCAGCACCAGACGATCGTGCTCTCGAGCAGGCCGCGGTCGGCGAGGTCCTGCAGGAGCGCGGCCAGCCCCTGGTCCAGCTGCGGGCACTGCTTGTTCATGGTGGCGAAGTGGTTGGAGTGGGTGTCCCAGCCGCCGGGGTAGTTGACGGTGACGTAGGGCACGCCGGCCTCGACCAGGCGGCGGGCGGCGAGGCAGTCCTGGCCGAAGGTGTGGCGGCCGTAGCGGTCGCGCAGCTTGGTGTCCTCCTTGGCGAGGTCGAAGACGTCCTTGCCTTCGCCGAGGATGAGGTTGTAGGCCTGCTGCTCGGCGTCCTTCGCGATCTTGATTTCCGGATTCTCGGGCAGGGTGTTGCCGAGCGTGTTCATCGAGTGGAGGAAGTCGCGGCGGCCGGTCTGGCGCTGGTCGGTGATGCCGCGGGCGATCACGCCCTCGACCTCGAAGCGGGCCGCGTTGGGGTCGCCGCCGGTGGCGAAGGGCTTGCAGCGCGAGCCGAGGAAGCCCGATTCGGAGAAGCGCCCCTGCGGCTGGGTGAGCACCACGTAGGGCGGGATCAGGCCCTTGTAGCCGGCGTTGTAGCCTTTGAGCAGGGCGAAGACCGCGCCGATGCAGGGGTAGGCGAGGCGCTCGCCGGGCATGTGGCCGGTCTGCATGAGGTAGGCGGCGGTCTCGTGGCCGTTGTTGCGGTGGGTCATGCTGCGGATCATCGAGAACTTGTCGGCCTGCTTGGCCAGCAGGGGGAAGAGGCTGCCGAGCTGGACGCCGCTGACGTTGGTGGGGATGACGCTGGAAAACTGGCCGGTGTAGTCGTAGCCCGCGTCCGGCTTGGGGTCCCAGGTGTCGGAGTGCGACATGCCGCCCCAGAGGAAGACCTGGATCACGGACTTGGCTTTGGCCTTGCCGGGGACCGGGGCGGGCAGCGCCTCGGCGCGCGCGGAGGTGATCAGGCGGTCGGCGAGCAGCACGCCGGCGGTGCCGAAGAGGCCGCGGCGCAGCGCCTCGCGCCGGGTCAGGGGCGCACCGCGCGGGGTGGTCGTGTTTCGAACTGTGCTCTTCTCGTTCATGGCGTCTCCTCCTTCGGGTCCGTGGGGGCAGCGTGACAGGTTACTTGTTACACGTTACACACTATTGTTAAACGTTGGAGAAGGCCGCTTATTGTTCGGAGTCCCCAACCTGTAACATGTAACGTGTGACCTGTAACGATGAACCTCTAACCTCTCCCTCTCTCAATGCCGATACAGAAACTCGTCGCTGTTGATCAGGGCCCAGGCCAGGTCGATGCCGGCCTCGCGTCCTTTGACCACACCCGACTTGATGTACGCGTCGACCTTCGCCACCTCGTCCGGGGTCGGGAAGCGCGACAGGATCGTCAGGTAGAGGTCCTCGATGATCTCCGCCTGCTTGCGCTTGGGGTCCAGCAGGGCCTTCATGGCGGGGCCCTCCTCCAGCTTGCGCTGGATGTGGCTGGAGTTCAGCAGGTGCATGCGCTGCGAGGGGATCGGGCGGTTCACGCGCTCGCTCTCCATGCCGGTGGCGCGCGCGGGGCGGCCGAAGAGCTCGAGGAAGGGGCTGGTGATGGAGCCGTCCGGCAGCGCGATGGCGGGCTTGTTGGCGGGGATGAAGGTGAAGGGCTCGGGGATGGCGCTGGTGTAGAGGTCGGTGGTGCCGGTGACCTTGTTGATCGCGTCGATGAGCACCTCGGCGTCGAGGCGGCGCAGGGGGTAGAAGGCGAAGAGCGGTTCAGCCTGGGCCATCTTCTCCGCCGGGAAGACCGAGGAGAACTGGTAGGTGCGCGAGGTCAGGATCAGGCGGAAGATGTGCTTCATGTCGAAGCCGCTCTTGATGAACTCCTTCTGCAGGTAGGCCAGCAGGGCGGGGTTGCTGGGCGGGTTGTCCAGGCGGATGTCGTCCGGCTCGTGGATGATGCCGCGGCCGATCAGCCAGGACCAGATGCGGTTGACGATGTTGATGGTGAACCAGGGGTTCTTGGCCGAGACGAGCCAGTCGGCGAAGAGTTCGCGCGGGTCGCGGTCCGGCGGCAGCTTGATCTTGGTCTTGTCCGGCAGCAGGCCCACGAGGGGGCCGGCTGGAGAGCGGAGGACGGGGGACGGGGGGCTGTTGGTGGCGTTCGCGGCCACGCTGTTGGAGGGCGCGGCCAGGCTCTTGTCCGGGTTCCAGAAGACGATCTCCTCCTTCCACTCGCGGGTCGGCTTGTAGCTGACCTGCGAGAAGAAGACCGCCATGCCGGCGAGCTGGTTGGTCGGCCAGTTCTCGGCGCGCGTCCCCATGAAGGTCAGCGCCACGGTGGTGGCGATGCCCTCCGGGGTGCGGTTCTGCATGGCGCGGTAGAAGTTGACGGGGCCGACGCGGAAGTTGCTGCCGTTGGAGGTGAGCAGCTCGCGCACGAAGACGTCGTAGGGCTTGTTGTCGCGGATCGAGCTCCGGATCCAGTGGTGGTAGGCCTGGGCGGCGTTGGGCCAGAGGTTGACGGGGAACTCGGCCTTGACGCGCAGGAGGTCGCTCCACTTCATGGCCCAGTAGTCGGCGAACTCCTCGCGCTCGAGCAGGCGGTTGACCAGCGCCGGGCGCTTGTTGAGCGAGGGGTCGCGGATGAACGCGCGCGCCTCATCGGCCGTGGGCAGCGTGCCGATCACATCCAGATAAGCGCGGCGCACGAACACGGCGTCGGAGCAGTAGGCCGGGCGGATGTCTTTCTTCGCCAGCGTGCGGAAGACGATGCTGTCGAGCGGCGTCTCGGGCATCGCGGTTTTGGTCTCTTCGAAAAGCGGTGCCGCGGAGCCCGGCGCAGCGCAGGCGCCCAGACTTCCCAAGCCGAGAACTGTCGCGAGTAAAAACCTCTGCATGCGGCACTTCCTCCCACCCGAATTTATCCCCGTCCCCATCCCATACTTAGACCATTAAGTTATAATAATAGCGAGGCTTCGGCATGAAGCAAAGTTTATTTGTAGAGATTTCGGAAGAACGGGTGCGGGGCTTGTGCACGCGGAGGGCGAGACTCTTTTCCGGCGCCGGTCATGAATCGAAAGGAGGGCGGACATTCCTGTCCGCCGGTTGACGGCGGGTTCGAAAACCCGCCCTCCGTTATGAATACGCCCCGGCGTCCGCAGGCGTCCGCTCAAAAGCAGAGAAAGAAGAGAGCGTTTTTTCTTTTCGACCGCGCTTGACCTCTTTGGCATATGGTGGCAAAATAAGCGCATTCAAATGTTGAAAGGCAGCCCGGCGGACGGCCTGCACTAAGGAGACTCTCTTATGACATCTGCGAAGAATCAAGGCTTTACGCTCGTCGAGCTGCTCGTCGTGATCGGTATCTTGGGCATCTTGGCCGCGGCGCTGTTCCCGGCCATCTCCAACGCCGTGATGCAGGCCAACATGACCGCCGTCGGCACGCGCGGGCGCGACATCTACGTGGCGATCACCGGCGCCAACACCGAGCGCGAGCCCCTGGGCCTCGGCAACGTGTGGCCCAAGACCAAGGCTCCCTCCGGCGCTTCTACCGCGGGTGGAGAGGTCGACATCGCCGATATGGCGTTCCAGTCCGCCGAAACGTATTTCCAATACCTGTATGACGGCACCAAGGTCGGCCAGACCGACTGGAGCCCCTATGTGGCCGGGTTCGACTATGGCAAGCTGGCCGGCGCGGGCGTCGCGTCGCAGCCGGGCGGCTCCTCCACCCTGAGCAAGGACTATGTGATGTGGAGCATCGCCGCCAACGTCCGCGACGAGATGGAGGACATCATCCCGATCCTGGTGACACGCAACGTGAACTGCAACCAGCTTGCGACGACGTACAAGGGCACGTCCGCCACGAAAGTGGAGCTCGGCAAAGTGTTCTCGACGCCGTTCTCGAACAAGGCTTTCGTGATGATCCGCAAGGGCGGCGCGATCTTCAAGGCCCGCGACAAGTACTCCAACCTGAAGATCATTTATCAGGGCCAGCAGTTCGACCTCGCGCCTGCGGCTTCGGCCGGCTCGGACATGGATAAGTTCCAGTACCTGATCCCGGGCGGCACGGCTCAGCCGTCGGGCACATAAGCCCCGCCTAGAGCGAAGGGTTTTACACGAGGGGAGCGGCTTGCCGCTCCCCCTCTTTTTTGGAGAGGGTGCTGTCGGATGATCGTCCGCGTGGCCACAGAGATTTCCGCCGACCGGCTGTTCGACTATGCGGTCCCGGAAGCGCTCGCGCCCCGCATCCGTGTGGGGCAGCGGGTGGCCGTGCCCTTCGGCGGCCGCACGGTCGACGCGTATGTGGTGGAGGTGGCGGGATCGGAGGTCGGAGGCCAGAGGGCCGAGATCGCGCTTCAAGGGGAAACGGGCGGGAACGCGCAACCCGATCTCTTCTCCCAAACTGACCTCCGGCCTCCGACCTCCGGCCTCCGCCGTCTCCGCTCCCTCCTCGCGCTCGAGGACGAGGTTCCCTATCTCTCGCCGCCGCTGATCGCGCTGGCGCGCTGGATGGCCGACTACTACTGCGCGCCGTTCGAGCTGACCCTGCGCTGCGCCCTGCCCGCCGCCGTGCGCAACAGCGACATGCGGGCCAAGGAGCGGCTGTTCGTCGCGCCGGTGGAGGGCACCTTCGACCTCACCAAGCGCCAGGCCGAGCTGCTCGACGGGTTGCGGCGCGTGGGCGGCGGCTGGCTGCACGCGCTGACGCGCGAGTTCGCCTGCACCCCGCAGATCCTCAAGGCCCTGGCCGAGAAGGGCGCGGCCACGGTCGAAAAGCGCGCGATGCGGCGCGACCCGCTCGCCAACCGCAAGATCCTGCCGTCGCGGCCCCTGCCGCTGATGGACGAGCAAGCCGCCGCGTTGGAGCAGATCTTCAAGCTGACGCGTCAGCTCGAAGATCCGAGGGCAGAAGACGGAGGACAGAAGACAGAGGACGGAGGACAGAGGACAGAGGACAGAGGACAGAGGCCGGAGGGCGGCGAAAAGAAAGCCACTTCCGACCTCAGGCCCCCGGCCTCCGTTCTCGCGGCAGGGGTTCCGGCGCCTGCGCCGAAACCCCTGCTGCTCTTCGGCGTGACCGGCTCGGGCAAGACCGAGGTCTACCTGCAGGCCATCGCGCGCATGCTGGAGCAGGGCCGGGGCGCGATCGTGCTGGTGCCGGAGATCGCGCTCACGCCGCAGACCGTGCAGCGCTTCGCGGCGCGCTTCGGCAACCGCATTGCGGTCCTGCACAGCGCGCTGGGCGAGGGCGAGCGCTTCGACGAGTGGCACCGCATCCGCACGGGCGAGGCGGTGGTGGTGGTGGGGCCGCGCTCGGCGGTCTTCGCGCCGGTCAGGAACCTCGGGCTGATCGTGGTGGACGAGGAGCACGAGCCGAGCTACAAGCAGGACGAGACCCCGCGCTACAACGCCCGCGACGTGGCGGTGATGCGCGGGCATCTGGAGAAGTGCGTGGTGGTGCTGGGCACGGCGACGCCGGCGATGGAGACCTGGCTCAACGTCGGGAAGGGCAAGTACGTGATCGCGCGCCTGGCCAAGCGCGTCTCCAACCGGCCCATGCCGCGCGTGCACGTGGTGGACATGCGCATGGAGACCGCGCAGTCGGGCCACGTGCAGATTTTTTCGGGGGTTCTGCTGGAGGCCATCAAGCTGCGTCTGGAGCGCGGCGAGCAGTCGATCCTCTTTCTCAACCGGCGCGGCTACGCCAACTCGCTGGTCTGCCCGAAATGCGGCGCGGCGGCGGCGTGCGGCGAGTGCAGCGTCTCCTACACCTATCACCAGGCCGACACCTGCCTGCGCTGCCACATCTGCGGCGGCTGGAAGCCCGTGCCCGCCGTCTGCCCCGCGTGCGGCGACCCGGCGTTCAAGTACGCGGGGTTCGGCACGCAGCGCGTGGAGCTGGCCCTGCAGAAGTGCTTCCCGCAGGCGCGCGTGCTGCGCATGGACGCGGACGTGACCGCGCGCAAGCACACCCACGACGAGCTGCTGGCGATTTTCAAGAGCGGGCGGGCGGACATCCTGATCGGCACGCAGATGATCGCCAAGGGGCTCGACTTCCCCAACGTGACGCTGGTCGGGGTGCTCTCGGCGGACATGAGCCTGCACATGCCCGATTTCCGCGCGTCCGAGCGCACCTACCAGCTGCTGGCGCAGGTCTCGGGCCGGGCGGGCCGCGCCGAGCTGCCGGGCGAGGTGTATGTGCAGACCTACTCGCCCGAGCATCCGGCGGTGTGCGCGGCGGCGGCGGACGAGGGCTTCGAGCCGTTCGCGCGGCAGGAGCTGAGCGAGCGCAAGGAGGGCGGGTATCCGCCCTACACGCATCTGGTGTGCCTGACGTTCAAGGGCGAGTCGGAAGAGAAGGTGCGCTTCGGCGCGGAAATGTATGCCAAAGAGCTGCAGAGTAGAGGCGGACGTCCCGGACGCCTCACAGGTGCCGGAGGCAGCCCTTCGGGGGCGTCCGAGACGTCCGCCCCTACGGTGACCGTCTCCGAGGCCTGTCCCGCGCCGCTGGCCCGGGCCAAAGGCTTGTACCGCTATCAGGTGCTGCTGCGTGCGGCCTTGACGCGCACGGTGACCCGCCCTCTGCGCGAGGTGATCCGTCAGAAGCCCTTGCCGCCGGGGGTGAGCCTCTCGGTGGATGTGGACGCGCTGAGCATCATGTGAGTGAAGAAGTGCATTAGTGCATTAGTTCGTTAGTTCATTAGTTAGAACTTCTCGCACCACCACACTAATGAACTAACGCACTTCCCTCACCCTTTGAAGATCACGAACTTGCGCATGGCGTAGTTGATGAACAGCCCGCAGACGATGTTCGCGCCGAAGGCCAGCGTGGTCTGGATGCCCTGGTGCGAGATCAGGAAGGTCTGGATCACGGTGCCGATGACCATGCTGACGCCCGAGACCGCGAAGAAGAGCAGGAACTCGAGCACCCAGTGGTGCTTGCCGGGCTTGAAGACGAAAAGCCGGTTCAGCAGGTAGCACAAGGTGTTGGAAACGGTGAACGCCAGCGCGTTGCAGAAGCCCGCGTTCCAGGCGCGCGTGCTCTCTGACAGCAGGGGCGCGGTCAGTCCGAGCAGCCTGACGGTGATGTCGTCCTGCGTGAGGCACGGCAGGAGAAACCAGCCGCACAGGAAGAACATGACGATGTGCGTGGCGGTCGCCAGGCCGCCTGCGATGCCGTATTTGATGAACTGCACGAGCGGGTGCGCGTCATGGCTCAGATGCTTTTTCAGGAGTGCGAGCATGGTTTTTTTCCGTTTGGTGGTTCGCCAAAGAATACTAAAACCGGCTGGTGTGTGCCACAGGCTAGTGCCATTAAAAATGGAGAGGAAACCACCCAGGCGCCAAGGTCTCCAAGTTTTACCAAGAGGGTGAGGGTGTTTTTGTATCCATCCTTCTTGGTGATTCTCCGTGGTCTTGGTGTCTTGGTGGTTTAATCGCCCCGTCTTGAAAATCCCGCCCTTTTCGGCCATACTGGGCGCGCATGTTCAAATTCGACCTCCATATCCACTCCTGCCTTTCGCCGTGCGGCGACCTGACGTGTTCGCCCGGCGCGATCGTGCGGGCCGCGAAGGCGGCGGGCTTGGACGGCATCATGCTCTCCGACCACAACTCGTCGCGCAACAGCCCGGCGCTGGCCGAGGCGTGCCGGCGCGAGGCCTTCAAGTGCCTTTTCGGCATGGAGGTGACGACCGCGGAAGAGGTGCACTGCCTGGCGGTGTTCGACACGCTGGAGCAGGCGGCCGCGATGACGGAGAGCGTCTACGCCGCACTGCCGAAGCGCGTGAACCAGCCCGAGGTGTTCGGGTATCAGGCGGTGGTCGACGCCGACGAGGATGTCGAGGAGCTGGAGTGGCACCTGCTCAGCGCGCCGACGCGCCTGACCATCCGCGAGGCCGGGGAGCGGGTCCACGCGCTGGGAGGGCTCTTCATCGCCGCGCACATGGACCGCGCGGTCTTCAGCGTGACCTCGCAGCTGGGTGGCTTGGCGGGCGACGAGGGCTTCGACGCGGTGGAGCTGAGCCGCCACGCGGACGTGGCGCTCTGGCGCGACAAGACGCTGGGGCTGCCCTTCATCCGCTCGTCCGACGCGCACTACCTCGACGGCATCGGCGCGATCTGGAGCGAGGCGGAGCTGCCGGAGTTTTCGACCGCCGCGCTCAAGGCGGCGTTTGTGGCGCACGCCGTGGGCTGGAACTCGCGGAAACAGCCGCAGGAGGCCCCCAGGGGCTGACTCTGATGTCGCGATAACGGAGGGCGGGTTTTTCAACCCGCCCTCCGTTGTTATGCGTTACTTCTTCGGCTGCAGCGGCAGCTCGAACGTGTCCGTGCGGAAGGGCGAGGCGGGAATTCCCGCGCCGTTGAAGAGCGAGCACGCGGGGTCGGCGGCCCAGGCGTAGCGCACGGCGACCGGCGCCTTCACCTCGGGATGCGAGACGACGACGGTGTCGCCCGCGATCTTGGCGTTGGCGGGCACCCACTTCTGGTCCGCGCCCGCGATGACGAAGCCCTTGAGCTCGCCGCCCTTGGTGGTCAGTCCGCCGTCGGCGTGCGTGAAGGCGCAGACCACCTCGCCGCCCTTGACGGTGTGGCCGGCAGGCAGCGGCCCGCAGGTCGAGGCCACCTTCTGGCCGTAGACCGAGCCCAGCGCCCAGAACGCGAGGCGGTGGCCGACGTCCTGCTTGTTCTTGGGGTGGATGTCGCCGGTCTCGCCGATGTCCATGGTGATGGCCATGCCGGTGGCCGGCACCTTGAGCGTCTGCAGCATGCCTTCGCGCACGAGCGGCCAGTTGCGGTCCGACGCGCGGTAGTTCGGCAGCTGGACCCACGCGAAGGGGAAGGCCGCGCCCCAGCGGGTGCGCCAGTCTTTGATCAGGGTTTCCAGCTGCGTGCCGTAGAGCGCGGCGGTCATGTCGTTGGCGTTGGACTCGCCCTGATACCAGACCGCGCCCTTGATGGCGTACGGGATCAGCGGGGCGATCATGCCGTTGTAGAGGTTCGCGGGGCGGTTCGGGCTGAGGCGGGGGTCGACCGGTTTCCGCGGCGCGCGCGGCTGCTCCTTGCCTGCGGCCTTGGCCTTTTTCACCGCTTCTTTCCAGGTGGCGACCTGCCTGTCGTACCCGGCCATGGCTTTGGCCTCGTCCCACGGGGACTTGGTCTGCGCGGCCCACGAATCGGTGATCACCTGGAGGGCCGGAACGGCCTGGAGCGCCTCAGTGCTGGTCCACGCCTCGACCGGCGTGCCGCCCCACGAGGAGTTGATCAGGCCGACCGGCACGGCCAGCCTCTGATGCAGGTCGCGTCCGAAGAAGTAGGCCGTGGCGGAGAAGGCGCCGACCGTGTTCGAGGCGCAGAGCACCCACTGGCCTTTGCACTCGGCCTGGGACGCCGGCCGCGAGGCGCGCTCCACGGTGAACATGCGCAGCTGCGGCAGGTTGGCGAGGGTCTGCTCATGCTCGTAGTTGTTGCAGCGGTTGACGGTCAGCGCCATGTTCGACTGCCCGGAGCCGAGCCAGACCTCGCCGACCAGAATGTCCTGCACCGTGAGGGTGTTCTTGCCCTTGACCGTGAGGGTGAGCGTCGCGCCGGGCTTGAGCGCGTCGAGCGTCACGCGCCACGCGCCGTCCGCGCCGCCCTTGGCGACTTTGGTCTGTCCGGCGAGGGTGACCGTGACCTGCTCGTTGGGCTCGGCCCAGCCCCAGACGGGCACGGCCGCGCCCTGCTGGAGGACGGCATGGTCGGAGAACAGGGAGGGCAGCCGGACGTCGGCGAACGCCGCGCGCGTGGCGCCGAGAGCCAAGGCGAGACCGAGACAGGAGAGGACGCGAGTGCGGGATGTTTGCATGTTTGCTTTTTACCTTTGATCAGATGAGACGGTTAGACGTTTAGGTTGTAAGCCGTGCGCTACAGAGTCGGAGGGTACCACCAAACAGCGACGGCGCTCAAGTCTGTAAACCCGCAAAAGCGGCCGGACATCACCGCTGCACCGCAGGCCGTCACGACAGATTTGGACGGTTACTGACAAAAGCGTGCTCGCGGAGCGGGGCGCGGTTCCACCCGTCCGGCCTGGTGCGGCCAGGGACACGCGATTTATTTCCGTGCGACAGAATTATATTTTACGCGCCGTATATAAGGACGAAACTGTCCTCTGCCCCGGAGGCGGGGAGCGGTCTTGACATTATTGGCATATTATCTGCTTTACCATTAGCCCGAGACGTGTGCGGCAGGCGACACGAATGATGCAAGCGCGAGAAGAAAAGGAAACTGTATGCAAGTGAAGCCTCGGAACCGGATGGTGATGGCGGGTGTTGCGGCGGTGGCGGGACTCTGTGGGCTGCCGGTATGGGCGGGCGAGCCGCTCTCGGTGACCGAGGTGGCCCAAAGCTCCGATACGCTGTTCATTCTGATCGGCGCGGTGATGATCCTCGCGATGCACGCGGGGTTCGCGTTTCTGGAGGTCGGCTCGGTGCGCCACAAGAACCAGGTGAACGCGCTGAACAAGATCATCTGCGAGTGGGCCTTCTCGACCCTGATCTATTTTCTGATCGGCTATCCCCTCTCGCGCGGCGTCTCGTTCCTGGTGCCGGTCGAGACCATGGCGGCGAATCACGGCGTGGCCTACGTGCGGTTCTTCCTGCTGCTGGGCTTCGCCGCCTGCATTCCGGCCATCATCTCCGGCGGCGTGGCCGAGCGCGCGAAGTTCTGGACGAACGCGGTGGCGGGCATGATCTTCGTCGGGCTGGTCTACCCGCTGATCGAAGGGCTCCTGTGGGGCCGCATGAGCGGCGCGCTGGCGGGCGCGGAGGGCTGGCTGGCGCGCACGGCGGGCGCCCCCTTCCATGATTTCGCGGGCTCGGTCGTGGTGCATGCGGTCGGCGGCTGGCTGGCGCTGCCCGCCATCATGCTGCTGGGCGCGCGGATGAAGCGCTACGAGAGCGACTCGATCAAGGTCAGCAGCATTCCGTTTCTGGCGCTGGGGAGCTGGACGCTGATCGTGGGCTGGTTCGGCTTCAACGTCATGAGCGCGGGCTCGCTGGGGAACATCTCCGGCGTGGTGGCCATCAACTCGCTGATGGCGATGGTGGGCGGCACCCTGGCCGCGCTTTTCATCAGCCGCAACGACGCGGGCTTCGTCCACAACGGCGCGCTGGCCGGACTGGTGGCCGTGTGCGCGGGTTCGGATCTCTACCATCCGATCAGCGCGCTGATGGTCGGCGGCGTGGCGGGCGCGCTCTTCGTGTTCCTGTTCCAGGCCGAGACCAACCGCTGGCGCATCGACGACGTGCTGGGCGTGTGGCCCCTGCACGGCGCGTGCGGCGCGTGGGGCGGCATCGCCTGCGGCATCTTCGGGCAGAAAGCGCTGGGCGGGCTGGGCGGCGTCTCCTTCTTCTCGCAGCTGATCGTGACGGCCGGCGTCGTGGTGGTTTGCCTGTGCGCGAGCGCGCTGGTTTACGGGATCCTCAAGCGCACGGTCGGCATCCGTCTGAGCGGGCATGAGGAACTGGTCGGGGCGGATCTCGCGGTCCACATGATCGAGTCCCAGCCCGAAGAGGCGCTCTAGGAAGTTCGTTAGTTCATTCGTGCGTTAGTGCATGCGTGCGCGATTTCAGTCGCGAAAGGAAGCCAAGACATGAAAATGATCGTCGCCGTGATTCAGCCCGAACGACTCGATGCCGTGAAAGATGCGCTCTTTAACGCCGAAGTCTACAAGATGACCGTCAGCCGCGTGCGCGGCTGCGGCAAGCAGATGGGCTTCTCTGAAAGCTACCGCGGCCAGATCCGCAAGGTGAACCTGCTTGAGAAGGTCCGCCTCGAGATCGCCGTCAACGACGACTTCGTCAAGATCACCGTCGACGCCATCATCAAGGCGGCGCAGAGCGGGCACATCGGCGACGGCAAGATCTTCATCATGCCGATGGACGAGTGCATCCGCATCCGCACCCGCGAGACCGGCCACGCCGCCATCGGGTAGACGGGCCGCCGCCTTCCTGCTATTCTGACAAGCAACGGAGGGCGACATGCGGGTGCTGTACATACTGCCGGGATCGGGCGGCGCGTTCTATTGCCAGAATTGCCTGCGCGACATGGCCGTGGCCGACGCGCTGCGCCAGCGCGGGCACGCGGTCACGCTGATGCCGCTCTACCTGCCCGCGACCGCCTGGATGCCCGAGCCGTCCGAAGTGCCGGTCTTCTACGGCGCGGTCACCCTCTACCTGCGGCACAAATACGCGTGGCTCCGGCGGCTGCCGCGCGCGTGGTTCGCGCCGCTGGACAGCTGGCCGGTCCTGCGCTGCGTGGCGCGCTTCGCAGGGGCCACCTCGGCCGCAGGCCTGGAAGACCTGACCCTCTCGATGCTGCGCGGCAAGGACGGGCGCCAGGCCGATGAACTCCGGCGGGTGGCGGAGTGGCTCGCGGGACTGCCGCAGGCGTCGAGGCCCGAGGTGATCGTGCTCTCGAACGCGCTCTTGTCGGGCCTCGCCCGGGAGCTGAAGCAGGCGGCGGGCTGTCCGGTGGCCTGCTGGCTGCAGGACGAACACGTCTGGACGGAGGCTATGGCACCCGCACTGCGGGACGCGGTGCTCGCCGCGATGGCGACGGGCGCGCGCGCGGTGGACCGCTTCGTCGCCGTCAGCGCCGCGTATGCCGCGCGCATGACGCCGCTGCTGTCGCTGGATCCGGCGCGCGTGAGCGTGGTGTTTCCGGGTGTCGACCCGGCGGCCTACCCGCCGGCCGATGTGGCCCGCCAGCCGCCGGTGATCGGCTTCCTCTCGCGCTTGTCGGCCGAGGAGGGGTTCGGCCGGCTGGTCGAGGCTTTCATCCTCCTGCGCCGCGACCCGCGCTTCGCGGCGGTGCGGCTCGCCGCGACCGGCGGACCTTCGGCGGACAGGGGCTTTCTGAAACGTCAGCTCAGGCGGCTGGCGGACGCGGGGCTCGCGCAGGCGGTCACGGTCTCGACCGACCGGTTCGCGCGCGACCGCTTCGGTTTTCTGGCGGAGCTGACCGTGCTCTCGGTGCCGGGCGGCGCGCCCGAGGCGTTCGGCTACTATGCGATCGAGGCGCTGGCGGCCGGCGTGCCGGTGGTGCTGCCCGCGCAGGGGGCCTTTCCCGAAATCGCGGCGGCGGCGGGGTGCGGGATCTTGACCGAGGACACGCGTCCCGCAACGCTGGCCCGCGCGTGGGCGGAGCTGCTGGCCGACCCCGCACGCCTCCGCCGCGAGTCGGAGCGCGGGCGCGCCGCCGCGAGCGGCGTCTTCTCCCAAGCCGCCGCCGCCGCCGCTCTGGAGCGGGTGCTGACCGCCGCGTGCGCCGGTTAACGTTTCCGACCGAGCCTGCGTTTGTGCTTTTCATGTGCGGGAGGGCTGTTTCGTCTGGCGGTCCGGGGTGCATGTTGGTAAAGTCTGCTCAAACTGCGGCTGGTTAAGCGCCGCAGTCAGGAGGTGGTCGGATGGATGCTGTTTGGCTGGCCCGGTTACAGTTCGCGCTGACGGTGGGATTTCATTATATCTTCCCGCCGCTGACGATCGGCCTGGGATGGATGCTGTTCGTTTATCAGACGCGCTTTCTGAAAACCGGGGAACCCGTCTACCGGCAGCTTTCCCGTTTCTGGACGCGCATGTTCGCCCTCACCTTCGCCGTGGGCGTCGCGACCGGCATCACCATGGAGTTCCAGTTCGGCACGAACTGGGCCGCCTACTCGCGCTTCGTGGGCGACATCTTCGGCGCCCCTTTGGCCGCCGAGGGCGTGTTCGCCTTCTTTCTGGAATCCAGCTTCCTCGGCATCCTGATCTAC
>JAHFSX010000003.1:248352-338327 GCA_023269675.1 Verrucomicrobiota bacterium
GCGTCTCGCGCAAAGTCTACTGGCTCTCCAGCCTGCTGGTGGCCGTCGGCGCGACCCTCTCCGCGTTCTGGATCGTGGTCGCCAACTCGTGGCAGCAGACGCCCGCCGGCTATCATCTGGTGAACGGCCGCGCCGAGCTGACCAGCTTCTGGGAGGCGCTCTTCAACCCCTCGACCCTGCCCCGCTACTTCCACGTCATCACCGGGGCGCTGGTGGTGGGCACCTTCTTCATCATTGGCGTGTCGGCCCTGATGCTGCTGAAGAAGAAGCACGTGGCTTTCGCCGAGCGCTCGCTCAAGAGCGCGCTGCTGCCGTTCTTCCTGTCGATCGTGCTGGTGATGGGCTTCGGCCATCTGCACGCGGTGCAGGTCGCCGAAACCCAGCCCGCCAAGCTGGCCGCCTTTGAAGGGGTGTGGGAGACGCGGACCGGCGCGCCCCTGCTGCTCTGCGGTTTTCCCAATGCGAAAACGGAAACGACCGAGTGGGCGCTCGGCGTGCCGAATCTGCTCAGCTACATGGTCGGGTTTTCCAAGGACACCCGGATCCAGGGGCTGAAGGATTTTCCCAAGGCGGACCGCCCGCCGCTGCTGACCACCTTCTTCAGCTTCCACGCGATGGTCTACCTGGGCGGCTGGTTCGCGACGCTGGCGATGGCCGGCCTGTTTCTGAGATGGCGCGGGCAGGTCGCGGAGAACACGTTTTTCTTGCAGGCCGCCGTGCTGACGCTGCCGCTGCCCTTTATCGCCAATGAGGTGGGGTGGATGGCGGCGGAGGTCGGCCGGCAGCCCTGGGTGGTCTACAACCTGATGCGCACGAAAGACGCCGTCTCGGCCGCGGTGCCCGCCGGCCAGATCCTGGCATCCATCGTGATGTTCTCCTTGATCTACGCCCTGCTTTTCGGGGTCTGGCTCTACCTGCTCGGGCAGCAGTTCAATAAAGGCCCCCAACCGCTGGATCCAGCGTAGCAGGAAACAAAAGCATAGTTTTTGACATGATTACATGATTCACATGATTGGAAGAGAGGCGCGCGAATGAGAGATAACCAGACAAGGAACGGGGAACATCCGCAGTTGGATGCCGCACTGTCCCGTCATTGCATGAATCATGTAATCACGTCTGAAGTTGGTTTGTTGACATGAGTTGAATAGAGAGGTGTGCGAATGAGAGACGGCCATTCAACAAAGTGGGAGGGTGAGAATGACGTTCTGACCGAGCAAATCATTGGATGCGCGATGGAAGTTCATCGGAGGCTCGGCCCAGGTTATTTAGAGTCAGTCTATGAGAAGGCTCTGATGATTGAATTAAGAATGAAGGAGATGTCGTGCCAAAGCCAGGTTCCTCTTCAAGTCTCCTATCGAGATGAGCTGGTTGGTGAGTTTGTGGCCGACATCGTCGTTGAAAATCGGGTGATTGTTGAGCTGAAAACCTGTCAAATGTTGCACACTCGGCATGAAGCGCAGCTTGTCAATTACCTTGTGGTTACGGGTTTTGATGTAGGGCTTCTTCTCAATTTCGGAGGCGACAGTTTACAGTTTAGACGTAAGAACCGAGTCTATCGGGCGTCCTCCCAATCATGTGAATCATGTAATCATGTCCAGACTTCAAAGGAGACTTTCTCATGATGGCCACGCTGCAAGTCGTCTGGCTGCTCCTGATCGGAATCCTGATCATCGGCTATGCGATCATGGACGGTTTCGACCTCGGGGTCGGTTTCTGGCATCTCTTCGCGAAACGGGGCGCGGAGCGGAGCCTCTGCATGCGGACGATCGAACCCTTCTGGGACGGCAACGAGGTTTGGCTGCTCACCGGCGGAGGGGCTCTGTTCGCCGCATTCCCGCCCGTGTACGCCACGGTCTTCAGCGGCTTCTATCTGGCGCTCATGCTGGTGCTGCTGGGCCTCATCTTCCGCGCGGTGTCGATCTCGTACCGCAACAAGGTCGCGGACCCCCGCTGGGCGGCTGCCTGGGACCTGGGGTTCGCGTTCGGCAGCATCCTGCCCTCCCTGCTCTATGCGGTGGCCGTGGGCAACCTGCTGCGGGGGCTTCAGCTCAACGCGGTCGGGGACTACACCGGCGGCTTCTGGGCCCTGCTCAACCCCTACGCGCTGACGGTCGGGCTGGTCGGCCTATCGATGTTCGCCTTGCACGGCGCGCTCTATCTGGCCGTCAAGACAAGCGGCGAGCTCCAGCTCCGGGCCCGCGCCTGGGCCGCCCGGGCGTGGTGGGCCTACGCGGCGCTCTTTGCCGCCGCCGCCGCCTGGACCGCGGGCGGCTGCCTGCGCAGCAGCGTGGCGCTGCCCTTGGTTTTCGGAGCGGCCGCCGTGGTGGCCATCGCGCGGGTCCGGGTGTTCCTCCGCAGGTGCGAGGACCTCAAGGCGTTCCTGGCCTCCTGCGCCGGCATCGCGCTGGTGATGCTCTCCGTGGTGGCGGTGCTCTTCCCCGACCTGGTCACGGCGAGCAATGACCCCGCGCTCTCGCTCACGGTGTTCAATTCATCCTCGTCCCTGCGCACGCTCGGCGTGATGCTGGTCATCGCGCTCCTCGGCATGCCGGTCGTGATCGGCTACACCGTCTTCATCCACCGGATCTTCAGGGGCAAGGTGTGAAGGGCCGCGCGAAGGAATCGGCAGAATCGAATCAATCGATTCAATCGAAGCTTTCGAGTCACTCGCCGCTCAAGGTTTTCGCGAGCCAGGCGCGCAGGGCGGCGCGTGCGGGTATGTCGCGCAGCGTCCAGGCGTCGGTGTGGTTGCGGTAGGGGATCGGCGCGAAGGTGAAGCGGCCGCCCGGACAGGCGTTCGTCACATACGCCCGCGTCGCGTCGACCGAGCCTTCCTGGCTGATGAACTGCGGCCGGCCTTTCAGCCTTGCAAGCCGCACCGCGGCGCTGGCGCGGTCGCTGTCGGCATAGCCCCACGCGCGCACGCCGTCATAGTGGCTGTGGCAGATGAAGCCGCGCCAGAGCGATGCGACCGCGTCGTCATGCAGGCCGATGTAGTTGCAGGCGAGCGAACCGCGCGAGAACCCCGCCAGAAACACGGACGACGGGTTGCCGCCGTAGGTCGCGCAGACCTCGGCCACCACGCCGGTGCAATAGCCGACGGTCGCCTCGACGTCGCCCCACCACAGGGGCTGGTTGCGCATGCGGTCCGGACTGATGTAAGGCGCGCACACCCAGATGAAGCCCTTGCCGCCGCTCGCGCCGTAACCCAGCTTGCTCGACTCGACCTTGCCGTCACAGACGTCACCGTAGCGGTTGGAGTATGAGCCGTTGCCCGCATACTCGACGATCACCGGATAGCGCCGGCCCGCCTGCCAGTCGTCCGGCAGATAAAGCGCGTGATAGACCTCGGTGCCGCGATAGGCGGCCAGGGTCATCTTCACGCGCCGTCCCGCCGCGGGCGCCTCAGTCGTCATCGCGGGCACCGTCAGGTCCGGCACCACCGAGCGGATATCCGGTGCTTCCGCCGCATGCAAGCGCAACCCGGCCGTTAAAAGCAGGGCTGAAAACCGGGTGAGTGGCATCATCGAGATCCCTTTCCGTCGTTGCTGAATGAGCGTGCCGGATGACCGTCCGGATTGCGCGTGCGGAGGCCCGCGGCTTGCGATCTTGGCTTGGACCCGACAGCGGGATCAATTTACTCCCCTTGCGTTGTCGCAAGCAACGAAAATGCGGGCGCGGCTTCCGCGGCATCAGCAAACGAGATTGACTCTGTTCATCAACGCCTCGCATAATACTGACGATGCCGCGCTTGGATGTGGCGTGCGGTTCATTCTTTCAGGAGGGCATGGCGTGAAAACCCCGACAGACAGAAGAGCGGTGCGACGGCGCGCTTCGCGGGTGAGGCGCCTCTCTTCGCTGATGGTCCTCATGGGCATCGCCGTGGCCGCGACCTGGACGCTTGGCAACCGCGCGCTTGCGGAACAAGCGCCCGCGGGAGCGGGCGCCGGCTCCCCGTGGGTCGGCCTGGCGGGGATCCGGGAGCGCGTCTCCGACATCATGGGTCGCGAGCAGCGGGTGGCGGCACTGGGAACGCGTCCGGCGCGGTCCAAGCCGGTGCTGCGCCCGGACCGGAGCGGGCTGCCGCAGAATCCGGACTCGCCGGACGGGCTTCCGGATGCGAGGCAGGCGCTCGCGTCTCCGGAGCGGGTCGCCCTCGCGCCGCAGACGCTCGGGATGAGCTTCACCGGCGCGACGCTGGCGGACACGGGGGGGCTGTTTCCGCCGGACACCATGGGCGCTGTGGGGCCGACACAGTTTATCGTCGCGGTCAACGGGCGCATCCGCACCTTCAACAAGGCCACCGGCGTCGCCGACGGCGCGCTGAACGCGTCCATGGACACCTTCTTCAACTCGGTCATGACGCCGCCGACGGGCAACAACTTTGTCAGCGATCCGCACATCCGGTACGACCGGCTCAGCGGACGCTGGTTCGTGATCATCATCGACGTTCCGGGCTCAGCGGGCGCGCTGCCAAACCGCGTGCTCCTCGCCGTCAGCAGCGGCAGCACGGTCACGAGCAGCTCGTCGTTCACCTTCTTCTTCTTCCAGCACGACACCGTCTCCCCGGCGGGCGACACCGGGGATTTCGCGGACTACCCGACGCTCGGCATTGACGCCAGCGCCCTCTATATCGGGGACAATGTGTTCACCGCGGCGGGCGCGTTCACCGGGTGTTCCGGGTTCGTGGTGCGCAAGAGCTCGATTCTCGGCGCGGGCCCGATCGTCGTGACGGCTTTCCGCGGGCTGGTGCCTGGCGCGACCTCGGCCGGCCCCTTTACGCCGCAAGGCGTCGACAACTTCGATCCCGCCGCGACCGAGGGCTACTTCATCGGCGTGGACAATGCCGCCTTCGGCACGCTGATGATCCGCCGGGTGAGCACGCCGGGAGGAACGCCGACGGTCTCCGCCAATATTCCGCTGACCGTCGCGGCGACCGCGTACCCCCTCACCGTGCCCCATTTGGGGAATTCCGGCGGGGCCAACGGGAACCTCGACGGTTTGGATGACAGGCTCTTCGCCGCGCATCTCCGTAACGGCCGGCTCTGGACGGCGCACACGATCGGGGTCAACAGCTCGGGCACGGTGAGCAGACATCCAACCCGCAACGGGTCGCGCTGGTATGAGATCCAAAACCTGACCGCCACGCCCAGTCTGGTGCAGTCGGGGATGATCTTCGATTCGGCCTCGAGTAATCCGAAGTCCTTTTGGATTCCCTCGATCATGGTCTCCGGCCAAGGCCATGTGGCGATGGGGTTCAGCACGGCCGGATCCACCTACCGCGCCAATGCGGGAACCGTCGGACGGCTCGCGGGCGATGCGCCCGGCACGATGCAGTCACCCGTGGAGTACACGGCGAGCGGCACGGCCTACAACCCGCCCGGCGACCCGGGCGGACCCGGTGGCCGGCGCTGGGGGGACTTCTCTTACACCAGCCTCGATCCGGACGACGACATGACGCTGTGGACGATCCAGGAGTTCTGCGACGCGACCGACAGCTACGGCGTCCGCGCGGTCAAGCTGCTGGCCCCGCCGCCCGCGACGCCGGTCTCCTGTTCGCCGACGAACGCCGCGGCGGGACAGACGAACGTGACCGTAACGGTGACGGGCGCCAAGATTGCCGGATCGGGCTTCTTTGACCCCGGCGCCGGATTTCCGAACCGCCTGGCGGTGATCGTGAACGGGGGCGGCGTGACGGTCAATTACGTCACGAACTCGAATCCCACCAACCTCACCCTCAATGTCTCGGTCGCCGCCGGTGCGGCCACGGGTGCCCGGACCGTGACGGTCACGAATCCCGACGGCCAGGCGGTCACGAGCGCCTCCGGCATTTTAACCATCAGCGTCCCGTTGACGGTGACGATCACTGCCGGCAAGGCGGGCAGCGGCACGATCAGTCCGACCGGGGCTGTGACGGTCGGGTACAACGGAACGACCAACTTCTTGATCACCGCCGACGCCGGCAACCACATCGCGGCCATCCAGACCAACGGCAGCCACATTTCCGGCAGTCCGTATGCGGACAACGGCTTCACCAGCACCAACTATGTGTGGGGGAGCGCCACCAGCGACGGAACGCTAGCCGCGACCTTTGCGGTCAACGCATATACGCTGACCGTGGCTTCGGCGCACGGCGGGGCCTATCCCGGGACCCTGACGACGAGCGGGGGTACGGCGCTGAGCTTGTGGGTGACTAACTCGCCGGTTTCGGATGGGGTTTCGACGCAGGCCGTGTGCACGGCCGGGACGGTCACAGGCAACGCCTATGCGCCGGCCGGCCCCACCAACGTGACGCTGACGCTCACAAATAACGCGACGCTGACCTGGCAGTGGCAGACGCAGTTCTGGCTGGCAACCCGGACTAACGGCAGCGGGAGCGTGACGGCGGCGGACGGCTGGTACGTAGCCGGCAGCCATGCGGTGCTCGCGGCCAGCGCAGGGGCCTACTGGCACTTTGCTGGCTGGGGCGGCGACACCAACGGGCTTGAGATGACCGGTAATGTGATCACCGCGGCGATGACGCAAGCGCGGTCGTTGGTGGCGGGCTTCGCCGTAAACCTGGCGCCGCTGGGCACACCGGAAAGCTGGCTTGCCGGCTATGGCCTGACGAATGGAACGCCCGCCGCAGAGGAGCTGACGGATACGGATGGGGACGGCATGTTCGCGTGGCAGGAGTATGTGGCCGGCTCTGACCCTACGAACAGCGCATCGGTCTTCTTATCGTTGATCACCGTGACCAACGAGTTGCTGTGGGTGACATGGACACCGGACCTCGGCACGGCGCGTCTCTACACGGTCGCCGGCCGGACGAATTTGCTGGAAGGGGTTTGGGCCCCCACCAATGCGGGCAGCCGTTTCTTCAGGGCCAAGGTCTGGATGCCTTAGCCGCTCACTCCGGCATCCAGTCGGCGCCTTCGAGCAGGGCCAAGACGGCGAGGGCAGGCCGGTACACATACACGGACTGGGGGTTGAAGGACGCGACCTCTTGGACCATCTTCGCGCGCCAGGCCTGGGTCTCGCGGCCGCCCAGCCGCGAGGCGGCGATAAGCCACCACTCGGCTCCGGGTGCGGCCGCAGGTCCGGTTTCCGGAGAGAATGCCCGGGTGACATTCATCCAGGCGGTTCTGTCCGGTGCGACGAAGGCCATACCGAAAAGCTGCGCCAACCCGTGCGGATAGGGTTTGTGCAAGCCGCCTTCGAAGGTCCCCTGCCGGTTCAGGGCATGCGCGAAGAGGGCGTCGGCGGGTAGCCAGAAGTCGCGCAGCCGCCTGCCGATCCGCTCGGCCTGGTCGCCCGCCTGCTTGGCTTCCACAGGAGATCCGGCCGCAGCAAAGAATTCGGCTCCTGACCGGAGGCCTGCGCGGACCTCGATGTTGTCCATGAGATATTTGATTTTATAGTCCGGCTTGGCCCAGGTCAGTCCGTCCCGGTCGGTTACGGTCGCGAGGCACGCGAGCGCCCGCCGGGCCGCCGCGGTGATGTCCGGCGTCGCTTGGCCTCCGGCGCGGTGGTAGCGTCCGGCGACCAGCAGAAACAGGGCGGCCGAGCTGTCCCAGGCGTCGACGGTGCCGTTGTTCGCGTACACGGCGGCTGTGCCCTCGAAGTCGTTCCAATAGCCGTTGACGGATTGGTTTTTCGCACACCAGACGAGCCACCGGCGGACACGGGCAAGCTCATCGGGGTTCTTCGTCCGGGCGTGGTCCGCCAGCAGGGCCAGCGCGGCGTAGCTTGCAAAGTAGGGCGCGATCCAGACGGCTGCGGCGGGCTTGTCGCCGGGTGCCGCTTGCGCGAACGCGCCGTCGGGCAGCTGGCACCCGCGGATGAGGGTCAGGCAGGTGGCTACCGTCTGCTCTTCCGCGCCGGTCAGCGGTCGCGGCGTGTCAGGCGAACGCGCCTGGCAGAAACCCGCCCACGCCGCAATGGCAACCGCCTCCAAAAGTTTTCGCGCAACACCCATGGGCGACCTGACTCTCGTTTACTGCCCGGCGGCTCGGCAAAGCCTCGCCCTCCAGTACCGGGCTCACGCATGGAGGGCGAGCGGCATCGCGAGCCTGACGGGCGGTGAGGTTAACCCGAACCGTCCGGAGAGTCAAGGGCGCCCGCATCCGGCATTGACAGCAGGGCTTGGGAAGGGCCATCATTCGGGCATGGACCGAATGACGCCAGAGCAGCGGCACACCTGCATGTCGCACATCCGCGGCAAGGACACGGGGCCGGAATGGGCCGTGCGCCGGATGGTGCATGCCATGGGGTTCCGGTACCGGTTGCACGTGAAGACCCTGCCCGGCAAGCCCGATCTCGTGTTGCCGCGGCACCGCAAGATCATCTGCGTGCACGGCTGCTTCTGGCATGCGCACGGCTGCCGTGCGGCACGGCGTCCGCCCGCCACGCACACGCGCTTCTGGCGGGAGAAGTTTGCGAAGAACGTGCAGCGCGACCGGCAGACGCTGACGCAGCTGTGGCAGGCGGGTTGGCAGGTGCTGGTGGTGTGGGAGTGCGAGACGAAGGACCCTGACCTGCTCCGCGCGAAGCTCGCCGCGTTTCTCGCGCCCACGGGGCGCACGGCTAACTACGCCCTCGCCGACCAGCACGCGCTATACGGGCTGGCGGCGGAGGCTCCGGAAGAGTATGGGGACGGACCGCAGCACGCGCATCCGTAAGGCTGTTACTGCACCCGGAGCACGGTGCCGGAATTGTCGCGCAGGACCGTCAGGACGCCGGCACCGGAGAAGTGCGTGTCGTCCTTGTGGGCCGCGTCGCTGCCGCTCGAACCGTAGGTGCCGACGCGCTGCATCTTGGCGCCGTAGAAGAGCCGGCCGACCGCCTCGTTCACTCCCGTCGCGAGGCTGATCTTGGCCGTGCTTGTCCCGCTGTCCGGCATCCTGACCGAAGCGGAGTTGGCGATCGTGACCGAGTTCGAGAGCGTCAGGGTGCCCGTGCCGCCCACGACGATGTTGGTGCTGTTGGCGCCGAATGTGCCCGCGTTGCCCAAGACCAGGGTGCCGTTGGTGACGGTGAAGGCGCCGGTTGTCGAGGTGAACGCGTTGGTCAGCGTCAGCGTGCCCGCGCCGGCCTTGAGCAGGCTGACGGCCCCGCTGAGCTGGGCGTCGCAGAGCGTGTTCTCGCTCTGGTTGACCGTCAGCAAGGCCGGTGCCGAACTGGTGATGACGCGCAGGCCCGCGTTGGTTATGCCCAAATACAACTTACCGACGGTCTGGTTGTTGCCGTTCAGATTCAGCGTGCAGCTGGGAGAATAACCGATGCCCGTCTGCAGGCTGGTCGCAGTCGGCAGCGCATTCGGCGCCTCACACCGGATCCCTCCGCCCGCGCACAGCGTGTCGCCCCACGTGTTGCCGGAGGACGCCAAGACCACGACCCCTCCCGAGTCGCCCCAGAAGGTCCGCGTGCCCAGGTTGATCGGCCTCCCGCTGAAGGTGACCGTGGAGCCGGAGTTAACCACGAAGAGCCCGTTGTTGTCGGCCGTAACGCCGCCGGTGATCACCAGCGGGCCGTTGTACGCCTGGATCCGGACCTGGTTGATACAGGTGATCGGGCCGCTGAGCACGTTGCTGCCGCTGCCGACGATCAGCGTGCCGCTGTTGTTCTTCTCACCGTTCAGCACCAAGGGCTCCGTCAGCGTCAGGTCACCATAGAGCATGAGCCGCGCCCCGTTTCCGCCGTTGATCGTCGTGGCCCCATTGGTGCTGCCCAGCGCTTGGGAGTGATAGATGCTGAGGTCGCCCTCAGTGACGGTGAGCGTCCCGTCGAAGGCGTTGGCGGCCCTCAACGTCAGCGCGCCGGACTCGGTCTTGGTGATGTTGCAGGGCAGGAGCCCGTCATCGATGGCGCCGGTCACATTGAGCGCGGTGACGCCCGGCGTGTTGGTGGCCACGCGCCAGGTCTGGTGGTCAGTCAGAACCATGTCCTCAGCCAGAGTATAGGTCCGGGAGGTCGCGTTCGGCGCCGCGGCCACGATGCCGCCCGCGCCGTTGGAGATCACGCCCGCGCCCGCGGCCAGCGTGAACGCGCCGTCGCGGTTGAAGGTCACGCCGTAGAGGCTCGCCGCCACGTCGACCGTTGCCGTCATCCCGCCCGTCGCGAAGACCGCGCGCGTCGCACTGCCGAACGGCGGCAGCGCGTCGCCCGCCCAGTTCGCGGCCGTGCTCACCAGCGTGTCGGTCCCTTCCGCGTCCCACGTGACGTCCACAGGGGTGATCGGCGGGTTGCTGGAAACGTAGAGCATGCCCGCACCGCCGAAATGCGCATCGTCGGAATGCTGCGCGCCGCTCGCCGCGGTGCCGTAGTAGCCGCGCGGCTGCTGCACGCCGTTCACGAAAAGCTTGTCCACGGTCTCGGTAATGCCTGCGGCAATCTGCACCATCGCGCCGTCCGCAAGGCTGAGCGTCGCGGCATCCGCGAGGGTCGCCGCCACTCTCAGGTCCAGCGTGCCGCCCGCCGCAGTGATGTTGGTGCTGTTGCCGAGGCTGGCGCCGGCCGCGACAGCCAACGTGCCGTTACTGACCGTGATGCCGCCGGACGTCGCGCTCGGGTAGTTGCTCAGCGTCAGCGAGCCCGCGCCGGTCTTGACGAGGCTGAGGGCGCCGGCGAGGCGTCCGTTGAAAACGGTGTCGGCGCTCTGTGCGACGGTCAGGGTCGCGGCCGACGCGCTCGTCAGGACATTCGTGAGCCACGCCTGGGAGATCCGGCCGTCCAACTTGCTGGCCGTTTGGCTGCGCCCGTTCAGGTCGAACGTCGCGTGCGCGGCCGAATACCACCCCGTGGCGCACGAGAACGAAACGCCCACGAGCGGATCAAGCGAGCCGGCCGCGCCGAGCTTGAGCGTGCCGTTGACCAGCGTGATCTTTCCTGTGAAGGTGTTTGTGCCTCCCAGCGTCCAGGTGCCCGCGTCCGACTTGGTGACCGCGCTGGCGGCTCCCTCCGAGATGACGCCGCCGATGGTTCCGGACCCGCCGCCGCGCAGATGCAAGGTATAGCTGTTCAGGTCGATGGGGCCGTTGAGCGTGACGGCGGCATAGCCGTTTGGCATTTCCGCAAAGATCGGCGAGTTCTTGAACAGGCTAAACGCGTTCGTATGGGTGGTGGTCCCGTAGAAGCTCAAGCCGCCGGGGCTCGCCCGGTTGGTGGCCAAGGCCCCGCCATACAGGTTCACAGGGCCGGTGCCCATTGCGTTGCTGGCGTAGACGTTGGCCTTGAACCAGTCGTTGTCCTGAGCCCGGATCGTCAGGCCGCCCGAGAAGGTGTTGGCGCTGCTGTTCAGCGAGAGTCCGCCGGAATTCTCCTGCTTGTCGATGGCGCCGCCGCCCGTGATCGCTCCAGCTAAGGAGACGCCGTAGGTGCCGATCTCCGCGTAGAGCGTGGTGCCCGCGGGGATCTCGATCGGGTTGTTGATCGTGCAGGAGGCGTTCCGGTTCAGAGCGATCCGGGGATGCGTCACGCCGTTGGTGACGAACTGGAGCTGACCGCCACCCACGGTAAAGGCGGTTGTGTAGGCCGAGCCCCCGAGGAACTCCATCCGGTTGAGCATAAAGGGCGTCGCGATATCTTGTGTCGGCGTGAGGCGTGTGCCGCCGTTGAACTGCACCAGCGTGTCGCTGGCGCTGACCGGCGTGCTGCCGTCCGGATTCCAGTTCGCGCCGTCGCTCCAGTTGTTGGTCGTCCCGCCGCCGTCCCAGACGTTGGTCGCAGCGCAGGCCCCCGTCGCAACCAACCCCACCATCAAGCCCGTCAGCATCTTGTATCGCGTCGCCATGTTCACCTCGTTCACTGCGTTATTCCGTGGTACGGGCGGCCCGCCCGCGAAAAATCATGTCGGTTCTGTCAAGTGGCGTGAGGCACGTCAGCGCCTCACGCCAGAACGTATTCTCATCCCTTACTGTATGTGCATCACGGTGCCGGACTTGCCGCGCAGCACGGTCAGGATGCCCGTGCCTGCGAAGTGCTCGGTGTCAATCACCTGCGCACCGCTGCCGCTTGACGCGCTGTAGGTGCCGGCGTGCTTCTCCTTGTCGCCGAAATAGAGGCGCTCCACGGTCTCGTTGACGCCGGCCGTCAGGCTGAGTTTTGCCGCCCCGCCGTCCGCGATCCGGACCGCGGCGGTGTCGGCGATGGCGACGGAGTTCGAAAGCGTCAGCGTGCCGGCGGCCACAACGACGTTCGTGCTGTTGGGGCCGAAGGTGCCGGTCGCGCTCACCACCAGCGTGCCGTTGCTCACGATAAAGCTGCCGGAGGTGACGTTCGTGCCGGTCAGCGTCAGTGTGCCGTTGCCCGCCTTGACGAGGGAGACCGCGCCCGTGATGGCACCACCTTCCGCACCGAAGGAGTGGTTGGTCTCACTGCTCACGATCAGCGTGGCCGGAGCGGCGCTGAAGATCCGCTGCCATCCGCCGCCGCCCGCGAAATGATTCTCGACAAGGCCGGTGATCTGTTGCGAGAAGCCGTTGAGGTCAAAAGTGGCTTTGTTGTTGACGGAGCCATCTTTGCCGATCGTCAAGGTGGTGGTCGCCGGCAGGGCGCCCGAAACCCCCAATTTCAGCGTGCCTTCGGAGAGGGCGGTGCCGCCCCAGACATTGCTGGCGGTGTTGAGCAGAAGCGTGCCCGCATCATTGCGGAGCAAGGTGTTGCCGGTGCCGATGGTGATCCGGCTGTTCATGTCGATGTTCCCGACTCCACGGATGGAAAGGCTACACACGCCGGAATTGGTGACACTGTCTGCCTCGGAACTTCCGATGATTAAGGTGCCGCCGGCTTGATCGCAAGTGATATAGGCCGCACTGAGCGCTACAATGTTGCCGTCCCAAGTCGCTGTCCCGCTGCTCTGGTTGTAATTGAGACTGGCACGGCGGTCCCCGCTGCCGTTCAACGTGAGCGTCTCGTTGGTGATGGTGACGTTTTTGCCCAGATACAAGCGGCTCAAGGTGGTGCCATTGCCACCTAACACCGTGGTGCCGCCGGCCGTGGAGCCCAGCGCGCTGTTGTTATTGACCGTCACGTTGATGTTCGGTATCCCGCTGATCCCCACGGTGGTCTCCCCCCCATAGGTGTTGGTTCCGGCGAGCGTTGAGGTGCCGCGTAAGGTGAGCGTGACCGTCGGGCCGGCAATCACGCCGACCGCGCTCTGCGAGAGCGCGGCGTTCGTCGCCGCCACCGTGATGCTGGAACCGTCCATCAAGCCGCCCAAAACGAGCGACCCCGTGTTGACCGTCGTCGCGCCCGTGTAGGTATTGGTGCCTTGAAGCGCGACCGTGCCCGAGCTTGTCAAGGTCACACCGGTTCCCGAGATGACGCCGGCCACGCCCTGCGTGAGGACCGCCCCGCTGGCGACGGTGACGCTGGAGTTGCTGAGCGAACCGTTCAGTGTCAGCACGCCGGCGTTGACCGCCGTCGGACCGCTGTAGCTGTTCGCGCCGGTCAGTGTGAGCACGGCGGTGCCGGACTTGGTCAGGCCGCCCGTGCCGGTGATTCCCTCGCCGCCGATGGTGTAGGCCTTGGTGCTGGTGTTGACCGTCACCGAGTAGGGCGCGACCGCGACGGGCGTGATGTTCACGGCAGGGGACGCCGAACCGGTGTCATCAAAGACGACGATGCTGCTGTCGGCATAGAGTATGGGTGTCCAGTTGGCGGTGGCCGTGTCCCACGCGTTGGCCGAGAGTCCTCCCTGCCAAATCAGAGGCGCTGCCGTCGTACCGCCGCCGGTGACGGTCAGTATCACGCTGGTGTCGCCCACCGTGAGGGTGGCGTTGGGATAGGGACGGTCGAGCGTCAGCGTGCCGCTGCCGCTCCGCGCGGCATAGGTCATCTGGGTGTAGGTGCCGGCCGGAGCCGTGCCCCCTGGGAAAGAAAGCGCGAGTGTGTTCGCCCCGTTCACGACCAGCGTGCCCGCGATGGCGACCGTGTCGCAGGAGCCGGCGACGGACGAGACTTCAGACGTGATCGTGTTGCCGTTGAGCGTCAGGGCGGAAGCGCCGCTGTTGGCCAGCATGAGCGTGCCGACGCCGTTGCTGCCGGGCGCGAGCTTGGCACCCGCCGTCAGGCTCACGACGCCGTTGACCGTGCCCGTGCCGCCGAGGGTGCCCGCCGCTGCTACAGTCACCGCGCTGGCCGCGGCGGTCGAGCCGTTGACCAGCAGGGTGCCCGTCGTCACGGTTGTCACACCGGTGTACGTGTTCGCCCCCGAGAGCGTCCAAATGCCGGTGCCGTTCATGGTCACCCGCATCGCGCCGTTGAGCACTCCTCTCAGAGCGCCGTTGCCGACCCCGGTCAATTGCAGCGTAGGAGTCAGGTTCGCAGCAAAGACGCTGACATTGCCGCTCAGCGTCAGCGTCTTTCCCGCCGTCGCGCACTCGATGATGCCGCCGTTCGCGTTTCCCGCTTGAGAAACCACAGTCACCGCACGGTTGCAGGATGCGTCGTCCGCGCCGGTATAGCGGAACCGTCCGGTCGTGCCGTTGTCCTGACCGATCGAAATGGCGGTCCCTGCGCCGATCGGACAGGCAACCCCGGCATCAGCAAGCGTGTCCGCGCTGATCGTGCCGTCTTTGATGGTCAGGTTGCCCGTGAACGCGTTGGCGGGGTTGCTCAAGACCACCGTGCCGCTGTCCGTACGGGTTACCCCCCCGCTGCCGAGGTTGATCAGCCCGCTGAAGATGAACGTCCCGCTGCCGCGGAATGTCGGCGTCCTGCCGGAACCGGTGATGCCGCCGGTTAGCGTCGCTGTGCCGCTCCCCGAGTGTTCGAATTGCATGTCTCCAAGAAAATTCAACACACGGTCAGAGGTCGTGGCGCCGCCGGTGTAGGTCATGCGCGCGTTGACGTCGATGATGCCGTTCTCCGCCGTGGAGGGTGCGCCGAGGGCGCTGGCGACGGCTCCCACGTTACTGATGGAGTTGTAGTAGACGCGTCCGCTGTTGAGCGAGGTCTTGCCCGAGTAAGTGTTGGCGCCGTTCAGCGTGAGCTCGCCGGAACCTGTCTTGGTGAAGCTCTGTGAACCGCCGGTCTCACCGATCACACCCGAGATCGCGAGGTTGTGGGCCGAATTCACGGTGACTGTGCGGGCAGCATTCAGCAGCAGGCTGAGCGCGAGGGTATCCGAAAGTGTGCCGGGCGAGGACGCCGTGGTCGTGAGAGTGCTGCCAAGCACCAGCCGATTTCCGGCCAGCGTGAACGATGACAGGTTGTTGGTCTTGTTGTTGGCCAAACTGATTCCGGCAAAGACCGTATCAGCGGTATAATTGTTGGTAGTGACGGCCCGCGTGTTTCCGGAGAAAACCAGGGTCGCCGTGCCGTCGCTGGGGGGCGCGCCGTCGGGATTCCAGTTGGCGTCGGTCAGCCAGAAGCTGTCCGTGCCGCCGCCGTCCCAGGTGAAGGGGGCCGCGCTGACGGTCGCCGCCGTCATGGCGGCCAAAACCAGACTCGTTATCATGCATTTCATATTCATCTTGTCTCCTCTAGCTTATGGGATGTGGGGCCTCAGCGCCGCGTCCACGGGGTGGAGTGTCGTAACACCACAACGTATTACATTATCCCGCAAAGGCGCAAAGACGCAAAGTCATTTTAAAACCCTTTGCGCCTTTGCGTCTTGGCGGGAAAACAATGAGTTTTTGTTACTGTTCTCTGGCCGTAAGGCACTGAAGGGCCGCAAACTTTTATTGCACCCGCAGCAGGGTGCCGGACTTGTCGTGCAGGACCGTCAGGATGCCGGTGCCCGCGAAATGCCCGCTGTCGATGAAGTAGGCGCCGCTGCCGGGCGCGCCGTAGGTGCCGACGCGCTGCTGCTTGTTGCCGAAGAACAGGTACCCGACCGTCTCGTTCACGCCGGCGGCCAGGTTCACCTTGGCCGTGTTGCCGTTCGCGATCGTGAGCGTCGCGGAGTTGGTGATGCAGGTCGAGGACTGGAGCGACAGCGTCGTCGTGCCCGCGCCCGTGGCGGCGACCGTGACATTGGTGCTGTTCCCGAGGTTTGTGGCGGCGAATACCACCAGAGTGCCGTTGCTGACCGTGATGTTGCCGACGGTGCTGTTCAAGGCGTTGGAGAGGGTCAGGCTGCCCGTGCCGGTTTTGACAAGGCTGACGGCCCCCGCGAGCTGCCCGTCGTAGGTCGTGTTGGCGCTCTGGTTCACCGTCAGCGTGGCCGGCAAAACGCTCGTGATGACGACCAAGCCGTTTGAGGGTTCGGCCCGTTGCAGTCCGCCGATGGTCTGGTCGAACCCGTTCAGGTTCAGGTTCGCGTTGGGGCCGTACCAGACGCCGCCGATTTTCAGCGTGGCGTTCGTGGGAAAGGCGTTGGCGACATCCGTCCGCAGGCTTCCGCCCGTGAAAAGCGCGGCGCCCCAGCTGTTTCCCGCCACGCCCAGAACCGTGAGCCCGCCGGAGTCGGTGTGGAAGGTGCCGGTGCCGAGATTGAGGGGCGCGGCGGTGAACGTGACCGTGCCTTGGGCGTTGACGACGAAGAAGGGATTCGGCCCCGTGACGCCGCCGGTGATGTTGAGGAGCGTGCCGGCGTTGGCCACGTAGCGCCCGCCCGAGGTGGTGATCGGGCCGCTCACGGTGTTGGTTCCGGCCGCGTTCACCAGGCACCCCCCGTTGACGGAGCTGCCGATAAAGGTGAGCGGTTCCGCGAGGGTGATGCCGCCGGGCAGGTCGAGATGGGCGCTGGTCGCCCCCGCCGTGTTGACGACGGTTCCGCCCAGCGTGGAGCCCAGCGCGTTGGAGCTCGCGACGGTGATGCCGCCGCCCCAGAGGGTGGTCACGCCGTCGTAGGTGTTGGTGCCTGAAAGGACCAGCGTTCCGTTGCCGGTCTTGGTAAAGCCCAGCGCGTCAGCCCCGTCGCCGATGTTGCCCGAGACGGTCAGGGTGGTGGCGCCCGAGAGGTTGGTGACGCTCCACGTCTGGTTCTCGATCAGGGTCACATCCTCCGCCACCGTGTACGCGCGGGAGGTGGCCGTCGGCGCGTACGCCGTGAGGCCGCCCAGCCCGAGGGTCAGCGCGCCGTCGCCGTTGGCGAGCGTGAAGGCCCCGTCGCGGTTGAAGGCGAGGCCATAGAGGCTCGCGTTCGTGTTGACCGTGGCCGCGCCGCCGCTGCTGGCGAAGAAGACATACGAGGTGCCGGTGAACGCCGGCAGCGCGTCGCCCTCCCAGTTCGCCGCAGTGGTCAGATTGCTGTCCGCGCCGCCGCCCGCGTCCCACGTGTAGTTGGTCGCAAGGATCGGCGGATTGCTCAGCACGGAGAGCTTCCCGCTGCCGCTGAAATGCGCGGTGTCGAGCGTGGTCGCACCGCTGCCGGCTGTGGCTCCGTACGTGCCTCGGCGCTGCTGGACGCCGCCCAGAAACAGCGTGTTCACCGTTTCGGTGAGATTGGTGCCGATCTTCACCTTCGCGGTGCCGTCCAGGATCGACAGGCTGGCGCTGTCCGCCAGGGCGGTCGCCGTCCGAAGCTCCAGCGTCCCCCCCGCCACGACTACATTCGTGCTGGCGCTGAACCCTGCCGCGTACTCGACCACGAGCGTCCCGTTGCTCACAGTGATGTCGCCCGTCGTGGGCGAGACCGCATTGGTGAAGGTGATGGTGCCTGTTCCGGCCTTCACGAGGCAAACGGCACCGGCGAGCTGCCCGTTGTAGGTGGTGTTCGCGCTCTGATTCAGGGTCAAGGTCGCCCGCGCCGGGCTGGTCACTGTGCGGGTTCCCGCGTTCGTCGTGTCCGTGATCAGGGCGCCGATCGTCTGATCAGAGCGGTTCAGGTCAACGATCCCGTTTGGCTGATAGCCGACGCCGACGTACAGGGTCGTTGTCGTCGGCAGCGCGTTGGCGATATCCGTTCTCACGGTGCCGCCGGCGGCCCGGGTGTTATTCCAAACGTTGCCTGCCACGGCGATCGCCTCCATGCCGGACTGATCCGCCCAGAAGCCGCCGGACCCGAGGTTGACGGGGGCGGTGCTGAAGATGATCGTGCCGCCGCCCGGATTTAGAATCAGGTCGCCGGACGTGCCGGAGATGCCGCCGGCGATCACCAGCGTGGTGCCGCCCGACGCATTCATCCGCATCCCGTTCAGCGTGGTGATCAGGCCTCGCACCGTGTTGCTGCCGCCGCTGTTCAGCAGCGAAGCTCCGGAATTGGGACGCTGCTCGTTAAAGGTCAGCGGCTCGTCGACCACGATGCCGCCGCTGATCTGGAGCCAGCCGCCCTTCGTCGAGCGGACCATCGTGTTGCCGTTGGTGCTGCCCAGCGCGCTGCCGTGGCTGATCGCGAGCAAGGTCCCGTTGCTGACGACGGTGACGCCCTCGTAGGTGTTGCTGCCGGTGAGCGTGAGCGTCGAATTCGTGACGTTTGCGAGCAGTCCGCCGGTTCCGCTCAGCGTCCCGTTCACCGTGACCGCCGCATTGGAGCCGTAGAACATGCGCGTGCCGCTCAGGATCATGGGCAGCTTGAGCGTCTGGGTGCTTGCGGAAAGGTTCCGCACATCGCCGCCCAGCGTGAGGCTGTTGCCCGAGAGGGTGAACGCGCCGGCGCCGCTGTTGAAGGTGATGCCGCCGAAGGACGTGTCGGCCGCCAGATTGTTGGTGTTCGCCAGCCTCGCCGAGCCGCCGAAGTAGAGCGCGTCATCGGCAACAGGCGCGGAGGCGTCCCCGGCCCAGTTGTTCGTGGTGCTCCACTGGGCGTCGCTTCCGCCGCCGTCCCACGTCAGGTCCGCCGCAAGCGCAGCGGAGGCCAGCAGCACCGAGCCAAGCGTCATTGTCAGGGGTCTCATGTTCGTTGCCATATGCCTTACCTACTTTTATGCGCCTGTTGCCAAAAGGTGCCAGGTTTTCCGGGCACGCGATCCGCGACGGGGGTCATCGCGGGCTACCTAAACTCATGTGCGAACGCACGCATGAATGATCCTGCTTTACCGTACAATCAGCACCGTGCCTAGCGGCAGGAGGACCACCTCGCCGGTCGGAAGCTGTGAAGCGGCCTGCCCGGTCGGCGACGTGATCTTCTTAAGCTGGTTTTTCGTCAGGCTGGCCGAGGTGCCGACGAAGAGGCGGTCGGCGCCGGCGGTCCAGTTGCGCAGCATGAGCGCGCCGTCCCAGGTCTGGCTCGCGCTGTCCGCGAGGGTCAGCGTGCAGCTCCCGCTGCCGAAGTCGAGGGCGGCCGCGCCGTCGACGTCCAGCGCGCCCAGGGTCTCGCTGAAGCCGGCGGTGGCGAACGTGCCGCCCGTCAGGCGCAGCGGGCTCGCGTTGTCGATGCGCTCGGCAGCGGCCAGCCGCAGCGTTCCGCTGGCCACCGTGGTCGCGCCCGTGTAGGCATTGCTGGCGGCCAGCACGACCGTGCCGGTTCCGGTCTTGGTGAGGCCGCCGGGGCCGCTGATCACGCCGGTCACGATCACGGCGTTGGTGCCGGCCGAGGCGGAGGTGAGTTGCACGGTGTTGCTGAGCAGGAAGGCGCCGCTGAAGACCGCGCTGTTGGTCGCGACCGACCCGACGGAGACGCTGGCGCCGTTCGTGTACGGATACACGCTGATGCCGCGCGCGAAGGTGTAGTTGCCGTCGAAGACGAGCGCCACCGTGTTCGAGGATGTCGTGCCCGCGTCAGCTACCTGCACCGCCGTGTTGGTATTGCCCAGGGGGCCCGAAATGTTGGGGAACACGCTGGCGCCAACGATCAGCCGCCCGTTCCGGACCGTCGTCGTGCCATGGAACACGGAAGCGGTGCCGCTCAGCTTGAGCGTGCCCGCTCCGGTTTTGCGGATGTCGCTGACCGCCTGCAGCGGCTCGGCCCCGCTGTAAATGCCGAAACTCGCGCTCACCAGAAGGTCGATGTCGGCCGCGCCGTCGTTCACGTCGAACGTCTTGGTGTTCGAGCCGCCGGTGCCCGGCCCCTGGAAGAGCCCCGCCGCAATCGTCGCCGTCGCGTTCGTGCCGATGTAGCGGACGATCTGTTCGCTGTTGGCGGCGCTGGCTTCCAGAGGATTCGAGCAGCCGAGGTAGACCCCGTCTCCCAGCGTCAGCGCCGGACCGTTCGCCGCCTGGCGCCACACGTTGAGCTGCGGCGTATCGTTGGCCACGTTCAGCAAGGAGCCTTCGTTGAGCACGATCGCGTCGACGCTGCCCAAGAAGCCCCACGTCGCTCCACCCGTCCCGTCGTAGCCGAAGGAGAGAGAGCCCGGGCCATTTTTCGTGATGACGGTTCCCGAAGGTATGCTGCTGTTCGTGATGCTGGCGAAGGTGAGCGTCGTGCCGGGCTGAGTCACGTCGAAAGTCGCGGTCTTGCCCGCGCTGACGGTGAATCGGCGGTCCGTGCTCGTGGTCGGCCCCGTGTACCGCAAGGTGCCGCCGTCGAAGACCAGTTTGGAGGCGGCACTGGACGACGCGCCGATTGAACTGGCGAACAGCCCGTTCGTGAGCGAGCCGGCGCTCAGAACGCCCGAGGTGAGCCACGTCGCGCCGGTGTAAGTGTTGGCCCCGGAGAGGGTCAGGGTGCCCAGTCCGAGCTTTTGAAACCCGAGCATATTGCCGCCCGGATTGCCGATGACCGAACTGTAGATGAACTCGCCGCCCGGCGCATTGGTGGTGTCGAGCCCGAGGAGCGAGCCGGTCTTGAAGCCGCCGCCGGCCGACCCCAAGCCTTTGAGCACATCCAAGTCGCCGGGGGCGAACTCGCCGCTGCCGCCGACGTTGAAGGCCAGCGTCGCGCCGCTGTTCACGATGATGGAGTTGGTGGTCCACTGCGCGGTGTCGCCGTTATACAGGGCCGCGGTCTTGGCGATCTGCAGGGTGCCCGCGCTGACCGTGGTGGCGCCGGCATAAGTGTTGGTGCCGGAGAGCGTCTGCGTGCCCGTACCGTTCTTGGTCAAGCCGCCGCTGCCGCTGAGGGCCCCGGCAAAGGAGGCCGGCTGGGTGTTGGCGCCGAGGCTGAGCGTGTTGGCGCCGAGGCTCAGCGCGTTCGCTCCCTGGAGGCCGCTGAGCGTGTAGGTCACCGGGCCGGCCAGCGTGAGCACGACGCTTTGCGGTCCGGCCGTGCCGGTGTTGAGGATGCTGTTTTTCAGCGCGTCGACCTGTCCGAGCTCGAGCGTGCCGGCATTCACGGTGACTGTGCCGCTGAAGGTGTTGGCGGCTGTCAGCGCCAGCGTGCCCTCGCCGGTTTTTGTCAGGGTGCTGCTGCCAGCGATGACTTTGGCCACGGTCAGCTTAGTCGCCGCGTCAGTCTCGAAGGTGCCTCCCGACGCGCCCACGCTTAATCCGCGGTTGCTGTCGTCGACGGTGAAGGTCGCCGTGCTTTGCAGGGTGCCTCCGTTGAGCGTGAGCTGGTCGGCCGCGCTGCTGCCGGGGTTTGCGCCCAGGGCCGCCTCGCCGGCCGCGCTCAGCTTGCCGGCGTTGACGAAGGTTTTTCCGGTGTAGGTGTTCACGCCGGCGAGCGTCAGGGTGCCGCCGCCGGTTTTGGTCAGCGCGCCGCTGCCGGCGATGATGTTGGCGATGGCCAGCGTGGTGGCGGCGGGCGTTTCAAAGGTGCCTCCGGCCGGGGCCAGGGTCACGCCGCGGTTGCTGTCGTCCAGCGTGAAGCTGGCCGCGCCGAGCAGGGTGCCGCCGCTGAGCAGCAGCTGGTCGGCGACGCTGCCGCCCGGGTTCGCGCCCAGGAACGCCTCGTCCGCGACACTGAGCTTGCCGTTATAGAGGGCGGTCTTGCCGCTGTACGTGTTGTTGCCGGAGAGCACCAGCGTGTTGGTTCCCAGCTTGACGATGCCGAGGCTGTTCCCGTCCGGATTGCCGACATCCGAGGCGTAGGTGAACGTTCCTCCCGGCGCGAACGAGGTGTCGAGCCCGAAGTAAGACCCGCTCAGGAAGCCGCCTGTGGCGGAGCCGATCCCCTTAAGCACGTCGAGATCCGCCGCGGTGAACTCGTTCGATCCGCCGACATTGCAGGCCAGAACCGCGCCGTTGCTCACGATCAGGCTCGAGGCTGTCCAAAGCTCCGTTGTGCCTCCGAAAAGCGCGCTGCGCTTCGCGGCGAGCACGGTTCCGCCCCCCACGGTCACCGTGCCGGTGGCGGTGTTGTTGCCGGAGAGCGTCAGCGTGCCTGCGCCGGTCTTAGTCAGGCCCACAGCCCCGGTGAAACGTCCGTCATATGTCGAGGCCGAACTCTGATTGACGGTCAGCGTGGCCGGCATCGCGCTGGTCACCGTGCGGGTGCCGGCATTCGTGGTGTCGTTGCGCAGCTGGCCGACGGTCTGGTCGAAGCCGTTCAGGTTGAATGTGCTGTTAGGCCCGTAAGAGATGCCGAGGCGCAAAGCGGTCGAGGCCGGGAGCCCGTTCGTGATCTCCATCCGCAGCGTCCCGTTGGCCACCAGTGTCTCGCCCCACGTGTTGCCCGCGACGCCCACGACGGTGAGTCCCCCGGAGTCCGTATAGAAGGCGTCGGAGCCGATGCTGAGCGGCTTCTCATAGAAGGCGATCGTGCTGCTGGAGTTGAGGACGCAGAGTCCGCCGCCGCCTGTCATGCCGCCCGTGATGAGAAGAGCGTTCCCGTCCGCTTTGAGACGGGTCTGGCCCTGCCGCGTGATGGCCCCGCTCCAGATGTTGCTGCCGCTGCTGCTGTACAGAGAAGCGCCGCTGCCCGGCCGCTCGCCGATCAGCGTCAACGGTTCCGCCACCGTGATGCCGCCGCTGATCTGGAGCGAGCCGCTGGTGACGGAGCGGACCACGGTATTGCCGTTGGTGCTGCCCAGCGCGCTGGCGTGGCTGATCGCGAGCAGGCCGTTGCTGACGGTGGTGACGCCCTCGTAGGTGTTGCTGCCGGTGAGCGTCAGCGTCGCATTCGTGAGGTTCACGAACAGGCCGCCGGTGCCGCTGAGGACCCCGTTGGCCGTGATGGAGCGGCTGACCCCGTAGAACATGCGCGTGCCGCTCAGGTTCATGGGCAGGCTGAGCGTCTGCGTGTTGGCGGAAAGGTTGCGCACATCGCCTCCCAGCGTGAGGCCGTTGCCCCAGAGGGAGAAAGCGCCCGCGCCGCTGTTGAACGTGATGCCCGCGAACGAGAGGTCGGCGGTCAGGTCGTTGGTGTTTGTCAGCTTGGAGGTGCCTCCAAAGAAAAGCGCGTCATCCGCCACGGGCGCGGTGAGGTTCGCGTCCCAGTTGGTCGCGGTTGACCAGTTGGCGTCGATTCCGCCGCCGTCCCACGTGCGGTCCGCCGCACAGACCGTAACCGCCGTCACGGCGGTCAACGCCAGACTCACGAGCATACGCTTCATTTTCATAGTCTCCGCCGCCTTTTTTCTGTTCTGCTCTGGGGTGCGGGGCGTGAGCACCGCCAGCTGCGGCGATCTTCATTTCACCGCAGTCAAGCGGCGCCGAAGTGCCGCACTTCAAAGAGCTACCGTAAAATGAAAACCGTGCCCAGCGGCAGGAGGACCACCTCGCCGGTCGGGAGCTGCGAGGCGGCCTGCCCGGTCGGCGACGTGATCTTCTTAAGCTGGGCCGTCGTCAGGCTGGCCGCGGTGCCGACGAAGAGGCGGTCGGTGCCGGAGGTCCAGTTGCGCAGCACGAGCGAGCCGTCCCAGGTCTGGCTCGCGCTGTCCGCCAAGGTCAGCGTGCAGCTCCCGCTGCCGAAGTCGAGGACGGCCGCGCCGTCGACGTCCAGCGCGCCCAGCGTCTCGCTGAAGCCGGCGGTTGCGAACGTGCCGCCGGTCAGGCGCAGCGGGCTGGCGTCGGCGATGCGTTCGGCCCCGGCCAAGCGCAGCGTTCCGGCGGTCACCGTCGTCGCGCCGGTGTAGGTGTTGGCCGCGGCGAAGATCACCGTGCCGGTGCCGGTCTGGGTGACGCCGCCGGGGCCGGAGATGCCGCCGGTGATGAAGAGCGCGTTGGTGCCGGTCGTCACGGAGAGCAGCTGCAGCGTGTTGCTGGCCCCGATCGCGCCGCTGAAGGTGACGTTGTTGTTCGAGATGCTGCCCAGGATGGCGGAAGCGCCTGCGGGATAGACGCTCACGTCGCGCGCAAACGCGAAGCCGCTGTTGTTCGGGCCCTCGAAAACGAACGCGGGCGTGTCCGTCGGCTGAGTGCCCGCATCGCCAAGCTGGAACGCGTTTGTCGACTGCCCGATAACGCTCTTGCCGCTGGCGGGCACGCTCGCCGTGACGACGAGTCGGCCGCTGCGGACCGTGGTCGCGCCCCGGTAGGCGTTCAGGCTGTTCTTGAGGCGAAGCGTGCCGGCTCCGGTCTTACGCACGTTGCTGTTGGCGATGCCCGTGTAGATGTTGATTTCGCCCGGGATGTCGAGGTCGATCTCGTCCGCGCCGTCGTTGATGTCAAAGATGTGCGTATTGTACTCCAAGACCCCCGCCGCATTGGTGGTGGGCCCGGTCATTGTGAACTGTCCGCTCGTAATGCGTGCGCCGCTCTGCGTGCCCACGTAGCGGACGAGCATCTCGGCTCCGTTGACGTAGTTTTCCAGCGGCGTGTTGTAACCCAACACGGCGCCATCGCCGAGCAGGACCGCGGGTCCCTGGCTGGCCAGGGCGTGAACGTTCTGCTGGATGGTGGTCGGCGAAGGCTCGGTCAGCAGCGTGCCGCCCAACACATAGACCGCTTTGCACGTGAAATTGTACGTGGGCCCGGTGCCCTTGCCGAAAACCAAGGTTCCGGGGCCTGACTTGATGACCGTCGTGTTGGCCGAATCGAACACCGCGTTTGAGAGAGCCCCGAAGGTCAGAACGGTATTCGCCTGGGTCACGTCGAACGCATAGGCGTTGGTCACCGCGGCATAGGTGAAACCCCGGTCGGTCCGCGTGCTCGGGCCCGTGTACTGGAGGGCGCCCCCGTCGAACACCAGATTGCCACGATAGCTGGAGGACTGACCCATCGCGCTCGCCAATCCGCCCGTGGTGATGCTGTTGATGCTCAGCACGCCCTGGCTGATTTTGGTCGCGCCGGTGTAGCTGTTCATGCCGGTCAGCGCGAGGGTGCCTGCGCCGAGTTTCTGCAGGTTAAGGCCGTGACCTCCCGCGGGGTTGCCGAGCGTGTCGCTGATCTCGTAGAAGGCCCCCGGCGCGTTGGTCGCGGTCAGGGCCAGCCACGCGCCCGGCTTGAACCCCGTGGTGGCGGTGCCGAGCGCGGCGATGGTGCCGATGTCGGCGGACAGGAACTCGCCCGCGCCGCCGACGTTGAGCAAGAGCGTCGCGCCGCTGGCGACGGTGAATTTGTCGGAGGAGAGGGTCGCGCCGTTATACAGGGAGACCTTCTTGCCGACCTGCAAGGTGCCCGCGTTGACCGCGGTGACGCCCGCATAATCGTTGACGCCCGTGAGCGCGAGCGTGCCCGCGCCCGCCTTGTTGAGCCCGCCCGGACCGGTCATCGGATTCGCGACCGTCATGTCGGCGCCGGCTGCGGTCTCGAAGGTGCCGTTGCCGGTGCCGAGGGTGATGCCGCGGTTGACATCGCTCAGGACCAGAGGCCCGAGCGCCAGCAGGGTGGCGGCGTTGCTGATGAGCAGGTGGTCGGGAACATAGGCTTCGGGCGTGACGCCGAGGGCTTTGCCGGAATAGATTCCGAGTTTGCCCCCGCCGACCACGGTCTGCGCGCTCTGCTGGCAGTTGGTGCCCGTGACTTTGAGCGTGCCGGCCCCGAGTTTGACGAGGCGCAGCTGGCCGGCGAAATTGCTGTTGAACTCGGTCGTGCTGCTTTGGTTCACCGTCAGCGTGGCGGGACCCGTGCTGCTGGTGATCACGCGGACGCCGTCATTCGTGATGACGCCGGTGAGTGTGCCGACAGACTGGTCATTCCCCTGCAGGTCGGTGAAGCTGCTCCGCGCATACGAAACGCCGACCTCAAACATCAGGTTGGCCGGCCAGGCATTGGGCACTTCCAACAGCAATGTGCCGCCGGAGACCTCGATGTCGTTGACCGTGTTACCCGCAACCCCCAGAATGGCGGTACGGGTGCCGTGAAAGAAACATTTTTGGTTGTTTGCCAGAATCGGCTTCGTGCTGATTTTCATCACCGGTGTGCCGGCCGCGCTGCCGGAATCGAGAATCACGGTCGAGTTGAAGCTCGTGATGCCGCCGGTGATGTGGGCGTACATGGACTGGTTCTGCACGCGGGCCTGGCCGCCCGTAATGGTGATGAGTCCGCTGTAGACGTTCGAGCCGGTTTGGAAAATCAGCATAGAGGGGTTTTGGTTCACCAGCGTGATCGGTTCGGCGATGGTGAGGCCGTTGTAGACATCCACGCCCGCGCCCGTGTTGACGATCGTCCCTTGGGCAATGCCGCCAAAAGCGTACGAGTCTGTAATGGAAACCCGTCCGGTCACAAGGGTCGTCACGCCCTCGTAGCTGTTGTTGCCGCCGAGGGTCAGCACTTTGGTGCCGGTCTTGGTCAATCCCCCCGGGCCGCTGAGGATCCCGTTGACCGTGACCGCGCCGTTGGAGGCCGAAAAAGTGCGCGTGTCACTGAGCGCCATCGGAAAGTTGAGCGTCTGGGTGTCGTTGTCGGCGTTCAGGACGTTGCCGGCCAGCGTGATGCCGCTGCCCCAAAGCGTAAACGCGCCCGCGCCGCTGTTGAACGTGATGCCCGCGAACGACGTGTCGGCTGCCAGATCGTTGGTGTTCGCCAACCCCGCTGACCCGCCGAAGAAAAGCGCGTCACCCGCAGCGAGTGCGTTTCCGCCCCAGTTGCCTTCCGTGCTCCACAGCAGGTCGCCCGCGCCTCCGTTCCAGGTGCGGTCCGCGGCGTGGGCGGTCCGGATCAGCGCGGCCATTGCCAGCGTGAGCGTGATCTTGATGGACATGGCGAAGGCTATTCTTGTCACGTGTATGCATCCCCTAACTTAAGCGTGGCGGCGGTTTGTCCTGACACCGGCTCGACGACAAAAGGCGAACCCAGTAATCAACATCACCTTACCATAGGAGAAAAGCCTAGGGAATGGCATTTCTTGACCTCGGCCTGTCATTTCTTGACTTTCTTTCAGGTCGCCGCTTACGTCTGCCGGGCGCTCTGCCGAAAACGGGGCTTGCGGCAAAAAGGAGGCAGGCGTATCATATTAATGAAGATTGGTTAAAAGCACCCACGAAAGGAATCAGTTTATGAAAACCTTTGATGTGCAGACTCACACGCATGACCAGTTCGTGAACATCACCGATCAGGTGCAAAAGACGGTCACGGAGTTGGGGATCACGGACGGTGTGATCACCGTCTATACGCCACACACCACCTGTGCGGTGACCATCAACGAGAACGAGGACCCCAACGTGGTCGCCGACATGATCCAGCAGTTCGACGCCATGGTCCCGTGGCAGCAGCCTTTTTATGCGCATGAGGGCGGCAATACCGCTGCGCATATCAAGACCACGCTGGTGGGCTCTTCCGTGCAGCTGATCGTGGCCTTCGGCAACGTGCAGCTCGGCATGTGGCAGGGCATCTTCCTCTGCGAGTTCGACGGGCCGCGCATCCGTCACGTCTGGGTTCAGTGAGCCGCGCGCGCCCGCCCGAGGCCGGGGAGCAGCGCCGCAGGCAGCGGCGGCGGGCTGACCTCCGGGCGAAGGGGTCTGCCGAGGCCTGACGGGGCGTCAGGGCCGTCAGGGCGCGTGGGCATAGGCGCGGGCGAGCGCTTGCCACTGCGTCTGGGTGAGCTGCTCGGCGCGGGCGACGGTGTCGACGCCGGCGGCGGCGAAGAGCGCGGCCAGGGTGGCGTCTTCGCGACCGAGCGGCGCCGGAGCCTTGCGAAAGGACGCCCCGAGCTGCTTGCGGCGGTGCATGAAGGCGTAACGGGTGAGGTCGAAAAACCATGTGCGCTCGTCAGGCGTGAGGCCGCACGGGTGACGGTCGAGGCGGACGATCGTGGAGCCGACCTCCGGACGGGGCCAGAAGCAGGAGGCTTTGACGGCGCGGACGATCGACACGTCATGGTCGAGCTGCAGCCAGACCCCTGCCTGTCCGCGCGCTTCGCAGCCGGGCGCCGCGGCCAGGCGTTCGGCCACCTCGGTCTGCACCAGGACGGTGATGGACCTGGGCGTGAGCGGGTGGAGGGCGATGTCGATGAGGATGCGCGTGCCGACCGAGTAAGGCAGGTTGGAGACGCAGGCGTCGAAAGGCTCCGCCAGCAGCGTGTCAAGGTCGAGCTCCAGGGCGTCGGCCTCGATCACGCGCAGCTCCGGCGGGTTGCCGAGCGCGGCCGCCAGGCGGGAGGCGAGGCGCGCGTCCTTCTCGACCGCGACGACGCGCGCGCCGCGCGCGAGCAGGGCTTCGGTCAGCACGCCGAGCCCGGGGCCGATCTCCAGCACCGCCTGGCCGGGCTGCACGCCTGCGGCATCGACGATCACATCGAGGATGTTACGGTCGATCAGGAAGTTCTGGCCCAACGTCCGGTTCGGATGAAACCCGTTCTCGATGCACCAGGCCTTGACATGTGAGGGCGACGTGAGGTTCACGTTGACGCTCACTTCGGGGTGGGCAGTTCGAAAATCTTGATGTACGCCTCGCTGCGCAGGCGGTCGGTCCACTCCTTGTAGAGCTTTTCGGCCTGACGCATGCGCAGGTGGCTCTCGACATAGGGGGCGGCTTCCTCGAACGTCAGCGCGCGCGCGTCCTGCTGCTCATCTTTGCGGACGATATAGCCGTAGCCGTCGAGGACCACCAGGGGCGCGGTTTCGCCGGGCTGCAGTTTGGCGAGCGCCGCCACGATTTCCTTGCGGAAGACGTCGTCGGGGTTGACCTTGCCCCAGGAGCCGCCGGCGGACGCCTTGGCGTCTTTGGAATAGGTGCGGGCCAGCGAGGCGAAGGCCGTGCCGGCCTTGAGTGCTTCGAAGATCTTGGCGCTGCGGGCTTCGATGGTTTCGTCACCCGGCTTGTCGGGCGGGTCGAGGATGATCATGCTCACGGCGGTGGCGTTTTCGGTCCGATAGCGGCCCTTGTTGGTCTCGTATTCGGCGCGCACCTCGCTCGGCGTCGGCTGGACGCGCTTTTCCACCTGCTGATAGCGCATGGCCGTGACGTTAAGGTCCTCTTCGATGTTCTTTTTCCACTCCTCGTAGGTGATCTTGCGTTCGGCGAGAAGGTTGTGGAGCTTGGTCTGGTCACCGTCGAAGTTGTTGGCGACGATCTCGCGGATGCGGTTGTCGACGGCCCACGACTGGAGCTGCAGCTTCGACTTCTGCGCGGCGGCGAGGATCAGCTTGCGGTCGATCAGGGCGTTGAGCGTCGCGGAGTAGAGCTCGCGCAGCCGCTTCTCGCGCAGCTCCGGCGAGGTGTCGGTCCAAGGGCTGCGGCGGACCTCGCTCATGACGTCGGCGATGGTGATCATCTCGGTGTTGACGTAGGCGGCGACGCCGTCGATCAGCATGGCCGGCGTCTTCTTCTCCGTCGTCAGTTCGGCTTGGCTCGCGGAGACGGCGAGCAGCAGGACGGCAGAAATCCACGGGGTTATGTGCATCGGTTTCTTCCTTTCAACGGGTCAGCGAAGCCTCGTCTTCGATTAAAGAAGAGACAGTTTATCGCACACACGGCCGGATTACCACGGAAATTAGGAAGCGGGGGCCGGGAATTCCTCGCGCACGGGCCCTACTGGGTGCGATTCAGTTTCGTTGAAACTGAATCGCGCCAAGGAGAATTTAGGATTTAGGATTCGGAAGCGCAAACGGTCCTGAAACAGGGCGTTCGACAAGGAGGAACCCTTGCTCGAAGCATCGTTTCTAGGAGCAATACGTGTGACTTCATTTTGAAGACACGAATACCGACTCTCCCACGTCGCGCGAACACGTTCACTTTCATGGCATTGCAACTCCTAACTCCTAAATCCTTACTGCTCCTTCGGGTGTGGATTCAACAAAGTTGAATCACACCCGCCCCTACTTCCCGCTGTTGTCACATGCGGCCTTTTTGGTACTGTATGGGGGTTATGACCGAACTTCACATCACCTCGCTCGCGAACCCGAAGATCAAACACGCGGTCAAGCTGCGCCAGCGGTCCCACCGCGACGAATCGGGGCAGATGCTGGTGGAGGGCTACCGCGAGTGTAAGCGCGCGCTGGACAACGGGTATCCGCCCCAGATGCTCTTCTATTGCGAGGCGCTGTACCTCAAGAACCTCAACGAGCCGGAGATCGTGCGGCGCTGCCGCGAGCTGGGCGCGGAGATGTATCCCTGTTCCGCGCCGGTCTTTGAGAAGCTCGCCTACCGCGAGCGGCCCGAGGGCCTGCTGATCGTCGGCCCGCACCTGTCGCGCAAGCTGGCCGACCTGCACCTGCCCGCGCACGCGCTGGTGGTGGTGGCCGAGGCGATCGAGAAGCCGGGCAACCTCGGCACCATTCTGCGTTCGGCCGACGCGGCGGGCGTGCACGCGGTGATCGTGTGCGACCGCTGCACCGACATCCACAATCCCAACGTGGTGCGCGCCTCGACGGGCACGCTTTTTTCCGTTCCCGTGGTGGAGGCGGAGAGTGACGAGGCCATCGCTTTTCTGCGGGCGCGGGGCTTTTGCATCCTGGCCACCACGCCGCACGCCGAAAGCCTGCACTGCGACGTGCCGCTCACGGGGAATGTGGCGATCGCGGTGGGCACCGAGCAGTACGGTCTGACGGAGAAGTGGATGAACGCGGCCGAGCGGCGCGTGCGCATCCCGATGTTGGGCCTGGCGGACTCGCTCAACGTGGCCTCGGCCACGACCATCCTGCTCTTCGAGGCCGTGCGGCAGCGCATCGCGGCGGGCCAGGTCACCGTGCCCCCGCCGGAGGCGTGGCACGGCGAAGAGGCGTTTGACGCGTGAGGGAAACAAGACGGCAGAAGGCGGAGCGGCCTGTACACAGGCAGAAAAGGAGCAACCATGAACACGACGCGTAAGGGCACCGGGCTGGTTCTGATGGCGGGGCTGTTGTTGACGACCTCCTTGTTCGCGCAGGGCGCGAGGAGGCCGAGCAGCGGACAGCAGTACTGGCTCAAGTTCGAGAAGGAGCTGGGACTGCAGGCCCGGTATTCCGTGGACATGGAGATGCAGACGATGGGCATGAACATGACGGGCAGAATCTACCGCGTGGAAGGTAAGACGCGCTCCGAGATGACGATGCCCTTCATGAATATGCGGATGGTGGCGCTGCAGATCCCCGTGAACGGCAAGACCGTCAACTACTCGCTTTTCCCCGACAAGAAGAAGTACTGCATCAACCCCGAGTCCGCGGCCGACGACGCGGCCGACGCGGCGAAGCCGCAGTACAAGCTGGAAGAGCTCGGCACCGAGGTGTACGAGGGTGCGGCCTGCAAGAAACGCCGCCTGACCGTGACCCTGGCGGACGGCACCGTCAGCCAGATGACCATGCTCTTCTCTCCCGCGCAGAAGGATATGCCCGTGAAGATCGACTCGCAGACCCAGGTGGTGGCGGAGCCGGGCGCCAAGCCGATGGCGGTGGCCTCTGTGATGCTGTTCAAGAACTACCGGTTCGTGGCGCCTGAAGCCGTCCTGTTCACGATTCCGAAGGACTACACCCAGGCGGCGAACATGTCCGAGGTCCTGATGAGCGGCGGCGGACTGGGCGCGTTCGCCCCGCCCCAGTCTCCGGGGGACGCACAGCCCGCCGCCCTGCAGGAGGCGTTGCGCCGCGCTCAGCAGGAACAGCCGGCCGAGACGGAGGCCGCCAGAAAGGCGGCCGCCAAGGAGGCGGCGGGCCGGGGCGTCAGAGAGGGTGTCGGACGCGGCTTGCGCAGCCTGTTCGGGCAGTAAGGCCCGCATGTATTCGGCTGTCTTAACATCGATCCTGCCGGTCTGCCTGCTGGTGGTTCTGGGCGCGGCGCTCTGCCGGTCGAGGTTTTTGCCTGACGCCTTCTTCACGGGGCTGAACCGGCTGGGCTTCTGGCTGCTGCTGCCGGCTCTCCTGTTCAGCACCATCGCGAAAGCGCCGGCCGCGGCCGGCGCCAGCGGTTTGCGCGTGGGCCTGCTGCTCTGCGCCTGTTCGGTGGCGGTCACGCTGGCCGGCTGGCTGGTGTCGCGCGCCCTGCGGCTCCCGGAGGGGTCGGCCCGCGCCCTGATGCAGGCCGCGATGCGCGGCAACTTGGCCTATACCGGCCTGCCGGTGCTCATCTACACCTTCGGCGAGCACAGCGCGTCGGCGGCCGTCGCCGTGTTCGCGCTGGCGCCGACCATCCCCTTTTACAACCTGTGGGCCGTGCTGATCCTCACGCGCGCCGGTCAGGCCCGCGGGCCTTCGGCCTTGCCCGGTTCAGGGGACGCCTGCCCCGCAGGCGCCGGGGCCTCCGCCTGCGCCAGGGGCGAGCCGCTGTCGGGCCTCCTGCCGCGCACGCTGGCCGCGGTTTTGCGCAATCCGCTGATTATCGGTTGCGGCCTGGGCCTGCTGCTCCTGAAAAGCGGGCTGCATCTGCCCGACGGGCTCTTCAACGCGGTCGAGGCCCTGGGCCGCGCGGCGTTGCCGTGCGCGTTGCTGGCGCTGGGCGCGGGATTGACGCCTGACAAGCTGCGCGCCAGCTTCAGCCCGGCGCTGGCCGCGACGGCGCTGAAGCTGGTGGCCATGCCCGCGCTCGGCTATGCCGGGGCGCGCTGGCTGGGATTCAGCGGCGATACGCTGCTGACCGCCTTGCTGTACCTGGCGAGCCCGTGCGCGGTGACCTCGTACGTCATGGCCGATCAGATGGGGGCCGACAAAGAGCTGGCGGGCTCCGCCATCGTGCTCAGCACCCTGCTGTGCCTGCCGGTCATGGCGCTTATTCTGCTGCTGTGCCGCGCACAGGGATAGCGCCAGGCGCTAGAGCAAGTAAATTATTAATGTGGCCACGCTAGAGGCTCGTACAAAACCTCTGTCGAGAACAGGCGGCGGGGACGCCGCCCCTCCATGGACTATGAAAGCCGCCGTTTATCGCACTGGAGGGACGGCGTCCTCGCCGTTCGCAGGGGTTCTGCAGGCACCTCTGTTGCTTTAGTTGGTAGGGACGCCTCCCCGAGGCGTCCCTGCCAGGAGAAGAGGCACAAAAAAACCCGGGGCCGGTTTGACCCGGCCCCGGGCGCTGCATGACAGGAGTGGTCTTATATATACTTTGGTTGTGTGGTTAATCAGTGATTTGCAGGTTCACGAAAACGGTGCCTTCCTTGGTCTTCACCCGCAAAAGGAGGTTGCCGTTTTTCATTTTGCCTACTGCCTTTTCAAAATCGCGTACGTTCGTCACCTCGCTGCGGTTCACCTCCAGAATCAGCATCCCCGGGGTCAGCCCCGCCTCTTCCGCGAGTGAGCCGGGATCGACCTGGGTGATGATCACGCCCTTGGCGGCTCCGTAGCCGAACTGCTGCGTCACCTCATCCGTCAAATCCTGGATATCGAACCCCAGCTTGTCCATCACGGCGGGTTGGTCCTTCTCGCCCGCGCCGGCTTCCCCGTCGTCCGGAAACGCGCCGACCGTGACCGTCACCTTTTTGACCTTGCCGTCTCGGAACAATGCCAAATCGATTTTTTTATTAGGCAAGATCCGTGCCACGTCGTTGCGGAAGCTGGTGCCGTCCTTGATTTTTTTGCCGTCCAGTTCAATCAGGATGTCGCCGCTCTGGATTCCGGCCTTGGCGGCGGGGCCGTCTTTCTGCACATCGGCGATCAGGACTCCGCCCGCTTCGGCGCGTCCGAACGACTTGGCCATCTCTTCCGTCACCTCGCCGGGGTTGAGCACAACGCCGACATAACCTCTTGTCACTTTGCCGGTTGCGACGAGCTGGCTCTTAATGTTCATCGCCAGGTCGATGGGGACGGCAAACCCGATGCCCATATACCCGCCGCTCCGGCTGAAGATCGCGGTGTTGATGCCGATCACCTCGGCGTCGATGTTCAGCAGCGGTCCGCCGGAGTTGCCGGGGTTGATGGCGGCGTCGGTCTGGATGAAGTCCTCGTAATCGGTGATGCCCATGTGACTGCGTCCTTTAGCACTCACCACGCCGACGGTCAGTGTCTCCTTCAGTCCGAAGGGGTTGCCGATCGCGATCACCCATTCGCCGGTCTGCAGCTTGGAGGAGTCGCCGATGGCCAGAGCGGGCAGGTTCTCTCCCTCGATCTTGATCAGAGCCACCTCGGTCTTGGAGTCCGCGCCGATACGCTTGGCTTGGAATTCCCTGCCGTCCGCGAGACGCACCTGGATCTTGTCCGCCGCGTCGATCACGTGGGTGTTGGTCAGGATATAGCCGTCTTTGCTGATCAGGAACCCCGAGCCCTGGCCGGTCTGCCGGAACATCTGCTGGCGGCCGTGGCCGGGCTGCCGGCGGTTGGGCTGCTGCCGGAGCTGATTATTCGGGACCTCGAATAGGTCGAAAGGGTTGCCGAGATACTCCTGCATGTTTCCCATGGGCACCTGCTTCTCCACCTGAATGAAAACAACCGAAGGCGTCGCCTTGGCCGCCACTCCGGAAAAGCCCTTGCGGAAGTCGAACCCCTGGTCTTGCCCGTTGACGACGCCAGGCACACAGGCCGAGCCCGCCATGACAACGACGATCACCCAGGCCGCGGTACGCATCTTATTCATAACAAACCCCCTTCGTGGATTCGGGCACACGATACAGGGGTCCGGCTGGACCCCTGCCCTAAATAAAAAAACTAGGCCATAACCTCATCCAGCAGGCGACAACCATTTTGAACCCAACCGGCCAACCGAGTGAATGAAGTTATGGCCTTTTACGGACCTGTTTTTGAACTTCGCTTGCCGCCTCTCGCATTGGCAATATTACTTAAGCTTGACGCGTGCCAAGGGCTGGCTCGCGCGTCGATAGCGGATTATTTGCCGCTCTGAGGCCTGAAACGGCCAATTATTAGCTAAAGGTAACTTTGCGGGACTTCCGCCAGTGTAACGATTGCGACAGGATGTCCGTTAAATGCGACAATTTGACACTAAGACGGCAGGGAAGGGTCCCGCAAGCGGGGCCCGAGGCCAAAAAGGAGCCTTCAGTGTGCTGAAATGGGGGAGATGGCCCGCGGGGAGACTTGCCGTCCCTGTCCAGCTCCGGCGCGGTTTGGAGGGCGAGTGCCGGTTCTAGGGCTGTTGGCCGAGCGCGTTGAGCCGCGCCTCGAGCGCCGCCACGCGCTGCTTGAGCTTCTCGACTTGGCGCGGCACGAGGAGGGTTGCGGCGAACTCGCGCTTGGGGTAGGCCGGCAGACCGAGGTAGTACTCGCCTTCGGGGACGTCTTTGGAGAGCCCGCTCTTGGGGCCAACCTGTGCGCGGTCGCCGATCGTGAGGTGGCCGGAGAGCCCGGCCTGCGCCCAGATGATGCAGCCCGAGCCGATCCGCGTGCTGCCCGCCACCCCGGCCTGGGCGATGATGCCGCTGTAGTCGCCGACCTGCACGTTATGGCCGATCTGCACGAGGTTATCGATTTTGGTGCTGTTGCCGATGCGCGTGCGCCCGAAGCGCGCGCGGTCGATGGTGGCGTTGCAGCCGACCTCCACATCGTCGCCCAGTTCTACAATGCCGAGCTGAGGGATCTTTTCGATCGAGATTGTGCCGTCCGGGCGGAACACCGGGTTGTAACCGTAGCCGTCCCCGCCGATCCGCACACCGGAGTGCAGGATCACGCGCCGTCCGAGCTTGCAGCCCTCGCGGACGGTCACCTGCGGATAGATGTGGCAGCCCTCGCCCAGCTCGACGCGCGCGCCGACGAACACCTGGGCCTCGATCACCGCGCGGTCGCCGATGACGGCGCCGTCCTCGATCACGGTCCACGGCCCGACGTGGACATCCTGCCCTAAGCGCGCACTCGGGGCGATCACGGCGGTCGGGTGGATCCCCGGCGCGCGCGCCACCGGCGGAGGCGCGAACCACACCGCGGCCTGGGAGAACGCGCGGTTCGGGTCTTGGACGCGGATGACGGCCGGCGCAGGGCACGTTCCCTGCCACGCCTGCGGCACCAGCACCGCGCTTGCGCGCGTAGCGCTCAGGTGCCTCGCGTATTTCGCGTCTTTAAAGAACGAGACGTCCCCGGCGCGGGCCTCCGTCAGGCTCGCGAGGGCGACGATCTCGAGAGACCCGTCGCCCGTGAGATCCCCGCCCAGGCGCTCCGCCAGTTCATGGACCGTCATGGACATTACTTCTTCCCGGCGGTCGCGGCGGCTTTATCAGCCTTGTCCTTCTCGGCCTTGTCCTTGGCTTCTTTGCGGACTTTGGGGTCCACGCCCATGCGCTTCAGGACGTCATCGGTCACTTCCAGCTTAGGGTCGAAATAGGCCATGGTGGTGCCGTCGAGGATGATGGTGAACTTGCTCTCCTGCGCGTATTTCGAGAGCACGTCGCGGATGTCGCCGGTGACCTGGCGCAGCAGGCGCGTGTCAAGTTCGCTGAGCTCACGCTGAAGCTTCTGCATTTCCTGGCGCAGGTCGCGGTCCGCCTCGGCCAGCACATCGCGGTGCTTCATGGCCTTGTCCTCGGCCTCGGATTTCGCCTTGTCGTTCAGCGCCGGATTACGGGCATCCTTCACGGCCTTCTCGTAATCGTCGCGGAGCTGTTCGAAGCGGTCGCGCTGCTTGTCGAGCTTGGTCTGAAACTCCTTCTCCGTGTCCTGCATCAGCTTGCGGTCGCGCTCACGGCTCGGATGAAAACGGACGAGGTCCACCATGTTGACCACGGCGGTCTTCTCCTGGGCCGTCACGAGCGTCGCGGCCATGCAGGCCGCCAAAATCAAACTTGCACATTTCATGAGTATTCTCCTTTTTTTAAACCGGGCAGGGACGCCTCTCTGCGGCGTCCGCGGCGCGTTCGGCGAACGCGCCCTGCCCAACAGCCTGCCAACCTAAAGACCTGACCTTATTCAAAACCGATCGCGAACGAGAAGAACTCCTCGTTGGTGGCATCGTCATCCGTAACCACCGGCTTCGCAACGTCGAAGCGGATCGGGAATCCCGGGATATCGATGCGGAGGCCGACGCCGACCGCCATGCACACGTCGGAAAGCTGGGGGTCAAACGCGTCCTGTCCCAACGAGCCAACGTCCGAGAAGGTGGCGAAGCGCACCGCCTTGAAGATCGGGATCGAATACTCGGCCGTGGCGAGCGCGAGGGTCTTTCCGCCAATCGGCGCGTGGCTGTCGCTGCTGCTCGGTTCGCGGTACAGCTTCGGTCCGACATCGCGGTATTCGACGCCGCGGATCGTCCGCGGGCCGCCCAGGAAGAGGCTCTCGTAGATCGGCAGCTCGCCGCTGTAGGCGTCCACCGTCTCCATGCGTCCGCGCAGGCTCAGCACGTGCTTGTACCACGGCATGCGGTACCAGTGACGGTAGTTCGCGCCCATCTTGTAGAACTCGTTGTCGCCGAAAGCGCCCTCGGAACCCTCCGCGAACACCGTGGTCTGGTAGCCCTTGGTCGGGACGAACGGCTGATCTCGTGTGTCATGCGCCCAGTAGAGCCGCATCACGCTGTTGATCGCGTCGCCGTAGGTGTCGTCCTGGTACTGGAAGTACTGGTTCGCGTCGCCGTTATACGATTCCGGCGTGGATTCCGACCCATCTTTATTGAACCACTCGCTCTGGTTCACGTCGTCCATCTGCACCAGCTCCAGGGTGTAGCGCGCGCCGATGCGGCCGACCTTGACCGGGTAGGAGAGCCCCGCCGAAGCGCCGGTGCGGATCTCGTCGTACTGGTCAAACCAGCGCATGCGCCGGTAGGCTTCAACCGTCAGAGCCAGGGGGCGGTCCATGAACCAGGGCTCGGTGAGGGAGACCTCCGCCGTCTGACGCCGCGAACCGGCTTCGAGGCCCAACCGCGCCCGCTGCCCGCCGCCCGTGAAGTTCGGCCAGTTCAGGATGTCGAAGTTGCTCTGGGTCAGCTCCATGAAGCCCACCAGGCTGTCCACGCTGGAGTAGCCGGCGCCGACCATGAAGTTGCCGGTGCGCTGCTCTTCCACGTCGTACACCAGATCACGCGTGCCCGGCTGGTTCGCCCCCTCGGTGTAGTGGCGGACATTGGAGAAATAGCCGAGGTTCTTGAGACGGTTCTCGCTGGTCTCGATGCGCACCTCGTTCATGATCTCGCCGGGGCTGACCAGGACCTCGCGGCGGATGACCTTGTCTTTGGTCTTGTTGTTGCCGCGGATCACAATGTTGCGGATGTAGACCAGCTCGCCCTCGCGCACGTCGAACGTGATCGCCATGCGGCCCGGCTTGCCCGGAACCGTCTCTTTAATGGGCTTCACCAGCGTGTCCACGTACCCGCGCGAGCCGTAATAGTCGCGGATGTCCTTGGCGGCGGCATCGATGCGCTGGCGCCCGGCCACGTCGTTGACCTTCAGACGCGACGCCGACGACGCCTTCACCTCTTGCTCAGGGAAGAGCTTGACCCCGCGGATCGCCGTGGATTCCACGCTGTACACGTCGCCCTCGGTGACCGCGAAAACCACATCCACCTTGTCTTTGCCGACCTTCTCCATGACCGGCGTGGCGACTACGGCGTCCTGAAAACCACGGTCTTTATACACATCCTCGGCCTGCTGGCGGGCATCTTCCAGATCCTGAGCCGAGACCGGCGTGTCGGTGAACCAGCCGCGCGGGTCATACCACGGGCGCTGCCCGAAGGTGGCGCGCAGGTCTTCGGCCAAGATCGAGGGATTGCCGGTAAAGGTGTAGTTGCGGATCTTGGCGCGGTCACCCTCGGTCACCGTGAAGATCACGTTCGCGGAACCCGCGCTGCCCTCGATCGGCTGGATCTCCGCACCGATCTTGACGTTCGGGAAGAATTTCTTCACATACTCGTCGCGGATCTTGCCGGCCTTGGACGACAGGATCGGCTCGTCGATGAAATCGCCGTTCTTGAGTTCGGAGAGTTTGCGGATCTTGCTCTCGCTCAGGTAGTCGGCGCCCTTGATGGCCAGCGGCCCCTGAAAACGGTAGCGGCGTTTCACCACAAAAACCACGCGCAGGCCGTCGTCCAGCTTTTCGATCTCCACGCCCGCATAGCCGAAGCGGCCGGTGTCGAGCAGCGCGCGCACGTCCTTCGAAAGCGCCTCCTGCGAGAGTTCCGTGCCGGCGGTCACGCTGCAGTACGACAACACGTCTGTGGCGTCGGTGCCGAACTGGTCCAGCACGCGGACCTTCACGTCCTTCACTGTATTGCCCGCGCCCATGACCCACCCGGCCGCAAACATCACGACCACCGCTAACGCACGTATCGATCTACGCATCATTCCACTCCTCGCTTGTTATGCACGCGAACCAAAACAGCCGACCGCGCTGCGGAATCACTCCGCGGCGCGTCCGGCATCCGAATAAAAACGCTCCTTAAAATAAGGATTTAAAATTAAACCCTATCCTGTGCCGAAACACAAGCCCGTATGTGGACTGAATTGGACGGCAGACGCTGAGATTTCAACGCTGATAGGCGCCCGGGTCGAGCGGCGCGATGTCGAAGTCGGGTTTCCAGTTCGGGGAAGCGCTGTAGAAGCGCATCGCCGTGTTGAAGACCAGATCGGCGATCACGGACTCGCTGTGGCCGTCCTTGCGCATGAAATCGACCACCTTGACGAGCGAAAGCGGGTCGGAGACGCCCCAGTCCGCCGAGCCGTTGACGATCACCCTCTCCTGGCCGTACTGCTTGACCATCGCCGAGACCCGCTCCGGATTGAGCTTGGAGTAGGGGTAGACCGTCATGCCCGCGTAGCACCCCGAATCCAGCGTGTGCCGGATGGTCTCCTCGGTGTTGTGGTCCACATCGATGCGCTCGACCGTCAGCCCCTCGGCCTTGATGATTTCGAAGATCCGCAGCGCGCCCCGCAGCTTGTCGACGTGCGGCAGATGCAGGATCACCGGCATCCGGCGCTCTTCTGCGAGCCGCAGTTGGCGGATCAGGGCGTGCTCCTCGTTGGGGGTGTTCAGATTGAGCCCGATTTCGCCCATGGCCACGCAGCGGGGATGGTCCAGATACGGCGCCAGCCCGTCGATCACCTCGTCCGCCAGCACGCGGTCGTCCGCCTCTTTGGGGTTCATCGCGATCGCGCAGAAGTGGTCGATGCCGAAGCGCGCCGCGCGCACGGTCTCGAACTCCAGGATCAGCCGGAAATAGTCGAAGAACGACCCCGCATAGCGGCGGTTGGCGCCGAGCCAGAACGAGGGTTCCACGCAGGCCCGGATGCCGGCCCGGTACAGGGCCTGGTACTCGTCCGTCGTGCGCGACAGCATGTGGATGTGCGGTTCAATGATCGTCATAATCGCCTCTCAAACGGAACGCTCGCGGTCCCATCCCGTTAAACGCCCCCAGTTAACCACGGGTTCACGCCCGCGTCAACCGTTTCCCCCTGCCGTGCAGGTTTACGCGTTGCGCCATAATGAATGACCCCTTGATGGGAGCGGGCTCGGGGTTGGGGAGGCCTCGGGTGAAAAGGCGGAGGGGTTGCAATTGAGGAACGCATTCAGTACAATTTCAACGTGTCGTTGAGTGCGCCGCGAATGCTTTAGATCGGATGGGGTGCCATGACCTTGCGCGAACAACATGTGAACCTTGCCCGGGAGACTCCGTACGCCTTTGCGTGTCAGAGGTGCCTGGGCTGTTGCCGGGCGAAGCGGATTCAGGTGAATCCGTACGAGGTCGGCCGGTTGGCCCGCCCGTTAGGGATCTCGACCACGACGCTCATCCGCCGGCACACCATGAACGGATCATACCTTAAGTTTAACGCGGAGAACGTCTGCCCGTTCCTCACGGCCGACGGGTGCGGTGTCCACCGTGACCGACCGCTGGTTTGCCGCCTGTATCCGCTGGGCCGGCATGTCGCCGAGACCGGCGAGGAGTGGTTCACGGAGTTTGAGTCCGAGCCGGGGTGCGCCGGCCTGCGCGGGGCTGATCAAACCATTCAGTCCTATCTCGAGGAGCAGGGGGCCTTGCCCTTCATGCGGGCCGCGGATCTCTATCTGGCGCTGTACTGGAAGCTGGCGGTGCTGGTCGAAACGCCGGACGGCGGACACGCGCCGGCGCGCGTGTCCCGCACCTCGTGGGCCGACCTGGATGCGGCCGTCGGCGCCTATTGTCGCGAGACGCACCGTCCCGTGCCCGCCGCGGACGATGAAAAGATGTTGCTCCATATTCATGCCATCGAAACATGGGCGGAGTCGCCCTGAAAGGAAAGAAGCCATGAAATGCAGGAAAAACCGGGCCATCACACTGGCCACAGCCGCCTCGTTGGGACTTTCGCTCGGCATCGGAGCGGGGAATGCCCTCGCGGCTCAAGCGGATAATCAGACGGGAACCTCCGGCACCAACAAGATGTCGCGGCAGATCAAAATGTCGACGCAGGAAAAGATGTCGACGCAGGAAAAGATGTCGACCCAGCGGAATGTCTCTGACCAGCACAAGGTGTCTGACCAGCACAAGGTGTCCACCCAGCAAAAGGTCTCGGACCAGATCAAGTGGTCAAACCAGCAGAAGCTCTCCAACCAGATTAAGATGGACATGCCGGACAAGTGAGGGCGTCGTTCTCTGGATGAGGTGTGGAGGGCGAGCGTCCTCGCGATCCGCGTGGCGGCTGGCCTGCGGCGCGGCCGGGCCTCGCCCTCCATGGGCTATGAAAAGTGGTGTGCCCCAGGGTTATGGAGCTGCAGGTGGCGTGCGGTTTGTTTAGGGCGGAATTTTTTTTCAAAGGGCCTCTTGACGCTGTTTGGGTAATCTGGTAATTTAATACCCAATTAAGCGAAAGGTAGGGGTTCACCCAATGCTAGGACTGTTGAATATCTCGGAGGCGATGTCGATCGCGCTGCACACCTGTGCGTGGCTTGCGGACGACCCGGAGCACTTCAGCTCCGCCCGTACGATTTCCGAGAAGCTGGGCTTTTCGCCCCACCACTTCGCCAAGGTGGTGCAGCAGCTCACGCGGGCCGGCATTCTCGAGACCGAGCGCGGCCCCGCCGGCGGCGCGCGGCTGGCGCGGCCGCCCGCCGAGATCACCCTTCTGGAGATCTACGTCGCCGCGGGCGGCACCCCCACCTACAAGGGATGCCTGCTGAAGCACAACGTCTGCAAAGGTGACGGCTGCGGGCTGGGCAAACTGATGGCTAAAGAGAATAAACGTCTGGTCAGCCTGTTGGGGAACGTCACGCTCGACAGCGTCGTCCGCTCGCTGAAGAAGAACCGGGCCGGCTAACCTGTTAGGAGAAGCGCACCATATGAAACGTAACATCATCACCATCGATCCGAACCTCTGCAACGGCTGCGGCCTCTGCATCAGCGCCTGTCACGAAGGGGCGCTGAAGCTTGTGGACGGCAAGGCCAAACTGGTCGCCGACAGCTATTGCGACGGCCTCGGCGCCTGCCTGCCCGAATGCCCGACCCACGCGATCAGGATCGTCGAGCGCGAGGCCGATCCGTTCGACGAGGCCGCCGTGGCCGCCAAACAGGCCTCCGAAAAGACGGCCCACGCCGCCCCGGCCCCGGTCGCCGCTCCGGCCGCCGCCGCGCCGCAACCGCTGGCCTGCGGCTGCCCCGGCAAGATGGCCAAGACCATCGTCCGTCCCCCGGTCACCGCCGAAGCGGGTGCGGAGCCCGCGGCCGGCACGGCGGTCGCCTCGCGCCTGGTCAACTGGCCTGTGCAGATCAAGCTCGTGCCGGTCAGCGCGCCCTACCTCAAGAACGCCGCGCTGCTGATCGCGGCCGACTGCACCGCCTTCGCGTATCCCGACATCCACCGCCGCTTCATGACCAACAAGGTCACGCTGATCGGCTGCCCCAAGCTGGACGAGGGCGATTACGCGGAGAAGCTCACGGCCATCCTGCAGGCGAACGACATCCGCAGCGTCACGGTGCTCCGCATGGAGGTGCCCTGCTGCGCCGGCATCGCCAACGCCGCCAAACAGGCCGTGCTCAACTGCGGCAAGATGATCCCGTGGCACGTGGTCACGATCTCAACCGACGGCGCGATCCTGGAAGAGTGATTTAAGAGGGGATTAGACTGTTAGGCTGTTCGGTCGAACGGTCGCGCGACACGTCAGATTAAGAAACGCGGCCTCCAGCCTAACAGTCTAACAACCTAACACCCTAAAACCTTTCACACCCATCACACAACCCAACCCAACAAGGAGTAGTATCATGAGCGAGATGTTCTGTTTCCAATGCGAACAAACGGCGGGCGGCAAAGGCTGCACGCACAGCGGCGTCTGCGGCAAGAAGCCGGCCTCGGCCCGGCTGCAGGATGAGATCACCGCCAACATGGTCACGCTGGCCCGCGCCCTCGACGGCAAACCCGCCTGCCCGGGCTGCGAGTCGCTCTTCATGGACGCGCTGTTCATGACCGTCACCAACGTCAACTTCGACGACGCGGACCTTGCCGCCATGCGCGACCGCGTCCAGAGCGCGGTCGTCAAGGCCGGCGGCGCCCCCGCGTACAACCCGGATGACCTCTTCCACGGCAATCAGGACATCGTCTCGCTGCGCTCCACCCTGCTCTTCGGCCTGCGCGGCATGGCGGCCTACGCTCACCATGCCCGCGTGCTGGGCAAGACCGATCCCGAAGTCTCGGGCTGGCTGGTCAAAGGCATGAAGGCCGTGGGCGACGACCACAGCGTCGAAGCGTGGATCGGCCTGATCATGGAGTTCGGCATGATCAACCTGAAGTGCATGGGGCTGCTCGACGCCGCCAACACCGAGACCTACGGCCACCCGGTGCCGACCACGGTCTCGACCAACCGCTACAAAGGCCCCTTCGTCGTCATCACCGGCCACGACCTGCACGACCTTAAGATGCTGCTGGAGCAGACCGAGGGCAAGGGCGTCGACGTCTACACCCACGGCGAGATGCTGCCCGCGTGCGCCTATCCGGAGCTCAAGAAGTACACCCAGCTCAAGGGCAACTTCGGCACCGCGTGGCAGAACCAGCAGAAGGAGTTCGACGGCCTGCCCGGCGTCGTGCTCTTCACCACGAACTGCATCATGCCGCCCAAGCCCTCCTACACCGCCAACCTCTACACCACGGCGGAAGTCGGCTGGCCCGGCGTCACGCATATCGCCGCGGATGCTGCCGGCAAGAAGGACTTCTCCGCCCTGATCGCCCACGCGATCAAGCTCGGCGGCTGGCAGGCCGAGACCCAGGGCGGCGCCCCGCTGATGACCGGCTTCGCCCGCAACGCGGTCATGTCCGTGGCCGACACGGTGGTCGGCGCGGTCAAGTCCGGCGCGATCAAGCACATCTTCCTGGTGGGCGGCTGCGACGGCGCCAAGCTCGGACGCGACTATTACACGGAGTTCGTGGAGAAGGCCCCGAAAGACACGGTCATCCTGACGCTGGCCTGCGGCAAGTTCCGCTTCAACCACCTGCAGTCCAAGCTGGGCGACATCGGCGGCATCCCGCGCCTGCTCGACATGGGCCAGTGCAACGACGCCTACTCGGCCATCCAGGTGGCGGTCACGCTCGCCAAGGTGTTCAACTGCGGCGTCAATGAACTGCCCCTCACGCTCATCCTCTCCTGGTATGAGCAGAAGGCGGTCTGCATCCTGCTGACGCTGCTGGCGCTCGGGATCAAGAACATCCGCATCGGGCCCAGCCTGCCCGCGTTCCTCTCGCCCACCGTGCTGAACGTGCTGGTCGAGAAGTTCGGCCTCACGCCCATCACGACGGCGGAAGCGGACCTCAAGACGATTCTCGGGTAGCTGGCAAAACCGACCGCGCCCGGGGGGCGCGGGCTCTCCGGGCACGCTCCCCGCGGCCGGTTTTTTGCAAGAGTCTCAAAATAAAATATACGTCTCATCCTTTACGGCGCGCTCCTCACCGGGCGCGCCGGTTTCGTTTTCTGAACCATCCTGCCGCGCCCGGAGGACGCGGGCCGCCTGGTTGGCGCGGGCTCGCCGAGCACGCCTAAAGGAGTCGCTGGGTGATTAAGCGCACGGCCGCATGGACGATGTTGAGTGCGCGGACCTGGCCGCGCTTTCCGGGCGGGTGCCTGAACCCGCCCGCGTCGCCCGCGTCGCACGCGGCGGGCAGCGCCGGAGAAAAAGCGCCCGGAGCCGGGCGCACTCAAAGCCGCGCCGTCAACCTGTGCGCGTCCCTGTTCTCTTCCGGGTTTCCCACACAGGGTTGAAATCGAACGCAAGATGCGGAGAGCGTTGTGTGTCTGGCCAGTGTCCCAAGGAACAAGCCGTGGTATTCACACGGCCGGGATGATGTCCCAAATGGAAAACGCTGGACGTTCCAGCGGGCGGGGGTATAGGCTCTCTCTTCAAAGTCATGGGCGGGGCGTTTCGCGCGGAAAGCGGGCGCGGCGGCCTGCCAGGGGAGGGAATACGGCGTGAGAAAAGAGTTTGGAATTGTGTTGGGCCTGGCGCTGGCTCTGACGGCTGCGGCACAGGAAGGGGGGCTTCCCGATGTCGCGCCGCAAGCGGGCTGGGATACGTTGCCGCCGGTGACCGCGGCCCCGGGGGATTGGCCGTGGTGGCGCGGGCCGAATTTCGACAATGTCGCGCCCGCGGGACAGAAACCGCCGGTGGCGTGGGGCGCGGACTCGAATATCGTGTGGCGCGTGCGGCTACCGGGCGTGGGACACTCCTCGCCGTGCGTGGTCGGCGACCGGATCTACATCACGTCCGGAGAGAAGACGCAAGCGCAATCAGCCGTGTGGCTCTTTTGCCTGGAGCGGGCCACCGGCAAGACGGTGTGGCAGACCGAACTCTACAAGGGCGCCACACCGAGAATGCACCCTGACAATGCGCTCGCCTCGGCCACCCCCGCCTGCGACGGCGAGCGCGTGTTTGTGCCGGTTCAGAGCAACACGTCGGTCATTACGGTGGCGGTGGGTTTGGACGGCAAGGTGCTGTGGAATCAGACGGTCGCGCCGTACAACACGATCCAGGGATACTCGGCCTCGCTGACCTTTTACAAGTCGGCGGTGATCGTGCCGGTCGAGGGGCCGAAGGGCTGCTATCTGACGGCGCTGCACCGGGGATCCGGCGCAGTGGTGTGGCGCAAGGCTCTCCGTTCGGTCGTCGAGAGCTACGCTCCCGCGCTGGTCAGGCATGTGGCGGGGCGCGATCAGCTGCTGCTGATCGGCGGCACGAGCACGCGCGCCTACGATCCCGAAAACGGCGCGCTGCTGTGGGAGTGCGAGGGACCTGCGAGGACCTGCGTGGCGACGCCGGTTGCCGACCGCGACACGGTCTATGCGACCGGCGGGTATCCGGGGCGGAATTTCATCGCCATCCGCGCCGACGGCGCGGGCAATGTGACGAAAAGCCATCTGACGTGGTCAGGAGACGCCAAGGCGGGCTATGTGCCGTCGCCGGTGTTTGACGAGGGATTGTTGTATGCGGTCGCCGACCAGGGGCTGATGCGCTGTTACGAGGCGGCCGACGGCCGCGTGCTTTGGGAGCGGGACTTCAAGGCCCCGTTCTATTCGTCGCCGACCTTGGCGGGAAACGCCCTTTATGTGTTCGACCGCAAAGGCAAAGGATACGTCGTGCCGACCGGTCGCGCGGCCGGTACGATACTGACGAACGAACTGCCTTCCGGCGTGTTCGCCACACCGGTGATTCTGGAAGGGCGCATCTATCTGCGGACACTGGGCGATTTCTTGTGCATCGGCGAGAAGCCGCTCAGCCAGACAAGGTGAATATCGTCAACTGCAGAGCCAGCAGATTAAAAAACGTTTCTCATGCGCACCCTGTTTGATTTCTGACTCATCATCGGGGCCCCCTTTTTGACAGGTCACCTGTGGCGAAGCCGACGCTCTTCTCCGGAAGCTACGGAAGCTCTAGCGGAGCGTCTTCCGTCAGTTCGATCGTCTTGCTGTTGCCGCACAGGTCCAGCACGCTGAGTTTGAGCGTTTTTTCCTGACCGGGGGCGGGGTCGCCGAAAAGGTCCGCATACTTGCCCAGGTCTGTCCTGAACTTGCCTTTGAAAGCGGCCTGCACCGTTTGGGTAACATCCTTGCCGGCCGGTTCGACGCGCGTGTCGGTCGCGTAAACGCGGAGGCGCAGCGCCGTGGCGTCGCAGACGTAACTCCCGTTGTTGCCGATCGCTAGGTCGACGTTTCTTCCCAGATCGCCGGGGTTGATCCGAACGACGAACTCCGAGTTGCGGGTATGGCTTGTCGTTCCTTCCGATCCCCGCGTGAGGACGTTGAGAACCACCGGGGTCTGGTCATCTTTCCAGTTAACGGCTTTCAATGAAACGCCATTGCCGCCGCGATTGGTCAGCTTCTTTCCAGAGATCACGATGCCTTTGCCGGAAAGCTGCGGGCCTGGCGACCAGCGAATCACGTTATAGCTGGCGAGATCGGCGATCGGATGTGTCAGCAGATACTGCTTCCGCTCGTTCGCCGGGATAACCCGGTCGAACAATTCCTTTGTGTAGTGCTGCCCCCAGTTTTTCTCCATGTTCTCCGCAGGCAGGTAGTCGGCGAAAAAGCCCAGCGCGTTGCCGCCTTGCAGACCGTAAGCGTATCCCAGCGGACAGCCGTCAACTTTGAAGCTGGAATTCAGCTGCGTCTTGTCTGTCTCTTTGGCGGTGGACAACAGACCGTCGTTCCGGCAGTTGAAGAGCGACCACGAGCCCGATTTCGACGTGTCCGGGAACGCAGCCGGCACATCCGGCTTGGCCTGAGGATTCCGGTAATCGGCCGCCAGATCGGCAACCGGCTCACCCTCGGCAGCGAACAGTTCCTTCCAGCTGCGATCACTTTTGGGGCCGTACCACGCGAACGTGATCTCGCCATTGGCCGACTTGCGGGGCTCTGAAAGCAATTCGTCGTCCATGATGCGTAGCGGCCGCGTATCAGCGAGGTCCGGGACCTTGAAATAGACGTCGATGCCGTCGGGATCGACGAATTCCGTCAGAACGACATCGACCGGCTCACCTGTGCGTTCGGGGTTCGTCCATGCCTTGACGATGACCTTCTGCCCGTCGGGGCGGATTCTGTCGTCAGGAACCGGGTTCCCGATGCTGGCCGGATCGAGAACCAGCTCACGCGGGCTCGGGCACTTTGTGAGCACAGCCGCGTTCAGTTTGTCGCTGAACGTGAACAGGACCGGTCCGCGCAAAAGGGCGACCCGGCCGTCCTGAATCATCCGGCCTCGGACGAAACGCCAGGTCATCGGCATGGACAAGGACAGCGCATCGCCGGATTTCCAAACCCGTTTGACGGTGGCGTAGCCGAGTTCGGATGTGTTCAGCGGGAAAGGCACATTGCACACGGAACTCGTCATGTTTTCCGCCCAGCGCGGGGTGCGGAACATGAACGCGAACTCGACCGGCTCTGAGCACGTGAACGACAGTTTGACCTCGCCGGAATTCGGGTATGAGGTTTCCTGTTTGATCGTAACGGTCTTGCCGTTGACATCGAAGGTCTTGTCAGATCGTGTGAACAGGTTCAGCGCGATGCCGTTGTCCGGGGTACGGTAGTACACCTTCTGCGGCAGTTCGGCTACCGCGCGTCGGAAGTTCCCGTTGCAGCAAAAGGTATCGATCGTCTGAAAATGCCGCTTCCCCGTAAACGGCGTGAAGTAGCAGATGCGGCGGCCGTCCGGTGCCTGTGCCGCGAACAGGGCGTTGTAGATCGTCCGCTCCATGATGTCCCCGTACCGCAGGTCGCCTTCCAGCCGCATGAGGCTGTCAACCCAGCGGAGCAGGTAGGCCGAGACGCAGGATTCTTCGACAGCCCCCGAACCATCCTGATTGTACGTGAAGTGCTCCCCCTGGGAGGTTGAGCCGGTAACCAGCAGCCCGCCGTGTCCCCGCTCGAACAACTCCTGCTTCATCCACAGACTTTTCTTGAGGTAGTCCTCGCCGCCGAGCAACCGATACAGCTCCGTGTCGGGGTACATGTGCGACAGCATCACGTAGACATGGTAGCGGGACTGCGCGATGTTCTTCTCCCAGGCGTCATACGGTTTCAGGTAGTACCAGTGCGGCTCATATTGCAGCTGCCTGGCGAACTCGAGATATCTCCGCTCTCCAGTCACGCGATACAGCTCGACGAACCCTTCCGTGATTCCCGCAATGGAGGTTCCGGCGGGAATGATATGTTCTCCATCCCTATTGGCGGGGAACATCCGCATGATGTAGTCCGCCATGATCTTCGCGTCCGCCAGGGCCTGGGTGTTCCCCGTCACCCGGTAGTTCCGCACCAGCGCCAGGTTGAGGTACTCCTGCTCGTGGAGGATCCAATTGACAACGTTCTGGTGGTTGTTCGATTCGACGTTCCAGAAACCTTGGTATCCGTCCGGATCGCGCGCGCTCCGCAGCTGATCCATGATGTGCTGGGCGCGTTCGGCCACTTTCGGCTCGCCGGTGTATTGCGCAAACAGGCTGCCCGCGTCCAGAACCTTGCCGATGCCGTAGTACACGTTGCATTTGTCCCCGCGCGCGGTCCGGTTCCGAAACTTGTCCAGCCAGTCCCGGTCCAGGTCGAGAACCATGTAGTTCTTGTCGATCAAGTCCATGATGCGCCGGTCGAGTTCACCCCCCGTCATTTCCCGGTGAGTGAGCCTTGCCGCAATCAGCTTGTCGCCCATGATCGGCTTGACGACATCCCGTTCGCCCAGAGCCAGTGCGCCTGTCGCGGAAACGAGCATTACGAGGGTGAAGAACCGTCGGAGGTGTTGCATAGGGCCCTTTCTATTTGTATCCCAGAACGTCGAGCTGTCGGTCAAAACCGGGAGGCAGCGGCGCGGGCGGTTTCTCTGTGTCGCGTGCCGCATAGCGCAGAAGGTTGAGTAAGAGGCGTCCGGCGGCGGGATGGCTCGCCAGGTTCTCGCGGATGCGCAGGGTGTTCAGAACGAAGCTGCCCGCGCCGAGGTTGTAGACCGAAACCATCAGCCCCGAATCGTAATCTTGCGAGGCTTTAACCGCGCCTGCAACGGCTTCGGACGGGGGCTCCTGGCCAGAGAACACCAGATCGGGGATCAGCTCGCGGTAGCAGGTATAGTCCATCAGCCCGCCCGACGGGAGCCCCTCGAAGATCGGATGAGCCTTCGACCACTCATCCTTGAGGTAGAGCCAGCCGCGGATCGGTTTCGCCGTGCCTTTGTTCGCCAGCGGCAGCCAGGCGGTCGGCTGGTCGCCCTGCGCGAACACTTCGGGTGAAAGAAAGACGACGGTGGCGCCTGAAGCGATCCGCTTAGCGAGCTCGCGGAAGGCCGCGGCGCCGCCGGGTGCGGGCGGTTTCGGCGCGGCGAGAATCACCTCGCGCTTCGCCGGGGCAACGGACGCGAACGGTCGCGTGCGGACGCCGCGATCACTGAGCCATTTTGCCGTCGCGGCGTCGTCGCCCCACAGGACCACTTCGGACGTCACGGACGGCAGGTCGGCCGGATCGCTCACGTGGAATGTCGCAGATCCGCCCGCCGCGGCCGCGCCGCGCTCGAAGGTGGCCAGGAAGCGGTATTCGCCTGCAGGGCCGTCGATGGCAACGTCTTCAGAGAACCAGAGTTTTGCGAAGGGCGGTTCGTTCGTTCCGCTGTTGCGCGGGGGAATCGTCACCGTGAGCGTGCGCTCCATCGCGCGGGTCATGCGGGGGCCGATCACCTGCAGCCGCACGGGATAGTCGCCGGGTGCGAGGACATCCTCGTTCGCAAGCACCGCTTCCAGATGGACTTTTCCGCCCTTGGCGATGTGGGCGGGTTCGGCGAACAGGCACCAGCGCAGCGGATACCAGCCGTCGAAGATCGCGTCGATCGTGCCGGGCTTCAGCTCACGGAACAGCGTGGTGAGGCCTTCGCCGCACAGCACATGGTCGGTCGCGCCGGTCAGGTTGTGGGCGACAATGTTCGGATTCGAGCGGATCGCGTTGAGGCACAGGGTTCGCTGTCCGGCCATTTTTTTGAGGCTCTCCATAAAGAAATCCTCGGGGCGGGCGAACGTCTCATCCAGGCGCCACGCCTTCCAGTCGGACAGGAAGCGGTCGAGCTTGTCGCGCAGATACTGGGCATCCTCGGAGCCCTCGGCCTTCTCCTGTTCGAAGTGTCGCGCCGCGCGCCACAGGTCGACCGCGCTGCCGATGCCGTATTCGGAAAAGAAAAGCGGCTGGCCGTTGGTGCCGGTGCGCGTGCGCACGTTGTTGATCCCGCCGGCCGTGCAGGGCACACGCGGGTAGTCGTGCTGGTCGCTCAGCGTGTGCTCCCAGACAGGCGAGCCGGGGTTCGACAGCGTGCCGACCGGAAGATCGAGGGGATTCTGCTTCCCATAGGCGACAAACGTCGGGGCGACGAGCGTCGCCAGCTTTCCGTATGTCCAGACGCCGTTCGGATTCTTTGCGTCCGAAAAGTCTGCGGCGGCATCGTAGGTCGTGCCGGCCATGTTGACGAAGAGGTTGAGACCGGTCGTGTCGCCGCCATAGTTTCCGTTGCCCGTGCCGACGGCGAAGTCGAGCGTATCTCCCTTCGAGATGTTGATCTTCTGCGCAAATACTGCCGCGTTCGGACGGCTCTCCAGATTCAAAAGCGACGTGAAGATCGAACGGCCGTTGTGAAGGATGTGAATGTCCGTCGTGGCACGTGAGGCGAGACCGGTGAACGCGCCGTCGAGCTCGGCCGTGCCGGATCGGGGGGCTGTCCAGCGGACCGTGCTGAGTTCGTTGGCGGGACCGGGATGGAGGGCCAGGTGGCCGGATGGCCATGTGATGCCCACCGTGCAGATCGTCGACGTCGTGGCATTGAGAGCCACCCACGGTTCTCCGGAGCCGTCCTGAGGCCAAATGCGGAAACCCGTGGCCTGTCCGATCTTGTTTTGGACCGGATGGAGATCCCAGCGCCCGCTGTTCAATATGACCATCCGGTCCGGATCGAGTTTACGTATCATCGGCAACATGACGGCAGCATGCCTGAAGGTCGGCCCGTCTTTCGTTTCGTTCAGGAGGCCCCAGGTGACCACGCTCGGATGGTTGCGGTCGCGCACAATCAGCTCGCTGACGGCGGCGTCAAAGCGCTCGGCCATCTTGGGCGAGGCCGCGATGGGCCATGCGGCATAGGACTCCTCGTAAACCATCAGTCCGATCTCGTCGCAAAGGGCCAACTGCATCGGCGTGGCCGCGCCCCAGATGAAGCGCACCATGTTGAAGCCCATGACCTTCAGGTTCAGCAGGTCGCGCCGCAGCATATCCGGGTCACGCGCGAACTGGAGCCCGACGGGGAAGTGGTTGCAGGTGTGGGTGCTTTTCAGATAGAGCCGGTGCCCGTTGAGCCGGAAGTAGCCGTCGGCGAAGCGGAAATCGCGGAATCCGCAACGCACGGATCGCTCGGCGAATTCACCGGAGCCGGCGACGGCGATGCGGGCGGTGACGCGGTACAGATAGGGGTCGTTCAGGTTCCAGAGGCGCGGGTTGCTGATCGGCAGGTCGGCTTCGACCTGCGAAGACCCGGCGGGCAAGTCGCGGTCGAGGGTGACCGTCGCCGTGGTTTCGCCGCTGCGGGCCGAGGAGACCGTAAGGGCGACCGTTGCCTTTTGAAGGGCGGTGGTCGCATTGCGCACGCCGAGCTGGACACGGATCCTGCCCGCGTCCACGCTGGACGTGGCAGCCGCGAAGAGATCCTCCAGATAGACGGGAGGAACGCAGAGCAGCTCTACGCTTTCCGTGATGCCGCCGTGATTGTAGCTGCCGCCGGCAACGTAGTTCGCCCCGCCCTCTTTGCAGCGCCTGGCCGTTTCGCTGAGGCGGATGCCGTCGATGGGCGCTTCGGTCGGGTTGAGTACGCGCACGGTCAGGCGGTTGACTTGGCCCGGCTTGACGGCCGCTGTGACATCGAGCGAGAAGGGCGTCTCGCCGCCCTCGTGTCCGCCCACCGGAGCGCCGTTGAGCCAGACCTCGGCCAGATAGTCCACCTGCCAGAAGCGGAGCAGCGTGCGTCCGGCTGCATACGGAGTGGCCGGCGCCGTGAAGTCGCGCGAATACCAAGCCACGCCATGATAGGCCGGGAATGTCTCCTGAATGATCCACGGCACCTTGGCCGGTTTCGCGCCTTCGCCCGGCAGTTTCTCGAACCACTTCTGTTCGCGCCCGACGTTCCCCGGGTCGGTGGCCAGCGACCAGACCCCGTCGAGCGGCAGAACAGTGGCGGCGGCCTGTCCGGCTTGGGCAAACCCCGTCGAAACCGAAGCCGACATGAAAACGCAAAGGCCCCCGAACGATAACCGGAACAGGTGTTTTATCATCACAATCCCCTCTTCGCAGACAAACGAAAAGAAACGCCACTTAAGTGAAACACTTATAAATCATTAACACTATACGCCCCATTCTATATCCGGGTAAGTCAAATTTGCGCAAAATAAATATCAGAATAACGCAAATACCGATTCATGCCGCTGTGCTCTTTATGGTATAAAAACGCGTTATGACTCAGGTTCGAACACAAATGCCGCAGGTGGCTTTGCTGTTGCCGACATCGATCAAGACCTGCCGGGAGCTGCTCCGCGGCATCCTTCAGTTCGTCCATTTACACGGGCCGTGGGCGGTCCATATCATCGAGGGGCGCGAGGGCGAGCAGAAGCTGTTGCGCCCCGCCGCGAGGGGATATACGGGGATCATCGGGACTCTGAACGATCAGCGTTATGCCGCGCGTCTGCTGGCCGCCAATATCCCGACGATGATCGCCAACCCTTCGGATGAGGTTCTTGACCCGGCGAACCCGCTCTCACGCTTGAGCCGCATCGTGTGCGACAACCGTCCGATCGGGAAATGCGCCGCCGAGTATTTTCTCGCGCGGAAGTTCCGCGACTTCGCCTTCATTGGCGAGGTCAACAACGCATCGTGGTCGGAAGAGCGACGGGTCTCATTCTGCGAGCGCCTCATGCAGGACGGGTTTTCCTGCGTGGCTTATCCTCTGCTTTCCGCATCTGCCCGGAAGGACTTCGGCGTGGAGCAGGGGGCGCTTTGCGACTGGCTCAAGGCGCTGCCGAAACCCATCGCGGTTTTCGCCGCCAACGACGTGCGTGGGCGGCAGGTGCTCGACTCCTGCCTGAAGGCCGGTGTGGCCGTGCCGCAGAATGTGGCGGTGCTGGGCGTCGACAACGACGAGCTGCTCTGCGAGACCACCAACCCGCAGATGTCGAGCATTCAGATGAGCACCGAGCAGGCGGGGTTCGAGGCCGCCCGTGTGCTCGACGGCATGATGCGCGGCACACGGCGAGGTGTGCCCAAACAGACCGTCATCACCTACGGCTTTTCGCATCTGGTGACGCGGCATTCGACGGAAACCGTCCAGATCGCCGACGCTCTGGTGGCGCGCGCGCTGGAGTTCATCCGCATCAACGCGGGCATCATGGTGAAGGTGGACGACCTGGTGCGGCATCTGCACGCCTCGCGGCGCTCGCTGGAGACGCGCTTCAAGGCGGTGATGGGGCGCACGGTCTACGCCGAGATCATGCGTGTGCGGCTGGAGCGCGTCCAGACGCTGCTGCGCGAGACGCCCATGACGATCGAGGCGATTGCGGATACCTGCGGGTTCGCCAGCGCCAGCCACCTCGGCACGCTCTTTAAACTACACTTCGACACGACCCCCGCGGCCTACCGCCGTCAGACCCGCAAAGATTCGTCCTGAAGCGTCTCACACCTATTTCTTCGACGCGTCCAGCTTGCCGTCGGGACCGGTTGCGGTGGCCGCGGCTTTGAGGGCGGCCGCGGCTTCGGCCGCCGACGCCGGGCCCGCGCCCAGCGCCTTTCGGACACAGTCGGCGATGGCCTTGGCCTGCATCTTCTTGGCCTCGCCTTTGAAATGGAAGGTGTCGCTCCAGTTGGCGTCGCGGTCCAAGGGGTCCATCAGCGCGAACAGGTCGTCGGTGGGGATGCCCTCTTCGGCCATCACCCGCGCCGCGATGGCGTTCAGCTCCTTGGCCTTCGCCGTCAGAGCGGGATCCTTGAGCGGAGTCGAGCTCGCCCAAAAGATTTTCGCGCCCTTGCCCTTGGCCTTGATCAGCTTGACGGATGCGCGCAGACAGGTCTCCCAGTCCTGCCGGTCGCTCGACAGGCTGTGGAGCCCGTTGTTGAAGTGCACCACCGCATAGTCGGCCTCATCGAGAAAGAAAGCCAGGGAGCGGAGGTAGCTCTTGTCGCAGACGCATTTCGAGGTCGCGAAGAAGGTGACGGAGGCTGTGCCGGCCAACTCGTTGCAGACTTCCTTGTTGTACCCGTTGCAGATCGAGTCGCCGATGAGCAATACGCGCGGTAGCTTGGTGTCGTTGGCATTGTAGGCGTATGAGGTGATCCACTCCGTGTTTTCGCGGGGATGCTCGACTTTTGTTTTGGGCTGTTCCTGCGCCCAAAGCATCGTCCCGGTTAAACACAGACCCATGACCCATGTGAAGTTCTGATACATTTGCGCCTATCCTTTTTTAACGGCTACCTCTGGCACTCGCTAGGGGGTATTAATAAATCCGTATGCACGTGCCTTTATAAGGCGGGGGCGCCTGATAAGGGACAAGCGTCAGAAACGGGTCCCCGATATATCCATGATCGCAGACATTGCCATCATTGGCATCGGTGATCGCTATCGTCAGATACCGACCCTTAGACACTTGCTTGACCGTCACGACATCCTCGCTGTCGTGGACGGCGAGCCGGTTTGTGACGAGGACGCCGTCAACGAAGACGAAGTAGCTGATCGAGCCCAGCACCTTGGGGCGCGAGTCGCCGATGGTCGCCGTGAAGCGCTCGATGCTGAGCCCCGTATACGTCCTAACCGCGTCCAAGTTAAAGGTGATGCCCTTGCTGGCATGCGCGGAGATCAGAGAGTGGTTGGTGGGGTCTCCGTTGAAGTTCGCAAGGATGTTGGTGGACGGATCCAGGTCCATGTTGAGCCCGTTACGCCAAGGGAGGTTGATGCTGGAGCTGTTTTGAGCATCGAAGTCGTAGGTGTGTCCCGCCCCGTCGATGACAGTTGCGGTAGCGTTCGTATTCGGCACAAAAGTCCCGTCGACGTACGGATTGGAGGGAGAAGCCGTGTACGCACCCATGGTCGCTGACAAATCTCCGAATCCCCCAAAACCGGGCAGGCGCCCGTCGCCGCCGCCTAAAGCATCGGCCAGATCAAAGGTGCCGGTCGGATAACGGGGTGCAGTCAACGGGGTCAAGGTTCCGTTCGCCAACCCCGCAATCGAGTTGGTGGGCAAGGCGTCCGTCCAGATCGCGACGTCGTCGATGCGGCCCTGCCACCATTCGGCAAACTTGTCGCCGCCCATGTAAAAGGGACGGCCGGTGATCGCAGTGTTGATAACGATGTTTGTCTTGAAAACGGCGACTCCGTTGCGGTAATAGGTGAACGACCTGTCGCTGCCACATTTCACGACGGCATGATGGATCCACTGGCCCGAAGGGATGTCCGCGTAATCCACAACCAACTGAGGCGACGTTGTGAACTCAAACTTGGAGGTCGTGAACTTGATCCACTGACCGCCGGTATTGGCATTCGCGTCAAAACGGTTGCCCAAGATGACGTTGTTGTTGGCACCCTGCTGGCTGTAGGCCCAGAAACTCCACGTGAAGTTGGTCGCGTCGCCGATGGTCGGTAGTATCCCTGCATCGACATAGTTCGTGGCGGTGGCGCCTGTCCCGAAGTTCAGGACCTGCCCCCGCTGGGCGTCGTTCACCCAGGTCACGCCGCTGCCGTTCAACACGCCGTTCGTGCCTCCGGCAACCAGGTTCGTAGCTATTGTTCCCGAGGACGCATCCAAAGGCCAATACCCGATCAACTTGCCTTCCGCCGCGGGGCAGAAAGTCAGCAGCAGTCCTGCAAGGCAACACAAAATAAATCCAGTCTTCACCATGTTTGTGGACACTCCTCTATCGGGGTGATAAGCAACGAATAACGACACCCCTATCATTCGAAGCGCCTAGTATTTCCCAAAAGCCAACCCTTTGACAAGCAAGATCAGGGTGAATCGTGAAGTCAGGCGCAACCCGCGATTCGATTGCTGATGCGCTGCCGCGCACATGGCGAACAGGTGGAAACGCTTTTATCAAGCGTCTTTTCGGCGGCATCGGCGGAAGGGTCCTCTGGGCCGGCTAAAGCCGGTACAACATACGGACACTCAGGCATGTTGTACCGGCTTTATCCGTCTCCGGTCCTGGCGCGACCGGGTTCAACCCTGTGGGAGGGGCCCGAATAGCAGGTACACCCGGCTTTGCGGCCGGCCGGTTATTTGATATCTTACATTCATGCGGATCTATATAGACTTCGACGACGTGCTGTGCGAGACCGCCCGCCACCTCTCGGTTTTGGCGCGTGAGCTGTTCGCCTGCGACGTCCCGTACGAGGCGATCTCGGTGTTTGACCTGCAGCAGGCCTTCGCGCTATCCGCGGCCGAGATTGACGATCTCATGGAGCGCGCGCACCGCACGGAGTTTCTGACCCTCCTCGATCCCGCGCCCGGCGGTCTGGAAGCCGTACGGGTTTTGGAGGCGCTCGGGCATGACCTTGCGATCGTCACCGGACGCCCCGCCTCCAGCCACGACGGCTCCCGCGGCTGGCTCCGCAAGCACGGCCTCGCGCATTTGGACATCGTCTACGTCGACAAATACGGCCGAGCGCCCGCCCATCCGCCGACCGGCTTTCCTCAAACGCTGAACCTCGCCGAGTTCGCGACGCTTCATTTCGATGTCGCCATTGACGATTCGCCGATCGCGCTCGACCTGCTCGCCCACCGCCAGAACTGCACGGTCATCGTCTATGACCGTCCGTGGAACCGGCTCTACGCGCATGCCGCCAACATGCGCCGCAGCGATTCGTGGGCCGATATCGTCAGCCTGATCGGGACGCTCGCATAACCCCGGAGCTTTCACCGCCAAGACACCACGCGCGCCAAGGTCACCAAGTTGCATCTCGTCTAAATTTCAATAACTGAGGGAAAGATCATGGACTGGACTCAAGCCTTCAATCACGTGCTGCCTTTGCTCGGACACCGCAACTGGATCCTCGTCGTGGACCAAGCGTATCCTTACCAAAGCGCGCCGGGCATCACGACCATCGACACCCAAGAGCCCTTGCCGGCCGTGCTCGAGAAAGTCGTGGCCGCCGTCAAGGCCTCCACGCACGTGAAGCCGATTTTCTATACGGACAAAGAACTCGGCTACATTTCCGAAGACATGGCGCCCGGCGTGGCGGCATTCCGCACGGAACTCGCCCGCATTCTGGCAGGGGCGCAGACGCAGACGCTGCTGCACGACTCGGTCTTCGCGAAGCTGGACGAGGCCGCCAAGCTCTTCAACGTGGTGATCCTCAAGACCCAGGGAACGATCGCCTACTCTTCGGTTTTCATCGAGCTGGATTGCGCCTACTGGAGCGCCGCCAAGGAGCAGGCCCTGCGCGACAAGATGCGCTAGCACGCCCAAGGATGGGCGTGCCACATTCCCGGACTGTGCCATGCGCATCCTTGCGCATGGGCGGCGTGTGACCCTACCGCACCAGGCCGGAGAGCCAGCCGACCATCGCGTGCGGAAAAAGGGTGAGCAGAAGGTAAACCGCGATGTACGCGGGCAGGAAGCGCATGGCGCCGCGGAACACCTGCGCGGAGTTGGCGTCGGGGCTCATGCCCGCCACCACGAAGCACGAGACCCCGACCGGCGGCGTGATCGCGCCCAGCGTCGTCACCAGGCATATGACCTGCCCGAACCAGACCAGATCGTAGCCCATCCGCGCCACCAGCGGCTCGAAGAGCGGCAGCGAGATCAGCAGGAACGCCAGCGCGTCCATGATGCACCCGCCGATGAGGTAGCAGCCCATCATGAAGAGGAGGATCATGGCCGGGGCCAGGTCCATCCGCGTCACCCACTCGGTCAGCATGAACGGCAGGCGCGTCAGCACCAGGAAGCGGCCGAACACCGTCGCGCCCGCCAGGATCAGGAAGACCATGGAGGTGATGCGCAGCGTCGCGGTCAGCGCCTTCACGAACGCCGGCCGCGGCAGCTTGCCGCGCACCACGCAGCCGACGATCCCGAGCAGCGCGCCGAGGCCCGCCGCCTCGGTCGGCGTCACGATGCCCGAGAACATCGAGGTCATGATGATCGCGAACAGCACCGCCACGTCGAGCACCTGCGGCAGCATCGCGAGCCGGCGCTTGCGCGAGCCGCGCACGCCGGGCTGCGCCCAGTCGGGGTGCCGCCAGATGATGACCTTGACGGTCAGCACGAAGAGAAGCGTTAGCGTCAGGCCCGGAATGATGCTGCCCGCGAAGAGCTTGCCGATGCTCTGCCCCGTATAGAGGCCGTAGACCACCAGCACGATGCTCGGCGGGATCATCGCGCCCAGCGTGGAACCCGCCGCGATGCTGCCGCACTTGAGTTCGGGGTGATACTTGTTGCGCGACATGGGCTTGAGCGCCACGGAGCTCATGGTCGCGGCCGTGGCGGTGTTCGACCCGCAGATCGACGAGAAGCCCGCGCACGCCAGAATCGTGGTCACCGCCAGCCCGCCGCGCTTATGGCCGAACCACGCCTGTGCCGCGCGGAAGAGCCGGTCGCTGTAGCCCGCGTGAAAAATCACTTCGCCCAGCAGCACGAAGAGCGGGATCACGGTGAAGCCGTAATTCGAGAAGACGGTCCACACCTCCGAACCGACAGAGCCGTTCAGCAGCGCCGAGAAACTCTGCGGCGGATGCAGCGCCAGCAGCCCGCCGAAGCCGGTCAGCAGCATCGCCAGCCCGGGGGACATGCCCGTGAAGAGAATCAGCACCAGCATCACGCCGATGCCCAGAAAACCGATGGTTGTGGGATCCATAAGAGAAACATCTGTTACAGGTTGATGGTTGCCGGTTGATGGTTACAGGTTGTCCCGGTTCTCATAACGAGTAACCAGTAACGGGTAACGAGTAACCTGCAACCGTTCTTAACTCTCGCCATTCCCGACGGCATCCGGTTCCAGATCGCCGCGGATGCTGTTGACCATGTGGGCGCGCTGCTGCGCGTAGGCGCTTTTATCTGTATGGCCCAGCACCAGCAGCACGAAATCGGTCAGGAACGAGGCGGCCAGCAGGAAGAGCCCGAACACCGCGCCGTACATGAGCCACGGATAGGGGAGCTTAAGCGTCTCCGAAACCTCGCCCGCGCGCAGCAGGACGCCGGCGCGGTTCGCGAGCTGGCAGCCGAGCAGCAGCACCAGCACCGCGCCCGCGAAGACGTTGAACGCGCCGACCCAGCGCCGCGCGCCCGCCGAATAGGAGCGGGTGAAGAGGTCCAGCTCGACGTGCCCGCGCTTGCGCTGCGTGTCGGCCAGGGCCAGCGAGGCGATGAGCGCGCCGAAAAGCCCGGAGAGCTCGTAGCTCGCGCTGACCGGATGGCCCGCCAGGCGGAACGCGACGTTGCAGCCGGAGAGCAACACCAGCGTGACGAGCAAGGTGCCGGACACCGCCATCCCCGCGAAGCACAGGCCCTTTTCGATTTTGATGAGTTTGATGAGCATAGTGAACGCAGAATCTTTGAATCAAGCCTTGTGGTAGGGACGGTTCCCCGAACCGTCCGCGGACGCCTCGGGGAGGCGTTCCTACCTGATGAGGATCGGTGCCGCTATTTCGCGATCTTGCCGCGGATGAACGCGATGACCGCCTGGCCGTCCACGCCTTTGGCCGTCACGCGGGCGATGTACTCCTCGATGAGCGGCTGGGCGGTTGCGCGCAGTACGGCCCGGTCCTCGGCCGAGGGCTCGTTGACCGTCAGGTGATGGTTCTCTTTCGACCAGGCGAGCGCTTCCAGCACATGCTGGTCCACATATGCGCCGGTCCACTCGGCCTGCTCGCGGTACAGCGCGTCGAACACCTGCTTCACATCGGCGGGCAGCGCGTCGTACTTGGCCTTGTTCATGACCACCGCGAAGCTGGTGACACAAAGGTCGGTCTTGAAGACGAACGGGCAGTAGGAGGCGTAGTTCATGTCCTTCAGCACCTCGCCCGAGGAGACGTTGCCCTTGACCACGCCCTTCTGCAGCGCGTCAGGCACGTCCGACTGGGGCATGGCCACGGGCGAGGCGCCGAGTCGCTTCATCACCTCCGCGCCTGTGCCGGAGGAGCGCAGCGGCAGGTTCTTGAGGTCGGCCAGCGTCTTGACCTCTTTCGTGCTCATCACCAGGGCGGGCGGGCAGGTGAAGACGGTCAGCACCTTGACCTGCGCGAACTCGGCGGGCTTGAAGGTCTCGATCAGCTCCGCGAGGATGCGGCTGGAGGTCTTGGCGTCCGCGAAGAAGTGCGGCAGGTCCAGGGCTTCGGCGACGGGGAAGCGGCCCGGCTGGTAGCTCATCGCGAAGTTGCCGATGTCGGCCGTGCCCGCGATCACGCCGTCGAAGATGTCTTTGGCCCCGAGCAGCGTGCCGCCCGGATAGGTGTTGACCTTGACCTTGCCGGCCGTGCGTTTTTCGACCTCGGTTTTCCAGTGCTCCATCTGGATGCAGGGAAAGGTCGAGGCGGGCGGGAAGTTGGCGTAGTTCAGCGTGATCGTCCCGGCGCCGGCCTTGGCCGTCGGATCCTTGGGGCCGCATCCGGACAACACGGCGACGACGCTTGCGAGCAATACGGGCATCAACATTTTCATCGAGACAGGTCCCTTCATCCGTTTCTTTTGATAGTAACGGATGATAGCGGGTCTGCCCGTTTGCCGCAACCGAATTTTGCGGTTAGCGCAGCGCCTTTTTGAGGTAGGGCATATATTGGCGGGTATAGACGATGATCGACCAGACGTTGATGATGATGAGCAGGGCTTCGATCACGAAGATCAGCGCCTGCGGCAGGAAAAAAAGGTGCAGCGAGGCATAGACATAGATCACGCAGGCCGCGGGAAAGCTGGCCGCCGTGCGGAACTTGCCCATCCAGTTGGCGCGGCAGTCGGCGTCGTACAGCGAGCCCACCGAGCGCAGGAAGGTCACCCACTGGTCGCGCAGGATGTAGAGCACCGTGAAGACCAGCATCACCAAGGCATGGACCGACTCGTCCGGCTGCCGTCCGAGCAGCCAGAGCAGCGTCGGAAAAACCACCAGGTAAAAGACCTTGTCCATCAGCGGGTCGGCCATGGCGCCGAATTTGCTGACCACGTTCCATTTGCGCGCCAGCTGGCCGTCGAAGAGATCGGTCAGCGCCGCGACCGCCAGCGACACCGTGGCCGCCACCGCCAGCCACCACGCCTCGGGAGAGTGGGTGTAGGCGTGAATAATCGCCAAAATCATAAAGAGTACGACGAACGGCACACGTCCGAACGTGAGGGCGTTGACGAATAACCGTTTCGCTTTATCATCCATGGACCTTATGAAACCAAAAACGGTTCGGTTTGGAAATACAAAAGTCGTTTTCGTGCCAGGCGCTTTTTGGCTTTGTGCCGGTTCGGCGTTGTGCTTCAATGGATGAACCAAAATTGCTGGGGGTTTTTTATGTTTCACCTGTTCCGTTGCATGGCCGTCCTGTCGGCGCTCTTGTGTGCGTCCGCGGTCCGCGCGTTCGATGGGCCGAGCGATATGCAAGGGAACGTCAGCTTGAGCATCGAAGGCGTGTCGGAAAAAGCCGGCACCGACAAACCGCTCGCTTTCACGCTGCGCCTTAAGAACGGCAGTAGCCAGACGGTGCAAGGCACCGTCGATGCCTGGATGAATGAAGACTGGCAGGTGGCCGGGCCCCACGCCTTCGAGGTTTGCGTCGGCCCCGGAAAAACCTGGCAGGCCGCCTGCTCCGCCACCGCGCGCGACCGCGTGCTGTCGGCACTCTATCCCGTCCACGCGCGCTTGGCCTTCGCGCGCGATGCGGCGCGTGTCGGCCCGCACCCGATCGCGATCTTCTCCGCCGTCCGTCCCGATTCGCCGGCCGCGGCCCTTCCCTGCCAGGATGCGCCCCTGAAGCCGGGCGTCTGGCGGTTGGCCGGGCTCACGCCGTGCGCGACGGCCTGGGCGCGCGGCGGGCGCACGTTTCCGCTGCCCCCCGGCTTCAACGGCTCGGACCCCGAGAGCGGCGCCACCCTGTTCCGCGAGGACGTCGCGCGCGGCGGCGTCCCGCGCCGCAGCATCGGCATCCACCCGCCGTGGAAAGGCGGCCACGGCACGCTCTGGACGGAGTTCCGTCTGACGCTGCCCGCCGCGGCGCCGATTCTTCTCCGGTTCCATACCGCGGTCCGCGACGTGCGCCCGGACGAGCGCGCCAGCGACGGCGTGGAGTTCAAGGTGCTCGTGCAAGCCGCGGACCGCGCCGCAAAGGAGCTGTTCACCCGTTTCAGCGCCGCCACGACGTGGCAGCCCGGTGAAGCGGACCTCTCCGCCTACGCGGGCCAGACCGTGACCCTGCGCCTCTGGAACGGCCCCGGTCCCAAGAACGACACCACCTGCGACAATGGCTTCTGGGGCGACCCGGAACTGAGGATCGGCGTGGTGAAGCCGCCGGTGAGCGAGACCGTCTGGGCCGCCCGCACAGAGGCGGCCTTGGGGCTGGCCCGCGACGCCGCGATCCGCCAGCCCGACACGCCGGACGCCTTCCGGCTGACGGGCAACCGGGAAACCTATGGCGCGGCCGTTGTGTCCGGCGAGGAGGGGCTGACCGACGGCGTCATCGCCTTCTCCGACGGACTGCGCGACGTGGCCTTCCGCGGTTTCGCGGTGGAGGTCGACGGCCAGCCGGTCGGCGGCGCTGGCGACGGACAGCCCGTGCTGAGCGTCGGGACGGCGACCGAGGGCGGCGCGCGGGTGGTCACGCACCAAGTGGGAAGGGCGGACAACGGGCAAAAGATAGGGTTGCGTGCGAAAATACGCGTCGACCGCGGCGTTCTGTGCATCGCATGGGACATGCCGGAGGTGACGCGTGACGCGCGCGGCACGCCGCGCTTCACCCGGCTGGCCCTCGGGCCCGCGACCCGCCAGCCGGCTCGCATCTATCTGGGGTTCGGCGCGGTATTTGAAGGGCCCGGCGCGTTCACGCTGCCTTTCGGCGGCGTCCAGCTCGGCACGCGCCACGTCGGCGCGGACTATGCGGACGGCCTCAGCCTGGTGCAGGCGACCGACCTGCTCCCCGACCGGGTGGTCTGCGCGCCGGAACGCGGGCTCTTCTCGCTGGAGACGCCCCATGACGCCGGCTTCATGTTCGCCCCCTCCGCGCACGGCGCTTACGCGGCGGCGCGCGCTTACCGCGCGGTGTGCGGCTTCAGGCGCTCGCCCGGCGTGGACGGACTGCTGGGCCGCGTCTGCCTTGACCAGTGGGGCGGGGACTACCGCGCCGCGGCGAAAGACCTCGACCGCGCCGCGAAGTACGGCGTCAATCACGCGGTCTTCGTCAAACACGACTGGCAGCGGTGGGGCTATGACTACCGCCTGCCTGAGATCTATCCGCCGGCGGGCGGGCTCGAACCGTTCCGCGAGATGCGGGCGGCGGCACAGCGGGCGGGCATGCTTTTCGCCCCGCACGACAACTACATCGACTTCTATCCCGATGCCGAGGGCTTCAGCTACGACACGGTCGCGTTTAACGCCGACGGCACGCCCCATAAGGCTTGGTATCATCCGGGCCGCGACGCGCAGAGCTACCGCTGGCGGCCCGACGCCTTCACGCCGTGGCTCACCGCCAACATGCGGCAGATGCGTGCCGGGTTTCATCCCGACAGCCTCTTCATCGACGTCTTCGCCTCAGTTGCCCCCTTCGATTACTACGACCGCGGCGGTCAGTTCCACACCCGCGCGGAGACCGTCAAGGGTTGGCGTGCCGCGTTCGATACCAGCCGTCGCCTGCTCGGTCATGACGCGGCCATGCTCAGCGAGTCCGGCCACGATGCGCTGATCGGCTCGGTCGACGGCGTGCAGGCCGACCACTGGCGGCCCGAGCTCTGGCTGAGGGACTATAAGGACGCCGACCGCACGCCGTGGCACGACATGGTGACCCATGGCAAGATGGTGCTCTTCGCGGGCGGGCTGGGCAACCGCTATGATGCGGACCCGAAACACGGCTACGGCAGCGACGACTATCTTTCCAATACCGTGCTGGGCGGGCGCGGCCCGATGTGCGACGGCCCCTTCTCGCGCCGCGCGGTGATGACCTACTGGCTGCTCCACGATGTCTGTGACGCGCTGGCGCATGCCGAGATGGAGACGCATGCGTTCGGCGCGACGGTGCGCCAGCAGCACACGACCTTCGGCAAGGGCGGGCAGGTGTGGGCCAACCGCGGCTCCAATCTGTGGTCCGTGGCGGACAGGGAGTTGCCCGCCTATGGATTCTACGTCAAGACCCGTGACGCCGAGGCGGGCGTGGGTCTGCTCAGCGGCCACCGCGCGGGCTTCGCGAAAACAGAGGGCGCGTTCTTCGCGGACGCGCGGCCGCGGCCTGACCCGGAGACCGACTGCCGCGTCGAGACGCGCGTCGTTTCCGCCGCGCGTCTTGGGCCGCGCGCCTTCCGCTTGACCGTCGAGTGGAACGTGCTCGCGCCGCTGGGGCCGGGCTATGTGCCGTTCGTCCATATCGGGAGGCCTTCCCAAGATGCGAACGAGTGCATCGAGGCGCAGGCCGGGATGGATTTCGACCTTGCGCGGCTGGCCCGGCCCGGCACGTTCCGGGCGACAGCGGATGTGCGCCTCCCGCCGGAGTTCGCCCCCGGCGATTATCACGTGCGTTACGGCCTGTTCCGCCAAAAGGGCGGCGACCGCGCGCCGCTGCGCGGGCGCGAAGAGCAGCGCCGGCGCATCTGTGCGGGGCTCCTGCGGATCACAGCGACCGGCGACGAGTATCTCACCGAAGAGCCGCTCGCGGACAATCCGGACCTCAACGTGGCGGGCGCGATGCTCGACTTCGGCCCGCTGGTCACCGATGGCGCGTTCCGTCTGCAGCACGACAGCCGCAAGGCGTGGCAGCTCGTCCCCCTGCCCGCGAGCCGTCCGTTCCGCGCCGAGATCCGGCTCGCGTCGTTCTGCAAGGGGAGAGCGAAGGTCAAGGCCGTCGAGAAGCTTGACCCGCTCAACGCCGCCGCGAAAGAGCCGGAGTGGACGCAGGACGGCGAGGTGTTGCGCCTCGGGTGCGACGGCCAGTCCTTCGGCTACCGCATCGTTTTTGAATAGGCAGGCTCAACCATTAACGTGTAACCACCAACGTCTTCTCTCTTTCTCCTTGGTGTCTTCGTGCCTTTGTGTTTCAATGAAAACCCATTGTAATTAAAGGGGAGTCTCTATGCAGCAATGTCTCAGGAAGGTCGTGATGTTCGCCGCGCTGTCATGCGCCGGCGTCGGTTTCGGATTCAATCCGCCGACGGATAAGCAGGAGGGTGTTACGCTGAGCATCGAGAGCTTCCCGGAAGAGGCCGGGATGGACCGCTCGGCCGTCCGGAAAGTCGCGGCCGACCAACCGCTCGCCTTTACGGTGACGCTCAAGAATGAGAGCGCGAAGCCCGTCGCGGGCACGGTCAGCCTGTGGCTCAACGACGACTGGCAGATGGTCAGCACCAACGCGGTCGCTCTCGCGGCCGAGCCCGGCAAGAGCGTCACGGTCACCTGCTCCGCCCGGGCGCGTGACTCGGTGCTGAGCGCGCTCTATCCTGTGCACGCCAAGCTCGCGCTCGTGGTGGACGGCAAGCCGCTTGAACTCCGCCCCGTGGCGATCTTCGAGGCTGTGAAGCCCGCGGCCGCGAAAGCCGCTGCCGCGGTGACGGAGACCGTGCTCGCCGACGGCGTGGTGCGCCTCGATAGCGGCGCCGTCCGACAGGTGTTCGTCCTACAGAAGGAGAAGGTCACGGAACTGGGCGTGAATTTCTCCGGCGCGGACGCGGCGAGCGGCACGCACATGAGCCGCGACACGAACACGCGCGGCGGTCTGTCGCGCGCGGGGTTCACGATCCATCCGGCTTACCGCGGCGGGCCGGGCGTCACTTGGAACGAATTTAAGCTGGCATTGCCCGCCGGGAAGCCCGCCGCGCTGAAGTTCTTTACCGCGCTGCGCGACAGCAGCGCCACCGAGCCCGCGAGCGACGGCACCGAGTTCAAAGTCATTGTCATCGGGGCGGACAAGGCGGAGAAGGAAGTGTTCACGCGCTTCAGCGACAGCAAGGCGTGGGAGCCCGCCGCCGTGGACCTCGGCGCGTACGCGGGGCAGCACATCACCTTGCGCCTGTGGACCGGACCGGGACCCAAGAACAACACGACCTGTGACCAGTGCTTCTGGGGCGACCCCGTGATCACCGTCGGCACGCTGCCCGCGCTCCCGACCGAGGCGCAGTGGCTGGCGCGCGAGCAGGACGCGGTCGCCCGCGCCAAGCTGGCGATGACGAAAAAGCCCAAACGCGGCACCGGCGTCTTCCGCTTGGACGTCGGCGGCCAGCGCTTCGGCGCGGCGGTGGTGCTGGGCGCGCAGGGGCTCACCGACGGCGTGATCGCCTTCACCGACGGCGCGCGCGTGCTGACCTACCGCGGCTTCGCCTGCGACATCGACAAGGCTGCGGTCGGCGGCGTCGAGAACGGCCAGCCCGTGCTCAGCGTCGCGACCGCGGCCGAGGGCGGCGCGTGGATTGTGACGCATCTCGTGTCGCGGCCGGAGGGCACCGTGCCGGTGCGGGCGAGCATCCGCGCCGACGGCGGCGCGCTGCGCATCGCGTGGGACATGCCGGGCGTCACGCGCGACGCGCGCGGCACCCCCCGCTACACGCGGCTGGGGATCGGCGCCGGGAGCGAGCCGGTCTGGCGCGCCTACGCGGGCTTCGGCAACGTCATCGAGAAGCCGGGCGCGTTCGACCTGCACGGCGGGGGATTCATCCTCAGCACGCGGCACATCGGCGCGGACTATACCAACGGGCTCAGCCTGGTGCAGGCCTGCGACATCTTTCCCGACCGCCTGACGCACGCGCCCGCGACGCAGCGCTTTGCGCTTGAAACTTCGCACGACGCGGGCTTCCTGTTCATTCCCTCCGCCCAGGGCGCGTTCGCGGCCGCGCGGGCGTACCGCGACCTGAGCGGCTTCAAGAAAGGCCCCGGCGTGGCCGCGCTGCAGGGCCGCATGTGCCTCGACCAGTGGTCGGGCGACTATCTCGCCGCGGCGGCCGACCTGAAAGAGGCGGCCAAGTACGGCGTGACCGACGCGATCTTCGTGAAGCACGTCTGGCAGCGCTGGGGTTACGACTACCGACTGCCGGACATCTACCCGCCGGCGGGCGGGCTCGAGCCGTTCCTCGCCATGCGCGCGGCGGCGGAGCAGGCGGGCATGCTTTTCTGCCCGCACGACAACTACATCGACTTCTATCCCGACGCCGAGGGGTACAGCTACGACCGGATCGTCTTCACCGAGGACGGGCGTCCCATGAAGGCCTGGTTCAACAAGGGCCGCGCCGCGCTGAGCTACCGCTGGCTGCCGCACGGGTTCCGTCCCTCGCTCGAGAGCAACATGCGGCAGATGCACGACGGCTTCGGGCCCGACAGCCTCTTCATCGACGTCTTCACCGCGATCTCGCCCTTCGATTACTATGACCGCGCCGGGACCTACTATCCCCGTATGCGGACGGCCCAGGAGTGGCGCGGCGCATTCGACACCTGCCGCAAGATGCTCAAGAAGGGCGCGCCCATGCTCAGCGAGGCCGGCACCGACGCCCTGATCGGCTCGCTCGACGGCGGCGAGGCGGACCACTTTCCGGCTGCGCGCTGGCTGAAGGAGTTCGGCGACGCCGAACGCACGCCGTGGCACGACATGGCCACGCACGGCAAGATGGTGCTGCTCGCGGGCGGTTTGGGGCCGCGCTACAGCGCCTTCGACTGGGATGACAATGCGGGCAAGCCGCTGCACGGCTATGCCAGCGACGACTATCTCTCCAACACCGTGATGGGCGGACGCAACCCCATGTGCGACGGCCCCTTCTCGCGCCGCGCGGTGATGACCTACTGGCTGCTGCACGACGCGTGCGCCGTACTGGCCCGCGAGGAGTTCGAGACGCACAGGTTCGGCGCGAGCGTGAAGCAGCAGCACACGACCTTCAGCGGCGGCGGCCAGGTCTGGGTGAACCGCGGCTCCAACGCGGTCTGGACGGTGGCGGGCAACAGGCTGCTGCCGGAGTACGGGTTTTATGTCGCGACGCCCGCGGCGCAGGCCGGCGTGGTGCTGATCGCAGGGCAGCGCGCGGGCTTCGCGAAGTCCGAGGAGAGCTACTTCGCGGACGCGCGGCCTGTGCACAACCCGCTGAGCAAATTGCGGGTCGAGTCCTCCACCGCGGACGGGAAGTATCTCGGCGGCGGCGCGTTCGAGGTCACCTTTAACTGGAACGTGCTGGACCCCGCCTTCGACGGGTATGTGCCTTTTATCCACGTCTGCGCCGACAAGGGCACCAAGGACAAAGGTGAACACATCGCGTTTCAGACGGACATGCGGGTCGACCGCACGCTGTTCAAGCGGCCGGGCCGCTTCACCGCGACCGCGCGCATTACGGTGCCGCCGCATCTGCCCGCCGGCGAGTACAAGATCCGGTACGGGCTTTACAACTCGGCCAAGGGCGACCGGATGTCGATCCGCGGGCTGACCGACGGCGGCCAGCGCATTCTGGGCGGCGTCATGAAGGTCGACAAGAGCGGCGACGCCTTCACCGGGGGCTCCTTCGCGCGGGAGACGTCACCCACCGACGAGAAGGCGCTGGGCTTGAACGTCGAGAACAAGATGCTCGATTTCGGCCCGCTCGTCACGGACGGCGCGTTCCGCCTGCTCCACGCCGACCGCAAGGCGTGGCAGCTGGTCCCGCTGCCCGGCAGCAACGCGTTCCGCGCGGAGATCAAGCTGGCGGAGTTCGGCGCCAAGCGCGCGAAGATCAAGGCGGTCGAGAGGGTCGACCCGCTCAACGCCGCTGCGAAAGATGCGGAGTGGACGCAGGACGGGACCACGCTGCGCCTCGCCTGCGACGGACAGTCCTTCGCCTACCGGCTGCTGTTCGATTAAATCGAGAGCGCCTCATGCTTACCGATCAGGGCCATACGCCGGGCAGTTTGCTCGCATATGGCCCTTTTCTGTTCCCGCCTATCCCTTAATTCAGTTGCACGGATATGCGTACGGTGCTATCGTTTCCCGATAGTAAAGTTTGTATTCCTTGCATGGATAGGAGATGAAGTATGAGGCTGTCGACCGTCGTTACCGTGGTGCGCATACCTTTATTAGCGGCCTTTTTGACCGTTCTGTCAACCGCCGCGTTTGGCGATTCGCCGGTTCTCCGCTGGAATGGCCCCGCCGCAGGTACGAACCTCTGGGACGCCGCTGCTGTCACCTGGCTCGACGCGGGCGACGCCGCCGTGGCGTGGCAGCCCGGCGCCGAGGCGCGCTTCGAAGGCGCGGGCGGCATCGTGAACGTGGCCGCCGACGTCGCCGTTTCGAACATCACCTTCACCGGCAACGGCTACGCGCTGCTCGGCGCTGGCCGTCTCGCCGTCGAAGGCGCGGTCTCCGCCGCCGCAGGCACCACCAACAGCATCGCAGCCGAAATCATCACGAGCGTCGGCATCAGCAAGACCGGCGCGGGCGCGCTGGCCGTCAGCCGCTGCACCGGGCCGCTGACCGCAGCGGAAGGCACGCTGCTGGTCTCGGGCTCGTTGTTTACGGATGCCGATCTCGCAGTGGCCAGCGGCGCGTCGGTGGTCACCTTCGGCGACCCCGCTGCCGCGTCCAACCTGATCCTCAACCCGGGTTTCGAACTGCCCGCGATGACGAGCGGCTCGTTCAACTACGTCGGCGGCGGAAACGTCATCTCCAACTGGACGGCCATCGCCCTGGCCAACAACGTCGGCCGCCAGAACACGGCCACCGCCAGCCAGTGGAACTCGGCGGGGGCCTCGCCGGACGGCACGCACATGCTGATCCTGCAGTACAGCGGCACGCTCGCCCAGACGGTCAGCGTGCCCGCGGACGGCGTCTACAGCGTGGCCTTCTCCCACCTCCTGCGCAAGGGGTACGCCGAAAACATGGTCTACGTGACCCTCGACGGCGTTCCGCTCGCGACCTTTCTCAACCGCAGCGTCGAGTTCAGCCCCGGGCGTTTCGCCAGCGGCGCGCTCTACCTCAAGGCCGGCAGCCACACGCTGGGCATCGGCGGCGAGGGGTGCTGGGGCGACCGCGCGACCATGGTCGACTCCGTCTGTTTCGCGCAGCCGTCCTCCGGCAACGCCTGCCGCGCCCTGACCGGCGACTCGATTCTGAAGACCGTGACGGGCGCGACCGTGCGCCTGGACCACACGGGAACCGTGCCGCTCGCCTATGTCTCCACCAACGGCGCGTCCGCATCGGGGACCTTCAACGCTTCGCATGCCAGCGGCATCTTCACCGGCGGCGGGGCCCTTTCCTGCGCCGCACCCGCGAACGTCTGCACGTGGAACGGCACGGGACTCTGGAGCGATGCCGCCCGGTGGACCGACGGCACCGCACCCTCCGCGGGCGGCAGTCCGAACCTGTTGCTGCGCTTTCCGAACGGCATGGGCGCCGCCTCCACCAACGACTTCTCGGGCACCTTCCTCGCCCGGCGCCTGAATGTTTCGGGCGCCGCGACGGTCGGGGCCTTCACCCTCGCCGGCAACCCCGTCGCCCTCACCAACGACGCCAGCGGAAACGCCCCGAAGCTCTCCGTACAAGCCCCGGGGGACTGGATTGTCCAGAGTCCCGTCCTCGCCCGTTCGGCGCTCACGCTTGACGTGTTCGGCACGCTGACCTTCTCGGGCAACCCGCTGACCCTTCCGAACAGCTCGACCTTCTACAAGTCCGGAGCCGGTGCGGTCATTATGCCCACCCTCACCAACACCGTCGCGAACGCCTATGTCTATGAGGGCCTCGTGCAGACGCCCGGCCTGCCTTCCACTCTGGCCGTCTCGCTCCTCTCCCAGTCGGGCAAGAGCTCGGTTCTCAATTTGACTCAGGGAAGCGCCACCCTCGGCAACACGATCAACCTCATGGGCTCGGGATCCTGTACGGTCGGCACGCGGTGCGGCGGCGGCACGGTCTCCCTTTCCAACTGGATCACCGGTTACGGCACCGTCGCGCTCTTCGACGTGGGCGCGGGAGACACGCTTTCCCTCCGCCAAATGCTGCTCGCATGGACCAGCAAAAACAACGCGGACTACAGCAGCACGGCGTTGGTCAAGTCGGGTCCCGGGACGCTCGAAATCCGTTCGGGCGGCTCCGACACCGACAAATCCCGGGCCTATCAGGGCATCACCACGCTGCGCAACGGCACGCTGACCCTTTCCGAGGACGACTGGGGCACGCTCACCGGCGTCACCAACCCCTTCAACGGCCGCACCTACACCGGCACCGGCGGCTCGCTCGGCTCCAGTGTCTTGGCCAACGCGGTGCGCATCGGCGACAGCGGCACGGCCTCCTCCAATAGTCTTGCGCTGATCGCCAACGGCGCCGGCCGCTGGATCGGCCACGACATCGAGATCTTCAACAGGGGCAGCTCCGTCACCCTCGGGATGACCACCGGCACCGTGATGTACGCGGGCACCGTCACCCTGCACCGCGACATCACGCTCGCCGGCCCCGCCAGCGGCGTCATGGTCTTCAGCAACATCGTGGCCGCCGCCGACTTCTCCGGCACCGGCATCCCTGTCCTCGCCGGCCTCGCCGGCCTGCGCATCGAGGGCGCCTTCCCCGCCGCGGCCGCGCTCGTCATGGATGGCCGCCTGCTCAGCTTCGGCACCTACGCCGTCAAGGCCCAGACCCTCAGCGCTCTCGTCCTCGGCAGCGCCGGGACGCCCGGCACCCTGAACGCCGACTTCGGCGCGGGCAGCAACGACAGGATCGCGGTCACCCTGAGCGGCGGACTGGTCATCAGCAACACCGTCGTCAACCTGTATTGCGCGGGTTCCGGCCTGCCCTTCGCGGAGCCCGGCACCTACTCGCTCTTCACCTACGCCGGCGCCCTCGGCGGCGATGTCGCGCTGCTCTCGGTCGGCAACCCTCAGTCCGGCGCCTCCTACGCCTTCTCGAACGACACCGCCAACACACGCGTGCTGCTGACCGTCGGCAACACCTCGGGAGGCTCCTCGATGATTTGGAAGAACCCCGCCGGCGGCGCCTGGGCGACCGGCTCCAACTGGGACAGCGGCGCTTTTCCCGACGCGCAGGGCGTCATGCCGCTCTTCGGCCTCGCCATCACCGGCCCGGCCACGGTCACGCTCGACGCCGCGCGCACCGTCGGCGGCCTCACCTTCAACAACGCCAGCTACGGCTACACCCTCGCGGGCGGCTCGCTGACCCTCGACAACGGCGGGCCGACGCCGGTCGTCTCCGTGCTCGCGGGCACCCACACCCTCGACACCGCGCTGAACAGCTCGTCCGGCCTCTCGGTTTCGGCCGCCTCCAACGCGACCCTGATCCTGAACACCAACGCCGCCGTGAACACCGGACTTTCCCTCGCGTCGGGCACGGTCGAGCTGCGCGGCAACGCGTCCGTCAACGGCGCGGCCGCCCTCGCCGCCTCAACCCTGCTGCGCGCGGCCGGAACCAACACCGCGGTCGGCTCGCTGAGCGGCGCCGCCTCCGCGGCGGTGGCGCTCAGCGGCGCCGCGCCGAAGCTCACCGTCAACCAGGCGGCGGGAGGCACCTTCGCGGGCACGTTAAGCGGCTCCTCCGGCGCCTGGCTCGAGAAGACAGGCCCAGCCGCGCTGGCGCTGACAGCCCCCAACGCGACCTTCGCGGGCACGCTTTCGATCTCGCAGGGCAGCGTCGCGCTGCAAGGGGCTTCGCTCTCCGGCCCGACGGCGGTCGGCGTCTCCGGCGAACTCGACGGCCAGACCGCCGCCACCAACGGCCTGATGGGCTTCTACTATAACGTCACGCCCAACACGAACAACTTCTGGACGCTGGCGGGCATGGAGTCGCACTTCGCCAGCCTGGTTCCGGATTTGGCCGTTGCGAGCGGGATTGCCAGCAACGTCTTCGATTTCGGCCTCGGCGCGACCTACACCTTCCCGCCGCCTTACGGCTCGGCAGGCAGCCGTCCGGTCAACTTCGAGGCGGTGTGGCGCGGCTTTGTCACCCTTCCGGCGAGCGGGACGTATGTTTTCGGCGTCAACTGCGATGACGGCGTCCTGCTGGCCATCGACGGCCAGACGGTCATCTCCCGCAACCGTTACGTTTCCGGCTGGACCGACAGCACCATCTGGCTGGACGCCGGACGCTACGACATGGTGATCGGCTACTTCCAGCTGACCAGCACGGCGGGACTGCAGGTCCGCGTGCGCGCGCCCAGCACGTATGCGGCCGTGGCGTTGCCTAATGCTTGGCTCACGCCGTACTCCACGGTCGGCGCCCTGACCGGCAAAGGCGCGCTCGCGCTGGCCGCCAGCAACGCGCTGCTGCGTGCGAACCAGCGCAGCCCCTCGGGCTTCACGGGCGGACTCTCCGCGCCGGCCGGCGCCGTGTTCGCCAAGAGCGGCCCCGGCGCCTTCGGGTTCGGCGGCGGCAGCGCCGTGCTCAACGCGTTCGCAGGCGACCTGGACGTGCAGGGCGGCGTCCTCGCCCTTGCCGCCAGCGAGTGCATCGGCGACGCCTCGGCCCTCCATGTGCGCTCGGGCGCGATGCTCGCGGTCGACAGTGTGGAGACCGTCGGCGCGCTCACGGGCAGCGGCACCGTCGCCTTCGGCGGCTACGTCTACACGAACGCGTTCACGGACGAGAGCGACTGCGACATCTCGACGGCCAAGACCTATACCCACCTGATCGATTTTCCTACCGGCACGGCCCAGCCCGTCATCAACGGCGTGACGTTCGGCAATACCGGCGCGTGGTCTTTCTCCGCCGGCAACCCCCCGACTGGCGTATGGAACGACTCGACGACGAACGACAGCGTGCGCACTGGCATCGACAGCCTGCTCTGGGATTTCAGTTACGGAACCACCAATTGGACGCTGACCCTTTCGGGGCTGACGCCCAACAAGGTCTATGAGACGCGCCTCTACTTCCGCAACTTCGCCAGCAACCCCCGCAACCTCGTCTTGACCTTTACGGCGGGTGCTGCCACTGTCGGCACGCTCTCCTACAATCCCGACACGGTGACGCGGAGCATCGCCGGCTGCCGCTTCGTGGCCGATGCCGCCGGTACGGTCTCGATTCGCGTGGTTTCGCTCGCCTCGACGGACACCTGCCATCTCTACGGCCTCTCCAACGAAGAGGTTCCGGGCGTGGCGGCGCCGGCGCTGACCCTGGCTCCGTCTGCGGGGAGAAACAGCCGCTTCTTCGGCGGTATCTCCGGAAGCGGCACGCTGATTAAGCAGGGGGCAGGTACCCAGGCGTTCAACGGCGCGAACACCCTGCCCAACCCGCTGAATGTCCAGGCCGGCACGCTGACGCTGGAATCCGGCGCGAGCGTCACGGCGGGCGTCGCGGTGGCCGCGGGCGCCGTCCTTGAAGCCCCCTTTGGCGGCGTCACCCTCGGCGGGCTCACCGGACAGGGCCTCTTCTCGCTCGGATTCTCTCCGACCAACGTGGGGCCTTACTTCGTGAACTACACCAACGACGCGGGCACCGGCATCGCCTCCTCCAAGGTCTACACCCATTTGCTCGACTTCGGCACCGGCACGGCCAAAGCCACGGTCAACGGCGTGGCCTTCGACAAGGTTTCCGCCGCCTCCGGCACGATCAACGGCTACGGCTGGATCAATGCGCCGTCCGGAAACAATGCCGGCGGCAGCGCCAGCATCGGCGTGCCTGCGGATCAAGGCATCTACAACCTGATTTACGATATGAACCTGGGAATGAGCACCGGCACGCTCTCTCTCACCGGGCTCACCGTCGGCAAACAGTACGAGGTCCGTCTGTATCACCGCTGCTGGGCGGTTGGCACCGACCGCTCGACCCGGCTCATCTTTGACCCCGACGGCACGGGCCCGCTCAGCGACGGCATCACCTTCAATCCGGACGCCGTCGCTAAAAACGACAACTATCTCGGCTACCGTTACCTGGCCGCCTCCAACGCGCTGGCCATCACCATCCAGTCGCTCAAGACGGACAAGTATCACCTCTACGGCCTGAGCAACGAGGAGAGCTGCGACACCCTCGGTAACCCGGCCACCCTCGCCATCGCGGGCAACAGCGTGTTCGACGGCGCGGTCGTCGGGCTCGGCGGCTTGGTCAAGACCGGCGCAGGCTCGCTGACCATCACAGGTCCGAGCACGGCCACCGGCCCGGTCGCCGTGAACGCCGGCGCCTTCGGTGTGGCGGGCGGCGGCTGCGCGACCCGCGGGCCGGTCGCGGTGGCGGCCGGCGCCACGCTCTTCGGCCACGGCCTCGTCGGCGGCAACGTCACGGTCGCCAGCAACGCCTGGCTCATGGCCGGCACGGTCTCCGCCTGCGGCACGCTGCAGACCGGAGGCAACCTCGCCCTCGCGCCTGGCGCGCGCCTCGCCTGGCGCTTCGACACCGCCGCGTCCGACGCCTTCACGGTCAACGGGCTGCTGACCTTCCCGACCAACGGCGTGGTGCAGGCCTCGGCCCTCACGGGCGGCGCTCACGCGCCGGCCAAGGCCGTGCTCTTCAGCTCGGCGCAGGTCATCAACGGGCCGGCGGACCTCGCCGGCTGGACGGTCGAGGGCGTGGCCAAGGCCAGCCTCAAATACAGCGGCGACCGCAAGACCATCTACTTCTCGGCCCCGCGCGGCACGCTGATCGTCGTGCGGTGATCGTCCGCGGCCTGGTGGGGGTGCGGCTCGCCGAGGGCGCACCCCAAAATACCCCTTCCACTGCGCGATAATTTTCGTGTATTGTACTCCCATTATTTTCTTTAAAGGGGCGTGACTCCGGGGGGAGCGATCATGAAGCTGAAGGGGGTTCTTTTTTTCGGGTGCGTGCTGGCCGCCGCAACCGGTTTGCGCGCCGACACCTGGTGGCAGGCGCAGCTCGCCCAGGTCGAGGCGTTCAACAAACAGAGCGCGAGTTCGCACGAGGCCATGTGCGCGGCCAATCCCGGCTGGAAAGCGTTCAAGACGTTTACCCAGCCGATGGAGTGCGACGTCGAGTCCGTGCCGGTGCGCGTGAAGATGACCGGCATCCGCAAGGTGTGGCTCGGCTCGGTCGGCCGCGGGCAGGCCTTCTGCGGCGCTCCGGTGTGGGTGGACGCCAAGGGCAACCGGACGCCGGTGCTGATCGCTGAAGGCGCCCCGCTCGCGGGCAAGCCTGCGGGCTTCACGGTTCGCGCGGCCGGCAAGCGGCCGCACAAGCTGCGCGGAGGCGCGGTCAAGGAGTTCGCCTACGGCTACCTCTTCAACGAGTGCCAGGCGCTTGCGGAAGCGCCTGAAGGCACGGAGTGGTTCGAGGCCGAGGTCGGGCAGAACAACCCCAACAACAGAAACAGCACGGTGCGCTTCATCCTTGAACTGGAGTCGCGCCTCGCCAGCGCGGATGTCCGCGCCGAAACCGCCAAAGGCATCCAGACCGACGTCGCCCGCCGCTTCAACACGCCGCAGGACATTTTCGAACAGCTACTGGAGCAGAGGGAGAACCTCTGGGGCGGCAACGCCGTCGCGGCCGACCTGCGCCAGCTCACCGACCGCTACACCGCCGCCTGTCCGCCCGGCCTGCGCGAGCGGGCGCAGAAGCTGCGCCCCTACACGCCGGAAAACCTGGCGAAGGTCCGCGCGCTCTATTATCTCGAGCAGGCGCGCCAGCGCCTTGACCTCTGCCGCAAGACCGCCGAGCTTGTGACCCGCGAAGGGGGCGACGTGGCGTGGGCCCGGGCCGCGGCCGACGCGCTGGAGGCCAAGGTCACCGCCGCGTTCACCGACGCGGCGGCCGACGGCTCCGCGCTCTTCGGCGAGGCTTTCCGCCTGCGCCGCAAGATCCTCTTCGCGCATCCGAAGCTGGCCTTCGACACGCTGCTCATCAACAAGAACGCGCCCACGATGTACAGCCACAACTGCGACCAGTACCTCGGCCGCCACAGCCGCGTCGGCGCAGGCCCGACGCTGCTGACGGGTTGGCAGAGCGACCGGCCCCGCGAGCGCGTGCTCATCAAGGACCGCCTGCCGCCCGGCGCGTTCTACCGTCCCAGCCTCCATCCCGACGCCACCAAGTTCGTCTTCGCGTACTCGGACCATTCCACCAACAACCCCAACTTCTTCCGCTACTTCCTCTACGAGGCCGCGATCGACGGCTCGTGGGTGCGCCAGCTCACCGGCACGCCGCGCGACCCGCTCACGACCATGGACGGCCGCGACACGGTCATGATCGAAGACAGCGACCCCTGTTATCTGCCCGACGGCGGGCTCGTCTTCGTCTCGACCCGCTCGCAGAACTACGGCCGCTGCCACGGCGGCCGCTACACGCCCGCGCTGATGCTCTACCGCTGCGACAAGGACGGCAACGCCATCCGCGCGCTCTCCTACGGCATCGAGAACGAGACCACGCCGTCGGTGCTCAACGACGGGCGCATCATCTACACGCGCTGGGAGTACGTCGACCGCCACGAGATGGAGTTCCACAAGCTCTGGTGGAAGCGGCCCGACGGGACCGGCGTCTCCAGCTACTACGGCAACGACACCATCTACCCGCTGATGATCTCCGAGGCGCGCGCGATTCCCGGCTCGCAGAAGATCGTCGCCACCGGCGTGGCGCACCACAGCTTCCACACCGGCACGACGATCATGATCGACGTGCAGAAGGGCGAGAACGGCCCCGAGCCGGTCACGCGCATCACGCCCGAGGTCAAGTTCCCCGAGTCGGACGAGCGCGACGGCAAGCCGGGCCAGTTCAGCACCCCGTGCCCGCTGACCGAAAACCTCTACTTCGCCACCTACTCGCCCAACAGCATCCCCTTCCAGGGGACGGTCCCGAACGACACCGGCTACAGCATCGTGCTCGTCGACACCGTCGGCGGACGCGAGCCCATCTTCCGCGACGCGGACACCTGCTGTTTCTCGCCGACGCCGGTCGTGCCCCGCCCCATGCCGCCCGTGCTGCCCTCGATGCTGCCCGAGAAGCCCGAGAGCGACACCGGCATCTACGCGGTCCAGAACGTGAACCTTACGCGCAACGATCCCAAAGGGGTGCTCAAGCCCGGCCAGATCAAGTACCTGCGCTTCAGCCGCATCTTCGTCAAGCCCATCGCCTCCAACGCCGCGCTCAATTGCCGCGTGGGGGTGGGGCTGGCCAAGCGCATCCTCGGCACCGTGCCGGTCGCGGACGACGGCTCGGTCGTGGTGCGCGTGCCGGCGGGCGTGCCGCTGCAGATCCAGGCGCTCGACGAGAACGGCCTGGCGGTGATGACCGAGCGCTCCTTCCACTACCTGCATGCGGGCGAGCGCCGCGGCTGCGTGGGCTGCCACGCGGAGAGCCACGCCACCCCGCCCGACAACCCCTCCCTGCTGATGCGCCGGCCGGCGGAGCTCACCCCGCCCGCCGGGCCCGACTATCCGGGGGGCTTCAGCTTCGTGAGGACCGTCCAGCCCGTGCTGGACCGCTACTGCATCCGCTGCCACGGCCTCGGCGAGGGCCAGCCGCCCAACGGCGTCAACCTCGTCGGCAACCAGAGCGGCAGCTTCTCGCAGTCTTACGTCACGCTGGCACGCTACACCAACCCCATCGGCCTCAAGTCCGAGACGCACGGCCTCGACAAGAACGTCAGCCGGCCCATGGACTACTACGCGCACGGCTCGAAGCTCGGCAAGATGCTGCTCGAGAACCACAAGAAGGTGAACCTGCCGCGCGAGGATTTCCAGCGCGTCATCGACTGGCTGGACCTGAACAGCCAAGCCAACGGCGATTCGTCGCACAACCGCATCGAGCACGCCCGCGAGAACGCCGAGAAGGAAAAGGCGCTGCGCGAGGCGGTCAAGATCCGCTTCGGCGAGGCGCTCGCCCGGCAGCCCTATCACGCGCTGGTCAACCACGCCAACCCCGGCGAGAGCCGCCTGCTGCTGGCGCCGCTCGCCAAAGAGGCCGGCGGCTGGGGCCAAATCGACAAGGGCTGGGCGTCCAAGACCGATCCCGAATACAAGCGCTTCAGCGACCTCATCGCGGCCACCATCGACCCGCTGCCGCCGGACATCGAGGGCACCTGCGGCCGCGACACCGCCTGCGCCTGCGGCGACTGCTGGATCCGCCTCAACCGGCTCAACGCCGCGCCCCTCGCCGCCACGCCGATCAAGTGACCGAAGACGGTTGGGGAATGGAGGAGAACAAGAAGTCGCGCAGGTTGACCGCACCGTTTTGAGTGCGCCCGGCTCCGGGCGCTTTTCTCCGGCGCGGCCCGGCGCGCCGCCGCGGGCGCCGCGGGCGGGTTCAGGCCCCCGCCCCGGAAAGCGCGGCCAGGTCCGCGCACTCAACAGCTTCCATGCGGCCGTTCGCCTGATCTGGGAGCCAGACGCGTGACTGCATGCTGAAGACTCAAACACGGCCCCGCGCATCGCGCCGACACGGTCTCTTTCACGAACCGCAATTCCTGACTCCTCGCCCATAACTTCAAACCGATTACGATTAAGAGCAAGATTAGGATCATGAAGAACCGGGGGCCTTCGTAATCTTAATCGTTCAGCAGAGTTACCGCTCCGCTTGTTTCCTCTCCGCGGGCGGCGGGCCAAATCCTGACGCTTCCTTGGGCTGAATCACCCCCCGACACTCCGCCAGTCATTGTAGGGCTTTCATTCTCGACCTCAATCTGGTACATTAACTCTACAAGAGTGCTGGCTTATGGCGGTCCATTCGGGCGGGTGTCCGTGCCGCTGGAAAACGCGCTCTTATCAGGAGAGGAGCTTAACTATGAGCTACTCAACTCGTTCGAAGGTTACAGGTCTCCTGCTCGCGGCCGTCGCCGGAGGATTTGCGCGGACGTCCTTCTCGCAAACGCCTGTCGACCCTGCCATCGCCGGCGTCACGTTCCTGACCGTCGGAGGATGCTGCACGGGCACGCTCACGCGCTTTCAGGCTCCGTCGTACGAGGTCGACGACGCGCAGAAGCGCAAGATGATGGGAGCGCCGAAGATCGGTGAGGCAACGGCTGTCTTCGCCCTCACGCCGGACGGCGGTCTGCTCCCGTGGATCGCGGGCACCTGGGAGGGCGGCCCCGCCAGAGCCGAGACCTCCGTGAGGATCGCGGACCAGGACTACAACATCAAGCGCGGCCTCGACATGGGGGCCTGCGTGATCACGGGGATCGAATGGCCGGAGCTCAAGGCGTCCGACGGGAAGAAGCACTTCGAGGTCACGGCCAAGTGGCAGGCCCAGAACCTGCGCTTCACGTCGGGCGGCGGGCAGCTGCCGCCCCTGCCGACGCCGTTGCCGGAGGACGAAATGCTCGCGTCCAACTTCACGGTCACCATGACGGGCCTCCGGGACGAGTGGATCGTCAGCGTCGGCCTGCCGAAGGTCACGCCGAAGATCTTGAAGGAAGCGCACGGCCGATTCGCCAATCAGTCGCCGGTGTACGGCGCGCCGGAGCTCGGCACCCTGACCATCGAAATCGCCCCGGACGGGATCGAGGCGGCGAGCGCCATGGCCGCTGGCATCCTGCAGGACGGCACCTGCGATCAGAGTGAGCTCCAGGACATTCTCATCGACATGAAGGACCAGTCGATGAAGAAGGTTCTCGGCACGTTCACGCTGATCGGCTGCGGCCTCAAGAAGTTCGACTGGGCCCCGAAGCTTGAAGGGGGCAAGGAGGGCCTGGCCACCGCGACCATGGAGTTCCTCGTGGAGGACTTCCGCTATAAAGTCGATCACAAGTGACGCGCGGCACGGATGATACCACGAGCGAAAACGAATGAGACGGTAATCGGTTTCGCGCAGAGGACGCCAAGAACGCGGAGTGCTTCATTCTTGGGAGACACCCAAAGCACTCTGCGTTCTCTGCGACCTTTGCGCGAAAATTCTGGTCAGTCTAAATGTTCGGCCGGGGCACCCTTACTTGGGCGTGATCTGGAGCGTGTGTTTCACGGGCTTGACCGCGGCCCGCACGGCGGCGGCGTCTTTCGAGCTGCGCTCCGTCAGCTTGTTGCGCAGGGTGTCGATCGCGCCCGCGACCTCTTTGTCGCCGGGGAAATCCGCCGCCAGGCCGCGGAAGTTCGTGATCACGCCCTTGATGGCGCGGGTCTCGCGGTTCTGCTTGTCGGCCACGGCGCGGTCGAGCTGGGCGAAGGGCTCCGAGAAGGGGTTTTCCGGAAAGGCCTCTGCCAGGTTGACGCCGGCCGCGAGCTCCGCCTGGGTGAAGGTCTTGGCGGCGCTGCCCCACTTGACCTCGGCCGTCGGCGCGGTCAGGTTCTTGACCACCAGCATGTAGCGGTTGAGGTCGCGGTTGAAGGGCACGAACGGCAGGATGCTGCGGGTGCCGTTGGGGTCCTTCTCGCCGCCGGTGAAGCAGAACGGATAACGGGCGCTCTCGATCTCGACCTTGCCTTTGTCGGCCGCCAGCACGCGGTGGCCCAGCGAGGCGGTGGCTTTGCCGGCCATGTCGACGGTGACCGTGCCGATGTTCCCGTCCAGACCCATGGCCTTGAGGAAGGCGTAGGCCATCACGAGGTGGCCGTTGGCGCCGGGGTGGACGCCGTCGTTGCCGCAGACGGCATACTCCTTGCCGAGCTTGGCCTTGGCGTCTCCCATGACCTTCATCATGAGCGGATGCAGGCCCGCGTAAACGAAGCCGTTCTCGGCCGCGACCTTTCCGGCGATCGCGCTCAGCTGGGCCAGGTTTTCGTTGTAGTACTGGTCCGCCTCGGGTTCGGTCTTCTTCCACGTCTCCGTGTCGACCGGGCCGGGGCCGCCGACGATCATGCGCGCGCCGAGCGCCTTGCAGCGCGTCTGGATCCGCCGGTCGCCCGCTTCGTAGGTCGCGCCGATCCCCTTGTCATAGGGACGGTAGCCGCCGTCGTTCATGCCGAAACAGGTGGTCACCACGGTCGGGCGCCACGGCACGAAGTCGTTCTCCATGCGATCGGCGAAGCCCGGCGCGCGTTCGCCCGACCAGCCGAACTGAAACATGGTCAGGTCCAGTTCCGGGACGCAGGCCAGCAGATAGAGCTCGATGAACTTGCTGTACTGCTTCTGTTCGGTAATGGAATCTCCCACGATGGCGACACGGTCGCCCTTCTTGAGCAGCAGCTCTCCCGCAAGGCCGCAGAACGGCGCGGCGAGGAGTCCGGCTAAAAAAAGCGCGCAGGCGGCCGAGCGGGTGACTCCGGTCCGGGTGAGAGGAGAGAACTTACGCATGATCATCGTGACCTTTCTGTTTGTTCGTGTCAGGGTTTGGAAAAGTGTGGCGGCTCGTGCCAAAGAAGTCAAGGCGCGTCGACGGTCGGGTGCGATTCAGTATCGTTGAAACTGAGTCGTGCCAAGAAGAATTTAGGATTTAGCACGCCGCCCGCGGAGCGGGGGAATAAACGGCGGGGTAACTTCTTTGAACGATTAAGATTAAGATTAGGATTAGGATTGCGAGTGGTCCAGATCCCTCCTAATCCTAATCGTGTTCTTAATCCTAATCCGGTTGAAGTTATAGGCACGGAGTTGAAAGCGCAAAAAGCCTTGAAAACCGGGCGTTCGACAAGGAGGCCCTCTTCCGCGAAGAAGCTTTTTCCAGGAACAATACGTGTGATTTCATTTTGAAGACACAAACACGGACCATCGCGCATCGCGCGAACACGTTCGCTTTCATGGCATTGCAACTCCCAACTCCTGAATTCTACCTCCTCCTTCGGGTGTGGATTCAACAAAGTCGAATCACAACCGCCGCCCGCCCGGGTAATCCGGTGTTGCGGAAGATAGCCGAAATAACGGACAATAAGAGGGCGCGCGACGCGTTCTTAATAATCTATTCATTTCCCATCCCCGGAGTCATGACCATGAGCTTCAGATTGTTCCTTCTATTCGCCGCCGCATGCGCTGCGTCTATGGCCGCCGCAGCGGCTCCGGCGGCCAAGCCCAACATCGTCGTCATCTTGGTCGACGACATGGGCTTCTCCGACCTCGGCTGCTACGGGTCAGAAATCCCGACGCCGAATCTGGACGCGCTGGCCAAGGGCGGCGTGAAGTTCACGCAGTTCTACAACACGGGGCGCTGCTGCCCCACGCGGGCCTCCCTGCTGACCGGTCTCTATCCGCATCAGGCGGGCGTGGGCCACATGACCGGCAACGGCGGGGTGCCCGGGTATCAGGGATACCTGAACGACCAGTGCGTGACCATCGCGGAGGTGCTCAAGCCGGCCGGATACTTCACGGCGCTGAGCGGCAAGTGGCATGTCGGGCAGGAGCACGGCGCCACGCCGTGGGGGCGCGGCTTCGACCGCAGCCTGAACGCGCCCTCCGGCGGGTTCTATTATCCCGACTCGCCCAGGGCCAAGCTTTTCCTGAATGGCGCGGAGATCGCGGACGACGACCCGCGCCTGCCGAAAGGCTGGTACACGACCGATCTCTGGACAACCTTCGGCTTGAAGTTCATCGACGAGGCGCTGGCCGAGAAGAAGCCCTTCTACCTGCACCTCTGCTACAACGCGCCGCACTTCCCGCTGCAGGCTCCGGCGGAGGAGATCGCGAAGTTCCGCGGCACGTACAAGGCCGGCTGGGGGGCGACCCGCGACGCGCGGTATGCCCGTCAACTCGAACTCGGCCTCATCGACAAAGCCTGGGCCAAGTCGCCGCGGCCCGCGGACGTTCAGATGTGGAAGGACGTTCCCGCCGAGGAGCAGGAGCGCTTCGACCATCTGATGGCCACCTACGCGGCGGTGGTGCACCACATGGACCAGGCGGTGGGGGAACTCGTCGCCGGACTCAAGCAGCGCGGGGTGCTGGACAACACGCTGATCCTGTTCATGAGCGACAACGGCGGCAACGCGGAGGCCGGCCCGAAAGGCAAGACCGTGGGCGATCCGTCGAAAGGCTCGTCCGACTGGTTCTGCGGCATGAGCTGGGCTTTCGTCGAGAACACGCCGTTCCGCCTGTTCAAGCACTTCAACCACGAGGGCGGCATCGCCACGCCCATGATCGCGCACTGGCCTGCCGGCATCGCCGCGAAAGGCGAGTGGCGCACGCAGCCCGCGCACCTGATCGACATCCTGGCCACCTGCGCCGATGTCGGCGGCGCGACCTATCCGAAGGAGTTCAAGGGCAAGCCCGTCACGCCCATGGAGGGCAAGAGCCTGGTCGGCGCCTTCGCCAACAGACCCGTTGAGCGCGACGCGCTCTACTGGGAGCACGAAGGCAACGCGGCGGTGCGCGTGGGCGATCTCAAGCTCGTGCGCCGCGGCCGGAACGGCGCTTGGGAGCTCTACGACATGAAGGCCGACCGCACCGAGCTGCATGACCTCGCCGCGGCCCAGCCCGAGAAAGCCAAAGGGCTCGCCGCACAGTGGGAGGCGTGGGCGGTCAGGGCTCAGGTGAAGCCTTATCCCGACGAGGGAAAAGGCAAGAAGAAGGCGAACGGCCGAAAGAAGGCCAAAGAATAACCAATCGCCAACAAGGATTTTCCAATGACCAAGTGAATGGCGTATTTCTGTTGGATACTGGGCGTTCCTTGTTCATGATTGGATATTCAAAAGTATGAAAAACACCTGCGCCACGCTTGCGTTCTTGGCGATCCTCGCCTGCCACGGCCTGGCGGCGGAACGGCCCAACGTCGTTTTCATCCTCGCCGACGACATGGGCTACGGCGACATCGGCTGCAACGGCGGGACTTTTGTGCCGACGCCGAACATCGACGCGCTGGCCCGCGACGGCATCCGGTTCACGCAGTACACCAGCGCCTCGCCGATCTGTTCGCCCTCGCGGGCCGGCTGCACGACGGGCATGTTCCCGGCGAGGTGGAGGCTCACGAGCTATCTGCAAGCGCGCGCGGGCAACCGGGCGTGTGGGCAGGCCGATTTTCTCGACGCGAACGCGCCGTCCCTGGCGCGCACCCTGAAAACCGCGGGCTACGCGACAGGCCACTTCGGCAAGTGGCACATGGGCGGCGGACGGGACGTGTCGAACGCGCCGCCGTTCGCGGCCTACGGCTTCGACGAGCACGCCAGCACGTGGGAGAGTCCGGAGCCCCATCCGGACATCACAGGCTCCGACTGGATCTGGTCGCCCAAGGACAAGGTCAAACGCTGGGACCGGACCGCCTTCTTCGTGGACAAGACGCTCGACTTCCTCCGCCGGCACCAGGGCCAGCCGTGTTACGTCAACCTCTGGCCCGACGACGTCCATACGCCGTGGGTGCCGGCCGACGATGTGCCGAAAGGCGAGACGCCGGAGAATTTCCGCCGCGTGCTGGCCGAGCTTGATCGTCAGGTCGGCCGCCTGATGTCCGGGCTGAAAGCGCTGGGGATCGACGGCCAGACGCTGGTGGTCTTCGCCAGCGACAACGGGCCGCTGCCCACGTTCAAAGGTGCGCGCGCGGGCGGCCTGCGCGGCAGCAAAATGAGCCTCTACGAGGGCGGGATCCGCATGCCGTGCGTCGTCCGCTGGCCGGGGCACGCGCCGGCGGGGCGCCTCGACGGGCAGACCGTCTGGAACGCGGTGGATCTGTTTCCCAGCCTCTGCGCGGTGGCCGGAGCGGCGCTGCCAAAGGAGGGCGCGTTCGACGGCGAAGACATCAGCGCGGCGTGGAACGGCAAAACGGTTGCACGCGCGAAGCCGCTGTTCTGGGAGTATGGCCGCAACGGCACGTCCTTCAAGTATCCGCAGGGCCGCGGCCGCAGCCCCAGCCTCGCGGTCCGCGACGGCAACTGGAAGCTGCTCGTGATGGCCGACGGCACAGGCGCGGAGCTCTACGACCTCGGGAGTGATCCCGGCGAGGCCCGCAACCTTGCCGCTGAAAATCCGGGAGAGGCCCAGCGCCTGAGGGAGTCCGTCCTGGCCTGGAGGCGAAGCCTGCCATAGGGCGAAGCGATTGGCTGCGGGGAAACGGGCACCCGCAAAAGAATCCCGCGCCCGCGCAAGACCGGCGTCTGAACCGAATCGGCGTTTGCTTCCGTCGCGGGATCGGATAAACTATACCCTTTTGGCTGCGAGGCTGGAAACAAGGGAGACCCTGCGCGAGATCGCGTGGGGCTCATTCCGGAATGTGGCACGCTCATCCCTGAGCGTGCGTGAAGATGTGGGGTACGCATGAAACGTGGCATGGGATTTGGGGTCGTTGTGTTGGCGGCGGTGGCGGCCTTCGCGCGGCCGGCGGCGTATCAGGAGACCGAAGGGCGGATCGTGCTCGATTCGGCCGAGGGGCACGGCGGCGCGTTTAACTGGACGATGAAGAAGGCGGGCGAGGTGAAGGAAGCCGCCGAAACGGTGTCGCGCGCGGGCTATGCGGCCGAGGGCTGGATGCCCGCGGTCGTGCCGGGAACGGTGCTGAGTTCGCTGGTCCATAACAAGGTCTACCCCGCGCCGGATTTCGGGCTCAACAACAAGAAGACGCAGAAGCTCATCCCGGACCTGAACGAGGCCGGCCGCGATTTCTACACCTACTGGTTCCGCACCGAGTTCGCGCTGCCGCCGACCTATAAGGGCAAGACGGTCTGGATGCGCTCCGACGGCATCAACTACCGCTCGGAGATCTGGATCAACGGCCGTCTCGCCTTCGTGACCGCGGGCATGTTCTGCCAGGAGTTCGTGAACGTCAGCGACTACGTGACGACCGACAGGCCCAACGCCATCGCGGTCAAGGTCTTCCCCGTGGACGTCGCGGGCGACACCAAGCTCAAGGCCTGGGGCGCGGCCAACAACGAGTTCCGCAACGGCGGCGACGGCGAGATCGGCAAGAACGTGACCATGCTGATGGCCGTGGGCTGGGACTTCACGCTCAACGACGGGGTGCGCGACCGCAACACCGGCATCTGGCGCAGCCTCTCGTTCTTCACCACCGGCCGCGCCGCGCTGGGACACCCCTTCGTGCGCACAACGCTGGCCAAGCCGGCCTACGACTCCGCCGATCTGACCGTCTCGGTGGAGGTGGAGAACCCGACCACCGCCAACGTGAATTGCAAGGTGATCGGCGAGATCGCGGGCACGGACATCCGCTTCACCTGCGACACCACGCTCTTCCGCGGCGAGGTCCGCACCGTGACCTTCTCGCCCAAGACCCATCCCCAGCTCGTGGTCAAGAACCCGCGCCTCTGGTGGCCGATCCACAAAGGCCCGCAGAACCTGTACGAGGCGACGTTCACGCTCCAGACGCTCGACGAGAAGACCAAGAAGTTCGCCGACAGCGACACGCTCAAAACGCGCTTCGGTATCCGCGAGCTCACGTCCGACCAGAACAGCCCCGACAAGTCGCGCACCTTCTACGTGAACGGCAAGCGCTTCTTCGTGCGCGGCACGAACTGGGTGCCCGACGCGATGCTGCGCGCGGACGACGCGCGCATGTACGCCGAACTGCGCTACACCGCACAGGCGGGCGTCAACTTTATCCGCATCTGGGGCGGAGGCATCGCGGAGTCGGACTACTTCTTCCAGCTCTGCGACGAGCTGGGCCTGCCCGTGTGGCAGGAGTTCTGGCTGACCGGCGACACCAAGCACCCGGTCGACCAGCCGCTTTACCTCAAGAACGTGGCGCAGACGGTCAAGCGCATCCGCAACCACCCGTCGCTGGCCCACTACGTCTCGTCCAACGAATCCACCGAGGTCTCCGGGGCGAAGGAGCTGATCCTGTCGCTGGACGACACGCGCGGCTACATGATGCAGTCCGAGTGCGACGGCGTGCATGACGGCTCCCCCTACAAGACGGTGAATCCGATGCAGCACTACGAGAACACGGCGTCCGACCGCGGCAGCCGCGTCGACGGCTTCAACCCCGAGTACGGCATGCCCTGCCTGCCGACGGTCGAGTGCCTGCGCGAGATGATGGAACCGAAGGACCTGTGGCCGGTCAACAAGGAGGTCTGGGACTACCACGACGGCGGCGGCTTCCACCTGATCACCACGCTCTACAACGACCTCGTGAACCAGTACGGCGCGTCGCAGAACATCGAGGAGTATGCGGTCAAGGCGCAGGCCGTGGGCGGCGCGGGCTACCGTTCGATCTGGGAGGTGTGGAACGCCAACAAGCTGGACTTCGGCGACCGCTACTGCGCGGGCCTGCTCTTCTGGTACCACAACCCGCCGCTGCGCCAGACCGGCAGCCGCATGTGGGACTGGTCGCTCGAGCCGACCGCGGCGCTCTACTACACGCAGGACGCGCTGGAGCCGCTGCACGCGCAGTTCGAGTATCTCTCCAACACCGTCACCGTGGTGAACGACTACTACAAGGCCTTCACCGGCTACACGGTCACCGCCGACGTCTACGACTTCAACCTGAAGAAGGTGGTCTCGAAGCAGGCTAAGGTGGACTTGCCCGAGGACGGCCTCGCGCACAAGGCGCTGACGCTCGCGTTCCCGGCCGACATCACGCCGGTGCACTTCATCAAGCTCACGCTGACCGACGACAAGGGCGCGTTCGTCTCCGACACCTTCTACTGGCGCTCGACCAGCGTGTACAAGGGCCGGAAAACGCTCACGGGCCCCTGCACGGCGGGCTTCGAGGAGCTCGCGAAGCTGCCGGCCGTGACGCTCAAGGCGGCGCAGACGGTGCGCACCGAAGGCGGCAGCACCTTCCTCGACGTGACGCTTGAGAACGCGGGCGCGAGTTTGGCGTTCATGGCGCAGCTGCAGCTCTTGGACAAGGACGGAAAGCCGGTGCGGCCGTCGTTCTACACCGACAACTTCTTCAGCCTGCTGCCGGGCGAGAAGCGGTCGGTCACGGTCGAGACCGAGTCGGCGAATCTCAAGGGCGGGGATGTGCTGGTCGTGAAAGGCTGGAACGCCGCGCCGCAGCGCTTCGCGCTGAAGTGAGCCGAATCAGGGGGCGGCGGCGCGGAGCGCCCGCCCCACCTGAGATACCGAGGGCGCCGGCAACCGAGGAGACGGCGGCGCGAGCGTGCGCGCCAACTGCCCAGGGTAGGGCGAGCGCTCCGCGCCGCCGCCCCTGATCAGTTTTCGCTGGCCCAGCGGGCAAAGGCGCCGCAGGGCGTGGGCAGCACGTCGGGCGCGCCGGTGAGCAGCATCTCGCCCGCCGTGGTCGCGCCGCCGAGCCCGGCGGCGGTCTGGCCGAGCACGTTCTGCAGGACCACGGGCGAGTAGCCGGGCGTGTGCGCGCTCAAGAGGATGAAGAGCGGGTCGGCGCTCAGCAGCTCGCGGCAGAGGCGCAACGTCTCGGGCAGGTCCTTCTCGATCTTGTACATCTCGTTGTTCTGGCCGCGGCCGAAGGTCGGCGGTTCGAGGA